>NZ_WMDZ01000001.1:0-1200000 GCF_021735935.1 Sulfitobacter sp. M39
CGATCTCGCTTGATCAATCCGCTGTGGTCGTGGTGCTGATGGGGATGATCACCGGCTGCATGGGCGGCTTGATGCGCGATGTTGTCGTGGGGGAGGTGCCGCTTGTTCTGCAACAGGGTGAACTTTATGTGACCGCCGCTTTCGCCGGTGCCGCAACCGCCGTCATCATCCGTAGCATTCTGGGCGATGATGCGCTGGCGCTGTTTGCCGGTGCCTGTATGACGTGGATTTTGCGTGCCGGATCGCTGTATTTCGGGTGGCACCTACCCGTGTACAAAAGCCGCCCGCCGCGGGTGTAACGTTACTTTCTACGCCAGTGAAACGGCACGATGATCAGCGCCCCGATAGAGGACGCGATGGCGTTCATGCCGGCCGAATTAAACCCGAAGCCGAACATCAACCGCACGAAATAAAACAGGAAAGCGCCGCCCACGCAGATGATGATCGAGGCAAGATAGCCGTTGCGGGTAAAGCCTGACTTTTCGGCGAAAAAGCCGACAAGCCCCGCGATCACAACCGTGCCAATAAGCGTCGGAAGCATGATTTACCCTTTGCTTAGAACTGTGCCCGCAGCAATCTGCGCACCACGCTGGAACATCTGCGCATCTTGCGCCGCTTTCCCCGCACGTTGCAAGCGGATCAGCTGAACCGCACCCTCCCCGCAACCGACGCGCAGAGTGTCATCCAGAACCTCGCCCGCTGCACCCTCGCCCTCGGCAAGCTTCGATGCCAGCACCTTCACCCGCGTGCCGTCCAGATCGAACCATGCACCAGGAAACGGCGACAGCCCCCTGATTTGCCGGTCCACCTCTGTTGCGGGGCGCGACCAATCGATGCGCGCCTCGGCCTTGTCAATTTTACTGGCATAGGTCACGCCTTCTTCGGGCTGCGGTTCCGGTTGCAGGTCAGGCAGTTGCCGAAGTGCGTCGACAATCAACTCTGCGCCCATGGCGCTTAGTCGGTCATGCAGTTCGATCGTCGTCTCGGTGGTGCGGATCGGCGTCGCGGCGCGCAACAGCACGGGCCCCGTGTCCAGCCCCGCCTCCATCTGCATGATGCACACACCCGTTTCAACGTCGCCCGCCATAATCGCCCGATGGATCGGCGCGGCACCCCGCCATCGGGACAACAAACTAGCGTGGATATTCAGGCACCCGGATTTCGGCGCATCCAGAACGGCTTGGGGCAAAATCAGACCATAGGCCACAACAACGGCCACATCCGCGCCGAGCGCTGCAAACTCCGCCTGCGCCTCGGCGGTTTTCAACGAAACGGGGTGACGTACCAGCAACCCCAAAGCCTCTGCCCGTTGCTGAACCGGGCTGGGGCGGTCCTTTTTGCCTCGCCCTGCAGGGCGCGGCGGCTGGCAATAGACGGCGGCGATTTCGTGGCCGGCCAAGACCAACGCATCCAACACTGGCACTGAAAAATCAGGTGTTCCCATAAAGATAACACGCATCGAACACTTCCCTTCAAACCGTAGAGGCAATCAGCCCTTGTACTTGCGCGCCTTGCGCAGCAGCATATCACGGCGCGTTTTACTCAGATTGTCGACAAACATTTTTCCAGCAAGATGGTCGATCTGATGCTGCACGCTGGTCGCCTCCAACCCGACGAAATCGCGCGTCACTGTCGCGCCCTGCTCGTCAAGATACTGCACTTTCACACCGCGTGGACGCCGGATCTTGGCCGATATTCCGGGCAAATTCGGGCTCGCCTCTTCGTATTCATTCATGATCGCCGAAGCGTCAACGACGACAGGGTTTGCCAATCGAATCCGCTTGTCGCGCGCTTGCGAGGCATCGACAACGGCGACCTGCAGCGACACCCCGATCTGTGGTGCGGCCAGCCCGACCCCCGGCATCGCGTCCATCGTGTCGATCATGTCGTCCCAGAGTGCACGAATTTCATCATTGATTTCTGCCACTTGGCCGGCGGGCGTCCGCAAACAGGCATGCGGCCACGGAATAATGCGACGAACGGTCATTGGCTTTGCTCCTGCGCGACACGGTCATAAATGACGATGCCATCAAGGTGGTCATATTCATGCTGCAAGATCACGGCCTCTGCGCCGGTGAACTTTCGTTCGTGGGCGCCATCAGCATCCGTCCACCGCAAGGTTACCTCTGTTGCGCGGGCGATATCCATTGGCACGCCGGGGATCGACAAACATCCCTCTTCGCCAATCGCGCGGGTGTCAGACAGGCTGACGATCTGCGGATTGATACAGGCGACAGGCGTCGGAGTGCCTTCCTTCCAGCCCGCATCGAAAACGAAAATACGCTCCGTCCGGCCAACCTGCGGGGCCGCCAACCCGCGACCGGGCGCGGCATACATCGTCTCGAACATATCAGCGATCAGCTGGTCGATTTCGGGCGTGCGCGTGGCGACAGGCGCGCACACAGCTGTCAGCCGCGCGTCAGGCCAGGTTACGATGTCCAACACGCTCATCCGCGCGCCAGCTCGCGTTTCAGCTTGGTCATTTTGCGCGTGATCATCTGGCGTTTCATCGGTTTTAGATAATCAATAAAAAGCTTTCCATCCAAATGGTCGATCTCGTGCTGCACGCAGGTCGCCCACAGTTTGGTAAACGTCTCGGTCTGCTCGTTCCCGTCGATATCGATCCAGCGCACGTCCACTTCTGCGGGGCGTGTCACATCGGCAAACTGCTCGGGGATCGACAAACACCCTTCTTCATAGGTGCTCAGCGCGTCCGAGGCGGCGATAACTTCGGGGTTGAACATCACCAGCGGTCGCGGCGTCTCCCCCTCTTCCTTTACGCAATCCATGACGATCAAGCGGTTCATCATCCCGATCTGGGGGGCCGCAAGACCGATCCCCGGCGCGTCATACATCGTGGCGAGCATATCATTAGCCAAGCCGCGCAACTCGTCCGTCATATCGGTCACGGGGGCGCATGGCTTTTTCAGCCGCGGGTCAGGGTGTAGTAAAATATTGCGTATCATTTGGTTGATTTAGGCCAACACCTGCGCCGCTGCAACCTCGGGGCTTGCGGTCCGGTCGATTAGGTTTAGCGTGTCGGCCAAATCTGACAGGAGAACCCCATGAGCTTTGACGAAATCATCGACCGGCGTGGCACCCATTGCGCGAAATGGGACAAGATGGAGCCGATCTACGGCGTCCCCGCGGATACGGGCATTGCCATGTGGGTTGCGGATATGGATTTCCGCCCGCCTCAGGTGGTTCAAACCGCGCTGCAAGATATGTTGGACCATGGCGTCTATGGCTACTTCGGCGATGACAGCAAATATCTGGGTGCCATCCAATGGTGGATGGCGCATCGACACGGTTGGAAAGTCGCGCCCGAGTGGATTTTCACCACGCACGGCCTGGTTAACGGAACCGCGATGTGTGTCGACGCCTTCACCAAGCCCGGGGACGGCGTTGTCCTGTTCACACCGGTTTACCACGCCTTTGCACGGGTGATCTCTGCTGCAGGGCGGCAGGTGGTCGAATGTGAAATGGCGATAGAGGGCGGCCAGTATACGCTCGATTTCGATGCCTATGACGCGCAAATGACTGGCAACGAGACGATGCTGGTGTTCTGTTCCCCCCATAACCCGGGCGGGCGTGTCTGGTCAAAGTCAGAGCTGGAACAGGTCGCAGCCTTTGCCAAACGCCATGATCTGGTGCTGGTCTCGGACGAGATCCACCATGATTTGGTAATGCCTGGTCATACACACACCCCCATGGCGTTAATTGATGGGGTCGCCGACCGGTTGGTCATGATGACGGCAACCACTAAAACCTTTAACATCGCCGGCAGCCATTCTGGCAATGTAATCATTCCCGACCCCAAACTACGCGCAATCTTTGGTCAACGCATGGCCGCCATGGGGCTGTCACCGAACTCTTTCGGATTATTTATGGCGACCGCGGCCTATTCCCCAGAAGGTGCGGCTTGGGTCGATGATCTGGTCGCCTATCTTGATGGCAATAGAAAGATCTTCGACACTGCGATCGATGATATTCCCGGTTTGAAATCCATGCCGCTACAGTCCACCTACCTTGCTTGGGTTGACTGTAGCGGGACCGGTATGGACAGATCCGAATTCACTCAACGGGTTGAGAAATCTGCAGGAATCGCTGCAAACCATGGCCCCACCTTTGGCAAGGGCGGCGAAAGCTTTCTGCGCTTTAACATCGCCACCCCGCGCGCCCGAGTAGAGGAAGCCTGCACCCGTTTGCGCAAAGCGTTCAAAGACCTGCAGTAACTTCAGTGAGGCGCGTCAACGGTGATCAATCCCGCCGGCGCGTCCGCTGCGCGTTCAAAATCAAGAGCTGGCGTCTTCGCCACGCGGGTTGCTCTCTTGAAGTCAAACAGCATCTCGCCGCCCTCTTGCTCCACAGCTACGACAAGGCACTGGAACAAATGTACGGCACCGTCAAACAAGTCTACCCGGCCACGCAATTGCGGTGCCGATGAAGCATCTAGCGAAAACCCCGCATCCCAATATCGCAAGACTTTATACCGCTCCCCATCGGCGTGAACACGCAACCGCGACGATTTTCGCAGGCTATCTATCCGCGCTTCATCCAGTCCTGCCTGGATATCTTTAGGCAACATCGCTTCCACAGCATCCTCCCTGCTATCACTCCCGTCATCAAGCGTGACGTATGACGAATTAAAATCAAGAGATTCCTTCGGTTCTATACACGGTGCATCTTTGCAGCCCTCCTGTGCACGTAGTGCTATGGCCATCAGGCCCCGTGACATTACCTTGACCACAAAGAAGTAAAGGAGCGGTTTATGGGTTTGCTGGTAGACGGAAAATGGCGCGACGAATGGTACGATACGAAGGCCACGGGCGGGAAATTCGAACGTTCTGCAGCCAAATTCCGCAACTGGATTACAGCGGATGGCAGTGCGGGACCGTCAGGAAAACCAGGGTTTTCCGCGCGCTCTGACAGGTATCATCTATATGTTAGCTATGCATGCCCCTGGGCGCACCGCGCGTTAATTTTTCGCGCCCTGAAAGGGCTTACAGATCACATAGGCATTTCCGTTGTGCACCCGGATATGCTGGGGGACGGCTGGACATTCGACACGGACTACGCCGGCACCACCGGTGACAGGCTCTTTGGCAAAGACTTCCTACGTGACATTTATATCAAAGCCGACCCAAATTTCTCAGGCCGTGTTACGGTGCCTGTGCTCTGGGACAAAGAGCAAGACACCATTGTATCAAACGAATCGTCAGAAATCATACGCATGTTCAACAGCGCCTTTGATGACGTGACGGGTAATTCAGATGATTACTGGCCAGCGGCACTACGCTCAGAAATCGAAAAGGTTAACGATCGCGTTTACGAAACGGTCAACAACGGTGTCTACAAAGCAGGTTTCGCAACGACACAGGAAGCTTATGACAATGCCGTACATCCTCTGTTCGAGAGCCTGACCTGGCTTGAGGCTATCCTAGAGCGTAACCGGTACCTTGTTGGAGACACGCTTACAGAAGCGGATTGGCGTCTGTTTACAACCTTAGTGCGTTTCGATCTCGTCTATCACACCCATTTCAAATGCAATCACAAACGCCTAACCGATTACCCGAACCTATGGGGCTATACGCGCGAGCTGTTCCAGCAGTCAGGCGTCGCGGACACAGTGAACTTTGATCACATCGTAAGACATTATCACTACAGTCAGACCACGGTAAATCCACATCAAATTATACCGATCAATCCCGAAATTGATTTCACCGCGCCGCACGATCGCGGATGATCTTCGCGGAAACCTTTATGGGTCTCAAGCCACAAGCGTTTCTGCTTTTTTAAGGTCGACAGAAACCAACTGGCTGACGCCCTGCTCCGCCATAGTGACGCCGAACAAGCGGTCCATGCGCGCCATCGTGACAGCGTGGTGCGTGATAATCAGAAAACGCGTATTGGTCTGCCGGCACATCTCATCTAGCAGGTCGCAAAAGCGCGTGACATTTGCATCATCAAGAGGCGCGTCAACCTCATCAAGAACACAGATCGGCGCGGGGTTCGCGAGGAATACCGCGAAGATCAGCGCCATTGCTGTCAGTGTTTGCTCCCCCCCCGACAGCAGGCTGAGCGTGCTGAGCTTTTTACCTGGTGGTTGGCACATAATCTCTAGCCCAGCTTCCAACGGGTCGTCTGATTCGACCATCACCAGATTGGCCTCTCCACCGTTAAAAAGGTGTTTAAACAGCATGGAGAAGTTGTCGTTGACCTGCTCAAATGCGGTTCGCAGCCGTTCTCGCCCCTCTTTATTCAGACTTGCAATACCACTGCGCAACGTCCGGATCGCTTCGGTCAAATCAACTTTCTCACCGACGAGCGTGTCATGCTCTGCCTGGACTTCCTTGGCATCATCCTCGGCGCGCAAGTTAACAGCCCCCAAGGCTTCTCGTTGACCTTTCGATTTCGTCAACTGGGCCTCAAGAACCTCGATAGCGGGTAAGTTTTCCGCACCCAATTCCAGCGACGCCAATAGCGCGTCCGGCGTCATGTCACGCTCTTCCAAAATACGCTCCGCGGCAAAGCTCACAGCCTCCTTCGCAGCATCCGTACGTGCTTGCGTTCCGGCCCGCGATTCGCGTGCATCAGATGCAGACCGCTCTGCATCGCGCTCAGCCAAGCTTGTATCGCGCAATCCGGTTTCGGCGGACGAAAGCCGGCGGCTCGCTGCCGTTTTACGCGCCTCAGCATCGGCGATGGCAACAGTCAATTCCTCACGCTTCGCCGCGATTTCTGCCGGTGCTGAGCTGGCTGCTTCAAGCTCTTGTACAGACGCATCTCTTCGCTCGATAAGCTCAGCGCTTCGCTTGCCAGCCGTGTCCAAACGGTTCCGCCAACCCTCCAATTCTTTGGCAACCTCTTGTGCCCGTTTCAGCCGCGCGACACCCTCACGACGCAGTTCATCCAGCAATGAACGGCGTGACATCATCGCAATACGTGCACCCTCAACCGTCTGCCGCAGCGTCTCTACATCCGCCCGTGCGCTCGACACATCCTCCAAAGCACCAAGCGCATTCGCTGCTTCAGTGACCAACCGCCGTCCGTTGATCGCCTCGTCTTCGTGGCGCTCGACCGCCAGTCCTAAGCTTTCCAACCGGCTTTCGGCCAGGTTACGATCCGCCTCGGCTCGACTTAAGGCACGGCCTGCTTCAGCAACCGCACGATCCGCATCACGACGCACCGCTCGAGCGTTTTTATCGGCTTCGGCCTGAACGAGCAGTAGCTTTTGAAGCGTTTCATGTGCATCCCGCGCGCCGTCAGCACGTTGACTCGCTTGCTCTAGCCCCTGTTTGAGTACCTCGAGCCGGTTAATTTGTTGTAAACGGAGGGCCGCAGCCGACGGCGCATCCTCTGCCCAAGCGCGAAAACCGTCCCAACGCCACAGATCTCCCTCCAACGACACAAGACGCTGGCCCGGTAAAAGAGATGATTGCAGCCGCGTGCCGTCATCCGCATCCACTAGACCGATCTGACTCATGCGACGGTCGAGAACATCTGGTACGGACACATGCGCAGTCAGGGACGTAATCCCTTGCGGCAGGGCTTGGGTCGATGAATAGGCTGGCAAATGTGCCCAGCCGGACGGGCCGTCACCCTCTACGCCTGGTGCTCGCAAATCATCAGCCAAGGCCGCACCAAGCGCCTTTTCGAAGCCGTGTTCGACCTGCAGACGGTCTAATATCTGGCCGCCCTCGGCCGTGTCGCGTTCAACTAGCTTTGCCAATGCGCCCGCTTCAGCTCGGATCGCGTTCAGCTCACCCTCAGCTTCAGAACGCTCGGCACGCGCATCGGCCTCAAGGCTTTGCGTTTTGGCCCGGTCTTCTTCGGCCCTCAGCAAAGCGTCTTCGGCATTGGCTGACGCTACTCGCGCGCTCGCTTCAGCCTCTTGCGCGGTGCGGACATCATCATTAGCTTTTTCAAGTGCAGCTCCGCTTTGCTCTACAGCGGTGCGCGCTTTAGCAGCTTCGGCTTCCGACTTTGCCAGTGTTTTCCGATGGTCGCCTAACAACCGTTCGGCGGAGCTGTGGCGCGCCACCAATCGGGCGACGTCTTCGGTTAGCTTGGCAAGCCCCGCTTCCTGCGTTTCTAATACGCCAGCCGCATCTTGTGCGGCATTGCTCGCCGCTTCGACCGCCACGTCATGGCCATCTCCCGCCTTTGCCAATTCACTGGCTTCCCAATCAAGCCGCTCAATGGTTTCCTCGGCGTCGCGATTTAACTCCCCTTCTCGATCGAGATCTCGGGTGAGCTGCGCAATGCGCTTAGTCAACGCATCGATCGCGGCGCGGGCGGAATTTTCTTGATCGCTCAGGGTGTCGCGCTGAACGCCAAGGCGCTGGACGATCGCCGCTGCGATCGCTTCTTCTTCGCGCAGCGGCGGTAGAGCGTCCTCGGCCTTTTGACGTGCTACCGTCGCAAGGCGAACGTTTTTCTCGGTCTCAGCTGCGATCGCCATTTGCGCCCGTAATGCTTCCGCTGCGGTTTGCCGCGCATCTTCCGCGGTACGCCACCGACGATACAGCAACACACCTTCGGTCCGGCGAATCGCAGCGCCGATATCGCGATACCGTGCCGCCTGACGCGCTTGACGGCTCAGTTGCGAAAGCTGCGCGGCAAGCTGTTCAACGACATCATCCACACGCGCAAGGTTTGCCTCGGTGCCATTTAGCTTCAGCTCGGCCTCGTGCCTACGCGCATATAGGCCGGAAATTCCTGCAGCCTCTTCCAAAATCCGACGTCGGCTTTTGGGTTTGGCGTTGATAAGTTCCGAAATCTGGCCTTGCCGTACCAGCGCTGGCGAATGCGCACCCGTTGAAGCATCGGCAAACAGCATTTGCACATCACGCGCGCGCACATCCTTTCCGGCCGCTTTATAGGCGCTACCGACATCACGGGTGATCCGCCGGATGATTTCGATGCTATCACCGTCGTTAAACCCAGCCGGCGCGAGACGTTCGGAGTTATCGATATGCAACGCGACTTCGGCGAAGTTCTTGGCCGGACGAGAGGACGCACCGGCGAATATCACATCTTCCATACCGCCGCCGCGCATAGCAGTCGGACGGTTTTCGCCCATCACCCAACGAAGCGCTTCAAGCAGGTTGGACTTGCCGCAACCATTCGGGCCAACAACGCCGGTTAGACCATCCGAGATGATCAGATCAGTGGGATCTACAAAGCTTTTAAAGCCTGTCAGCCTGAGTTTGGAAAACCGCAATGTTCGTGCCCGCCCGATTCTTATGGACAGCCAGAATTGCGGATCATTGGGTTTAGAGTCAACGCGACCCCGCTAGGTAGAGCGGGAAGCAGCCGCCTTATCCACAAGATATTGTTACTCTATGTCTGTCGTCGCATTTCCCTTTCGCTAAGGTTGTTTGACGGTTCTACCCCTCATCCGCAGTCCAGCTTTCCGACGGCCAGCGCTTGATCCCCGGCGACATGCGTGACCTCGCAGCCGCTGACTTGCGCCATCGCCCGCGCCGCACGGTCGCGGATTGGGCCGAAACGGGGCGCGTATTCCATGTTGGTGCGTATCGCTTCCGCCTGATTGCCGTTAACGCGCACGTCAAAGTCAGAACCGTCCACCGGAATGGCAGTTGCAGGTAAGCCGCTGAAATTCGTGCTCGGCATGTTGCAGCCCGTGACAAACACCATCACCAAGGCGCACAGAAAGACGGTAAGGAATCGCGTATCTATCATCATGAGCCCATCTAAGGCGCGGCACCCTAAGGGAGTGTTAATGCGGTCCAACATTTAGCAGGAAACAATGGCGTTGCCGCCCCGCCCCTCCGGTCATATAATTTGACCAATCCAAGGAAACGCCGATGCCCTTTCAGCCTATCGCCTCCGAAAAATTGTCAGCCGCTGTCGTAAAGCAGGTAGAACAATTAATCCTGCGTGGAATTCTGCGGCCCGGCGAACGGTTACCCGCAGAGCGGGAGCTGGCAGAGCGGCTTGCCGTTTCGCGCCCCTCGCTTCGGGATGCTATTGCCCAGCTTCAGGCCAGCGGATTGCTGACCGCAAAGCCCGGCGCGGGGGTCTATGTCGCCGATGTGCTCGGCAGCGCGTTCTCCCCTGCCCTGACAGAGCTTTTTGCACGTCATGACGAAGCCGTGTTTGACTATCTTTCGTTCCGCCGCGACATGGAAGGGCTGGCAGCCAAACGGGCCGCGCGGCTTGGTTCTGACACTGACCTTGGGGTCATTCAGGCGGTTTTCGACAAGATGGAAGCCGCACATCAGAAGCGTAACGCGGATGACGAAGCGCAACTGGACGCGCAGTTTCATATGGCGATCACAGAAGCGAGCCATAACGTCGTCATGCTGCATATGATGCGGTCGATGTATGATCTGCTGCGTGGCGGCGTGTTCTACAATCGTGAAGTCATGTTCAAACAGCGTACAACGCGCACCGCCCTGCTGGATCAGCACCGCGCCATCAATGACGCGTTACAGGCACGCGATCCCGCCGCGGCACAGGCCGCCGTAGAGGCGCATCTGACCTATGTCGAGAACGCCCTGCGCGACCATCAAAAGGCCGAGCGCAATGAAGATGTCGCGCGCCAACGTCTTCAACACGAGACAAACACCTAGCCCAACGTAAAAAGGCCCCGGTCAATACCGAGGCCTTTTAAAGTCAGTTCGTTAAAACTCAGTGTAGCTTCGCGTCAACTTCTGCAATTGCACTGTCGATCAATGCATTGCCTTCCGCGGCTGTCATCTTTTTGGCGATAACATCCTTGGCAGCGGCAATGGCCACAACGACAGCTTGATCGCGGACTTCTTTAACGGCAGCAGCCTGAGCGGAGTCGATCTGCTCTTCGGCGGCGGCCATACGGCGCGCGATGGATTTCTCCAGGTCGGCACGTGCCTGATCCGCGGCTTCGTTCGCTTCGGCCTTTGCCGATGTCACGATACGGTCCGCTTGCTCTTTCACTTCCTGCTGCTTGCGTTCGTAGCTGGCAAGAAGCGTCTGCGCTTCTTCACGCAGCGCCCGGGCTTCGTCCAGTTCGGACTTGATGCCTTCGGCGCGGTTGTCGAGCATGCTGCCCATCATCTTTGGCACTTTGAAATAGATCAAAACACCGACGAAAAGCAGGAAAGCCAGCAGGACGATAAAGTCCGTATTGCGCAGCGAAAAGAACACGTCACCAGCTGCAAAAGCAGGGGAGGCAACCAGACCGGCGATGAGGGCTGAGAAGGTCAAACGCATGGCTTATCCTTTCATCCGGGCATCGACGGCCGCGGAAATTGTTTTCGCGTCAGCAGAGCCACCGACGGCGGCGATGATGGCCTCGGCTGTGTCTTTGGCGACAGCTTCAACGTTCTCCATCGCGGAGGCGCGGATTTCGCTGATCGCTTTCTCGGACTCGGCAGATTTGGCGGCGATCTCAGCGTCTGCCTTGCCAATCGCTTTGTCCAGATCGGCCTGAATGTCAGCTTTCGCGGCGGCGATGATCTGCTGTGCTTCTGCACGAGCGTCGATCAAGGCTTTGTCGTAAGCGGCCTCTGCTTCCGTCGCTTTGACCTTCAGGTCTTCGGCGGCGGCGATGTCATTGGTGATGGTGCCCTGGCGCTCCGCCAGAACAGCGCCGATGCGTGGCAGGGCAACGCGCGACAGAATAAAGTAAATTGCGACCAGAGCGACGATAAGCCAGAAAATCTGGTTGCCGAACCAATCAATGCAAAGCTGTGGCATACCAATGGCGCTGCCAAATTCGTTGACGCATGCGCCAGCGATTTCCCTAGTAATCGGTTCCGTCGCCATAGCGGGCTCCTGTCAAAGCGTGGAAGTCTTTCGGGCAGCGCGCCATAGCGCACTGCCCGAAGCGTAAGGACGTAGGTGTCTTAAGCTTAGACAGCGAACATCAGCAGCAGAGCGACGAGGAACGAGAAGATCCCCAGGGCTTCTGCAAAGGCGATGCCGATGAACAGAGTTGCTGTTTGACCAGCAGCAGCAGATGGGTTGCGCAGTGCGCCAGCCAGGTAGTTGCCTGCAACGTTGCCCACACCGATGGCTGCGCCACCCATGCCGAATGCTGTCAGACCTGCGCCAATGAATTGGCCCATTTGTGCGAGTTCGCCTTCCATGTCATTTCTCCTTACAATGGAATTTTGGTGATTGGTCAGGCGGGAATATCCCGCCTTGGTGTTAGTGGTGCGGGTGCAATGCGTCTTTCAGATAAACGCATGTGAGGATCGCGAAAACATATGCCTGGATGAAGGAAACCAACACCTCGAGGCCATACATTGCCGTGATCGCAAGAACCGAGAAGGGGGCGATGGCAGCAAGTGCCGCGAAGCCCGCGAAAACCTTGATCACGGCGTGACCCGCCATCATGTTACCCGCAAGACGGATAGAGTGGCTGACCGGACGTACAAAGTACGAGATCAGCTCGATCAGGGCCAGAACCGGACGCAGAGCCAAGGGCGCGCTGCTGACCCAAAACAGGCTCAGGAACGATGCGCCGTTCTTGACGAAACCCAGAATGGTCACACCGAAGAACACGGCAAAGGCCATCACGGCGGTGACCGAGATATGCGATGTCGGGGTAAACGCCATCGGCAGCAGGCCCAGGAAGTTCGAGAAGACGATAAACATGAACAGGGTCATGATGTAGGGGAAGTATTTCACCCCTTCTTTACCGCAGATATCCTCGACCATCTTGTAGATGAAGCCATAGGCCAGTTCAGCGACCGACTGCATGCGCGACGGGATAACCGACCGTTTCGAGGTGCCCAGAACCAGCAGCGCAAAGATCGCCAGAACGGCTACAGCCATCCAGACTGTTGCGTTGGTGATCGTGTACCAGGATACAGCGCCGTCGCCAAAGAATGGCTTGACGATGAACTGATCCATCGGGTGAAAAGCCAAACCGCCTGTTTCTTCGCCGTGTGCTTCTGCCGCCATGTCAGGGCCCTTTTTCTTCATCGGCCACATCGGCCATCTTCTTTTCCTGGATTTCCTGCGCGGAGCGGAGCATCGTCTTCACCCCTGCCGCAAGGCCCAGCATTACAAACAGCACCATGAATAACGGGAGCGTTCCAAAGAACCAATCCAACGAGTATCCGATGCCAAAACCGATCCCTAAACCGGCGCAAAGTTCGATCACCATCCGCCAGGCCAGCGATGCCTGAGAATAATGTTCATCCGCCCGGGGTTTTGGAGCCTGCGCCCGTTTGGCTGCTTCGATCTTTGCCTCAAGCTGCTTTAGCCGCTGCTGTTGGTCCGGATCGGTCACGCCAAAATCCCTGTTGGATGTGTTGCGCAGTAGCTACTTTCACACCGCTTCAGAGTCAACTCTGTTAGCCGACCGCTCAAGCCACTGTAATCAAACAGTTTTGCAGTTACCTATCGTTCATAATTTGGAGCAAACGGCCCCCACCCCTTGCAAATTCGCGCGACACTCATATTCAACCTTTTGGTTAAGCGTGGTTTCCGCTACCTCATAAGAACCCGCACACCAAGGACATCCAGACAACCGTGCCCCAACCGCCCGCCACACAGCTCGACGCGATTTTTGCAGCACTCGCCGATCCGACGCGACGCGCTATTCTGGCGATGCTGCTTGAGGATGATATGGCCGTCACAGATGTCGCCGACCCGTTTGGCATTTCGCTCGCGGCGATATCTAAACATCTGTCGGTGCTGGAACGTGCAGGTCTGATCGTGCAGGAAAAGCGCGGGCGGCTCAAATGGTGCAAGCTTGAGCCAGCCGCACTCAAGGCCCCGTCCGTGTGGATGCAGGGCTTCGGTCAATATGACCCGATCAATCTTGATGATTTTGAAAGGTTTCTGGCCGCCGAAATACGCGAAACGTCAAGGGATGCGGCGCAGAATGATCCGGGGACGTCGGAAGACTAGATAAATATTGGCCCTCCTGCGACGAGGTTTTACACAGAAGGGCCAAACTTGATGTTATTAAATGACGCCGAACGCAAAGCGCAGGATCGCCAGAACAACAACAATCAAACCGATCAGATAAATAATGCTACGCATTAGAATAGTCCCTTTATAAACTTTATGTGATCTTAACGCTGGATATGTCGGATCGGTTCCCGCCCTTTTGATCAAACCGCTTTGGTATCGTCCCGCAACAGCAGATACAGCGCCACAATCGTCAGACCCACGCCCCCGAAAACAAGCGGGCCCGGTGCACCATTGCCCAATGCGACTTCCCACAGAATAACCCAGCTGGGCGTCAGATAGGTATAGGCCATCACCTTGGCCGACGGCAGCCGCAGGGACGCAAACTGCAGCAACACAAAGGTCGCGGCAGAGGCGGCGATGGCAACATAGAGGATGGTGATCCAGACAATTGCGGGCAGCGCGATCCAATCCGTCCCCAGCACATCGCGCCAGCCATAGATAAACAGCAACGCACCACCGGCAATCAGCGTGCCCAAGGTGAACACCACCGTCGGCTCTCCGCGGTTCAGCTTGCGCACCATCGGCGTATACAGCGCATGGCTCACGCAGCCGACGAAATACACGGCTTCGCCATACCCGAGCTCGAACCGCCGCAGCGCGGCCAGATCAGCGCGAAAAATCACCCAAAGCGCGCCGACCGCACCAATGGCCAGCGCCAGCGCCATCCGCCCGGTCGTCACCTGCCGTAGCAAGAGCCACCCAAACCCCGCAGCGATCACGGGCGTCAACGTAAACACCGCCGCCGCGCTGACGGGACGCGCGGTCTTCAACCCCTCGAACATCAGCACGAAGTAGACAGCGAAAAGCCCCCCAAGCACCAGATAACGCCAAGGCGCGCGCGTAGCCCCCTTTGGCACACCCGTCGTCGCTGCGACCGCCACGGCAATCACCATGCCCGCGATCACGAATCGCGCCGCATTCAACGCCGTGGGCGAGATCAGATTGGCCGACAGCGACCCAAGCGAAAACGACCCCGCCACCAGCGCCGAAAACGCCAGCATCGCCAGATGCCCCTGCAGATCAGATCGCTTCACAGCCCTGTCTTTACGGCTTTTTTCAGGTACGACAGCAAGGCCTGCACCTTTGGTGTGCGGTGCAGATCAACATGGGTGACCAGCCACAGCATCGAATCCCATTCCGGCAGATGCGGATGCACCTCGACCAGATCGGGGTTGGCGCGCCCCTCGATCAGATCGACAAACCCGATCCCCGCCGCCTCCAGCACCGCAACGCGGAGCGCTTCTGAATGCAGCCCGCGGAAGGAGATCGCATGCGCGGGCACCACCTCGCGCATCCATTTGAAGAAGGGCGCACGCATCTGCGCGTCGTCATGGCCGACAAACCGGTGGTTGCCATAATCCTCGACCCCCGACGGCATACCGAAGGCCGCGATATAGTCCTTATGCGCGAACAGCCCCATCTGGAATTGATAGAAAGGCTGCACTACATTATCCGGCTGCTCGGGCACCTGTCCTGCGCGGATCGCGATATGCGCCTCGCCATATTCCAGCCGAAACAACCGCTCCCCGGTCAGAAAGCGCAGGGTTACATCCGGATTTTCCCGCTGGAACGCGACCAACAAAGGGGTCATCCAGCTCGAAAGCTCCATCAGGGAGGTCACGACGAGCTCGCCCGACACCGCTTCGCCGCGCCCCTTGATGCGACTGGCAAGCTGGCTGAACTGGTCGTCCGTGGCAGAGGCCACACGCAGCAGATCCTCGCCCGCCTCCGTCGTCTTGTAGCCGCGCGCGTGCCGTTGGAACAGCTTCACCGACAACCGTCGTTCCAGTGCATCCACATGGCGGATCACCGTCGCATGATGGACACCCAGAACCTCGGCTGCGCCACTGACGGTGCCCATGCGCGCCACCTGATAGGCCGTCTTGATTTCTTCCCAATTGTCCATTCTCGGCCCCTCGTCTGCCCGGCTGTGCATTATTGAACACATCACCTGCAGTTTCACCAGTTGCGTTCGCAGGAGCAAGGATCATGTAGAGCGAAGAAAGTTAACACGAAAGGATATCCTCCCATGTCTATCTTGCGTATCGATTCCTCTGCAAACACCACCAGCTCTGTGACCCGCGGCCTCACCGACCGTATCATCGCGCAACTGGGCGACAGTGATGTAACCGTCCGCGATCTGGCTCTCGAGCCCCTGCCCCAGATCACCGAAACATGGGCCATCGCCCGCGCCATCCCCGAGACAGACCGCTCTCCCGAGCAAAGCGAAGCGCTGATTGAATCAGATAAGCTTGTCGCCGAACTGATGGCCGCCGACACCATCGTCATCGGCGCGCCCATTTATAACTTCAGCGTGCCCGCGTCGCTGAAGGCGTGGATCGATCTGGTCGCCCGTGTCGGCGTTACCTTCCGCTATACCGAAAACGGCCCCGAAGGTCTGGTCAAAGGCAAGCGCGTGATCGTGGCGATGGCCTCCGGTGGCGTGCCCGCCGGGTCCGAGGCGGATTTCAACACCGGCTACCTCAAGGCCGTTCTGGGCTTCATGGGCATGACCGACGTGACCATCGTGGCCGCCGACGCGCTGGCAACAGATGCCGAAGGCACCATCGCCCGCGCGAACGAAGCTGTGGATGCGCTCAAGGCAGCATAATCCTCGGGCGGTGCGGCGGGTTGACTCAGACCCGCCGCTCGCCTAAACGATCCGCAATCTCCGGAAGCACCATGTCTTCCGGTCTCTGGCGCGGCCAGAGATCGCCCCCCACCAGCGTGTTACGCCCGTGGGGGCATTTGCGTATTCAACGCGGGCATCCTATCTGAGGGGCACCGCAACCGATCGAAGGGGGCCATGGCCCATGTTTGAGAATCTTTCCGAACGCCTCTCCGGCGTCTTTGACCGCCTCACCAAACAGGGTGCCCTCTCGGAAGAGGATGTGAAAACCGCCCTGCGCGAAGTCCGCGTCGCCCTGCTCGAGGCGGACGTTTCCCTGCCCGTCGCACGTGATTTCGTCAAAGCGGTTCAAGACAAGGCCACCGGTCAGGCCGTCACCAAATCGATCACCCCGGGCCAGCAGGTCGTCAAGATTGTCCACGACGCGCTGATCGACACGCTAAAAGGCGAAGGCGAACCCGGCGCGCTGAAAATCGACAGCCCCCCCGCCCCGATCCTGATGGTCGGTCTGCAAGGCTCCGGTAAAACCACGACCACGGCCAAGCTCGCCAAACGTCTGAAAGACCGCGATGGCAAGCGCGTGCTGATGGCCTCGCTTGATGTGAACCGACCTGCGGCGATGGAACAGCTGGCGATTCTCGGCGTTCAGATCGGCGTCGATACACTGCCCATCGTCAAAGGCGAAAACCCGGTCCAGATCGCCAAACGCGCAAAGACGCAGGCATCGATGGGCGGCTACGACGTCTATATGCTCGACACCGCGGGCCGCCTGTCGATCGACGAAGAACTGATGAGCCAAGTCGAAGCGGTGCGCGATGTCGCCAACCCGCGTGAAACCCTGCTGGTCGTCGATGGTCTCACCGGCCAGGACGCCGTGCAAACCGCAGAAAACTTTAACGACCGCATTGGCATCTCCGGCGTCGTGCTGACCCGTATGGACGGCGACGGCCGCGGCGGTGCTGCGCTGTCGATGCGCGCCGTCACCGGCAAACCCATCAAATTCGTCGGCCTGGGCGAAAAGATGGACGCGCTGGAAACCTTCGAACCCGAACGCATCGCGGGCCGTATCCTTGGCATGGGCGATATCGTCGCCCTGGTCGAGAAAGCGCAAGAAACCATCGAGGCTGAACAAGCCGAAAAGATGATGAAGCGCATGGCCAAAGGTCAGTTCAACATGAACGACCTGAAAATGCAGCTTGAACAGATGCTCAAGATGGGCGGCATGCAAGGCATGATGGGCATGATGCCCGGCATGGGCAAAATGGCGAAACAGGTCGAAGACGCGGGCTTTGATGACAAGATCCTCAAACGCCAGATCGCCCTGATCCAATCCATGACCAAGAAAGAGCGCGCCAACCCCGCGCTGCTGCAAGCCAGCCGCAAAAAGCGCATCGCCAAAGGCGCGGGCATGGAAGTGTCCGAACTCAACAAGCTCATGAAAATGCACCGCCAGATGGGCGATATGATGAAAAAGATGGGCAAAATGGGCAAGGGCGGCATGCTCAAGCAAGCAATGAAAGGCATGATGGGCAAAGGCGGCATGCCCGGTGGCATGGACCCGTCCCAGATGGATCCCAAAGCGCTGGAAGCCGCGGCCAAACAGATGGGCGGCAAACTGCCTGGTGGTCTGGGCGGAATAGGCGGCGGTGCCGGCCTGCCCGGCGGCCTCTCCGGTTTCGGGAAAAAGAAATGATCCGCGCTTCATTTTGCCAGATAAACTCCCGCCGGAGGCACCTGCTCGGGCAACGCGCCCTACCCTTCGCCGTGAAAGGAGCCGCCGCATGACCGATTCCGTCACCCGCGCCGCCGAGGTTCTGAAAGAACACCGCGCCTCCATCGACCGTCTGGACGCGATCCTGGTCTATACCCTGGGCGAGCGGTTCAAACACACGCAGGCTGTGGGGAAACTCAAAGCCGAACACGACCTTCCCCCCTCTGATCCGGACCGCGAAGCGAACCAGATCAAGCGGCTCGAAGATTTGGCGAAAGAGGCTGACCTCGATCCCGAATTCGC
Source organism: Sulfitobacter sp. M39 (assembly GCF_021735935.1). Lineage (NCBI taxonomy): Bacteria > Pseudomonadati > Pseudomonadota > Alphaproteobacteria > Rhodobacterales > Roseobacteraceae > Sulfitobacter > Sulfitobacter sp. M39. Next base: position 18,582 of record NZ_WMDZ01000001.1, read on the forward strand.
CAAGAAGTTTCTGAACTTCATCATCGCTGAAGTCATTCAGCACCACAAACAACACCAATCATAGGTCCGGGCGCGTCCCTGACCTCAGTCTCAACTAAAGGAAATTACCTATGTCCATGAAAATTCGTCTCGCCCGTGGCGGTTCCAAAAAGCGCCCCTTCTACCGCATCGTTGCAGCGGACAGCCGCATGCCACGTGACGGCCGCTTCATTGAAAAGCTGGGCACCTACAACCCGCTGCTGGCGAAAGACAGCGAAGAGCGCGTGAAAATGGACGTCGAGCGCGTTCAATACTGGATCAGCCAGGGCGCGCAGCCAACCGACCGTGTTGCACGCATGCTGGAAGCCGCTGGCGTGAAAGAGAAAACCGAGCGGAACAACCCCAAGAAGGGTACCCCCGGCAAGAAAGCGCAAGAGCGCGTTGAAGAGAAAGCAGCCAAGGCCGCCGCTGCTGCCGAAGCCGCTGCTGCACCTGCAGAAGACGCCGCCGAAGAATAATCGGCACATCCCCCGGCGCGGTTCCTGCCGCGCCGGGGATTTCAGGTATATCCGACAGCCCGCATCTTTGCGCGTGCAGCCTGTCCGATGTACGTGGTACACGAAATGACACGTCCCGCCGCAGCGGCCCGCTCTCATCGGTCCTTTGCGCCCCGCCCCTGGACCAGATTGGAAGCTGACAATGTTTCGTCTTTTGCGCCTTCTTCTCATCCTCGGCATCGGTGCCGCCATCGGCATCTGGTTCGAACGCACCCTGATGAAATCGGAATGCCGCGCGGGCGAGGGTCAGTGGACCGGTACAATTTGCTTAAACTCGGAGCTTTTGCAGTGAGCGATAAAATTTCGGTGGGCGCGATCTCAGGCGCATATGGTGTCCGTGGGGAACTGCGGATCAAAAGCTACTGCGCGGTGCCCGAAGATATCGAAAGCTACAGCCCGCTCTCGAGCGAGGATGGCACGCGCAGTTTCAACCTCGCGCTGGTGCGTCCGGTCAAGAACGGCTTTGTCGCGCGCATCACCGATGTCACCTCCAAGGAAGAAGCCGACGCCTTGCGCGGCACCGTGCTGTTTGCGCAGCGCGACCAGCTGCCGTCGCTGCCCGACGATGAATTCTACCACACCGACCTTATCGGGCTAGAGGTCTATGACACCGGCGGCACGCTGATCGGCAAGGTCAAGACCGTGCAGAACCACGGCGCTGACGATCTTTTGGAAACGCAGCTTGCGGGCAGCGCGCAAACCGTGTTCCTGCCCTTTACCAAAGCGGCGGTGCCCACGGTCGATCTTGCCACGGGCCGGATCATCGCCGACCCGCCCGAGGGCATCCTGCCCGATGCAAAAGACGTCTAAGCCCGTACGAAAGGCCCGCATGACACAGGCCGCGATCACATGAGCACCCCTTCACGCTCCTACGGGCGGCAATCTGTCCGTCCGACGTTCAAGCCGCGCGAGCTGATGCAGGACACGCCCGATTACGCCGGCGTCTGGCGGGCCGAGATTGTGACCCTCTTCCCCGAATTATTCCCCGGTGTGCTGGGGGCCAGCCTGACGGGCCGCGCCCTGCAAGAAGGCACGTGGCAGCTGCGCACCCATGATCTGCGCGGCTACGGCGTAGGCAAGCACCGCAACGTAGATGACACCCCCGCGGGCGGCGGCGCAGGTATGGTCATGCGCGCCGATGTCGTCGGCCCCGCGATCGAAGATGCGATGGCCGGTGCCGCCGGACGCTGGCCGATCCTCTATATGTCTCCGCGCGGACGGCGGTTTGATCAGGCGATGGCGCAGGATCTGGCGACCTGCTCCGGCGTGACCATCCTGTGTGGCCGTTTCGAAGGCGTCGACGAGCGGGTGATCGACCATTACGGCATCACCGAAGTCTCCCTTGGTGATTTTGTCATGACCGGCGGAGAGTTGGCCGCGCAAGCCATGATCGACGCCACCGTGCGGCTCTTGCCCGGTGTCTTGGGCAACGCCGACAGCGTAGTCGAGGAAAGCCATTCCTCTGGCCTGCTGGAACATCCGCAATACACCCGCCCCGCCGAATGGAAAGACCGCCCCATTCCGCCGGTTCTCATGTCCGGCAACCATGGCGAAATTGCCAAATGGCGGCAGGCCCAGTCAGAAACCCTGACAGAACAACGACGCCCCGACATGTGGGCGAAATATACGTCCAAGAAGTGACCCCCACGGAAGGCAGACCATGACAGACCTGACCCGCACCCTTGATCACGCCCGCATTGATGAGCTGCCGACCCCCTATTTCGGCAAGGTGCGTGACTGCTACGACCTGCCCGACGACCGGCGCATCCTGATTTCCTCTGACCGTATTTCAGCCTTTGACCGTATCCTCACCTCCATCCCGTTCAAGGGTCAGGTATTGACCCAGACCGCGCGGTTCTGGTTCGACAACACCTCCGACATCTGCCCCAATCACGTGCTCGACTACCCCGACCCCAACGTGGTGATCGGCAAGCATCTGACCATCCTGCCCGTAGAAATCGTCGTGCGCGGCTATCTCGCCGGCTCCACAGGGACATCGGTGCTGACGCTATACAAGAAAGGTGAACGGGAGATGTACGGCCACCGCTTCCCCGATGGCCTGCGCGACAATCAGGCGCTGCCCGCGCCGATCATCACCCCCACCTCCAAGGAATTCGACGGCGGCCACGATGCCCCGCTTACCGCCCAAGAGATCGTGGACCAAGGGCTGCTGACCCAGGCGCAATGGGACCAGATCAGCGACATCGCCCTGAAGCTCTTTGCCCGCGGTCAGGAAATGGCGGCGAAAAACGGGCTGATCCTCGTGGACACAAAATATGAATTCGGCACCGATGCGCAGGGCAATATCCTGCTGGCCGATGAAATCCACACTCCCGACAGCTCGCGGTTCTGGCTCGCCGAAGGCTATGACGCCGCGCTGGAAAACGGCACACGCCCGCCGTCCTTCGACAAGGATGTGATCCGGTCTTGGGTCGATGCCCGCTGCGACCCCTATCACGATGACATCCCCGAAATTCCCGCTGACCTGATCGCCGCCACCTCGCAAGTCTATATCGAGGCGTACGAGGCGATTACCGGCCAACGTTTCGTCCCCGATCTGGAGGGCGACACCGTGCTGGACCGCGTGCGGCACAATCTGCGCCCCTATTTCACCGGCTGAAAACATGCGCGAGTACGGGTGATACGCTCTTGATCTGAAGGGGCATCCCGCCTATACGACGCGCAAGTCTGGAATCGCGCACGTGCGGCTCCAGTCTTTTCTGCATCCGCAGATGACAAGCAAAGTTGACCCTACCTTCGATGGGACGCCACGGCGGGCCCGCCAGACAGACCGAAGCTATTGGATCGCACAAAACTTCGTGGACTAACCACGAGCATTCATAGGAGACGATCAGATGAACCTGATTGCACAGATCGAGGCGGAACAAATCGCCGAACTGGGGAAAGAAATCCCTGACTTCCGCGCCGGTGACACCATCCGCGTGGGCTTTAAAGTTACCGAAGGTACACGTACCCGTGTTCAGAACTACGAAGGCGTCTGCATTGCACGCAACAACGGCCACGGCATTGCCGGCTCGTTCACCGTGCGCAAGATTTCCTTTGGTGAAGGCGTAGAGCGCGTATTCCCGCTGCACTCCACCAACATCGAAAGCATCACCGTTGTCCGTCGTGGCCGTGTGCGTCGTGCAAAACTGTACTACCTGCGCTCGCGTCGTGGTAAGTCGGCACGTATCGTTGAAAACGTACACTACAAGCCAAAATCTGGCGCGAACGCGTAAGGAGAGCTGTCATGAAAGCCGATACACACCCCGAATACCACACGATCAACGTCAAAATGACAGACGGCACCGTTGTGGAAATGAAATCGACCTACGGCAAAGAAGGCGACCAACTGGCGCTGGATATCGACCCCTCCGTGCACCCTGCATGGAACGGCGGCACATCCCGCTTGATGGATACCGGTGGCCGCGTGTCCAAGTTCAAAAACAAATACGCAGGTCTGGGCTTCTAAACCCTTTCCATTGCGGAATTCAGAAATGGCGTGCCCTCGCGGGTGCGCCATTTTTCGTTTCGTGACTGTGGCTTAGCCCGAGGTGCGACATCGCGTCCTTGCCCAAGGGTCAGGTCACATTTTACGGAACAAAGCGGCGGCTGTTTAGGTTTTAGAAAGCAATGACGGCCCATAGTCTTCGCAGCCCTCCACGAAAGGTTCGCTGATGCCCGCTTTCCCGCACTCCACCCCACCCCGACCGCCTCGCGGTGCCAACAGCAGCAAGGCCCCGCTCCCGCAGGCTGATCCCGCCCCCCTCCCGGCGGAGGATTTGACCGCCGCCCGCGATCTGGTCGCCCGTGGCAGCTATGCGCAGGCGCTGGTGCTTGCTGGCGCGCTGGAACGTCTGCACGGGCCCCATGATGCGCTGACCCAGATCGCCGCTGATTGCCGCGCCCATCTGGATGTGACCCAGGATACTGCCGTCGCGATCGACACCGGCGGCATGGGCGCGCACACCCCGCCGCTGCGCCGATCGGGCTAGCAGGCACTGCCCCTGCGCGGCGCGTTCCAGCGGGTGAATTTCGCAACAATAACCACAATCTAGAGCCACAAACGCTTTCAAAAGCGCCATCGCTGCCATATGGTTTTTCCCAATGTGACCCCGATAAAAACGGGGAGTGAAAGGGACAAAAGGCAATGGCGCATATCATCGTCGTCGGGAATGAAAAAGGCGGGGCGGGGAAATCCACCGTTTCGATGCATGTGGCGACAGCCCTTGCACGGATGGGGCATAAGACCAGCGTGCTGGATCTGGACCTGCGCCAGCGCACCTTCGGGCGCTATGTCGACAACCGTAAATCCTTCCTCGCCAGTGCCGAGCTCGACCTCCCTTCGCCCGAGATGCACGAATTGCCCGAGATCGAGGCAAGCAGCCTGCAGCCCGGCGAAAATATCTACGACCATCGCCTCAGCGCCGCCGTGGCAGAGCTTGAACCGACGTCCGATTTTATCCTGATCGACTGCCCGGGCTCCCACACCCGTCTCAGCCAGGTGGCCCATTCGCTGGCCGACACGCTGATCACGCCGCTGAACGACAGCTTTATCGATTTCGATCTGCTGGCGCGCACCGACGCTATGGGTGACAAGATCACCGGCCCCTCCGTCTATTCCGAAATGGTCTGGAACGCGCGGCAGTTGCGGGCACAGGCGGGCCTTGCCCCGATTGACTGGATCGTTGTGCGCAACCGCATGGGCGCGCAGCGCATGGTGAACAAGGACAAGATGGAACGCGCCATCGCCAACCTAAGCAAGCGCATCGGGTTCCGCATTGCCCCCGGCTTTAACGAACGCGTCATTTTCCGCGAACTTTTCCCCCGTGGCCTGACCCTGCTCGACCTCAAGGACATCGGCGTCAAGCAGCTGAACATCTCGAATGTCGCGGCACGGCAAGAGCTGCGCGACCTGATGAAAGCGCTAGACCTACCCGGCGTCGACATCAACTTTTGAACCCGCGCGCGGGGGCATGTGCCCCCAGTCGCCCTCCCCTTCGCCCTCTGGCTCCCCGACAGCCCGCTGTCAGCCCGCGCTGCCCTGTCCCGCCGCCAGCTTGACCAGCAACCGCTTCAGCGTCTCCCGCTCCGCCGCCGATAAATCCGCCGTTAGACGCGCGTCATAGGCCTTTGCCACTTCGTAAAGATGCTCATAGGCCGCGCGCCCCTGTGTCGTCAGGGACAGCATCTCGGTCCGGCGGTCGTGATCCCCGCGCAGCCGCGTCACAAAGCGTCGCTCTGTCAGTTTTTGCACCGCACGGCTGATCTTGGTCTTATGCATATTCGCCCGCTGCCCGATATCGCTGGCCGTCATCTCGCCATAAAGCCCCAGATGAAACAGCACCCGCCACTCGGTCCGCAGCATCCCGTAGCGATCTTTATAGGTGCGCTGAAACGCCAGACTGCTTACCTCAGCCGCCTGATTTAGAAGGTAGGGCAGGAAATGGGTCAATTCGAAATTCTGGTCTGGCATCAGGGCAATCGCTTGTTAGTTACACAAAGGACTATTACCAACGAAGCAGATTTTGCAAGGTAGCTTTCACGCGCCCGCAGCGACACGCAAGGAACACCGATGACATTGCTCACCTCTTGGGTTGAAAGCGCGAACAGCGCCGACACCGACTTCCCGCTCAACAATCTTCCGTACGGAGTGTTTTCCACCGATACGCTCGAACCGCGCTGTGGCGTGGCGATCGGGGATATGGTGCTCGACATGGCCGCGGTAGAGGCCGAAGATCTGATCCTGCTCCACTTCGATCCTGTCTTCGATGTGCCCTATTGGAATGACGTCATGGATCTGGGCCCCGACGCATGGGCCACCCTGCGCGACCGCCTGACCGACCTGCTGGCAACCGGCAGCCCCGACCAGGCCAAGGTCGCCCCGCATCTTGTCCCAATGGCTGACATCCGCCTGCACATGCCGATTGTCGTCTCGGAATACACCGATTTCTACGCGGGCCGGCACCATGCGACCAACGTCGGCACGATGTTTCGGGGCGCGGAAAACGCGCTGCCCCCGAACTGGCTGCATATGCCCATCGGCTACAACGGTCGCGCCTCGACCGTTGTTGTCTCCGGCACCGACATCCGTCGGCCCAACGGGCAGATCAAACCGGCGGACGCCGAGACCCCGCATTTCGGCCCCAGCCAACGCCTTGATATCGAGCTCGAGATGGGGGCCATCGTCGGCACCTCCACCGATATGGGCGACACCCCCAGCGTGGCCGAAGCGGACGAGATGATCTTTGGCTATGTGCTGCTGAATGATTGGTCCGCACGCGACATTCAGGCGTGGGAGTATCAACCGCTCGGCCCGTTTCAGGCCAAGGCCTTCGCCACCAGCATCTCTCCGTGGATCGTGACGAAAGCGGCGCTTGAACCCTTCCGCGCCTCCACGCCCGAGCGCGAGCTTGATCTGCTGCCCTATCTGGCAGAGCCGAAACCGATGCTCTACGACATCGACCTCTCCGTGATCATCCAGCCCGACGGCGGCGAACAGCAGGTGATCGCGCGCACCAATTACAACACGATGTATTATTCCGCCCCGCAACAACTGGCGCATCACGCGTCGTCTGGCTGTGCGATGAACGCGGGCGATCTGCTCGGCTCCGGCACCATCTCCGGCCCCGACAAAGATGCCCGCGGCAGCCTGCTCGAACTCAGCTGGGGCGGCGCGGAACCGATCGCGCTGAACGATGGCACCACCCGCAGCTTTGTGCAGGACGGGGATACGATGATCCTGACCGGCCACGCCGCAGGCGACGGGTATCGCATCGGCTTCGGGGCCTGTGCCGGTACGATCCTCCCCGCGAAACCCACGCCATAACCGCGCTTCATTTTGCCAAATAAACTCCCGCCGGAGGCGCCCAACAGCGCGCCCCGGGTCGCGCGTCTGATCCTGAACCGGATCGGGCGCGCAGTGCGTTTTGCGCAAACCCCAGTGACCGCCGCTGCTGTGGGTTGACGCACCGCCGCGCAATGCTTGAAACTCTGTGATACATGCTAGTTACATTCCTAGCCAATAAACGCAGCAAAGCTGCATCACCGCAAAGCATCCAGCGCCTGTGCTTGTGCTTCGTATCCGCCGCCCGAACCATAGGGGCAGCACCCGACCAGAGAGGAAGATCATGACGTTCTTAACCCGTACCGGCACCCCCTTACCCGCTGCCATCCACGCCTCTGCCGAAGCTGCCAAACGCGATCCGGTCAACCGACGCGAGTTTCTGGCCCTCGCCAGCGCCTTTGGAGCCACGGCGACAACCGCTTATGCGATGATCGGCATGGCAGCGCCCGCACATGCGGCCGCGCACAAATCCGGCGGCACCGTACGGATGCAGATGGAGGTCCGCGCGCTGAAAGACCCGCGCACCTACGACTGGTCGCAGATCGCCAACATCACCCGTGGCTGGCTTGAATATCTCGCGATTTGGGAGAATGACGGCACCTTCACCCCCGCATTGCTCGAAAGCTGGGAGATCAACGAAGACGCCACCGAATATGTGCTGAATGTGCGCAAAGGGGTCACGTGGAACGATGGCACGCCCTTCACTGCCAACGATGTGGCGCGCAACATCACAGGCTGGTGCGATAAATCGGTCGAGGGCAACTCGATGGCCGGGCGCTTTGCCACGCTGATCGACGAAGACTCCGGTCAGGCGATCGAAGGCGCGATCACCGTGGTGGATGACCATACGGTCAAGCTGTCGCTGCCCCGCCCCGACATCACCCTGATCCCCGGCATGGCCGATTACCCCGCTGCCATCGTCCCCGAAGGGTTTGATCCGGAAACCATGCTCGACAACCCTGTCGGCACCGGTGCCTACCTGCCTGAATCCGTCGAAGTCGGGATCAAGGCCGTGTTGGTCAAGAACCCCGATCACATATGGTGGGGCACCGAAGTCTACGGCGGGCCCTATATCGACCGGCTGGAATACATCGACTACGGCACTGACCCTTCGGCCTTTGTCGCCGCCGCCGAAGCAGAAGAGATCGACGCCACCTATTCCATAGAGGGTGAATTCATCGACGTGTTCAGTACGCTGGACGGCTGGAACCAGAACGAAATCGCCACGGGTGCGACCATCGTGATCCGCCCCAACCAACTGGCCGAGGTGGATGGCAAGACACCCTACGCCGATGCGCGTGTCCGCCGGGCGCTGGCCATGGCGGTCGATAACGCCGTGCTGCTTGAACTGGGCTATGCCGGTCGCGGGCTGGTCGCCGAAAACCACCACGTCGGCCCGATGCACCCCGAATATGCCGAGCTTCCCCCGCGCGAGGCGGACCCCGAAGGTGCCCGCGCCCTGATGGAAGAAGCCGGCATGGCCGACTACGAGCACGAGCTGTTTTCCATCGACGATGCATGGCGCAAGGACACTACAGATGCGGTCGCCGCCCAGTTGCGCGACGCTGGCATCAAGGTGAAACGCACGATCCTGCCGGGGTCGACCTTCTGGAACGACTGGACGAAATACCCCTTCTCCTCGACCAATTGGAACGCGCGTCCGCTGGGTGTGCAGATCTGGGCGCTGGCCTATCGCTCGGGCGAGGCATGGAACGAATTTGGCTGGTCCAACCCCGAATTCGACGCGCTTCTGACCGAGGCCCTCTCGGTCGCCGATGTCGAAAAACGTCGCGCCCTAATGGCCAAAGGCGAAGAGCTGATCCAGAACGAAGGCGTCACGATCCAGCCTTACTGGCGCTCGCTTTATAACCACACCCGCGAAGGGCTGGTCGGGGCCGGACACCACATCGGCTTTGAATACCACCCTGCGCGCATGGCCTGGACGTCGTAAACACCAGTTTGCCATTCCCAAAACAAAAGGTCCGCGTCAGACGCGGCCCTTTTTTCATCTCACAGCGCCTTGCCCCGTCAGGGCAGCAGGAACAGCGTGATCGCGGGGAACATCACCAGAATGATCACCCGCACAATGTCGGAACCGACAAAATACATCACGGCCTTATAGGTCTCTGTCATCGGGGTTTCACGGTCCATCGAGTTGATGATGAACAGGTTCATCCCCACCGGCGGCGTGATCAGACCGACCTCGACCACGATCAGCACAAGGATGCCGAACCAGATCGCCAGATGCTCTGTGCTCATCCCGAAATCCATCGCCGAGATGACAGGGAAGAAGATCGGCACCGTCAGCAGGATCATCGACAGGCTGTCCATCAGGCAGCCGAAAATGAGGTAGAAGACAAGGATCACGACCAGCACGAACCACGGGCTATAGCCCTGCCCCACGACCCAGTCAGCCATGAATTGCGGCACGCCGGACAGGGCCAGAAAGCCGTTATAGAACCCGGCCCCCAGCACGATGAAAAAGATCATCCCCGTGGTTTTGGCCGTGCCCATCAGACTGTCCCGCAAGACCGCCCAGTTCAGACTACCCGCCAGCAAAGCCGCCAGACCAGTGCCCGCGGCACCCACAGCCGCGCCTTCGGTCGGGGTGAACCAGCCCAGATAGATGCCGCCCACGACGACGAAAAAGATCACCAGCACCGGCCATGTATTCGCCAGCGCCTTGAACCGTTCCCCCATAGGCACCGCAGGGCGCACGCCCGCAGATTTGGGGTTCAGACGCACGTAGATCGAGATCGTGATGACATAGCCGATGGCCGCCAGCACACCGGGCAGGAAGGCCGCCAGAAACAGCTTGGCGATATTCTGCTCTGTCAGGATCGCATAGATCACCAGAATGACCGACGGCGGGATCAGGATGCCCAATGTACCCCCTGCGGCCAGTGTCGCGGTGGAAAACCCGCCGGAATAGCCATAGCGCCGCAGCTCGGGCAGCGCGACCTTCGACATGGTTGCCGCTGTCGCCAGCGAGCTGCCGCAAATCGCGCCGAACCCCGCGCAGGCCCCCACGGCCGCCATCGCCACACCACCGCGACGATGCCCCAGAAAGCTCTCTGCCGCTTTGAACAGGGCTTGGCTCATCCCCGATAGGGTCGCGAATTGGCCCATCAGCAGGAACATGGGAATGATGCTCAGCGAATAGCTGGAAAACGTCGTGTAGGTCTCGGACTTGAGCTTTGACAGCAGCGGCGTGGGGTTGCCCCCCATCGCCAGATACCAGCCGCCAAACCCGCACAGCAGCATCGCCAGCCCGATGGGGGCGCGCAAAAAGATCATCAACAGCAGCACAGGAAAGGACCAGAAGCCCAGTTCTAGGTTGGTCATCTTAGTGCGCCCCTTGTTCGCTGGGAAGAATATCGGTGCCGCGGATCGCCTCTATCACGCGGATCACGGCGCAATAGGCCGCCACAACGCAGGCAATCACGCCGGACGAAAAGCTGGCGGCATAGGCCCACCACACAGGGAACTGCAGGAACAACGTCGTCTCGCCGTTGCCCAGATAGCGTTGCATCCCCTCGTAGAGACGCCAGATGATCAGCACGATCACCGCGGCCAGAACGACCTCCCAAAAGGCGATAATCCAGCGGTTCGCAGCGCGCGGCAAAAACGAGGTAAACACATCAACGGACGCATGCGCGCCGTAATACTGGCAAATCGGCAGGAACGAGAAGATGGCGAAAGCGACCCCCGCCTCCAGCAATTCGTAATTGCCGTTGATCTCGCCGATGCCCATGTCAATCAGCCCCTGCGACAGGCCGGCCAGCTTCTCCTGAAAGAAGGGGCTATGCAGCATCTTGTTGACCGTGCGCCCGATGATAGAGGCCGTGGTCATCAGCACCAGCGCCATCAGCACCAGCCCTCCGATCACGGCGGTAAAGCGGGCAAGAAAATATATCAGCCGACGCATGGTTCTCTCAATCTTGTCTAGGTATTTTGGGGTGTATCAAGCAATCAGGCCCGCGGCGCAGGGATGCACCGCGGGCCTGCTATCGTCGTCAGGGATTATTTGCCGTAGGCATCCATCAATTCGCGCGCTTCGTCGATCAGCGCCTGACCGTCGATGCCCTTGCTGTCCATATCGGCAATCCAGCTGTCATAGATCGGCTGCGACGCATCGCGCCAGACTTGGGTCTCTTCTTCGTTCAGCTCGACGATGTTGTTGCCCAGATCAACCGCGACTTGACGCGCAGGGCCATCGGCATCGGCCTGCGTGCCCCCCGCAAAGACCGAAAATTCCAGACCGGAGTTTTCATCCAGAACCTTTTTCAGCTCATCCGACAGCCCGTCATAGCGGTCCTTGTTCATCGCCAGCACGAAGGTCAGCGTATAAAGTGCAGCACCGTCAAATTCGGTGTGGTTCTTCACCAGTTCCGGCACTTTCAACGATGGCGTCACTTCCCACGGGATCGTTGTGCCGTCGATCACCCCCTTGGACAGACCTTCGGGAATCGCCGGAACCGGCATGCCCACTGGCGTCGCGCCGGTAATCTCGAGCAGCTGGTTCACCAGACGCGACCCGCCGCGAATCTTCAGGCCCTGCATATCGTCAGGCGACCGCACTTCGGTGTCGGTGTGTAGCATGCCGGGGCCGTGCACCCATGTGCCCAGAATATGTACGTCCTTGAACTCGGTGTCTTTCATGTGCTTTTCGAACATCTGCCAATAGGCAGAGCTCGCCGCGCGGGCGTCGGTGACCATAAAGGGCAGCTCGAACACTTCGGTCGTGGGATAGCGGCCGGGGGTATAGCCCACCACGGTCCAGACGATATCGGCCACACCGTCAATCGCTTGGTCCATCAGCTCCGGTGGCTTCCCGCCAAGCTGCATGGAGGGGTAGCGTTCAATCTTGATCTTGTTGTCGCTGGCGGCTTCGACCTTATCGGCCCAGACATCCAGAATAAGTTTGGGCACATTGGCCTGTGGCGGCAGGAACTGGTGCATGCGCAGGGTGACCTCTTGCGCCATCGCGCCGGTCGCGCTCATGCCAACGGCAAGGGCCGCACCCGCGATCCCCATCAGGGTTCTTCTCATCATCATTCTAATCTCCCGTGTTCAGTCAAAACGGACCGCTCTGTTGCCGAGCAGTTCCGAGCCTTTAGCTAAGCAACACTCTGACACCAGCGACACGGGTTTATCAATCGCTGATGCAAGCCAGCAAAAAACACACAGCAGGCGCAAACGAACGCGCAAGGCCACAGGATGCGCCTAAAACTTAAAACTGTAAGGGGGGGGGAGATGGTGGCGTTACCTGGATTTGAACCAGGGACCTAACGATTATGAGTCGTTCGCTCTAACCAACTGAGCTATAACGCCATCGGCGCTCCGAGTATGACAGGCTTCGGCCCCCGTCAAGAGCCAAAGCCAATCTTATTTGATTATTCGCCTTCGCGCACCGTGTCGATCATGCGCTGCACGTTGTCAGGGTCGGCATCCGGCGTGATCCCGTGACCAAGGTTAAAGATATGCGGCCCCTTGGAAAAGGCTTTGACGATCTGGCGCGTATCGTCCACCAACGCCTGCCCGCCGGTGACCATATGGGTCGATGCAAGGTTGCCCTGCACGCAACCATCCACCTGCACATGTTTGGCCGCCCAATCCGCCGAGACGGAGTTATCCAGCGCTACACAATCCACCCCCGTCGCCTTGGCGAAGCCGATGTATTTATCGCCGGCCTCGCGCGGGAAACCGATGATCGGAATACCGGGATGGCGCTTCTTCAGCTCTTGCGTGATCTCGCGTGCAGGGGCCAGCGCGTATTTCTCGAAAGCATCGCCCGGCAGCGATCCTGCCCAGCTGTCAAAGATCTTCATCACCTCGGCACCTGCGTCAATTTGCGCAGACATATATTCGATGGTCGCCTTGGTAATCAGGTCCAACAGCTTCTCGAACAGGGCGTTATCCTGGGTGCGCAGCAAATGCGCAGGCCCCTGATCCTTGGTCCCCTGCCCCGCGACCATATAGGTCGCCACAGTCCAAGGCGCGCCGGCAAAGCCGATCAACGTCGTCTCGCGCGGCAGTTCACCGGCAAGGTTGCGCACCGTCTGATAGATCGGGTTCAACGTCTCGTGGATATCGCTCACGGGCCGCAGCTGGTCAAAATCCGCCTGCGTGGTGATCGTGGACAGGCGCGGCCCTTCGCCGGTGACAAACCACAGATCAGCGCCAAGTGCCTGCGGTACAAGCAAAATATCCGCAAAGAGGATCGCCGCATCAAACCCGTAACGACGGATCGGCTGCAAGGTGACCTCGGTCGCCAGATCGGGGTTGTAGCACAAAGACAGGAAATCCCCCGCCTGCGCCCGCGTCGCCTTATACTCGGGCAGATAGCGTCCGGCCTGCCGCATCATCCAGATCGGCGGCACCGGCAGCGTCTCTCCGGCCAATGAACGCAGAATGGTTTTGCTTTGCGTGTCGGTCTGCGGCATCGGGAATTCCTACTCTTCAATGGTTTTGTCTTAGGTCAAGATGTAGCGCCGCGATGTCAAGGCAATGGCACCGCTTGTCAGATCAAATCCACACCCCTAAAGAAGAGCCATGACTGTGAACCTGCCCACCCCCGAAAACCCCATGCGCATCGGCACCCGCGGCTCGCCTCTGGCGATGGCCCAGGCCTATGAAACCCGCGCCCGTCTGGCCGCTGCGTTTGAAATTCCACAGGCGGCGTTTGAAATCGTCGTGATCAAAGTCACCGGCGATGTCATTCAGGATCGCCCGCTCAAGGATATCGGCGGCAAGGGTCTGTTCACCCGCGAAATCGAAGAAGACCTGCTGGCGGGCAAAATCGACATCGCCGTGCATTCGATGAAAGACATGCCCACGATCCAGCCGGGGGGCCTGCTGCTCGATACCTACCTGCCGCGCGAAGACCCGCGCGACGCCTTTGTCGCGCCCACCCTCTCGGCGCTGGACCAACTGGCCGAAGGCGCGGTCGTCGGCACCTCCAGCCTGCGCCGTCGTGCGCAGCTGCTACACCAGCGTCCCGACCTGCAGGTCGTCGAATTCCGCGGCAATGTGCAGACGCGGCTGAAAAAGCTCGCCGATGGTGTGGCCGAATGTACCTTCCTCGCCGTGGCCGGTCTGAACCGTTTGGGCATGCAACACGTCCCCGCCACGCCGATCGACGATACGCTGATGCTGCCCGCGGTGGCGCAAGGGGCCATCGGCATTGAACGCCGCGCCGGTGACCTTGATACCGAAGCCATGCTCGCCGCGATCCACGACACCCCCACGGGCCAACGTCTGGCAGCCGAACGCGCCTTTCTGCTCACGCTTGACGGATCGTGCGAGACTCCGATCGCCGGGCTGGCCACGCTGGACGGCGACACGCTCCACCTGCGCGGCCAGGTCCTGCGCCCCGACGGGTCAGAGGCGATTGCCGGTGACCGCAGTGGCCCTATCTCAGACGGCGGCCTGATGGGGGTCGATCTGGCGCAAGACCTATTGTCGCAAGCAGGCCCCGGCTTCTTCGACTGGCACGTCAAAGGATAACATCGAAAATAAATTCGCGCTCTGTTTGAAACTAAGCGCAGCATGGCCCCGTTGCTTCGGCATGATCAACAAATGATCACGATATAAACCGAGGAGACCACCATGACTTTCGCTAAAAAGATGATGACCGCAACCGCAGCTCTGGCCCTGACTGCCGGTGCGGCTTTCGCCGACGAGATGAAGAACCCCATGGTCGGTGGTGCTGAAATGTTCGCCGACAAGAACATCGTTGAAAACGCCGTGAACTCTGCCGACCACACCACATTGGTTGCTGCTGTGAAAGCTGCCGGTCTGGTTGATACCCTCGCAGGCGAAGGCCCCTTCACCGTGTTCGCCCCCACCAACGCTGGCTTCGACCGTCTTGAGCCAGGCACCGTCGAAATGCTGGTCAAGCCCGAGAACAAAGAGCGTCTAACCGAAATCCTGACCTGCCACGTGGTCGGCAAGGCTGTGATGGCCGACGCGCTGCAGGGCATGATCAAGGACGACGGCGGCGAGCACCCCGTGCCGACACTGGGCGGCTGCACGCTGCAAGCCTCCTACGCCGATGATGGCCGCATGAAGCTGGTGGATGAAAACGGCAACGCCGCCTTCGTAGAGATCGCGGACGTCAAACAGTCCAACGGTGTGATCCACGTCATCGACGGCGTGATGCTGCCAAAGCAGTAAGCTGACACCCCACTAAACGAAAAGGCCCCCGACCTGCACGGACGGGGGCCTTTTTCATTCCAAATGGCAGCTATCCCGGGGGAGCCCGCAGGGCGGGGGCTGGCCCCCTAGATCCACTTTGCCAAAGGCGGCAGGCTCATGAGAACCGCATTGGCGTCATGGCCGGTTTCCAGCCCGAATTTCGTGCCGCGGTCATAGACAAGGTTATATTCGGCATAAAGCCCGCGATGCACCAACTGCGCTTCCTTGTCTGCCTCTGACCAGTCTTGCGTGATCCGCTTTTGCACCAGCGGCAGATAGGCGGGCAGGAAGGCGCGGCCGATATCCTGTGTCAGGGCAAAATCCGCCTCCCAATCGCCTGTCGCGTGATCATCCATAAAGATACCGCCGACCCCGCGCGCGCGGTGACGGTGCGGGATATAGAAATACTCGTCCGCCCAGGCCTTCAGCCGCGGGTAGAGATCGCTGCCATGAGGGTCCAGATGCGCCTTTTGCACGGCGTGGAAATGCGCTGTGTCTTCGTCATACTCGATGCAGGGATTCAGATCGGACCCGCCGCCGAACCAGCTGGCATGGGGGGTCCAGAACATGCGGGTGTTCATATGGACCGCCGGGGCATGCGGGTTCTGCATATGCG
This sequence comes from Sulfitobacter sp. M39, assembly GCF_021735935.1. NCBI lineage: Bacteria > Pseudomonadati > Pseudomonadota > Alphaproteobacteria > Rhodobacterales > Roseobacteraceae > Sulfitobacter > Sulfitobacter sp. M39. Next base: position 34,780 of record NZ_WMDZ01000001.1, read on the forward strand.
CGACCAGACTGATGCCCGACGCCCAGAACCGCGGGTCTTCGGCCATACCGGGGATGCCCTTGCGCGCCGCCATCGCGGTCTGCGCGCGCTCTCCCAATGTGCCGAACACCGTAGAGACGTTGACGCCGACCTTTTCGAACACGCGCCCGCCACGCATCACGCTCATCAGACCGCCGCCCGCGTCACTGCCATCCTCGCTGCTGCGTTTGGTCGGGGTCACCTCGAATGTGCCGGGCGCGGCATCAGACAGCGGGCCCTTGGCGTGGTCACGCTCCAGCGTCTCGAATGCCTCCACGATCTGGTCGCGCAGGCTGCGGAACCACTCAGCGGCGCGGGTCTTCTCCGCCTCGAAATCAATGGTCATGCGCAAAGCCTTTCGTTACTGCGTACTCTAGTGTGCCGGCGCGTCCACGGCGTCCAGCAAGGACCGCCCCCCGTCCACAACGATCACTTCGCCTGTCAGGAAACTTGAGCTGTCGGCGGCAAGATATTGGATCGTGTCGGCCAGCTCTGACGGCGATGCGATGCGCCCCAGCGGCGTGTGGTTGCGGATATCGTCGCGCCACTCGCGGTTCTCGGCGCAGGAGGCTTTCAGCGACCCGCTCATCACCGACCCGAAGGCCACGGCGTTCACCCGGATGCGATGCGGTGCCAGCGTCAGCGCCATCGACCGCGTCATCTGCTCAAGCGCTGCCGCCGCCATGGAATAGGCCATCAACTCGGGCCGTGTGTGCCGCGAGGTGGTCGAGCTGAGGTTGACGATGCTGCCTACGCTGCCCTCTTCCTTGCCCTCGGACTGTTTGATCATGCGTTTGGCGACCTGCTGCGTCAGCTGCATCGCGGTCATCACATTTTCCTGCCACAGAGTTTCGACGCTGGTGTCGTCATTGTTCAGCGCATCCGTCGGCAGGAACTGCCGCGAGGCGTTAACCAACACGTCGACCTCGTCAAAGGCGTCGATGGTGGCAGAGACAAGGTTCGCAATCGTCAGCCGTTGCCGCAGGTCGCCCGCGAAAAAGCGGATGTTGCCTTCGTCCTTGGCATCGCCCAGCTGTTCGACCAGCGCTTTCTCGTCGATATCGGCACACATCACATTTGCGCCCTTGTCGGCGAATTGCCGGGCAATCGCCAAACCGATACCGTTCGCGGCCCCGGTGACGATGACGCTTTTGCCAGAGATTGAGAATGACATAAATCGTTCCTTAATCAGGCGCGGCCCGCCTATCGGCGTTTGCGCAAAGGCCGTGCCGCGTGAAACAGTTTGAACCGCGCATCGCCGCCGATTTCCTCGACATGGGCGAAACGGGTTTTCAGCTCTGCCTCATAGGGCAGATGACGGTTCGCGACCATCCACAGCTTGCCTTGCGGCGACAGGATGCGTGCTGCCGTGGCAACAAACGCCTGCCCGATCTGCGGTTCAGCCGCGCGACCGATGTGGAAGGGCGGGTTCATGATCACGCTGTCCATGCGGTGGGGCGGCTCCCAGCTTGTGGCATCCTCCCATGCAAAGGACGCGCGATCATCGGTGACATTGCGGCGCGCACATTCCAGCGCCATATGCCCCGCTTCAACAAGGTAAAGGGTCTTGATGTCAGGCCGTGTCAGCGCATGGGCCGACAAAAAGCCCCAACCGGCCCCCAGATCGGCAACCTCGGACCCGAGCTTCTCGGGCAAGGCATCCACCAGCAGCGCCGAGGCCAGATCGACACCATCGGCGGAAAAGACCCCCGGCGCGGTCCAGAACCCGCCTTCGGTCAGCTCCGGCCCCTGACGCCAGTCGGAAAAGAACTCCGCCGCCGGTTCCGAGATCCAGAACATCTTGCCGTGGGCTTTTGAAATCGGGCCCTGCACGGTCACACGGTCGCGCATCTCGCGCAGGACACTATCGGCACCGTCGGTCTTTTGCCCATCGATCACAACGATCCCGTCGCATACCTCGCAGGCGGCGGCGATCACGGCGCGGGCTTCGGCCTTGGCGCGTGGCAGGCAGACGATACAGGCCGCATAGCGGTCCTTGATGGTGCGCACGACATCATAGCCGCGCGCGGCCCATGCGTCATAATCCGGTTTGAAATCATGGATAATCTGTACGCGGTCTTTGTCCAGACCGGGCAAATCACTGTCACGGGGGGGCTGAAAGACGGCAATCGTCCCTTCAGCTGGCAACTCAAGACCACCGCCGTCAAGCGCCAGTTGCAGACGTGCATCAATCACGTGTTATTCTTCTTTTTCCATGGTGCATTGCAGCGGGTGCTGGTGACGCCGGGCGAAATCCATCACCTGCGCGACTTTGGTTTCCGCGATCTCGTGGCTGAACACGCCCACGACCGCCAGCCCTTTTTTATGCACGGTCAACATGATCTCGAAGGCTTGGGCATGGTTCAGCCCGAAGAAGCGTTCAAGCACGATCACCACAAATTCCATCGGGGTGAAATCGTCGTTCAACAGCATCACCTTGTACAAAGGCGGCCGCTTGGTCTTTGGTTTGGTCTTGGTCAACAGATCGGTTTCGTCATCGTCCCGATCTTTGCCCGCCATCATAAGATCATCAAGGCGCATTGCTGCTCCTGCCTGAGAAGTCGTTTCAAGTGAGTCGTGTAGGCGTCTATATAACCCTAAAGCAGAATTAGAAAAGAGGGCGCGCCAAAGATGGGCAATCCGCTAACGACCATCGGTTTTGATGCCGATGACACTTTATGGCACAATGAACGCTTCTTTGCTTTGACACAGGTCAAATTCGCGGAACTTCTTGCCGATTGCACCGACCGCGACAGCCTGATGGACCGGCTGCTGGAGGCAGAGCGGCGCAACATCCCCCACTACGGCTTTGGCATCAAAGGGTTCACCCTCTCGATGATCGAAACCGCGATAGAGGTAACCGAGGGCCGCGTGCCTGCCGATGTTATCTCCGAACTGCTGGCGGCGGGGCGGGATATGCTGGCCCATCCGGTCGAACTGCTGCCCGATGTGCGCGAAACCCTCGACGCCTTGCAAGACGACTATCGGCTGGTGCTGGTGACCAAGGGCGATCTGCTGGATCAGGAACGCAAGCTCGCTGAATCCGGCCTGCGCGATATGTTCACCGCGATTGAAATCGTGTCGGACAAGACCCCGCAAACCTACCAACGCATCTTTCATACCCACGGCGACGGCCCGGGCCGTGGCATGATGATCGGGAACTCCATGAAATCAGACGTGGTGCCGATGATCCACGCGGGCGGGCATGGCGTCTATATCCCCCACGGCAAGACTTGGGCGCTGGAGCATGCCCCCGCCCCGAGTGATTCGCCTCGCTTTCACCAGATCAAGCGCCTGTCCGAAGTGGCAGACCTGCTGCCCTGATCGCCGCTGTATTCTCGCCTTACCTTCGCTGCGTTCCCGCCCAACTCTTGCCACATTCCCGCCACAATCGCCCCTATAGTGGCGGAGTTTTAAGCACACGCTATATGTGCTGCGCGGAAATCGCCGCTTTTCCGGGCTGCACCACATCGAACGCCTTTATCGAAAACACGTCCTATGGTAACCTTACCTTAATAATAATGGTCAGTTGAAAAATCGACGGCCGAGGCAGAGCAAAGGCAGTTATGATGAGAGTGCGGCGTGTGCAGCCAGCCCGGTATGGGCTATTTATTCTTGCGGCTATATGGATCTTGCTGATCCTGCCGCTCAGCGCAATGGCGGCCCCCTACGCCGCCTATGTGATCGACGCCCGAACCGGCGAAGTGTTGCACTCCCGAAACGCGGATACCCGTCTGCACCCGGCCTCCCTCACCAAAATGATGACACTTTATATCGCATTCGAGGCGATTAAACGCGGTGAGATCTCGCTCGACAGCAAGGTCAAGATCACCAGCCACGCGGCGTCCGAACCGCCCAGCAAATTGGGGCTGAAATCGGGCCAAACCATTTCTTTGCGCTACCTGATCCGCGCCGCGGCCGTCAAATCTGCCAATGACGCCGCCACCGCCATCGGGGAAGCCATCGAAGGGTCCGAGGCCAAATTCGCCCGCCGCATGAACCGCACCGCCAAGGCGCTTGGCATGACCAACACCACCTTCAAGAACGCCCACGGCCTGACCGAATCCGGTCACATGTCGACCGCACATGACATGACCATCATGGGCCGCCACCTGCTCTATGATCACCCCGAATACTACAACCTGTTCTCGCGCATCACTGCCGATGCGGGCGTGCGCAAGGTCAGCCACACCAACCGCCGTTTTCTGGGCTCCTACAAGGGCGCCGATGGCATCAAAACAGGCTACACCCGCGCGGCGGGCTTCAACCTGACCGCGTCGGCGGAACGCGGCAACGAACGCGTTATCGTGACCGTTTTCGGCGGCACCTCTACCAGCGCGCGCAACGCCAAAGTCACCGAACTGATGGATCTGGGCTTCCGCCGCGCCCCTTCTCGCGCGCCGCTGAACAAACCGTCCAAGCCGGTCTACGCCGATGTCGAGGATACGCCTGGCGCATCCGGCGGCGCGGGCAAGGTCATCCGGCTTGTGGGGGCCGTCACCACCTCCAAACGTCCCACATTGCGCCCCGGTCACCAGCCGCAGGTCGTGGTTGCCACCGCCGAGGTGCCCCAAGCGACCTCTCCGATCCTGAACTCAGACATCACCGCCGCGCTGAAAGAGGCACAGCAAACCGCGCCGCCCGTCGTCGCAGAGGCCCCTGCCCCGACACCGGAACCCGCGGCAGAAGCGGAAACCCTGCTCGCCTCGGTCTCGGTCCGGCCCACGCTGCGCCCATCCTCCGCCGCATCGCTGGTTGAAACCGCCGCGGTCAAACAGGTCACGCCCAAAGCCCCCCCTGCCCCCGAAGTCATCACTCGCGTGTCGACATCAGGCGGGCGTCACTGGGGCGTGAATGTGGGCCGCTATCCCAGCCGCTATGCCGCCGAGAAAGTCTTGCTGAAAACCGCATTGTCCGAAATCTCGACCCTCGACGGCAGCCTGCGCAAAGTCGTGCGTCGCCCGCAAGGGTTCGACGCCAACTTCCTCGGCATGACCCGCGAGACAGCCGATCTGGCCTGTCGCCGTCTGGTCGCCCGCAATGTGAACTGCTTTATGATCGGGCCAAGCTCTTAAGCTTGGCCTGCTCAGGTCGTCGCCTGTAGCAAGGTGCGCGTATAGTCGGACTGCGGATTGTCATACAGCGTATCGACATCGCCATATTCGACCACATCCCCCCGCTTCATCACCATCACCTTATGCGACATCGCGCGCACGACCTTCAGGTCGTGGCTGATGAACAGATAGGCCAGCCCGTATTTGCGCTGCAGGTTGCGCAGCAGGTCCACGATTTGCACCTGCACGGTCATATCCAGCGCCGAGGTCGGCTCGTCCAGCACCAGCAGCTTGGGTCGCAGTACCATCGCCCGCGCAATCGCAATCCGCTGACGTTGCCCGCCGGAAAACTCGTGCGGATAGCGGTCCATCGTGGCCGGGTCCAACCCCACCTCGATCATCACATCACGCACCAGTTCGCGCGGGTTGCGGTCCGGGTCCACCTTATGCACGCTCAGCCCTTCGGCGATGATCTGCATACAGGTCATCCGCGGCGACAGGCTGCCGAACGGATCCTGAAACACGATCTGCATATCCTTGCGCAACCGCCGCAACTGCCGCGTGGACCAACTGCGCACGTCCTGGCCCATAAAGCTGATCCCCCCTTCAGAGGAGATCAACCGCATGATCGCCAGCGCCAGCGTCGTCTTTCCCGACCCGGATTCACCCACGATACCAAGGGTTTCCCCCGCGCGGACGGACAGCGACGCGTCATTGACGGCCTTCACGTGATCCACCGTCTTGCGCATGAACCCCTTCTGGATCGGGAACCAGACCTTCAGATGATCGGTGCTGGCAATCACCTCGGCATCGGGGGCGACCGGGTCCGGTCGGCCCGACGGCTCCGCCCCCAAAAGCTTGATCGTGTAGGGGTGCTGCGGGTTGTCAAAAATCTCGTGCGTGGGGCCGTGTTCGACAATCTCGCCCTGTTTCATCACGCAGACGCGGTCGGCAATGCGGCGCACGATGCCCAGATCATGGGTGATGAACAGCAGGCCCATGCCCTCGCTGTCTTTCAGCTCTTTCAGCAGGTCCAGTATCTGCGCCTGAATGGTCACGTCCAAAGCCGTGGTCGGCTCATCCGCGATCAGCACATCGGGCTTGTTGGCCAGCGCCATCGCGATCATCACCCGTTGCCGTTGCCCGCCCGACAGCTGGTGCGGGTAGGCACCCAACCGGCTCTCCGCATCCACGATCCCGACCTTGTCCAGCAGTTCAAGGATACGCGCCCGCGCCTCGGCCCCCGCCACGCCCTGATGCAGCGCCAGCGATTCCGCCAGCTGCTTTTCGATCGTATGCAGCGGGTTAAGCGAGGTCATTGGCTCTTGAAAGATAAAGCTGATGTCATTGCCGCGCACCTTGCGCAGCAGCTTGTCGCTCGCCCCGACCATCTGCTGCCCGTCATAAAGCACCGATCCCGACACCTCGGCACTGTCGCCCAACAGCGATACGGTGCTCAGCGCCGATACCGATTTACCCGAGCCGGACTCCCCCACCAACGCCACGGTTTCTCCGCGCTGCACGGCAAAGCTCACGCCCTTGACCGCATGGGTCAACGCACCTTCCTGACGGAAGGACACGCGCAGGTCCTCAACTTGCAGCACCGCAGTGGACGGGGTCGAAGGCGTCATGAGAACGTCTTTCTCGGGTCAAAGGCGTCGCGGATCCCTTCAAAGATAAAGATCAGCAGCGACAGCATGATGGCAAAGGTGAAGAACGCGGTGAACGCCAGCCAGGGCGCTTGCAGGTTCTGCTTGGCTTGCAAGGTCAGCTCGCCCAAAGACGGTGCCGACGACGGCAGGCCGAAGCCCAGAAAATCAAGGATCGCAAGCGTGCTGATCGTGCCGGTAATGATAAACGGCAGCATCGTCAGCATCGCGACCATCGCATTGGGCAGCATGTGGCGGAACATGATCGTCATATTCCCCACCCCAAGTGCACGCGCCGCACGCACATATTCAAGGTTCCGCGCCCGCAAGAATTCCGCCCGTACAACACCCACAAGCGATGTCCAACTGAACAGCACCAGCAAGAATACCAGCAGCCAGAAACTACGCCCCAGAATGGCGAACATGATGATGATCACATACAGCGACGGGGTCGAGGTCCAGATCTCGATCACGCGCTGGAAAATCAGATCGGTCCAGCCGCCAAAGAACCCCTGCACCGCCCCTGCGATGATCCCGATCAGCGATGCGGCCCCCGTCACAATCAGGGTAAAGATGATCGACAACCGGAAGCCATGAATAACCCGCGCCAACACGTCACGTTTGGTACCATCGGTGCCCAGCAGGTTCTGCCCGTTCGGCGGCAGCGGGGCCGCACCGGGCCGGTCCACGGCGGTATTAAAGCTATAGGGGATAGGCGGCCAGATCGACCAGCCCGCCGCAATCGCCTCGCCCGCGACGTCACCATCCTGCGCGTCTTCGATGATCCCCTCGGGGTCGTCCAGACAGTCGATCACCCCGCCCGAGGCGATCAGACATTGAACCTCGGGGTCGCGGTAGACCGCTTCGGTCAGGAAATCACCGCCGAATTCGGTCTCGGGATAGAACTTGAAAATCGGCATGTAGTAATCGCCGCGATAGTTCACCAGGATCGGCTTGTCGTTGGCCACAAATTCAGCGAACAGCGAGATGCCAAACAGGATCGCGAAAATCCAAAGGCTCCAATAGGCGCGGCGGTTACGGGTAAAGTTACGCCAGCGGCGTTGGTTCAGCGGGGATAGCGCCATCGGGTTCAGCCCTCGCGTTTTTCAAAGTCGATGCGCGGGTCGACGACCACATACATCAGGTCAGACAGGATACCGACCAGCAGACCGATAAGGCCAAAGATGAACAGCGTGCCGAAGACGATCGGATAGTCCCGCGCAACCGCCGCCTCGAACCCCAGACGGCCCAGACCATCAAGGCTAAAGATCGTCTCGATGATCAGCGAGCCGCCAAAGAACACACCGATAAACACCGCCGGAAAGCCCGCGATCACGATCAGCATCGCGTTGCGGAATACGTGGCCGTACAACACCTTACGCTCTGACAGACCCTTGGCCCGCGCAGTGACGACATATTGCTTCTTGATCTCGTCGAGAAAGCTGTTCTTGGTCAGCAAGGTCAGCGTCGCAAAGGCCGAGATGGTCGAGGCCAGCACCGGCAGCGTGATGTGCCAGAAGTAATCAGCGACCTTGCCCAATGGGCTTAACTGGTCAAAATTATCCGAGGTCAGCCCCCGCAGCGGGAATATCTGCCAATAGGACCCGCCCGCGAACAGCACCAGCAGCAGGATCGCGAACAGAAAGCCCGGGATCGCATAGGCCGCGATAATCGCGCCCGATGTCCATGTATCAAAGGCCGTGCCATCCTTGACCGCCTTGCGGATGCCAAGGGGGATCGACACCAGATAGGCGATCAACGTCGACCAAAGCCCCAGCGTGATCGAAACGGGAAGCTTCTCCTTGATCAACTCGATCACGCTGATCGACCGGAAGTAGCTGTCGCCGAAATCGAACCGCATGTAGTTCCACAGCATGTTCACGAACCGCTCTACCGGCGGCTTGTCAAAGCCGAACTCTTTCTCAAGCTCTGCGATGAATTCGGGCGGCAGGCCCCGTGCGCCAACGTAATTCTCGTTGCCGCCGGTATCTGCGGCATTCCCCGCATCCGATCCCCCGCCAGAGAACCCTTCGAACACGTCACCACCGCCCTGAATACGCGCGATCGCCTGCTCAACAGGCCCACCCGGCACAAACTGCACCAGTGCAAAGTTGATCAGCATGATCCCAAGCAAAGTCGGTATGATCAGCAACAGCCGTCGAAGAATATATGCGCCCATGGCCGGCGTTTACCTCAGTGCGCCTGCAGCGCGCAAGGCGTCTGCTTTATCGGCATTGTACCACCAGAAATCGAGGTAGCCCAAAGCGTAAGGCGGCTGCGTTTCAGGGTGTTCGTACTGGTCGTAATAGGCTGTCCAAAAACTGTCGTTATACCAGGTCGGGATCATGAAAAATTCATAGCGCAACGCCCGATCCAGCGCCATCAGGCTGGCGTCCTCTTCCTCTTTCGTGTCGGCTGCCAGCGACGCGGTCACAATCGCATCCACCAACGGGCTGGCAAGCCCCGCAGGGTTGAACAGCGAATAGGCCGCCGCCTCTGACCCATAGCGTTGTTCTAGCCCGGTGCCCGTGCCCAGAAACGCCCCATAGCTGTCATAGACCATGTCGTAATCGCGGTCCCGTTCGCGGGCCGTGTATTGGGAACTGTCGACTTTCTCGAGCACGGCATCAATGCCCATGTTCTGCAAATTCGACATAAAGTTTTCGATCACCGCCGACAGAGTCGCCGACCCGGACGAGTTCAGCAAGAACCGCAACTGCAAGGGTTTGCCCTGTGCATTATAGCGTTTGCCGTCATCGCCCACGGCCCAACCGGCCTCGTCCAGCAGCTTCATCGCGCGGCGCAGGTTGCGACGGTCCGACAGGCGGCTCGCATCCGACGTATGCGGCACCACCGCGTCTTGCGTCAGCAGTTCGGGCGGCACGACATCGCCAAGGCTTTCCAGCAGCGCCAGTTCCGCCCCTTGGGGGGCACCCGTGGCCATTAGCGGCGTGTCCTGCGTAAACGACGCCCGCTGTTTGAACAGCCCGTATTGCAGCGATTCATTGGTCCATTCAAAGTTGAACCCCAGGGCCACGGCCTCGCGCACGCGCTTGTCCTGCAAGACCTCCCGGCCAAGGTTGAACACGATGCCCGAAGGCGTGGGAGGCGACCCGTCGGGGATATCCTCTTTGACCACCTGCCCCGCGGTCACCTTGGGGAAGTCATAGGACGACGCCCATTGTTTCGAACTGCCCTCGGTACGGAAGGTATATTCACCCGCCTTGAAGGCCTCGAACGCGGAATTCTCGTCGCCAAAATATTCAACCCGGATTTTATCAAAATTGTTGCGGCCCACGTTGAACGGCAGGTCCTTGCCCCAGTAATCGGGGTTGCGTTCATAGACGATGCGACGGTTCACATCGATGCTGTCGATCATATAGGGGCCGGACCCGGGCGAGGTTTCCAGCCGCGATTCGTCCAGCCGCGCGCCGGTTTCCTCGTACCATTTTTTCGACCATGCCGGCACGCCGCCGACCTGTTCGATCAGGCTGCGCCGGGACACGCCGGGGCTGAAATAGAATTTAATAGTGTAATCATCGATCACCTCGACCTTGGGGATCAGCTTGCGCACTGCATCGGCATAGGATTTCAGCCCCTGATCCAGCAGCAGGTTGTGGCTGAAGGCGATGTCATGGGCCGTCACCGGATCACCGGTCGAGAATTTGGCGTCCTTGCGCATGTGGAACACCACCCAATCCTTGCTCTCGGGGTATTCAAGGCTCTCGCACAGCAGGCAATAGGCTTCGCCGTAAACATCCGCGGGCACGATCTCTCCGCCGACGCCCTCGCCGAGCAGGCTTTCATACATCACCGTGCTCAACGCGCCGCCACGGCCCTTGCGCGAATAGGGGTTCATCGAATCAAACGTCCCAAGGGTAGAGATTGAAATCTCGCCGCCTTTGGGTGCGTCGGGGTTCACATAGTCGAAATGGGTATAATCGGCGGGGTATTTCAGATCGCCGTAAAAGGAATAGCCATGCGCGGTGATGATCTTGTCACTGCCCTGCGCGGCGTCTTCTTGCCCCCAAGCTGCCCCGCCCAGCATCGCGGCCCCGAAGACAAGCAAGGCCGCACCAGCGACGCGCAGCATGGGGGTTTGCGATTTTGTGTCAGTATGGGCATGGGTCCGGGGCATCGGGCGTATCCTTTATAACAACAGGCGATAGACGAGGGTCGTCGCGGCAGAGCACTGCCGGATACACGCTAACGGCCCGACCGCCCAAGTTACAAGTTGCGAATATGTTACCTGACTGAAAACAGGGCACTTCACAGCAAAAGGCCGCCCACGAGGGGGCGGCCTTGCAATCGGAATATGGGGTGGATCAGTTGTCCAGGCTGTCGAGATAGGCGATCACATTCGCCCGGTCTTCGATCTTGGGCAGACCCGCGAAACCCATCGTGGTGCCTGGTGCGAAACCGGCAGGCTTGGTCAGGAAGGCGTTCAGGTTCTCGGGGGTCCATGTCTCAGCGGCTTTCTCAAGCGCGCCGGAATAGGATGCATACCCGTCAGCGGAATCAACCGGACGCCCGACAACACCGTAAAGGTAGGGACCAACCGCATTCGCACCGTCTTCGGCCTTGTGACAAGCGGAACATTTACGGAAAACCTTTTCGCCCTTGGACGGATCGGCGGCCGCCATGATCTCGGCAAAATCGACTTCTTCTGCGGGCTCCCCACCAGCGGAGGCATCAGCCACTTCAATCACATAGCCCTGTTCGCCATGCGACCCCGCATGATAAAGCTCTTCGCCCGCGAATTTGCCAAGCAGAAGGACAAGCCAAGCGCCAAACAGGCCGGCAGCGATTTTGGTAACGGTCATTGTATCGAACATGCGTGAAGGTCCATCGTTGGTATTCGGGCATCGTATTGCAGGCGTATCTATTGCTTTCCCTTCGTCGGGGCAAGGTGTAGTTACCGCGACCAAACGCCATAGTTGGCAACGGCTTGAAGAAGGATGCCCCTGATGACCAGTAAAACCGCGCCGCGCATCGCTTTTCAAGGTGCTTTGGGGGCCTATAGCCACGAAGCCTGCCTGCAAGCCCGCCCCGACATGATCCCCGTGCCCTGCATGACCTTCGAAGGGGTGATCCGCGCCGTGCGCGAAGGCCGCGCCGATCTGGCGATGCTGCCGGTCGAAAACTCGACCTACGGGCGGGTCGCGGACATCCACCGGCTGTTGCCGCAAAGCGGGCTGCGCATCATCGCAGAGGCCTTCGTGCGCGTGCGCATCAGCCTGATGGCCCATGACGGTGTGAAGCTCGAAGATATCAAACACGTGCGCGCGCATATGGTGCTGATCCCGCAGGCGCGCAGCTGGCTGGACGCCCATGGCATCACCTCAGAGGCCGCGGCCGATAGTGCGGGCGCTGCGGCGGATCTTGCGGTGTCGGAAGAACGCGATGTCGGTGTGCTGGCAAGCGAGGTCGCGGCGGATATTCACGGGCTCAAGGTGCTGGCCCGCGACATCGAGGATCTGGACCATAACACCACCCGCTTCTTGCTGATGTCGCCCGATCTGGACCAGACCCGCCGAGCGGAAAACATGCTGACCACCTTTGTCTTTCAGGTGCGCAACATCCCTGCTGCGCTTTACAAAGCTATGGGCGGTTTCGCGACCAATGGCGTCAACATGACCAAGCTGGAAAGCTACATGGCGGGCGGGTCGTTCACGGCGACACAGTTCTATGCCGATATCGAAGGCCACCCCGAAGACCCCGCCGTTGCCCGCGCGCTGGAGGAACTGGCGCATTTCACCAACTTCATCGATATTCTGGGCGTCTACCCCGCGCATCCCGACCGTCACGGCCAGTAAGCCGGCCACCGCCGCAAACCCCCTAGCGGGGTTTGTGGTAGCGGTCTTCCATGTCCTTGGCGTAGTCGCCGACACGTTTCTTGAACTTCTTGGTCAGCGAATTCTTGGCCAGTTTCAACGACTGCACCAGCAGACGGGCCGACAGGTTTTGCGGCTTGAGCTCTAGCGCGACCATGATGCGGGTGCGGCTGCGCGACAGGGCGACGAGATCAAAGCTCATGTCGCCAGTCAGACCCTGCGAACGGGTGTTCAGCTTCATTTCGGTCGGGCGGTCAAAACGGTCCATCTCGACCTGAAGCTCGCGCCGTTTGCCGCGCATGTCAAAGGCAGCTTCCCACTGCATCCCCGGTCCCGCTTCTGCCAGCCGGTCCACGCGCTGCACCTCTGCGCCGCGGCGCATGGCGGCGCGTTCGAACTGGTCAAATTCGCACAGCATGTCGAATACCGCATCAATCGGCGCGTCGATGTCTTCTTTGGTGGAAAATTTCATGTTCTGCCTTGTCCGTCGTCTTTCCCGAAGGTTGCCTTAATCCAGCGTATCCGCAAGCCAGTTTTCCAGCAGGAAATGCGCAATCGCCCCCTTTCGGGCCGGTTTGATCTTGGGGTGTTGCCCGGCAAAGACATCCATCATGTCCTCTTTGGACACCCAGAAGGCCTCTTCGATCTCTTTGGGGTCGATGGTGATCTCGTGGCTTGTCGCCTCTCCGGCGCAGCCGAACATGAGCGACGCGGGAAACGGCCAAGGCTGACTGGCAAGATAGCTGACCTGACCGACCTGCACGCCCGCCTCTTCAAACACCTCGCGGCGCACGGCGGCTTCGAGCGTTTCACCCGGTTCGACAAACCCCGCCAAAAGCGAGAACATCCCCTCGGGCCAGCCCGGCGACCGCCCCATCAGGACAGAGTTGCCGTGGGTGATCAGCATGATCACAACCGGATCAGTCCGCGGGAAATGCGAGGCGCGGCAAGCGGGGCAGTTGCGTTGCCAGCCTGCGTCATTCACCACGGTTTCAAAGCCGCAGCGGGCGCAGTAGCCGTGATTTTCGTGCCACGCCAGAATGGCCTTGCCGGTCGCGGCCAGTTCGGCGTCACGCGGGCTGAGCCACGTCATCACGCGGCGCATTTCGACGAAAGCATAGTCGGGCGGCAACATCGGGTGGCGCTGTTCGCTTTGATCCACGAAAGACCCCAGCTGGCGCGGGTCGAAGTCATCGGGCATCCACGGCGACAGGTCATAGGCAAAACACGCGGCCCCCTCTTCGCGCCCCAGCAAGATCGGGGCAGAGCCGGCATCCGCCAGAACGGGGTGATCCAGCGGCAAACGCACAACAGACGCGGGGCGCGCGGGGTCGATCAAGACCTTGCCCCGCCAAAACAGAATGGCGCGGGCGGCATCATCGGCGCGCAATGCGGCCACGGCCTCCTTGTCGGCGCGAACCTCTCCGGCGCGGTCAAGCGCTGACCCTCCGAAAGTGACCGTCTCGGCGTGCTTCATGCGTATCCTCCCGTTTGCGTGCACCATGCCTATTGGCCAAACCGCGCGATGCCAAGGCTGCATGGCCCCCTGCCCGATAAAAACGCCCGAGGGAAAAACGCCTTTGGGTCCGTCTTGCATCCCACCGGACCCTATACTATATGGGCGGTGAGAGGTTGGTGCGGGCAGGTGCCTCGCCAACCCGGTCAGATCCGGAAGGAAGCAGCCGTAACGAGACCCACTTGGGTCGTTATCAGCCTCTCACCCCAGCGTATTTTGCCCCGCAAAATACGCGTCGCCCCGCAGGGTCATCCAAAGGATGGCCCGAGAGGGGCAGCCCCCGCTCCCTGATTTTTCCGCAGTGCCTCAATGCCCCGCAGCGCCTCCATGCGTTTGGCTATAGGCATTTTGGCACGGCCGAAAGCAACAGGTCAGGTTACCCACGGGTAACTTAACCTGCTGTTTATACTCATTATTTTTCCGTTACGGCACCGAGCGCTGTTACAGCTGCTCTGCCGCGAAAGTGTCGCATTGGCCGACCTGACCGCTGTCGAACCCGCGCTGGAACCAGCTGGAGCGCTGCTCGGACGTGCCGTGGGTAAAGGTGTGCGGCTGCGGGACGCGACCGGCCTGACGTTGCAGGTGGTCATCGCCGATCTTGCGCGCGGCGTTCAATGCCTCGTCCAGATCGCCCCGCTCCATCAGACCTTTGACGTTCTTGGCCCAGATGCCCGAAAAACAATCAGCCATCAGCTCGAGCCGCACGGTCAGGGCATTCGCCTCGGCCGTAGAGGATTGGCGGCGCAGTGCGTCGACCTTGGGTAGGATGCCCAGTTCGTTCTGGACGTGGTGGGCGACCTCGTGGGCAATCACATAGGCGGCGGCGAAATCCCCGCCTGCCCCCATGCGCTGCGCCAGAAGATCAAAGAATTGCGTGTCGATATAGGCCTTTTCATCCGCCGGGCAGTAGAACGGCCCCGTCGCGCCAGAGGCACCGCCACAGGCACTTTGCGTGACGTTGGAAAAGACAACGAGCTTGGGCGGCACGTATTCGCGACCCAACTGCTGTGGGAAAATCTCGCCCCAGACATCTTCGGTGGTGGCCAGCACCTGCGCGGTGAACTGCGTGGCCTGCGCGTCAGACTCAGACACCGGCGCGCCCTGCTGGGTTTGCGGCGCGCCGCCCCCGTTCAGCAAGGGCGATACGTCGATGCCGGTGAAATAGCCGATCGCCAGCACCGCCAAAACGCCGACGATCCCCAGACCGCCCGCACGCCCGGCACCGCCCCCGCGCCCGCCGCGGCGGACCTCTACGTTTTTGCTTCTTCTGATGCCGCGCAACCGCATAAATCTGTCCCCGTTATGTCAAATATTATTGTCAGCGTAACGCGCGACGCGCAGAATAGTTCAATGAATAAAAGCAATGATCTGGCCGAGAACCGCACCGACTGGGCCGAAGACCGCACGATTTTGGCGAACGAGCGCACCTTTGCAGGGTGGATGCGCACGGGGATGGCGTCGCTTGCGGTCGCAATCGGGCTTAAGGCGGTGTTCGGTGATTTTGACCCGACCTGGGCTGCGAAGGGCGTGGCGACGATCTTTGTCGTCGCGGCGGTCTATATCTTCTGGGCGGCCCATGATGCGGCGACCAAGACGCTGGACCGGCTGAACGACCACCACGCCAATGCGCAACCCAATGCGCGGATGAAGACGCTGGCGGTGATTTTCAGCTTTGCCTCGGTTGCGGTTGGCGGCATCCTTTGGATGCTCTAGGTTCAGGGCTTCAATCGAATCTTGCAGGATCGTCATGACAGCACCCTCTGCCTATCGCGTATTGGCCCGCAAATACCGGCCTGAAACCTTTGCCGATCTGGTCGGGCAGGATGCGATGGTGCGCACGCTGAAAAACGCGTTCGAGGCGGACCGCATTGCGCAGGCGTTCATCATGACCGGCATCCGCGGGACCGGTAAAACGACCACTGCGCGGATCATCGCCAAGGGGATGAACTGCATCGGGCCGGACGGCAATGGCGGGCCCACGACAGAGCCCTGCGGGGTCTGCGAACATTGCGTCGCCATCATGGAAGGCCGCCACGTCGACGTGATGGAGATGGACGCCGCATCGAACACCGGCGTCGGCAATATCCGCGAGATCATCGACAGCGTGCATTACCGCGCGGCCTCGGCCCGGTACAAAGTCTATATCATCGATGAGGTGCACATGCTGTCGACCGGCGCGTTCAACGCGCTGCTGAAGACGCTTGAGGAACCGCCAGAGCACGTCAAATTCATCTTCGCTACGACCGAGATCCGCAAGGTGCCCGTGACCGTGCTGTCGCGTTGCCAACGCTTTGATTTGCGCCGGATCGAACCCGAGGTGATGATCGCGCTGATGCGCAAGATCGCCACGGCCGAGAATGCACAGATTGCCGATGATGCGCTGGCGCTGATCACCCGTGCCGCCGAAGGGTCCGCGCGCGATGCCACGTCCTTGCTGGATCAGGCGATCAGCCACGGGGCGGGCGAGACAACAGCCGTGCAGGTGCGCGCCATGCTGGGGCTGGCGGATCGCGGGCGGGTGCTGGACCTGTTCGATATGATCCTGCGCGGCGATGCGGCCGGCGCGCTGGACGAGCTGGGCAACCAGTATTCCGACGGGGCCGACCCGATGGCCGTGCTGCGCGATCTGGCCGAGATCACCCATTGGGTATCCGTGGTCAAGATCACCCCCGATGCCGCCGAAGACCCCACCGTCTCGCCCGAGGAACGCAGCCGTGGCGTCACCATGGCGGAAACGCTGCCGATGCGCGTGCTGACCCGTCTGTGGCAGATGCTGCTGAAGGCGCTGGACGAGGTGGCAAGCGCGCCCAATGCGATGATGGCCGCCGAGATGGCCGTGATCCGCCTGACCCATGTCGCCGACCTGCCCAGCCCTGAAGAGCTTGCCCGCAAGCTGGCCAATACCACGCCTCCTCCCGCCCCGCCGCAGGGTCCGGGGGGCGGCGCGGCCGTGCCCGCCGGGGGCGGATCGACCAGCGCTATGGGCAGCCAGCAGATGTCGGGCGGGCCTGCGGGCGGCGCGACGATGGCGGCACTTGCCCCGGCGGTGGCGCAGGCTTTGGCGCACTACCCGACGTTTGAACATGTGGTCGAGCTGATCCGCAGCAACCGCGACGTGAAGCTGCTGGTGGAGGTCGAAACCTCGGTCCGACTGGCGGCCTATCAACCGGGGCGGATCGAATTCACCCCCACCGACAGTGCCCCCCGCGATCTGGCGCAGCGTCTTGGCACGCGGCTGCAACTGTGGACCGGCAACCGCTGGGCCGTGACCATCGTGGGTGACAGCAGCGCGAAAACCATCGCCGAGATCCGCGACGCCAAGGAAAACGCACTGAAATCGCAGGCGGAAAACCACCCGCTGATGCAGGCCGTCATGGCGAGCTTTCCCGGGGCCAAGATCCTGTCGATCCGCACGCCCGAGGAAATCGCCGCCGCCGCCGTGTCCGAAGCGCTGCCGGAGGTCGAGGATGAATGGGACCCTTTCGAGGACGACTGACCGCGCCCTGCCCTGCTCTGTCCGCGACCTGTCCACGCTGGGGCACCCCTTGTCGGGGGGCGGCAAAGACCGCATATACATAAGCAAATAAAGCTACAGGAGACGACCACATGCTTAAAGGTTTGGGTGCCATGGGTGACATGGCCAAGATGATGAAGAGCGCGCAGGAAATGCAGGGCAAGATGGCGCAGCTGCAAGAAGACATGCACAATATCATCGTCGAAGGGGAATCCGGTGCCGGTCTGGTCAAGGCGACCTGCACTGCCAAGGGCGAGCTGAAGTCGCTGGATATCGATCCGTCGATCTTCAACGGCGACGAGAAAGAAGTCGTCGAAGACCTGATCCTCGCCGCGATCAAGGACGCGCAGACCAAAGCCACCGATCGCGCCCAGTCCGAGATGAGCAAGCTGACCGAAGGCATGGGTCTGCCCGCGGATATGAAGCTGCCGTTCTGATCCTTCCAAATGGGGTTAAATCCTCGCCGAAGGCATTAAAACTCTTTCACACCAACGCTATGGGGGTCCACAGATGAGCAGCACACGCGACATTGATGCGCTCATCGACCTGATGGCGCGGCTGCCCGGATTGGGGCCACGCTCGGCCCGCCGGGCGGTGCTGCATCTGATCCGCAAACGCGCGCTGCTGCTGACGCCTTTGGCCGATATGATGCAGACCGTGGCGGCGACGGCGCGCGAATGCATCAACTGCGGCAATGTGGGCACCGCCGATATCTGCGACATCTGCACGTCGGAGAAACGCGCCAATGGCGAGATTTGCGTGGTCGAGGATGTTGCCGATCTATGGGCGATGGAGCGGTCGGGCGTGTTCAAGGGGCGTTATCATGTGCTGGGTGGCACGCTGTCCGCGCTCGATGCCATCGGCCCGCAGGAATTGCGCATCCCCCGGCTGATGGACCGCGTGCGCGACGAGGCTGTGTCTGAGGTTATTCTGGCGCTGAACGCCACCATCGACGGGCAGACCACGGCGCATTATATCGCGGACCAGCTTGAGGGTCAGGTGCGGTTGACCTCTCTGGCCCAGGGTGTGCCGATCGGCGGGGAGCTTGATTACCTTGACGATGGGACGATCACCGCAGCGATGCGCGCGCGTAAATCGATCTAGGGCCACGTGGCCTTAGGTTTTCCGATCCGCCAGCCGTTTGCGCATCTGTGCAAGTTCGATCAGGGCGGCGTCGCGTTCGGCCTCTAGCTGGGCGATGCTGCGGCCTGCGGCCTCAATGTTCACCCCGTCGACCAGACGCGCGCAGGTATCGGCGTCGAGCCTTGGCGCGCCGAGATTGTCCCAACGTTTCTGCTGGCTTGGCCCGAGATGGGCCAGATAGCCCGCCATGCCCCCGGCGCCCCCGCCAAGGTGATAGGCCATATGCGCCCCCAGCACCGACCAGCGCAGCCCCGGCCCGTTGACCAGCGCCTGATCCACCGCTTCGACATCGGCGATGCCCTCGGCGACGATATGCACCGCCTCGCGCCAGAGCGCCGAGGACAGCCGGTTGGCGATATGCCCCACCGCATCTTTTTTCAGCCGCACGGGCGCAGAGCCGAGACTGCGGTAGAACCCTTCGGCCCAGTCGAGCACCTGAGGATCGGGGCCGTAGACTTCGACCAGCGGCACTAGATGGGGCGGATTGAAGGGGTGTGCAGTGATCAGCCGGTCGGGGTGCTGCATCCCCGGCACAAGATCCGACCACGGGTGCGCCGAGGTGCTGGAGGCGACAATCACATCCGGCGTGACGATGCCTTCGATCTGCGCGTAAAGCTGGTGTTTCAGCGGCACGTTCTCGGGCGCGTTTTCCTGGATCAACACCACGTCTTGTAGGGCGTCTTGCAAACTCTCGTGGGTTGAAAGCGCGCCTTGGGGGGCCGCCCCTGCCGAGATTTCCTGCAGTTGCGCCAAGGGGCCCGCCACGCGGGCGGCGAAACCGTCGCGGGCACCTGTGTCAGGGTCCCACGCGCGGACGGTGTGGCCTGCGTGCTGGAACAGCGCGGCCCAGCTTGCGCCGATCAACCCGCAGCCGATGACGGCCACGGTGCAGGGGGGCATCATCGAGGTCGTGTCAGTCACACGACAGCACCGTTTCCTGCCCGTTTTCAAGGACATAGACGCAGCCCTGCCGGTTTGACAACTGGCCTAGATCTGCCCGGCTTAACCCGCAGAGCGCGCCGCGCAAAAGCTGGCCGCTGAGCCCGTGAGCGACCACGACGGTGGGTTCGGTCAGCGTGTCGACAAAGGCATTCACCCGCGCCTGAAACACGTCAAAGCCTTCGCCACCGGGAGCGGCGCAATAGAATTCCATATGGGGGCTTTGCGCCGTGATGCCTTCGGGCAGGTTCTTGAAGATATCGGCGCGCAGGTGGCCTTCCCAATCGCCGGCGAAAATCTCTTTCAGACGATCGTCGGTCTGGTAGTCCCGCCCGCCAAGGGCGATATCCGCGGTCTGGCGCGTGCGTTTAAGCGGCGACACGATGCAGGGCGGGTTATCCGCAAGGATAGGCGCCATCAGCTTGGCCTGCTGCTGCGCATGGACCTTGCCCCGTTCAGAGAGCACGGATTCGGTCTGGCCCTGCACCCTCCCTTCTGCGTTCCATTCGGTTTCACCGTGCCGCAGGAACCAGACTTTGGGATAGGATTTCATGACGTGGGGCCTTTTATCGCGTTGAGTTGCCTAGCACTTTGGCTCAAGCGCGCGCAGAACGCCACCCACACAAAAATCAAGCAAGAGCGGGCGGTACACCATAGGGCTTTCGCGCCGATCACTTTGCGACAGGCCCGCGATGCGGATGCCGCTTGCGACGATGGACACCATCGAGGACACGGTCAGCGACAGCACCGCGGCAAGCTGTTCACGGTCGGAATCAGGACGCAGACGCGCCATTTCGTCAAGGTAGATAGAGGCGACGCGATCATAAAGCGGCCCTGCCTCGCGGTAATAGCGTTCGTCAGACATGATCCGCGCCACCAACTGCGCATAGGCCCGCCATTGCGGATCCCCGCGCGAGGCGATTTCGAGGTACGGGGTGACATAGGCGTCGATCAGCGTCTCCAGCGTGAGCCGCTCTGTCGATTTAAGCGCATCAAGCCGCGCCATGCGCATGGCGTTGAGCGTTTCGACCCGCCGTTTCAGCACGGTCACGAAAAGCTCTTGTTTGGTGCCCCCGTGAAAGCCGACCACACCCAGCGTGACCTCGGCCTCGCGCGCGATCTGGCGGATGCTGACCGCATCAAAGCCAAGCTCGGCAAAGCAACGCTCTGCCGCGTCGAGCACGCGTTCGCGGGTGATCTCGCCGCGGGCGACGCGACCATCCTTGCTTGTGCCGTCTTCCTTTCGGTCCGTCATGACACCACGGTCCCTCTGATCAGGCCATCAAGGTGCATGACCTGCGCGTTGCGCGGTCCGGCAGTGGTCACACATGCCCCGCAATTGTTATTATTGCGGCGCTTCAGCATTTTTTACAAACTTTATCAAAAATCAAAGTAAACCAGTTCGTTGCCTCGGGATTTGGGTGCGCTTAGCGACATCGGCTTTGGTTTGCGACCCAGAATTACACCGAATCACCTGTTACCAGAGGGCACACCCCCCTTGATGGTTGAACAATTGGGCAGAGCGACACGGTATGGGTATATTGTCTCACTTACCGCGTGTGTGAGCGTTAACGGTATCAACCCCGCTCTGCCCGCGGACAGGCGAGTGATTCGTTTTGCAATGCTGCGGGGGGCGCTATGTGGTGTCCGGGGCAATGCCCTGCGCGTTTCGCCGCCGCTGGCTGCAGTTTCGCGGCCTTCCCGACGCGGGGGAGGTGGATATTTCAAACTAAGTGTACTATCGCATACCAAACTTCAGGAAAGGCTGGATACCATGGCTGATACACAGACACCCGACATCATTTACACGCAGGTCGATGAGGCCCCCGAACTGGCAAGCTATTCGCTGCTGCCGATCATCCGCAGCTTTGCCGATGCGGCAGGGGTTTCTGTGGGCACCCGTGATATCTCTTTGTCGGGGCGTATTCTGGCGGCCTTCCCCGACGCGCTGACCGAGGCGCAAAAACAATCCGACGATCTGGCGATTCTGGGCGATCTGGTGAAAACGCCCGACGCCAATGTGATCAAGCTGCCGAATATCTCTGCCTCGGTGCCGCAGCTGGTGGCCGCGATCAAGGAATTGCAGGGTCAGGGCTATGCGCTGCCCGACTATCCCGAAGCGCCAAGCACCGACGCGGAAAAGAAAGCCCGCGCGGCCTATGACGCGATCAAGGGCTCTGCGGTGAACCCCGTTCTGCGCGAAGGCAACTCTGACCGTCGCGCGGCCAATGCGGTCAAGAAATACGCGATGGCGAACCCCCATTCGATGGGCACATGGTCCAAGGACAGCAAAACCAAAGTATCGTCGATGTCGGGCGGTGATTTCTTCTCGAACGAGAAATCCTTGACACTGACCGACGCGCAGGCCGGTGCGGCCAAGATCGTGCATGTTGCTGCCGACGGGACCGAGACCGTGTTGAAGGAGGGCGTATCCTTCCCCGCGGGCACTGTGGTCGACACCACCTTCATGTCTGCCAAGGCGCTGGACACATTCCTGGCCGAGCAGATCGAAGAGACCAAGAAAGACGGCACGCTGTTCTCGTTGCACATGAAAGCGACGATGATGAAAGTGTCGGACCCGATCATCTTTGGCCACGCTGTGCGGGAATACCTGAAGCCCGTCTTCGACAAATACGGTGACGCGCTGAAAGCGGCGGGTGTGAACCCGAACGCAGGCATCGGCGACATGATGGAGCGGATCAAGGACAACGCCGAGATCACCCAAGCCGTCAAAGACGCGATGGATGCACGCCCGCCGATGTATATGGTGAATTCCGACAAAGGGATCACCAACCTGCACGTACCATCCGACGTGATCATCGACGCGTCCATGCCCGCGCTGATCCGCGCTGGCGGCAAAGGCTGGGGCCCCGACAACAAGGAACACGACACCAACTGCGTGATCCCCGACAACTCATATGCTCCGGTCTATGAAGAAAGCATTAATTACTTCAAGGAAACCGGCGCGCTGGACCCGACCACCTCGGGCACAGTGCAGAACATCGGTTTGATGGCGCAAAAAGCCGAGGAATACGGGTCGCACCCCACCACGTTCGAGATCCCCGCTGACGGCACCGTGAAAATGATCGCCGCCAATGGCGACGTGATTTCCGAGCACAGCGTCGAGGCAAACGACATCTGGCGCGCGGCCTCGGCCCGCAAGGCCCCGATCGAGGATTGGGTGCAGCTGGCCATCGACCGTCAGAAAGCCGAGGGCTGCGAGGCGATCTTCTGGTTGGACGAGAACCGCGCCCATGACGCAGAGCTGATCGCCTATGTGAAGCCGATCCTTGAAGCCAAGGGCGTGGCCGACAAGTTCCAGATCATGTCTCCCGCCAAGGCCACGCGGCAAACGCTTGAGACAATCCGCAAGGGCGAGAATTCGATCGCGATCACCGGCAACGTGCTGCGCGACTATCTGACCGACCTGTTCCCCATTCTGGAACTGGGCACCTCGGCCAAGATGCTGTCGATCGTCAAGCTGATGCAGGGCGGTGGCTTGTTTGAAACCGGTGCGGGCGGGTCTGCCCCCAAGCACGTGCAGCAGCTGGTTGAAGAAAACCACCTGCGGTGGGACAGCCTGGGCGAGTTCTGTGCGCTTGGGGAAAGCCTCAAGTTCCTCGCGGACCAGAAGGACAATGCCAAGGCCGCCGTCCTGGGCAAAGCCGTAGATGCCGCGACCCAGGGCATTCTGGACAACAACAAATCCCCATCGCGCAAAGTGGGCGAGCCGGACAACCGCGCCAGCCACTATTACTTTGCCCTCTATTGGGCACAGGCGCTGGCCAGCCAGAGCGACGACGCCGCATTGGCCGAGCATTTTGCCCCCATCGCCGAAAAACTGGCGGTGAATGAGGACAAGATCATGGCCGAGCTGGCAGAGGTTCAGGGCAAGCCTGTCGATCTGGGCGGGTATTTCCATTCGGACCCCGCCAAGACCGAAGCGGTGATGCGCCCGTCGGCCACGTTGAACGCCATCATCGGCTAAGGCACCTCAGCATCGCGACCTATCCGCCCCGTCCTTTTGCAAAAGGGCGGGGCGTTTTCTTTGGGAACCATTCGCAGGCACTGCCGGTTGTTTGACCGGCACCTTGCCGCCCCGTCGGCAACAAACCGTCCCGCGCCCTTGCTGTCAGTTGATCCCTGTACGCATTCCTTCTATCGAAGAGGGCAGTATTTTAACGCTGATAGATCAGGATATTTCATGACCAAGCCGTTGCCCAAAGTCACGCCGAACACATGGGAATTTCTGCGCGACCCCATGATCGCCCCCACCGGTTTTCGCGAATATGACGCGCGCTGGCAGTACCCCGAAGCGATCAACCTGCCGGGCATCACCGCGCTTGGCCTTGGTCTGGGCACGCAGATGCAACAGCGCGGGATCGAGCCCGTTATCGCTGTCGGCAATGATTACCGCGACTATTCCCTATCGATTAAAAATGCGCTGATTTTGGGCCTGATGCAGGCGGGTATTCACGTTAAGGATATCGGCCCCTGCCTGTCGCCCATGGCCTATTTCGCGCAATTCCATCTGGATGCGCCTGCGGTGGCGATGGTCACCGCCTCGCATAACCCCAATGGCTGGACCGGCGTGAAGATGGGCTTTGAACGCCCGTTGACCCACGGCCCCGACGAGATGGCAGAGCTGCGCGATATCGTGCTGGAAGGGCGTGGCGAACAGCGCGAAGGCGGCAAATATGAATTCGTCGATGGCGTGCGCGAAGCCTATCTGGATGATCTGGTGGGTGACTTCAAAATGACCCGTAAGCTCAAGGTCGTCTGCGCCACGGGGAACGGCACCGCCGCCGCTTTTGCGCCCGAACTGTTCCGCCGTCTGGGGGTCGAGGTGGTCGATAGCCACAACACGCTGGATTACACGTTCCCGCATTACAACCCGAACCCCGAAGCGATGGAAATGCTGCATGATATGTCCGACAGCGTGAAAGCCTCGGGCGCGGATTTCGCGCTTGGGTTTGACGGCGACGGCGACCGCTGCGGCGTGGTGGATGACGAGGGCGAAGAGATTTTCGCCGATAAGATGGGCGTCATCATGGCGCGCGATCTGTCCGCGATTTACCCCAACAGCACGTTTGTCGCCGATGTCAAATCGACCGGGCTTTATGCCTCTGACCCTGTTTTGCAGGCCAATGGCGTTACGGCGGACTATTGGAAAACCGGCCACAGCCACATGAAACGGCGGGTCAAACAGTTGGGCGCGCTGGCGGGGTTCGAGAAATCCGGCCACTACTTCCTGGCTGAACCCATCGGGCGCGGCTATGACTGCGGCATGCGCGTCGCGGTCGAAGTCTGCAAACTGATGGACCGCAACCCCGACATGAAGATGTCGGACCTGCGCCGCGCCCTGCCCCACACATATTCCACCCCCACCATGTCGCCCTATGCGTCGGACGAGGACAAATACGATATCCTCGACCGGATCGTCGCCAAGTTGAAAGACGTGACCGAGTTGGGCGGCCGCCCCGTTAAAGAGGTCGTGGCCGTGAATGGCGCGCGGGTGATCCTGGACAACGGCAGCTGGGGACTGGTGCGCGCCTCTTCGAACACGCCGAACCTTGTGGTGGTCTGCGAAAGCTCTGAATCCGAAGACGAATTGCGCGCGATCTTTGCCGATCTGGACGCGGTGATCCGGACAGAGCCGGACGTTGGCGATTACGATCAAACCTTCTGATTGCATCAAGACTCGCCAGAATCCTCTAAGTTGAGTAAATGTTGATGTGTCTGCCCCCTCGGGCAGGCACATTTTTTGTTTAGGGGCCCTGATGGTAAAACGCGCGCTGATCACCGGCATCACCGGTCAAGACGGGTCCTATCTGGCGGAGTTGCTGCTGGACAAAGGATATGAGGTGCACGGGATCAAGCGGCGGTCGTCATCTCTTAATACGCAGCGGATTGATCATATTTATCAAGACCCTCACGAGGATGACCCCGATCTGATCCTGCATTATGGCGACCTCACCGACAGTTCAAACCTAACGCGGATCATGCGCGAGGTGCAGCCGGACGAGGTCTATAACCTTGGCGCGCAAAGCCATGTCGCGGTCAGTTTCGAGACGCCCGAATATACGACAGAGGTGAACGCCAACGGGGCCCTGCGGCTGTTAGAGGCGATCCGGTTTCTGGGGTTCGAAAAAAAGACCCGTTTTTACCAAGCATCAACTTCTGAGCTGTATGGCTTGGTCCAGGAGACACCACAGACGGAGGAAACACCCTTTCACCCGCGCAGCCCCTATGCGGTTGCCAAGATGTACGCCTATTGGATCACGGTTAATTATCGCGAGGCCTATGGGATCTATGCCTGCAACGGCATCCTTTTTAACCATGAGAGCGCCCGCCGGGGCGAAACCTTTGTCACGCGCAAGATCACGCGCGGCTTGGCCAATATCGCGCAGGGGTTGGAGGGGTGTCTTTATATGGGCAACCTCGACGCGCTGCGCGATTGGGGCCACGCCAAGGATTATGTGCGCATGCAGTGGATGATGCTGCAGCAGGACGTCGCAGAGGATTTCGTGATCGCCACGGGCGTGCAGTACTCTGTGCGCCAGTTCATCACCTGGTCGGCGGCAGAGCTGGGGATCATCCTGCGGTTTGAAGGGACGGGCGTGGATGAATGTGCGGTTGTCGATAGCGTCATTGGGGAGGATGCCCCCGCGGTCAGCCGCGGCGATGTAGTAATGCGCATTGATCCGCAGTATTTCCGCCCCGCCGAGGTGGAGACGCTGCTGGGGTCACCCGCGAAGGCGAAGAAAAAACTCGGGTGGGAACCGCAGATCACGGCGCAAGAGATGTGTGCAGAGATGGTGGCGAATGACCTGAAGGTCGCACGACGGCATGCACTTTTGAAAGAGCACGGTCTGGATCTGCCGATCCCGCTTGAGAACGGGTAGGCCCATGCGGAAGATCTATATCGCAGGGCATCGCGGCATGGTCGGGGGAGCGATCTTGCGGCAGTTGCAGGCGCGCAAGGATGCTGGGGAGGCGTTGGAGCTGGTGACGCGCACCCGTGCGGAACTGGACCTGACCGATCAGGCAGCGGTGCGTGAGCTTATGCGGGCTGAGGCACCGGATGTGTTGATCCTCGCCGCCGCCAAGGTTGGCGGGATCATGGCGAACAACACATATCCCGCTGAGTTTATTTACGAAAACCTGATGATCGAATGTAATGTGATCCATCAGGCGTTCGCCGCTGGTGTTCAACGACTGCTGCAACTGGGCAGCTCTTGCATCTATCCGCGCGACGCGGCGCAGCCGATGGCGGAAGAGGCCCTGCTGACCGGCCCGCTAGAGCCCACGAACGAGCCCTACGCCATCGCCAAGATCGCGGGCATTAAACTTTGCGAAAGTTATAATCGGCAATATGGCGTGGATTATCGCAGTGTGATGCCGACGAACCTTTATGGGCCGGGGGATAATTTTCATCCGGAGAACAGCCATGTTTTGCCCGCCCTGATCCGCCGCTTCCACGAGGCCACGCGCGACGGGGCGGCGGAGGTCGTGATTTGGGGCAGCGGCAAACCGATGCGGGAATTCCTGCATGTGGACGATATGGCGGAAGCGTCGCTGTTTGTGCTGGGCCTGCCGCGTGATGCCTACGCTGCGCAGACGCACCCGATGCAAAGCCATATAAACGTCGGTACGGGCCGCGACATCAGCATCGCGGCGCTGGCGCAGATGGTGGCGGAGGTGACGGGGTTCAAAGGGCGGCTGGTGTTCGATACGTCAAAGCCCGACGGGACCATGCGCAAGCTGATGGATGTCTCGCGCCTGGCGGACATGGGGTGGCGCGCGCGGGTCGATCTGAAAGACGGGCTGCGGGAGACGTATGATTGGTTTTTGCGACAGGATCGCCTGCGCAGCTAAATCTCTCGCATTTGATTAATCTCTCGTTAGAATTTTTCAGATTAACTGCCTCTCATGATGCACGCTATTCTCCTTTGCGGCGGGTCGGGTACACGTCTTTGGCCCCTGTCGCGCAAATGCTACCCCAAACAGTTTGCCAAGCTGATGGGGGATGAAAGCCTGTTCCAGATTTCGGCAAAGCGTCTGACCGGCCCCGGATTCGCCCCTCCGATTGTGGTGACTGGCGACCCGTTCCGGTTCATCGTGACCGAACAACTGGCGCAGGTGGAACGGGCGGCGCAGGCGATCCTGATCGAACCCGAGGGGCGCAATACCGCCCCTGCGATCCTTGCCGCGGCGCTGTATATTGCGCGCAGTGACGCGCAAGCGCTGATGCTGGTCGCGCCGTCAGATCATGTGATCCCCGACTGCGATGCTTTTGCCCAGACCGTACAAGCCGCGGTGCCGCGCGCGCAGGCCGGTAATCTGGTGACCTTTGGCATCACGCCTACGCGGGCCGAAACCGGCTATGGCTATCTTGAGCTGGCCGAGGGGGCGGACGCGCGCGCCAGAACCCCGCAACCCCTTGCGCGCTTTGTCGAAAAGCCGGATCGCGCACAGGCGCAGGGGATGCTGCAGGCGGGGAATTTCCTGTGGAACGCCGGGATCTTCCTGTTCACGGCGCAGACGATAATTGCGGCCTATCAGACCCACGCGCCCGAGATGGTGCGCGCGGTGCGCGCATCGCTTGACGGGGCGACTTCTGATCTGGGGCTGACCCGTCTCGCGCCCGAGGCTTGGGGGCAAGCCGATGATATCTCTATCGATTATGCAATCATGGAGAAGGCGGACAACCTCGCGGTGATGCCGTTCGCCGCCGGATGGTCCGACCTGGGCGGTTGGGATGCCGTCTGGCTGGAAAGCGGGCCGGACGCGGCGGGAAATGTCTGTTCTGACAATGCCACGGCGATTGATTGTGCGGGCACGCTGCTGCGGTCTGAAACCGACGGATTGCAGCTGGTCGGCATCGGTTTGGACAATATCATCGCCGTCGCCATGGGCGATGCGGTGCTGGTGGCGGATAAATCGCAGGCGCAGCGGGTGAAGGAAGCGGTTGATGCGCTCAAGCAACGGGATGCCAGCCAAGCAGTGCAGCTGCCGCGCGACTATCGGCCTTGGGGGTGGTACGAAAGCCTTGTGATCGGCGGGCGGTTTCAGGTGAAGCGCATCGTGGTCAACCCCGGTGCAGCCCTGAGCCTGCAAAGCCATCACCACCGGTCGGAACATTGGATCGTGGTCGAAGGCACCGCGAAAGTGACCGTGGATGACACCGTGAAACTGATCAGCGAGAACCAGTCGATCTACATCCCGCTAGGGTCCGTGCACCGGATGGAGAACCCCGGCAAACTGCCCATGGTTTTGATCGAGGTACAGACCGGCAGCTATTTTGGCGAGGATGATATTATCCGCTACGAGGATGTCTATGCGCGGGCGTAAGGCTTCGTCTGTCCTGGCAACGAAAAAAGCGCCCCCTCTAGGGGCGCTTTCGCTGTTCCAGGCTTTGCGTCGGATCAGCTGCGCGACAGGACGCTGGCGGGGCGCGCTTTGGCCAGACCGCTGGTGATAAAGCCTGCAAGCACCGCTTTGATGATGTCACCGGGGATGAACACGGTCACCAGCGCGGCGGATTCAAGCAGTGATTTATCCAGCGCGATCGACAGGCCGATGATCCCGAAGATATAGAGCACGACGATCCCGCCGATGACCGAGGCAACCGCCGCAACGATGGTCAGCGAGGGCCCGTACCATTTTTCGACGATCAGGCCGGTGACAAAGGCCGCCACGGGGAAGCCGATCAGGAAGCCGGAGGACGGCAGCATGAAGGCACCCAGCCCACCGTTGCCACCGGCCAGAAGCGGCAGACCCAAAGCGACCAGCAGCAAGAAAAGCAGCACGGCCAGCGCGCCGCGTTTGGCCCCCAGCACGGTCCCGCAAAGCATGATGCCCAAGCTTTGCGCCGTGATTGGTACGCCAAAGCCAAGCGAGAATTTCGGAATCAACGCAAGTGCTGCAATCAGGGCAGCGAACAGCGCAACGAGGGTCAGGTTACGTTCCATAACAAAGGGTCCTTTGCGTAAATTTGACGGCATGTATCCCCGCGATCACAAAATTAAGCAAGCGTCGTGATCGTGACCAAAGGTCAGCGCTGGCGTTATGCAACCGGTGCGGCACAGGCCAGCAGGGCGGACACGTCCAGATGGGTTTCCATATGGTCAGCCAGCGCGTCGAGCGTATCTTCTACGGTCTGACTGTAGGAGCTCGGCCCTGCCCTCAGCCCCAGTTGCGCCAACCAGGCACTGCGGAAACTATCGTTGGTAAAGAGCCCGTGCAGATAGGTGCCGGTGATCTTGCCATCGCGCGACCCTGCCCCGTCGGGGATGCCGTTGATATGCGCAAAGGGCATGGCGCAATCGGCCCCCACCGTCTGCCCGATGTGGATTTCATAGCCGTCGATCTGCGTGCCCGTGGCGGCATGGTCGGCGGTGACGCGGGTCAGGGTCTTGTCCGGGGCCATGCGGGTTTCGACATCCAGCAAGCCCAGCCCCTCTTCGCGCCCTGCAGGCCCCTCGAAGCCCTGCGGATCCTCGATAAACCGGCCCAGCATCTGGTAGCCGCCGCAAATTCCCAGCACCGCGCCGCCGCGCCGCACATGAGCATAAAGGTCGATGTCCCAGCCTTGGGCGCGCAGAAAAGCCAGATCGCCGCGGGTGGATTTCGTGCCCGGCAGGATCACAAGATCGGCGTCCGCGGGCAGCGGCGTGCCGGGGGGGACCATGGTCAGCCGCACCGAAGCCTCCGCCGCCAGCGGGTCGAGGTCGTCGAAGTTCGAGATGCGCGAGAGCATGGGGCAGACGATGTGGAACCCGCCGTCGGAGGGGGCGCGCGACAGGTCCACCGCGTCTTCGGCAGGCAGCAAATGCGCATTGGCAAACCACGGCAATGTGCCGAACCCCGTCCAGCCGGTGCGGCGTTCAATCTCGCGGTAGCCTTCGTCAAAAAGGCTCACATCGCCGCGGAACTTGTTGACTAGAAAGCCGGTGATCATCGCCGCGTCCTGCGGGTCCATCACCACTTGGGTGCCGACGATCTGGGCGATGACGCCGCCACGGTTGATGTCTCCGGCCAATACAACGGGTACACCTGCGGCGCGGGCAAAGCCCATATTGGCAAGGTCGTTCTGGCGCAGGTTCACCTCTGCCGGGCTGCCGGCGCCTTCGACGATGATCAGGTCGGCGCTTTGCCCGAGGATACCGAAGCTTTCGAGCACGGGGGCCATCAACCCTGCCCGGGCCTTGCTGAAGTCACGCGCTTGCAGGGTGCTGTGGCGCTGCCCTTGCACGATCACCTGCGACCCGCTGTCGGTTTCGGGTTTCAGCAGGATGGGGTTCATATGCACCGACAGGGACCGCCCGCAGGCAATCGCTTGCAGGGCCTGTGCGCGGCCGATCTCTCCGCCGTCCTCGGTGACGGCGGCGTTGTTCGACATGTTCTGCGGTTTGAACGGCGCGACCGAAAGCCCCCGACGCGTGGCCGCGCGGCACAGGCCCGCCACCAGCATGGATTTCCCCACATTCGATCCGGTGCCCTGGATCATGATGGCGCGGGTGGGCATGGCGGGACCTCGTGTTTTTTGTGCAGCCCTTGGTGTCAGCCTGCGGTGATCCCGTCAAGCATCCGCGGGTGACGCTGCGCATTGGCCGCCAACGGGAAAATCCGCGCAAAGCGGGTTTGGCCCCTGCGTTATGACAGGCGTCGCTTGACAGGGGCGGGCAAATGACCAATGCAGGGCGTATGTTGGTTCCTGTCCCAGACAGGCGAAGAGGGAACGCGATACGCATTGATCCAGCCTTGGGTCAGCGCCAAGCGCAGCCGCCCCCGCGACCGTGACCGGAGAGAACTTTCAACCACTGGCCCAAAGGCTGGGAAGGTGAAGGTTCGCAAGGCAAGCTGCCTTAGATCCGCAAGCCGGGAGACCTGCCAGCATAGTTTGTAACGGGCGAACGGGGTGTTTCGCGACTGGCCTAGAACGCTGTTCGCATGTCGTTCGCTGCTGGCGATCCCCCTTGGCCCATCGACGTATGAGGCAAGATATGACCACCACGGATCAACCGGTCACCGTCACCATCTGCACCACCTGTCGCGCAGGTCAGATCACCGCCGAGGACGCGCCGCGCCCCGGGCAACAGCTGTTTGACGCGCTGTCGGGGCATCTGCCCGACGGTGTGCAGCTGCGCGGTGCCGAATGTCTGTCGGCCTGTTCTCGGGGCTGTTCGATGGTCCTGTCGGGTGGCCCGTCGCGCTGGACCTATGTGTACGGCGATCTCGACACTGACGCGCATTTGTCCGATATCGTGAATGGCGTCTCTGCCTATGCCCAGACATCTGATGGCGTGGTGCCCTGGCGCGAACGCCCCGTGGTCTTCCGCAAACAATCCATCGCCCGCATTCCCCCACAGGAGCCTACCGAATGACCAACCTTACCAAAATCCCCGTTACCGTGATCACCGGCTTTCTGGGCGCTGGCAAAACCACCTTTATCCGTCACCTGATGGAGAACGCGGGCTCCAAGCGTCTGGCCGTGCTGGTCAATGAATTCGGCACCGCCGGTGTGGATGGCGACATCCTGAAATCCTGCGCGATTGATAATTGCCCCGCCGAGAACATCGTCGAACTGGCAAACGGCTGTATCTGCTGCACCGTGGCCGATGACTTTATCCCCACGATCGAAGCGCTGATGGCCCTGCCTGAAACGCCTGATCACATCCTGATCGAGACGTCGGGGCTGGCGCTGCCAAAGCCCTTGCTCAAGGCGTTTGACTGGCCCGCGATCCGGTCGCGTATCACCGTGGATGGCGTGATCACCCTGGCCGATGCCGAAGCCGTGGTCAGCGGGCAGTTCGCCCCCGATCTAGAGGCCGTGGCCGCACAGCGCGATGCCGATGACAGTCTGGACCACGAAACGCCGCTGTCCGAAGTCTTTGAGGACCAGATCGCCTGCGCCGACATCGTGCTGCTGTCCAAGGCCGATCTGGCGGGCCCCGAGGGCGTCGAGGCCGCGCGCAAGGTGATCGAGGCGCATGCGCCGCGCAAGCTGCCGATCATTCCGATGACCGAAGGCGTGATCGACCCCCGCGTTGTGCTGGGTCTGGAAGCTGCCGCCGAAGATGACATCGACGCGCGCCCCAGCCACCACGACGGGCATGACGATCACGAACATGACGACTTTGAAAGCGTGGTGATCGACATGGGCGAAGTCGCCGATGTCGCCACGCTTGAGGCCGCCATTCTGCGCTTGGCGCGCGAGCAGAAAATCCTGCGCGTCAAAGGCTATATCGCCGTTCAGGACAAACCGATGCGTCTGCTTGTGCAGGCCGTGGGCGAGCGCGTGCGCAGCCAGTTCGACCGCCCTTGGGGGGACATGCCGCGCCGCAGCCAACTGGTTGTGATCGCAGAGCATGATCACGTGAACGAAGCCGCGATCCGCGCGGTGCTGGAGGGCTAAGCCGCCATGCATGTCGTCTTTCGCGAAAGCCACGGACTGGACCAAAGCGATCTGCCCCAAGACCTGGGGCAGACGCCGGCGGATCTGGTGGTGCTGTCCTTTTCGGACAGTGATCTGGGGGCTTTCGCGGCGGGCTGGCATCGGGCCGAGGGGGGCTTGCCGTCGTTGCGGCTGGCCAATCTGGTCGCGCTGAAACATCCGTTGTCGGTCGATACCTATGCCGAACAGACCCTTGCGGGGGCCAAGGCGGTATTGGTGCGGCTGATCGGGGGGGAAAGCTATTGGCCCTATGGGCTGGCGACCTTGCAGGATATGGCGCGCAAACAGCAGATCGCGCTGGCGGTGCTGCCTGCGGACGGGCAACCCGACCCGCGGCTCGACGCGTTGTCGACGCTCCCCCATTCGACGTTAAGACGCTTGCAACATCTGTGCGATACGGGCGGCGCGGTGGCTGCGCAGGCGGCACTGGCGCAGCTGTCGCTGGCCGCGGGGCTTTATGCGGGGCCGGCCAAAGGGGCCAAGACCGTGCCCGAGGCGGGGTTCTACCGCCCCCATACCGGTGTGATCCCTGCGCCGGAACCATCCGATAAGCCGTGCGCGATTGTGACCTTCTACCGGTCCTATTTGACGGCTGCCGATACCGATCCTGTGGATGCGCTGATCACCGCACTCGACGCCCGTGGCTTTGACGCCGTGGGGCTCTTCGCGCCCAGCCTCAAGGGGGACACCGCGCCGTGGATCGCGCAGCAGATCGCCCGGCTTGATCCGGCGGTGATCGTGAACGCCACCGCTTTCTCCGCCCAGCGCGGGCCGGATGAACCCTCGGTCCTGGGCGCATCGGATTGCCCCGTGGTGCAGGTCGCCTTATCGACCGCGCGTCGGCGCGATTGGGCCGGATCAGAGCGCGGGCTGTCGCCCACCGATCTGGCGATGCATGTCGTCTTGCCCGAGGTCGATGGCCGTCTGTTCGGAGGAGTCGTAAGCTTCAAGCAGCCCGGCAAACGGGACGAGGCGCTGCAATACAGCCGTTTCGCCCATCGCGCCGACGCGAACCGCGTGGATTTCATCGCCGATCGCGTGCAGCGCTTGCACCAGCTACGGGTGCAGGACAACGCGGCAAAGTCGGTGGGGGTGGTGCTGTCCACCTACCCCGGCAAAGACTGGAACATGGCCCATGCGCTGGGGCTGGATGCGCTGGCCTCCCTGCGGGAGATGACGGCGCAGCTGGCGGCACAGGGCTATGACGTGGATGCGCAGGACTTTACCGATACGCAAACGGTTGCCAGCCGTCTGGGCACCGAAACGCTCCGCTGGCCGCTGGCAGAGTATGAGGCCGCGCTTGCAAAGCTGCCACAGGCGTTGCGCGAGGATCTGATCGAAAGCTGGGGCGCGCCGCATGATGATCCTCTGTTTCACGACGGGGCGTTCTGTTTTCCGGCGCTGCGCAGTGGCAAGCTGCTGGTCGCCTTGCAACCCGAACGCGGGGCGCTGGCCGAACGTGATGATGACTATCACGATCTAAGCCGCACGCCGCGCCCGGGCTATGTCGCCTTCTATCTGTGGCTGCAACAGCAGGCGGATGCGATGGTGCATGTCGGAGCCCATGGCACACTGGAATGGCTGCCAGGCAAATCCGTCGCCCTGTCTGACGCCTGTTGGCCCGAGGCGCTGATTGGCCCGATGCCGGTGATCTATCCCTTTATCGTCAATGACCCCGGTGAGGCCGCGCAGGCCAAA
The DNA here is from genome assembly GCF_021735935.1 of Sulfitobacter sp. M39. Taxonomy (NCBI): domain Bacteria; kingdom Pseudomonadati; phylum Pseudomonadota; class Alphaproteobacteria; order Rhodobacterales; family Roseobacteraceae; genus Sulfitobacter; species Sulfitobacter sp. M39. The sequence goes on from NZ_WMDZ01000001.1 coordinate 69,604, forward strand.
CGCCGTATCGGGGCCGTGACCGTGGGCCATATGCCTCCCCCTTTGGTGACATCGAAACTGCCCGATGCATTCGGACGGTTGGAACGGCTGCTGGATGAATACTCGACCGCGGACGGGCTGGACCCTGCGCGGCGCGACCGGCTGATCGCCGATATCCGAGCCGAGGCGCAGGGCCGCGGGGTTGAACAGGACCTCGGCCTTGATGCCAGCGCCAGCGCGGCAGAGGCGCTGACCCGCATTGACCGCTTCGTCTGCGACATCAAGGAAACACAATATGGCGACGGGCTGCATGTCTTTGGCGCAGGCGATCATGGGACGGGCGAGATCGACGGGCTGATCGCGGCGCTTTCGGCGCGGTTTGTGCCCCCTGGCCCGTCGGGATCACCCTATCGCGGGCGCAGCGATGTGTGGCCCACGGGGCGTAACCTGTTTACCACCGATCCACGGGCTGTGCCCTCGCGTGCGGCCTATACCCAAGGGGTGAAGCTGGCCGAGGAATTGTTGCGCAAGCATTTGCAGGATCACGGCGACTGGCCCAAAGGGTTGGTCATGGACATGTGGGGCTCTGCCACCATCCGCACGGCGGGCGAGGAGTTTGCCATGGCGCTGCATCTGGCGGGTCTGTCCCCCCGCTGGGATGACGGCAGCGACCGTGTGAGCGGGTTCGACATTCTGCCGCTTGCGCTGTTGAACCGTCCGCGCATTGACGTGACCCTGCGGGTGTCGGGCCTCTTCCGCGATATGTTCCCCGGTCTGGCGCAGTTGTTCGAGACGGCAATTGCCAAGCTGGCCGAGCGTCCCGAAACGGCTGCTGATAACCCCTATCTGGTGCAAACCCCGCGTGTCTTTGGCCCGCGCCCGGGATCCTATGGCTTGGGGATCGGCACCGCGATGGACGACTATTCCGACGAGGCGCGCACGGCGGCGGGCGAGGCATGGCTGGCTGCGTCGTCCTACGCGATCGACGCGCGCGGAGAGATCACCTATGCCCGCGACGCGCTTGAGACGCAGCTGACGCGGGCCGATAGTTTCGTGCACCTGCAAGACCTGCCCGAGACCGATCTGCTGATGGCAGAGGATTACGCCGCCCATGAAGCCGGCTTTGCCGCAGCGATGCAGCGTTTGGGCAAGGGCGGGGCCGCCGCGCTATATCATCTGGACGCCACCCGCCCCGACCAGCCCCGTGCCCGCACCCTGACCGAAGAGCTCGCCCGTGTGGTGCGCGCCCGTGCCGCCAACCCCGATTGGGCCACTGGCATGATGGCGCATGGTTTCCGCGGTGCCGCCGAGATTGCCGCGACACTGGATCACCTTGCCGCCTTTGCGCATCTGGCGGGCGTCGTGCCGGACCATCTGTTCGACGCCATGTTCGATGCCACGCTGGGGCGCGATGATCTGGTCGACTTTATGCAGGACGCCAACCCCGAGGCACTTGCTGCATTGCGCGCGCGGTTTGATGCCTTGCACCGGGCGGGGCTTTGGACCTCGCGCCGCAACTCTGTCCTTGCCGAATTGGGAAGCCCCGCATGAGCGCGCCGCAGGTCTTTGGCTGGTGCCCCGGTGCGCTGCGGCCGATGATGTCGGGCGACGGGCTGGTGGTGCGGCTGCGTGTGCCGATGGGGCGGCTGAGCCCTGAGCAGATCCGCCGCGTGGCCACGCTGGCGCGCACCCATGGCAACGGGATGATCGACCTGTCGGCCCGCGCGAACCTGCAACTGCGCGGGGTGACAACGGATAGCCATGCCGCACTGGTTGACGGGCTGCGCGAGATTGGCCTTGTCGATGCCGATCTGGCGGCAGAGGCGCGGCGCAATATCACCGTGACGCCGTTCTGGCAGGATGGGGACGACAGCCACCGCGTGGCACAAGCGCTGGCCCATGCGCTTTCCAACGATGGCGCACCCGACCTGCCCAGCAAGTTCGGCTTTGCTATCGATTGCGGGGCGCGGCCTGTGCTGACGCGCACCTCCGCCGATATCCGGATCGAACGTAGTGCTGCTGGCCTGATCTGCCGGGCGGACGGGGCAGAGGTGGGGCAGTCGGTGTCCGTCGAGACTGCCGCAGATGCCGCACTGACGCTGGCCCGCTGGTTTCTGGACACCGGTGGCGTGACCGACGGGCGGGGGCGCATGGCCGCGCATATCGCGACGAAGGGGGCTCCTGTGGGCGCTGATACCGCCCCCCTGCCCGCTGCGCCCGTCCTTGAGCCGGGTGTGACCCCGCAAGGCACGCTTCTCGGGTTTGCCTTTGGCCAGACCACGGCGGAAAGCTTTGTGCAGCTGGCGGAGCTTGGCGCCCTGCGGCTGACCCCTTGGCGCATGGTGTTGATGGAAGGGGTCACCCCCTCGGCTCCTCTGCCCGATTTCATCACCGACGCCCGCGATCCGCGCCGCCGTGTGCAGGTCTGCACCGGTGCCCCCGGCTGTCGTCAGGCCCTGTCAGACACACGCCATGCGGCCCGCGCCATCGCCGCGCATCTGTCGCCCGACAGCGACGACACGATCCATATCTCGGGCTGCGCCAAAGGCTGCGCCCATCCCGCCCCTGCCCCCGTTACGCTGACCGCCAGCCATGACGGGCATTTCACCCTTATCCGCCACGGGCGCGCAGGCGATCCGCCGCAAAGCGCGCCGCTGACAGTGACCCAAATTCAAGACAGGAGGCTTTGAGTGCCCCACACCTACGAGACCAACGGTGCCGCGATCTATCTAGAGAGCTTTGCCACCATCCGCGCCGAGGCCGATCTGGCGCGGTTCACCCCCGATGAAGAACGTGTCGCCGTGCGGATGATCCACGCCGCCGGTCTGGTCGGGCTGGAAAAGCACGTACAGTTTTCTGAAAACATGGCGCAGATTGCACGGGCGGCGCTGGCGGACGGTGCGCCGATCTTATGTGATGCGCATATGGTGTCCGAAGGGATCACCCGCACGCGCCTGCCCGCTGACAACCAGATCATCTGCACCCTGCGCGACGCCAAGGTGCCAGAGCTGGCGAAGCAGATGGGCAACACGCGCTCTGCCGCGGCGCTGGAACTGTGGCGGCCGCATCTGTCGGGGGCCTTGGTAGCCATCGGCAACGCGCCCACGGCGCTGTTTCACCTGCTCAATATGCTCGAAGATCCCGACTGCCCACGCCCTGCGGCCATCATCGGTTGCCCCGTCGGCTTTGTCGGCGCGGCGGAATCGAAAGAGGCGCTGATGCAGGATTTGCCCGTGCCGTCGATGATTGTGCAGGGGCGTTTGGGCGGTTCGGCAATTACAGTCGCCGCGGTGAACGCGCTGGCCACGTGGAAGGAATAACGATGGGCAAGGTCATTTGCATCGGGCTTGGCCCCGGCGATCCCGAACTGATGAGCGTCAAGGCACATCGCCTGCTGACCGGCGCGCAGCACGTCGCGTTTTTTCGCAAACCCGGACGGCGCGGGCAGGCCCGCACCATCGTGGACGGCATCATGGCCGAGACGGCGGTGGAACATGCGATGGAATACCCCGTCACGACAGAGATCCACTTCAGCGATCCAGAATACAACCGTCTGCTGTCGGCCTTCTACGACGATTGGGCTGACCGTTTGACCGACCTTTCGCAGACCGAAGATGTGATCGTGCTATGTGAAGGGGACCCGTTCTTTTACGGGTCGTTCATGCATCTGCACAGCCGCCTTCAGGGCCGCGCCGAGGTCGAGATCGTGCCCGGCATCACCGGCATGTCGGGCTGTTGGACCGCGACGGGGCATCCGATCACTTGGGGCGATGATGTGCTGACGGTGCTCATGGCCACGCTGGACGAAGAAGAACTGACCACAAGGGCCGCCAATACCGATGCGCTGGTGGTGATGAAGATCGGGCGCAACCTTGATAAGTTGACGCGCGCTTTGACCAAGGCGGGCCGCTTGCAGGACGCATGGCTGGTCGAAAAAGGCACGATGGCGGGGCAGACGGTGCAAAAGCTGACGGAAGTCCCGGCCGAAGTGCCCTATTTCTCGATCGCGATCGTGCATGGTCAGGGGCGGCGCCCATGACCGGCTGGGTGCGCGTTGTCGGCCTTGGCCCCGGAGACGAGGCGCTGGTAACGCCAGAGGTGCGCGCCACCGTGGACGAGGCGACCGATATTGTCGGCTACATCCCCTATGTGCGCCGGATTGCCCCGCGCGACGGGCTGACCCTGCATGAAAGCGACAATCGGGTAGAGCTGGACCGCGCCGCACATGCGCTTGAGATGGCGGCCGAGGGGCGACGTGTGGTGGTGGTATCCTCGGGCGATCCGGGGGTCTTTGCCATGGCCTCTGCCCTGTTCGAGGCGTTGGAGAAAGGCCCGAAAGACTGGCTGGCGACCGATATTCGCGTCCTGCCCGGCATCACCGCGATGCTCGCGGCGGCGGCGCGGTTGGGGGCACCGCTGGGGCATGATTTCTGCGCGATCAACCTGTCGGACAATCTGAAACCCTGGTCGCTGATCGAAAAGCGGTTGCGGCTGGCGGGGGAAGCGGGCTTTGCCATGGCGTTTTATAACCCACGCTCGGCCTCGCGGCCGCATCAGTTCGCCACCGTGCTTGATATTCTGCGCGAGGCCTGCGGGCCGGAGACCTTGATCTCTTTCGCGCGCAACGTCAGCCATCCGGACGAGACATTGCGCACCGTCACGCTGGCCGAAGCGACGCCAGAGATGGCCGATATGCGCACGGTCGTGATCGTCGGCAACGCCGACACCCGCCGCGTCGGGACACATATCTACACGCCACGGTCCGTCGTATGATCAAGCCACGCCAGGATATCGTCGAGCCGCGCAAATGTGGTGCGAGGGGGCACCGCGGGGCGCTGGATCATCAGCACCCGCAGCCCCAGTTCGCGCGCGGCGATAAGCTTGGCCTCGGCCCCCGTGCCGCCGGCGTTCTTGGCGATGATCAGCGCGGTCCCATGGTCGCGCAGCAACGCGATATCTCCGGCCACGTCGAACGGTCCGCGGGCGAGGGTCACGGTCGTATGCGGCAAGGGCAGCGGCGCGGCGGGCTGGTCCACCAGCCGCAGCAGATAATGGTGCTGCGGATGGTCGGCAAAGACGGACAGCGCCTGCTTGCCGATGGCCAGAAAAACGCGCGTCGACACCTGCGGCAGCGCAGCGGCGGCGGCTTCGATATTTGGCAGATGGGTCCAATTGTCGGCGGCAGTCTCGGACCACGGGGCACGTTCAAACGCGGCCAGCGGGATGCCTGCCTGCGTGCTGGCGGCATGGGCGTTACGGCTCATCTGTGCGGCGAAGGGATGGGTCGCGTCGATCACACGGGTGATGTGGTTCTGCGCAATAAACGCCAACAATCCGGCCACGCCGCCAAAGCCACCCACGCGGGTGGGCAGCGGCTGCGCCACGGGGGCCGCCGTGCGTCCGGCATAGCTGAACAGCGCATCATCACCACGGTCGGCCAGCGCGCGCGCGAGGTTCGACGCCTCTGTCGTGCCGCCAAGAATGAGGGTGCGCGTCATGGCTGATCCTGTTGCTGCTTGGGTGACCCTGATTGGTCTGGGCGAAGATGGCCTTGCTGGGCTGACCAATGCAAGCCGAAAGGCGCTGGCAGAGGCCGACGTGATCTTTGGCGGGGCGCGGCATTTGGCGCTTTGTGACGCGGGGGCGCGGGGGCGCGAATGGCCGCTGCCGTTCAGTGTAGAGCCGGTGTTGGAACATCGCGGGCGTGCGGTTGTGGTGCTCGCCTCGGGTGATCCGTTCTGGCACGGCGTGGGCGGTTCGCTGGCGCAGGTGCTGGACCCGTCGGAATGGCGCTGCTTTCCCGCGCCGTCCTGCATGACGCTCGCCGCCGCGCGGCTTGGCTGGCGGTTGGAGGAGGTCACGACCCTTGGCCTGCATGCTGCCCCGTTCGAGGTGTTGCTGCCCCATCTGGCGGCAGGGGCGCGGCTGATCTGCACTTTGCGCGATGGTGCGGCCCCTGCGGCGCTGGCAGACTATCTGACCGCGCAGGGTTTCGGCGCGTCCCGCCTGACGGTGATGGAGGCGCTTGGCGGTCCGCGTGAAATCGCGCGCGCGGCCGATGCTGCGACGTTTGAACTGGACGGCATCGCCGCCCCTGTGGTGGTGGCGATTGCGGTGTCGGGGGGGGCTGGGATCAGCCACGCGCCCGGACGGCCCGAGGCGCTTTTTGCCCATGACAGCCAGATCACCAAATCCCCGATGCGCGCGTTGACGCTGGCCGCGCTGGCCCCCCGCGCGGGGGAGCTGCTGTGGGATGTGGGGGGCGGGTCGGGCTCTGTCTCTGTTGAATGGTGTCTGGCCGCGCCGCACGCGCAGTCCATCGCAATCGAGCCGCGCGAAAGCCGCTGCGAAAATATCACCGAGAACGCCCGCCGTTTTGGTCTCGCGGGCCGGATGCGCTGCGTTCAGGGGACGGCCCCCGATGCGCTGGCCGATCTGCCCCTGCCCGCTGCGGTCTTTCTGGGTGGTGGCGCGTCAGAGGATGTCTTGCAGGCGATCTGGCACAGGATCACGCCGGGCACGCGGCTGGTGGCGAATGCGGTTGCGCTTGAAACCCAAGCCTTGCTGATCCGCTGGCATGGGATGCACGGCGGGCAGCTGCTGCGGATTGACTTGGCGCAGGCGGTGCCCTTGGGCACCATGCAGGGCTGGCACCCCAGCCGCCCGCAACTGCAATGGAGCATCACCCGATGATCGTCGCGGGCATAGGATTGCGCGCGGATGCGACCGAGGCGGATTTACACGCGGCCCTTGCGCTGACGCGGCGCAGGCCGGACACGCTCGCGACCCTCGCGATCAAGGTGACACCGGCGCTGCGGCGCTTTGCTGACAGTCTGGGGTTGCCGCTGATCGAACTGTCGGAAGCCGATATCGCAGACATCCCGACGCGTACCGTGTCGCCGCGTGTGCAAGCGCGCTTCGGGACCGGATCACTTGCCGAGGCCGCCGCATTGCGCGTCGCCGGTCGCGGTGCCAAATTGACGACCTTGCGTGTGACCAGCCCCAATGGCATGGCCACCGTAGCTATCGCGGAAGGAATTGCCCCATGACTGTTCACTTTATCGGCGCGGGCCCCGGAGCCCCTGATCTGCTGACCCTGCGAGGGCGCGACCTGATCGCGGCCTGCCCTGTGTGTCTTTATGCCGGATCGCTGGTCCCGTCTGAGCTGCTGTCCTACTGCCCTGAGGATGCGAAGATCGTGAATACCGCGTCGCTGTCGCTGGACGAGATCATGGCAGAGATCAAAGCCGCCGATGATGCGGGGCAGGATGTGGCGCGGCTTCATTCGGGTGATCTGTCGGTCTGGTCCGCCATGGGCGAGCAGCTGCGCCGCTTGCGCGAGCTGGACATCGAGTATGACATCACCCCCGGCGTGCCCGCCTTTGCCGCTGCCGCCGCCGCTTTGGGGAATGAGCTGACGCTGCCCGGTGTGGCGCAGTCGCTTGTTCTCACGCGCACCTCGGGGCGGGCGTCGGCCATGCCCGAGGGTGAAACGCTCGAGAATTTCGCCGCCACGGGTGCCACTTTGGCGATCCACCTGTCGGTGCATGTGCTGGATGATGTGGTCGCGCGGCTCACCCCTCATTACGGAGAGGACTGCCCCGTCGCCATCGTCTGGCGCGCAAGCTGGCCGGATCAACGGGTGGTGCGGGCGACCTTGGGCAGCGTGATTGACGCCACCGACGGCGAACGCGGACGCACGGCGCTGATCCTTGTGGGCCGCGCGCTGACGGCAGAGGAGTTCCGCGAAAGCTGTCTGTACGCTGGCGATTACGACCGCCGCTTCCGCCCCGTCGGCACAGAGCCGCGCTTTCCCGAGGGCACAGAATGATCGAGACAACGCAACTGCCCAAGGGCCTGATGATCTCGGCCCCGGCGTCGGGCACGGGCAAGACCACGTTGATGCTGGGCCTGCTTAACGCGCTCAGCCGTCGCGGCGTCGACGTGCGCCCGTTCAAGAGCGGGCCGGATTACATCGACCCCGGCTTCCACCGCGCGGCCTGCGGGCGGTCGTCCTATAATATCGATAGCTGGGCTATGGGCTCGGGCGTGTTGTGCAATCTGATCGGCACCGCGAATGGCGGTGATTTGGCCCTGATCGAAGGGTCGATGGGGCTGTTCGACGGCGTGGCGCAACCGGGGGAAACCTCGAACGGGGCGAGCGCGGATATCTCTGCCATGACGGGCTGGCCGGTGGTGTTGCTGCTGGATGTGTCGGGTCAGGCGCAATCGGCTGCGGCCACCGCACTTGGGTTCAAGACGATGCGCCCGGATGTGCATGTCGCGGGTGTGGTGCTGAACAAGGTCGCCAGCCCCCGGCATGAGGCGCTGCTGCGTCTGGGGATGGAGCAAGTCGGCATCCCCGTTCTGGGCGCGCTGCCACGTCAGGGGTCGGTCACGCTGCCGGAACGCCACTTGGGTCTGGTGCAAGCCGAGGAACAGCCCGAACTGATGAAGCTGCTGGATGCGGCAGGTGATTTCATCACACAGCATATCGATCTTGATCTGATCGTCTCTGCCGCTCAAGGGCGCAGTATTCCTGACGGGCCAGATGTCTTACCCCCGCCCCCCGGTCAACGGATCGCTTTGGCCAAGGATGCCGCGTTTTCGTTCATCTATCCGCATTTGCTGGACCACTGGATCGCTGCGGGTGCGCAGGTGTTACCCTTCTCGCCGCTGGCGGATGAGGCACCGGACGACAGCGCCGACATCTGCTGGCTGCCCGGCGGCTATCCCGAGCTGCATGCCGGACGCCTTGCCGCTGCCGCGCAGTTCCGCGACGGCCTGCAACAGTTCGCCACAACGCGCCCGGTGCATGGGGAATGCGGGGGTTATATGGCGATGGGAGCCGGTTTGGTCGACAAGGAAGGCGTGCGTCACCAGATGGCGGGGCTGCTGGGGCTGGAAACCAGCTATGAGAAGCGCAAGATGCATCTGGGCTACCGGCTTGCCACGTTGAACGAACCCGGCCCCGGCTATGACGCGGGCGCGCGGTTGCGCGGGCATGAATTCCACTATTCTACGATCCTGTCGCAACCAGACACGCCGCTGGCGCGGGTGGTCGATGCCAATGGGGCCGAAGTGCCCGAGACAGGCTCGCGGCGCGGCCATGCCACCGGCACCTTCTTTCACCTGATTGCGGGGGCGTCATGAGCGGTTTTGTCTCTTTCGTCTCGTCCGGTCCGGGTGATCCCGAGCTGCTGACCGTGAAGGCGGTAAAGCGGTTGCAAGAGGCCGAAGTCGTGCTGTTCGACGATCTGTCGGCGGGTCCGATCCTTGAACACGTCTCGCCCGAGGCCGATCTGATCGGGGTAGGCAAACGCGCGGGACGGCTGTCTCCGAAGCAGGATCACGTGAGCCGCCTGCTGGTCGAACACGCCTTGACCGGCGCGCGGGTGGTGCGGCTCAAAAGCGGGGACGCGGGCGTGTTTGGCCGGCTTGAAGAAGAGCTGACCGCGCTGAAAGCGGCAGGCGTCGCTTTCGAGATCATCCCCGGTGTGACGGCGGCGTCTTCGGCGGCGGCGGCGGCGATGATCCCGCTGACACGGCGGCTGACCGCGCGGCGGGTGCAGTTTATCACCGGTCATGGCGAATCGGGGGCTTTGCCCGAAGATCTGAACATGGCGGCGCTGGCCGACCCAACGGCGACCACGGTCGTCTATATGGGGCGGCGCACCTTCGCCAGTTTCGCCGCGCGGCTGATCGAGGCGGGCTTGCCCCCTTCGACCCCTGCCCTGCTGGCAGAGGCGGTATCGACCCCCGATCAAAAGCTGAGCCGCCACACCGTGGAAAGCCTTGCCCATCTGCCGCTGGATCCCGCAACGTCAGCGCCAGCGCTGATCCTTTACGGGCCGTTGACCGAATAGATGACTTGACAAAACCAGCCCGAAAATGACCACCTATTCCGGACGGTTCCCCGTGCGCCTTCAGGCAATCGGGGTGAAAAGGGAATACGGTGCGGTGCCAAAGCAAAGGTGCCTAATCCGGAACTGCCCCCGCACCTGTAAGTGAAGAGCAACCCGCATTGCCACTGGGCCACATCGCCTGGGAAGGCGCGGCACGCATGGACGCACAAAGTCAGGAGACCTGCCGTCATGGGGATGATCCCCGATCCAATTGGCGGCCCCCCGGGGCGGCTTTCACATCATGCCGTCGGGGAAGACGGCAAGGAGACCTGAACATGCATATCGAACCCGAAGTCGTGACCGGCGCGAAGCTGGTCCTGTCCTATGGCACCGCCGCCGGTGCTGCGGCCTACACCGCGAAAACCGCGATGGACTCTGTCCGTGAAAAAGGCGTCGTGCCTTTTGCGGGCGGGGCTGTGGTGGCCACCGCGCTGACCTTTGTCTTTTTTCAGGTCTTCCCGCATTTCCCCGTGGGCGTGAGCGAAGTGCACCTGATCCTCGGCTCGACCCTGTTCCTGCTGTTCGGCGTGGCCCCTGCGGCTGCCGGTCTGGCGCTTGGTCTGCTGGCGCAGGGCATGTTCTTTGCCCCCATCGACCTGCCGCAATACACGATGAACGTCACCACGCTGCTGGTGCCCTTGTTCATGGTCTCGGCGCTGGCCAAACGCATCATCGCGCCCAACACCGCCTATGTTGATCTGACCTATGTTCAAGCGCTCAAGCTGTCGACCGCGTTTCAGGCGGGCGTTGTGGGCTGGGTGGCGTTCTGGGCCATCTACGGTCAGGGCTTTGCCGCCAGCAACATCGCCGCTGTGGCCAGCTTTGGCGGGGCCTATATGATGGTCATCCTGATCGAGCCGCTGGTGGATCTGGCCGTGCTCGCCGCCGCGAAAACCCTGCGCGATTTCGCGGGCAGCGCGCTGTTCACCAAGCGTCTGACACAGACTGCCGCTGAATAATCCAAGACCCGACGCGGCCCCCTACTCTACGGGCCGCGTTACCCCCTGCCGGAGCCTCAAGATGTTTACGCTTTCACTGATCGGCATCGGGTCCGGCAATCCCAAACACCTGACATTACAAGCCATCGACGCGCTGAATGCCTGCGATGTGATCCTGATTCCGTCCAAGGGCGCGGGCAAGGATGATCTGGCTGGCCTGCGGCACGAGATTTGCACCCAAGTGCTGCGGTCGGACGGGCCTGATATTCACGAATTCACCCTGCCCAAACGCGACGCCGCCAACCCTGATTATCACGCGGGCGTCCACGATTGGCACGATGCCATTGCGCAGGTCTGGCTGGCCGAGATGCAGCGCACCCTGCCCCAAGGCGGCCGTGTCGGTTTCCTCGTCTGGGGGGATCCGTCGCTGTATGACAGCACCCTGCGCATTGCGGAGCGGTTGCAAAAGGTCGTCACACTCACCGTCGATGTCGTGCCGGGGATTACCTCTCTTCAGGTACTGACGGCGGGCCATGCGATCCCGCTGAACACCATCGGCAATCCCGTCACGATCACCACCGGACGGCAGCTGCGCGATCATGGCTGGCCGCAGGGTGTGGATACGATTGCCGTCATGCTGGACGGCACCTGCGCCTTCGAGGTGTTGCGGCAGCACGGCGACGTGCACATCTGGTGGACCGCCTACGCCGGCATGCCGAACGAGCGTCGCATCGCGGGCCCGCTGGATCAGGTCTGCGACCGCATCATCGCAACGCGGGCAGAGGCCCGCGCCGCCCATGGCTGGATCATGGATATCTACCTGCTGCGCCGGTAGACGCGCGCTACAGCTTTTCGAGCCGTTGCAAGATCGGGCAATCGGGGCGGTCATCGCCAGCGCATTCGTGCACCAGATGGGTCAAGGTCTGACGAATATCTTGCAGGTCCGCGATCTTGCTTTCGATCTGCGCCAAATGTTGCTGGGCGATGGCACGCACGTCAGCGCTGGCGCGGTCCTGATCATCCCAAAGCGCCAGCAGGTCGCGGCAATTCTCGATCGTGAAGCCTAAGGCCCGCGCACGGCCCAGAAACGTCAGCTTGTGCACGTCGCTGTCGCAAAAGCTGCGGTACCCGTTGGTGTCACGCGCGGGCGTGATCAGTCCGATGTCTTCGTAGTAGCGGATGGTCTTGGCAGGCAGACCTGCGCTTTTCGACACGTCACCGATGTTCATAGACGTCTCCTTTCGTTGAATTAGGCGGGTGCTGCGGCGGCGATCCACCGCAGGCGCAGGGCGTTGAACAGGACAAAGACGCTCGACAACGCCATGGCGGCGGCGGCAAGCACGGGCGAAAGCAGCAGGCCGAACAGCGGATAAAGCACACCTGCTGCAACGGGGATCAGCAGCGCGTTATAGCCGAAGGCCCAGAAGAGGTTCTGGCGGATATTGCGCATGGTGTGCTGGCTGATGTGCAGGGCGTTCACCACCCCTTGCAAATCTCCCGACATCAACACCACGTCAGCCGCTTCGATGGCGACATCCGTTCCGGTACCGATGGCGATACCCACGTCGACCCCCGCCAGCGCGGGCGCATCATTGATCCCGTCCCCGACAAAGGCGACCTTGTGGCCCGCCTGTTGCAGGTCCTCCAGCGCGGCGACCTTGCCGTCGGGCAGCACTTCGGCGACCACGGTATCGATCCCCAAGCGGTTGGCAATCGCCTGTGCCGTCGCCTTGTTGTCACCGGTGATCATGGCGATTTTCAGCCCCGCTTCGTGCAGTGCCTCCAGCGCTTGGGGCGTCGTTTCCTTGATCGGGTCGGCGACGCCGATCATCGCGACAAGCTCCTCATCGACGGCGGCGAAAAGCGGTGTCTTGCCCTCGCTCCCCCATGCTGCCGACCGCCCCTCTGCCGCGGCGAGAGAGACCCCTTCGGCCTCCATGAAACGGTCCGCCCCGACAAGCACGCGACGCCCCTCGACCTCGGCGTGTACACCGTGGCCGGTTTGCGAGGCAAAAGAGGTCACCGCTGCCAGCGACAGCCCCTGTGTTTCGGCATGGCGCAGGATGGCGCTGGCAATCGGGTGCTCTGACTGCGCCTCGACCGACGCAACGAGCCGCAACGCATCAGCCTGCGACCAGCCGTTGAAGACATCCAGATCCGTCACCTCGGGTCGACCGGCGGTCAGCGTGCCGGTTTTATCAAGCGCGATGGTATCGACCTCGGCCAAGACCTGCAGTGCGTCCCCCTTGCGGAACAGCACGCCCATCTCGGCGCCTCGCCCCGTGCCCACCATGATAGAGGTCGGCGTAGCCAGCCCCATCGCACAGGGGCAGGCGATGATCAGCACCGCGACGCTTGCCACCAGCGCGTGCCCCAAGGACGGCTGCGGCCCGAACGCCAGCCAAACAAGGAAGGTGGCCGCGGCGATCGCCATGACGGCGGGCACGAACCACATGGTAATGCGGTTGACCATATCCTGCACCGGCAGCTTTGCGCCTTGAGCGTCCTCGACCATGCGCACGATCTGCGACAGGGTCGTATCCGCGCCTACATGTGTCGCGCGGTAAACCAGCGCGCCGGTGCCATTCACCGTCCCCCCGACCACACGCGTGTCGGGCAGCTTTTCGACGGGCACGGGTTCGCCGGTGATCATGCTTTCATCGACATAGGAACTGCCACGTGTCACGGTCCCGTCGACCGCGATCTTTTCACCGGGCCGCGCATGGATCAGATCGCCGACGGTGATCGCGTCAATCGCGATCTCCGACACGTCGCCGTCCCTCTCTACCCGCGCGGTTTTGGCGCGCAGCCCGACCAGCTTGCGGATCGCTTGACCCGTCTGGCCCTTGGCCCGCGCCTCTAGCGTGCGCCCCAGCAGGATCAGCGTGACGATCATCGCGGCGGCTTCGAAATAGACCGCTTGCGCACCGGCGGGCAGCAACTGCGGCAAGAACAGCGCCACGGTGGAAAAGCACCATGCCGCCGTGGCCCCCAGAAACACCAGAGAGTTCATGTCGGGCGTGCGTTTCAACAGCGCTGGCACGCCGGTGACAAAAAAGCGCCGCCCGGGCCATGCCAGAACGATGGTGGTCAACACGAACTGGATCGACCAGCTAAGCTGCTGCCCCAGCGTCGACATCACCCAATGGTGGAACGCGGGGATCATATGGCCGCCCATCTCGAGCACAAACACCGGCAGGGTCAGCGCCGCGGCCAGTAGCGTCATACGTTTAAGATGCGCGGCTTCTTCAACCTTGCGGTCCGGCGCGGGGGAAGATGCGGTGTCCGTCACAGGGGTGGCGGGGTAGCCCGCGGCTTGCGCAGCCTGCACAATGGCGGCATCCGGCTCTGCGGTAAGCGCCTGCACCACAGCCTCTTCCCGGGCGAGGTTGACGGTGACATCGACCACACCCGGCACGGCCGCCAAGGCGCGTTCGACCCGCCCGACGCAGGATGCACAGGACATGTTTTCAATGGCATAGCGCCGCGTTTGCACGGTGGCGGGGTAGCCTGCGGTCGCAAGCGCGGCGACGGCATCCTTGGGGTCGAAACCCGATGCCACCTGCAGCGACGCCGTTTCCGAGGCGAGGTTCACGCGGGCGTCCTGCACACCCTCCACGCGCCCAAGCGCGGTCTCGACCCGCCCCACGCAAGAGGCGCAATTCATACCACCAATGCCAAAATTTATCGCAACTACATCGCCCATCAGCCGTCTCCTTGGGGTGTCTTGCCCCTCAGATAGGGCTTCCAGTTAATGGAAGGTCAAGCGGTGATATGGATTTTATTCGATTTCGCTGCAGATTCCGGTGTCTTCCCTAGACCGGTTAAGACTTTGGAAAGACATCTGCGCGATGGTGAGCGTCAAACGACAAGCAGAAGGTGTGTTTCGACGGATGCAGTCAAAAACACTGGTGATCAAGGGAAAAGGCGGATTGGGCAACCGCATCCTGTCGGCGATCTCGGGTCTGGTTTACGCCGATCTATCCGGCCGCAAACCAGTGATCGACTGGCGCGACGGCAGCTATGCGCCGCTTGGCGAAAACGCTTATCCTCTGCTGTTCCAGTCGCCGATCGGGGACGAAGCGATTGGGGGTGCCACGATGGATGACGGGGCCGATATCTGCCCCGCGATCTGGGCTGGCAATCTGCACCGCCAACCCCAAGACATGATCGACACCTATATGCCGCAGTCACATTCAAACCCGTGGGGCTATCGGCGCCTTTGCGTGGACCTCAAGCGGTTGGACCAGCCTCAGGCGGTGGCGGTCTATTGGTCTTACCTGCCAAAGCTGGGCCGCATGCGGCAGCATATGCGCCGGGATACACGCTTTGCCAAACGGGGGGAGCGCGAGATTTTCGCCGATTATCTTGGGCGTTATTTTACCCCCAACGCACGGGTACGCCATGCGCTATCGCAAATGCGCCCCACGGCAAAACTGCCAAGCATCGGGGTTCATATCAGGTTCACCGATCGAAAAATCCCGCTTGGCCCGGTGCTAAAGACCCTGGAGCAGCTAAAGGCCCGCCATCCGACCGCGACCATCTTTCTTGCGACGGACAATGCCGAGATCGAGGATCGTTTGAAGCGTGCGTTCGACAGGGTCATAACCCATCCCAAACGGCTAGCCCCTGCCGGCGCGCGTTTGCATGGGCCGGATACAACATGCAACCCGCTGCAAGAGGCTGAAAATGCCCTGATCGACATGTGGCAATTGTCGCGTTGTGATCACCTGATCTATTCCCGCCGCTCGACCTTCTCTGTCACCTCTGGCTACTTGGGGCGCTTTGCCCCTGCGCGGATCCACGATGTCGAACGGTATTCTCCGACGCTTTGGGCGAAGGAAATGTTGCAACGCTATGCATGATCATACCCCCGTAGCCATGTCTTGCGGGCGGCCCAGACCGCCGCCCAATGTGCCGCCCGCGCCCGTCTTTGGGTATTTAGCGAAGCCACGAACGGCCGCGTGGCCAAATACCGAAGCGCCGACCAAAGCCACATCAGAAAAACCCCAGCACCCTGTTGCCACGCCGGCCAGTGATCGCGGACCAATGACGCACGCGACGTCATCACCGCGATCGCCTTTGCCTCTGTCACCGTGGTAGAGGCCCCGACATGATGCACGATCTGCGCCTTCGGCGTGATCAACGGCTGATGTCCCAAGTGAATCGCGCGCAGGCAAAGATCGGCATCCTCGCCATACATGAAATATTTCTCCGAAAACCCGCCCAGTTGATGCCACAAGGACCGGTCGATCAACAGAAAACACCCCACAACGATATCGACCTGGCGCTCAGAATCCCGCGGCCAGCGCCCGTAGGCTTCGGGGTTAAACACCGCGCTACGCGGAAATGCAGTGCTGAGCCCGGTCGCTTTGAACAACAGGCTGGCCACGGTGGGCCGCGCCCAACAAGACGCGATGTTAAGCGACCCGTCAGCAAAAATGGTACGCCCTCCCCAAATCCCGGCCTGCGGTTTTTCCCGCGCAAAGGCGATGAGCTGATCGACCGCATCGGTATGAAGTTCGGTATCAGGGTTCAGCAACAGTAAATAGTCCGAGCAACACTGCTGCGCGGCAAGGTTATTCGCGCGCGCAAAGCCCAGATTCTGTGCCGAGCGGACCAACCGGACCTGCGGAAACGCCGCAGCTATCGCGTCTGCCGAACCGTCAGAGGAGGCGTTATCCCAAACAATACACTCAAATTGAGTCAACTGCGTATGTTCATACAGCGTTTCTATCGCCCTAAGCGTCAATTCCCGCGTATTGTAGCTGACGATCACGACACTAAGGGCAGGTGCGCTGAGGCTTAACTGTGGCACGCCCCCCACCTGCAACTTCAGCACCCCGTTGCGCGCAGAACGACGCCCACCGTTGCCTTTAAAATCCGTAAATCCTCAGCCAGTGACAGCGCCCCGAAATATCGATTATCAAAATCTGCCCGCTCGGAAAATTTCGCCCTATTTCGTGAAGAAATTTGCCAGTTTCCGCTGATCCCCGGCCGCAGGCTCTCGTATTTTTCGCCCTTATAAAGCGCTTTCTGGACCACCAACATTGGACGCGGGCCAACCAGGCTCATCTCTCCACTCAGGACGTTCACGAACTGCGGCAACTCATCCAGCGATGTACACCGCAAGAACCGCCCCACCTTAGTAACCCGCGGGTCATGCCGCAGTTTCTGGCTACGCCGCCATTCAGCCTGAGCTTGGGGGTTCCGTGCTAAGTAGTCTTGCAAATCGTTCTGACCATGGGGTCGCATGGTTCGAATTTTCCACATTTTAAATACCCGGCCCCCTTTCCCGATCCGCTCTTGAGTAAAAAACGGTGGCTGCCCAGTTGCCGCAACAACACACGCAACAACGCCGATTAATAAAAATACCATCGGTGCGAACAAAAAGCAGAAGCCGACATCAAAGCAGCGTTTACCATACAGGCGGTAAAACGACCGATTAAGATCACTGCCCTGCCTCACATGTGAACTGGGATAAACGTGCTGCTTTAGGGCATTACTTTGATACACCGGAAACTCCTTCTTCGGCTAAGGCCTGGGGAAAGGTCGATGAATCAATGGTTAGGGTGATAGCCTTACTACGGAGTTAAGAAAAAAGATCCAATTTGAATGAGTGTGTAGAAGAGCCGTTCATCATGACGTGCTCCAACCGGCAGGACGGCGATCAACCCGCGACACTGCATCATGTAATTTAAGGTAAACTATGGTTTGCGCCGGCTGCTCAGCACATGCGCTTGTCGCAAAGCCGCGTATATGCCGCCAAGAGATGCGGCTCAGACGAAGACCATGCCAGCGCATTCACGACCCTCGCGCGCCCGGCCTTCCCCATCGCCGCTCTTAAAGACGGGTTGTCGATGAGCTGTTTAATACACTCGG
This sequence comes from Sulfitobacter sp. M39, assembly GCF_021735935.1. Taxonomy (NCBI): domain Bacteria; kingdom Pseudomonadati; phylum Pseudomonadota; class Alphaproteobacteria; order Rhodobacterales; family Roseobacteraceae; genus Sulfitobacter; species Sulfitobacter sp. M39. The sequence continues at coordinate 87,308 of NZ_WMDZ01000001.1, forward strand.
CAAATCGAACTGGATCATTCGAAGCAGCGTAGAGAGACGCATTTTCCGCGGTACGCCTGCCTTCAGTCAGATCGAATTGAACAACCGGTTTGCCCAGCGCCATGTATTCAACCACTTTGTTCATTGATGATATGTCGTTCATCGCATTGCACGGGTCCGGCGCAAGACCAATGTCCATCGAGTTCAATGCATCTACCAAAGCGCGCCCATAAAGCGCGCCAGTAAAAGTGAAATAGGACCCTAGCCCAAGGTCATCCACCTGTCGTTTCATATCGGGCAATGCGGGACCGAAACCGATGATCAAGAAATGGATGTTCCGAATACCTAAGAATGTCACGAGGTGATCCGCTGCGCAGAGCAATAGGTCCATTCCCTCTTGCTGCCCGATCACACCGACATAGCCAAGCAGAACCACGCCCTCGCGTCGGTATGCTTGCACACCTGCCCCCGGGATAAAATCTGTCAGCTTCGGCGCGGATCGGACAATAAAAATATCGTTGGCACGTTTGCCGCCCCTAGCCATAGCAATATCGCGAAAACTTTGATTCGGTGATATCACCACCGATGCGGTACCGTAGCTGAGCAGTTCACACTTTCGCATGATGCCGTAACCTACGCCTTGCCTGTTAAATTTGGCCACAAAAAGTTCTGGGCAGACATCGTGCTGGTCATACACATAAGAAACGCCCTTACGTCGGTACCACATGGCAAGAAGGCAGATCAGATCAGGTGGATTGCACCCGTGTATCGCCTGAAAAGGGTTTTGCCGCCAAATACGCCGCGCGAGCCTAAACCAATGCCAGATCGCGCTGGCATATTCCCTTGCATATGAAACCGCGCCGCCCCCGGTTTCAGGAGCAGCCGGGTATCGGTAAATATCCACGCCTTCGCGCCGTTCAAACGGTGCAACCCATCCCTGACCCGTGGGCGAAATGATAGAGACTTGGTAGCCCGCGCGGACCAAAGTCGTCGCTTCCAACCAGACCCGGCGATCAAGCGGCACAGGCAGGTTTTCAACCACGATCAAGATATGGCGCAGGGGCGGTTCGGGCATAGGTCCTTCAACATCAGAATCAGCTTGGCTTTCGTTCTGCCAGCCACGGATGAACATGAAGTTAATTCCGAAGCGCCCTCTCCCTAAGTTGTCTCCAATAGGAAACATCACCTGGTGGTTCAGCTAATTAGCCAGCATTTGCATCAATCTTGCTTGATTTGGGGGCTTGCCGCGCCCATTGCCGCCGCGTATTCCAGCACGTGGGACACCCTTCCCCAACGAAGGGCGCTTATCTGAAAGGGTAGCTACATGGCTATTACGACACCGACCGCGCGGCCCACGAATCCGCGCTTTTCCTCTGGCCCGTGCGCCAAACCCCCCGTTTATGACCTGACAAAGCTTGCAAGCGCGCCTTTGGGGCGTAGCCACCGGGCGGCACCGGGCAAAGCGAAATTGCTTGAAGCAATTGAAACCACCCGCGAAATTCTGGGCGTGCCTGACGATTATAAGATCGGCATCGTTCCGGCGTCTGACACTGGTGCCTATGAAATGGCGATGTGGTCCTTGCTGGGCGAACGCCCTGCGGAAATGGTCGCATGGGAATCGTTCGGCGCAGGCTGGGTGACCGACGCCGTGAAACAGCTCAAGATCGAGCATACGGTACATACCGCGGATTACGGTCAAATTGTCGACATGTCGGCGTTGAACTACGACAACGACGTGTGCTTCACTTGGAACGGGACAACCTCTGGCGTGCGCGTCCCAACGGGCGATGTTATCCCCGCCGACCGCAAGGGGCTGACACTATGCGATGCGACATCGGCTGCCTTCGCGATGGATCTGCCGTGGGACAAACTGGATGTGACGACATTCAGCTGGCAGAAAGTTCTGGGCGGTGAAGCAGCACACGGCATGCTGATCCTCAGCCCTCGTGCCGTCGAGCGGCTTGAAAACTATACGCCTGCTTGGCCCCTGCCCAAGATTTTCCGCCTGACTAAAGGTGGCAAGCTGATCGACGGGATTTTCAAGGGCGAGACGATCAACACGCCGTCTATGCTGTGCGTAGAAGATTACCTGCTGGCGCTTGATTGGGCGAAATCCGTCGGCGGCCTGCAAGGTCTGATCGCGCGCGCCGATGCGAATACGGCAGCGATCACCGATTTTGTGGACACGCATGACTGGATCGAATTCCTTGCGGTTGATCCGGCGACACGGTCGAACACATCGGTCTGCCTGAAATTCAATGACGACCGTATCGCAGACGGCGCAGCCTTCGCAAAAGCTGTCGCGAAACGTCTCGCGGACGAGGATGCCGCTTTGGACATCGGCGCCTACCGCGATGCCCCTGCCGGTCTGCGGATCTGGTGCGGCGGCACCGTCGAAACCTCTGACATCCAGGCCATGCTGCCTTGGTTGGAATGGGCTTTCGAAGCCGAGATCAACGCTTAATTTCGGGTTCCCCGCTCGGCGATCGCGCCAGGCGGGTGGCTAACCCACGCCCCCCTTCTATCCAAAAAAGGAGCGCCAATCATGGCCCCCAAAGTGCTTATTTCCGACAAACTCTCGGACGCCGCCGTTCAAATCTTCAAAGACCGCGGCATTGACGTCGACTTCCAACCCGATCTTGGCAAAGACAAGGACAAGCTTGCCGCTGTGATCGGCGATTACGACGGGCTCGCCATCCGGTCCGCGACGAAAGTGACCGAAAAGATCCTCGCCAATGCGACCAACCTCAAGGTGATCGCCCGCGCCGGTATCGGCACCGATAACATCGACAAGGATGCGGCCTCGAAAAAGGGTGTCATCGTCATGAACACCCCTTTCGGCAACATGATCACCACTGCAGAACACGCGATTGCGATGATGTTCGCCGTTGCCCGCCAAATCCCCGAGGCATCGGCCTCCACCCATGCCGGCAAATGGGAAAAGTCCAAATTCATGGGGGTCGAGCTTACGGGCAAGACCCTTGGCGTAATCGGCGCCGGCAACATCGGCGGCATCGTCTGCGATCGCGCCCGCGGGCTGAAGATGAAAGTCGCGGCCTATGACCCCTTCCTGAGCGAGGAAAAAGCCAAGAAGATGGGTGTCGAGAAAGTCGAGCTGGACGATCTGCTGGCGCGCGCGGACTTCATCACGTTGCACGTGCCTTACACGGATCAAACCGCAAATATCCTGTCCAAGGAAGCCTTGGCGAAAACCAAAAAAGGTGTGCGGATCATCAACTGTGCCCGCGGCGGTCTGGTCGACGAAGAAGCATTGGCCGAAGCGCTGAAATCCGGCCATGTCGCTGGCGCAGCCTTCGACGTTTTCAAAGAAGAGCCCGCGACCGAAAACCCGCTGTTCGGCCTCCCCAACGTCGTCTGCACCCCCCACCTTGGGGCCGCCACAACCGAAGCGCAGGAAAACGTGGCACTTCAGGTCGCTGAACAAATGTCCGACTACCTGCTGACCGGTGCCGTCACAAACGCCCTGAACATGCCTTCCGTCACCGCCGAAGAGGCAAAGGTCATGGGCCCGTGGATCACTTTGGCGGGGCACCTTGGGGCGTTCATTGGCCAGATGACGGATGAAGCCGTTAAGGCGATCAACATCCTTTACGACGGTCAGGTGTCCGAGATGAACCTGAACGCGCTGAACTGCGCGGTCGTGGCGGGCATCATGAAACGTGCCAACCCCGACGTGAACATGGTCAGCGCCCCCGTTGTTGCGCGCGAAAAAGGCATCCAGATCAGCACCACCAATCAGGACAAATCCGGTGTCTTCGACGGCTATGTGAAAGTGACCGTTGTCACCGAGAAACGGGAACGGTCGATCGCGGGCACCGTGTTCTCGGATGGCAAACCACGCTTCATCCAGATCAAAGGCATCAATATCGAAGCCGAAGTTGGAGCGCATATGCTCTACACCACCAACAACGACGTGCCCGGCATCATCGGGACGCTGGGTCAGACCCTGGGTGCGAACGACGTGAACATCGCGAACTTCACCCTCGGCCGGTCCACCGCCAAAGGGGAGGCGATTGCCTTGCTCTATATTGACGGCCCGCTGCCCGAGAAAGCGCTGAAAGACCTGCGTGATACAGGTCTGTTCAAACAGGTCAAAGAGCTCGAATTCGAAGTCGCCTAAGACCCTCAGCGCATCAAAGAAACGCAAAGCGCCCCCATCACCGGGGGCGCTTTTTTTTGCCTGCTTCCAATTGGCCTAAATCCCGGGGGAGCAGCCAAAGGCTGCGGGGGCAGCGCCCCTACAGGCTCACCCCTACCGCTGACCCCGACGCATCACGCGCCGGTCCAGTTCAGCACCACTTTGCCAGAGGCCCCCGATTTCATCGTCGCAAACCCCGTCTGGAAGTCGTCGACGTCAAAACGATGGGTGATGATCTCACGCACGTCCAAGCCGTTTTCAAGCATGGCAATCATCTTGTACCACGTCTCGAAAATCTCGCGGCCATAGACCCCTTTGACGGTGATCGCCTTGAACACGATGCGCGACCAATCGACGGGCGATTTACCCGGCGGGATGCCCAGCATCGCGATCCGCCCGCCCATGGTCATCGCCTCTACCATCTGGTCCAGCGCGACCTGATTGCCCGACATCTCCATCCCGACGTCGAAGCCCTGTTTCATCTTCAGCCGCGCGATGACATCGGCAAGATCCTCGTGACGCACATCCACGGGCACGACATCGGCGACCTTAGCGGCGAGCTCTAGCCGGGCGGGGTTCACATCCGTGATCACCACATGACGCGCGCCGACGTGCCGCGCGACCGCTGCGGCCATGATACCGATGGGGCCTGCACCAGTGATCAGCACATCTTCCCCCACAAGATCAAAGCTCAGCGCGGTGTGTACCGCATTGCCAAGCGGGTCGAGGATCGCTCCGATATCGTCCGAGATCGTGTCGGGCAGCGGGACGACATTGAACGCGGGCAGCCGCAGATATTGCGCGAAGGCACCTTGTTCATTCACGCCGATACCACGCGTGGCGGGATCAAGGTGGAACTTGCCGGACCGCGACTGGCGCGAGGTTTTTCCGATCAGATGCCCCTCGCCCGAGCAGCGCTGCCCGATGGTCAGATCCGTGACATTGCGGCCCAGTTCCACAATCTCTCCGGCGAATTCATGGCCGGTGATCAGCGGGACAGGCACGGTGTTTTGCGCCCATTCATCCCAGTTCCAGATGTGAATATCCGTGCCGCAAATGCCGGTTTTGTTGATCTTGATCAGCACGTCATCAGGCCCGATTTCCGGCACCGGCGCGCGGGTCATCCACAGCCCCTCGCGGGGCTCGGATTTACACAATGCCTTCATTTCGTTGCTCATGACAGAACCCCACAGGCTTTGCCCGCCACCTTGAAGGCTTCGAGCGCGCGATCGAGCTCATCGCGGGTCAGCGCGGCATTCATCTGGGTGCGGATGCGGGCCTGACCGCGGGGCACAACGGGAAAGAAAAAGCCGCTGACATAGACGCCTTCCTCGAACAGGCGCGCAGCCATATCCTGCGCCAACTGCGCCTCGCCCAGCATCACGGGGATGATCGGATGTTCACCGGGCAGCAGGTCAAAGCCGAGGGTGGTCAGCCCTTCGCGCCAGTATTTCGCGTTCTCGAACAGTTGCTTGCGACGATCGTCGCCTTGTTCGACCAGTTCAAGCGCCTTGATCCCCGCCATGACAATCGACGGCGGCAGTGAATTCGAGAAGAGATAGGGCCGCGCGCGTTGGCGCAGTAGGTCGATCACCGGCTGCGGCCCTGCGATATAGCCGCCGATGGCCCCGCCAAGCGCCTTGCCCAAGGTGCCCGTTAGGATATCCACATCGACCCCGAAGTGCGCTGGAGTGCCCTCCCCCTTCGGGCCCATAAAGCCTGTCGCGTGGCAGTCGTCGACCATCACCAGCGCTTCGTACTTTTCGGCCAGTTTGGTGATTTCGGGCAGTTTCGCCAGATAGCCGTCCATGCTGAACACGCCGTCGGTCGCGATCATGATGAACCGCGCGCCTTCCTCGCGGGCGAGCTTGAGCTGCCCTTCAAGGTCGTCCATGTCCGAGTTAGCATAGCGGTAGCGTTTGGCCTTGCACAGGCGGATGCCGTCGATGATTGAGGCGTGGTTCAGACTGTCCGAGACGATGGCGTCCTCTGGCCCGAACAGGGGCTCGAACAGCCCGCCGTTGGCGTCAAAGCACGCCGCGAAGAGGATAGAATCGTCTTTCCCGAGGAAGGCCGCCAGCTTTTGTTCCAGCTCGCGGTGGATGTCCTGTGTGCCACAGATAAAGCGGACAGAAGCCATCCCGAACCCCTTAGGGTCCATCGCATCGCGGGCAGAGGCGATCAGATCGGGGTGATCTGCCAGCCCCAAGTAGTTGTTTGCGCAAAGGTTAATCACCTGACGCCCGCCCACCGTGATCTCACCGGATTGGGGCGAGGTGATCATGCGCTCTTGCTTCATCATACCGTCTGCCGCGATGCCGGACAGGGTGGCGTTGACGTGATCTAGGTAGGCTTGGGTCATGATAGAACTCCTTTTCTGCAGGCATTCTATCATAGTGGACGAAATTCCGAAATAGAGGATATCCCCTATAGCGGATTTTTTCCTATATCGTGGATTTCTCCATCATAGCCCAAACGGTCAGGCGTCTTGCACCACCAGAAACGCCCGCACAGGACCATCCGTTGCAGCGATCCGGTGTGGGACATCAGCAGGATAACGCGCCGTGTCGCCTGCGTGGACAGTGCCGACGGCGTCGCCGCTGCGCAGCTCTACCGTGCCTTGCGACACAGTCAGATGCTCGCGCGCGCCGCGGGTATGAGGCTGGCTGTCCAGCATCCCGCCTGCGTCGATCAACAGTTCGTAAACCTCGTGTTTGCCTGCCTCTTCGGGGGGCGACAGGATGCGGATGCGGCAGCCGGAGCCGAGATTGTTGATCGTCGGCACCTCAGCCGCGCGCAAAACCTCGATCTGCGCGGGCGTTGGCGCGCTGTCCAGAAGGCCCGCGAAATCCACCTGTAGCGCACGGGTCAGGTTCCACAGGGTGGCGATGGTGGGGCTGCTTTCACCGCGTTCGATCTGACTGACCATGGACCGCGACACGCCCGAAAGCTTGGCCACCGCATCAAGGCTCAGGCCCTGAGCGGTGCGCGCGGCCTTTAGGCGAGCGGGAAGTTGCGTCAGTATAGCGTCTGGATTATCCGTCATGTCGGATAGATGGGCCGCAGTATGCCCCGCTGTCAATGGCAGGCGCTAGCTGAGCGCCTGTAAAATCGCGATAATCCCCGTCGCTGTCCCCGCCCCGACAATCGCGGAAAGGATGATCCACCGGCGGAATGCGGGACGCTCTGGCGGCGTTTCGTCTTGCTGCCGGATCAATGCATTTTCGACCAACGCAGGCAGGCGCGGGCCAAAACGAGCGAGGACCATAGCGGTCTTGCTCAGATCCTTAATCACGGCACGGGGGCCGATGGACTTGGAGATGTAGTCCGTCACGATCGGGTTCGACACTTCCCAGATGTTGATATGCGGGTTGAGCGACCGGGCGACGCCTTCGACGACGACCATGGTGCGCTGTAGCAAGATCAGCTCTGTCCGTGTTTCCATGCCAAAGCGTTCCGTGACCTCGAACAGGTAGGTCAGCAGCCGCGCCATCGAAATGCGGGTCGCGTCCATGCCAAAGATAGGCTCCCCTACGGCGCGCAGGGCGCGGGCGAATTCGTCGACATCCTTATCGGCAGGCACGTAGCCCGCTTCGAAATGCACCTCTGCCACCCGTTTGTAATCCTTGCGGATAAAGCCGAACAGGATCTCGGCATATACGCGGCGGGTGTATTCATCGATGTGGCCCATAATGCCAAAATCATAGGCGATGATATCGCCATTCGGCGCGACCTTGAGGTTGCCCTGATGCATATCCGCGTGGAAATACCCGTCGCGCAGTGCGTGGTTCAGGAACAGCTGCAACACGCGGTCGCCAAGCGCCACACGGTCATGGCCCGCGGCATCAATCGCGGCGTTGTCGCCCATCGGGACACCATCGGCCCAGCCCAGGGTCATCACGCGGCGGGCAGAATATTCCCATTTGATCGCAGGCAGTTGGAAGCCTGCATCGCCTTTGGTGTTCGCTGCAAATTCCGACGCGGCAGAGGATTCGAGCCGCAGATCCAGCTCGCCCCGCACCACACCATCGAAATGTTCGATCACCTCCATCGGGCGTAGGCGGCGCGATCCGGGTGAGAAAAGTTCAACCATTCGCGCGGCAAGATAGAAGGCATCGACATCCTTGCGAAAGGCTTTCTCGATCCCCGGACGCAGCACTTTGACAGCGACGTCTTCCTGCGTTTCGGCGATGGTGGCGCGGTGCACCTGCGCGATAGAGGCAGCGGCGACGGGCTCGCTAAAGTCAGAGAATATCGCATCGACCGGCAGGCCGAGCTCTTTTTCGACTTCTGCCTTGGCCTGTTCGATGGAAAACGGCGGCAGCTTGTCTTGCAGCACGCGCAGTTGCACGGCCAGCTCGTCGCCCACAACATCGGGGCGGGTAGAGAGCACCTGACCGAACTTGATGTAGGCAGGGCCAAGCGCGGTTAGTGCACGGGTCGCGGGCGGCATGGACGGATCACCGGCATAGCCCAGAAACTTGAACGGTTTGCCAAGCGCCTTGGCGACAAAGCGTAATGCGGTCGTTGCATCAAAGGCGTCCAGCACGACATTCATCGCGCCGGTCCGCTCCAAAGTTGCACCGGTGCGGATCAACCGCCAGATATTATGAGGTCCGCGCATGGGTTAAATCTTCCAACCAGAATGAAGCGCCGCGATCCCCAGCGACAGGTTCCGGTACTTCGCCTGCCCGAAGCCCGCGGTGCGCAGCATGCCCAGGAAGGTTTCCTGATCAGGGAAGTTGCGGATCGATTCCACGAGGTACTGATAGCTGTCGCGGTCGTTGGCGATCATCTGCCCCATGCGGGGGATGACGTTAAAGCTATAAAGATCGTAGGCTTTCTGCATCATCGGATTGGGCAGCTGGCTGAATTCAAGCACCATGAGACGCCCGCCGGGACGCAGCACGCGGTAGGCTTCATTCAGCGCTTCTTGTGGGCGGGTGACGTTCCGGATGCCAAAGCTGATGGTATAGACGTCAAAGGTATTATCCTCGAACGGCAGCGCCATGGCGTCGCCGACGACCCAATCAAGGCTATCGGCCATCGCTGCGGCCTCTGCCCGTTTGCGCCCTGCGACCAGCATCGGTTCGGTCAAATCCAGCACAGTGGCGTGGCCCGATCCCGCGCGGCCCAGAAATTTGAACGACACATCGCCCGTGCCGCCAGCGACATCCAGCAGCTTTTGTCCTGCACGCGGGGCCAGCCAATCCATCATCGCTTCTTTCCAGACGCGGTGGATGCCGACGCTCATCACATCGTTCATAATGTCATACTTGCTTGCGACAGAGTTAAAGACACCCTGCACGCGTCCGGCCTTGTCGCCTTCGGCCACGGTTTCAAATCCGAAATGAGTGGTTTTGTCGCTGTCGTTTGTCATGGGGTCTTGTAGTCCTTTGATCTGCACCTTTGTTATAGGGCGCGAGGGGTCAGGTACAATGCGCCCTTTTGTCAGAAGGGGAACAACCATGCCTGAGTTGCCAGAGGTCGAAACAGTACGTCGCGGTCTATCCCCCGTGATGGAGGGTGAGGTGATCGCCCGCGCCGAGGTAAATCGCCCCGATCTGCGCTGGCCTTTCCCCCCAGATATGGCGGCACGGCTGACAGGACAACGGGTGACCCAACTGCGGCGGCGGTCAAAATATATCCTCGCTGATCTGTCGTCAGGAGAATCGCTGCTGGTGCATCTGGGGATGTCGGGGAGGATGCTGATCTCGGGCGATCCATTGGGGCAGTTCGTGCATGACCACCCCGCCCCCGAAAAACACGACCATGTGGTGTTTCATATGGGCAACGGTGCGCGGGTGACCTTTAACGACCCGCGCCGCTTTGGCGCGATGGACTTGTTGGACACTGCCAGCGCTGACAGCCACAAGCTGCTGTCGTCGATCGGGCCGGAGCCTTTGGGCAATGACTTCCACGAAGACCATCTCATCGCCGCGCTGAAAGGCAAGAACACCCCCATCAAGACCGCGTTGCTGGACCAGCGGATCGTGGCGGGGCTGGGAAATATCTATGTCTGCGAAACACTTTACCGTGCGGGCATCCACCCCGCGCGCAAAGCGGGACGGATCGCGGCAAAACGTGTGGGCGCATTGGTCCCGATCATCCGCGATGTCTTGAACGAGGCGATTACCGCTGGTGGATCCACCTTACGCGATTTCAAACGCGCGGACGGTGAATTGGGCTATTTCCAGCACAGCTTTGACGTGTACGGCCGCGAGGCAGAGCCCTGCCGCAGTGAAGGCTGCACCCATCAGATTGCACGAATCGTCCAGTCGGGGCGGTCTTCCTTCTACTGCCCGCAATGCCAAAGATAACTTGAAACACCCCACCCCCGTGGTATGCACATCTTTCAAAGCGTAACAAACGAGAGCATTCTTGATGGCTTATGAAACGATCACGGTCGACGTCGACAACCACATCGCGCTTGTCACGCTGAACCGTCCCGATGCGATGAACGCACTGAATGACCAGCTGATGACCGAGCTCGCCGATGCGTTGAAATCGGCTCAGGAAAACGAAAAAGTCCGCTGCATCGTGATCACCGGTTCGGAAAAGGCTTTTGCCGCCGGTGCCGATATCGCCATGATGCGCGACAAAAGCTTCGTCGATGTCTTTGCCGGTGACCTCTTCACCCCCGAGACAGACCAGATCATGCGCGTGCGCAAACCCATCATTGCTGCTGTGTCGGGCTATGCCCTTGGCGGCGGCTGCGAACTGGCGATGATGTGTGACTTTATCATCTGTTCCGAAAGCGCCAAATTCGGGCAGCCTGAAATTAACCTTGGTGTTGTCGCAGGTATTGGCGGCACGCAGCGCCTGACCCGCGCCATCGGCAAATCCAAAGCGATGGACATGAACCTGACCGGCCGCTTCATGGATGCTGCCGAGGCAGAGCGTGCGGGCCTTGTATCGCGCGTCGTCCCCGTCAAGAAACTGATGGAAGAAGCCATGGCCGCCGCCGCCAAGATCGCTGAGAAATCGATGATCTCGACCATGGTGGTAAAAGAAGCCGTAAACCGGTCGTTCGAAGTGCCCCTGCGCGAAGGCCTGCTGTTTGAGCGTCGTGTTTTCCATTCGCTGTTCGCGACGGAAGACCAGAAAGAAGGCATGTCCGCCTTCCTTGAAAAGCGCGAAGCGCAGTTCCGGGACAAGTAAATAGCTTTGCGGGTTTGCATTGCGTGTCGGGTTGGACTATAGGCAGCCCTAATACATGCGCGTGCAGCCCGCTCTGGCTAGAATCACCTTATCGGATATCGGTTCCGGTCGTTGGGTTTGTGTCGCGTATTTGCAATTTGAACATACCCAAGATGAAGGCTGATCCTCATGGCAAACACACCTCAGGCTAAAAAACGCGCCCGCCAGAACGAAGCACGTTTCCAAATCAACAAAGCACGTCGTTCGCGCATCCGTACCTTCCTGCGCAAAGTCGAAGAAGCCATCGCATCCGGCGACAAAGAAGCAGCAACTGCCGCTCTGCGCGCCGCTCAGCCCGAGCTGATGCGCGGTGTGACAAAAGGCGTTTTCCACAAGAACACAGCGTCGCGCAAAATGTCGCGTCTGGCGTCGCGGGTCAAAGCACTGGGCTAAGCCTAGCTGACCTAACGTCAATGATTTACGACCTAAAGGCACCGCTTATGCGGTGCCTTTTTTGTTTCTGTAGCACTCGCATCACGGGAATGAGATTCTTTTGCACCAATCTCTGAGTCAAGTTTGAAGATGTGTTGTATCAGTCCGACCGAGATTGCTAACACTATCAAACGCGATTCACTTCGCTTGGGGGGACAGGCCCGAACGGTTCGAGATATTTGCTAGAATATCGAACATCCGCCGGGGAAATTTGGATGGTCTTGCTAGGGGCCACCTGACGTCTGCAGATGCTGCTGCCAGCACATTTGCCCTGTCTTTTTGAAAACGACGAACGGTGTGTTCGGCAGCGACGTTTGGCGATTTGCTTCGCCAGCGCACGCGTCAGGCATGCCTTATGTAAAAATGTCCGAAGGACGGCGGGCCGGTTCTCTGTGTGGGACCGGGTAAACGGTCTGTTGCCTTTTGACTGAGTAAAATAGCGTTTCAGTATGTGCTGAAGCGATCAAAGAATGGGACGGCAGGGCGCATGATGCAGGCAGAATGGACGACAATTCGGGACCGGCTTTTAAAGACGGTTGGACAGAACAACTTTACCACCTGGATTGACCCGCTGACTGTTGGCCCCATCGAAGACGGCATTTGCACGTTGTTCGTGCCGACCAATTTCTTTGGCAACTATGTCAGCCAGAACTTCGCCGATCTGCTGCTGCACGAAATGCAGTCCGAAGACATCAGCATCAGCCGTCTGAAATTCGCGGTCGCCCCACAGGACAAGCCCGCCGCCATTGATCCTGCCCCAGCCCGCCCCAAGCCCGCCGCTGCAGCCCAGCCTGCGAACAGCCAGATCAACGCCGCCCCGCTTGACGCCCGCTTTAGCTTTGACAACTTTGTTGTCGGCAAACCCAACGAACTGGCCCACGCCGCCGCACGTCGCGTGGCCGAAGGTGGCCCAGTCACCTTCAATCCGCTGTTTCTTTATGGTGGTGTCGGCTTGGGCAAAACCCACTTGATGCACGCCATTGCGCAAGAGCTTCAGGTCCGCAAACCCGAACTGAACGTGCTGTATCTGTCGGCTGAACAATTCATGTATCGCTTCGTGCAGGCGCTGCGTGATCGCAAGATGATGGACTTCAAGGAAATCTTCCGCTCGGTCGACGTGCTGATGGTGGACGATGTTCAATTCATCGCGGGCAAGGACAGCACGCAGGAAGAATTCTTTCACACGTTCAACGCCCTCGTGGATCAGAACAAACAGATCATCATTTCCGCAGACCGCGCCCCGGGCGAGATCAAGGATCTTGAGGACCGCGTAAAATCGCGTCTGCAATGCGGTCTGGTCGTTGACCTGCATCCGACCGACTACGAACTGCGTCTTGGCATTCTGCAAAACAAGGTGGAAGCGCAGCGCAAGAACTACCCCGGTCTTGAGGTCGAAGCTGGCGTGCTCGAATTTCTGGCGCATCGCATCACCACCAACGTCCGTGTGCTGGAAGGCGCGTTGACCCGTCTGTTCGCCTTTGCATCGCTTGTCGGCCGCGAGATCAATATGGACCTGACGCAGGATTGTCTGGCCGACGTACTGCGTGCCTCTGAACGCAAAGTCAGCGTCGAAGAGATCCAGCGCAAAGTGTCCGAGCATTACAACATCCGCCTCAGCGATATGGTCGGCCCCAAGCGTCTGCGCAGCTATGCCCGCCCGCGTCAGGTCGCCATGTATCTGTGCAAGAAAATGACCAGCCGATCGTTGCCCGAAATTGGCCGCCGTTTTGGCGGGCGCGACCACACGACCGTTATGCACGGCGTGAAACGTATCGAAGAGCTCAAGCAGAACGACGGTCAGATCGCCGAAGATCTGGAACTGCTGCGCCGCTCTCTCGAGGCTTAAGAGCACCAGCTTGCACAGAAGACACGCGAAGGCCTTGACGGGCCTTCGTTTCGTGCTGAAAAGTCAACAAAACTCTTGTGAATACATTGGTATCGGGTAGTTTGCCCTCCCGGACTGCCGGAATGGAGATGGCATATGAAATTCAGCATTGAACGCGCCGCGCTGCTTAAGGCCGTATCACAGGCCCAATCCGTGGTAGAGCGCCGCAATACCATCCCAATCCTCGCCAACGTGCTGATCGAGGCCGAAGGCTCTGACGCGTCGTTCCGCGCGACCGATCTGGACATCGAAGTGGTCGACAAGGCCGCGGCGCAGGTCGAACGCGCCGGTGCGACCACCGTGTCCGCAACCACATTGCATGAAATCGTGCGCAAGCTGCCTGATGGCGCGTTGATCAGCCTGACCGCCGACAGCGCCGCGGGGCGTCTGACCGTCGAAGCAGGCCGGTCCAACTTCTCGCTCGCGACATTGCCGCGCGAAGATTTCCCCGTCATGGCGACTTCTGAATACCAGTCGAACTTCAAGGCCCCTGCCCCCGTGCTGCGCCGCCTGTTCGACAAATCCAAATTCGCCATCTCGACCGAAGAAACACGATACTATCTGAACGGCGTTTACATGCATATTTCGGACAGCGAAGGCAGCAAGGTGCTGCGCTGCGTTGCCACTGATGGCCATCGTCTGGCCCGCATCGACGCACCCATGCCTGAGGGTGCCGCTGAAATGCCCGGCGTGATCGTGCCCCGCAAAACCGTGGGCGAGCTGCGCAAGCTGCTGGACGACGACGACATGCAAATCGCCGTTTCCGTGTCCGAGACCAAAATCCGCTTTGCCACACCTGACATCACGCTGACCTCCAAGGTCATCGACGGGACGTTCCCCGACTACACCCGCGTGATCCCGCAGGGCAACACCCGCAAGATGGAAGTCGACGCCAGCGATTTCGCCCGCGCCGTGGACCGTGTTGCGACCGTAAGCTCCGAACGGTCCCGCGCCGTCAAGCTGCAACTGGACGAAGACCGCCTCGTGTTGTCCGTCAACGCGCCTGACAGCGGTGCGGCCGAGGAAGAACTGGTCGTCGCTTATGCCGACGAACGCCTAGAGATCGGGTTTAACGCGAAATACCTGCTTGAGATCGCAAGCCAGGTGGATCGTGAAAACGCCGTGTTCCTGTTCAACTCCTCCGGTGATCCGACGTTGATGCGCGAAGGCAATGATATGTCTGCGGTCTATGTCGTTATGCCGATGCGCGTGTGACGCTGACAAGCTACGTCGAACATCTTAACGCATTCATACCAATCGTATGAGCGGCCTTTACCTCTCCCAGCTGACGCTGTCGCATTTTCGATCGCATAAACGTGCGGTGGTAGATTGCGATGCGCGGCCTGTGTCTATTTTCGGGCCCAATGGCGCGGGAAAGACCAATATTCTGGAAGCCGTGTCTTTGTTGTCCCCCGGCCGCGGCCTGCGACGGTCAAGCGCGTCGGATATGACGCGCCGGCCAGAGGCGCTTGGCTGGAAGATCACCGCACATCTGCACAGTCTGGGCCAGTTCCACGAGGTCGAGATCTGGTCAGAGGCGGGTGCCGCGCGGCAGGTGCGGATTGACGGCAAGGCGACAGCGCAGACCGGATTAGGGCGCATTGCGCGGGTGCTGTGGCTGATCCCGTCGATGGACCGTCTGTGGATCGAGGGAGCCGAAGGTCGCCGCCGTTTCCTTGACCGCATGACGCTTAGTTTTCTGCCTGACCATGCAGATCAGTCGCTTGCCTATGAAAAGGCCATGCGGGAACGCAACCGCCTGCTCAAAGACATGGTGCGCGAACCGTCGTGGTATGTAGCACTGGAACAGCAAATGGCCGAAGCCGGAAGCGCGATCCATGCCAACCGTGTTGCTGCCTTGCAAGCCATCACCGAGGCGCAGGCGCAGGCCGAGACCGCCTTTCCCACCGCGACGCTTGATCTGATCTGCGACATGCCCCCCACCGCCGAGGGGTTGCGTCAGGCGCTCGGCGATAACCGGATGCGGGATCTTTCAGCAGGGCGGACCCTAATCGGGCCGCATCGCGCCGATCTTGAAGGGGTCTATGCCGCCAAGGACGTGCCCGCGCGTGATTGTTCAACCGGAGAGCAGAAGGCCCTGCTGGTGTCGCTGATCCTTGCGAACGCCCGTGCACTGGCCGCTGATTTCGGCGCACCGCCTCTGCTGCTGCTGGACGAAGTCGCCGCCCATTTAGACGCCAACCGCCGCGCCGCGCTGTATGACGAACTCAGCGCCCTTGGTGCCCAAGCCTGGATGACCGGCACCGGAGAAGAGCTGTTCGACACGCTCGGCCCCCGCGCCCAACGGCTTGAGGTGACAGAGGCCGTCGGCCTATCAACTGCAAGGATGCTTCCATGACCATCGCCCTGCCCGATCTGCTGCTGTACTGCGGCGCGTTGGTGATCCTGTTTCTGACCCCGGGCCCTGTCTGGCTGGCCATCATGGCACGCGCGCTGTCGGGCGGGTTTGGCGCGGCTTGGCCGCTCGCCCTTGGGGTGGCGATCGGTGATATGCTTTGGCCGCTGGTGGCGGTGCTTGGCATCAGCTGGATCCTGTCGGTGTTTGATATGTTCATGCTTGGCATGCGCTGGATCGCCTGTGCTGTGTTCCTGATCATGGGCGTGTTGCTGATCCGCCATGCCGACGCCAAGATCGACCGCGACAACCGTCTGACCCGCCCCGGCGCGTGGGCCGGTTTCGGTGCCGGGTTGCTGGCTATTCTAGGCAACCCGAAGGCCGTTCTGTTCTATATCGGTGTGCTGCCGGGCTTCTTTGACCTGCGCCATGTCACCGCCTTGGACGTGGGCGCGATTATCGCCGCATCCGTCGCGATCCCGCTGTTCGGCAACCTTGCGATCGCCGCTTTGGTGGGCAAATTGCGCGGCCTGATGACCAACCCGACGACCCTGAAACGCATCAACATTGTGGCCGGTGCGCTGCTGATCTGCGTAGGTTTGCTCATCCCCTTCGTCTAACGCAAAATCTTGTGTCAGGCGCGTGACAATCGTGGCGGAAAACACTATAAATTGGGTAACAAAAGAAGGTTTCCCAAAATGTCCGACACCGATCAGCTCCCCGAGGAATATGGCGCAGATTCCATCAAGGTTCTTAAAGGCTTAGAAGCGGTTCGCAAACGTCCGGGCATGTATATCGGGGACACCGATGACGGGTCGGGTCTGCACCACATGGTCTATGAGGTCGTGGACAACGGCATTGACGAGGCGCTGGCCGGTCATGCGGATGCAGTGAACGTCACAATTCACGACGACAGCTCTATCTCGGTCAGTGACAACGGGCGCGGTATTCCCGTCGGTATCCACCAAGAAGAAGGCGTTTCCGCGGCCGAGGTCATCATGACCCAGTTGCACGCGGGCGGTAAGTTCGACAGCAACTCCTATAAAGTGTCGGGCGGTCTGCACGGCGTGGGCGTATCGGTTGTGAACGCGCTGTCCGACTGGCTGGAACTGCGCATCTGGCGCGAAGGCAAGGAACACGTCGCGCGCTTTGAAGGCGGTTTCACCACCAAACACCTAGAGGTCGTGGGCCCCACCGAACGCACCGGCACCGAAGTCCGGTTCATGGCCTCGACCGAGACGTTTTCGAACCTCGACTATAGCTTCGAGACACTGGAAAAACGTCTGCGCGAACTGGCTTTCCTGAACTCCGGCGTGCGCATCATCCTGACCGATGAACGCCCCGCAGAACCTCTGCGGACCGAGCTTTTCTATGAAGGCGGCGTGAAGGAATTCGTGAAATACCTCGACCGATCGAAAACCTCTGTCATGCCCGAACCGATTTTCATCACGGGCGAGAAAGACGATATCGGCGTCGAAGTCGCGATGTGGTGGAACGACAGCTACCATGAAAACGTGCTGCCCTTTACCAACAACATCCCGCAACGTGACGGCGGCACCCACACCGCGGGCTTCCGCGGGGCGCTGACGCGGACGATCAACAACTATGCGCAATCTTCAGGTATCGCGAAGAAGGAAAAAGTGTCCTTCACCGGGGATGACGCCCGCGAAGGCCTGACCTGCGTGCTGTCGGTCAAGGTGCCCGACCCCAAGTTCAGTTCGCAGACCAAGGACAAGCTTGTCAGCTCGGAAGTGCGCCCCGCCGTCGAAGGCTTGGTGAACGAAAAGCTGTCCGAATGGTTCGAGGAAAACCCGCAGATCGCCAAGATCGTCGTCGGCAAGATCATCGAAGCAGCCCACGCCCGCGAAGCAGCGCGCAAGGCCCGCGACCTGACCCGCCGCAAGACCGCGATGGATGTGAACTTCCTTGCGGGCAAGCTCAAGGATTGCTCCGAAAAAGACCCGTCCAAAACCGAAGTCTTTCTGGTGGAGGGTGACTCCGCCGGTGGCTCTGCGCAAACGGGACGCGACCGCCAGACACAGGCGATCTTGCCGCTGAAAGGGAAGATCCTGAACGTCGAACGCGCCCGGTTTGACCGGATGCTGGGCAGTCAGGAAATTGGTAACCTTGTTATGGCGCTCGGCACCGGAATTGGCCGCGATGAATTCAACATCGATAAACTGCGCTACCACAAGATCGTCATCATGACCGATGCGGACGTTGACGGCGCGCACATCCGGACGCTGTTGCTCACGTTCTTCTACCGTCAGATGCCGCAGCTGATCGAGAACGGCCACCTCTATATCGCGCAGCCGCCCTTGTACAAAGTGTCGCGTGGCAAGTCCGAGGTCTACCTCAAGGATCAGGCCGCGATGGAGGACTACCTGATCCAGCAGGGCATTGAAGGCGCTATGCTAAAACAGGGCAATGGCGAGGAAATCACCGGCCAGGATCTGGCGCGCGTCGTTGATCTGGCCCGCCAGATGCGCCGTGTTCTCGAAGCTTTCCCGACCCATTATCCCCGCCATATTCTGGAACAGGCCGCCATCGCCGGTGCCTTTGTGCCGGGCGCGGTTGATGCCGATCTGCAAGGCGTGGCCGACAAGGTCGCAGAGCGACTGAACCTGATCGCATTGGAATGGGAACGTGGCTGGCAAGGCCGCATCACCCAAGACCACGGCGTCCGCCTCGCCCGCATCCTGCGCGGTGTAGAAGAGGTGCGCACCCTCGACGGTCGCATGCTGCGCTCGGGCGAGGCCAAACGCTCGGGCGGGTTCACAGAGCACCTGCAAGACGTCTACGGCACGCCCGCCAAACTGGTCCGCAAAGACCGTAGCCAGCTGATCCACGGCCCTATGGACCTGCTGGAAGCGATCCTTGCCGAAGGTGAAAAAGGCCTGTCCCTGCAACGCTACAAAGGTCTGGGCGAAATGAACCCCGATCAGCTGTGGGAAACCACGCTCGACCCCGACGCCCGCACCCTGTTGCAGGTTAAGGTCGCGGATATGGCCGAAGCAGACGACCTGTTCACCAAGCTCATGGGCGACGTCGTAGAACCTCGCCGCGAGTTCATCCAGCAAAACGCGCTGAGCGTCGAGAACCTGGACTTTTAAGAGATTTGTAGGTGCGCTCAATAGCGCGCCTACGCCGCTCATAGGTCGCTCTGCTCAGAGCCCAACTAGTGGAAATCTCTGCTTGGGAACAAGCGTTTGGCCTGATCACGGGGGTGTATGGCACGGGGTTGGGTGCGGGATCTTGGTGCGTCGTCGGCTTGGGGTTGCGTGATGCCTACCGCATCATCCATCGGGTGGCCGAGATGGCTGAGATAGTGCGAGACGTCTTCGATGGTATGCGCAATCACATGCACCACGATACCTTCGCGTTGTACATGGCCGGTGATGCGCAGCAAGCGCCCGGTCATCACCGCCCGGCGGAATTGTTCGTAAATCTTTTTCCAGACCACCACATTTGACACACCTGTTTCATCCTCAAGCGTCAGAAAAACGACACCCGACGCCGTACCGGGCCGTTGCCGCGTGATCACTAGGCCGCAGACAGAAATGGGCCTTTGTGCCATAGGCCCCAAAGGCACCTCGGGCAGCGCGTCATGAGCTGTCAGCCCCGTCATTGCCGGGCGCAACAGTTCCATCGGGTGGGCTTTCAGCGACAGGCGCATGGCCACGTAATCCTCGACCACTTCCTGCCCTAAATGCATGGCGGGCAAGGTAACGGCCTGTTCGGCAATGCCCTCGCCCTCGATCGTATCATTGAACAACGGCAAGGGCGCGTTGCCTTTGATCGCTTTTACCGCCCACAACGCGTCACGTCGCCCCAAGCCAAGCCCTGCATAGGCGTCGGCTTCGGCCAAACGTTCCAGAACCGCTGGCGAAAGCCCTGCCCTTAACCACAAAGCTTCGGGATCGGGGTAGCCATTGCCACGCGCGGCAACGATCCACCCGGCATCCTCTTCACGAAAGCCTTTGATCTGGCGAAACCCCAATCGCAAAGCCAGCGCCCCGTCGCTGCGCTTTTCAAGCGTGTTGTCCCATTCGCTTGTGTTGACGCAGACGGGGCGCACTTCGATGTGATGCTCGCGGGCATCGCGCACGATCTGGGCGGGCGCATAAAACCCCATAGGCTGCGCATTCAGCAAGCCGCAGGCAAAGGCTGCCGGATGGTGACATTTCAGCCAGGCCGATACATAGGCAAGCATTGCAAAAGCGGCGGCATGGCTTTCAGGGAAACCATATTCGCCAAAGCCCTCGATCTGGGAAAAGCAATTCTCGGCGAAAGCTTGTTCATAGCCCCGCGCCAACATGCCATTGATGAATTTATCGCGAAGCTGGCCAATCGTCCCCATCCGCCTGAAGGTCGCCATAGACCGGCGCAGCTGGTCTGCCTCGCTTGGCAGGAACCCGGCTGCGACGACAGCGATCTGCATGGCTTGCTCCTGGAACAATGGCACGCCAAGCGTTTTGCCCAGCACGTCTTCCAGCTCTTTCGAGGGGAAAACCACGGCTTCGTTCCCCTGTCTGCGATTGATATAGGGGTGCACCATGCCGCCCTGAATGGGGCCGGGGCGCACAATCGCCACCTCGATCACCAAATCATATAATGCGCGCGGCTTCATCCGCGGCAGAAAGTTCATCTGCGCGCGGCTTTCCACCTGAAACACACCAATGGCGTCCGCAACGCACAGCATATCATAGGTTTGCGCATCATCTTGGGGTATGCTGGCGATGCTGTATTTTTTGCCCTCATGTTGCGCAATCAGATCAAAGCTTTTGCGGATACAGGTCAGCATCCCAAGTGACAGGATATCGACCTTCAGAATATTCAAAGCGTCGATATCATCCTTGTCCCATTCGATGATCGTGCGGTCATCCATCGCGGCGTTTTCGATAGGGCAAAGCTCATCCAATCGCCCCTTGGTGATGACAAACCCGCCGACATGCTGGCTCAGGTGGCGCGGAAACCCGATGATTTCACCAATCAGCTTGATGGTCAGCGCCAGACGCGGGTCCGATAGATCAAGCCCCAGTTGTTTAACGCGCTCGGGGTCCGCCCCGCCATTACTGGTGCCCCAGATTTGCCCGGAGAGATTGGCCGTGACATCCTTGGACAAGCCCATGACTTTGCCCACCTCGGAGATCGCCGCGCGCGAGCGGAAATGGATCACCGTGGCGCAAAGCCCGGCGCGGTGCCGGCCGTATTTGGCGTAGATATGCTGGATGACCTCTTCGCGGCGTTCATGTTCGAAATCGACGTCGATATCCGGCGGCTCTCCGCGATGTTCTGACACGAAGCGTTCCACCACCATTGTAATCGTCTCGGGGCTGACGTCGGTGATACCCAACAGATAGCACAAGATCGAATTGGCCGCGGACCCCCGCCCTTGGCACAAGATCCCCTTGGAGCGCGCGAATTGAACGATGTCATGCACCGTGAGGAAATAGGTCGGAAAATCGAGCGTCTTGACCAACGCCAGTTCTTTTTCCATTTGCGCAATGGCCCGCGCGGGTGCCCCCTTGGGATAGCGGACCTTCAGCCCCTCGGACGCCAACCGCGCCAAACGGTCTTGGGGCGTTTCATTGTCTGCGATCTCGTCCGGGTAATCATAGCTGAGTTCGGACAGGCAAAAGCTGGACCTGGCCGCGATCTGTGTCGTGCGGCGCAAGGCCGCCGGGTGACGGGCGAACAGGCGCTTCATATCGGCTTCGGGCTTGAGGCGTTTTTCAGCGTTGGGTAAGGCGCGCGTGCCGATTTGATCGATGGTAATATTATGGCGCAGGCAGGTCAGAACATCCGCCAACTGCCGTCGCGCACCGTGGTGCATCAACACATCCCCCACGGCCACCATCGGCGCTGCGGTGCGATGCGCGAGGGTGGCGCAGGCATCAAAATAGCGCTGGTCACTGCCATCATAACGCGGCGCGACACCGATAAAGACATCCGCAGGAAAGTGTTTTTTCAGCGTTACAATATCGGGCTGACTGGCTTTAAGGGACGCTTGCGGCACGGCAATCAAGCTCATGCCTGCACAGCCTTGAACCAGGTCAGGCAGGTCCAGATAGCAGGCACCTTTGGGGGCACGTCGTTTGCCAAGGGTCAATAACCGCGTCAACCGCGCATAGGCTTCACGGTCGTGGGGCAATGCGACCCAATGGGTATCGCTATCGCGCAAGATCAGCCGCGCCCCAATGACAAGTCTTGGCAAGGGCGCATCAGCCCCCAACTCGCGACGAAGCTCTTTCAGAGCGGAATAGGCCCGAACGACCCCGGCCAGGGAATTATGGTCTGTGATGGCCAAGGCGTTCAGCCCCAACTCGGCCGCCCGAGAGACCAATTCCTCTGGGTGGGATGCCCCGCGCAGGAACGTAAAGTTAGACGTGCAACACAGTTCCGCATAGCCGGGATCCAGGGACGGGTTTCGCGCCTTCATGGAAATTCACCCTGCACAAACCAGTTCGGGTTTTGCGGCGTATAAAACAACCACAATCGCCGGCCCTGCGTTGTGTCCACTTTCCAATAATCCCGCACACCTGACCGCCAGTTGTCATCTGGCAACCACCATTCAGGGGCGATACGTTCAGGCCCCGTCGCCCGCCCCGTGGTCAGCGACATCCGGCGCCAGCGAAACTGTGCAGGCGGGCGTGCCCCACTGGCTGCGATAGGTTCCGGCGGAAAAAGGCACAAAGGGCGCGGCCGCAGAGTGGACCATGATCCCGTGGCGGTACTGTAGGCCGCTGGTACAATTTGAAAGCTCCGCTCGGGGATATGGCTGTCTGCCGGTAGAAACCGTTGAATGTTTTCAAGCCCGATCCGGTTACCAAGACGGGTGATCAGATCCTCCAGCCCGTCAGGGCGCGCCGCCGTGGCCGCGGTGATTTGCGCGTCGGCAAGGTTTTCAACCTGCGTCGCTTCAAGCCGTAACTGGTCGATACCAAAGCCAGCATCCACAGTCCGGATCCCCCGGTCAAAAAGGGGCAAAATACGCATTGCATCGCGCATTGGTGCCGCGAGACGCAGTTCGATTTGCTGCGCGCCCTGATCCACCCGCCGCATCGTTAACTGCAATCGCCGTGCCCCCATGGCCTGACGTTTCAACTTGTCGCAAAGCTGATCCAGCAACCTTTTCGTGCCCGCCATCACATCAGCGCTCAGCCCGATCGGCTCGGGCAATGTCATGCGCACAGCATAGTGCGGTGCCTCGCCAATCGGTGCGATCGTCTCGTCTTGGGTGCCCATTGCCTGATCCAGCCGCAACATGACATTCGGCCCGAAACGACGCGCGATTGTCATGCGCGGCAAAGCCAACAGGTCCGAGATTTTCCGCAGGCCAAGCCGCTGCAACGCCGTGTCAGTTTTCTCGTCAAGACGCAGCGCAGCAACGGGCAATGCAGTGATATCCGCATCAGGCTTGCGGGCATAATGCGTGAGCGCCCAAGCCGCCCCGCGGGTATTGGCCGCCGCGATACGTCCGGTCAGCCCCGCCCGCGCAAGCCGGTGACGCATGTCATCCAGCATTTCCGCTTCACCGCCAAACAGATGCACGGACCCGGTAATGTTCAGGACCAAACCATCCGTGCCATCCAACCCCACCCAAGGGCAGTATCGCTTGCTCCACCGGGCGAGTGATTGCAAAAACCGCGCGTCCTCTTGGGGATTGGCTGCTGCGCTGTAAAGCTCGGGGCAATAGGCACGGGCATCTGACAACCCCATGCCACGATGCAACCCCTGCGTCTCTGCCGCGTGGTTCAAACAGTAGATGCGGTCGGTATTTTTCTCGTGTTGGACCAGCGCAAAAGGGCGATTGTCATTGGCAATCTCAAGCGTCCGCGCACGTAGCACCCTATCGCTGGGCAGCCGGGGAAACCACACTGATGCGACGCGTTTGCGCATTCCACTTCACAGTCCAAGCCGATAATGTTCCTGATTTGTTCTTTATAAGTTTCCAATTTTGCAGAGTCGAGTCCTCGGCTGTGTTGCCCTCATCAAAAACCGGGGTGCAGTGCCATCTGGTCTGCGCGGCATTGTTCCCCATGCCCTCGGGCAAAATGCAAAGACCTGTAGCGTTCCCTTCTTGCGCAGCCAGTTGCAAACGCCGCCCTTCCGTCAAACCGATGGGCTGCGTGATCTCTGCGATCACCACTGCTACATGCCCCGACCGCAACGCCTCCTCGGTCGAGGCAAGCACGTCAATATGGCTCGGAGCCTGCGCGATCAGCAGTTGCGATGGATCAAGATAAGCCGCGCCCCCCACCGGATTGATCTGCGTGCCGTGCCATGCCTCACGCACCCAAAGCGCGGCCCCTCCATTCGCGCCACAGACTTGACCGGCCAGTGCATATGCAAAAGCGTAGGCAGACGCCCCGCAAACCTCATGAGTGCGGGTATTCTTGAGCGGAAATTGAGATTCGAACTGGTACATGACACGGATTATATAGAATAGAACAAAAGATGCACATCCGAGATAGCCGGTGCTGCCGCGTCCTTGATCGCGATCAGAACGAAGATGCTGGAAGCCTCGCGCGTGCCAAGTCGGGGACCGCTGGACAGGCTACGCGTCAGAGCTCATCCATCAGCTCGCTTCTGCCGCCGCCGCTTGGGGGAAATAATCGACTCCCTCTTTCTCGGCGAGCTTGTGGATCTCTGCCATGATGCCTTCCCGCGCGTCGCAGGCAGCCTCCCACGAGGTGTTGGGATCAGCACAGGGCACGAGGAACCAGACGTCTTTGCCCAGCACACCCTGTCCTGCCACCCGCACGCAGACATCATCCCGATTGCCCACGTATTTCTCGTCCAGCTCATCGATCACCTTGTCGAAGGCGTCGCGCAACGCGTCCACATCTGCGGTGTGAGACAGTTTGATCTTAACGATGCGCAACATTTCCGGCTCCTGCATGGTCCAGTTCTTGAACGGGGTAGAGACGAATTCGGTCACCGGCACGACCAGCCGCGTGCCATCCCAGTCGCGCAGCTGCACATAGGTGAAATGGATCCGCTCCACATGGCACAGCGCGTCGTTGAACACGATGCGGTCGCCGATCTTGGCGGACCCGTTCAAGGCGATCTGCAACGACGACATGATATTGCTTAAAATGCTGCGCGCGGCGAAGCCCAAGACCAGAGTGACCGCCCCAGCCGTCCCCAACAATGTCAGCCCGAGGTTCTGGAACACATTAGTCTGCGACAGGAATATACCGCCGCCGACCAGCACGACCGCCACAACAAAGACCCGACGCGCCGCCGAGATGCGCGTTGCAGTGGTGCGCTTGTGCACCTCTTCCTTAAGCGTCAGATCGGTTTCTTCGACCTGTGTCAGGTGATCCAAGATCACCTCGACGCAATTGACGACGAACCACAGCCCTGCCCCGATCAGCCCCAGCCACGCGGCTGGAACCAGCACCGTCGTCAGCTCTGCCGAGAACGAGAAAATCTTGGCCTCGACCACCATCACAAACAGGGTCGACACGACAACACAGGCAGGCCCGCGCACCGATCGGAATATCTGCCGCGCCAGTTGCGACGGCACGCGTTCCGCGACCCAGCCGGTCAGCAACCAGACCAGTCGCGCCACGTAAACCGCCAGTACGATCAGCACCGGCAGGCCGATCAGTTCCCACAGCGCAAGGTCAACTACCGTGTTTTCCGTCAGTACTTCGGGCAGCATCGTCTCAAGCCGGCCAGGCCCGTAGCGATTATAAAGACGCGGAATATTCTGCACCGTGTGACGCGAGAACACCCAAACAGGGTCGCCCCCTTCGGGCTTGATCCGGTTCAGACGGATGGACGCGGGGTAGTCGTCCATATCAAGCGTCCACAACAACAGTGATTTGCGCGGCGTGCCCGCCATCGCCTTGTCAGAGGTGGATGTCGCATCCAGCGCGTCCGGCCGGTCCAGCAGGTTGTCCCAGTTGATCACAGTTTTCCGGCTGATCACAGTTTCAAGCTGCCGGATCAGCGATGCCCCCACATCCTGCTGGCGGTCCTGCTGGAGGTCCGACAGATCAAGCAGATGCGCGGCTCCGACCCAATCATCGCGGCGCACGGCCCGCACGAGGCTTTCCATCGTGGCGCGGGGTGTTTCACGGTCGATTTCGGGCGTGACGGGGGGCAGACCGCTGTTCAATGCCTCGACGCAATACCAACGGGCAGTATCGCACGCCTCCTCTTCTTCCTGCGCCCAAAGCGGTGTCGCAAAAATCAAAAGCGCGGCCATCAGACCCGCGAGGTATCGTAGTTTGCTCAAATCACTCTCCATTCCGGCGTCACGAAGTCACGTGACATGTCGGTGTTGTGACTGAGCTAGCGCAGCTATCTCATTCTACCAGTCTATCCGACCACAATGACAATCGGCGCGAACAAACAGGGGCCAATCTTGGGGCAAAGATGGCGCACAGGTCCAGCTTCGCGTCTTAAACCGGAATCAGGAGCGTTACACGGTCCGGGTTCATTTCTGCAATGACGATGGTGCCATCGCCCTGCACAGCCAAACCGTGACCAAAGGTTGAAAAGGTACGACAGCGCCCGACCAGCACGCCATTGGTATCATAGGCAGACAGCCGCGGAGTCTGGTCGGTGACCAGCAAAAGCCCGTCAGCCGTTAACGCCAGTGCCATCGGTTTATGCACCCCGTCGATCTGCCCCAGCCAAGCGCCTTCGGCGTCAAACAGTTGCACGCGGTTGTTTTCCCGGTCTGCGACGCACAACCTGCCCTCGGTATCAAACAACAGGCTGTGGGGCGTCGAAAACGCGCCGGGGTCGGTGCCGGGCTGCCCAAAGGTTTTCAGGTGCTGCAGATCCGCGTCAAAGATATGGACTGCGCTGTTGCCGTATCCGTCAGCGACGTAATACCGCCCATCCGGCCCCCGCGTACAATCGCATGGATGATTGAATGGCCGCCCCAAGCCGGGATGCGCGCCGCAGTCCATGCGCCCGACCTCTTGCAGGGCCTCGTCAAACAGCACGACTTTGTGCCCGTCCATATCGGTCGCGATCCGGTCAGTGCCGATCGTCCGTATACCGTGACCGCAGACAAACTGCGGCAGCTCTGCGCTTGCGTCCAGTATGGTGCCGTCAAGCCCCAGCATGACCAGCTCGGGCGCTTGCCGCCGAAGCACGATGATCCTGTCGCCCGAAACTGTTACGTCGGAAATGCCCGACAGCATCGGCCCCGCAATATGGGTCACACGGTAGCGTTGCGGTCCCAAGGCCACATAGACGTCGGGGCGCTTGCCTTGGACGCTCACAAGGTGCCCTGCATCGCTTCTGCCATGCTCAACAGCATCCCGTCACCGCCCGCAGGCGCAGTCAGCATCAAACCGGCGCCTGGGTGGCTGCGGATCGGTACGCTGACTGAACAACCGTCGATCACATTGGCAAAGCTGGTGTTTCGCAGGGCCAACAGGTTCACACGATCATAGGTCGCGTCATCGTCTAGATCGTCGAGCTTTGGCGGCATGATCGCAACGCTTGGCAACGCGACAGGCGTGTCACCGAACAATTGCGCCGCGCGGGCGATCAGCATCTCGCGGGCGGCCAATGTGCTGGCGAAATCGATGCCCGTGACACCATCAGCGCGCGCCATACGCGACGCGACGCGCGGATCAAGCGCCTCGCGCGCGGTGTCATAGTGCGCCCCATGATGGGCGCGGGATTCCACCGCAGAGAATTGCCACACGGGCAAGGCGCGATAGGCGTCAAAGATATCCAGCGTCAGCCGTCGCACGCTGACACCGGCGGCCGCCATCGCCGACAATGCGGTCTCGAATGCGTCGGCCACTTGCGGGTCCAAATCGTCCATACCGAAATTTTCAGGGACAATAACCGTTTGCGGCACAGCGGATGCGGTCAGCGGACGGTCGCGCAATACGTTCAAGGTGGGACGCAGCAGTCCAATATCTCGGGTTAGCACCCCCACGCTGTCAAGCGAATGGGACAAGGCAACAGCCCCCTCGCGCAAAATCGTCTTGGCCGTCGGTTTAAACCCCGCCAGCCCGCAGAAAGCGGCAGGGATCCGTGCTGAACCGCCCGTGTCGGTGCCAAGCGCGATATCAGCCACGCCGCGCGCCACAGCCGATGCCCCGCCAGACGTGGAGCCCCCGGCGATGCATCCTTCGTGCAACGGCGTTAGCGGCGTGCCGTAATGCGGGTTCAGACCAAGCCCGGAATAGGCGAACTCGGTCATATTTGCGTGGCCGATCAACCCTGCCCCCGCATCACGCAGCCGTGCGACGGCGACTGAATCCTGTGTTGCGGGTGCGGTGTCCTTGCGCACCACCGACCCTGCGCGGGTAACCTGCCCCCGCACGTCAAACAGGTCTTTCACCGCTACGTTCAGCCCCGATAGCGGACCCTCTCCCGCGACCGGATCGTCAAAGACCTGCGTGAAATCAGGGGCATCGGCACGCGCACGTGCAGCGTCAAGAAGGGATTGAGGCGTTTGTGTCATAGGCTCTGCTTTCAAAGGGTTTGCTGTACAAGCCACGTGGCGATACCCGGAAATGCCGTTAGCAAGATCACGGCCAGCACCAGAATCATAAAGTAAGGCACAATCATGCGGGTAATTTCAAAGATGGATTTGCCGGTAAGGTTCTGGATAACGAACAAGTTGAACCCCAGCGGCGGCGTGATCTGCGCCATTTCGACGACGATGATCAGGTAGATGCCGAACCACACCGGATCGATCCCCACCGCGGCCACCGCAGGCATAACAACCGACGTGGTCAACACAACGATAGAAATACCGTCAAGGAAGCACCCCAACAGAACAAAGAACACAGTCAGTACCGCGATCAGCCCAGGCGCACCCAACCCGCTGGCCGAGATGATCTCAGCAAGCTGTCTCGGCAATCCGGAAAAGCTCATCGCCGAGGTCAGAAAAGCCGCCCCCAGCAAAATCAGACCAATCATAGCAGAGGTGCGCGTGGCCCCCAGCAGCGACGCGATAAAGGTTTTGGCATTCAGCGAACGGCTTAGCGCGGCAATAATCAACGCCCCTGCAACCCCGATCGCAGCCGCTTCGGTCGCGGTGGCAACACCAGCGTAGATTGATCCGATCACCCCGATGATCAGCCCGACCACTGGCAGTAGCATACGCAGACGACGCAGACGTTCAGCGATCGGCATGCGGGGTTCGGGTGCGGGAACGCCGTCTGGGTTCATCTTGGACCAGATCGCGATATAGCCTGAAAACAGTGCCATCAGCATCAAGCCCGGCACTACACCCGCAATAAACAGACGGTTGACCGACACTTGGGCCGCGACGCCGTAAACAATCATCACGATCGACGGCGGGATCAACAAACCCAGCGTGCCCGACCCAGCAAGAGACCCGATAGCAAGGCGGTCGGCATAGCCACGCGATTTCAGTTCGGGCAGGGAAATACGGCCAACAGTGGCGGTCGTCGCGGCGGATGACCCTGATACAGCCGCAAAGATCCCGCACCCTACGACGTTCACATGCGCCAAGCCGCCGGGCAGCCGCCCGACCCAAGGGGCAAGACCCGAAAACAGGTCTTCGGCCAAACGCGTGCGATAAAGAATTTCACCCATCCAGATAAACAAAGGCAGCGCCGTCAGTGTCCAGCTAGCGGAATGCGCCCACATGGTCGTCCCAAGGATGGCATCGACCGGCGTCGAGGTGAACATCATGAAGATAACAACCCCAGAGGCCAGCAGTGCGACCCCGACCCAAACACCAAGCCCCAAAAGCACAAGCAACGTAACGACCAGAACGGCCGATTGCATTAAAATTTCCATGGTTATTCGCCCCGACCCTGTTCGTTTGTATCATCGCTTTCGACCGGCAGGCCGAGGATCAGACGCAATGTGCGCTCGGCAAAGGCAAGCGCGAACAGCACCGCCCCCAATACCATCGCAGATTGCGGTAGCCAGAGCGGAACAGCCACGACCCCTTGGCTGACTTCATTGTAGGTCCAGCTTTCGTGGACATATCCAAAGATCGCCCACGCAACCCACCCCATCATGGCAGTTGCAAAGGCGGCTGCCAGAATATCAGCCACATGGCCCAGCCCCTCGGGCATCAGCTGGCGCAGCGATGTGACACGAATATGGTCGCCCCGTATCAGCGTCGCAGGCAAAGCAAGAAAGATCGAAGCGCTAAGCCCCCATGCCGCGAAATCATCAGCAGACGGAATTTGGCTTCCCATCAGACGAAGTCCGATTTGCGACAGGATCAGCACCGCAATCCCCAATAGGGACAGCGCGGCCAAAGCTCCGCAAAAGTTAAATAGATGGCGTGTCAGCAACATAGCGGCAGGCTCCGGATCAGTTAGGCAGGCGGGGGCGAAATTCCCTGCCTCTTTGCACAAAGGTCCGGGCGTTTGACAGCCCGGACCTGCATTGATCAATGATCAGTTCAACGCGTCGACGATCTTTTGACCATCTTCGCCGGCCTCCTCCAGCCATTCAGCGCGCATGGTGGCGGCGATGGCTTCAAAGTCAGTCGCCAGCCCATCAGGGGTCGGCAGAACGTTCATGCCATTCTCGGCCATCGTGTCCGTTGCTTCGCCAGTGGCGACTTCGGCCATCTCAAAGCCGCGCGTTTCAGCCAGCTCGGCGGCCTCTTGCAGTGCGGCCTGAACGTCTTCGGACAGGGCGTCATAGGCACGCTTGTTCACGATCACCATGTTCTTGGGCAGGAAGGCCTGCACATCATAGTAGTGCGACACAAAATCCCATGCCTGGCTGTCTACGCCGGTCGAAGGCGACGTGATCATGCCGTTGATGACACCCGTCGAAAACGCCTGACTGATTTCCGAGGTTGCGATGGTGGCGGGAACAGCGCCCAAAAGCTCTGCCAGACGCGCGGTCGAAGGGTTATAGGCGCGGAATTTGACACCATCGAAGGACGCGGCATCGGTCACTTCCTTGTTCATATAAACACCTTGGGGCGGCCAAGGCGCGGCGAACAACAGAACCAGCCCATCTTCTTCAAGCTTTTCCTCATAGATGGGGCGCGACGCCTCCCACAGGGCGCGGGCCTCGTCGAATGTTGTTGCCATCAACGGCACAGCGTCTGCCGAATACACAGCGTTTTCGTTGCCAAGCGCCGAGATCAGCACTTCGCCAATCGGAACGATCCCGCGCTGAACACCGCGCTTCAATTCGGGGCGCTTAAGCAGAACCGAATTCGACACAACGTCGATTTCCAATGCACCGTCCGACAGACGGGCTACATCATCAGCAAAAGAGCGGATGTTCTGCGTCAGATAGTTTCCGTCCGGCGCGTCAGCCGACATTTTCCAAGTTTCCGCATGGGCAAAGCTGGCTGTCAGCGCTGCAATGGCTGTTCCGATGAGAAGGTTTTTCATGTTTCGTATCTCCTTGTTGGGTCGTTTATTATCCCGTTTCGCAATGGCCGCGAAACGGGTTCGTTATCAGTCTTGCACGGCGGGCAGATCGTGTTCATCCAAGGCCCACATCAGACGGAAGGTTTCAGCCTCGCGCACTGCGCCTCCCAGCTTTTCGGTCAGCTGGCGCAAGGTGGCTTCGGCGATCGGCTCTGACGACACATCCACTGCGATGCAAGGGGCCAGAACGCGGCCTTCGGTATTTTCAGACGGCAGCGGCGTCGAAAGAGCGATATCCGGGATCATGTGATGCACGCGCAATACGCCGTCCTTGGCCATTACTTCGGCCAGCACATCAGCAACGGCACCGTCATCTATGGCGTCAGGCACCAGTTCGATCAGGACCAAAGCGCCGCCCCAGCCAAAGCCACCTTCCTGCGCAACATTCATCACGCGGCGCCGTGTGTTCGACATCCTGCCAAAGTTGGTGACCGACCATTGGGTCTGCTTTGTGAATGCTTTGCGATACGCATCCGACGTAAAATCGGACAGGCTGCTAGCACGGTAAAGTGCAAGATAGCGGCGCGCTGATCCTGATACCGCACGATAGCGCCGCGCACCGGTAAAACCTGGAATGCGAACACGCTCTTCCATGTGTTCGCGGTCGTACCACTGATTGAAGTCTGCCTCGTGATCCGGATCGATATCGCTCCAGACGAAAAGCTGTGCCTGATCGGTTGTACGGATAGTGTTCATTCTGCATCCTGGTCCTTAGACAAAGCTTTCCCGGTGCGTGACGGGGCATGGCCCACCTCGGTTAAAGTCCGGTCAAACTTTATCGATTGCTGTTAAGGCACATTTGCCGAAACCGGCCAAACCGACAAACGGGATTATTCAGGGGGGGGTGATCGGGTTTTCCGATCAGGCCTGTTTTACAGGGGTTTGACGCGGTTGCTGATGGCGCTCTGCACACGCACGCGCCAGATCCGCAATGGCTTTATAGGTCGCTACATCAGAGCTACGTCGCCAAATGCAGTACAACGGAAGCGGCGGCAATTGCGCATCCACGTCCAGCTCGCAAATGCCCGGCCCTGCCAGATCGCACGCCAACGGCATCGTCGCGATGCCCAAACCCCGTTCCGTCAGGCGCGCAATCGCAGCCATCGAGGTGATGCAATGCACAATCGACGGCCGCAGACCACGATCGCTAAACAGCGCCAGAACGTTGGCATGGGGGCGCGAGTTGCGCGTAAAGGTGATCAGCGGGCTCGTGACCACATCCGCAAGCGACAGCTTCTCATCGCGCATCCCCTCGGGCCCGAACCACCCCATCGCCAAGGGAGGCAAATCTGCGCATACACAGGTTTCATCGTGCCGATCATCAGTCGTCAGCAACATATCCAACGCGCCCCGTTCAAACGCCGCGGCAATGTTGGGAGTAGGTTCGACCGTCAGTTCAAGCTCTAGCCTCGGATAGCAGCGGGCCACTTCCTCGATCAGATCGCACAACCAAGTGTGTACCACCGACGAGACTAGCCCCAAGCGCACACGGCCCGCCGCGGTGCTGGGGTCGGACAACGTCATACGCAACTTGCGCTCGGTCGCCAGCATATCTTGCGCTTTGTCCAGGATCATGGCTCCAGCCACGGTGATCCGCGTGGCGTGGAATTCACGGTCAAATAAATCGACCTGCAGATCCGTTTCCAGCGACGAGATCCGGCTGGATACCGTCGCTTGGCTTACATTAAGATGCTCGGCCGCCGCACGGAAGCTCCCCAGATTTGCGACCGTGACAAAGGTTTCCAAAAAACGCGTGTTCACCCAGGCTCTCAATTTTATGACTTCGGTCGAGAGTAGAGAGGTTAGATCAGAAGCACCCGAAAGTCACCTATGCGCGCGCACTTGCTGCCACAAATTGCGTTTCAATCCGGCACGACGGGTACAGGGGTGCTGGTTTTCGCGGGCAGATTGCTGGAACTGTTGAGCTTTGCGGACAGCAAAAAAGCCGCGAGTTTTTCGACTGCGGCTTATTCGCTGAAGTTGGTTGCGGGAGTAGGATTTGAACCTACGACCTTCAGGTTATGAGCCTGACGAGCTACCGGGCTGCTCCATCCCGCGCCGGGGGCCAATGATTGTGTATTGGCTTTAGTTTTTATTGTCATCGTTGAGAGATACGTAGAGGTTTTGCTAGGTTTGGCGGTGACCTACTCTCCCACGTCTTAAGACGCAGTACCATTGGCGCAGTAGCACTTAACTGCCGAGTTCGGGATGGGATCGGGTGTTTTGCTTACGCTATGACCACCAAACCGAGTAAAACCTCTATGTCCAAGTCAGTACGACTGATTGTATGTGTATGCTTTTGTCCTAGTAAGAAGTCTTTCTTCTACTGGATCAAATCAAGCCTATCGAGCAATTAGTACCAGTCAACTGAACGTATTACTACGCTTACATCTCTGGCCTATCGACGAGATGGTCTATCTCGGCTCTCAGGGATACCTTGTTTTGAGGGGGCTTCCCGCTTAGATGCCTTCAGCGGTTATCCTGTCCGATCATAGCTACCCAGCACTGCTATTGGCATAACAACTGGTCCACCAGTGGATCGTTCACCCCGGTCCTCTCGTACTAGGGGCAACTCCTCTCAAGTATCCTACACCCACGGAAGATAGGGACCGAACTGTCTCACGACGTTCTAAACCCAGCTCACGTACCTCTTTAAACGGCGAACAGCCGTACCCTTGGGACCTGCTCCAGCCCCAGGATGAGATGAGCCGACATCGAGGTGCCAAACACTGCCGTCGATATGGACTCTTGGGCAGTATCAGCCTGTTATCCCCGGCGTACCTTTTATCCGTTGAGCGATGGCCCTCCCACTTGGGACCACCGGATCACTATGGCCGTCTTTCGACTCTGCTCGACTTGTCAGTCTCGCAGTCAGGCTGGCTTCTGCCATTGCACTCAACGAGCGATTTCCGACCGCTCTGAGCCAACCTTCGCGCGCCTCCGTTACGATTTAGGAGGCGACCGCCCCAGTCAAACTACCCACCACACAGGGTCCCGGATCCGGATAACGGACCGCGGTTAGACATCAAGCAGAACAAGGGTGGTATCTCAAGGGAGGCTCCACGTAAACTGGCGTTCACGCTTCAAAGCCCACCACCTATCCTGCACATGTTCGGCCTAATGCCAGTGTGAAGTTGTAGTAAAGGTGCACGGGGTCTTTCCGTCTAACCGCGGGTAACCGGCATCTTGACCGGTAATTCAATTTCGCTGAGTCTATGTTGGAGACAGCGGGGAAGTCGTTACGCCATTCGTGCAGGTCGGAACTTACCCGACAAGGAATTTCGCTACCTTAGGACCGTTATAGTTACGGCCGCCGTTTACCTGGGCTTCAATTCAGAGCTCTCACTCCTCCTTTTAACCTTCAGGCACCGGGCAGGCGTCAGACCCTATACGTCGTCTTACGACTTCGCAGAGCCCTGTGTTTTTAATAAACAGTCGCCACCCCCTGGTTTGTGCCCCCAGCCTCTAGTTGCCTAGAAACCGGGCCTCCTTCTCGCGAACTTACGGAGGTATTTTGCCGAGTTCCTTCAACATAGTTCTCTCAAGCGCCTTGGTATTCTCTACCTATCCACCTGTGTCGGTTTAGGGTACGATCTAGCGATGGAGCTATTTCCAGGGACCTCTAAGCAGCCCATTCAATCCGATAAGGATGAACTACCCTCGAGATCCGTCACTTCCATCTGGCCCAGGAATATTAACCTGGTTCCCATCGACTACGCCTTTCGGCCTCGCCTTAGGGGTCGGCTTACCCTGCTCAGATTAGCTTTAAGCAGGAACCCTTGGATTTTCGGCGAGAGTGTCTCTCACACTCTTTGTCGCTACTCATGTCATCATTCTCACTAGTGATCTCTCCACCGGATCGCTCACGCGCCGGCTTCACAGAAAGCTCCGCGTCTCCAATACCCCGAAGGGCTAAGGAGACATGGAACTATGTCACACTACGCTCTGCTACCATGCAATTAATGCATCCTAAGCTTCGGCTCATGGCTTGAGCCCCGTTACATCTTCGCCGCAAGACAACTTATTTAGACCAGTGAGCTGTTACGCTATCTTTAAAGGATGGCTGCTTCTAAGCCAACCTCCTGGTTGTTTTGGTCGTCTCACCTGCTTTCCCACTTAGCCATGAATTAGGGGCCTTAGCTGTAGGTCAGGGTTGTTTCCCTCTTCACAACGGACGTTAGCATCCGCTGTGTGTCTGCCATCTAGTACTCCTCGGTATTCGGAGTTTGGTTAGGATCAGTAAGCCTGTGGGGCCCCATTACCCATCCAGTGCTCTACCCCCGAGGGTATTCGGATGACGCTCTACCTAAATAGATTTCGCAGAGAACCAGCTATCTCCGAGTTTGATTGGCCTTTCACCCCTAGGCACAGCTCATCCCGATCCTTTTCAACGGATGTGGGTTCGGTCCTCCAATAAGTGTTACCTTATCTTCAACCTGGCCATGCCTAGATCACTCGGTTTCGGGTCTGATCCCACAAACTCAACGCCCTATTAAGACTCGCTTTCGCTACGCCTACACCTAACGGCTTAAGCTTGCTTGTGAGACCAAGTCGATGACCCATTATACAAAAGGTACGCTGTCAGGACGTAAAGTCCCTCCAACTGATTGTAGGCGTTCGGTTTCAGGTACTGTTTCACTCCCCTCGTCGGGGTGCTTTTCACCTTTCCCTCACGGTACTGGTTCACTATCGGTCAGTAAGGAGTACTTAGCCTTCGAAGGTGGTCCTCCGATCTTCAGACAGAATTTCACGTGTTCCGCCCTACTTAATACGTCCAATCATGCTTCTTATACGGGACTATCACCCACTTTGGTTGCGCATTCCAACGCATTCTAACCACACTCATGGCTCGGCTGGTCCCCGTTCGCTCGCCGCTACTAGGGGAGTATCAATTGATTTCCTTTCCTCCGGGTACTTAGATGTTTCAGTTCCCCGGGTTTGCTTTTATAAACCTATGTATTCAGTCTATAAATACCTGGTTTACCTCATTATTAGCTGCTCCGAAGAGCAGTAATAACAAAGTATCAGGTGGGTTGCCCCATTCAGAAATCCATGGATCAAAGCTTATTCTCAGCTCCCCATGGCTTATCGCAGAGTATCACGTCTTTCATCGCCTCTTACTGCCAAGGCATTCACCAAACGCCCTTTTCGCGCTTGATTTGATCCAGAAAAAGAAAGACCGATTTAATGTCCTACCGCCTATTCGGCTACTTGAGGACAATTTAGACCCTCAAACGGCCGGTAGAGTGCAGGACGTCAGTCCAACGCGGGAGACAGAAGCTGGTAAGAAACTGTCTTCCCTTATTCCAGATCAAAAGCATACTTTTACCCGCCCACTCTCTAAGAGTGGACAGCGAGCAGTGCATCTAGCCTACCTTCCGTGCAGGAAGCAGGCGTCACTACTCTGGTTAGTGTACTTGACTTGGACAACACGTCACTTTCGATCGCGATACGTTCAAAAGACCGAGGAAACAGTCAAGTAAACGCCGGCCCCATAAGGAGCAGCAACCGAGATCACCACCTAACGCGGTGCGATCAGATCGTGTTGTTTGTTACTTCAAGATTACTCTTAAAGTAACTGTATCTCTCTTTACGATGTCAATGTGCTGAACTTCCGAAGAAGCATCAGCGCGTCTGTAGAACAGACGTTCAAACATTCAATGAATGCTTGAAGATGTGTTCTGCATACTGCGTGTGATGGTGGAGCCTAGGAGGATCGAACTCCTGACCTCCTGAATGCAAATCAGGCGCTCTCCCAGCTGAGCTAAGGCCCCATCAAACCCTTGCGGGATACTGGTGGGTCGAGGAGGACTTGAACCTCCGACCTCACGCTTATCAGGCGTGCGCTCTAACCACCTGAGCTACCGACCCAGCGTAGTTCGCTTTGCGAACTGCGCGTCGCCCTGGCAGGCTCTTTTGACTTCAAAAGATGCCGAGAAGGGCCAGCGTCAGGCGTGTTACTTTGGGCGCTTTAGGCAACCCTACCCCTCTCGGGACACCGCTGCGCGGTACCCTGTCGGGGCGACGCTCATCCGCTGCGCGGATAAGCTTGCTGAAGAGATATGAGGACGGCTCGGTCCGAAAGGTCATCTTGCGATGCCTTGAATATGGTCAGTTTTGTTTACTGACCTGCTAAGTGTTTCACGAGATTAGCAAGCTAATCTGACTAGAAACATCCTTAGAAAGGAGGTGATCCAGCCGCAGGTTCCCCCTACGGCTACCTTGTTACGACTTCACCCCAGTCGCTGATCCTACCGTGGCCGCCTGCCCCCCGAAGGTTAGCGCAGCGTCGTCGGGTAGAACCAACTCCCATGGTGTGACGGGCGGTGTGTACAAGGCCCGGGAACGTATTCACCGCGTCATGCTGTTACGCGATTACTAGCGATTCCGACTTCATGGGGTCGAGTTGCAGACCCCAATCCGAACTGAGACAGCTTTTTGGGATTAACCCATTGTCACTGCCATTGTAGCACGTGTGTAGCCCAACCCGTAAGGGCCATGAGGACTTGACGTCATCCACACCTTCCTCCCGCTTATCACGGGCAGTTTCCTTAGAGTGCCCAGCCGAACTGCTGGCAACTAAGGATGTGGGTTGCGCTCGTTGCCGGACTTAACCGAACATCTCACGACACGAGCTGACGACAGCCATGCAGCACCTGTCACTGCGTCACCGAAGTGAACGCTCGATCTCTCGAGTTAGCACAGGATGTCAAGGGTTGGTAAGGTTCTGCGCGTTGCTTCGAATTAAACCACATGCTCCACCGCTTGTGCGGGCCCCCGTCAATTCCTTTGAGTTTTAATCTTGCGACCGTACTCCCCAGGCGGAATGCTTAATCCGTTAGGTGTGTCACCGAACAGTATACTGCCCGACGACTGGCATTCATCGTTTACGGTGTGGACTACCAGGGTATCTAATCCTGTTTGCTCCCCACACTTTCGTACCTCAGCGTCAGTATCGAGCCAGTGAGCCGCCTTCGCCACTGGTGTTCCTCCAAATATCTACGAATTTCACCTCTACACTTGGAATTCCACTCACCTCTCTCGAACTCTAGACTGATAGTTTTGGAGGCAGTTCCAGGGTTGAGCCCTGGGATTTCACCCCCAACTTTCCAATCCGCCTACGTACGCTTTACGCCCAGTAATTCCGAACAACGCTAACCCCCTCCGTATTACCGCGGCTGCTGGCACGGAGTTAGCCGGGGTTTCTTTACCAGGTACTGTCATTATCATCCCTGGCGAAAGTGCTTTACGATCCTAAGACCTTCATCACACACGCGGCATGGCTAGATCAGGCTTGCGCCCATTGTCTAAGATTCCCCACTGCTGCCTCCCGTAGGAGTCTGGGCCGTGTCTCAGTCCCAGTGTTGCTGATCATCCTCTAAAACCAGCTATAGATCGTAGACTTGGTAGGCCATTACCCCACCAACTATCTAATCTAACGCGGGCCAATCCTTTCCCGATAAATCTTTCCCCCCGAAGGGCTTATACGGTATTACTCTCAGTTTCCCGAGGCTATTCCGTAGAAAAGGGTATGTTCCCACGCGTTACTAACCCGTCCGCCGCTCACCCGAAGGTGCGCTCGACTTGCATGTGTTAGGCCTGCCGCCAGCGTTCGTTCTGAGCCAGGATCAAACTCTCAAGTTGAAACGCATTACTGCGTATCCTTGACGTCGAACCTCTGCACATCAAACCTGCATCACTTACTGAATGATACAGGCGTTTTCTCCGTTTGAAGTGCTTAAAGTTACCAAAGTAACGACAAGCCGTCCAAACAGTGAAGCTGACACCGAATAATCGCTAAGCACCTAAGTGCGTCGCTATCGGCGCGATATACAGACGTTGATCCATCGAATGAACCAAACCGCCCACATATCTCTTCAGATATCTATCAATTTCAAAGAGCGTCGAGACAAAAGAAACCAAGATGCGCCGTAAACCTTTCAGCGCGCCCCGCCTCAATTACCTCAGAATTTCTCCGCTACGTAAGACCCGAACCGTAACCCGTCATCCCCGTCTAGCGCCCCGTGTCTGCATGTCTGCGTCTCCGGTAAGGGGCGTTCTAAGGTTTGTTCCAAATACCCGCAACCCCTTTTTTCGGATTATGACAGTTTTTCGCTACTTTCCGAATTTTCCTATAAAAACAACGGTTTGATTTTTGAAAATTCCGCGGAAGCCGTATTTCGCGCAGCTTTATTTCGCACGCTAACATGTCATTGGCCCGCATCACTTACGCCCGCGCAGGTTATCCACAGACTCGCAGCGCGAATGTGGATTGTTTCCCCCTCCCCCGCTCCGAATCCGACAGAATCCCCGGCCCGAGCCACCGCCCGGATTCGGAATCAGCGCCGTTTAGGGAGGCGGAGCACCAGCAACGCCAGAATCGCCGCCATATAGAGGAGAGGTTCGATCTGAAAACCTTTGACCAGCCAGATGAAGTGCACCCCAGCCAGAATTGCAGCCAGATATGTTAACCGGTGCAGTTTGCGCCACGTGGCCCCCAGCTTGCGGATCGAGAAGTTGTTCGATGTTGCCGCCAGGGGGACAAGGCAGGCAAAACCAGCCATGCCGATCGTGATATATGGGCGCTTCAGAATGTCGGCCCAGATCTGCGACAGGATCCCGACGTCCAGCACCAGCCATACCAACAGGTGCAGCGAGACATATATAAAGGCGAGCAATCCCAGGGCGCGGCGAAACTTGATGAGGTTCAGCCGAAGGTAGCGCCGCGCGGGCGTGACCGCCAACCCGGCGATCAACAGTTGCAAGGCCAGCAACCCCAGCTCTTTCTCCAACGCTTTGATCGGCTCCGCCCCCAGCCCGCCGGTCTGCGCCTGAAACAGCAGCCACGGGATTGGCAGAAGCCCTACTATATATACGACCCATGTGGGAACACGTCGCGCGATGGTATTCAGGCGGTCGATCATACCGCCCTGTTCACTTCTATAGAGGACACGGGTTTAGATATCCTTGCTCAGGTCCATACCGGCATAGAGATCGGCGACCTCGGCCTCGTACCCGTTGAACATCAGCGTGGGTATCCGTTTGGAGAAAAGCCCGCCGCCGATGACCCTTTCGCTGGCCTGCGACCAACGGGGATGATCGACCTCGGGGTTCACATTACTATAGAAGCCGTATTCCCCTGCATTCGCCTTATTCCAACTGGTTGGGGGCTGGGTGTCCGTGAGGGTGATCCGCACCACGGACTTGATCGACTTGTAGCCATATTTCCACGGCACGACCAACCGCAGCGGTGCGCCGTTCTGTTTCGGGATGTCCTTGCCATAGATGCCGGTCGCCATAATCGTCAGCGGGTGCATCGCCTCGTCCAGACGCAACCCTTCGACGTAGGGCCAGTCGAGCACGTTATAGGCGACGCCGGGCATTTCATCAGGACGCAGCGCAGTCTCGAAGGAGACGTATTTCGCGCCGGACTGCACACCGGCCATATTCAGCAGGTCCGCCAGCTCGAACCCGTTCCACGGGACCACCATTGACCACGCCTCGACGCAGCGGAAACGATAGATACGCTCTTCGATGGTCATCTGTTGCATGATGTCGTCGAACCCATAGGCACCGGGCTTGTCGACCAGCCCGTCAATCTGCACTGTCCAGGGTTCAATCGTCAGACGGTCCGCGTATCTTGCGGGGTCGTCCTTGCCGGTGCCGAATTCATAGTAGTTATTGTAGCTGGTGATATCTTCATAGCTGTTCGGCTCTAGCCCCTCGGGCGCGGCCGAGGCACGCCCCGCGATACCGGCCAACCCGATCCCCGCCAAAGCGCCCCCCATGATCTGACGCCGGTTCATAAATGCAGCATGCGGGGTGACGTCT
This sequence comes from Sulfitobacter sp. M39, assembly GCF_021735935.1. NCBI lineage: Bacteria > Pseudomonadati > Pseudomonadota > Alphaproteobacteria > Rhodobacterales > Roseobacteraceae > Sulfitobacter > Sulfitobacter sp. M39. The sequence goes on from NZ_WMDZ01000001.1 coordinate 128,527, forward strand.
TTATCCGTGAGTGTGTTGATCCAGCGATAGGCCATAACAGGCGCTCCTTACCAATATACATGGGTAGCCTACTGCGGGTTGTCGCGCCCACCAAATGCAATCCGCTACATTTCAGGAGACACACCGGAATGTCAGGGCAACACATGCGAACAGGGCCGAGGTTTCCCCCGGCCCTGCCCGATTACATCACCACACTATATACTATGTATCTAGTGGACGGTCGCTTCGTCCGGTTTGGCGCGGTTGCTGGCAGCCACGCGGTCGCCGATGATCAACCCTTCGGCACCCGCCTGCACGGGGATAAGATCCCCATCCAGCACGTCACCGGCTAGGATCATCTCGGCCAGCGGGTCCTGCAATGCACGCTGGATCACCCGCTTCAGCGGGCGCGCCCCGAACACCGGATCATAGCCTTCGTCGGCGAGCCACTTGCGCGCGCCTTCGTCCAGCTCCAGCCCGATCTTGCGACCGGCGAGACGTTTCAGCAGACGGTTCACCTGAATGTCGACGATCCCGGCCATGTCGGCACGTGCCAAGCGGTCAAAGATCACCGTTTCATCCAGTCGGTTCAGGAACTCGGGGCGGAAGTGAGCCCGCACCGCATCCATCACATCCCGTTTCGCCTGCGCCATGTCGCCCCCTTCGGGCAGCTGGCTTAGCGCTTGCGCCCCAAGGTTGCTGGTCAGCACGATCAGCGTCTGCTTGAAGTCGACCTTACGGCCCTGACCATCCGTCAGCACACCATCATCCAAGACCTGCAGCAACACGTTGAACACGTCGGGGTGCGCCTTCTCGACCTCGTCGAACAGCACGACCTGATAGGGTCTGCGCCGCACGGCTTCGGTCAATACGCCACCTTCGTCATAACCAACATACCCGGGAGGCGCGCCGATCAGACGGGCCACGGCATGTTTCTCCATGAACTCCGACATGTCGATCCGCACCATCGCGTTCTCGTCGTCGAACAGGAACTCGGCGACGGCCTTTGTCAGCTCGGTCTTACCGACACCAGTCGGCCCGAGGAACAGGAAGCTGCCCAAGGGGCGGGCCTCGTCGTTCAGGCCAGCACGCGCACGGCGCACCGCGTTCGACACAGCTTTGACGGCGAGGTTCTGACCAATGACACGGTTGTGCAACTGGTCCTCCATGCGCAGCAACTTGTCCCGCTCGCCTTCCAGCATACGACCCGCGGGGATACCCGTCCAACGTTCGACGACGCTGGCGATCTGGTCCGGGCGCACGGCCTCTTCGACCATGACGTCGGCTTCGTTCTCTTCGGCCTCGCCCAGTTTGCGTTCAAGCTGCGGGATCACGCCATAGGAAAGCTCCCCCGCTTTGGCGAGATTGCCTTCGCGCTTGGCGATCTCAAGCTCGGCGCGGGCACGGTCCAGCTGCTCTTTCAGCTCGCGCGCACCCTCAAGCCGATCGCGCTCGCCCTGCCACTGCGCAGTCATGGCGTCGGCCTTCTCCTGCAGATCTCCCAGCTCTTTCTCCAACTTGTCCAAGCGGTCCTTGCTGGCAGCGTCGTCCTCTTTCTTCAACGCCTCGGCTTCGATCTGAAGCTGCATGATCTGACGATCCAGCGCATCCAGCTCTTCTGGCTTGCTGTCGACTTCCATCCGCAGACGGCTCGCGGCCTCGTCCACAAGGTCGATTGCCTTGTCGGGCAGGAAACGATCCGTGATATAGCGATGCGACAGGGTCGCCGCCGCCACAAGGGCAGAGTCGCTGATCCGCACGCCGTGGTGCAGCTCGTACTTCTCTTTGATCCCCCGCAGGATCGACACCGTATCCTCGACCGTAGGTTCGCTGACCATCACAGGCTGGAACCGACGGGCAAGCGCCGCGTCTTTTTCGACATATTTACGGTATTCGTCCAAGGTCGTCGCACCAACGCAGTGCAATTCACCCCGCGCTAACGCCGGTTTGATCAGGTTTGCCGCGTCCATCGCGCCGTCCGCCTTACCGGCACCAACCAGCGTGTGCATCTCGTCAATGAACAGGATCACCTCGCCCGCGGCTTCGGTGACTTCGGTCAGGACGGCTTTCAACCGCTCTTCGAACTCGCCACGATACTTCGCACCGGCAATCAGTGCGCCCATGTCCAGCGCCAGCAAGCGTTTGTTGCGCAGGGATTCGGGCACATCGCCATCCACGATCCGCAGGGCGAGGCCCTCGGCAATCGCGGTTTTACCCACGCCGGGCTCACCAATCAGCACCGGGTTGTTCTTGGTGCGGCGGCTCAACACCTGCATGGCGCGACGAATTTCCTCGTCCCGACCGATGATCGGGTCGATTTTGCCTTCGCGGGCACGTTCCGTCAGATCAAGGCTGTACTTCTTGAGCGCCTCATACCCGTCTTCCGCACTGGCCGTATCAGCCGTGCGCCCTTTCCGGATATCATTGATAGCGGCGTTCAACCCCTGTGCGGTAACCTTGCCCGCATCCAACGCGGTTTTCGCACCGGATTTCACCATCGCAAGCGCCATCAGCACGCGTTCGACCGGCACAAAGCTGTCGCCCGCCTTTTTGGCCAGCGTCTCTGCTTCGGCCAGCACTTTGGCGGTGGCATTATCAAGGTACACCTGCGCGGCATCGCCCGACACCTTGGGCAGCTTGCCCAAAGACAGCGTCAGGGTTTCAGTCACACGTGCAGGATCGCCACCGGCAGCAGCAATCAGATTGCTCGCCAGCCCTTGGTCGTCATCCAGCAGCGCTTTCAATAAATGCTCCGGCGTCAGCCGTTGGTGGCTTTCACGCGTCGCGATTGTTTGCGCAGCCTGAATAAAGCCGCGCGACCGTTCTGTGAACTTGCTCAAGTCCATGAGCTTCTCCTTTTCTTAAAGCGACCACAGAGAAGATGCCCGCTTTGCAGCACATCATGGCGTGATCCTCGGGATAGAATTTGGGGACAGAGGGGAGGGATTCAAGAGAGTTACCTCACAAATACGTCAACAAAAAATATACACGTCTTGAGATTATTTATAAGACTGGTGGGATTTCGCCACATTGCGAACACATTGGAATCCCTCAAGAAAAATGCAGTTTCGCAATTTTTCGCTCATGGCAATACTAAATTACATAAATGTTAATTGACTGATTTTAGGCGAAAATTTATATTTATCCACATGACGGATGCACCCCAGTGGAACCATTTAGTCACACATACGTTGTACTGGCAGATGAACGAAAAACAAATCGAGCCGACTTTAACCAGTACAACAAATTCTTGAGGTACGAACATGCAGACGCGCCAGATCCAGATGAACGACGTTATCTACAACGCGGCAGAGCAATGCTTTGAAGCTTTGGTCACCGTCCACGATGGCGATCGGTCCCGCAAGTATGCCTGCGCTATCAACGCGCCGATGACGATGTCCTTTGATCAAGCCGCCAAAGGTCTGACCAAACAGGCCGAGCGTCGCCATACGAGCCGCGGCGGCATGTATTCCGAAATCCGTAGCCAGAAACCTGCACAGCGCAGCGGCCGTCCTCGGTTCGACCCAAAAGCTTGGTTGCGCCATGTCGCCAACCTTCCCGGCCTCCGCGCCGCCTGATTTAAAGTTTCGGCGGAACTGCCTGCGCGCCCGTCCCGGCGCGTGTCCCGCCCAATCCAGAGACAACTGCCTGCCTGCACGTCTCTGATACTCGCCCGGACAGCGACTGCGCTGCCCGGGCCTTTTTCTTTGCGCGATCCCTGTTTTCATAGACATGTCAGGTCGAACACCGTAAGCCTCCGGCGTTTGCCAAATCTCATCACACCGGAGCCCGCCCCATGTCAGATGACCGCCTGATCGTTGCCCTTGATGTCCCCCACGCTGTTGCCGGCCTTGAACTGACCCAAAAGCTGGGCGACGCGGTGAGTTTTTACAAGATTGGTCTGGGCATGTTGACGGGCGGCGGCCTAGCGCTTGCGAACGAGCTGATCCAGGAACACGGCAAACGCATCTTTCTGGACATGAAGCTGTTCGATATCAGCGCGACTGTCGAAGCAGCGGTGCGCGGGCTTGCGCAGTTCGACCTCGATTTTCTGACCGTGCACGGTGACCCCCATGTTGTCCGCGCCGCGATGGAAGGGGCCGCAGGATCACGCACCAAGATTTTGGCGGTGACCATCCTGACTTCCCTGGACCGTAACGATCTGGACGCGGCGATGATCCAGTCGGGCGATATCCCCGATCTGGTCCGGACCCGCGCCGGGCGCGCGCTGGAGGCTGGCGCTGACGGCGTCATCGCCTCCCCGCAAGAGGCGGCCCTGATCCGCGCCCTACCCGAGGCAAACGGCAAGCTGATCGTCACCCCCGGCGTGCGACCAAGCGGGGCGGCTCTTGGCGACCAGAAACGCGTGGCAACTCCGGGTCAGGCGATCTCGGACGGGGCGGATCACATCGTCGTTGGCCGCCCGATCTGGCAGGCCGAAGACCCCGCCGCCGCGGCCCGCGCGGTGCTGGCAGAGCTGCCCTGAACGCCGCCGAAATGCGCGAAACCCAACAAATAGCGCGTTTTCGCCTATGTGATAAATCGGTAACAAACATGAACTGGCTGCCCGCAACTGGAAGTTCCGTGTATGTTTTATGACATTCATATGGCAACCTTACTTTGGTGATACTCCCCGACGGGCTGGTTCTTCCTGAAGCCCGTCACCTCCCCCCGCTTCAGGCGGGGGTCTTTCTTTGCCCCCTTCCGATTTTCACCCTTCAACCCGACGCCGCACGTATGTGCATGGCGAAGCCGCGCGTGATCGGGTAGACTTGCGTTTACCAGCCCTTAACCCTACCTGACCGCCATGCCCGCACTCTGCCGAGACTGCCTGTCCGAAATCGCGCCCGCGCGCCGGTGCTCTGCCTGCGGCAGCCCGCGCATCTCGTCGCATCCCGAATTATTCGATCTGTCCATCGCCCATATGGATTGCGACGCCTTCTACGCATCCGTAGAGAAACGCGACAACCCGGCGCTGAATGGCAAGCCCGTTATTATCGGGGGCGGACGTCGTGGGGTCGTGTCGACCGCCTGCTATATCGCGCGGATCAAAGGGGTCCGATCCGCCATGCCGATGTTCCAGGCGCTGAAACTCTGCCCTGAAGCGATCATCATCAAGCCACGCATGGATGCATATGTCGAAGCCTCCCGCGCGATCCGCGCCATGATGGAAGAGCTCACCCCCGCCCTGCAGCCGCTGTCGCTGGACGAGGCGTTTCTGGACATGACCGGCACGACCAAGCTTCACGGGGCCCCTCCTGCCGTGATGCTTGCGCGACTGGTGCGTCGCATGAAGGTCGAACTGGGGCTGACCGGCTCTATCGGGCTGTCACACAACAAGTTTCTGGCCAAAGTCGCCTCTGACCTTGATAAGCCGCACGGGTTTTCAGTGATCGGCAAAGAGGAAACACAGAGGTTTCTGAACGACAAACCGGTGAGCATGATCTGGGGCGTGGGCGCGGCAACGCTCGGGTCCCTGAACAAGGCCGGCATCCAGACCTTCGCGGACCTGCTGCGATGGGAGAGGACCGACCTGACCGCGCGTTTCGGCAGTATGGGCGACCGCCTATGGCATCTGGCACGCGGCCAAGACAACCGCCGTGTTTCCGCGCATGAACCGATGAAATCCATCAGCAACGAAACCACCTTCAACGAAGACACCTCCGACCCTGACCTGCTGGACGGGCATCTGTGGCGCATGGCGCAAAAGGTGGCGGACCGCGCCAAGGCCAAAGACCTTGCCGGCCGCGTTGTCGTGCTCAAGCTCAAACGGGCCGATTTTTCGCTGATCACGCGGCGGGTGTCGCTGTATGACCCGACGCAACTGGCCGACCGCATCTACCGCACAGCGCGCGGGCTGTTTGACCAGCTTGGTGAACCGGGGCCTTTCCGGCTGCTCGGGTGTGGCATTTCGGACCTGAGCGCGGCTGACGGTGCCGATACCGCGGGCGACCTGCTGGACCCGGATGCCGCCCGCCGGGGTCAGGCAGAGCGGGCAACAGATGCCATCCGCAACCGGTTCGGGGACAAGGCGATCGTCAAGGGGCGCGCGCTGCGCTGATCACTCCGCCGCGAGGGCGAGGTTTTCGGGACGGATCCGCGCAATCTCTGCCACAACGCCGCGAAGCGCTTTTTGCACATCCTCGAAATCACCGTTGGGGCGCACCAAAGATTCGTTCATATACATCGACCGGTCCAATTCGACCTGCACGGCATGCTGCCCCCGTGCCGGACGACCGTAAGCTTGGGTGATATAGGCCCCCGCAAACGGGGTGTTGCGGGTGACAGTGAACCCTGCCTTGACGAAAGCGCCCTCTATCTGGTCCACAACATCGCCGCTGGCTGCCGCGCCGAACCGGTCCCCCAAGACCACTTCAGGCCGTTTCAGCCCCATACGCGCGACGCCGTCCATCGCCTCATGCGGCATCGAATGGCAATCCACGAGAATCGCCTGCCCGTGATCCGCCCGCGCGTCGTTCAGCAGGCTTTGCAGCATATCGTGGTACGGCACCCAATAGGTCGCGATTCGCGCCCGTGCTTCATCCAGTGTTAATTTGCCCTGATAAATCGACCGCCCGTTCGCCACGACACGCGGAATAACACCCAACCCAGAGGCAACGCGCGGGTTATGCGCCTGCCGCCGCACACCTTCGATCAGGGCCGGGTCAAGCTCGTCTCGGGACCGGTTCAGATCAAGGAACGCACGGGGGGCCCCCGCCATCAAAAACGGAGCCCCGAAATGGGGGGCAGAATTAAACAAAAGGTCAACAAACGCGTCCTCTGACGAGCGTATGCTATGCCCGTCCAACACCGTGGACCGCAGGAAGGAAAAGCTGTAATTCCGCCCTGAATGAGGGGATGCAAACACCGCGCAGGAACGGGCTTGATCGGGGCGAATGACTTCATAGGCGATGTGTGGCATTGTTGCACCTTTCAAAAATGAACATAGCGCATGTTTTTACAAAGCCAAAACCCCTTGATCATGCCTCCGACTCTATTTATAGACCCCGCTACCGGCGCGAATATCTCGCGCCCCGATTTGGTTTGGGGTGCAAATTTCGTGCTACATAGGGGGTGATTAGCTCAGCGGTAGAGCACTTCGTTGACATCGAAGGGGTCACTGGTTCGATCCCAGTATCGCCCACCACCTAATTCATGGTTCAGCATTCGCTGAACTGCCCGCAACCCGGCGCTGGCCCGCGCCACGACACAGGAGAACGACCATGAAGGTTCGCAATTCGCTCCGCTCGCTCAAGAACCGGCACCGTGACTGCCGCGTTGTGCGTCGCAAAGGCCGCGTTTACGTAATCAACAAAACGCAGCGCCGTTTCAAAGCCCGTCAGGGTTAAGCTTCGCGCGCATTTGATTAAAGGCCGCTCCTTCGGGGGCGGCTTTTTTCGTTTGGGCCGCCGTCAGCCGCGCCTCCCCCGGCCCCAGCCAATCTGTACTGACCTCTTGCGATCCCCCCAATACCGCTTAGGTTCTCTTCAGACTTCATCAGACGAACTGAAAGGGATCTCATGACCGATCTGCCCGACTACACCCCGCCCGCCGTATGGGAGTGGGAACCCGGCAATGGCGGCAAATTCGCCAATATCAACCGCCCCATCGCAGGCCCCACCGCAGACAAAGAGCTGCCGGTCGGCAAACATCCCTATCAGCTTTATTCCCTCGCGACGCCCAATGGCGTCAAAGTCACCGTGCTGCTGGAAGAACTGCTGGCCGCCGGGCACAAGGGTGCCGAGTATGATGCGTGGCTGATCAACATCGGCGAAGGGGATCAATTCGGATCGGGCTTTGTCGACATCAACCCGAACTCCAAAATTCCTGCGATGATGGACCGCTCCGGCGACGCGCCGCAGCGTCTGTTTGAATCCGGGTCGATCATGCTGCATCTGGCTGAGAAATTCGGCGAATTCATCCCCAAAGATCCAAGCCAGCGCACCGAATGCATGTCGTGGCTGTTCTGGCAAATGGGCAGCGCGCCCTATCTTGGCGGCGGCTTTGGCCATTTCTACGCCTATGCGCCGGTCAAAATTAAGTACTGCATCGACCGTTTCGCGATGGAGACCAAGCGCCAGCTTGACGTGCTTGATCGTCACCTTGCCGATAACGAATATATGGCGGGCGAATATTCGATCGCGGATATGGCGATCTGGGCATGGTACGGGCAACTGGTTCTGGGCCGTCTCTATGACGCAGCAGAGTTCCTGAATGTCGACTCCTACGAAAACCTGATGAAATGGGCCAAGAAGATCGACGCGCGCCCTGCCGTTACACGTGGTCGCATGGTCAACCGCCCCTTCGGTGAACCCGAAATGCAGCTGCACGAACGGCACGACGCCAGCGACTTTGAAACCAAGACCCAGGACAAAATCGGCGACTGATCCCGCGCGTCTTGCCGCCTCCGCGCGGCAAGACGCTTGTCCTATTATTTCAGTCAACTATTCCTTGATATCAGCCCGCAAATCTGTTTCTTACTCTTTTGATAGGTTTTACACAGATGGAGGTCACCTGATGACTCTGACGAAATCCGCTTTCACGGCCGCCTTGATGGCCACAGTTGCGATGCCAGCATTGGCCGAAGGGCAGCTGAACCTCTACTCCTCGCGTCACTACGACACAGACGAGCGTCTGTATTCCGACTTTACCGAGCAGACCGGCATCACCATCAACCGCATCGAAGGCAAAGCAGACGAGCTGCTGGCGCGTATGGAAGCCGAGGGTGCGAACTCCCCCGCGGACGTTCTGATCACCGTCGACACCAGCCGCCTGAGCCGCGCCAAGGAAATGGGCCTGCTGCAATCCGTTGACAGCGACATCCTCGAAGAGCGTATCCCCAGCAACCTGCAAGACGCCGACAACGACTGGTTCGGCTTTTCGCAGCGCGCGCGGATCATCTTTTACAGCAAAGACGCCGTAGACAACCCGCCGCAAAACTATCTGGACCTTGCTGACCCTACCTATGAAGGTCAGGTCTGCATCCGTTCCTCCACCAACTCCTACAACCAGACCCTGCTGGCGGCGTTGGTCACGCACCACGGCGAAGAGAAAGCCACCGAATGGGCACAGGGCGTTGTGAATAACATGGCACGTGCACCACAGGGCGGTGACACCGACCAGCTGCGTGGTCTGGTATCGGGCGAATGCGAAATCTCCGTCTCGAACTCCTACTACTTTGCCCGTGCCATCCGCACCGAAGTAGACGGGCTGAGCGCCGATCTGGATAAAATCGGTCTGGTATTCCCCGACCAGGAAGGCAACGGCGCGCACATGAACCTGTCGGGTGCTGGTGTTGCAGCCAATGCGCCAAACCGTGACAACGCGGTCAAGTTCCTCGAATATCTGTCCTCCGACAGCGCGCAATCCTACTTCTCTGCGGGCAATGACGAATTCCCCGCCGTGGAAGGTGTAGAGCTTGCGGAATCGGTCGAGAAGCTGGGCGAATTCAAAGCAGACGAGGTGAACCTGTCCGAAGTGGCCAAGAACATCCCCACAGCACAGAAAATCTTTAACGCGGTAGGTTGGGAATAATCCCAGCCTGCCAAGGTAGAGACACGAGATCGAACCGCATCGGCCCTTGGCCGGTGCGGTTTTTTCATGCGCAAATGGAAGTGTTTATTTCTGCCGTCCGACCTGACGGCAGATCAGGATCACGGGGAGCAATCCCATTGCCACGATCACAAGGCTCGGCACCGCCGCGCCGTCCAGCCGTTCGTCGCTTGCCAGCCGGTAGGCCTGTACCGCCAGCGTGTCGTAGTTGAACGGCCGCATGATCAGCGTTGCAGGCAGCTCTTTCATCACATCGACGAAAACGATCAGCAACGCGGTCAGCAGGCTTGGCGACAGGATCGGTAGATGCACACGGCGCAGCGTACCCACGGGGGTTTCCCCCAGCGACCGTGCGGCAGAGTCCATATTGGCATGCACCATCGCCTGCCCGCCCTCATACGCCCCCAGAGCCGCCGCAAGGAAGCGGACCATATAGGCGGCGACGAGCAGCCAGATCGAGCCCGTCACCAGCAGGCCAGTCGATATGTCGAAGGTGCTACGCATCCAAGCATCAAGCTGGTTGTCAAAGGTCGCAAAGGGCACCATCAGCCCCACGGCAATCACCCCGCCCGGCACCGCATAGCCCAAGCGCGCGATATAGCCCGCACCGAACGACAGCTTGCCCGGCCGCAACCGCTGGAAGAACCCCACGCAGACCGCAGCGGCCACGGTAAGCACCGCCGCCACCCCCGCCAGCGTGGCAGAGTTGCGGATGAAGCCCAGATAGCGCGGGCTCAGCAGGTCTTGCTCTGATCCGATGCCCATCCAGATCAGCACGATCACCGGCAGAATCGCCCCAAAGATAACGGGAATACCGCAGGCCAGCATCGCGGCGGCGGCCTGCCACCCTTTGAGCTGCGCGGGCGGCATCGCCACGGCACGACGCGCCGGATCGTGGTATTGCGCCTTGCCGCGCTGGATACGCTCTAGCATCGCAAGCAGCAGCGCAAAGCTGAGCAAGCACAGTGCAAGCTGCGCCGCACCGGCACGGTCGAACAGGGAAAACCAGCTGGTGTAGATCCCTGTCGCAAAGGTCTGCACACTGAAATAGGCGACGGTGCCGAAATCGGCGATCGTCTCCATGACGGTCAGCAGAACACCTGCGGCAATCGCCGGTCGGGCCAGCGGCAGGCTCACCTTGAAGAAGGCGGCCCAGGCACTGCTACCCAAGGCACGTGCTGCCAGAAACGTCGTGGCGGATTGCTGCAAGAACGCGGCGCGCGCCAAGAGGTAGACGTAGGGATAAAGCACCAGCACCAGCATCAAGGCCGCGCCCCCAAGGGACCGGATTTCCGGGAACCAGTAGTCACGCGGGCCCCAGCCCGTAATGTCACGCAGTACCGTTTGCACGATGCCGGGGTGGTCAAGGATATGCGTGTAGGCATAGGCCAGCACATAGGCGGGAAAGGCCAGCGGCAGCACCAGCGCGATTTCAAGCATGCGGGCACCGGGGAAGCGGGTCATGGTCACCAGCCACGCGGTCCCCACGCCCAATGCAAAGGTTCCCGTGGCCACCATTGCGACCAACAGAATGGTTGTGCCCGCGTACCCCAGCAGCACCGTATCGATCAGGTGGCGCACGGTATCGGTGCCCCCGACCAGCGCGGCCAGCAAAACGGCAACCATCGGCAAGGCACAGGTCGCCGCAATCGCGACCGCAACCCCCGCCAGCAAACGCACGCCGTCCCGCGATCTTTTCACGGCGGCGGGGCTTGTATTGATATCCTGTGTCGTCATGCGATCGGTTTCGACTAATTCAGTCGGAAATACCAGCGGGACGACTGAAATTTGTAGCGCTGCGCGCAGGTGCAAAGGCGTGATCCTGCCTTTGCAGCAGAATCTCCGGTGTCAGGATGCGTGCCTTCAGCACCGGTCAGTCATAGCTGCGCTGGTCTTCGATCACCAATCCGTCGTTGGGCAGGCTGCCCGGCGCGGCCAGCACGACCTTGCCCTTCAGCTTGAGAAGCGCGGCGACAGAAGCACCGTAGCTGTCCGCGTCATCACCCGTCGTCTCAAGATGCACGGTCATGACGTCCTGTTCATTCGCACGGCTTGCCACCACGCGGGCCTTCGTGACCTCAGGGTGATGCGCGACAAGCGCCGCGACCTGTTCGGGGCGTACGAACATGCCCTTGATCTTGGTGGTCTGATCCGCACGGCCCATCCAGCCCTTGATGCGCATATTGGTCCGCCCGCAAGGAGACTCCCCCGGCAGTACGGCGCTCAGGTCGCCGGTGGCGAAACGGATCAGCGGATAGTCGGGGTTCAAGGTGGTTACGACGACCTCGCCCACCTCGCCCGGAGCGACGGGGGTGCCGGTGCCGGGGGTCACGATCTCGACGATCACCTGCTCGTCCACGATCATGCCTTCGGCCGCGGGGCTTTCATAGGCGATGTTGCCCAGATCCGCCGTTGCATAGCTTTGCAAACAGGTGATCCCCCGCTCTGCGTAATAGTCACGCAAGGACGGGAACAGCGCCCCCCCGCCCACGGCCGCTTTGGTGATGCCAAGGGTCACCCCCATCTCATCCGCCTTTTCGAGAATGATCTTGAGGTAATCCGGCGTGCCAGCATAGGCGGTCGTGCCGATATCGCGCGCGGCGATGACCTGCAGTTCGGTCTGCCCCGTGCCCGCCGGCAGCACCGCCGCCCCCACAGCCCGCGCACCGGATTCAAAGATCATGCCCGCAGGTGTCAGGTGATAGCCAAAACAGTTCTGGATGATGTCGCCCTCGCCGATCCCCACCGCATGCAGGAACCGCCCCATACGCCACCAGTCCGGCGCGTCGGACGAGGGTTCGTAGATCGGGCCGGGAGACTGGAAGATATGGGTAAACGCATGGGCGGGTTTGGTGGTGAAACCGCCAAAGGGGGCCGACTGCGCCTGCTGCTTCCCGATCTCGGATTTGCGCAGAACCGGCAGCGCGGCCAGCGCCTCGACATTGGTGATCGTGTCTGGCGCGACCCCGTCCAACGAACCGGCATAGCCCGGCAACGCCTGCGCCCGTGCGATCTGCGCGGGCAAGGACCGGGCAAGATCAGCCGCCCGTGTCTCGGGGCTGCGGGTCTCTAGGCTGTCAAAATAGGACGTCTGTGCCATGTCGCTTACTCGCAATTCATCTGGGTTGTCGGGAAATGGAAAACTTGTGGGCCGTGCGCTGGATCAGCTGAGCCAGCGTTTGCGGCGTCTGTAGCTGCGGACATCGCGGAAGGATTTGCGCCCCTCGTCCGACATGCCGAGGTAGAATTCCTTAACGTCCTGGTTCTCGCGCAGGTCGGCGGCAGGGCCATCCATCACGACGCGACCGGATTCCAGAATATAGCCGTAATGCGCAAAGCGCAGGGCGACGTTGGTGTTCTGTTCGGCCAGCAAGAAGGTCACGCCTTCGTTTTCATTCACCGATTTAACGATCTCGAAAATCTGCTCAACCAACTGCGGCGCAAGACCCATCGATGGCTCGTCCAGCAGGATCGTTTCAGGGCGCGACATCAGGGCGCGACCAATGGCGCACATCTGCTGTTCCCCGCCCGAGGTATAGCCCGCCTGTGATTTTCGCCGTTCGCGCAGCCGTGGGAAATAGTCGTACACCATTTCCAGATCACGGGCGATCGACGCCTTGCCGTCGCTGCGGGTATAGGCACCGGTCAAAAGGTTCTCTTCAATGGTCAGGTGTTCAAAGCAATGCCGTCCCTCCATCACCTGCACGACACCACGTTTCACCATCTCTGCGGGGTCGAGCTTGTGCACCGGATCATTGCGGTATTTGATCGACCCTTTGGTGACCTCGCCCCGTTCGGAATGCAGCAGGTTGGAAATCGCCTTGAGCGTCGTGGTCTTGCCCGCGCCATTGCCGCCCAACAGGGCCGTGATACCGCCCTTGGGCACCTTCAGGCTCACGCCCTTCAGCACCAGAATGACCGAGTTATAGATCACCTCGATATTATTGACCTCAAGAAGGGTCTCGACCTGCGCGTCGGGCGTTGGGGTGGCATCCAGCATGGGTGTCTCTTTCACTAGGTGGCGTGGGGGTCGGGCGCGGCAACGATGCCGCCGCGCCCCTGTTCAAGGGCTGCGCTTAGCAGCTGGGTTCGATACCGGATTCCGCGGCAAAGGCCTGCGCATCTTCGGTCACCAGCGGGGCCAGCACGTCTTGGTCCGACTGGATGTAGTCAGTGATCAGGCTCCAGCTGTCGGCAGCAGCATCCCACTGCGCCACGGCACCAAAGCCGTTCCCACCGTGGTTTTCACAAGACACCGTGAACTCTGGACCAAAGTTCGGCAGACCCAGATCCGCCATTTTGGCTTCGGTGATTTCCAGTGCTTCCATGCCGTCACGCATCTGCGCCGGTGTCAGCGCCTTGGTGTCGTGGATGCCCTGCGCCGTTTTGGCAGCTTCGGCAGCCAGCATCGCCGCATAAAGACCGCGGTTATACAAAGCGGTCCCAATCTGGTCGCCCGCACCTGCGGCCTTGCCAGTATCAACAACATGCTTCTGGATGTCGTCGAACACGGGGAAGTCATCGCCCACGTTGTGGAATGTCAGCGCCTTGTAGCCATTGGCTTTGTCACCCGCTGGACGAACGTCGTTTTCGGAACCGGACCACCAGATGCCGATGAACTGATCCATCGGATAGCGGATGTTCGCGGCTTCCTGCACGGCGACCTGGTTCATCACACCCCAACCGTACATGATCACATTGTCCGGCTTTTCACGACGGATCTGCAACCACTGGGATTTCTGTTCCTGACCGGGGTGGTCAACAGGCAGCAAGGACAGTTCGAACCCGTGTTTTTTGCCCAGTTCTTCCAGGGTGCGGATCGGCTCTTTGCCGTAGGCAGAGTTGTGATAGACCAGCGCGATCTTCTTGCCTTCAAGGCTGCCACCGTTCAGATCCAGCAGGTGCTTGATCGCGACCGAAGCGCCGTCCCAGTAGTTGGTGGGGTAGTTGAAGATATTCTTGAACACCGACCCGTCTTTCGCCGATGTCCGGCCATACCCCATAGAGTGGACAGGGATGCCATCTGCCGTCGCTTTGGGGATCAGCTGATAGGTGATGCCGGTTGACAGCGGTTGATAGACCAGCGCGCCTTCGCCCTTGGTGCTTTCATAGCATTCCACACCCTTTTCGGTGTTATAGCCGGTTTCACATTCGATCATCCGGATCGGTTCGCCACCGATACCGCCATCACGTTCGTTCAGCAGCGTAAAGTAATCCGCATAGCCGTCGGCAAAGGGAATCCCGTTTGCCGCATAAGGGCCCGTGCGATAGCTGAGCGACGGGAATACAAGCTCTGCCATTGCGGGGCCCGCAGCCAGAGCAGCGCCAAGCGCCAACGTAGTCATCTTCAGTTTCATCGGTGTTTCCTCCCTTGGATGTATCCGATCTTGCCGGGTTGTCCCGGTCGTCTCTTCTTCGGCCTTGGGTCTCCTCCCCCCGGCCATGCGTCCTTCCCTAGTGCGGGAAGGGCCACAATCTCAGTTTTTCCTTGGCGACGCGCCACAACTGGGCCAACCCATGCGGTTCCGCGATCAGGAAGATGATGATCAACCCGCCCACGATCACAAGCTGCAAATGCGCCACGATATCCGTCGGCCAGCCTAACCAGTCGACGCCCACAATTTTCAACGCGACCGGCAAGAGCACAAGGAACGCGGCCCCGGCAAAGCTGCCAAAGATCGATCCCAGCCCGCCGATGATGATCATAAAGAGCACAAGGAACGATTTCTGGATGCCAAAGGCCTCGCCCACTTCGACCGCCCCCAGATAGACAGCAAAGAACAGCGCCCCCGAGATGCCGATGAAGAAAGAGCTGACCGCAAAGGCCGTCAGTTTCGCGCGCAGCGGGTTCACCCCGATGATCTCGGCGGCGATGTCCATATCCCGGATCGCCATCCATTTGCGCCCCACCGACCCACGGGTCAGGTTGCGTGCCACATAGGCGCTGAAGATCACGAACATCAGGCAGAACAGATAGGTCGCCCAGGCCTGCGTATTCGGTCCGGTGATCTCGATCCCGAAGAATGTCCGCTCCGGCGCGCTGATCTGGCCTGAGGCAGAGTAGTTGTAGAACCACGGCACACGGTTGAACAGCCAGACCAGAAAGAACTGCGCCGCCAGCGTTGCCACGGCCAGATAGAACCCTTTGATCCGCAGCGATGGCAGGCCGAACAACACGCCGACACCGGCGGTCACCAGCCCCGATAGCAACACATGCACCAGCATGCTCACTTCGGGAAAGGCGGTCATGAACTTGTAGCAGGCATAGGCCCCCACGGCCATAAAGCCACCGGTCCCCAAGCTCACCTGCCCGCAATAGCCCACCAGAATGTTCAGCCCGATCGCCGCGATGGCGTAGATCAGGAACGGCAGGAACAGCGAGTTCACCCAATAGTCATTGATCACAAACGGGATCACGGCAATGGCGATGAACAACACCAGATAATAGCGATACCGGTCGAACTTGATCGGAAACGTCTGGCTGTCTTCTTCGTATGAGGCGCTGAAATCCCCGGCTTCACGATAGAACATCAGATGCTCCCCCCGTTCCAAATGGTTTTAAATCCTGGGTTCCGGGGCAAAGCCCCGGTCAGGGAGTTGCCAAAACTACACACGTTCAATGATCTTCTCCCCGAACAAGCCCTGCGGACGGAACACCAGAAAGATCAGCGCCAGCATGTAGGCGAACCAGTTCTCTGTCGCACCGCCAAGGAAAGGCGCACCGATCAGGAATTCGAACAGCTTCTCCCCCACACCGATGATCAAGCCGCCCACGATGGCACCGGGGATAGAGGTGAACCCCCCCAGCATCAGCACCGGCAACGCCTTCAGCGCGATCAGCGAGAGCGAGAATTGAACGCCCGATTTCGTGCCCCACATGATGCCCGCGACAAGCGCGACAAAGCCCGCCAACGACCATACGAGGATCCAGATAAAGTTCAGCGACACGCCGACAGACAAAGCCGCTTGGTGGTCATCCGCCACAGCCCGCATGGCGCGGCCCTGTTTGGTATACTGCGCGAACATCACCAAACCGATCACCAGCAACGCGGCAATGATGCTGGCCACGATATCCAGATTGTCGATAAAGAACCCGTAGCCAAAGGCGTTAAAGGTGGTGTCGTCGATCCAGGTGTTCAGCCCCTGCGGCAGCCCCACATCCATAGACTTGATGTCGGACCCCCACATCAGATCGCCCACCCCTTCCAGGAAATAGGCCAGACCGATAGTCGCCATGAAGAGGATGATCGGCTCTTGCCCGACCAGATGGCGGAAGACCAACCGCTGCACCGCATAGGCCAGCCCGATCATCACCACCATCGTCAGCAAAATCGCGAGAAACGCCGGAACATGCCAGCCGAAATGGTGAATATCCGTGCCCAGGATCGCGTTGATCAGATGGCTAAACGGCACCTGCCCATCAATGATCCCTGCCAGGGTTAGGGCCGCAAACAGCGCCATAACCCCTTGGGCATAGTTAAAAATACCCGAGGCTTTGTAGATCAGAACAAACCCCAAGGCGACCAGTGCATACAGCACCCCCGCCATAAGCCCGTTCAGGAACACCTCGATTGTAAAGGCCAGTTGCTCAGGCATATCAGACCCTCCCCATCGCAAAACCAGTGGCAAAATCAGTCATGGGCAACCCCCAGATATGCGTCGATCACGTCTTGGTTGTTGCGCACCTCGCTCGGGGTGCCGTCGCCGATCTTCTTGCCGTAATCCATCACAACCACACGGTCGCTCAGGTCCATCACAACGCCCATATCGTGTTCGATCAGGGCAATTGTCGTGCCGAATTCATCGTTCACATCCAGAATAAAGCGGCTCATGTCCTCTTTTTCCTCGACGTTCATGCCCGCCATCGGTTCATCCAGCAGCAGGATCGACGGCTCGGCGGCCAGCGCGCGGGCCAGTTCGACCCGTTTCTTCAAGCCGTAGGGCAGACGCGACACGGGCGTCTTGCGGATCGCCTGAATCTCAAGGAAATCGATGATCTTTTCGGCGACTTCGCGGTTCGCGGTCTCTTCGCGCTCCGCTTTGCCCTTCCAGATCGACTGCCAGAACATGCCGGTCTTCATATTGGTCAAACGTCCCGTCATGACGTTGTCCAGCACCGACATCCCTTCGAACAGGGCGATGTTCTGGAAGGTGCGTGCGATCCCCTGCTGCGCCACCTCGTAAGGTTTCATCGACGGACGTGGGGCCCCCTTGTACCAAACCTCGCCTTCCTGCGGCACATAGAACCCGCTGATCACGTTCAGCATGGATGATTTGCCCGCGCCGTTCGGCCCGATGATCGCGCGGATCTCGCCCTGACGGATATCGAAGGAGATGTCCTTGATCGCCTCCACCCCACCGAACCGCAGGGTGATGTTTTTCATTTCCATCACAACGGGGCCAATCTGGCGCCCATCCGCTGTGACATAGCCGTCGGTCATATCTTTCACGCCGCAGCCCCCTTCCAAATGGTCTTAAAATCCACTGCGCAACCGCAGCGCCCGCATGCTCCGCCTGATGTCATGCTCATTGCGCGGCCATCTTGCGGGTGTCTGCGAACACCTTGGCGTCGCGCACCTCCAGCGTGGCCGAGATCGACCCCTTGCGCCCGTCTTCATAGGTCACTTCGGTGACCGTGCTGACAGAGGGCGACCCGTCGTAGAGCGCGGTGATGATATCATCGAACTTGTCGCCGATGACCTTGCGACGGACTTTGCGCGTGCGCGTCAGCTCTCCGTCATCGGCATCAAGTTCCTTGTGCAGCACGACAAAGCGATGCACCTGACAGCCCGACAGCATTTCATCTTCGGCGATAGAGGCGTTGACCTCTTCCACATGGCTCTGGATTGTGTCCATCACCTGCGGATGCCGCGCCAGTTCCTGATAGGACGCATAGCCGATGTTGTTACGCTCGGCCCAGTTTCCGACTGCGGTCAGGTCGATATTGATGAAGGCGGTGCATTCGTCGCGCCCGTTCCCGAAGACCACAGCTTCAAGGATGTTGGGAAAGAACTTCAGCTTGTTTTCCACGTATTTCGGCGCGAACAGGCTGCCATCGGCCATTTTACCAACGTCTTTGGCGCGGTCGATGATGCGCAGGTGGCCCGAGCTTTCCTCGATAAAGCCAGCGTCACCGGTCGCGACCCAACCTTCGGCATCCTTGGTATCTGCGGTGCTCTCGGGGTTTTTGTAATACTCGACGAAAACGCCGGGGCTGCGGTAGTAGACTTCGCCATTCTCAGCGATCTTGAGCTCTACGCCGGGGCAGGTCACACCGACCGTGTCACTACGCACTTCGCCGTCCGGCTGCGCGGTGATAAACACCGTCGCCTCTGTTTGTCCGTAAAGCTGTTTCAAGTTGATCCCGAGCGAGCGATAGAAGTCGAAGATCTCCGGCCCGATCGCCTCGCCCGCGGTATAACCGACGCGCACGCGGCTGAGGCCAAGCGTGTTTTTCAGCGGGCCATAGATCATCAGCTCGCCCAGGGCATATTTCGCGCGGTCCATCGCACCGACGGATTTACCGTCCAGAATGGCGGGGCCCACCTTGCGCGCATGGGCCATGAATTTGTCGAACAGCCACTTTTTGAAACGGCTCGCGTCCTCCATCCGGATCATCACCGATGTCAGCTGGGTTTCGAACACGCGTGGTGGGGCGAAATAATAGGTCGGGCCGATCTCGCGCAGGTCCACGTGCATCGTGTCCGCGCTTTCAGGGCAGTTCGTGCAGAACCCCGTCCATAGTGCCTGTCCGACGGAAAAGATGAAATCCCCCACCCAGGCCATCGGCAGATAGGCCAGAATATCATCGGTCTGACGCAGCTTGTCGAAGTCAGAGGACGATTTGGCTGTCTCGATAATGTTGCGGTTGCTCAGCACCACCCCCTTGGGCTTACCCGTGGTGCCAGAGGTATAAAGCATGACGCCCGTGCTGTCGTAATCCAGCTTGGCCTGACGCGCCTCAAGCTCCTGCATATGCTTGCCGCGCGCCTTGCGGCCCATGTCCTGGACGGCGCTATACTGGTCCAGCGCGGCGTGGTCGTATTTGCGCAAACCGCGTGGATCAAGATAGATCATGCGTTCGAACTGAGTCAGCTGATCCTGAACATCCAGCACCTTGTCGACCTGTTCCTGATCGCCCACGATGGCAAAACGCGCACCGCAATGATCCAGCACATAGGCCATCTCTTCGGCGTTGGCGTCCTGATAAAGCGGCACAGGCACGGCACCGACCATCTCTGCGGCCATCATGGCCCAATAGAGATAGGGACGGTTGCGACCGATGATGGCGATAAAGTCACCCTCGTTCGCGCCAAGCTCCAGCAGGCCAAGCGCAAGCGCCTCGACCTCGTCGCGGGTCTGTGCCCACGTCCAGCTTTGCCAGATGCCATATTCCTTTTCGCGATACGCAGGCGCGTTCGCAAATTGCTTTGCATTACGATGCAGCAGCGCCGGAACCGATTGCGGTCCGTCGGCGCTCACGAGCGTGTGAGCCAAATGTCTTCCTCCCAAACCCTGCTCTTTTTCGGCAGGTCGATCGCTGGTGCGATTCTGATGTCACACCATGATGTTGACCCGATGCTCTGCGTCAACTTTTACCTAATGATTTCTCAATTCTAACGAATTGTAACAGGCGTGATTTCCCAAGGTTGCGCTTGGCGGCGCTGTGGGGATGGTGCAGTCTGCCGCGGGGGGAGGCTGCATGCAGATCGACGATCATCAGACAAAACTCATGACGGCTGCGGGGCTGAACCTGATCGCGCAAGCGCTGACGATCTATGACGCGGATTTGCGGCTGGTGCTGTGTAATGCACCGTTCCAGCAGATGTTTGACCTCCCCAAAGCGCTGGTCACCCCCGGTGCGAGCTTTCAGGAAACGATCACCCTACTGGCACAGTTGGGTGAATACGGTGACGTGGACGACGTGGCGCATTTTGTGGCCGAAAGGGTGGAACAGGCCCGCGCGTTTGAGGCGCATTATATGGAACGTACCCGCGCCAATGGCCGCACCATCTCGGTCGAAGGGTCGCCCCTGCCCCAAGGCGGCTGGGTCACCGTCTACACCGACATCACCCGCACCAAACAGCAAGAGGCACTGCTGCGCGCCCGGTCTGATGCGCTGTCGGGGCAGGTGCTGGCCCACGCCGAAGAACTGTCAGCCACCAACCGCGAACTTGCCGCGATGAACACCGCGCTGGAAGAGGCAAAACGCCAGCTCACCCTGTCCGAAGCCCGCACGCGGCTGACCACAGAAATGATGCCGGCCCATATCGCCCATGTGGATGCAAACGCCTGTTACACCTATTCAAACCGGCGGTTGGCCTCTGTCATGCCGGGGCGGCGCGCGGACCTGATTGGCCGCCATATTACCGAGGTTCTGGGCAAGCAGGCCTACGACTCTATTGCCCCCTCGCTCACCCAGGCCTTTGCCGGAAAGCCGTCGGTGATCGAATTCACAGACGAGATGAGCGCCCGGCGCATCCGCGGAGCCTTTACCCCCGATACAAACGGCGGGGTCTATATCCTGTCGATGGATGTGACCGAGGAAACCCAGAACCGTGTCGCGCTGCAGCAGACCCGCCGGCGCGAGATCGCGGCGCAGGTGATCTCGGGGCTGGCGCATGATTTTTCCAACTTACTGACGATCATCCTTGGCCTGCAATCCCGGCTGGGGCGGCTGGACGGCCAACCGGCAGAGGCCGCCCCCCTCATCGAAGGCACCCTTGCCGCGGCGCGCCGGGGCGGCACGTTGCTGAGCTCTATTGCCGATATGACAGGCGCGCGCACGCTGCGTCCGACCGCGACCCATATCCCGCGGCTGCTTGAAGATCTGACCCTGATCGCGCGCCCCACCCTCCCCAAGGGCATGACGCTAAGCATCGACAACCAGATGGGTGACACCCCCGTACTGCTGGACAGCGGTCTGGTGCAGGACGGGCTGTTGAACCTGATCCTGAACGCCCGCGATGCCTGTGGCGCTGCGGGGGCGATCTCGCTTGAAGTACGACAGGTCCATGACACATGGATCGAATGGGTCTTGCGCGATACCGGCCCCGGATTTTCGCCCTCGGCGCTGGAACACGGGTTTGATCCGTTTTTTACGACCAAAGGGGCCGAAGGATCGGGGCTGGGGTTGCCGATGGTCTATGACATGGTGAAATCGGCGGGGGGCGATCTGCGCCTTGGCAATACGGCTCATGGCGCGCAGGTGACCATGCGGCTGCCCTACCGCCCCGCCGTGGCTGCCACCACCGGACTGGTTCTGCTGGTCGAAGACGCCGATGACCTGCGCGCGCTGGTGCGAGACATGTTGATGGGGGTGGGCCATTCCGTGATCGAAGCAGCCAGCGCGGATGAAGCCACCGCCCTGCTCGCCGATCTGCCCGACATCACGCTGATCCTGTCCGACATCCAGCTTGTGGGCGAGGCGACGGGGCTGGATCTTGCCAAACGCCTACCCGCCGATGCGCCGCCGCTGGTATTGATGACCTCGCTCCCGCCCGATGATGCCCAGTTTCTCGAGGCGCAAACCCTTGCCCCCGTGCTGCGCAAACCCTTCGAGATTGCGGATCTGACCGCGCTGATTGCCCCGAAAGAGAGTGCCGCCCAATGACCCGCCCCCTCGTCACCATTCTGGACGATGAACCCGAAATCCGCACGCTTCTCGCCGACGCTTTAGAGGAAGCGGGCTTTGACACGCTGTCCTTCAGCCGCGCCCGCGCGTTCGAGGCTGCCTTGGCGACCCACACCCCCGATGTCTGCCTGGTGGACCTGTCGCTGCCGGATTCAGACGGGCTGACGCTGGTGCATCGACTGGCGCTGGAACAAGGGGCCATCGTGATCATCATCTCGGGCCGCGCACAGGTGCAGGACCGCGTCACGGGGCTGGAACTTGGCGCGGATGACTACATCATCAAGCCCTTTGATCCGGCAGAGGTCGTCGCACGTATTCGCGCCCGTCTACGCAGCGCCAAACCGACGCCGCAAGCCGGCACCGTCGCCGCGTTCAGCGGATGGAAGGCGCATTTCGACCGCTACGCGCTTGAGGATGAAAGCGGCGTCGAAACCCCCTTTTCCCACGCGGAAGGCGAGGTGCTGCGCCTGTTTCTGGACGCGCCCAAACGTCTGCTCAGCCGCGCGCAGATGCAGTCGAGCCTTGGCGGTGTCGCCTCTGAAAGCTTTGACAGGGCGATGGACGTGCGGATTTCGCGGCTGCGGACCAAACTACGCGAAGACCCCAAAAACCCGCAGTTGATCAAGACCATCTATGGCGCGGGCTACATCTTTCTGGGCGACGTCACATGGAGCTGACCCCCCGTCGCATCAGCGGTGGCAGCCCCCATCTGGGCGACGTGCTGCATCTGATGCGCGACTGCTTTGCCTATATGGAGGGGCGCATTGACCCGCCAAGCTCGCTTGGCCAAGTCACTTTGCCATCGCTGCAAGCCACGGCGGATAAGGATGAAATATGGGTGATCGGCGCGCCGCCCGTGGCGTGTGTGGTGCTGAGTGTGAAACCGGCGGTTCTTTATCTGGGCAAACTCTGCGTCGCCCCCAGCCATCAGCGACTGGGGCTGGCACGCCATCTGATCACCCACGCCGAGAGCCGCGCCCGTGCCCTGCACCTTGGCCAGCTGGAACTGCAAACGCGGGTGGAGCTGTTGGACAACCACGCCACCTTTCGCGCGCTCGGCTTTCACGAATATGCCTGCACAGCGCACGCGGGGTTTGACCGCCCCACCAGCATCACCCTGCGCAAAACCGTCGGCTGAGCCACGCGGTGCCTCCTGCCGCCACAGATGGCATCGCTGTCTTTTCTGCCTCAGGCGCTGCCGTTTTGTATTGCGCGACTGCCCCTTGGCCCGCTAGATTCCACCCATGATCGAATGTTTGCTGTACAGGACCAACCCCGCCCAAAGACTGCTGTTCTATCGCGTCGAAATCGCGATGAACCTGTTCAGCGAAGTCTCTGTCCTGCGCGAATGGGGCGTGGCAGGTGGCCAGCCCAAAGCGGTGGTCCAGTGTTTCGGCAACCTGCGCGAGGCGTCAAAAATGGCGGACCGCTATCGCACACGGGCCGAGCGTCGCGGCTATCTACGTCACTGACCCCAGCCGCGTCACAGCGCGGGCAAGCACCTGAACACCGGCCACCAGATCGGCCTCGCTCGTGTCTTCCTCGAAGGTATGGGACAGCCCTCCGATCGACGGCACAAACAGCATCGCCACCGGCATCCTGCGCGACACATTGGTCGCGTCATGCAGCGCCCCTGACGGCATCTTGCGCCAGTTGCCCGACGCGACTTCTGCCGCGCCAGCTTCCAACGCGGTGCGCAGGGTCTGGTCCATCGCGACGGGTTCCAGCCCCAGCATTGTGCCAAAGCTGACCGTCAGCCCCTGCTGCGCTGCGATCTCGGTGGCGGTGTCGCGGATGATCTGTTCCATCCGGCCCAGACGGTCTGCGTCCGCGTCGCGCCACTGCATCGAAAACACCGCACGCCCCGGCACGATAGAGGATGCATTTGGGTGCAGCGCAACATGGCCGATCGTCCAGACGGTCTGCGGTGTGACGACATTGCGCAGCCGGTCATTCAACGCGGCATTGAAGGCAGAAACCGCCTGAAACGCATCCCGCCGCAGGTGCATCGGTGTGGTGCCCGCATGGTTCTGCTGGCCGTCAAAGGTGATCTTCATGTCGCGGATGCCGACGATATCGGTGACCACGCCAATCTGTTCGCCGCTGGTATCCAGCGTCGGCCCCTGTTCGATATGCAACTCGACAAAGCCGGTGAACAGATCGGGCGACACCTCGCCCGTGACCAGATGCGCCACGGTCTGACGCGCGTCGCCAAGGGTCACACCCGCATGATCGGTCAGCGCATCGGCGGCGGCCTGATCCAGATGCCCGCCCCAAACGGCGCTGCCCGTGGTGACGCCAAACCGCCCCTCTTCATCCTGAAACGACACGACAGAGATCGCGGGGCCGCCGGCCTCGGCTGCGGCGCGGGCGACCTCGAGCGCGGCAATCACGCCAAGCGCGCCGTCGAGCCATCCGCCTTCGGGCTGGCTATCGGAATGCGACCCCATCAACAGCGACGGTCCATCTGCCAAGCCAAAAAGATTGCCCATCTGGTCCATTTCGACCCGCAGTCCGGCATCGCGCATCTGATCGGCCAGCCAATCCCGCGCAGCGACATCGGCGTCGCTATAGGCCGGGCGGATCACCCCTTTGCCCACCCCCGCTGCGCCGAAAGACCGCAGTTTGTAAAGGTCGGCGAGAAAGCGGTCGGGGTTGATCTGCATGGTTACTCCGCGGGTTGGGGGGCTGTTGCGGCCTCTACTTTCACGGCCGAGAATTTAAACTCGGGGATTTTGCCATAAGGGTCAACCGCTGGATTTGTCAGGATATTTGCCGCCGCTTCGACATAGGCAAAGGGCAGGAACACCATATCGGGCGACACGGCGCGGTCTTCGCGGGCCATCAGTTCGATCGACCCGCGCTTGGTCGTGAGCCGGATATAGGCCCCCGGCTCTACCCCCAGCTTGCGTAAGGTAGACGGGTGGAGCGAACAGTTCGCCTCTGGTTCCAACCCATCAAGCACATAGGACCGTCGCGTCATCGACCCCGTGTGCCAGTGTTCAAGCTGCCTGCCCGTGGTCAGGATCATCGGATAGTCTTCATCCGGCGCGTCGTCAGGCGCGATGATGCTGGCGGGGGTAAACCGTGCGCGTCCGTCTTGGCGTGGAAAGCCATCGGCAAAAACAATCGCCTGCCCCGGATCGGTGGGGCTGGTGGACGGGTAGGTCACTGCCCCTTCGCTCTCCAACCGGTTCCAAGTGATGTTATTGAGCGACGACATATTCAGCTTCATCTCGGCGAAGACCTCGCTCGGGTCGGTATAGGTCCAGCCCAGCCCCAGACGTTTGGCCAGTTCGACCTCGATCCACCAATCCTCCTTCGCATCACCGGGCGGCGGCACGGCGGGGCGGCCCATCTGCACCTGTCGGTTGGTATTGGTCACCGTGCCGGATTTCTCGGCAAAGGCGCTGGCGGGCAGGATCACATCGGCGAAATTTGCCGTTTCCGTCAGGAAGATATCCTGCACCACCAGATGATCCAGCTTGGCCAGCGCAGCGCGGGCGTGTTCCACATCGGGGTCAGACATCGCCGGGTTTTCACCCAGCACATAGAGGCTGCGGATATCCCCGTCATGCACCGCATCCATAATCTCGGTCACGGTGAGGCCCTTCTGGTTACTAAAATCACTGCTTTGCCACACCTCGGTAAAGGCAGAGCGGACGCCATCATCAGACACCGGCTGGTAATCGGGCAGGAACATCGGGATCAGCCCCGCGTCGGATGCGCCTTGCACATTGTTCTGCCCCCGCAACGGGTGCAGCCCCGCGCCGGGCCGCCCGATCTGCCCCGTCATCAGCGCAAGCGAGATCAGGCAGCGCGAATTATCGGTGCCGTGGATGTGCTGCGAAATGCCCATGCCCCAGAAAATCATCGCCGCATTGGCCCCCGCAAAGGTCCGCGCCACATCGCGCAACACATCCGCGTCGATGCCGCAGATCTTGGACATCTTTTCAGGAGTGAAGGTTTTCAGATGGGCTTTCTCGATCTCCCAGTTTTCGGTGTAGGCTTCGATATACTGCTGATCGTAAAGCTTTTCCTCGACGATCACATGCATGATCGCGTTCAGCATCGACACATCGGTCCCGGGGCGGAATTGCAGCATGTGCGACGCGTGCCGTTTCAGCGCCTGACCGCGCGGGTCCATTACAATCAGCTTGCCGCCGCGTTTGGCGAACTGCTTGAAGAAGGTCGCCGCGACGGGGTGGTTTTCGGTCGGGTTGGCACCGATCACAATCGCAACATCGGCGTTTTCGATCTGGTTAAAGGTCGCGGTCACGGCACCCGAGCCGACATTCTCCATCAGCGCGGCCACTGACGAGGCATGACACAGCCGCGTGCAGTGATCGACGTTGTTGTGACCAAAGCCCTGCCGGATGATCTTTTGAAACAGGTAGGCTTCCTCGTTCGTGCACTTAGCCGAGCCAAAGCCCGCCACACCCGCGCCGCCGATCTTTTTCATGCCGCCCGCAGCAAAATCCAGCGCTTCGTCCCAAGTGGCTTCGCGGAAGTGGGTTTGCCAGTTGCCCGGGTCCACGTTCAGCCCCTTGGGCGGGGCGTCCTTGCGACGGATCAGCGGTTTGGTCAGACGATGGAGATGGTGGATATAGTCAAAACCAAAGCGCCCCTTGACGCACAGCCGCCCTTCGTTCGCGGGACCGTTGATGCCCTCGACGTATTTGATTTCGCCGTCCTTGACCTTCAGCGACACCTGACAGCCCACACCGCAGAAGGGGCAGATGCTGTCGACTTCACTATCAAAGTCAGCGCTGTCCCCGACCTGCGCGCCATCGACCACCGTGGCGGGCATCAGCGCCCCCGTCGGGCAGGCCTGCACACATTCACCGCACGCCACACAAGAGGACGCGCCCATCGGGTCGGCCATGTCGAACACCGGATAGCTGTCATGCCCGCGACCGGCCATCCCGATCACATCATTGACCTGCACCTCGCGGCAGGCGCGCACACACAGGTTGCACTGGATACAGGCATCAAGGTTCACACGCATCGCCACATGGCTGTCGTCGAGCAACGGGATGCGCCCCTCTTCCAGCTTGGGGAAGCGGCTTTCCGAGATACCCTCCATTGCGGCCATGTCCCACAGGTGGCTGGATTTATCGTGGGCGATCTCGGGGGCAGGCTGATCGGTGACCAGCAGTTCCATCACCATCTTGCGGGCATTTTCGGCGCGCGCGTTGTTGGTGGTGACGACCATGCCATCGCTGGGTTCGCGCAGGCACGAAGCGGCCAGCACGCGTTCGCCTTCGATCTCGACCATACAGGCACGGCAGTTGCCATCTGGGCGATACCCCGGTTCCGGCGTGAAACACAGGTGCGGGATTTTCAGACCGCGCCCATTGGCGATTTCCCAGATGGTCAGCCCGGTATCGGCCTCGACCTGTTCGCCGTCGAGCGTGAATTTTACCTTATCCGCCATGGGAAACCCTCCTGTACCGCCCCGCAGTATAGGCAGCGCACGAATGCGACGGCAGTCATATTCCCGACACCCTGCCCCGTTTTTGCGCCACCGGCGTTTCCGATACGCGACGCGGGGGGCCGCTTGCAAAAAATCGACATGCGAGGGGCGGGCAGGCTTTCCACCCGCGCATGGCTTGCCTATCAATGGCGCAACAGAAAAAGGCGCGCTATGTCCCATATTACCCTCATCCGTCACGGTCAGGCAAATTCCCAGGCCAAGGACGAAATCAGCTATGACAAGCTAAGCCCGCTTGGCCACGAACAGGCCGCGTGGCTGGGCGACCACCTGCGCCAGTCCGAAACCCACCACACGCGGCTGTATACCGGCACGCTGCGCCGCCATATCGAGACGGCAGAGGGGATGAACACCGGGCTTGAACCGATACGCGACGCGCGGCTGAACGAGCTTGAGTATTTCACCCTCGCCACCATGATGGAGCAGCAGCACGGCATCCCTTTCCCCACGGAACAGGGCGGGTTCACCAACCACCTGCCGCTGGTGTTCGAGACGTGGAAAAGCGACAGGCTCGAAAACCCGCCCGAGAGCTACGCCAATTTCGAAGGGCGCATCAAATCCGTGCTATCAGAGATATCGGACGGGGACGGGCCGGCGCTGGTCGTGACATCTGGGGGGCTGATCTCGATGGTGATGGCGCAGGCGATGGGGCTGGGCATTCCGGCCATGTCTCGCATCGCGCTGGCGATCATGCACACATCGATGCACCGGCTGTTCCCCATTGGCGGCCACTGGTCGCCGGTGCTGTTCAACGCGGTGCCCCATCTTGATACCCCCGCACGCCGTGTCGCGCAGACCCATATCTGAAAGGCAAAACGATGCTTACGCTATATTTTACGCCCGGAACCATCTCTATCGCGGTGGCGATTGCCATCGAAGAAGCCGCCCTGCCCTATCAGCCGGTGCGCGTCGATTTCGCCACGGCAGAGCAGACGAAACCCGAATATCTGGCGATCAACCCCAAGGGACGCGTGCCTGCGCTGCGACTTGAGGATGATACGATCCTGACCGAAACCGGCGCGCTGCTGGACTATGTCGCCGCCATTGCGCCCAAGGCCGGGCTGGTCCCCACGGACCCGACCGCCGCGGCACAGATGCGCAGCGCGATGTACTACCTCGCCTCGACCATGCATGTCGCCCATGCCCATAAGATGCGCGGATCGCGGTGGGCCAGACAACAATCCAGCTTCGACGATATGACGGCTCAGGTGCCCGAAACCATGGCCGCCTGTGCCGATTTTGTCGAAAGCGATATCCTGCGCGGGCCCTATGTGTTGGGTGACGATTTCAGCCTTGCCGATCCCTATCTGTTCGTCGTGTGCAACTGGCTTGAGGGCGACGGCGTGGATACGGCGGCCTATCCCAAGATCACGACATTCATGCAGCAGATGACCGCCCGCGCCAGCGTGGCAGCGGTGAAAGACAAGGGGATGCTATGACCGCGCCACATCTATGGGTTCGCGCCGAACAGCGCGACAATGAAACCCGCGTCGGCATCACGCCAGAAGGGGTTACCGCGTTGATGGCGCAGGGGTTTCGCGTCACCGTTGAAGCCTCGGACAGCCGCGTGATCGCGACCGATGCCTATGCGGCTACGGGCTGCACCATCGCACCACAGAACAGCTGGCCCGACGCGCCTGCCGATGCGATCATCTTTGGGCTGAAGGAACTGCCCGAGGACGGCACACCGCTGGTGCATCGGCACATCATGTTCGGTCACGCCTACAAGGGCCAATCAGCGGGGCGCGTCCTGCTGCAACGATTCAAAGCGGGCGGCGGCACCTTGCTGGACCTTGAGTATCTAACGGACGAGACCGGCCGACGCGTCGCCGCCTTTGGCTATTGGGCGGGGTTCGCGGGGGCGGCGGTGGCCGTCAAATGCTGGGCCGCCCAGACCCGTGAGCAGCCGGTCGCCCCCATCACCCCCTACCCCAATGCCGATGCGCTGACCCGCGACCTCGCGGCAGAGATCGACGGGCTTGGCACGCCCGACGCGCTGGTCATCGGCGCACTTGGTCGAGTGGGCAGCGGTGCCGCCGATCTTTGCGACCGTCTGGGGATCAAGGTCACCGGATGGGATATGAAGGAAACCGCCCACGGCGGCCCCTTCCCCGAGATCTTGCAGCATGTGCTGTTTTTCAACTGCATTCTGGCGGGACCGCAAACACCGGTTTTCGTGCCCAAAAGCGCGC
Source organism: Sulfitobacter sp. M39 (assembly GCF_021735935.1). Classification (NCBI taxonomy): domain Bacteria; kingdom Pseudomonadati; phylum Pseudomonadota; class Alphaproteobacteria; order Rhodobacterales; family Roseobacteraceae; genus Sulfitobacter; species Sulfitobacter sp. M39. The sequence goes on from NZ_WMDZ01000001.1 coordinate 158,378, forward strand.
TGGACAGGGATCGCGCGCTGCGGGTGATCGGCGATATCGCCTGCGATCCCGACAGCGATTTCAACCCCGTGCCGGTCTATGACCGCGCGACCGCATGGGAAGAGCCCGCCTTGCGCGTGCATGACACCCCACCTCTGGATGTCACCGCGATTGACAACCTGCCGTCGATGCTGCCGCTGGAAAGCTCTGAAGACTACGCCGCGCAGCTGCTGCCGACGCTCTCGGCACTGGCGGAAGGTGCCTCGCCCGTCTGGGCGCGGGCTCGTGCGCTGTTCGAAGAACACAGCGCTGCCGTGTGACGCGATCAGATCGGGCGGATCACTCGCCCGATCAGGTCACCCGAATAGACGGTAGTAGATCCCGTCGGGCAGGAACTGCGCCAGCCGGAAGAAAAGTGAGAACCCGAAGGGGAAACTTTTCTTAAAGCTGCTGCCGCTCATATGTTCGACCACTTGCTGCGCGGCGGCCTCGGGCTCCATCAAAAAGGGCATCTTGAAGTCGTTCTTGTCGGTCAGCTGCGTGCGGATGAAACCGGGGTTGATCACCTGCACCTTCACGCCGGTCTTGCGCAGGTCGGCGTGCATACATTCCGCCAAGGACAAGGTGCCCGCCTTGGACGCCGTATAGCCGATAGACTTTGGCAGCCCGCGATAGGCCGTCAGGCTAGAGGTGATCACGATGTGGCCCGCGTCGCGCTTGACCATATCCGGCACCACTTCGCCCATCACGCGCACCAGCCCGGTGAGGTTCACATCGATCATTGTGGTCGCATGCTCCGGCTCCCACTCCTTAGCCCCAAAGGGCCAATATGCCCCCGCCAGATAGACAACCCCGTCCACCGGCCCGACGGCTTTGACCGCGGCGCGGATGCTGTCGATATCCTGCACGTCGATGGTCTGGTAGCTTGCCGAAACGGGCAGTTCATCGACCAGCGCCGCCAACTTGTCTTCGGACCGGGCAGAGACGATGACCTCGGCTCCCAGTCGGCCCAGCTTATGTGCCAGCGCTTCGCCCAGTCCGGCGCTCGCCCCGATCAGCCAATAGCGTTTTCCTGTCCATTCGGTCATGCTGCGTCCTTTCTGCGGATGGTGGCGACCAATTCGGCCACCTTCACCCCGAATTTCCGGAACTGACTGCGGTTGATGATCGTGCCATCGCCGGTCAGATACATCCAGTCCACGGTATTCAGCAGGTGCCCGCCCACGTCATCGGGCAGCCTGATGGTGTATTTCGACTGCACCGTCGCACCGACGTTGCGGCCCTTGGCCGTGCCTTTGACGTCCGGGGCGGTAGCGGTGAAATGCCCCGTCTCGCCCAATGTGATCGTCCATGTGCGGTCTTGGGTCGTGTTGTCGTCATAGACGAAATGTTCGTCGATACGTGCGGTGTCGCCGTCCCATGTCACGTTGAAATCTGCCACGAAGCTGCTGGTGACCCGCCCCGCGGGGCCAAAGATTACGCCTTCGCAAACCATCGCCCCGTCCAGATGTTTCTTCATGTCAAATACGGTGTAGTCATCCGCATAATCCGACGGCTTTTGCGCAGGGAAATCGGTGATCCGCCGCCGCGCCAGCCAGATTGCGGCCACCACTGCGGCCCCCAGAACAAACTGCAACATGTCCATCATTCTTCATCATCCTTTTGCATCGGCGTGGCGGCCAGAAAACCGATGGCCAACAGCTTGAGCCCGCAAGGCACGCCCGCATAGAGCCATATGAGCGTCGAGATTGCCACCGGTCCATTGCCCGTCGTACCGCTGTCAAAGCCGGACGCCTGCAGGGTGGGAAGTAGCGTTATCGCCGCGAAGGCAAGGGCGAATTTCGACACCAGCGACCACAGCCCGAACCCCTCGGCGGCCTGCGGGGCGACCACCGCCATCCGCGCGGAGAACATCGCGGGCAGCAGTGTCAGGTCGGCCCCCAGCACCGCGCCAGAGGCGATGCAGACCAGCACGAACCACGCCACATCCCCTGCCCCCAGCAGCAAAGTCCCTGCAAACACAAGGATCGCCAAGCCCATTGCGGACAGCAGGACGGGTTTGGGGCTGAAACGCTCTGCCAGCTTGCCCCATAGCGGGGCGGCAACGGCAGCCGAAAGAAAGAAGAGCAACAGCAGCGCCCCCTCCCACCCCGGGGCACGCAGCACGCTTTCGACGTAGAACAGAAATAACGTAGATGTGACCGCGACAGGGGCCGCATTGAACAGCGCGATCAGCAGCAACCGACGGGCAATCGGATCGCGCAACACCACGGCGATCCCCGTCGGACCCGCGATATCCGCGCCGCGCCATTCGCCCCGCATGGCAAAAACGCTGCCCAGACCAAGCGCGGCAAAACCGATGGCAAACCCTGTAAACGGGGGCCCCATCACCAGCCCCAGCATCACAGGCAGTACCGAGGCCGCGCAGACACCCAACAACGCCCCCGTCTCGCGCCAGCGCGCCAGCACCAGATGCCCGCGCCCGGGCAGATGGGCAGCCTTGGCGACCCCTTGCGCGTAAAAGCAGATCGTCAGAAAGCTGAACGCCGAGAACACTCCTGTCAGTGTCAGCGCGAACCACATCAGCGGCGGCAGCAAGGGCGGCACTGCAAACAGGGCAAACATCGATACAGCCATCAGGGCGACACCGACGGCGACCGCCATGCCGCGCCTGTGACGCAAGGCTTGCGATAGCCGCCCCAGCAGCGGGTCCTGCACCACATCCAACAGGCGCAGCGCAAAAAGCACCGTGCCCAAAGCTCCCAAAGACACCCCGTATTCATCAACAAAGAACTTGGGCGCGTGAATATAAATCGGCAGCCCCGCCGCCGCCAGAAGCGACGCAAACAGCGCGTAGGCAGGCAGTTGATGCGCCGAACGGGTCACGTGCCCGACACGTCTTTCACCGGCGGTTCAGGACGCGGGCGATAGCCGCCACCCTTCCACCACAGCTTTAGCGCCTGCCAGTGGATCAAGGCCAACACCCGCCGCGCCCCGAAGGGACGCCGCAGCAGCGACCACAGGATTGCCCTGTTCGTCAGCGGCCGACGCTTGCCCGTCAGGGTGGCGATCAAGCCCCCTTCGGACTGGGTATAATCGATCCAGACACCAATACGGTCGGCGCGGATATCAAAGCGAAAACTGTATCCCCCTTCGACCGGCTGAAACGGTGAGACGTGAAAAATCTTGGTCGCGTGCAGATGATCTGCTGCCATGATCGGGCGCAGGTCATCGTGGTGACATAGATAGCTATGCCGATCACCGAAGGTGTTCGACACCTCTGATATCACCGCGATCAGCGCCTCGTCCGCGCGGTGGCACAGCCAAAAGCTGACAGGGTTGAACACATGCCCCAGCACGCGCGGTTGTGCCATCAGATCTATCCGCGCGACGCCCGTGACCTCGTGCTGCGCCAGAACCTCGCGCACCCACGCGGCCCCGCGACCCGCGCCTTTGGCGCCGCCGTGGTCTTCGTCCCACAGCGATGTCACGGCCCCGCGGTTGCGCCCGAACAACGCGGGGGTTTTCAACGATGCCTCTGCATCCAGAACCACGTAATCGACCGAATAGCGAAAGCTGTTTTCGACCGCCCCCTTGCGCCCATGATAGGTCACACCACGGATATGATCGACGCCGGCGCTCATTCTGCGGCCAATGCGACCTTTGCCTTGGCCCGCAGCCCCTGCACCACGTCAACAGCACTAGAGAGCCCGTCCTCGTGGAAGCCATGCTTCATCCAAGCGCCGCAGAACCAGGTGTTCTGCGTGCCGTTGAAGGCGCGCACCTGCTCTTGTGCGGCCAACGCAGCCAGATCATAGACCGGATGGCGCAGGGTGACCTGATCATAGATCAGCTCTTCGCGGATCGGGCGCTTGGTATTGAGCGTCACGAAATGCGGGTCGTCCATCGGGATCGGTTGCAGCGAGTTCATCCAGTAGGTCAGGTCGATCCGGTCAGACCTCTGCCCCTTATCCTCGGCATAGATCCACGAGGCCCAGGTCTTGCGCAGCTTGGGCATAACAGAGGCATCGGCATGTAGCACCACGTCGTTGGGCTGGTATTTCACCGCGCCCAAGGCCGCACGCTCTGCCGCGCTTGGGTCGGCCAGAAGGGCAAGCGTATCATCGGAATGGCTCGCAAAGACGACATCGTCAAACGCTTCCCATTCCGTGCCGTGGGTTTTCACCTCTGCGCCCAAGGGCGTGCGGCGGACGGATTGCACCGGCGTGCCAAGGCGAATGTCGACGCCCTTAGCTGTCAGCGATGCCCCCAGACGGTTCACATATTCCTGCGACCCGCCCTCAACCGTATACCACTGGTGCTGGCCTGTGTGGCTCAGCAAGGCGTGGTTCTCGAAGAAGTCGATCATGGAATAGGCGGGGAAATCCATGATCTTGTCTACCGGCGTCGACCAGATCGCGCCCGACAGCGGCGTCAGGTAGTATTTGCGAAAATATTCACCCGCGCCCAGCTTGTCCAGGAACCCGGCGATGGTCAGCGTACGGTCCTGCGCCAGCTTGGTCGCCGTGCTGTTGAACCGCACGATATCGGTCAACATACGCAGGAATTTCGGATTCAGCGCATTGCGCCGCTGCGCGAAGATCGAATCCAGCGTCATCAGCCCGTATTCCAACCGCCCCCCATCGATGGAGGCCCCGAAGCTCATGTTGGATTTGACCACCGGCACGTCGAGCTCTTTGAACAGCGCGGCGAGGTTGGGATAATTGGCGTAGTTGAACACGATAAAGCCCGTATCTACAGGCTGGTCGCCGTTCTTGCCCGCCATCTTCGTGCGCGCGTGGCCACCCAGACGGGGGCAGCTTTCGAACAAGGTCACCTGATGCTCGTCGCCCAGCATATGCGCCGCCCCCATGCCGGAAATACCCGCGCCGATGACGGCAATCTTTCGGTGGCCTGCCAAAGAGTGGTTCTGTGGCGGGTCGATGGCTTCAAATGGCATAAGGCGAGAATTTCCAGTCTGTCAGGTTTGTATCGGCAGTTTCGGGGATACACGGGCTGGACGGTACAGGAGTTGCAGTTAATCAGACACTAACTACGACTTTTTGTGACACCCTTGTCGTGGCTCCTCGCTTAGATAGCCCGTCAGGGCCGTTTGTCAGGGCGCGAAAGCGGTACAACGCGTTTATCCTGCTCTGACAGTTCTTCGAAATCGAAATTATCCAGTTTGGCCGCACGTTTACCCGCGCGTTCAGCAGCCGTGCCCAAGCCTTCAAGATCAGCGCGGGCCTGCCCGAAATGGGTGTTCAGCTTGCCAACACGTTCGACCACGATCTCGACATCGCGGTGCAGCATCTTAAGCGTTTTGCGGATAGCCCCTGCCTGTTCCCGCATCCGCGCATCCTTGAGGATCGCGCGCATCGTATTCAGCGTTGCCATGCAAGTGGTCGGCGATACGATCCAGACCCGCGCATCAAAGCCTTCGCGGACGAGTTCAGGGAAATTCGCATGCAGCTCAGCGTAGACAGCTTCCGAGGGCAGGAACATCAGCGCGCCATCTGCGGTCTCGCCCTCGATGATGTATTTCGTGGTGATCGCCTGAATATGCGACTTGACCGCAACCCGCATAGCGCGGGCGGCATCCTTGACCTCGTAGTCCGTCTTGGCACGGCGCAGGGCTTCGTAGGCTTCAAGCGGGAATTTACTGTCGATCACGATCGGGCCGGGCGGGTTCGGCAGGTGGATCAGACAATCCGCGCGCCTGCCGTTGGAAAGCGTCGCCTGCATCGTATAGCTGTCACTTGGCAGTGCCTTAGAGACGATATCATGCAGCTGGATTTCACCGAATGCGCCACGGGTCTGTTTGTTGCTCAGGATATCTTGCAGCGACAACACGTCGCCTGACAGTTTGGTGATATTGTCCTGCGCCTTGTCAATCGCGGCCAGCCGTTCCTGTAGCTGGGTCAGGCTGGTCGTCGTCTGCTTGCTGGAACCGTGAAGCGTCGCGCTCATGCGTTCCTGCATCTCTGCCAAGGACCGGGCAGAGCGGGCCGCGTTCTCTGCCAGCCGGTCCTGCATTTGTTGCTGCACATGGGCCATGCGGGCCTCGATGCTTTGCACCATCTGGGCTTGTGCATTGGCTTGGGTATCCGACACGGTTTGCAAACCACCGCGCAGTTGTTCCTGTCCCATGCCAAGCTGTTGCACATGGCCCCCCAAGATTTGCATCTGTCGCGCCAACGGCGCGGCAACACGCGCCGACCGGCCCGCGGCCCGCACGGCCATCACCAGCAAGATTAGCACCAGCAAGACCACGCAACCGCCACCGATCAGCAGCAGCATGGCAGGGTCTGTCAGCGCGTAGGTTTCACCGCCAAGCTGGATCATGTGCGCCCGAACAGACGTTCGATATCGCTCAACTTCAGCTCGACATAGGTGGGGCGGCCGTGGTTGCATTGGCCGGAATGGGGCGTCGCCTCCATCTCCCGCAGCAGCGCGTTCATTTCCTCGCCCCGCATCCAGCGTCCCGAGCGGATGGAACCGTGACAGGCCACACGGCTGAGGATCGCTTCGATCCGGGCCTGTAACGTGTTGCTTTCGTTCTGATCCGCGAGCTCATCAAGGATATCCACCACCATCGCCTTGGCGTCCACTGTGCCAAGGATCGCGGGCGTTTCGCGCACGGCAATCGCACTGCCGCCAAAGGGTTCGATCCCCAGTCCAAAGCGCGCCAGTTCATCCGCGACCTCAAGCAGCCGCGCACAGTCAGAGGCCGACAGATCCACGATTTCGGGGATCAACAAGGCCTGCGCTGCGACACCGTTTTCGGCCATCTGGCGTTTCAGCTTTTCATAGACCAATCGTTCATGCGCAGCGTGCTGGTCCACGATGACCATGCCCGTCGCCGTCTGTGCGATGATGTAATTCTCGTGCACCTGTCCCCGCGCGGTCCCTAGGGGGAAGTCCGGCGCGGGTTCGGCGGCGGGAGTGTGTGCATCATGTGCATCGTGGTTCTGAGTGTCGTGGGGCTGGATGTCAGAGCCGCCAGCCTCGTACTGGGGGGGCGTTTCAACACGGCCCCACATGCCGGCGGTTTCGGCAAAGCCGGGTTCGGGCGCTTGCGCCTGATAAGCCGCACTACGCGCCCCGAGCGAGGGGCGGTCCATCTGATACACCCGCGCACCGGGCTGTTCGGGGCGCATCGCCCCCAAAGTCGCATTCGCCACGGTGGTCGAGGCACGGTGCCCCGCATCCGCCAGCGCATGGCGCAGCGCCGATACGATCAACCCGCGCGCCAGTCCGGGATCGCGAAAGCGCACTTCGGATTTGGCGGGGTGGACGTTCACATCCACAAGCTTGGGGTCGCAATCGACAAACAGCGCGGCGGCGGGATGGCGGTCACGGCTCAGCAGGTCGAAATAAGCTCCGCGCAACGCCCCCACCAGCAGCTTGTCACGGACGGGACGCCCGTTCACAAACAGGTATTGCGTCACGGCAGAGCCGCGCGAATAGGTCGGCAGGGCTGCGTAGCCCGTCAGGTGCAGCCCTTCGCGTTCGGCATCAATGGCAAGCGCGTTTTCTGCAAACTCGCGCCCCAGCACTTGCGCCAAACGCCCGTGCAGCGCAGCGAACATATCGCCCTGTTCGGCCTCGGCGCGAAACACCTCGCGCCCCGGACCATCGCCGGACACATCGCGCAGGGTGAAACGCACGAAGGGTTCCGCCATCGCCAGCCGCTTGATGATGTCAGAGATCGCCTGCGCCTCGGCGCGATCGGTGCGCAGGAACTTCAACCGTGCGGGCGTGGCAAAGAACAGGTCGCGCAGCGTGACCACCGTGCCACCATTCAGCGCAGCAGGGCGCACAGGGCCGGTCACGCCGCCGTTGACCGAAATCTCGGCCCCGTCCTGTCCGGCAACACGGCTGCAAATGGTCAGCCGCCCGACCGCCCCAAGCGAGGGCAGCGCTTCGCCGCGAAAACCGAAGGTGTGGATGTTCAGCAGGTCCGTCCCGTCGATCTTTGATGTCGCGTGCCGGGACAGCGCCAGTGTCAGATCGTCCGCGGCGATGCCGCAGCCGTCATCCGTCACGCGGATCAGCGTCTTGCCGCCATCGGCATATTCCACCGTGATTTGCCGCGCGCCCGCATCGATTGCGTTCTCGACCAGTTCCTTGACCGCAGAGGCAGGGCGTTCAACGACCTCTCCGGCGGCGATACGGTTAATCGCCGAGTCGTCGAGCTGCCGGATCACCGGGCGATTTTCGCTTATATTGGGGTTTGGATGCGCCATGCGGCTAAACCTAGCATAGAGGCGCGCGATTCTGAAAGCCGCGAATACGGTTGGTTAACGCGCGTCGGCGAGGTTAATCCTGTGTGGCCGCATTGAACCAAGCGACGATCTCGGCCCGTTCGCTGGCCTGCATATGGCTCAGGTTTGCAGGGGGCATCGCATCGGTCACACCCGCTTGCAAATAGATCTGTTTCGCGGCGCTGGCGATCTGATGTTCGGTCTCGAGCCGGACAGATTTCGGCGGCCAGAGCAGCCCGTCCCACGCGGGTTCTGCGGCGTGGCACATGCTGCACCGGCCACGCACGATGTCATGCACCCGGTCAAACCCTTCGGCCTGGGCAAAGCGCAGCGCGGGGCCGGTGGCCTCTTCCGGCTCGACGCTGCGGAACATCGGCGCGGTCGACAGCCACATGATCGTGACGAACAACAGCGCGGTGACCGCCCATGTCCATGTCGGATTGCCCTGACGCGCGTGCAGGCTGTTGAAGTAATGGCGGATCGTGACCCCCATCAGAAACACCAGTGCCGCAATCAGCCAGTTCATTTCCGACGCGAAGGCCAGCGGGTAGTGGTTGCTGAGCATCAGGAAAATGACCGGCAAGGTCAGATAGTTATTATGCGTGCTGCGCTGTTTGGCGATCTTGCCGTATTTCGCATCCGGCACCCGCCCCGCCTTGAGGTCGGCCACCACGATCCGCTGGTTCGGCATGATGATGAAGAACACGTTCGCCGACATGATCGTCGCGGTGAACGCGCCCAGATGCAGCAATGCCGCGCGCCCCGAAAAGACCGAGGTATAGAAATAGGCCATCCCCACAAGGATCACATAGAGGCCGATCATCAGCCGTGTGTTGTTATCGCCGAATTTGCTTTTGCAGATCTGGTCGTAAACCAGCCAACCAAAGCCAAGCGACAGAAGGGAAATCCCCACGGCCTGCCAGTTCGCCAGTTCTGCGACAGTGGGATCGACAAGATAGAATTCCGCCCCGAGATAGTAGACCAGGATCAGCAAGGCAAAGCCGGAAAGCCACGTCGAATAGCTTTCCCATTTGAACCAGATCAGATCGTCGGGCATCTGCGCAGGGGCCACCAGATATTTCTGCACATGATAGAACCCGCCGCCGTGGACCTGCCATTCTTCCCCGTCCGCGCCGGTTTTGAGGTTGCGGTCACGGTGAAGGCCCAGATCCAGCGCGATGAAATAGAACGACGACCCGATCCACGCGATGGCCGTGATGACATGCACCCAGCGAACGGCAAACTCGATCCAAGCGCCAATGGCGGCCATATCGTACATGGGGTGGCTCCTTAGTGTAGCGTCTTGGGTGTATGCGGCAGTTTACCCTTAGAGCTGCCCGACAACCCGCCCGAGACTTCCTCGGTTGATTCCTCTGCCAGTTCTTCGGGCAGAAGCAGGTTCAGTACAATAGCAATCAGGGCAGCGGGAAGCAGACCGCTGGTCAGCAGGATCTTGGCCGTGTCGGGCAGGTGTTGCACCGCGCCGGGTTCCAGCTGAAGCCCCAGACCGATCGAGATCGAGATAGCAAAGATCACCATATTGCGGCGGTTCCAGTCCACGTCGGACAACATCGACATGCCGGCGGCCACGACCATGCCGAACATCACGATAACCCCGCCGCCCAAAACCTCGATCGGGATGGTGCGGATCACGCCGCCGACCTTTGGGACCAGCCCGCAGAGGATCAGGAACAGCGCACCGACGGTGACGACGTGGCGGCTCATCACGCCTGTCATGGCGATCAGGCCGACGTTCTGGCTGAAGGATGTGTTGGGCAGGCCACCAAAGATGCCCGCAACAGCTGACCCGATCCCGTCGGCATAGGTCGCGCCCTGAATTTCGCTATCCGTCGCTTCGCGGCCCGCGCCGCCTTTGGTGATCCCTGCGACGTCGCCCACGGTTTCAATTGCCGAAATAAACGCCATCAGGCAAAAGCCGATTATCGCGGCTGCCGAAAACTCGAACCCGTATTTCAGCGGGTTGGGCAGTGCAAAGGCGGCGGAGCGTGACCATGATCCGCTGATATCGCCAAAGCTGAGCATACCGACGGCCAACGCATAGATATAGCCCACGATCAACCCGATCAGCACCGCGGAAATGGACAGCATCCCGCGGGTGAAAAACTTGACCCCCAGCGTGACAAAGATCACCACCAGCGCGGCTGACCAGTTCAGCAGGCTGCCATAGGCCGGCGTGCCAATGGCCGGCACCCCACCTGCGGCGTATTGAATGCCCACCTTGACCAAAGCCAGACCGATCATCGTGACCACCAGCCCGGTGACAAGCGGCGGCAATGCAAAGCGGATCTTGCCAATAAACAGCCCCAGAAACGCGTGGAACAAGCCCCCGATCACCACACCGCCAAACAAGGCAGCCAGTCCGTCGACACCTTTGCCCGCCACCAGCGGGATCATGATGGGGATGAACGCAAAGGATGTGCCCTGCACAATCGGCAGCCCTGCCCCGACCGGCCCGAGCGTCAATGTTTGCAACAGCGTCGCGACACCGGCAAACAGCATCGACATCTGGATCAGGTACAGCAGTTCGGGAAAGTCGGGCGAATTCGACCCGAACCCAAAGCCCGCCGCGCCCGCGATGATGATGGCGGGAGTGACATTTGACACGAACATCGCCAGCACATGCTGAACACCCAAAGGAATGGCGCGATGCAGCGGCGGCATGTAATTGGGGTCGCGCAGTTGTTCCGGCGTGCCGATGGCGTGGCGTGTCATATCAAATGTCCCTTGTTGATCACTGGCCGCTATTGGTGCGGTCCGATTATCTGCGGGGTTTACCCCTTGATCACATAAGGCGGGTCAAGCGGGTATTCGTCAAGGTTGGGGCTGGTCCCGATGCGGTCCACCACGGCGAAAAGCCCGGGCTCTGCCAAAGGGGTAAGCACGCCGTGCCATGTGCCGCGGTGAAAGTTCACGCCCTGATGCGGCGCGGTCATGAAAGCCAGCGGTGCGCCGGGGGTATCGCCCTCGTCAGGTGCTACGATCACGAGAAACGGCTCGCCCGTCAGCGGGAGGAAGGCTTGCGACCCTTCGGGGTGCCGTTCAAGCAGGTCCAACTGGTACGGCAGGCTACGGGCCTGCGCGTTAAAGATGCTGATGCCCGCGCGACCGTCGGGCCCGAAATCGAGCTTTGCCAGATCATGGTGCCGCCCACAAAGCCCCGCGTTGATGATCCGGTCCGGCGCACCCGACGCGTCCAGCACTTCACCGAAAGGGGCGAAGGCGACAGCGGTCAGCGGCTGAACGGTGATCTCGCGCAGGCTCACAGCGACAGCGGCATGTGGCGGTTCACATCCTTATACAACAGATAGCGGAAGGGTTCTTGCCCCGTTGCGATACAGGCCTGCGGACAAAAAGCGCGTAGCCACATGAAATCGCCCGCCTCTACCGGCACCCAGTCGCGGTTCAGCAAATAATCTGCCGTGCCCTGAATGACGTAGAGCCCGTGTTCCATCACATGGGTCTCTGCGAAAGGGATGCGCCCGCCGGGCTGGAAGGTCACGATATTGACGTGCATATCGTGGCGCAGATCGCCTGGGTCCGCGAAACGCTGGGTCGCCCAAGCGCCATCAGTATCGGGCATGGCAATCGGCGCGACTTCGTCGTCGTGGGTTACGAATGCCTCAGGCGCATCCATGCCGTCCACGGGCACATAGCGCTTGCGCACCCAGTGCAAGCCGCAAGGCGTATCGCCGGTGTTCCACAGCGTCCATTTGGCCGCAGGGGGAATATAGGCGTAAGACCCTGCCACCAGATCATACCTCTGCCCGTCAAGCGTCAACCGCGCGCGGCCTGTGGCCACAAACAAGACCGCTTGCGCCTGCGTGTCCGGCTCGGGTGTGTCGCTGCCACCCTCGGGGGCAAGCTCTACCGCGTATTGCGCGAAGGTTTCGGCAAATCCGGTCAGCGGCCGCGCCAGCACCCACGCGCGTGTGTTCACCCATTCGGGCAGCAAGCTGGTTACGATGTCCCGCTGCACCGAGGCAGGGATCACCGCGTAGGCGTCCGTGAACACAGCCGTGCTTTCAGGAGAGACCGTCTGGTCCGGCAGACCGCCGGGGGGGAAGGCATAGGTCATAGCATATCCTCCAACCGCAGCCGCGCGATCCGTTCGACCTGCGCGCATGCGCTGGTAAATTCATCTTCGGTTGCGTTGGCGATGCGGGTCTCGAACTGGCGCAGGATGCCGTCCTTGTCGTGATCCTTCACCGCGATGATAAAGGGAAACCCGTGTTTCGCGACATATTGGCTGTTCAACGTCTCAAAGCGCGTACGCTCGGCATCGGTCAAGGCGTCCAGCCCGGCGCTGGCTTGTTCTTGCGTGCTTTCAGCCGTCAGCCGTTTGGCCGCCGCTAGCTTGCCCGCCAGATCGGGGTGCGCGGTTAGCACGCCCAAGCGTTCCGCCCGCGTCGCCGACCGGAACATCCGTGCCAAAGCATTATGTATCCCCGCGACAGAGTTATGCGCGGGGCCTAGTTCAAGCTCGTAGGCGCGTTCGGCGATCCACGGTGAATGTTCGAACACCCCGCCGAATTTCGCGACAAAACTGGCGCGGTCCATCTGGTCCAGACGCAGGCGCGGCTGAGGCGGATGGGTTGCGCGCCAATGGTCGGCAATATCGATGCGGCGCGGCGTCCAGACGCCCTCGAACCCTTTGATATAGTCGATAAAGCGTTTCAGCGCCTGTATCCGTCCGGGCCGCCCGATCAGACGGCAATGCAACCCGACCGACATCATTTTGGCCTGCCCGGCGCTGCCTTCGGCATAAAGCGCATCGAAGGTATCGCGCAGATAGGCATAGAATTGATCGCCCGAGTTAAAACCCTGTGGCGTGGCAAAGCGCATGTCGTTGCAATCAAGCGTATAGGGGATAATCAGCTGGTCGCGCCCTGCCACCTGCATCCAATAGGGCAGATCATCGTCGTATGTATCCGAGATATAGTCGAAGGCCCCCGTCTCTGCCGCCAGCGCAACCGTGTTCACAGAGCTGCGCCCCGTGTACCAGCCACGCGGTGCTGTACCGACCACCTCGCGGTGCAGTCGGATCGCCTCGTCCATATCGGCGCTTTCGACCTCGGCGGTGTGATCCTTGTAGTCGATCCACTTAAGCCCGTGGCTTGCGATCTCCCAGTCGGCTTGGGTCATCGCCTCTACCTGCTGCGGGGACCGCGCCAAGGCGGTGGCGACGCCATAAACGGTAACAGGGATATCCGCACCCGTGAACAGACGGTGCAACCGCCAAAAGCCCGCCCGCGCGCCGTAGTCATAGATGGATTCCATGTTCCAGTGACGTTGCCCCGGCCAAGGGGCGGCCCCGACGATTTCGGACAAGAAGGCCTCTGACGCGGCATCCCCGTGAAGCAGACAGTTCTCGCCGCCTTCTTCATAGTTCAGCACGAATTGCACCGCGATCCGCGCGCCGCCCGGCCATTGTGCATCAGGCGGTGTGGGGCCGTAGCCGTGAAAATCACGAGGGTAGCGTGTCATGGGATCGTCCTTTGGTCAGCGCCTGCGCACGCGGGGAAACCGCGCGCTGCGGGCCGTTGTTTTCGTCAACCAACGGTTTTCTGGCACTGATTTTTCGCAATGTACAGCCAGCCAACCCTTCCCGAAAGGTCGGCTGGCTGCCAGATCGGCTCGAGTGGCCCTGCTCTCTTATAGCGAAAGTTCTAAGGCGCTGGCCGGCCTGAAACTTAAACACATGCGGGGGGCATATCGGGCGGGAAGTGAGTGGAAGGGGCCGCTCTTGATGCGCTATGCAACACGAGTCCTGTCGGCCCCTGCCCAATGATCGTCGCACCACGTGCGACTTGCCCGATCATAAGAATTCTGTCCCCCAGAATACATACTCGGATTGTATGGGTCGCTGGCAGGCAACACCTCCGATTGAATGTTGTGTACCATATAGGCGCAGGATGATTCGCGGCTCAAGCAAAAACGATTCGGTAGGCGCATTATTTTTCGCCAGCGCCCGAATCACCGCCCGTTTCTGCGCTGGCGCGCCAAGAAAGCCGCCCGCCGATCCGCCATTGACCTAGCCCGACACCCGCCTATCGTAAGGGTCCAACGGATCAGGAAAGACACCACTCATGGCAAACGGCTATTTGACGACGCATGTTCTGGACACCGCACGCGGCCGCCCCGCAGGCGGGCTGGAAATCACGCTTTACCGGATCGAAGGGGCCAACCGCATGAAGCTGGTGCAGATGACCACCAATGCTGACGGTCGCACCGACACGCCGATCTTGCCCAAGGGCCAGTTTGCGGCTGGCACGTATGAGCTGGTGTTCGAAGCCGGTGCCTATCTTGATGCCATCGGAGCGGAGCCCGAAGCACCGCGTTTCCTTGACCAGATCCCCCTGCGCTTTGGCATTTCGGATGCGGATGCGCATTATCACGTGCCCCTTTTGCTATCGCCGTTCGGCTATTCAACCTATCGCGGCAGCTGAACGCCGCTGGCGGATGTGACGTGAGGGCGCGATGCTTGCATTGCGCCGTTGCCCCGTGGCACATTGCCTGTCTGATCAGACAGGAAAGCGCCCATGTCCACGCATGTATATGACCCGACCGAACTGGCCCAAAGCCACCTGCCACAGGTGACGGAACCCCGCAATCCGGGGATGCCGCTGGATATGGATTGGGTGCGCGCCGTGCAGGTGAACTCCTCTGCGGTGGAGCGCCGCGCCGCGGGTTTGCCCGCGCGCCGTTCCGTGAAGAAAGATTATCAGGCCGCGTGGCTGCTGCGCGCCGTCAGCTGTATCGACCTGACCACGCTGTCGGGGGATGATACCGCCCGCCGTGTCGAGCGGCTTTGTGCGAAGGCACGTCAACCGATTGCGCCCGCGCTGCTGGACGCGCTTGGCATGTCACAGATCACCGTGGGCGCGGTCTGTGTCTACCACGAGATGATCGCCCCCGCCAAAGCAGCACTGCAGGGCACGGGCATCCCGATTGCCGCCGTTTCTACAGGTTTTCCCGCCGGTCTCTCCCCGTTCGAGCTGCGCCTGCGCGAGATCGAGATGAGCGTCGCCGCCGGTGCCGCCGAGATCGACATCGTTATTTCGCGCCGCCATGTGCTGTCAGGCGACTGGCAGGCGCTTTATGATGAGATGCGTGCCTTCCGAGCCGCTTGTGGCGATGCGCATGTCAAAGCGATCCTCGCGACCGGAGAGTTGGGCAGCCTGCGCAACGTCGCGCGTGCCTCGCTGATCTGCATGATGGCGGGTGCTGACTTCATCAAGACCTCCACCGGTAAGGAAAGCGTGAATGCGACCCTGCCCGTGACCCTCGTGATGATCCGCGCGATTCGCGACTATTTCGACCGCACCGGCTTTCGCGTTGGCTACAAGCCCGCGGGCGGGATATCGAAGGCAAAGGACGCGTTGGTCTATCTGGCCATGATGAAAGAGGAATTGGGCGACCGCTGGTTGCAGCCCGACCTCTTCCGGTTCGGGGCCTCGTCGCTGTTGGGCGACATCGAACGTCAGCTCGACCACCATGTGTCGGGCAGCTATTCCGCAAGCCATCGTCACGCCATCAGCTGAGCCGCGTGAAACCAATGTCGGATTTGAGTATTTTGAAAAGGGTGAACCCATGAGCGTGTCCGAAATCTATGAAACAATGGACTATGGGACGGCACCGGAAAATGCCGCTGACGCACTGGCGTGGCTGGTCGATCAGGGCAGCCGTTTCGGGCATTTCATCGACGGCGCGTTCACCGAGGCGCGGGATGATTTCGAAAGCCGCAACCCTGCCAATGGCAATGTGCTGGCAACGTTGACGCAGGCCAACCAGGCAGAGGTCGACACCGCGGTTGCCGCGGCGCGCAAGGCGCAGCCCAAATGGGCCAAGCTGGGCGGGCACGGGCGGGCGCGGTTCCTTTATGCGTTGGCGCGGTTGCTGCAAAAACACAGCCGGTTGTTCGCCGTGCTGGAAACGCTGGACAACGGCAAACCCATCCGTGAGGCGCGCGATGTGGATGTGCCCCTAGCGCAGCGGCATTTCTATTACCACGCGGGCATGGCCCAGTTGATGGAGTCCGAGCTGCCCGACGCAGAAGCGCTTGGCGTATGTGGGCAGATCATCCCGTGGAACTTCCCGCTGCTGATGCTGGCGTGGAAAGTGGCCCCTGCTTTGGCGATGGGGAATACGGTGGTATTGAAACCGGCGGAGTATACGTCGCTGACCGCGCTGCTGTTTGCGGATATCTGTGTGCAGGCGGGCCTGCCCAAGGGTGTCGTCAATATTGTCACCGGTGACGGTGCCGTGGGCGAGATGATCGTGCAGGCTGAGGTCGACAAGATCGCCTTTACCGGATCGACCCCTGTCGGGCGGCGCATCCGCGAGGCGACTGCTGGAAGCGGCAAGGCGCTGACGCTCGAGCTGGGGGGCAAGTCGCCCTATATCGTGTTTGACGATGCGGATCTGGATTCCGCTGTCGAGGGGCTGGTCGATGCGATCTGGTTCAATCAGGGGCAGGTCTGCTGTGCAGGCTCGCGCCTGCTGGTGCATGAGCCTGTTGCGGATCGGTTCTATGCCAAGCTGCGGGCGCGGATGGCGAAGCTGCGGGTCGGTGATCCGCTGGATAAATCCGTCGATGTGGGCGCGCTGGTGGACCCCGTTCAGGTGCAGCGCGTGACCGAAATGGTCGCCGCCAACACCAGTGGCGAGGTGTTTACCGCAGGTGATATCCCCGCGACCGGATGCTATTATCCACCCACATTGATCACCGGCATGAACCCTGCTGACCCCTTGATGCAGGACGAGATCTTTGGCCCCGTGCTGGTATCTACCACCTTCCGCACCCCTGCCGAGGCGGTCGAGCTGGCCAATAACACCCGCTACGGGCTGGCGGCGACGGTCTGGTCCGAGAATATCAACCTCGCGCTGGATATCGCGCCCAAGCTGGTATCGGGCATCGTCTGGGTGAACGGCACCAATATGATGGATGCGGCCGCGGGCTTTGGTGGTGTGCGCGAAAGCGGCTTTGGTCGCGAAGGTGGCTGGGAAGGGCTGGCGGCCTATACCCGTCCGAAAACCACTCAAAAACCGTTGAAAGAGGTTACGGCCTTTACCGGGAGCGGCACGCCAGCTGACCCGATTGACCGGACGGCCAAGCTGTATATCGGCGGCAAGCAAAGCCGCCCCGACAGCGGCTATTCCGCACCGGTCTGGGGCAAGTCCGGCGATCTGCTGGGCCATGTCTCGCTCGCTTCGCGCAAGGATGTGCGCAATGCCGTGGAAGCGGCTCATGCCGCGAAGGGGTGGAGCAAGACCACCGGCCATCTGCGCGCGCAGATCCTCTATTACATCGCTGAAAATCTGGCGGCACGCGGGGATGTATTCGCGCGGCGTCTGGATGCGATGCAGGGCACTAAATCCGGCAAAACCGAGGTCGATCTTGCGGTCAAACGTCTGTTCACCTACGCGGCCTGGGCCGACAAGTATGATGGGCAGGTGCATGGCGTGCCGATCCGCGGCGTGGCGCTTGCTATGAAGGAACCTGTGGGCGTGATCGGCGCGCTTTGCCCGGCGGAGGCACCCTTGCTGGGGCTGATCTCTTGCATGGCACCGGCGATTGCGATGGGGAACCGGATCGTTTTGTCCGCCAGTGGCCCCTTCCCGCTTGCTGCGACGGATTTTGTGCAGGTGCTTGAAACCTCTGACGTGCCGGCGGGTGTGGTGAATATTCTGACCGGCCCGCAGAAGGACACCGCCGAAACACTGGCGCGGCATATGGATGTGGATGCGGTCTGGAGCTTTGGCGACAAGGCGCAAAGCGAAACCGTGGAGCGGGCCAGCGCGCAGAACCTGAAGCGCACATGGGTCAACAACGGCATGGCCCGCGACTGGGACGGCGCAGAGGGCGAAGGCAAAGCGTTCTTGCACGCCGCGACCGAGGTCAAGAATATCTGGATCCCCTACGGCGAATAACCCGCCGATATCCTGAAACGAAAACGGGCGCTGAGAAGCGCCCGTTTTTTGTGATTGATCTTGTGGCGAAAGCAGAAGTCAGTCGCTTTCCTGCGCCGTGGCCTCGATCCCTTCGGGTTGGCCGACGACAACAAAAGCCAACCCGTCAGGGTCCAGCAGGTCGTCGGCAACACGTTTCACATCGTCCAGCGTCACCGCCTCGACCTTGTCGTTGCGCGTGGCGATATAGTCGATGGGCAGATCGATCATCTGCATCCCCACAAGGATGCTCGCGATGGTCTGGTTGCCATCAAAACGCAGCGGGTAGGAGCCTGTGATATAGGTCTTGGCATCGTCCAACTCTTGCTGGGTGACGCCCTCGGCCGCGGCTTTGGACCATTCGCCCTTGATCACATCCATCGCCTGCCCGATCCGGTCGTTCGCCGAACTGACCGATCCTTGCCAGGTTTCAGCCAGATCCATCGGCACCAGATAGGAATAGACGCCATAGGTCAGCCCGCGTTTCTCGCGCACCTCGGTCATCAAACGGCTTTCAAACGATCCACCGCCAAGCACTTGGTTCAGCACGGTCGCGGTAAAGAAATCATCGTCCTTCTGGGAAATGCCCTTTTGCGCAAAAATAGCGACGGATTGGGGCGTGGGGAAATCGACGACCGTGGTGCCCGACGGGATAGAGACTTCGGCCTGCGGGGGCAGCGGTGCACCGGTTTCGGGCAGATCGCCCAACAGGTCGTCAAGCATCAGGCCCAGCTCTTCGGGCGTGATGTCCCCCACCGCACCGATGAAGATACGGTCGCGCGCCAGCACAGCCTTATGGGCCGCGATAAGGTCATCGCGCGTCAGGGCGGTCACTGTTTCTTCGGTCCCGCTCAGCGGCGCGCCGTAGGGGTGATCGCCATACAGCAGCTCGTCCATCTTCTTGCGCGCGATATCGTTCGGGTCTTTCGCGCTGGAGCGGATACCCGAAAGCACCTGCCCGCGCACCCGTTCAATCGCATCCGGGTCAAACCGAGGCGTCTGCAACGCCTGTTTCAACAGCGCGATCGACGCGTCCTGATTTTCGGTGAGAAACCGCGAGGATACGGAAAGCGCGTCGTCATCCACACTGAACCGGAAACTGCTCGCCAGCCCTTCGGCGGCACGGGCGAAATCGCGCGCGTCCATGTCACCGGCCCCCTCTTCCAGCAGGCCGGTCATCAGGTTGGTTGCGCCGCGTTTTTCAGGCGCATCCAGCGACGCACCGCCGCGAAAGCGCACATCAAGTGCGACGAAGGGGATCGAATGTTCCTCTACCAGCCACGCGGTGATGCCACCGGGGGAGGTGACCTCTTGGATGTCCACCTCGGCCCGGGCGGGCAGAGCGGCTAGAACCGTCAGGACGATTGCGTAAAACAGTCTCATTCCGTCACCTCTTCGCGCATCAGCCACCCTGTGACAGAAGCCTCGCGGTTAAACACATCCTTGGCGGCCTGCATGATGTCTTCGGCCGTCACGGCCTCGAGCACATCCGGCCAATCTTGTACGTCTTGCACGGTCAACTCGATGGCAAGGGCGCTGCCATAGCGGTTGGCGACGCTGTCGGCGTTATCGCGGGCATAGATTTGTTCAGCACGGACCTGTTGCTTGATCCGTTCAAGCTGTTTGGCATCCACACCGTCTTTCATGAAGCCGGCAACAGCCGCGTCCATCGCATCTTCGGCGTCCTGTAGGGACACGCCGGGTTGCGGCACGACGACAAGGTTAAAGGTCGTATCATCCAGCGATTGACCGCTGTAGAACGCTGCAGAATAGGTCGCGACAGGCGTGTCAAACTGCAGTTTTTCGGCGAAATAGGATGTGGTGCCACCGCCCAGGAGTTCGGCCAACATGGTCAGGGCCGCTGCGGTTTTCTGGTCGCCGGGATCCCGTTCCTGCGCCAGATAGGACCGGCTGACGTATTCCTGAGCAACGCGGTCATCGCGAAAAGTCAGACGGCGTTCAGCGGTTTGGGGCGGTTCTTGGGTGCGCAAACGTTCAGGCAGTTCGGGATTGGCGGGGATTTCACCGTAATACTGCTCCGCCAACTGTCGCACATTGTCAGGCTCTACATCGCCCGACACGACGAGGATCGCGTTGTTGGGGGAATAATACAGTTTGTAGAAATCCAGTGCATCCTGCAGGTCCAGCTCGCGCATCTCGTGCATCCAGCCGATGATCGGCGTGCCGTAGCGGTGGTTGAGGTATTGCGCGGCGTTCAGCTGTTCACGGAACAGTGCGCTCGGGTCATTCTCGGTGCGCTGGTTGCGTTCTTCGATGATCACATCCCGTTCGGTCGCGATGTTTTCCGGTGTCAGGCGGATGTTTTTCATCCGGTCGGATTCCATCTGCATCATCAGCTCAAGCCGGTCTGCGGCAACCCGTTGGAAATAGGCGGTATAATCATAGCTGGTGAAGGCGTTATCGCGCCCGCCATTCTTGGCAACCGTGGCTGAAAACTCGCCCGACTCCATCTTGTCGGTGGCTTTGAAAAGCAGGTGTTCAAGAAAATGCGCCACGCCCGACGACCCTTTGGGTTCGTCCGCCGAGCCAGCGCGGTACCACACCATTTGCTGCACAGCGGGGGCGCGGTGGTCTTCGACGACCACGACCTCCATCCCGTTGTCCAAGGTGAAATGCGTGACGTCTTCGTTGTCACGCGCAAGCGCGGCTGTGGTGGGCAGCGCAAGCGCCAATAAGGCCCCGAGGGCCGGTAATCTGATCATGGTCGGTCCTTTAAGCAGGGTCCTGAGACCTCTTACTTACGCCACCTTACGGGGCGATCAAGGGACCTAACAGAATTGTAATTCAGCCAGCGTCACTCTGCCGGAGGGGCGGAGGGCGTGCGTGCACCGGCCCGACGCCAGCGCGCGGCCTCGCGGGGGGCATCCAAGATCTGGCGTTTGTAAGCTTGGTCGTAGCGATCTGTCGGCACGATCTTGATCTGCGTGAACCGCGCCTTGCGCTTGCGGAACGCAGCATCGGTTTCGGCGAGTTCCTGACGGATGTTCGCCGTCACGCCCATGCGGCTGGCCTGCTGCACCAGCGCGGCGTCCGAAGCGGGGATGCCTGCCGCGTTGCTTTGCGGTGTGCCGCCAAATGCCAGAACCCCTTCGGCAATCGCGTTGCGGTCCGTCAGGTTCGCCTGCCCCGGCGTTGGCACGGGCAGCGCGTTATAGCTGTCAGGCTGCTGCAAGGGTTTGGAGGGCTGGACCATGAATTCATCAGGCCCTTTTGCAGTGCTGCGAATGTCCCGCAGGCCAGTGTTGCCGCAGGCCCCAAGGGCAAGCGGTAGCAAGACAAGAGCGGCGACAAAGCGCATGACGGATCTCCTTAAGGACTTGTTAAGGTCTTTGTACCAATATCGCAGTCACGCGGTAATTGTCACTGGCCTTTTTTCGGGGCCTTTTTCGGTGTGGCTTTCACTGGTTTTTTGGTGTCGCCGGTAAAGTAAATCAGCCCCAAAGCGCCCGCAAAAATGAAAACATCGGCGATGTTGAACACGAAAGGATTATTGATCCCGCAGCAAGACATGTTCAAGAAATCAAGCACATAGCCGTAGATCAGGCGGTCAACCACATTGGCCAACGCCCCCCCGATCAGCAGACCTGCGCTGATATTGGCCCAAAGGCTCATGGTTTGGCGGCTTGCCCAGATCAGCACGCCCACACAGATTGCACAGGCCAGCCCGATGAGGATCCAACGACTTGCGTCGGACCCATCACCGAAAAGGCCAAAGTTGATCCCGCGGTTCTCGCCGTAGCGAAAGTTGATCAGCGGCGGCAATACGTCGATGGACCGGATGCGGCTAAGCTCCATCGTGTGCACGACAAGATACTTGCTAAGCTGATCCGCAAGAAACGCCGCAAAACCGGCCCAAAAAATAGTACGCATATCGACCGCTTTCCGTGATTAGTGGCGGAAGTGGCGCATGCCGGTAAAGACCATGGCAAGCCCGGCCTCGTCCGCTGCTGCGATCACTTCGTGGTCCCGCATCGACCCGCCGGGCTGGATAAGCGCTGTCGCCCCTGCTTCTGCGGCAGTGATCAACCCGTCAGCAAAGGGGAAGAACGCATCGGAAGCGACGACAGAGCCCTGCGTCAGCGGTGCGGGCAAGCCCATGGCTTCGGCCATATCCTGCGCTTTGCGTGCGGCGATACGCGTGCTGTCGACACGGCTCATCTGGCCGGCACCAACGCCCACGGTCGCGCCGTCCTTGACGTAGATGATTGCGTTGGATTTTACGTGTTTCGCAACGGTCCAGGCGAACATCAGGTCCGACAGCTCTTGATCGGACGGCTGACGCTTTGTCACGACCTTCAGGTCATCCATCGTGATGCGCCCAACGTCTTTGTCCTGCACCAGATAGCCCCCCGACACCTGACGGAACGACAACGCCGCCTGTGCCGGATCGGCCAGACCGTTGGTGGTCAGCAAGCGCAGGTTCTTCTTCTTGCCAAAAATCTCCATCGCTTCGGGTGTCGCGTTCGGGGCGATCACGACCTCGGTAAAGATCGCGCTGATCGCCTCGGCTGTTTCGGCGTCAAGCGTCTGGTTCAGCGCGATAATCCCGCCAAAGGCGCTGGTGCGGTCGCAGTCGAACGCGCGGGTATAGGCATCCACCATCGACGTGCCTTGCGCCACGCCGCATGGGTTGGCGTGCTTGATGATCGCACAGGCAGGCCCTTTGGCCGGATCAAATTCGCTGACCAGCTCAAAGGCCGCATCGGTGTCGTTGATGTTGTTATACGACAGTTCTTTACCCTGATGCTGGGTCGCCGTGGCAACACCCGGACGGGCCGAGCCATCGGTGTAGAAGGCCGCTTGCTGATGGGGGTTCTCGCCGTAGCGCAGGGTCTGTGCCAGCGTGCCGCCCACGGTACGACGACGCGGGGTGTCCCCGACCTGCGCGGCCATCCATGTGCTGACAGCCGTGTCATAGGCCGCCGTGCGGGCATAGGCCGTCTGCGCCAAACGCTGGCGCAGCGCATAGGTGGTCTGCCCGTTATTCTCGGAAAGTTCGTTGATCACTGTCGCGTAGTCTTCGACATCGACGATCACATTTACAAAACCGTGGTTCTTCGCGGCAGAGCGGATCATCGCAGGGCCACCGATATCGATATTCTCGATCACCTCGGCATATTCCGCCCCTTTGGCGACGGTTTCTTCAAAGGGATACAGGTTCACCACAACCAGATCGATCGCGCCAATGTCATGCTTGTCCATCGCCGCGACGTGTTCGTCATTGTCACGCAGCGCTAGCAACCCACCGTGCACGACGGGGTGCAGCGTCTTGACCCGCCCGTCCATCATCTCGGGGAAGCCGGTGACCTCGGACACATCTTTCACCGTCAGACCTGCGTCGCGCAGCGCCTTGGCGGTGCCGCCGGTGCTCAGCAATTCGACCCCATGCGCCGCGAGCGCCTGCCCCAGCTCGACCAGACCGGTCTTGTCAGATACGGAAAGAAGCGCGCGGGAGACGGGGTGAAGATCAGGCATCGGGGAGGTTCCTTTGGTCAGTCTTGGTCATCATATGGATCGTCGAGCGATAAATCTCGCACGCCAATCGCAGTTTCCTGCGCTTTGGACAAGGACCACCTGACCCTGCTGGCATAGTCGACGACCCGCCCGCTAAGCAGAATTTGCAGCGACGCGCGGGGTTTCAGTCGGTTGCGCTCAAGGTAAACGCTTGGTTCCAAAGACAGTTTATGCGTCCCATCATGACGGAACACCCAGATTTCGCCGCTTTTCTGGGCCATGGAAATTGCCGCCCCGCCCAGATCGACGGTGGCATCCACATCCGGGTGCAGGTGGAAACGAATCTCGAACGGGATACCAGCAAGCTTCACCGCATCCATTTCCCGATCAAAGACACGCTTTTCAGCGGGCTCTATCGCGAGCAGCATGTCCTCCCCCGCGAGGCCGCGACCGTCGTGGGTCAGTTCCAGACTGCGGGCATGGGTCAGGCCAAAGCCCGCGACATAGCCATTATGCGCACCCTGAAACTGGGTGCCATCCCCGACGGAGCCGATTTCGACGGGCACGTAGGTCGGGCATTCGATCAAAGCCTCGGCGCCCGTGTGCCGGTCGGGCTCTGCCAGTCGCGCGCTGGAATAGCCGCCAAGTGACAGACCGGAATGCGACGGTGTCGCACGCCCCGCCCGCCGCCAATCAGCGCCAAATGAATCGCCCGGCCCGCAGTTCACGACCAAAGGGCGCCGCCCGCTGGTCAGTTCGAACGCAAGCGTAGAGGCATGGGCATTGAACGATGCGGCCCCGCCGGGGGGCGGGCTGGCGTCGACGATCACACTGGTGCGCCCTGCGGACAGGCGCGCATAGCCCATCGACAGCCCGTCCGGCTGACGCGTCTTGATCTTCGCCGTGGCCAGCGCGTGATCCAGCCAGCCTTCGGCCCCGCGCCCGCCGCCATGGAACCGCGCCAGCCCGCCGTCGGAATGCCGCAGGGTGCGCAGGGTGGGCGCGATGCGTTCGATCGCCTCCATATGCGCAGTTGGCGTGCCGCGTCCCGCATCGCTTAGCGCGGCGGCGGCCCATGTCAGAAGGGTAAATGCGTGCAGCAGCTCTTCGGGGTTGCGGGTGGGCAGGCCGCCCTGCGCATCGATCTGCGCCTCGCATTCGCGGGCCAGTGCCTTGATCGCCGGATCGGCGCGCGCCTCTTGCCCCTCAAGCGAAAGACCGGCGTATATCAACCCGGTCAGCGCCTCGAACCGCGGCAAACCAGGGGCTGCAGCATGCCAACGGCGCGACAGGAAATCCGTTTGTTCGACCAGCGAGCGATAGAAAACATCGCTTTCGTCTTGCGAGGTGCCGCGCAGCACAAACAGCGCGTGGTTGATCCAACGGATCAGCCGCCGGCCGGTCAGATCAGGGGTCCAGCCGATGCCTCGGCCCTTGCCGTAATGGTCGATCCAGCCCCAAAGCCAACGCTGCGCCGTGCCGCGGGCGCGCACGTCGCCAACCGCAGCCAGATCATCCATCCAGGCGAAACCGTGCAGATCACGCGCAAAATCCTGATCTGGTGTGGCGACCTCCCACAAGCTTGACGCGTCCGGCGCTTCGATCAGACTGCCAGAAAACAGGAGGTTGCCCGCGATCAGCTGCCGCCCCCGCGCAAAAGACCCGATGGTGCGCGGTTCGGGCGAGGAAACGAATCCCCTCGCTTGGGTACGCGTTTTGGTCGCGGCACGGGCGTGCCACCGGTTTAGAAAACGCGTTTTTCGCGCATTGAAGCTGGTACTTGTCATGCGGCTGCCCTTGTACGCTCTGCTGGCGTTTTGCGGATGTTAGCCGCTGTTGCCACCTGAGTCACCGCATTTTGACATAGCTGATCGCGGGCGACGCAAATCCGCCCGCGTCAGGTCAGGCCTTTAGGCGTCCTTGCGCAGGCAGGCGATGTAAAACCCGTCCATGCCCCCCAGTTCAGGCCAGTAATCGGGGCGCAAACGCAGGCCACCCTCTTGGGTTGCCCACGCAGGATCAACACCGGGCACGGCCAAAGCGTCGCGGTCCACGCGCATATCCGCATGACGTTCCAATGCCTCGTCGACTTGCACTTCACCTTCGTCAGGCAACAGGGAGCAGGTGCAGAAAATGAGACGCCCCCCGGGGTTGAGAAGGGACCACGCATGGTCGATCATTTCCGACTGCAGCTCGATCAGATCACCGAATTCAGACCCATCCTTGGCGTGGGGCAGATCGGGGTGACGACGGATCGTGCCCGTGGCAGAGCAAGGCGCATCCAGCAGAATCGCGTCAAACGTCCCTTCGAACCGGCGCGCATCGACGACAACGACTTTGGCCGGCAGATGCACCCGTGCAAGGTTTTCCCGAACCCGTTGCATCCGCTGCTTGGAGTTATCGACCGCCGTCACCTGCGCACCTGCGGCGGCAAGCTGCATGGTTTTGCCCCCGGGCGCGGCACAAAGGTCCAGCACGGCCTCGCCTTTTTGTGGCGCAAGGATTTTGACGGGCAGCGCGGCGGCGGCGTCCTGCACCCACCAATCGCCTTCGGCAAAACCAGGCATGGTGGTGACCTGCCCCGCATCGGCGACGCGCACCGAACCGGTCGGCAAGACGGTGCCGCCCACGGCCGCGGCCAAACCTTCAGGATCTCGTTTTGCGGTCAAATCCAGTGGCGCGCCTGCGAAATGCGCGGCTTCGATCCCTGTCATCGCCTCAGGCCCCCAGGCTTCGGTCAGCGGACCTCGCAGCCATTTTGGCAATCGCGGCGCGCGCAAGGCCGCCCATGCCTCTGGCCCTTCGGCGGCGATTTTGCGCAAAACGGCATTGGTAAGCCCCTTGAGGTGTCCCAGTTTTTTATGCGTTGCGACCAGTTCGACCATCGCATTCACAACGCCGTGGGCCGCGCCGCCCTGACACAGTTCGACCGTGCCGACGCGCAGCGCGTTGCGCACGGTCAGCGGCGGGTATTTCGACAGGTGTTTTTGCAACAGACGGTCGGCGCGTTCCATCCCGCGCAGGGTATCCATTGCCAGACGCTGCGCCCGTGCGCGGTCATCGGGGGGCAGCTTGTCCAACGCCCCCGCCGACGAGAGCTCTGACATCAGTCGTTCTTCCCCCAGGATCATATCCAAAAGGTACACCGCACTTCTGCGGGCCTGAACGCCGGTGTCTGACATGCGATACGCTTTCTTCTTTGGGGTGCCCGGGTTGTCTGGGCTTGGTTCCGGCGTATATCAAGGGGACAGTGGCCTCAAGAGGATGAGAGTATGACCGAAGCCGGCAAACGCCCCATGCCAAGCCCACCCCATGATCCGACACCCATGCCAGAGCCCGGGCCGGATATCCCGCCAGAACCCACGCCCGATCCGATGCCGATGGTACAAGAGCTTCCCGCCGCCGCGCAGCGCGCGCTGGCGGAGGCCGCCGAACGCCGCAAGGCCGAGCAGGCGCTGGACCTGCCGACAGAGTTAGGTGGTCGCGACGGCCCCGAGCCCGTCCGCTACGGCGATTGGGAGAAAAAGGGCATCGCTGTCGATTTTTAAGGCACGTGTCCCCCATGCGCTGACGATGCGTCGCGCAGATCACGATTACGGCCAAGCGCCCTGTGGCGCTTGCACATAGGCGAGGCTACTTCAACGAGAAGACCGCCGACTGCCCTGCCCCCTTATCCGAGGTAAAGCGGATTTTCCCACCGTTTACAGCGACTTCCTGACAATTGTAGCCAAGGTCGTCATCGCCCCAGATCAGGCTGCGGCAGAAATATCCGCCCTTCCAGACCCATTGGCCCGACACGTCCCACACGGCACCGGTACCCGATATGCCGCCGCTTTCCGTGACGCGCAATTCGACCAGCGGGCGGGTCAGTGTTTTACCCTCCACCACCGAAACGAAATCGCGCTGGCTGTCCAGTTTCTGGAATTCTGCCCAAGCGGTCCCGGTCAGCGCAAAGAACGCCGCGCAGGTCAGTAACGTCAGTTTTTTCATCACACCCTCCAACCAGATTGTTCCCATGAACATACGGGCCAGAGGTTAAGATAGTTTCACCACGGTTAAGCGACAGGGCGGCGGGTGGCGTCAGTCGTTCAGGCCCAAAACGTCCAGCATATCATAGGCTCCGGCAGGTTTGCCCTGCCCCCAGATGGCAGCTTTGATGGCACCGCGGGCAAAAACCGCACGATCCGACGCGATATGGCGCAGTATGATTCGCTCGCCCGTGGCAGCGAACATCACGTCGTGTTCGCCCACAATGTCGCCCCCGCGGATCGCTGTGAACCCGATGTCACCCCGCTTGCGCGCGCCGGTGATCCCGTCACGCCCGCGGTCAGAGACATCCGCCAGCGCGACCCCGCGCCCTTCGGCGGCGGCCTCGCCCAGCATCAGCGCAGTGCCCGACGGCGCGTCAACCTTCTGGTTGTGATGCGCCTCTATCACCTCGATATCGAAGTCTTCATCCAGCGCGGCGGCGACACGTTTGGTCAACTGGGTCAAAAGGTTAACGCCCAGGCTCATGTTGCCCGCCCGCACGATCACCGTCTGCTTTGAAGGTCCGTCCAGCTCGCCGATCTGCGCGTCGGTCATACCGGTGGTGCCGATAACATGAACCACCCCCGCATCGGCCGCGATCTTGGCGAAGGCGAGTGTCGCTTCCGGAGCGGTGAAATCGATGACCGCCTGCGCGCCTTGCATCGCCTCTGCCGCGTTATCGGTCACGATCACGCCAACGGCAGCGCCGCCCATAGCAACACCGATATCCTGACCGACCCACGCATGCCCCGCACGTTCAACCGCACCCGCCAGATGCACCCTGTCGCTGGCAGAAACCTGCCCAATCAACATCTGGCCCATGCGGCCCGAAGCCCCTGTAATCACTATGCCGGGTGTATCGCTCATGTTATGCTCCTTATTCGGCTTTGGTTTAGCGCGTGGTGATCTGCTTGGCAAAACCTCAACGAACCCTTAGATGAAGCGCATGGCAAAGAACAAGTTTCATGAGGGCTCAGGCCCGTCGCAACGGCAGCTTCGCGTAGGCGAAACCATTCGTCGCGCCTTATCGGATGTTTTGGCGCGTGGCGATGTCCACGACCCTGAACTGAACCGTATGTCGATCACCGTGGGCGAAGTGCGCGCCTCCCCCGACCTGAAGATCGCGACGGCCTATGTGCTGCCTTTGGGCGGAGACGGTCAGGAAGACGTGCTTAAGCTGCTGGCGCGCAACAAGGGCGAGCTCCGCCGGTTGATGGCAAAGAAGCTGGTCCTGAAATACGCACCGGACCTGCGGTTCCAACTGGACGAGACCTTCGACCGTATGGACGAAACGCGCCGGATGCTGGCGCAGGACGTGGTGCGGCGCGATGCTGACGCCCCCGACCGCGGATCGGAAGACGTGTGAAACGGTTCTGGGCCGCGCTTGGCTTCATGGGCTGGGCCGCCGCGCCCGTCCAAGCCGAAACCTGCGAAACCCTGACCTATAACGCCACCGGCTATACCCTGTGCCACGTCGACCTGACGCAGGACCGCCTTGAGCTGTTCCTCTACGATGCGGACGGCAAACCGCATGGGTATTTCAACACGTTGAATACGGCGTTGAAAAAGCGCGGCGCACAGCTGGGCTTTGCGATGAACGCGGGCATGTATCATGACAACCGCGCGCCCGTGGGCTACTACCTTGAGAACGGCAAAGAATATCAGCAGGTGATCAGCAGCGACGGCCCCGGTAACTTTGGCCTGCTGCCCAATGGCGTGCTTTGCCTGCGCGACGGGCGTGCCGATGTGATCGAAACCAAAGCCTTTCTGCGCGACGCCCCCGACTGCCGCAGCGCCACGCAATCGGGACCGATGTTGGTCATCGATGGTAAAGTGCACCCGCGCTTTCTGAAAGATGGCACCTCGCGCTATATTCGCAACGGCGTCGGCACCAGCGCCGATGGCAAACGCGCGGTTTTTGCCATCTCGAACGAGACGGTGAATTTCTATGATTTCGCACTGCTGTTCCGGGATCACCTAAAACTGCCAAATGCGCTTTATTTTGATGGCAATATCTCGAGGATGCGCGCACCCGATCTGGGCCGCAATGACTTGGGCTTTAGCGCGCTTGGCCCTATCATTGGCGTCGTGAAGCCCGACGCGCCGTAGCGCAACAAGAGTTTTCTTGCCTTCGGCGAGGATTTTTCACCATTTGGAAGCCAGAGTCTCTGGGCAATCTTGCCGGACCTTTGATAGGAGGCGGGCAAATCAATTAAGGGCATTTGATATGGGACGCAGGCGCAAGGGACGTGATATTTCGGGGTGGTTGGTGGTGGACAAGCCCGCTGGCCCGACCTCTACGACCGTGGTGAACAAGGTCCGTTGGGCGCTGAACGCGAATAAGGCGGGCCATGCGGGCACCCTTGACCCCGAGGCCACCGGTGTTCTGGCGATCGCGCTTGGCGAGGCGACCAAGACGGTTCCCTTTATCACGGACGCGATGAAAGCCTATGAGTTTACCGTCCGCCTTGGGATCGCGACAAATACCGATGATGCCGAGGGCGAGGTCATCGCAACCTCGGAGCTGCGGCCCGATGACGACGCGATCAAGGATGCTTTGGGCAAGTTTATCGGTGACATCCAACAGGTGCCCCCGCAGTTTTCCGCCGTGAAAATCGACGGCCAGCGCGCCTATAAACTGGCGCGCGACGGTGAAACGATGGAATTGGCAGCCCGCCCGCTTTTTGTCGAACAACTGCTGCTGGTGGACCGCCCCGATGCCGACCACGTGACGCTGGAGATGGTGTGCGGCAAGGGTGGCTATGTCCGGTCGATTGCGCGCGATCTGGGGCAAGCCTTGGGATGTCTGGGCCATGTGCGCGAATTGCGCCGCATCTGGTCTGGCCCGTTCGAGGCCTCTGAAGGGCTGACGCTGGCGCAGATCGAAGAGATGGCCCGCACAGACGCTTTGGACGCGCATTTACTGCCGTTAGAGCAAGGGTTGCAGGACCTGCCAGAGGTGAAAGCCACGCCGGAGGGGGCCACCCGTCTGCGCAACGGCAACCCCGGCATGGTGATCGCCCATGACGTTGAATATGGCGACGAGGTCTGGGCGTCGTTTGAGGGCCGCGCCGTTGCTGTTGGACGTTTCAAAGCGGGCGAATTGCATCCGTCGCGTGTGTTCAACCAGCCCGGCTCTGCGTGATTACGCGCAGCCACACCAAGGGCGATGCGCCGTCGACGGCTGTCTATTCGGACTGCGAAAACTACCGCTATAGTCTGACCCGCGTCTGGAACCCCGAGGCGGAGCGGGTGCTGTTCGTCATGCTAAATCCGTCAAAAGCGACGGAAATTGAAAACGACCCAACGGTCGAGCGGTGCGAGCGCCGTGCGCGTGCCTTGGGCTTCGGGGGTTTTCAGGTCACCAATATCTTTGCCTGGCGCGAAACCAGCCCCAAGCTGATGCGCCAAGCCAAAGACCCCGTCGGCCCTGATAACGATATGATTTTGAACGAAGGTATCTTGTGGGCCGATCAGGTGATCGCGGCTTGGGGCACCCATGGCGCACATCTTGGACGGGGTGCGCAGGTGCAAGAGCTGCTGTCGCGCAGCCAAACGCCCGTGTACCATTTGGGCCTGTCTAAGGACGGGCATCCCAAGCATCCTTTGTATATCCGATATACTCAGGAACCGATTTTCTGGGGCCTTTAGGGCAAGCTTAACTTTCGTGATTCTATTGTGCTGATGCGGCCTTGGGTTTTGGGGCTGTTTTATCTGTATCCCCGCGTGATGCGGGCAATAGGGTCGGGTTTGCACATGCTGTTTCTTGCCGGGTTAATGGGGTTGATCACCGTCGGGGCCGCCGCCTTTATCGACATCGGGGTCGAGGAGGAGGAATCTGCCACCGATGAAGATTCACCAGCCGGCGATGTGATCTCCGGTACCCCCCGGGATGACCTGATTATCGGCTCGGGCGGCAGCGATCAGATCGCGGGATATGGCGGTGATGACCTTGTCGAGGCGCGGAATGGCGATGACACCGTTTTTGGTGACGACGGCGATGATACGTTGACGGGCGGTGCGGGGAACGATGACCTGCATGGCAATGATGGCGATGACCTATTGACGGGGGCCGAGGATGCGGATGGGCTTACCGGCCATAATGACGATGACACCCTACAGGGCGGCGCGGGTCACGATACGCTAAACGGCTCTGCCGGGGGTGATACGCTATTTGGGGATAGCGGGGATGACGCCGTGATGGGCGGTTTGGGCGATGACCTGCTGATTGGGGGGCGCGGGCAAGACGCGCTCTTTGGCGGATGGGGGAACGATACGCTTGACGGCACCGTCGATCCGGACCGTCAGGATGCGCGCGTCACCGATGTCGACGAAGGGGATTACCTGAATGGCGGCGGCGGCGATGATATGATCCTTGCGGGATCAAACGATACGGTGACCCCGGGTGACGGGCGCGATGACGTGATCCTCGGTGATTGGGTCAGCCCCGATGGCATCGTCGATATCCGCAGCTTCGACAGAGAAGATGACAGCCTGCTGCTGGTCTGGGACGACAGCGATGCAGCCGCGACAGCGCCGAGTGTGGCGGTCGAACCGGACCCGGAGGATCTGCACTCTCATCTGATTTCAATGGACGGGGCGATTGTGGCGATGGTGCAGTCGGACCAGTTGCTGATGCCGGGCGACCTATCGCTTATCCCCCTCAGCTCGGCCTTGGCTGCGGGGCTAACGCGCGGCTGAACCGAGGGTGCTCTCTCACTTGCCAAAGAAGCCAACGCGCCTGCGACGCATTAATCCTTTGCCAAGGGGGCGAAACTTTCCTATACGCCCCCATCGCCCGATGATTCCTGTCAGCGGGTGATACTCCATGGGCCTGTGCTGGACGACATCCCGGCCTGTGCCATCACTTTAACCTTTCGAAAAGGAGACCCCGATGTCGATTACGCAAGAAGAAAAAGCACGCGTCATGAAAGAATTCGGCACCACAGAAGGCGACACCGGTTCGCCCGAAGTACAGGTTGCCATTCTGTCCTCGCGCATCGCAACGCTGACCGAGCACTTCAAAACCCACAAAAAAGACAACCACGGTCGCCGTGGCCTTTTGAAAATGGTTGCGACACGCCGGAAGCTTCTGGACTATGTCAAAGGTAAAGATGACGCGCGTTATCAGGACCTGATCAAGCGTTTGGGCCTGCGCCGCTAACCAGCGCTGCACCGCCACAACGATGAAAACCGCGCCCTGGCAACAGGGGGCGGTTTTTTTCGTTTCCCCCTGTGCTTTAGTGATGTTCCCCAAAAGGAAAGCCCATGCCAATCAACCTGCGCGACCTCACCCCGCAAGATACCGAGGCAGCCGCGTTGCTTTACTTTGCTGCGGTGCATCAGGGCACGGCGGATGTGTATTCGGCCGAACAACGCATCGCTTGGGCCGGAAAAGCGCCCGCACCCGCCACATGGCGAGGGCGGTTTGATAACGTCTCGGGTATCGTGGCCGAGATAGACCACCGTATGGCGGGCTTCATGACCCTTGACCGCGAAGGGCTGATCGATCTGGCCTTTGTCCATCCCGATCATATGGGCACGGGCGTGGGGCGCACTGTGTATTTTGCCATCGAAGAACGTGCCCGCACATTCGGCGTGCGACGTCTTCGGACCTTTGCCAGCGAAAAGGCAAAACCGTTTTTCACGCGCATAGGCTGGACCGTCGAGGCACCCAATATCGTCACCAAAGGCGGGGTCACCTTGCAAAACTACAAGATGTTCAAGACCTTGCTAGGCTGACACCCTTGCCGCTCTGCTGCGGCTTGCAAACTGTGGCGTGCAGGGTCACTCGCAGGGGTCAACGCTTCCCTTCCCATCGCAGGCAAACTGCTGTATGGCCGCACAATCTGAAAGCCGGCGCCCGGACTCCAGCGCCCGACAAAGAAGATACCGGAGTCAGGGGGAATATGCCCTCTACGCAAATGGCCCGATACGGGCCGAAACAGGAAACGTAGATGTTTAATGTAACGAAAAAATCCATGCAGTGGGGCGAAGAGACGCTGACACTGGAAACTGGCAAAGTGGCCCGTCAGGCAGACGGTTCGGTGATTGCGACACTGGGCGAAACCAGCGTCATGGCGAACGTCACCTTTGCACGCCAGCAAAAACCCGGTCAGGACTTCTTTCCGCTGACCGTCCACTACCAAGAGAAATACTATGCCGCCGGTAAAGTACCGGGTGGCTTCTTCAAGCGTGAGGCCCGCCCCACCGAGAAGGAAACCCTGACAGCCCGTCTGATCGACCGTCCGATCCGTCCGCTGTTCGTTCCCGGCTTCAAAAACGAAGTTCTGGTGATGTGTACCGTTCTCAGCCACGATCTGGTCAATGACCCCGATATGGTTGCCATGATCGCGGCATCCGCAGCGCTGACCATTTCCGGCGCGCCGTTCCGTGGCCCGATCGGTGCCTGCCGCGTTGGTTTCGAGGATGGCGATTACGTTCTGAACCCGACCGTCGACGACATGCAGGACCTACGCCTAAACCCTGATCAACGTCTTGATCTGGTGGTTGCCGGTACCAAAGAAGCCGTGATGATGGTTGAATCCGAAGCCTATGAGCTGTCGGAAGAAGAAATGCTGGGTGCGGTGAAATTCGCACACGAGCAGATCCAGCCTGTTATCGACCTGATCATCGATCTGGCCGAAGACGCCGCGAAAGAGCCGTTTGACTTCCAGCCGGTTGACTATTCGGACCTGTCCGCTGCTGTCAAAGCCGCGGGCGAAGACGCCATGCGCGCCGCCTTTGCAATCGCCGACAAGCAAGAGCGCACCGCCGCTGTTGCCGCTGCCCGCGAAACAATCAAAGCCGCGCTGACCGAAGAGCAACTCGAAGACGCGAACCTCGGGTCCGCTCTGAAAGGCCTCGAAGCGTCCATCCTGCGTGGTGACGTGGTTAAAACCGGTAAGCGTATCGACGGCCGTAAGACCGACGAAATCCGCGACATCGTGGCCGAAACCGGCATCCTGCCCCGTACCCACGGGTCGTCGCTGTTCACACGTGGCGAAACACAGGGTCTGGTTGTGACCACTTTGGGCACCGGCGACGACGAACAGTTCATCGATGCGCTGCACGGCAACTTCAAATCCAACTTCATGCTGCACTATAACTTCCCGCCCTATTCGGTTGGTGAAGTTGGCCGTGTCGGTGGCCCCGGCCGTCGCGAAATCGGTCACGGCAAGTTGGCTTGGCGTGCGTTGCAGGCGGTTCTGCCTGCCTCCACCGACTTCCCCTACACCATCCGCGTTGTGTCCGAGATCACTGAATCGAACGGCTCCAGCTCGATGGCGTCGGTTTGCGGTGGCTCCTTGTCCATGATGGACGCAGGCGTTCCATTGAAAGCGCCCGTCGCGGGTGTTGCCATGGGTCTGATCCTCGAAGATGACGGCTCCTACGCGATCCTGTCCGACATCTTGGGTGACGAAGACCACCTGGGCGACATGGACTTTAAAGTGGCAGGTACCGAAGCAGGTATCACGTCGCTGCAGATGGACATCAAGATCGCCGGCATCACGCCAGAGATCATGGAGAAAGCTCTGGCACAAGCCAAAGCGGGCCGTGTGCACATTCTGGGCGAGATGAACAAAGCCATCTCCGGCGCGGGTGAATTCTCTGTCCACGCACCACGCATCGAAACGATGCAGATCCCAACCGACAAGATCCGTGAAGTCATCGGGTCCGGCGGTAAAGTGATCCGCGAGATCGTTGAAGTGTCCGGCGCGAAAGTCGACATCAACGACGAAGGCATCATCAAGATCGCATCGCCAAACGGCGACTCGATCAAGAAAGCCTATGACATGATCTGGTCCATCGTGGCCGAGCCTGAAGAAGGTGCGGTTTACACCGGTACCGTCGTCAAGATCGTTGATTTCGGTGCGTTCGTGAACTTCTTTGGCAAGCGCGACGGTCTGGTACACGTATCCCAGATCGAAAACCGCCGCCTGAACCACCCTTCGGATGTTCTGAAGGAAGGTCAGGAAGTGAAAGTGAAGCTGCTTGGCTTTGACGATCGCGGCAAGGTGCGCCTGTCGATGAAGGTTGTCGATCAGGAAACCGGCGAAGAGATCAAGAAAGAAGAAGGCGAAGCGTAAGCTTCGTTCTTTCAGAAACACGAAAGCTTTGGCGGTATCGCCAAGGCATTCGGTTCTTTCAGATCTCAAATCGCTGACTTCGCAGTAAACGAAGATGCTAAAAATATGGCCGCCTCCTTTTCGGACGCGGCCATATTTGTGTCGAAAACCGGCGGCTTTGCGCTGCCCGCAGCAAGCCTAGGACACCGCGGCGATACCCAGCTCAGCCCGCGATATGATAGCGCCTTTATGCGCAATCACACGACCCGCGCACCGTTGGGCAGCGCCTATCGCGTCATCTGTTGGCATCCCGCGCAGAAGGCACGCAATATAGGCCCCGTTAAAGGAATCTCCCGCAGCGGTGGTGTCGAGGATATTCCCGACAGGTGCGACGGGGAAAGCCGTCATCTGTCCACCCTCTAGGTGGATCGTATCTGCAGGCCCGTTCTTGACCACCACATGCCCGGCCCCCAGATCGGCATAGCGTTTCGCGCTGTCCTGCGGGGTCCGGTCGCCAAAGGCCGTGGTTTCATCATCGAAACTGGGCAGTACAAGATCGCTCAGCCCCGCGGCCCGCGATATGACATCAAGCATCCGGTCTTTATCCGCCCAGAGGTGAGGCCGGATATTCGGATCAAACGCCAAAAACCCGCCTTGCTTTTTATGCTGCACCAAACCGGCCAGCAGTGTCTCTAGGTCGTCAGGCGGCAGGATGGCCAGAGTAATGCCCGAGAGATAGACCACATCCGCCCCTGCCACATCGCGCCAAAGCGAGCCGGGGTGGCGCACCATCATCTGCGCCGCCGATGTGTCGCGCCAATAGGTAAAGCTGCGCTCGGCCCCGTTCAGCTGGATCGTATACAGACCGGGGCGCCGGTCGGCGATGCGTGGCGTCTCCGCGCAGCGGATCCCGCCCGACCGGATAAAGGCCAGCATCTGGTCCGACATAGGGTCCGTGCCAACAGCGGTGTGAAAGGCGACATCCGCATCATCGGCGGAATGCGCCCGCGCGTACCACAGCGCATTGAACACATCGCCGGAAAACCGCTGCCGCCACAGATCATCGCCCGCCGACGACAGTTCGATCATACATTCGCCGATGCCAAGAAGTGATGCCATTATGTCTATCCCGCCTGTTCCGTTGCAACTCTTGTATAGGACAGCGCGGCTAGTGCACCCCTAAGCTCTGCCAGACCTTTAAGGCGACCCAGATAGGAATAGCCCGGATTACTCTTTTGGGACTGTTCGAATGCCAGCAGGTGACCGTGATCGGGACGCATGGGAATGACGCGCGCGGGCGTTGCTGTCTCGGCATCTTGTAACGCGTGCAAAACCGCGACCATATCTGTACTACCCCCAAGCGCTGCCGCCTCATAAAAGCTGCCATCTTCTTCGCGCTGCACATTGCGCAGATGGGCAAAGTGGATATGCGCGCCAAAGCGACGGGCCATTTGCGGCAGATTATTATCGGCGCGGGCACCCAACGACCCCGTGCAAAACGTCAGCCCGTTTGCAGGGCTCGGCACCGCATGGAGGATAAAAGCCAGATCCTGCGCGGTTGATACACATCGCGGCAAACCGAAAAGCGAAAAGGGCGGATCATCTGGATGGATCGCAAGGCGGACCCCCAAGGCATCTGCCTCTGGCACGACGACCTCAAGGAACGCGGCCAGATTGGCCTGAAGGTCGCGGTGCGTCAGGGTTGCAAAACTTTCGATGCCCGCCAGCAGATCCGCGCGCGTAAACCCTTTGGCGCTACCGGGGAGCCCTGCGATGATATTCGCCTGTAACGCGGCAATCTCGGGCTTTGTCATATGCCCCCACCGCATCTGGGCCGCTGCTAGCAGATCGGAGGCGTGGTCGGCCTGGGCGTTCGGGCGCGCAAGGATATGCACGTCGAACACCACGAAATCCACCATGTCAAAACGCAAGGCCTGCCCCTGCCCTTCGATCTCGAAACTCAGATCGGTGCGGGTCCAGTCCAGCAGCGGCATGAAGTTGTAGCAGATCGTCTTGACGCCTGCGCGCGCCAGATTACGCATCGTCTCGACCCATGCCGCGATCTCTGCCGTGGCACCGACTCCCTTCAGCTTGATCGCATCCGGCATCCAGATCGACTCGCACACATCCCAGCTTAGGCCGGCGTCTTCAATCAGCGCCTGAAGGGCCTTGATATCCCTCAGCGGCCAGACCTCGCCGGGGGCGTAGTCGTGCAAGGCGGTCACAATGCCGGTCGCCCCAGCCTGCTTGATATGGGGAAGCGTGACCGGATCAGACGGGCCAAACCAGCGCCATGTTTCTTTCATGGGGTATCCTTTTCAGTCAGAAGCCTGTGCCGTCAGGGTCATTGGAACGACATCGGCATCAGCGTGCGTGGCAACCACAAAGCGATCTGCGGGAAAAGAATGACCAGCAACAAGATCACCAGCATCGGGGCCAGAATGATGCAGACATCCCGCAGCACCTTGACCACATTCATCCCCCCGATCGACGCAGAGATCAGCAGACACAAGCCATAAGGCGGCGTGACCAGACCAAAGGCCAGCGAGATGATCCCGATGATCGCAAAGGCCACCGGATCAATCCCCGCCGCCCGCGCCACGGGCAAAAGCACCGTACCCAGAATGATAATGGTCGGGATGGCATCGATGAACAGACCGAAAAACAAGAACAGCGCCGCGATGATCAGCGATGTGCCGATGACGCCAAGCTCTTGCGCGGTCAGCACGTCTACGATCAAACGCGGCACGTTGTAGAACGCCAGCATCCAGCCAAAGGCCGACGCCGTCCCGATCGCGAAAAGCGAGATCGACGCAAAACGGCCCGTGTCATAAAAGATGCCGCCAAGATCGCGTACCGACACGGTGCGATAGACGAAAACCCCCAGGATCAGCGCATAGCCCGCCGCGATGATCGCGCTTTCGGTGGGGGTCACAATGCCGCCCACGATGCCGCCGATCACCAGAACCGGGGTCAGCATCGCCAGCGCCGCGCCTTTGAACGCAGACCAGAACTGCGCGAATGTGGGCCGCAGGGTGACGGGGTAGTCGTATTTCTTGGCATAACCATAGACCGTCGCCATCAGGGCAAAGCCGATCAGCAAGCCGGGAATGGCCCCCGCCAAAAACAGCGCGCCGACTGAAATCTGCATGACCCCGCCCCACACCACCATGAGGATACTGGGCGGAATGATCACCCCCATCACGGACGAACAGGCCGTGATCGCAATGGCAAAACGGGTGTCATAGCCTTCTTTGACCATCGCGGGGATCAGGATCTTGCCGCAGCCCGCCGCATCCGCTGTGGACGACCCCGAGATGCCGGCAAACAGCATCGACACGGCGACATTCACATGCCCCAACCCACCGGGCATCCAGCCGGTCAGCACGCGGGCAAAATCAATCAGCTTTTGGGTGATCAACCCCGAATTCATCAGGTTTGCCGCCAACAAAAAGAACGGCACGGCAAGCAGGATGAAGGAATTATACGACTGGAACATACGGTCGATGACGATGAAGGGCGTCAGCCGGATATCCAGCATCACAATCGGGATAGTCGCGATCCCCAAGGCAAAGGCGACCGGCACCCGCAACGCCACCAGCAGGATGAAACCGCCCACAAGAATAAGACAGGCAAGACCCGTTGAAACGATCATGATACGGCCCGCCCCTCTGTGCGGTAGACCGCAAATGCTTCGTACAAACGGTAAAGGGCAAAGACCGCCCAAAGCACACCGGCGATCGGGACAGAGATATGCGTGAACATCAGATTTGCACGCATCATGACCGACGTCTGGTTGCCCCCGAATTTGGCGTAATCAATGCCGTACCATGCGAACAACAGCGCAAACCCCGCGACCAACCCAAGCACTAGTGCTTGCTGCAAGAACGCCAGCAGCGGATGCTTGGCACCGGGGATGACCTGAACGTCGAAATGCGTCCCCTCCCACACCGCCAGGGCAGACCCGAGCATCACAACCCATACAAAGATGAACGTGGCCAGTTCTTCGGTCCATAGATAGACGGGGATCACCCCGGTGTAGCGCGCAATGACCTGCAGGCCGACGGGGATCGCCAGTGAAAACATCAGCACCCCCACGACGAAGCGGAGCAAGGATGCGAGCAGTTCCAGACCACGCAGGATCATGTGCTTACCGATCAACTTGAGTGAAAATAAAATCCCCCTCGGGTCGCAAGAACCCAAGGGGGCATCCGCAGGGATTACTTGGCGCGGACCGCTTCAAGCAGGTCCGATGCGCCGATCTCGGCGGCATAGGCATCCTGCACGGGCTCGACCATTTCCAGCATCTTGTCGCGGTTTTCGAATTCGGACACGGTCAGCTGACCGGCATCGACCATCTCTTGCAGCTTTACGCCGTCCTCGCGCGATTCCAGCTCGCGGCCATAGGCCCCTGCCTCTTCGCCCGCTTCAAGTACGACGGCCTGTAGGTCTGCGGGCAGGCTGTTGAAGGTCTTGCCGCTCATCACGATGGGGCGCACGGTGATCGAATGGCGCGTCAGCGTCAGGTTCGGGGCAACCTCGTAGAACTTGAGGTTCTGAATGCTCGCGGCCTCGTTTTCAAACCCTGCGATGACGCCGGTCTGGATGGCGTTGTAAACCTCGTTATAGGCAATCGCCGAAGGGGCCGCCGTCAACGCCGAGAAGATCTGCGCCTGGATCGGCGCGCCCATGACCCGCATCTTGTGGCCCTTCAGATCATCAAAGGTTACGACAGGCTTCTTGGACAGCAGATTGCGCGTGCCCCCGCCGGTGTAGCCCACGATCTTGATATCGGCTTTCTCCAGCAGCTCGTCCTCCAGCGGCGCAAGCACATCGCTGGACAAGACCGCATTCCAGTGGTCCAGATCGCGGAACAGGAACGGCATGTCCATCAGCGGGATGGACGGGGCGAACTTGGCCATGTTGGACGGCGCAAGAATGGTATAATCGATCGCCACACCCTGGTTCAGGAAGGTGACGTAATCGCTTTCAACGCCAAGCTCGCCGTTCAGACGCAAGTCAAACGTCACATCGCCGTCGTATTTCTCGCCGACCAGTTCCTCGAATTTGCGCAAGGTTTTGGTAAAGGCATGTTCCTCATCGAACATGCTCGCGCCCCGCAGAACCGTCTCGGCCTGCGCGGTAGCGGTAAAGAGCGTCGCAGCAACGGCGGCACCCGAAACAAGCTGTGCTGTCTTGGTAAAAAATGACATGGTAGTCCTCCCTGATTGTTGCCTGACCAGATGCGTGCCCGATCAGATTCTCCCTGACGTGAAATATGGTGTTAGTATTTGTAATGCGTCAAGTTTATTTGTAATTATTTGTATACTCCAAGGTTATCAGCGGCTTATCCCCCACGCGCCGCTGCCCCTTGCCGGGTCAAACGACCGGCAGCAGCTCTGCCGGCAGGTCTTGGTAGCAGACGGGGCGCAGGAAACGGCGGATCGCCAGCGTCCCGACCGACGTCGCGCCAAAGTTGGTCGACGCGGGATAGGGCCCGCCGTGGACCATCGCGCCGCTGACCTCCACGCCCGTGGGAAAGCCGTTGGCCAATATCCGCCCCGCCTTGCGCTCTAACACCGGCATCAAGGCCTTGGCGGCAGCGGTATCGCCCGTGTCCATTTGCAACGTGCAGGTCAGCTGCCCGTCCAGCCCTTTGGCAACCGCGGCCATCTCATCCTCATCGGCCACACGCACGACAATACCAAGTGGTCCAAACACCTCATGCGCCAGCGCGTCGCTGTTCAGCCAATCGGTGCCAGAGACCTCGAAGACAGCAGGGGTGACACGACGCGCCTCGCCCCGATCCGAGGAAACGAGGGCGCGTGTACACCCCGCGCGCGCGATACGATCACGCCCGTCAAAATAGGCGTCGGCGATCCCCGCCGTCAGCGTTGTTTGGACAGGGCTGTCGTGCAAGGCGGCGACCGCGGCATCGCGGAAGGCATCGGCACCGGGGCCGTCAGTGACCACCACCACACCCGGGTTCGTGCAGAACTGCCCTGCCCCCATCGTCAACGACGCGGCCCACCCCGCCCCGATCTCTGCGCCACGGGCGGAGGCTGCGGCGGGCAGTACAAAGACCGGGTTAATCGACCCCAGCTCGCCGAAAAACGGAATGGGTTCGGGCCGCTGTGCACATAGATCAAACAGCGCGCGTCCGCCGCGCAGCGATCCGGTAAAACCGACGGCCTTGATCAGCGGATGCTGCACCAGGGCCTGCCCGACCTCTAGCCCGCCTCCCTGGATCAACGAGAATACACCCGCGGGCATGTCGCAAGCTGTAATGGCGGCGGCAATCGCTGCGGCCACGACCTCTGCCGTGCCGGGGTGCGCGTGGTGTCCCCTGACAACCACCGGACAGCCCGCCGCCAAGGCCGCCGCCGTATCCCCGCCCGCCGTCGAAAACGCGAGCGGGAAGTTCGACGCCCCAAAGACCGCAACAGGGCCAATCGGGCGCTGGATCATCCGCAAATCGGATCGTGGCAAAGGCGCGCGATCTGGCAGGGCCGCATCATGGCGCGCGTCCAGAAAGCTGCCTTCAAGGATATGCGTCGCGAACATGCGCAGCTGACCGGATGTGCGCCCCGTTTCACCGCGCAAACGCGCGTCGGGCAGTCCGGTTTCTTGGGTGCCGATCAGGGCCAATGTGTCGATACGGGCGTCAACCTCGTCCGCGATCGCATTCAGGAAGGCCGCGCGATCCTGCGCTGTGGTGGCGCTGTAGGCGTCAAACGCATCCTCGGCAGCCTGCGCGGCGCGGTCTACCAGATCAACGGTGCCGGCGGCGAAAATCCGTGGCTCCCCGTCGGCGGGGTCGGATGAAAATTGCTCTGCCGCGCCGGTCCATTCGCCTGCGATCAGGTGTTTGCCCATCAGTTCCATGCTGCGCTTCCTTTAGGTTTTGTCAAAAAAGCCGGCGGCCGCGTGTATCCGCAGCCGCCGGTCGTGTCGTTGCTAGGAAAACAGCATGCCGCCGTTGATATCGACGTTGGCACCGGTGATGAACGCCGCATCATCCGAGGCAAGGAACACCGCCAGCTTTGCCACATCTTCCGAAGTCCCCTCGCGTTTCACGGGCGAGACATTGGCCACATGGGTCCGCACTTCGGGTTTGGTAAAGATGTTGTGGAAATCGGTATCAATCATCCCCGGACAAAGCGAATTCACACGGATTTTCGGACCCAGTTCTTTCGCCAGACCCCGCGTCAGGGTCATCAGCGCCCCCTTGGATGCGCCGTAGGCCGAGGCACCGGGCCCGCCGCCATCGCGACCGGCCTGCGACGCGAGCCCGACAATCGACGACCCTTCGGTCATGTGGGGCAGACATTCACGCACCATCAGCACAAAGGATGTCAGGTTCACGTCCATGACCGACTGCCAGTGATCCAGCGTCATGTCCGCCATGGTGACCCGCGCGATCAGCCCGCCAGTGACGTGGACCAGCGTATCGACCTGCCCGAATTCCTTGACGGTCTTGTCTACCAGCGCGGCAACATCGGCCTCTTTGGTCATATCGCCCTGCAGCGCGAAGGCATTGCCGCCCGCCGCCTTGATCTCTGCGACGGCGCTGTCGGCCCCTTCAGAGCTTGCCATATAGTTAATCGCCACATTCGCGCCCCGCGCCGCGAGCTCAAGCACGCAGGCGCGGCCGATATCGCGGCCACCGCCGGTTACAATTGCGGTTTTCCCTTTGAGGTCCATGATCGTCTCCTGAATATAAAATTCTGCGGAGGAACCTGACCGAGCAGTGCTCTCCGCGTCTCCCTTCGATGCACAATGGGGTTCAAGGGCGGCGATGCACGCCCAACAACTGCATTATCCGTCCCCTTGCTTAGGGCAAACCTCGGGGCACGACAATACAAATTATTACAACTATGGAGATTGGTAATTCGAGAAGGTCTTTGGCCTCGGCGGAAAAGACCTACAAAACAGTCGATTATGGTCGCAATTAGGCATAAAACCCGACGAAAGTCGCTACAGCCTACGGCACGCCTCTCACCCAAATCTGTTGACAACATCCAAAAATAGTTACAAATTATTACATCTGATTAAAGCCGGGGGGAGGCATACCAATGGACACCACAGAAGACGCATCACAGGGTTGGATGACCTCGGGCCCCGGCGCGCAGCGGCGCATCTTGTGTCAGGACAAAGCGCTGATGATGGTAGAGTTCATGTTCGAAAAGGACGGCGTCGGCGTGCCCCATTCGCATCCCCATGTCCAGACGACCTTCGTGTCCTCTGGCCAGTTCGAATTCACCGTTGGGGGCGACACGCAGATCCTGAACCCCGGCGATGCGTTGATCATCCCGTCGAACGTCGAACACTCCTGCCTGTGCTTGCAGGCGGGGAAACTGCTCGACAGTTTTGCACCGCGGCGGGATGATTTCATGGCGGCCCACGGGCTACCGCTAGAGTAAGCGGTTAGCCTTCGAACACACGGTTCTTTGCATTCTCGACATGGGCGCGCATGGCGGCGCGGGCTTCGGCCTGATCCCGTGCGATGATCGCGGCGAGGATGCGGCGGTGTTCTTGCTGGACAAGCTCCATCCGCTCGCGCGGTTTGCTGAGCGACAGGTTCCGCGTCAGGTTAAGG
The DNA here is from genome assembly GCF_021735935.1 of Sulfitobacter sp. M39. Classification (NCBI taxonomy): domain Bacteria; kingdom Pseudomonadati; phylum Pseudomonadota; class Alphaproteobacteria; order Rhodobacterales; family Roseobacteraceae; genus Sulfitobacter; species Sulfitobacter sp. M39. The sequence goes on from NZ_WMDZ01000001.1 coordinate 202,765, forward strand.
CCGGTGAGAATGTTCGACTTCATAGAGGTGCGCGCAGTTGCGAAATACTGGTTGCCCGATGCCTCGCAGATCGCCTGATGAAAGGCCTCGTCCGCTTCGACGCCCAACTCCCCTTCGCGAATACAGCGGTCCAGCTCCTTGAAATGGGCGCGCAGCTTGGCCAGATCCGCGTCTGTATGGCGGACGGCGGCAAGGAACGCCGCCTCCCCTTCAATCGCGGCGCGGAATTCGAAGGTGCGCTGGATATCGGCGATGGACCCCACGGGCGCAAAGGTCAGCACCGCCGTATCGGGGCGGCGCTGCACAAAAGACCCGGACCCCTGCCGCGACACGACCACCCCGTCTTCGCGCAGCTGCTTGAGCGCCTGACGCAGCACCGGCCGAGACACCTCCAGCATCTCGCTCATGGCGTGTTCCGTCGGCAGCTTATCCCCGACCGCGGTCTCCCCGCTGGAGATCATCGCGAGGATTTTCTCGTAGGCGTGATCCGCGAGCGTGCGTTCCTTGGCGGGCTTGCCCATGGCGGAACGGCTCGCGTCTGCGCCTGCTACCGGTTGTTTTGTTCCCGCCATGCTTTGAATTCGTCCTTCGTTGCCGGATCTGTCGGTGGGTAAAGCCCAAAAATCGAAGCACCATTTTGCACCATTTCCAGAACGAAGTCTTCGAAAACGGTCATCTCTTCGGTTTCTGACGCTATTTCTGCCACCAGATGCTTGGGGATGCAAACGACGCCTTCATTGTCGCCCACGATAATATCTCCCGGAAAGACGGAAACACCGCCACATGCGATAGGATCATTGATCGCGACGGCGTGGTGTTTGGTCAGGTTTGTCGGCGCACTGGGACGGGTGTGATAGGCGGGCATCTCGAGCGCCGAAATCTCGGGCGTGTCGCGGAAACCCCCGTCGGTGACGATCCCCTTACAGCCGCGCTTCATCAATCGGGTGGCCAGAATACAGCCCGCCGACGCCGCCGTTGAATCGCGCCGCGAGTCGATCATAAAAACGGACCCGGGCGGGCATTCCTCTACGCCCTTGCGCTGCGGGTTGGCCCGATCCGCGAAAGACTCTAGCCCGTCCAGATCCTCGCGCGCGGGAATATAGCGCAGGGTGTAGGCCGGCCCGACCATATTCGGCCCGGGGTTCATACGGTAAGGCCCCTGAATAAAGACGTTACGAAAGCCGCGCTTGAACAATGCGGTGGTCAGCGTTGCCGTGCTGACATGCATAAGCTTTTCAAGGAGTTCTGGCGTCGGTTCAGTCATGGTGAATACTTTCTACTATGGTATTTCGGGCGTTTGGAAAGGCGTGGAAAAGCTCGGCTCATTCAAGCAATGAGGGTAGGAACAGCGACACCGCAGGGACATATGTGACCAGCAAGAGCGCCATCAGAATGGCCAGGTAGAAGGGCCATATGGTCCTGAGCGTTTCCTCGATCTTGACCCTGCCAACGGCGCAGCCGACGAACAGGCAGGTGCCAACGGGGGGCGTGCACAGACCAAGACCAAGGTTGACCAGCAGCATGATCCCGAACTGGGTGGGGTCCATGCCAAGATCGCGCACAATGGGCAGGAAGATCGGGGTGCAGATCAGGATCAGCGCGGCCATATCCATGATCATCCCCAGCACCAGCAGCATGATGTTGATCATCAGCAGAACGGCGATCTTTTCTTCCGAGATGCCAAGCATGAAGCTGCTCAGCTTTTCGGGCACCTGATACAGCGCCAGAAGATAGGCAAATGAACTGGCAAAGCCGATCAGCACCATGACCATCGCGGTTGTGCGCACGGCAGAGACGACGGCGGTTTTGAACCCGTTCCAGTCAAGGCTGCGATAGACGAAATAGGTCAGCAGCAGCGCGTAGATCGCACCGAAGGCACCGGATTCCGTCACGGTGAAAATACCCGACAGCACCCCGCCGACGATGATCACCGCCGTCACCAGACCTGGCAGCGCATGCAGCGACGCAACGCCAACCGCGCGCCAGCCTGGGAAGGGTTCTGCCGGATAGTTGCGTTTGATCGCAATGACATAGGCCGCTACCGCAAGGCACAGACACATCAGCATGCCCGGAACGACGCCAGCGAGGAACAGCTTCGAGATCGAGATCCCCCCGCCTGCGGCCACCGCAAAGATAATCATGTTATGGCTGGGCGGGATAACGATGCCCGCAATCGATGATGTAACGGTCACGTTCACCGCGTAATCGGAATGATAGCCACGTTCCTTCATGACGGGGATCAGAATAGACCCGAGCGCCGAGATATCAGCCACAGCCGACCCCGAAATCCCGCCGAACAACATGCTGGAAAAGATGTTCACCGACGCCAGACCGCCGCGAACGTGCCCCACAAGGGCCGAGGCGAACTTGACCAGACGCATGGCGATACCGCCGTGCAGCATCAGCTCGCCTGCGAAAACAAAGAACGGGATCGCCAGCAGCGAGAAGACAGAGATGCCAGAAACCGACCGTTGAAAGGTGATCAGCAGCGGGAAACCTTCGTACCAAAAGGCAGTCAGCGCAGCGATGCCCATTGCGAATGCGACGGGTATGCCGATCACAACGGACACCCCAAATATTCCAAGAAGGATTGTCAGACCCATGATTAAAACAAACCTTTTTCATGATAGGGGATACCGCGCAGAAGGCAGGCGATCCGAAACACCGCGCGCAGGCCGGCAAAAAGAAAGACAAGCCCGCCGCACATCGCAGCCGACAAGGACCGGAAGCTTTCAGGGACGTTGAGCATGGGGAGCATTGTGCTCCACCCGAATTTCACCAGTTCAATGCTTGCGATCAGCATGATCAGGCCAAAACCGGCGAGGACGATATCGATGACGAGCTTCAGGAAATTACTGACCCGCCAGCCCATCATGTCGCGAAACAGCGTCACCCCGAGATGCGTGTTTTCATGGATCCCGACAGCCGCGCCCAGATAGGTCACATAGCAGATCAGCAAAAGTGCCAGCTGTTCGACCCATGTCGGCGTGACGTTCAAAACATAGCGCCCGAACACCAGCCAGCCAAAGGTCGCGATCAGCACGACGATGGCGATAGAGGCCGCGAGCATGCAAAGAAAACTCAGCCCGTCGAGCGCACGCTCGGTATGCTTCATCCAGAGGGGTGCGTGTTCCACGGCCCTATTCCTTTGTGAGAGAAGGGGTGCGCCCCGTTACAACAGGGCGCACGATTGTCCAGCCGCGCTGATCAGTCAGCGTTGCGGAACAGATTGACGAGATCCGTCATCTCTGGATTGGCCGCCAGATACTTTTCGTAGACGGGCACCATTGCTTCCTGGAACGCCGATTTATCGGCGATCTCGTTCACTTCGACGCCACCGTCCATGATGATCTTCATCGACGCTGCCTCGCGTTCGCCCCAGAGTTTGCGCTGCAGATCGGTGGAGTTCTTACCGGCGGTTTTCACGATCTCCTGCTGTTCTGCTGTCAGACCGTCAAAGGTCTTTTTGCTCATGCACAGACATTCGGGAATGATCAGGTGCTGGGTCAGCGAGTAGTATTGCGCAACCTCGAAGTGGCTGGTGGATTCATAGGAGGGCGGGTTATTCTCTGCCCCGTCCACAACGCCGGTCTTGATCGACTGGTACACTTCGGCAAATGCCATCGGTGTGGCGTTGCCGCCCATGGATTCGATCATGCCTACGAACAAGTCGTTGTTCATCACGCGCACTTTCATGCCTTGCACGTCTTCGGGCGTATTGATCGGCTTGACTGAATTATAGAAAGACCGCGCGCCTGCGTCATAGTAGCCAAGGGGGACGATCCCCTTTTCCTCCAACGCTTCCCCAAGTGCGGCACCTGGTTCGCCGTCCATCAGTTCATACATCTGTGGCACGCTTTTGAAGACAAAGGGCAAGGACACGACGTTGGTCGCAGGCACGGCCTGACCCATCGGCCCAAGGCTGAATACACCAAAGTCCATGATCCCAAGACGAAGCTGTTCAATCGCGTCAGGCTGCGAGCCCAGAACACCGGCGTGGAACACCTTGCCTTCAATCTCGCCACCCGTTTTCTCGGTGACCTCTTCCATGAAGGCTTCCATGCCGTGCGATACGGGGTAGTCTTCAACGTGGATGTTCCAGCCGCGCCAGTCCTTTGCCTGTGCCGTGACTGGCATGACCGCCAGCGTCGATGCGGCTGCAATCGCGAACGCACCACGGGTAATGATTTTGTTTAGTTTCATATTTGTTTCCTCCCAAAGACAAATTATTGCAAAAGTGATCACATGGGTTACAAATATTTACAAGTAGTTTTTTTAGAGATTTAATGGCTCAGCGCCCGCGCCTTTGCATCCAAGGATATGATGTCGACGAAAACTTGCATAATGATAACGGGTTAGCCGAGACAAAGAGATGCGGCTATCAATCACGGGATAGATGATGCTCCCCCATGCTTACCTGACGGGACAGCTCTAAAGTTGTTCACCACAGTTAGGCAGACAGCGAAACCGCATCGCCTGTCTTTCACCCTTCGGGCGCGGACCGGCCAACACATCGAAAAGGATAAATCACATGACGAACGCGACTTCCGACCAGACAACCAAACTGCAAGCAGGTGCCTTCTTTCCGATGATCGAGGTCCCCAAGTTCGGCGGCGGCACCATGACGATTGGCGGCGCGACCGATGGCTGGACATTATTCATCGTTTACCGCGGCAAGCACTGTGGCCGCTGCAAAAACTACCTCAACAAGCTGGAACAGACCTATGCCAAATGGGAAGAGGCGGGTTTCTCGGTGAAATGCGTATCGGCCGATCCGCTAGAGAAAGTCAGCGATGATGTGGATCGTTTTGGTTGGACCTTTGACATCGGGTATGATCTGCAAGAAGCCGACATGCGCGCCATGGGGCTTTACGTCAGCGATCCGCTGTCCACGCAGGAAACCGACCGCCGCTTTGCAGAGCCCGGTATTTTCTGTCTGCGCCCGGATGGCACGACGCAGATTATCGCCATCTCAAACGGTCCGGCGGCCCGCCCTGATTTGGACGAATTGCTGGATGGAATGATATTCACGATCAACAACGCCAAACCCGTTCGGGGCAACGCCTAAACCTGAAACAACCCCGCGGTACTTCCCGCACTGGAGCTGACATTGACCAAGATAAACCCGAAGGATCTCCGCTCTCGCCAGTGGTTTGCCAATCCTGATGATCCAGAAATGACCGCTTTGTACCTTGAACGGTATTTGAACTACGGTCTGACGCGTGAAGAGCTCCAGTCGAGCAAGCCCATCATCGCGATTGCCCAAACTGGCAGCGATTTAAGCCCCTGCAACCGTCACCACCTAGAACTGACCAAGCGGGTCCGCGATGGGATTTTGGCGGCGGGTGGCACACCGATTGTTGTGCCGGTGCATCCCATACAAGAGACCGGCAAGCGGCCTACCGCGATGCTTGACCGGAACCTCGCCTATCTGTCCTTGGTGGAAACGCTTTTCGGATATCCGCTGGATGGTGTGGTGTTGAACATCGGGTGTGACAAAACCACGCCGGCGCTGCTTATGGCTGCCGCAACGGTGGGTATTCCGGCCATCGCGCTGTCGGTCGGCCCGATGCTGAACGGCTGGCACGAGGGCAAGCGCGCAGGATCAGGCACTGTGATCTGGAAAGCGCGCGAAAGGTTGGCCGCGGGCAAGATCAATAACGACGAGTTCATGGAAATCGCCGCCGCCTCTGCGCCCTCGGTCGGGTACTGCAATACGATGGGCACGGCGACGACCATGAATTCTCTCGCAGAAGCGCTTGGCATGCAGCTGTGCGGCGCAGCGGCCATCCCCGCCCCCTACCGCGAACGCGGGCAGATCAGCTATGAGACCGGCAAACGCATCGTCGACATGGTGTGGGAGGACCTGCGTCCCGCCGATATCATGACCCGCGCAGCTTTTGAAAACGCCATCGTCATCAACTCGGCCATCGGTGGATCGACCAATGCACCGATCCACCTGAATGCGATTGCGCGTCATCTTGGGGTGCCACTGGATAATGACGATTGGCAGTCGATCGGCCACGACATCCCCTTGATCGTCAACCTCCAACCCGCCGGAGAATACCTTGGCGAAGACTACCACAGGGCGGGTGGCGTCCCCGCCGTCGTAGGAGAGCTTCTTGCCGCCGGCCTTCTTCCCCATCCGCAAGCGATCTGCGCAAATGGTCGCAGCATGGTAGAGAACTACGGCACCCTAAGGTCCAGCAATACAGATGTGATCCGCACCCTCGACACCCCGCTGCTAGAGAAGGCCGGGTTTATCAACCTCAAGGGCAATCTCTTTGATAGTGCGTTGATGAAAACCAGCGTGATCAGTGCCGACTTCCGTGCACGCTACCTATCCCGCCCCGACGATCCCAATGCGTTTGAAGGGCGCGCGGCCGTGTTTGATGGGCCGGAAGATTACCACCGACGCATAGACGACCCCGCCCAAGGCATTGACGGCGATACGATCCTTGTAATGCGCGGTGTCGGGCCAAAGGGCTATCCGGGCGGGGCCGAGGTCGTGAATATGCGCCCGCCCTCCTATCTGTTGAAACAGGGCATTACCGCCCTGCCCTGCATCGGAGACGGCCGGCAATCCGGGACCTCTGGTTCGCCCTCGATCCTCAATGCCTCGCCCGAGGCAGCAGACGGTGGCGGTCTGGCGATACTGGAAACCGGCGACCGCATTCGCGTTGATCTTAATGCGTGCACCGTCAACGTCATGTTAGATGCCGAGGTATTGGGCAACCGCCGCGCCAAATTTGCAGGTGGCGACGGCTATCCCGCACCGGAAAGCCAATCCCCGTGGCAGCAGTATTTCCGCGAGATGGTACAACCATTTGATCGCGGCATGACACTGCGAGATGCGGAAAAGTACCGGGATATAGCAGGCAAAACCTTACCGCGCGACAACCACTAAGTCGCGTCGAGGGTCGGGCGCGGCAGAGTCGAGGGTCGGGCGCGGCAGAGGTGCGTGCGGTAAAAGCCGGCACGCACGATCAGGCGGCAGAAATCAATCAAAGCCCTTGTTGCCGAAACGTAAATATCCCCGAAACGAAATACTGCCGCCCGATATACTCGGGCGGCAGTGCTATGGTCCTGTCTGTCCTTAGCTTTCCATAAAGCTGTCCAGACGGTCCCAGAGCGAGTTGTCCAGCAGCAGCTTGAAGCGGAGGTAGAAACCTTCCTGATACAGATCGCTGCGCAGGGCCGACTTGTTCATCGCGCGGTTATAGCCCAGTGCAACCAGCGCACCTTTGGTGGGGGCAAACCCGATCTCTGCGCCGATGCCGTTGGTGGCATTGCCTTGGTTGTCCCACAGATGCGCGGCGTTCATGCCGATCTGGAACCGGTTGTCGCCGAACTCGTAGTTAAAGCCAGCCTGCACCAGTTGGGTGGTGGCGCGGGCAGAGAACCCGCCAAGGGTGGTCAGCTTTTGCGACTGGCCCGCGTATTTCGCGTTCAGGCGCAGGTCAGCGTCTACTTCATAGGCCGCGTCTACGGACCACATATGGGTCACCGACTTGGTCTCGCGCTGTTCGATGCGGTGCTCGTACCATGCCAGCACTTCGAGACGTGGATCGTGAACCGGACGGTAGGCGATACCCGCACGCGACCGGATCCGGCGGTGGTCACGACCGTCGCGCTTGTCCAGTGCAACACGGGTACGGCCCAGCACGGTGAAGTCAGGTGTGATCTTACCCGCGATACCAAAGCTGGCGTAATGGGTGTTGCCGTTGTCTTCAAAAGTGGTATCCGCATCGGCATCGCCCACCCAGCTTTCCGCGCTGGACCCCCACTTCGCGCCAAGGGCAACGCTGGTCAGACGGTGATCGTCGCTTTCCATGCTGCGGGAATGTTCGATCCCGAAGCTAAAGCTGGTGTTCCCGTTCATCGCCCATTTGCCCATCATCGCTTGGGTAAACATAGTGTCCGAAGATCCCAGACCTTTGACGAAATCGGTGCTTCCGCGCAGCCAGTCATTCAGGTCGTAAGAGAAACCCAGCTTGGAGTGTGTGGCTACGGTGTCGTCGCCAAAGGTCATTTCGACCTCGCTATAGGCGCGCCAGCCGGGCACGGGCTCGCGGTACATGCCCAGGGTCAGCTCTGTCGGACGGTCCGAGCCGCCAAAGGGGTGACGTAGCTCTGCGGTGATGACGGTGCCGGGGCGGTTCGCAGGGGTCCAGTGGCCGCCAAGGATCAGACCGGGGTGGGCCTTGTTCGAGGTTGCGGTGTGGTCCAGACGATACTCCAGCCCGATGTAGCCTTTGAAGTTCGTGCTGAACTCTTTGGCATAGACGGCATCCACGGTCAGACGCTCGATGTCAGAGGTGCGGTCACGTACATAGTCCACACCAAGAACAAAGTCGCTGGTCCCGTCGATCTCAAACCCGTAGTTCAGACGCGCACGGGTGGTGCCGGGCAGTGCCAGACCGCCGCGCGAGGCAAATTTCTCGCCGGTGTGAACCATCTCGAAGTTGAAGTGGCCGGTTTCCTTGCGGATGTCATAGGACAGACGGTAGGCGGTATCCGATACACCATTTGCATCTTCGGAGCGCGCAGCCTCAGCTTCCCACACGCCACCCTGCGTCCCCTCGTGACGGATATAGGCAGAGTGCAGACGCTCGCGGGCGGTGTTGCCACGGTCGGCATCGGCATGCACGATACGTGCGCCAACGGTGGTGCGGTCGGTCAGCGCGAGGTTCACCTCACCGCCATAGAGCCAGTAGCGGTCGGCCCCTTCCACATCGACTTCATAGGTGACGCGCACCGACACAGGGTTGCCCTGACCGTCGAACTGGCGCACCGCATCGTCAAAAGTGATCGAGTTGCCAAAGAAGTCCAGCAGGTAGTCGCTGCCGCGGCGCAGCGGCGTGGTCGAGATGACATCCCCGCCCTCTTCATCGCGCACCAGCAGTTCAACCCGCTCGGAGCCTTGTACATAGCCGTCCAGATCCAGGTCATAGGGGCCGGACACACCACGCCCAAGGAATTCCTGCACGCGCTGCTCTTGGGCGGTACGGGCACCGAACAGGGTCACGCCGACCTTGTCGTTTTCCCAATGGGCCTTGGCACCGGTCACCACGCGACGCATGCCGTCAAGCTTCAGCGCGCTGGCTTCGGGTTCGATCGCGATGTCACCGTAAAGGATGTACGAACGACCCTTCTCGACCTTAACGTACAGGTTTTCGGAGGATTGCGCGTCGAAGCCACGTTCGGAGTTGTCACCATACACAGGGTAGAACTCGTCGCCACGGATGTCGCGGAACAGGCGGTCTTCGGTGTCACGGTCCGAGCTATAGCGCAGTGTCAGCAGCGCATCACCCGAGATCACGCCCTTGAGGTAAACTTCACCCCGCAGACCGGTGGTTGTGTCTTCGAAAGAGCTGAAACGATCCGCGTCCAGCAGTTCACCCTTCGCACCGCCCAAGGCCACGGCCCCTTCGATCACACCAACCATGATGCGCTGGTCCAGATCAGGTGTGAACGTGATGGTTTCTTCGGCGCGGCCAAAGGCACCGCTGATGGTGATACGGTCTGTGCCTGCAACCTGTGGCGGGATCAGCCCAAAGGTGGCCTCTCCGTTGTCCAGATAGACCTGCACGCCGGGGGTGCCTTCGCGGATGTCGGCCACGTCCCACAGGGCCAGCTTGGCGCTGAGTGTCACGGTACCGGAGGCAGGGACAGGCATGCCACGGGCATCCAGCACACGCACCACAACCGGGATCACATCAGTCGGCGAAGCGGGCGCAGTGTCGGGCATGATCACCTCGAATTTGGCGGGCTTGCCGGGGGCAACCACGGTGATTTCCTCGCGGACACGTTCGATGCCGAAACCGTCACGACCGACCAGCGTCAGGGTGTTCCGCCCGGCGTCCAGTTTCACCGCGACAAAATCCAGCGCCTGCGTATTGTTCTTCTCGAAGCTTGTACGTTCGCCCACGCGGTCGCTGCTCAGCTCGCGGCCGTTCACCAGCAGGCCCAGCGACAGGTCGCCCTTGCCCTTGACGCGCACGCTTTGGGTGCGGCGATCCAGTGTCTGACCGTCGGTCAGGTCCACGAAACCGGGCGCATCGTCCAGCGTCTTGATCAGCATCTCGAGCGACTGGCGCTGTGCCTTGCCAGACGCTTTTTCAGAGACGGAGTTCGCCGCGCGGTTTTCATCCAGACGCTGCATCAGACGCGAGGTCAGCTGCGTGGTGGTCGCTACCCCGGCTTCGCTGCGCACCGAACGTACTGGCGCACGCTGGCCTTCAATCGGCAGGTCGGCAGCGGTCAGCGCGTTGGATTGGGGCTGCTCGGCAAAGTACTTCTGACGTTGATCAACCTCGGCCATCGCTTCGGGGGTGCAGTCCAGCACGGCGAAGTGTTCGGCGCGCAGCTCTCCCTTGCGCAGCGGGATCAGGCGCGACCCACCGCGCAGCAGATCGTTGGTGCGGGTTACGGTCACTTCGGTCCCAACGGGCAGGGTTTCGTCCTGCACAAGGAAGGCATGGGTCACCGGACGCAGACCGAAGAGGGAGTATTTACCATCCAAATCGGTCACAACCGACAGGCCCTCTTGGGTCACGATACGGACGCCGGGGATGCCTGGTTCAGTGTGGTCGCCACGGATTCCGTCTTTGTCACAGTCCATAAAGACCGACCCGATGACAGTGGCTTCACGGGCGAAGACGCCACCGCTGTTGTTCAGCTTGACCATCGCACGGGCAGTCTGGGACTGCATCACGGTGCCGGTGCCTGCCTGACGGCCCGTCAGAACCGCGGTGTTCTCGTTGCGGCCTTCGCGGGCGGCTGCGGTGAACTGCATAACATAGGTCAGCTCGTGGCTCGACAGGGGGGCCAGCATGCCTAGGTCATAGGTCATGTCACCCGACGCATCGACGGCAGGGTCTTCCATCGTCTCGCCGTTGAAGGTCACCGACCCTGCAACCAGCTGGCTGCCATAGGCGGGGCGATCCATGATCTCGGCACCGATTAGCGCCTGGTTCATGTTGTTGGTGAAGTTCAGGGTGTAGACCACGAACTCGCCCGCGCCGACCATGTCCTTGTCGGCCTGCTTGTCCAATGCCAGCGGCACGCCATAGTGTGGATCCGCAGGGATGTCCGAGATGTCGAGCATCCCACCAGCGTGGCGGAAGCTTGCCATATAACCGGCACCCGCAACGCGACGGTTAAAGCCGGGGAAGTCGGCGCGCACGGAAGGCACATCCCATGCGGGGGCGTTCATCACGGCGTACTGGTATTCACCGGCGGGCATGTCACCGAAGCTAAAGAAGCCGCGGGCATCGGTCATACGGCGTGCCATTTCGGCACCGCTGTTCATGTCCATCAGCGCGATGGCCACATCACCGATCGGCTCGTTGGTCAGCGAGTTGAACAGGAAGTTACCGGGGGTGATCAACAGTTCGTCTTGCAGTGCGGCACCGGCACAATCGGCGGTGGCGATCAGACGGTCACCGTCGGTGGTCGCGATCACATTGTCACCGGACACGGGCACATCCATCCGCGCCATAGGAACGGCGGCGGTGAGGAAAACACCGTTGTTAGGGTCTGTTTCTGTGGCGGTCACACGCTCTACATCGCCGGTCAGGAAGCTGCGCAGCGTGATGATCGCACGATCTGCGGACATCGTTTCGTTGCACGCACCGGCGGTCAGACGCAGGCGGGTATCGCTGTTTGGCACGGCGTGTGGCTGGTCTGCTGCGGTTTCAGGATGCTCAAAGCGCAGGGCACCGGTCCCGGCAGCATCGCGGCTATAAACCGTTGTGTTAGAGTCTACATCAACAGTGCGATCTTCCATTTTCACGAAGGTGCGGGCGGTGTTGGCAACCTCTACGTCGCCCAGGTTCATCGGCACGGTCACGGTGAACGCGGGGTCGCGGGCAAAACCGATTTCGTAGTCACCCTCGTGAAAGAAAGCCACGGCGTCGACTTCGCCTGCAGGGCGCGCAGTCTGGTAATCATGACGCGCGTCGCCTGCCGCGTGGTACAGCGCAACCATGCCGCTTGGGTCGGTGATGCTGTGGAAACGGGCGTTCAGGGGCACCTCGTCGCGCAGCAGAACACCGGTGGCGGCGGCCCCGTCGATGCGGATCTGGGCACCGTTAACGTCACCATAGGCCAGCACATCACCGTCCGAGTCGTTGCGCAGACGCAGCGTGTAGGTCAGCTGTGTTTCGTCTTCCATCTCGCGGACGGATTGTTCCTTTTGCAGTTCAAGCGAGCTGCCCATGATGGTGGTCTTGCCAGCTGCGGCACCCGTCAGGATGCGACGTGCCGCGAAGCCTGTCGTGCTGGTGGCGGATACCGACAGCACCGACTGCATCAGCGTGGCGGGAGTGGCATAGAAGGAGGTACGGAATTCGTAGATGAGCTGAGCGCTATCGCCCACATCCATGAACATCGGCGCGCCCGAGCTAATCGTGGCTTCGCCATTGTCGATGCGGCCATTGGCATTCGCGTCATAGACAAGGCGGGCGTCGTTCATCATGGCGGCACCCTCTTGGTGCTGCATGGTCATGGCGGCGTTCAGCGGGACGTTCCCGATGTTGGCGACCTCGAAGTAGTATTGCGCCATCGCGCCACGGGTCAGCATCAGTTCGGAGTATCCGTTGACATCCAGCGCAGGCACTGCGGCTACTTTGGCGTCTACGGCGTTCGAGTATACAGTCTCGATGATGCCCAGCGCTTCGTTAAAGTAGGTGGTCTGCGCGACGTTCCGGATGAAGGTTCCTGCGGGTACCTGCTTGGCAGCGGTGCCGTGCGGCAGGAGGGAGATCACCAGCGCGACGATCCAGAAACACGACATCATGCGGAGGGCGGTTTTGTGAAAGGTGCGGTCCATTTGATCAATCCCTGTTCTATCTTTTCTAAGAGGAGAGGAAGTGCGGTTCCCCCGGAGCGAGGGGGGGAAGGGTGCTCCGGGGAAACCTGGGGTTCGTTTACTCGTCCACCTGAACGGTGAATTCTAGTGTTGCGAACCCACCCGGAAGGACCGTGCCGTGGTCGCTCGAGATGTTGCTCGAGGTGACTGTGGCGGTGCTACCTGCCGGGAAGAGCGTCTCGCTGCATGTGCCACCACAGTCGGTTACCGATGTGTAGGCAGGGGCGGCATCAGAGATGATGACGTTTGCAGCGGGAGAGGAGCCGGTGTTTTCAGCTTCCACTTTGTAGCGGATGCACTGACCGGGAGAGACGTCCTGACGGGTCTTGGTAAAGGTCCCGACGGTGCCGTCGCAGTCGGCGTCGATGTACTGGTACTTGCTCAGCGTGACGTCGCCAGAGATGATCACGATCCGGTCTTCTACTGCGTTGTCGGCAGTATCCGCGTCGGTCGCTGTGCCACCGTTCAGCGAGGGATCAAGGCTGATGGTACCGATTTCGGTCACACCGCTTGTCGCTGTCGATGGTGTTTGCACACGGTAGATGACCGAGATGCTTTCACCGGGGGCAAGCCCGTTCACACCAGCCGATACACCGTCCGTCAGATCATCAAAGTTGTCGATCACCAGTTCGGAGGGGTCGATCACACCGTTGCCGTTGGCATCCCAGAACAAAGCGCCCGAGAAGTTGTCCAGCCCAGTGTCGTTGATCGCACCTTCGGTGATCGCAACGTTACCGGTGTTGGTGATGGTGTGCACCATGTCGACGATACCACCGGGCGAGGCCTGGGCGTTCTGGTCATCGATGATCTCTACGTTGTAGATCTCGTTCACGGTCACTTCGTTGACGATCCGGTCGCCTTGGCCCGAGACAGAGGACACCAGCGCGATGTCGACCAATGTGTCACCCGGTGCCTGATCTGCCGGCGGGGTTACCACAACGGTGAAGGTATCGCTTGCACCAGCAGGGATGGTCCCGGTGTTGCTGATCGCGGACCCGTCAGCGGAGCGGAATTCGACAGTCCAACCGGCGGGCAGCGCTTGTGCCAGCGAGAGGTTGTAGCTGTCGGATACCGGACCGTTGTTTTCAACGACCATGTCGTAGGTGACCGGTGCACCGGGATCGGTGGCATAGTTCACCCAAGGCGCGCCGCCGTTGGTGGGGTCAAGGCCGTCACCTTCGGAGCCTGCGACTGCGTTCTCAAGATCAACGGCAGAAGCGAGGATCGCACCGGTGAAGGTCGCTGTCGATGTATCGGAAACACCCGAGGCATCGGAGGTGGTGGATACGGTGGCGTTGAAGTTGGCAGCAGCCGTTGGGGTCACATCTGTTGGCAGTGTTGCGATCAAGGTGACCTTGGCGCTGTCACCCGCAGCAAGCGGACCGACGGAACCGATGATCGGCGTCACACCATCTGCACCCACAAAGCGGAAGGTTGTGCCCGCGGGGTAGTCGATGTTGCTGACATCAAGCGTCAGGCTGTCGGTCTGGTTCGACCGGTTGGTCAGCACGAACTCATGCTTCACTGTGCCACCCTGGGCCGCGTCGCCAGTTTCGGTCACGACATCGTTGTTTGCCGCGTCATCATCTGTTGCCGAAGCAGTCGTTGGATCGGCTGCACCAGCACCGTCGATGGCTGTATCAGCGATAGAGACCGCGAATTGGTCATCCACGATGATCGAAGCTGTGTTCGAGGGTGGAAAGGCAACGTTGTCGATTTCCTGTGTGGCGACGTTTTCAATGATACCCGCATCAGCATTGTCGAGGATCACAGCTTGGAACGTCACGCTACCGGAGCGGCCGGAACCGACGTTCGAGATGTTGAAGTTGACGCTCTGGCCGTTGGTATCAAAGGCGATTGTCTCGCCCGAGCCATTGGTCGCATCGACCGAAGAAGACCCGTTGGCGTCATCCAGAATACCCGCAGCGTCAGACCACCGTGCCGAACCGGGCACATAGGCCAGGCGACCGTCTAGAATGTCGTCGACGGTATAGTTGTTCGCAGCAGCCAGACCGGTGCTGGAATATGTCAGCTCGATGCTTACGGTATCGCCGGCGTCGACGATGTTGGGGTTACCGCCAGACGCTGCATCAGCGACCATGGACTTGACCAGTTCGACAATCGCGTCGTTAGAGATGGTCAGCGTATCGGTGTTGACGGCTGTCTCTGTACCATCAAGATCAGACCTTGCGGTCACTGTGATGCTGTCCGACCCTGTTGCGTTCGAGGGGACAGAGACTTCGATGACGACGCCGAACTGCTCGCCCGGTGCCAATGTTGGCGTTTCGGTCAGCGGTGTGGCACTATCGGCGACACCATCCATGTTCGCATCCGGATAGAAGACGATGGCAGAGGTATCGAGCGTGCCTGTGTCTGTCTCTACTGCGGTCAGTGCGAAGAAGTCTGCGCCGTTCCCTTCGTTGGTAATGATGTGCGGCAGGAAGGCTTTACCACCGGGTGCGATGGTTTCGTTGTTGTCCGAGGTCAATGTCACGCCAGCAACCTGCTGGACGATCGTTTCAACCGTGTTCGACGTGACCGTGATGGTATCGCCGGCTTGGTTCGTATAGGTCGCAACCGCTTGGTTGCCGATCACGGACCCGGCTTCTGGTGCGGCGGCCAAAGCTGCTGCGCCAAATGCGGCAGTTACTGCCATTGCGCTTGCAGAGCGCATGAAGAAAGATTGATGTTTCACGTTAGTCATTCCTTAGATTTATCTAGATTAGGTAAATTGGATCAGGTTCCCCCCGATCAGTTGACGCGCACCCGATAGCTGTTGAGTGCGATTTCGCCTGACTCCAAAGGTTCGCTGAGCGTCCAACGGACGGCAGCAATCTGATCCTCAGGAAGTGGTTCTGGTTGAAGTGTGCCATCTGCACCGGCGACCATGCGGGTGGCGGGAAGTGTGGACCATTCAAGGCCTTCGTTTTCAGGGTCGAGATCAGCCTGGACTTCGAACACGGCCTTGATCGATGTGCTCTGTGCGCCAAGCGTCAGGGTGACCCCTTCGGGTACGGGGGCCGCGATAACGATCCCCGCAAGTGCGTCTGCAGTCGTGTTCTCGTGCTGCAGTTGGTATTGGATGACCTCGCCAGGGCGGACGGTGCCCCGCTCGATCAACGCCTCTTCGCCACCGTCATTGGTTTCGACGATGCGGAAAGAAAATGTGCTGGAAAGTGCGTCAGCAAAAGCCGGCACGCCGGCGACAGAAATCGCGACACCTGCAAGCAATGCACGGGCGATTTGTTGAGTTTTGAAAGTCATAATTTTTTCCCCTAGTTGCCGACCACCGCCGGCGGTTTTGATGAACCGGCCCAGTGTTTGGGCTGTCCTGAACTCATCATCAGGGGAAATGTCTCGGGGTGCATTCTCGCTTAGGGCTAGGTTTTTGATCTGCTGGGCAGCCCCCTACCCGTCCGTATATGCGGCGCTATCAATTCGATGGCGAAACACGCAATTCGCGCGGTGATTGCAGACGCAAACCCGCATCTCGCCGCGCAAAGCAGCCGAGTCACCCTCATGCAAAAGGGCGTTGATTCTATTTATTTTGGGGAATGTTTGGCCCGTTCCGGGCCTTGATCACCGAAAACCCCGACCGGATAGCCGGACAGGGCGTTTCGTATAGTTAACTGTCAGTGAGAATGGCCGTGCCCGCCATGATCGTCATCGTCTAACGATCCGTGTACCGCAAACTGGTCAATTCCCGCATCCTGCGGTTCAATGAAACGATAGCTTTCACGCACACCGCTGTCGGAAAGCTCGCGTGCGACGGTCAACAAGGTGTTTGGCGCGTGGTCGGCACAAAGCTCCATCATCTGGGCGACTTCCTCTTCCGCGACGGGGCGGGCCGCTTCGGGCGACGGCGCGCCATAGATCTCGACGAAATGCTTCATCAGCTGCAAGGTGATCGCTTCAACCTCGAAGGGTTCGGCCTTGGTCACGGCGACAAAGGTGACGCGGCCAAAAGTCTCTACGCCCATCCAGCCATTCGCGAAGGCCTGCCGCGCCTTGCCGGTCAGATCAGCTTCGGACCAGTTCGAAAATTCGAACCCGCCAGAGACACACCATTCGCCTGTGCGCGCGGGCGCGTGGAACACATTGCGGTCGCTTTCATCAAAGTGGATGGCGCGGGCGAGGAAAAGATCGCTCATGGGGCTGGCTCCAGCAGGTCGGTCAGGGGGATAAGATGCGTGGTCGCGCCGGTTTTCAGCAGCAGGCCAAAGTTTTCGTCGATACCGGTGAAGTCGCCCGTCAGATCGCCATAGGTGATCTGATCGCCCATGGCCCAGGCCAATCCGGTCCATTCCTTGTGCAAGGGGCCCGCGCCCTCGTCATCCCAGCGGTTCAGCGCCACCAGCATATGCCGCGCCCAGGCCTCTAGCAGCTCGACCGGGCTCACCTCAGCACAACCCTCGCCATAAAGCGTGGTGACATCCGGCGTTTCCCCCGGCGTGTCGGATTGCGGCAATAGCTTCACGTGAAACGAAACGACCAGCCAGTCGGGCACGTGATGAGGGTCTGTATCAGACGCCGCCGCCCGCATCTGGCCGCAGATCGCACCGTTCAAACGCAGATCGCCGTTCCAGGCAAGATGCACCCCCACCTCTGGCGGGGCGAGCGCGCCAAGCGCGTTCTGGAAGCCCACGGCACAAAGCGGGAGCATCGCCATCGCCCGGGCCAACGGCACCTCGGGCGCAAAGACGATGGCGGCCTGCAATACGCTTGGCCCAAGATTATACAGCACCAGCCCCGCATCACACCCCTGCCGCGCCTCTGCGCAGGCCTGAGCGAACGGGTCCTCCGCCTGTACGCCGGTCAACAAAGGGGGGAAGACGGGGCTGTCGCTCATGCGTGCCCGCCCGCGATCAGGGCCTTGGCCACCTTGCGGAAGCCTTCGGCCTGTGTGCTGTCGGGTTTGGACACCACAATCGGCGCGCCCCCGTCAGCCGCGACACGAATATCCAGATGCAACGGAATCTCGGCCAACAAAGGCACGCCCAGCTTTTCAGCCTCGGCGGCGACGCCACCATGCCCAAAGACATGTTCCTCGTGCCCGCAGCTAGAGCAGATATGCGTACTCATGTTCTCGATCATGCCGAGGATCGGGGTCTTCAGCTGGTTGAACATGTCGATCCCCTTACGGGCATCCAGCAGCGCCACATCCTGTGGTGTGCTGACGATGATCGCGCCGTCCACATGGGCCTTTTGCGCCAGCGTCATCTGCACATCGCCGGTGCCGGGCGGCAGATCAACGATCAACACATCCAGCGCGCCCCATTGAACCTGCATCATCATTTGCTGCAACGCGCCCATTAGCATCGGGCCGCGCCAGACAACCGCCTGATCGTCATTGGTCATCAACCCGATCGACATCATCGTCACGCCAAAGTTGCGCATCGGCAGGATCGTCTTGCCATCGGGGGACGCAGGCCGCCCGGAAACGCCCAGCATCCGCGGCTGCGAGGGGCCGTAGACATCGGCATCCAGCATGCCCACGCGACGCCCTTCGGCGGCCAGCGCACAGGCAAGGTTCGCGGCTACGGTAGATTTACCCACCCCGCCCTTGCCCGACGCAATGGCGATGATCCGGTCCACGCCGGGGATCTTCTCGGGCCCCGCGGGTTCGGACTTGCGCCCCAGCTTCAAGTCAGGCGGCGGTGCCTGCTTGGAATGAGCCGTCAGCACGGCCGAGACAGAGGCAACGCCCTCAAGCGCCTTTACAGCCGCGTCGGCCTCGTCGCGCAGCTTGGCGTAGGCGTCGGCGTGGCTCGGGTTGACCTCAAGCACAAAGCGCACCGCGCCGTCGTCGACAGTCAGCGCTTTCACGAGGCCAAGCTCTACAATATCCTTACCGGAGACGGGATCGTTCAGGGTTTTCAGGCAGGCCAGTACGGCATCACGGGTGACGCTCACGCTTCGGACTGCCCTTGGATCTTGCCGGTCACGACATGTTCAAGGTCCAGCCCGTCAATGGTAAGCACCACCTTGGCCTCGAATGTCTTGCCGCCGGTGTCGCCGTTTTCGCGCATCGCTTCTTCGATTGCCTGCTGCGAGGTCACACCGACCTGCTTGAGGAACTTGCGCATCGACATGTTGAAATCATCGCTCATGATTTTCTCCTGTTCTTTGGGTGGGTCGGCACAGCGCTTAGTGATCTTTGCGCTTGCTGAAATAGTCTTCGGATGTGCGCACACGCGGGCGTTCTTTGCCAGCCAACGGATTGTTCTGCGCGTGGTACTGCGCGTTGATCCGGCAGTTGTCGCACATCTGGATCATCTTCGCCGCTTCGGAGGACGCGAACATCGCGTGTTTTCCTGCCAGTTTTTCGGTGATCTTCTCAACCGTGGACTTCACGCCGAAAAGCGACCCGCATTCGATGCAGGCAAAGGGCTCTTCCTCGTGCAGCACCACTTGAGTGAAGGCCTGCGCAGTCAGGTTCAACTGCGGCTTTAGTGTAATCGCATCCTCGGGGCAGACGTTCGCACATAGCCCGCATTGCAGGCAGGCATCTTCCTGAAAGCGCAGCTGGGGCAGATCGGGGTTATCGCCAAGCGCCCCGGACGGGCACAGCGACACACAGGACAGGCAGAGCGTGCAGGCATCGGTATCCACCAGCACCGCGCCATAGGGGGCGGCGTCGGGCAGGTCGATCACCTTGGCCTCGGGCTGAAGGGTCTTGCCCGCGAGCCGCGCGACCTGACGGCGGGTACCCAAGGGCAGCAGCGTGTCATGCGCGGGCTGCGCCGTTTCGGTAACCAGCGCGGTTTCCAGTGCATCGGGGTCGGCCACATCAATGAGGCGGATCGTATCGGTGCCGCTGATCGCGCGGGCGATCTCGGCCTGCACCTCGATCACGTCACGTTCTGTACGTGGTGACAGCAATACATCCACATGCGCAAAGCCGCAGCCAAGTGCTGCAAGCATCTCTGCATGGCCGAAGCCCGCCAGCGCATCCACGGCCAGCGGGATGACATCAACCGGCAAGCCAGCGCCAAAACGCGCGTAAAGGCGGATCATCTCGGCCCCGTGGTCGTCGTCATGCACCAGCAAGCGCGGCGCGGTGCCACCCGCCTTGCGATAGGTCGATGCCAGCGTCGACAGCCGGCGGAACAGGGTATCCACGGGCGGCGCATCATAGGTGATCGCCCCCGAGGGGCAAACCGCAGAACAGCTACCGCAACCCGCGCAGATCATCGGGTCAATCGCCACATGTTCCCCGGCCGAGGTGATCGCCCCCGTCGGGCAGAGGTCCAGACAGTTGGAACAGGCGGCCTGCCCGGCCCGCGAATGGGCGCAAAGACTTTCAGTCAGCCGCACGTAAAGCGGCTTTTCAAAGGTGCCGACCATCTGCATGGCCTCGCGCACGGCCTCTGCCACGGCGGGCTTGCTGCCCGGATCGGCCCGCAGATAGCCGTCACGTTTGTGCGGCGCGGGAAACAGCGATGTATTCCCCGTCAAATCCAGAATGATATCGCATTGCGACTTGGCCCCGTCCCGTGGCGCGGTGAACGAAGGCGCGCCGCGTCCGCCGGGGATCAGCATCTGCAACTGGTCAAAGGTCAGGCTGAAATCGCCCAATGCGCCCGACGCCTTGCGCAGGTCGCCTTTGACCACGTCAAAACGCGGATCAACCGCCCCGTCATAATCGCCCTGCCACAGCACCGTCACCGCAAGCGTATCGGCCACCATCTCTGCCACCTCAAGCGCGAGGGCGGGCGGGGCCATGATCAGACACGTGCCTTCTGATACCACATCCATCACCCGTGGTGCCGGTGCGGCAAGCTGCTGCTCCGCCATCAGGGCGGCCATCTTGGGCGTCGCGTCCCCCCGATCGTCGTGCCAGCCGGCGCGGTCGCGAATATCGACAAACTGGGGCACCTCTGCGTTGATCTCGGCGGCCAGCTCCTCGAAGCGGGGGCGTTCCTGCTGGCACGCGATCACGGTATTGCCCGCGGCTATCGCCTCTGCCGCGGTGCCGATCTGGTCTGTGCACAGACAGCTATAGACCTTAGAGCACGGCAGACCCGTCGCCTTTGACAAGGCAGGCGCGTCAATATCCTGACTGCCCAGACAGTCGCACAGCAGAAAAGTCTTTTCCATAATCTCCTCGGGGACAGCACCGGATGGGATGGGTCAAGCGGCAAGGCGCTGTCAGCGCTCGCACGCCAAGCTAGTGGTGTTCGCGACCCGCCGCAAACCCCTAATTGCCCCTGCGTCCCGCAAAAGGGCTGCTCGCACCTACGGCATGAATTACCCAACAAAAACAGTCGGAAAGACCGAAACCCCAGTCAAATATGGCAAATGCTGACGTATGGGAAATGCCGCATTGCAGCAATCACAAAACTGTGTGATTCAACCCTAGAATCCTCTTTGATACGCGTTATGATTACGTCAATATGAGGCCGGAAACGCCTGAAACATCATCGGAAACCAAGTTGAACGCACCGCTTAAATCAGCGCAAACGATGCCCGTCGGGGTAGTCCTTCGCAAGTCACCCGGCGTGACGAAATGGGCGAAGTTCGTTTGGCGTGCGGTCTGTGTCCTGCCCGGTGCCGATCCGGCTGACTGGAAGCTGCTGCGCACCGAAGGCGAGGTGTCCGACTATCACGTGACCACTGTGCCGCTAACGCTGTACCGCTCCGATACCGAAGCCTATGTGCACGGGCTCGCCGCGAATGTGCCCTGTCTCTATGTCATCTGCCGCGAAACCCGCGACCCTGCCCGCCCGCTTGAGGTGGTGATGGTCACCGCCTCGCCCTATGAGGCGCAGGATTACAGCGACAATGGCGAGGATATCGTTGAAAAGGTCATGATGACCCCGCAGGTGCATGCCTGGATCAGCGCCTATGTCGACACGCACCACGAAGAAGAAGCCTTTGTGAAACGTCGTCGCGACAAGTACCAAGAGCCGAAGCAAGACGGGATCGGGGACGCGCGCATCTCGCAGACGACCGATGTCTACCGCGCACCGCGCACGTCGCGTTCGGGGTCCTCGCAATGACCCGTCACACATCTTTCTGGGATCGCCGCCGCGCTGCCGTCAAGGCAGAGGAAGCTGCCGCGCAGCAAGCCGCCGCAGAGCAGGCAGAGGCGCAGCATCAAGCCGCGCTGGCGGAAAAATCCGATGCCGAACTGCTGGCAGAGTTCGATCTGCCCGACCCTGACACGCTTAAAGCGGGCGATGATTTCTCGGCGTTTATGGCGCGGGCCATCCCCGAACACCTGCGCCGCCGTGCGCTGCGCAAACTGTGGGTATCCGATCCGGCGCTGGCCTGTCTGGATGATCTGGTCGACTACGCTGACGACTATACCCAAGCCTCTGCCGTGACGAATTTCACCACCAGCTATGAGGTTGGCAAAGGGCTGCGCCGTCATATCGAAGATGTCGCGCGCAAGGCTGCGGCCTCGCTCGACACCGCCACCGACGCGGCAGAAACACCTGTTGAAACAGAGCCCACACCGCTCGTCGCACCGGCAGAGGTCGACGCACCCGCCGTCGCCGTGGCCCAACCCGATACCCCCGCAGAGCCCCCCGTCGCCGAAACAGCGATGGAAGAGCCCGCAACCCTGCCCCCGCGCCGCATGGCCTTTCGTTTTGAGGAGCAAAGCGCATGACCGCTGCCGCCCAAGCCACCCAAGTCTCTGCCGAAGATCGCCTGCGCGCTGATCTGTACAATTACCTTGGCGTGATGCTGGCCCGCCCTGCGGATCAGATGCTGCTGGACCAGACCGCTGGCCTGTCCGGCGATGACAGCCCGTTGGGCGAAGCGATCAACGGGCTTGCGCGCGTGGCCAAGGCCATGACCCCCAAGAAAGTGCAGACCGAATTCAACGCGCTGTTCATTGGTCTCGGTCGGGGCGAGCTGCTGCCCTATGCCAGCTATTACCTGACCGGCTTTCTAAATGAAAAGCCCCTCGCCGCCCTGCGCAGCGACATGGCAGCACAGCGCATCAGCCGCGCCGAAAACGTCTTTGAACCCGAAGACAACATCGCATCCCTGATGGAGATGATGGGCGGTATGATTGTCGGGCGTTTTGGCGCTCAGGCCAGCGACGCCACGCAGCGGGCGTTTTTCAACAAACACATCGCGCCTTGGGCGGGTCACTTCTTTACCGACCTGCAAGGGGCCAAGAACTCCGTCCTATATGCCGGGGTTGCCGCAGTCGGCAGCGCCTTCATGGACATTGAACGCGAAGCATTTCGTATGACGGCGGGATAACCGCACCACATCAGGCGGGGCTTCCCCCCGCATAACCAAGGAAAGGGGTACAACCCATGACCCAGGATACCAAAGGCACCAACCGCCGCAATTTCCTGAAACTGGCAGGGACAGCCGCACCGGCAGCCGCCGTTGCCGTGGCCAGCAGCGGCACCGCCGCCGAGGCGCAGCCAGTCGATCTGCAATCGGACAAGATGCAAGATACCGCGCACACCCGCGCCTATCTGGAAAGCACACGCTTCTAATTCAGTGATCAAAGACCCGCGCGCCTAACCACCGCGGGAGGAAAACTCAGCCCCGGTCCGACCCACACGGTCAGAGCACGCGGGCATCAAGGGAGACTATTATGCTTCGGAAAAAGACCAACGGGATGGCACGGCGGCCCCAGCGGGCGGGCATGCTATCCGACATCGCGGAAAAATCCGTTGACCGTCGCGCATTCCTGCGCGGGTCAGGTCTGGCCATCGGCGGCCTTGCGGCGATCGCATCGACCGCGGGCTCTGTCACACAAGCGTCAGCTGCCACCGCCGTCAGCGGCGCGGTAGAGACGATCAAATCTGTCTGCACCCACTGTTCGGTTGGCTGTACCGTCATCGCCGAAGTGTCGAACGGCGTCTGGACGGGTCAGGAACCCGGCTGGGACAGCCCGTTCAACCTTGGCTCGCATTGCGCCAAAGGGGCGTCGGTACGCGAACATGCCCACGGTGAACGCCGCCTGAAATACCCGATGAAAAAAGAGGGTGGCCAGTGGGTTCGGATCAGCTGGGAACAGGCGATCAACGAGATCGGCGACAAGATGAACGTGATCCGCGAAGAAAGCGGTCCCGATTCTGTCTACTGGCTCGGCTCGGCCAAGCATAACAACGAACAGGCGTATCTGTTCCGCAAGTTCGCGGCCTATTGGGGCACCAACAACGTCGACCACCAGGCGCGTATCTGTCACTCCACCACCGTTGCGGGCGTTGCGAACACATGGGGCTACGGCGCCATGACCAACAGCTACAACGACATCCACAACAGCCAGGCGATCTTTGTCATCGGCGGCAACCCTGCCGAGGCGCACCCCGTATCGCTGCTGCACCTGCTGAAAGCGAAAGAGCAGAACAACGCGCCGATGATCGTGTGCGATCCACGCTTTACCCGTACAGCGGCCCACGCGGATGAATATGTCCGCTTCCGTCCTGGTTCGGACGTGGCGCTGGTCTGGGGTATCCTTTGGCACATCTTCGAGAACGGATGGGAAGACAAGGAATTCATCCGCACCCGCGTTTGGGGCATGGACCAGATCCGTGACGAAGTCGCGAAGTGGACACCCGAAGAGGTCGAACGCGTTACCGGCGCACCCGCTTCGCAGCTAGAACGCGTTGCACGCACGCTGGCCAACAACCGTCCCGGCACCGTGATCTGGTGCATGGGCGGCACGCAGCACAGCAACGGCAACAACAACACCCGTGCGTACTGCATCCTGCAGCTGGCTCTTGGCAACATGGGCACCGCAGGCGGCGGCACCAACATCTTCCGCGGCCACGACAACGTGCAGGGTGCAACCGATCTGGGCGTTCTGGCCGATACGCTGCCGGGCTACTATGGTCTGTCCGCAGGGGCTTGGGCTCACTGGGCGCGGGTTTGGGAAGAAGACCTTGAATGGTTGCAATCCCGCTTCTCCAAGGCGTCGTTCAACGACACCTCGATGATGAACCTGACCGGTATCCCCGTGAGCCGCTGGATTGACGGCGTGCTGGAAGACAAGGAAAACATCGACCAGCCGGACAACACCCGCGCGATGGTTCTGTGGGGCCACGCGCCCAACTCGCAGACCCGCCAAAAGGAAATGGTCACCGCGATGGAGAAACTCGACCTGATGGTCGTTGTCGATCCATATCCAACGGTGTCCGCCGTGATGCAGGACCGCCAAGACGGGCTGTATCTGTTGCCCGCAACGACCCAGTTCGAAACCCGCGGCTCTGTCACCGCGTCCAACCGGTCGCTGCAGTGGCGTGATCAGGTCGTCGAGCCCCTGTTCGAATCCAAGCCCGACCACACGATCATCAAGCTCTTCGCGGACAAGTTCGGTTTCAGCGATCGTCTGTTCAAGAACATCGCGCTGGACGGGGACGAACCCAACATCGAGGACCTGACCCGCGAATTCAACCGCGGCATGTGGACCATTGGTTACACCGCACAAAGCCCCGAGCGCATGAAGATGCACATGGCCAACCAGCACACCTTTGACCGCACCACGTTGCGCGCCAAAGGTGGACCGGCCGACGGGGACTTCTATGGTTTGCCTTGGCCCGCATGGGGCACACCCGAAATGAACCACCCCGGCACGGCGAACCTGTACGATATGTCGCTGCCCGTTGCCGAAGGCGGTCTGACCTTCCGCGCCCGTTTCGGTGTGGAACGTGACGGTGACAACCTGCTGGCCGAAGGCGTCTATAGCGCCGGTTCCGAGATCAAGGACGGCTACCCCGAGTTCACGATGTCCATGCTGCGTGAACTGGGCTGGGATAGCGATCTGACCGACGAAGAGATGGCCGTGATCAACTATGTTGCGGGCTATCCCGAAGGCGAACCGGCGAACGCAAAGCCGGACGAGGAAGTCGGTGAAACATCCCAGACCGGCGAGACCCCGTCGGACTACGTTGCCGACACCGGTGGCGTGAACTGGAAAACCGACCTGTCGGGCGGCATCCAGCGTGTCGCGATCAAGCATGGCTGCGCCCCCTTCGGCAACGCCAAGGCCCGCGCCGTGGTCTGGACCTTCCCCGATCCGGTGCCAATCCACCGCGAACCGCTGTACACCAACCGTCGTGATCTGGTCGCGGACTACCCGACCTATGACGACAAGAAGTTCTGGCGCCTGCCCACCATGTATAAGTCCATCCAGGAGAACGACTTCTCCAAGGACTATCCAATCGTGCTGACCTCTGGTCGTCTCGTCGAATACGAAGGGGGCGGCGACGAAACACGGTCCAACCCCTGGTTGGCCGAGCTTCAGCAGGACATGTTCATCGAGATCAACCCGCGTGACGCCAACAATCTGGGCGTGCGTGATGGGGCCGATGTCTGGGTCGAAGGCCCCGAAGGCGGCAAGATCAAGGTGATGGCAATGGTGACGGAACGTGTCGAAAGCGGCGTGGCGTTCATGCCGTTCCACTTTGGCGGCCACATGGAAGGCGTTGACTTGCGGGACAGATACCCAGAAGGGTCCGACCCTTACGTCTTGGGT
Organism: Sulfitobacter sp. M39; assembly: GCF_021735935.1. NCBI lineage: Bacteria > Pseudomonadati > Pseudomonadota > Alphaproteobacteria > Rhodobacterales > Roseobacteraceae > Sulfitobacter > Sulfitobacter sp. M39. The sequence continues at coordinate 229,092 of NZ_WMDZ01000001.1, forward strand.
GAATCCACCAACACCGCGCAAACATATGGCTATGACTCAGTAACTCAGATGCAAGAGACGAAATCGACGCTCTGCAAAATCTGGACAGCGTAAGGAGACTATCAAGATGGCAAGAGCAAAGTTTCTCTGCGACGCCGAACGCTGCATCGAATGCAACGCCTGCGTCACGGCATGTAAGAACGAACACGAAGTACCGTGGGGCATCAACCGCCGTAAGGTCGTCACCATTCAGGACGGCCAACCCGGCGAGCGGTCGATCTCGGTTGCGTGTATGCATTGTTCCGATGCGCCCTGTATGGCGGTCTGCCCTGTAGACTGCTTCTACCAGACCGACGACGGTATCGTTCTGCACTCCAAGGACCTGTGCATCGGCTGCGGTTACTGCTTCTACGCCTGCCCCTTCGGCGCGCCGCAGTATCCACAGGCGGGCAACTTCGGGTCGCGCGGCAAGATGGACAAATGTACTTTCTGCGCCGGTGGCCCCGAGGAAAACCACTCCGAAGCGGAATTCCAGAAGTACGGCCGCAACCGGATCGCCGAAGGCAAGCTGCCGATCTGCGCCGAGATGTGTTCGACCAAAGCGCTGCTGGCCGGTGATGGCGATGTCGTCTCGGGCATCTACCGCGAACGCGTTGTCGCGCGCGGCTTTGGCTCGGGCGCTTGGGGCTGGGGCACGGCATACGAGCAAAAGGGCGGCTAATCCCCCTTTCGCATATTCATGCTTTCCTTGGCCCGCTGGCACCTGCTGCTGGCGGGCCAACTATCTTTATCCTGTCGGAGGTCCCGATGACATTGCTGCGCGTTCTGCTGCCTCTCATATTTCTTGTGTCCTTTGCCGGTCTTTCCGCCGCGCAGGACACCTCGGGCGATGCCTCGGTCCTGCAACCGGGCCAACAGTCGCTTGAAGACATCATGGCCCGCCAACGCGGCGAGGACGTGCCCTTTGGGGCCGAGCTTCCCTTACCGCTTGAGGGCAACCCGCCCCCGGCCGAATCTCACCTTGGACCGCTTGGTGGTGCATCCGATGCGGACCTGTGGCGCGAGATCCGGGCGGACGCCCTGCCCGACGCGCGTGCCAGCAACCGCGGACCTGCCGCCAAGGTCCTGATGCAGGACGGTGGCATGTGGTGGCTGAGCTTCCGTCACGGCCCGCTGCTGACCTATGGCAGCCTGCTGTTGGGTGTCACCGTCGTGCTGATGGCAATTTTCTATCTGATCCGCGGGCGTATCCGTATCGAACACGGCCGCGCGGGTATCACCATCGAACGGTTCAAATTCATCGAACGCTTTGGCCACTGGCTGATCGCAAGCTCGTTCATCCTGCTGGCCATCACCGGTCTGGTATCGCTTGCGGGGCGCAAACTGCTGATCCCGCTGTTCGGGCACGAGGCGTTTTCGACCTTTGCCATCGCGGGCAAGTGGATCCACAACAACGTCTCATGGGCCTTTATGCTGGGGCTGGTGATGGTGTTCGTCATGTGGATCGTTCACAACCTGCCGGACCGCACAGACATCAACTGGATCCTCAAGGGCGGCGGCATCTTCGGCAAGGGTCACCCCCCCGCCAAGAAGTTCAACGCCGGTCAAAAGCTGATCTTCTGGGCCGTCATCATTCTGGGCACCTCGATCTCTGTCTCGGGTATTTCGCTGCTCTTCCCGTTCGAATTGACGATGTTCGAACCTACGCTGGCGCTGTTGAATGACATGGGCGTGCCGCAACTGTTGGGGCTTGGCACAATAGACGCCACGCTGACCCCGCAAGAGGAAATGCAATACGCCCAGCTGTGGCACGCCGTTATCAGCTTTGTCCTGATGGCGGTGATCATCGCGCATATCTATATCGGGACACTCGGCATGGAAGGCGCGTTCGAGGCGATGGGGTCCGGCGATGTCGATCTTGAATGGGCCCGCGAGCACCACAGCATCTGGGCCGACGAAGTTGTCGCGAAGCAGGGTAAACCTGCCTCTGGCACGCAGCCGGCAGAGTGATATGATGCACCCAACGCCCCCCACCCAACGTGCCAATGCGCATCAACGAGGTACGGAATGAAAGCTTTTATCACTGCCATCGTCGCCTTGGTCGTTCTTGCTGCGGGCATGAACTTTGCGTTGGACAACGCCGGGTTCTCCGCGGCCGAGCAGACCTCCTCTGATCGCAATGTCCGGCTGGGCGACTAAGACCGCATCCTATGCATAGCAAACTCCGACGGCCCGCCCGATGAATGATATCTGGGCGGGCCTTTCTTCTGCGTTCTGGCTGGTTGTCACCGGCGATCCCGACCTGATCGAGATTACGCTCAGGTCGTTGCAGGTCAGCCTGACGGCGCTGGTCATTGCCTCGACCATCGCGCTGCCCTTCGGCACATGGCTCGCCATCCGCCGTTTCCGCTTCCGCCGAACCGCGATTGCGGTGCTGAACTCCCTCATGGGATTGCCGCCCGTCGTGGTGGGGTTGATCGTCTATCTGCTGCTGTCGCGCGCCGGGCCCTTCGGGGTGCTGGGGCTGCTGTTCACGCCCACGGCGATGATCATTGCGCAGGTCATCATTATCACGCCGCTCATCGCCTCTATCACCCATCAGGCAATGCGTGATCTTTGGGCCGAATACCACGATCTTCTAATCTCGCTGAACACCACCCCGACGCGGCGCATCCTGACGCTGATCTCGGACGGGCGGCGGGCCTTGTTGACGGCGGCGCTGGCAGGCTTTGGTCGCGCCATCGGCGAGGTCGGCGCGATCATGATCGTTGGCGGCAATATCGACCACGCCACCCGCGTGCTGACCACCGCCATCGCGCTGGAAACCGGCAAGGGTGATTTCGCACTCGCGCTTGGTCTGGGCTTTGTGCTGATCGCGCTGGCGCTGAGTGTGAACCTGATCATCCACGCCTTGTCGCGCACGGAAAGAGAGGGCAGATGGTGACCCCCCTGCTGCCCGCCCATATGCGCGACGTCAGTGTGACCCGCCGCGGCAAGCGATTGCTGGGCCCCGTGGACCTGACGCTTGGTAAAACCGGCTTCACAATCCTGCTGGGGCCCAATGGCGCGGGCAAGACGACATTCCTCAAGGCGCTGCATGGGCTTGAACGGCTGTCGACAGGCGCGGTTACATGGGCCGTGCCGGATGACCTCGCGCGGATGCGGCAGGCCTATGTCTTCCAAAGCCCCGTGATGCTGCGCCGGTCGGTGCGCGCCAATCTGGGCTATCCGCTGGCGATACTCGGCCAGCCCAAGGCGCAGGTGAACAAAGCCGTAGAGGCATGGGCGGCTCGCATCGGCCTGACGCCCGCGCTGGATCGCCCCGCGACGGGCTTGTCCGGTGGCGAGAAACAAAAGCTCGCCCTCGCCCGCGCCTTGATCCGCACCCCCGAAATGCTGCTGCTGGACGAACCCTGCGCCAATCTGGATGGCCGGTCCGTCAAGGATATAGAGGCGCTGCTGCAGTCTGCCCATCAGTCAGGGACGCGCATCGTGATGGCGACCCATGATCTGGGTCAGGCACGGCGCCTTGCAACTGAAATATTGTTTCTGTTTAAAGGTCGTATTCACGAGGCTGGCCCGGCGCCCGATGCGTTTGACGCCCCGCAGACCCCGGAATTCAAATCGTTCCTGAATGGAGATATTTTGATATGAAATCCTTGATTACCGCTCTTGTTCTCGCACTTGGCACCACGGCTGCCCAGGCGGACACCATGAAAATGGCTGTCACCACGTCCTTCAACAACTCTGGTCTGTCCGACGTTCTGCTGCCCGCCATCAAAGAAGATCTGGACCTTGACGTACAACTGCTGATCGTCGGCACCGGTCAAGCCTTGCGGTTGGGTGAAGCGGGCGACGTCGATGCCATTCTGGTGCACTCCAAGAAAGCCGAAGAGGCCTTTGTCGCCGACGGCTATGGCACTCACCGCCGCGAGATCATGTATAATGATTTCGTCCTGATCGGCCCAAATGACGACCCCGCCGCGATCGCAGAGGCAGAGGCTGCTAAGGGCGCACTGGTCAAGATCGAAGCGGCCGAGGCACCTTTCGTAAGCCGTGGCGACGACAGCGGCACCCACAAGAAAGAGCTGTCGCTTTGGGCCGGTGCCGATCTAGACCCCGCGACATTCGGTGAATGGTACAAAGCTGTCGGCGCGGGCATGGGCGCGAGCCTCAACACCGCTGCAGGGATGGGTGCCTATATCATGTCCGACCGCGCAAGCTGGCTGAACTTTGACAACAAGGCCGATCTGGCAATCCTCTTTGCGGGCGATCCGGTGCTGTTCAACCAATATGCCTATATTCCGGTGAACCCCGAGAAACACGCGCATGTGAACAAAGACGCCGCGGCCCAGTTGGAAGACTGGCTGGTCGGCGACCGCGCCAAAGACCTGATCGACAGCTATACGATCAACGGCGAAAAGCTGTTCACCTTTAACGCCGAGCAGTGATTTAAACGGTTTGAGAACCTCGCCAAGCGCGGTATCAAACCGTATGAAATCATTGATTATCCATATGTCCACCAGCACCGCGCGGCACGCCAATGTCGCGCGGTTGCTGCAGGATCTGCCCGATGCGCAGGTCGTCGAAGCGGTGAATGGCCGCGACCCTGCGCAGGTCGCAGATGTGCGCACCCACTCTGGCAACCTGCACAGCCCGTCCTATCCCTTCGCCCTGACACCGGCCGAGATCGGCGTCTTTCAAAGCCATCGCAAATGCTGGCAGATGATCGTCGATCAGGGCTGGGATTACGCGATGATTGTCGAGGATGACCTCGCCGTGTCGCGGCCAGAGCTGGAGCGCGCGTTGCAGCTTATCCACCAGAATATGACGCCCGATATGTACCTGCGCCTGCCGCTCAAGATGCGAGAGCTGCCCGCAGATGTCGTGGCGCGTGACGGGGATATGGCATTGATCCTGCCCAAGCGGATCGGCTTGCAGTGTTGCTGTCAGGTGGTGGGGCGTGACGCCGCGCAGCGCTTGCTTGACGGATCGACCCAGATTGACCGCCCTGTCGATACATGGCTGCAGATGCATTGGGTGACGGGGCAAAAGCTCCATGCCCTGCTTCCCAACGGGCTAAGCGAAATCGCCAATCAGATCGGCGGGTCAACCATCCAGCAAAAAACCCGCACCAGCGGCAAGCTGATGCGGGGATTCAAGCGAGCGTGGTATCGCACGCAGATTAAATTGCGACCTCAGAGAGCCTGAGATCCGCGCTTAGCTGGGCGCTTTGGTGGTGCGCAGGTAGGGCAGGATCTTGTTGAAGTCGCCGAATTTCACCTTGGCGTCATCGTCTGACAGGGTCGCGGGTATGATCACGTCGTCGCCGACATTCCAGTTCGCCGGTGTCGCCACGCCCTTGCCAGTCGAGGTTTGCAGGCCGTCCAGCGCGCGCAGAACCTCGGCAAAGTTGCGGCCCACGGTCATCGGGTAGGTCATCGACAGCTTCAGCTGCTTGTCCGGCCCGATGATGAACACGGCGCGAACAGTGGCGCTGTCGTTGGGGGTGCGGCCATCGGGCATATAGGCGTCGGCAGGCAGCATGTCGAAGGCTTTGGCAACGGTCAGGTCGTTATCCGCGATGATCGGAAAGCCCGCTTTGGCACCGGCGAAGGTCTCGATATCGCTTTTCCATTTCTTGTGCTCTTCAACACCGTCCACGGAAATGCCCATCACCTTGGTGCCGCGCTTTTCCCATTCGTCGGCAAGCTGTGCGACCGCCCCGAATTCGGTGGTGCAGACCGGCGTGAAATCCTTGGGGTGCGAAAACAGGATCGCCCAGCTGTCGCCCACCCAGTCGTGCAGGCTGATCGTGCCCTGATCGGTTTCGACAGTCAGATCGGGGATGGTATCGTTGATGCGCAAGGACATAATATTCTCCGGCTTCATGGTTTCGGTTTGTCGTTCTCCACTTATGTAAGACGTTGCGCTGCCGGTTTCACCCCCTCACTTGCGGGTCCCCAAATGTGGTGACATGGTACGCGCAAGAGGCTGGGGGAAACGTCCCCGGCACCGCATGACAAAAGGAGTTTTCCCATGCTGGAGAAGCGCGAGTTTTACATCAACGGTGAATGGGTATCCCCCGCCAAGCCGAATGACTATCACGTGATCGACCCCACCACAGAGGAGCCCTGCGCGGTCATCTCGCTTGGGGATCAGGCAGATACCGATGCCGCGGTTGCTGCCGCCAAGGCCGCCCTGCCGGGCTGGATGGCGACGCCTCCGGCGGAACGCATCGCCCTGCTGGAAAAGCTGCTAGAGGTCTATCAGGCCCGCGCCGAAGATCTGGCCAAAGCAATGAGCACGGCCATGGGTGCGCCGATGGATCTGGCCCGCACATCGCAGGTTGGTGCTGGCTCTTACCATCTGAGCAACTTCATCAAGGCCGCGAAAGAGTTCAAATTTGAACAGCCGCTTGGCGATCACGCCCCGAATGACCGGATCATCCGCGAAGCCGTGGGCGTTGCCGGTCTGATCACGCCGTGGAACTGGCCGATGAACCAGATCACGCTCAAGGTCGGCGCGGCGATTGTATCGGGCTGCACGATGGTGCTGAAACCTTCCGAGGAAAGCCCGCTGGACGCGATGATCTTTGCCGAACTGATTGACGAGGCAGGCTTCTCCAAAGGGGTATTCAACCTTGTGAACGGCGATGGCGTCGGTGTCGGCAGCCAGATGTCGTCGCATAAAGACATCGACATGATCAGCTTCACCGGATCGACCCGCGCGGGCACGCTGATCTCGAAGGCGGCGGCGGATACGCTGAAAAAGGTCCACCTTGAACTGGGTGGCAAAGGCGCGAACATCGTCTTTAACGATGCGGATGACAAGGCGGTCAAACGCGGCGTACTGCATATGATGAACAACACCGGCCAGTCGTGTAACGCCCCCAGCCGTATGCTGGTGCAGTCGGATGTCTATGACAAAGCCGTCGAAGAAGCAGGCGCTGTTGCGTCGCAGGTTACCGTTGGTCCTGCCTCCGAAGATGGGCGTCATATCGGCCCCGTTGTGAATGAATCGCAGTTCAACAAGATTCAGGATCTGATCCAGAAGGGCATCGACGAAGGCGCGCGTTTGGTCGCAGGTGGCACCGGACGGCCCGATGGCCTGAACCGTGGCTTCTTTGTCAAACCCACGGTCTTTGCTGACGTGACCCCCGACATGACCATCGCGCGCGAGGAAATCTTTGGGCCGGTTCTGTCGATCATGAAGTTCGACAGCGAGGAGCAAGCGGTCCAGATCGCCAATGACACGGTTTACGGCCTGACGAACTATGTCCAGTCGCAAGATGGCGAGCGTCGCAACCGTCTGGCGCGTCAACTGCGGTCGGGCATGGTCGAGATGAACGGCCAAAGCCGCGCCGCAGGGTCGCCCTTTGGCGGCATGAAGCAATCGGGCAATGGCCGCGAGGGTGGCATGTACGGGATCGAGGACTTTACCGAGATCAAGGCCGTCTCTGGCTGGGCCGCTGAATAGCTGTCCTTTGGCATCGCCCACAAACACCAAGGCCACCCTTCGGGGTGGCCTTTTTCGTCTGCGCCCTATGGCCTTTAGAACGGTGCCTTGGCGCGGATCTTGGTCGAATGCCCGCCCTGAGGATGGTTGAACCGCAGCTCCTCTGAATGGAGCATCAGGCGCGGATACGCCAACGCGGGCCCCGTGGCGTAAAACGGATCGCCCAGAATCGGATGGCCGAGGCTCAGCATATGCACCCGCAGCTGATGGCTGCGCCCTGTCTTGGGGCTAAGGCGCACCCGCGCGGTGTCGCCTTCGTCTTTCAGCACACGCCAGTCGGTTTGTGCGGGTTTACCCGTTTCATGGCAGACCATCTGGCGCGGGCGGTTCGGCCAATCCACGATCAGCGGCAGATCGATGGTCCCGGTCTTTTCCTGCGGCACCCCCCAGACACGCGCGACATAGGTCTTGCGCGTCATCCGCTTTTCAAACTGCAATCCCAGATGGCGCTGCGCATGGGGCGTCAGCGCAAAGATCATCACGCCCGAGGTGTCCCGATCCAGACGATGCACCAGCAGCGCATCCGGAAATGCATCCTGCACCCGCGCGATCAGACAATCGGCCAGATGCGGCCCTTTGCCTGGCACCGACAGCAAGCCCGCGGGCTTGTCGACCAGCAACACTTCGGCGTCTTCATGCAGGACAACCAGCGGATCTTGGGGCGGATTATATTCTGTTTCCATAAGTGTCCGTCTCAGATGTAGGGTAGGTTTTCAAGCCAATCTGTACCAAAGGACCCGGAATGCATCCTACTATTACCAAGATGATTGATGTTGTCGCCAAGGGAGATTCGGAAAAGATCGCCCCGTTGCTGGCGGAAGACGTCACCTTCATGCCGCCGACATATTACAAGACCTGGACCGGCCGCGCCCCTGTGGCAGCGGTCCTGGGGCACGTCGGCAATGTCTTTAGCGATTTCAAGTACCGCCGAATCATGGGGGAAGGCACAGATTGGGCGCTGGAGTTCCAGTGCAAGATCGGGGATCTGGATGCCGTTGGCGTCGACCTGATCACCTTGGGTGACGACGGTCTGATCGCCAAATTCGAGGTGGTGATGCGCCCCTATAAATCCATCGGAGCCCTACGCGAGGCGATGAACGCACGGGTGATGAAAGACCCCAGCTTCCTCGCCTTCAAGGACGCGCTGTCCTGAGCGAATGATATAAGGATCGAGGGGCGCAACATGTCTGCGCCCCTCCTAGCCCCTGATCAAGCCGGTTTGTGCCGCATCTGCCGGAACAGCGAGATCGAATAGATCACCAGCGCACCCCAGATCAGCGGAAAGGCAATCATGCGCGCCCGCCCAAAGGGTTCGTCAAAGACCAGCACCGCGCAAAGGAAGATCATCGTCGGCGCGATATACTGCAAGATACCGATGGTCGACAGCCGCAGCCGCTTGGCTCCGTTGGCGTAAAAGATCAGCGGCACCGCCGTGACCACGCCGCAGCCCACCAGCATCCACGTATTAAACGGCACGCCCTGACCAAAGTGGTTTTGCCCCGTCATGATCAGGTAAACCAGATAGGCCAGCGCGGGGGCGAGCAGGATCAAGACCTCAAGCAGGAAACCCTGGTTTGGCCCGATCGGCAGCCGCTTTTTCGCCAGCGCGTAAAGCCCGAAGGTGAGCGTCAGGCTCAGCGCGACCCAAGGAAAGCGACCGGAATCAAGCGTCAGGATCGCGACGGCGACGGCCGCCAGCCCGATTGCCGCAAGCTGAAGTCTCGACAGACGCTCCCCAAGCAGCAGCCCGCCCAGCAAGATGCTGAACAACGGGTTGATGTAATACCCCAAGGCCGCGTCCAGCGCATGACCCGAGTTCACCGCCCAGATGTAGATACCCCAGTTGACCGAGATCAGCGTCGCCGTGACACAGCCCATTGCCAGCGTGCGCGGCGACCGGAACGCCTCGCGCAGGGTGGCGGTGCGCCCCAGAAGGATCAGCACCAATGCGCCCACGGGCACTGACCAGATGACCCGATGCACGACAATCTCTGCTGCGGGAATATGGGCGATGGCCTTCATGTACAGCGGCAGAAACCCCCAAAGACCGTAGGCCCCGATCGCAAAGGCAAGCCCTTGGGGCGTGTCCTCGGGCGGGGCGGGCTGGGTGTTGGAAAGGGTATCTGGGTTGCGCATATCGTGTCTCCTTGGGGTCTGCTTACGCCCGCAGGACCGCAGGGGCCAGAGGGAAAGACTGACCCAAGGGCACTTGCCCCAGAGGCGCGCGGGATCAGCCCTTGATCACCCCTTAGGCATCGGCGTATGCGCGCTGCCCAACAGCACCCCGTAGATGATAAAGCTGACCGCCATCACGCGGCGGAACCAGACGTTGAACACCGCCCCCAAGGCCGCCCGCCCCAGCCCCGCCCCAAGCGCGGTAAACCCGGTATAGCTGGCCGCGGTCAGGGTCAGCGCCGTCGGCACGATCACGATCATCTGGTCCCAGATCGGGACATCCGGCTGCACGAATTGGCTGAAGGCCGCAAGATATCCGGCGACCGATTTCGGGTTGATCGTCGCAATCGCAAAGGCACGCCAATAGACCGACGCGGCGGGGCGATCCTCCATCACCACAGGCTTGCCCGCCAGGACCAGCCCGCGCACGCCCAGATAGATCAGAAACCCTGCCCCGATCATCTTGGCCACAAAGAACCCCGTGGCCGAGGCCGTCAGCAGCGCCGTCACGCCAATCGCCGACAGCGCAAGAAACAGCGAGGCCTGCGTCAGGATCGCCAGCACCCCGACCATCGCCCGCGCAAAGCCCAGGTTCATCCCGTTGCTGATACAGTTCACCGCGTTCGGCCCCGGCGTGGTGACAAACACCACCCAGAAAAGGGCAAACACGAGCCAAGCGTCAAAGCTCATGACATTTCCTTTAATCTACGGGCAGGATCACCGGCCTAGACGTTTGCGAAAACAGATTTCAAAATCGCGGCGAGTGCATCGGCGTCGGTCTGGTCAAACGCGGCGGGCTGGTTGCTGTCGATATCAAAGACACCCAGCAGCTCTCCGGCGCCGTTCCAGACGGGCAAAACCAGTTCAGACCGCGTGGAGGACGCGCAGGCGATATGGCCCGGAAAGGCATCCACATCCGCAACCAATTGCGTTTCGCCCGTGCGCGCGGCGGCTCCGCACACCCCACGCGCGAAGGGTATCACCAGACAGCCATGCCCGCCCTGATAGGGCCCGATCTTAAGCAGCTCTGGCGCGGTCACACGGTAGAACCCCGTCCAGTCAAAGCGGTCGTCGGCGTGGTGCACCTCGCAGGCGACGGTGGCCATCAGCGCCACGCTGTCGGTTTCGCCATCAGTCAAGGCGTGGAGGGATTTGGAGAGGGTAGGATAGTCAACGCGCATAAAATTGCCTTTTGTTACTGCCGGACCGGGGGGCTGTCTGCCCCCCGACCCCCGAGGATTTAGTCCATTTGGAAAATCAGGGGCGTTCGATCGCAATCGCGGTGCCTTCACCGCCGCCAATGCAGATCGCCGCAATGCCCCGTTTCAGCCCGCGTTTTTCCAGTGCGTTTAGCAGGGTCACGATAATGCGCGCGCCAGAGGCCCCGATGGGGTGGCCAAGCGCACAGGCACCGCCGTTCACGTTCACGATGTCATGGGACAGCCCCATTTCATGCATGAAGGCCAGTGGCACGACGGCAAAGGCCTCGTTCACTTCCCACAGATCAACGTCGTCTTTCTGCCAGCCCAACCGGTCCAGCAGTTTCTGCGCCGCCGGTACGGGCGCGGTGGTGAAAAGCCCCGGTGCCTGCGCGTGACTGGCGTGGCCGAGGATATGCGCGCGGACATTCAACCCTTGGGATTTGGCTGCTGTTTCAGATGCCAGCACCAATGCCGCCGCCCCGTCCGAGATGGAAGACGCATTCGCTGCCGTTACTGTGCCGCCCTCGCGGAAGGCTGGTTTGAGTTCGGGGATCTTCTCGGGTCGTGCGTTGCCGGGCTGTTCATCCACCGAGACGGTGAACGACCCTTTACGCGTTTTCAGGTCAACCGCTGCGATCTCCCCATCGAACGCGCCGCTACTTTGCGCGTCAAGCGCGCGGGACAGAGAGGCCAGCGCATAGTCATCCTGCACGGCGCGGGTGAATTGGAATGTCTCGGCGCAGTCTTCGGCGAAGGTGCCCATCAGGCGGCCCTTGTCATAGGCGTCTTCCAACCCGTCGAGGAACATGTGATCGATCACCTGACCGTGCCCCAACCGTGCGCCGCCGCGCATTTTCGGCAGCACATAGGGCGCGTTTGTCATGCTCTCCATCCCGCCGGCGATCATGGTGTCGGTCTGACCCAAGGCGATCTGGTCGAAGGCGATCATCGCCGCCTTCATCCCGGAACCGCACATCTTGTTCAGCGTTGTGGCCGGCACCTCTTCGCCCAGACCTGCCTTGAAGCCGGCCTGACGCGCGGGGGCCTGGCCCTGCCCTGCGGGCAACACGCAGCCCATCAGCACCTCGTCCACGGAATTGGTGCCGGCACCGTCCAGCGCCGCCTTGATCGCATGCCCCCCCAGATCGGCCGCGGTCAGATCGGCAAAGGCCCCTTGAAACCCGCCCATCGGCGTCCGCGCAGCCCCTGCTATCACGACTTTTTCCATTTCGTCCCCTCCCCGGGAAATGATCATCTTTTGGTAAGGTATCGGCGCTATGCCTTCTGGCGTCCGGGACACCTTGGAGATGACCATATGAAACTCTCGACCAGAACAGAAGGGCAGCTGCACATCATATCCGTGATGGAAGACCGTATTGATGCCGCCGTTGCCCGCGCCTTTAAAGAAGCCATGCGGGATATGATCGAAGATGGGCCACCTGTGGTTATTCTGGATCTGGGGCAGGTGAATTTTATTGATTCCAGCGGGCTTGGCGCGGTGGTGGCGACGCTGAAACTTCTGTTGCCGGACCGCAGCCTGACGCTGGCCGGGCTGACGCCCTCGGTTGATCGGGTGTTCCGATTAACGCGGATGGACAGCGTGTTTCCCCTTTTCCCTACCTTGGACGCCGCATTGGCCGCGCAGGTGCCCGCATGAGCGCCCCGAACCGGAACGAAGGCACAGTCGGTCAGGCGGATACCCCCTATGGCTTCGAGGTGACGTCGGAAGCCTCTGCCGATGCGGTACGCGCGGCCCTTGGTCATATCCGCGATGAGCTGGCCGATCGGGGGCTATCGCAAGAGAACCTCGAGATTGTGGAACTGGTGCTGGCCGAGACGTTGAATAACGTGGTCGAACACGCCTATGCCGGATTGCCCCAAGCAGGGCTGATCGGGGTGCGCGGGGCCTATGCGCCGGATGACTTGCGGTTTCGCATCACCGATCTGGGCAAACCGATGCCGGGGTTCACGCTGCCTATGGGGGAACCGTTTAACGTCTTGGACATCACAGACGATCTTCCAGAAGGGGGATTTGGGTGGGGGTTGATACGACTGCTTAGCTGCGAGCTGGAGTATTCGCGCATGGGCGATATGAACCTGCTGGCGCTGCGCGTGCCTCTGGCCGCAGGGTGACGCCGGCGCTGTGGTTAGCGTTGGCGGTGTCAGGGATAAAGGCGTTAAGTTTTTGGTCACCCCTGCGGCAGCCGCAATCAAAGTTCCGCAATAGCGCCTCAAAGGTTTCATAATTCCGCCCAGCTTTGCGGGCAACATCGGTTCTGTAGCTGCATATGGCTTCCCTCGGCGTTGCGTTTTAATAGCCCCCACCCAGTACGCAACGCCGAGGCACATTTACTGTGCCCGTTCCTCTTATAATTGATTGCCCGCGCGACGTGCGGCGCGCTACGTTCAGCCCAATGACAGCAATCAAGGGCGAATAACCATGCGCGACTTCCACCTTCCCGGACGATCCCCTGTTCTGGCAAGCAATGGCATGTGTGCCACCTCTCATCCTTTGGCTGCGAAGACCGCTGTCGATATTCTTGAGCGGGGCGGCAACGCGATGGATGCCGCGATTGCCGGTGCCGTGCTGCTGGGGATTTGCGAGCCGCAGATGACCGGGATCGGCGGGGATTGCTTTGTGCTGTATTCGCCGGCGGGCAGCGAAGAGGTGCACGCGCTGAACGGATCAGGCCGCGCCCCTGCTGCGTTGGATGCCGCCCATTTGCGGGACGCTGGCGAAAAGACAGTGCCGCTGCGCAGCGCCCATGCCGTGACGATTCCGGGCGCGATTGACGCGTTTTGCCACCTGTCCGGCACCATCGGCACCATGGGTCTGGACACGATACTGGCCCCCGCGATCCGCTATGCCGAAGAAGGCGTGCCCGTGGCGGCACGCGTCGCCTTTGATTGGAGCAATGATGCGGGCACCTTGCAGGGGGCCGCACGCGATTTCTATCTGACCGGCGGCAAGGCCCCAAAGACCGGCGACATCTTCCGCGCCCCCGGTCAGGCCGAAGTGCTGCGCCGCATCGCCAAGTACGGGCGCGATGCCTTCTATACCGGTGAGGTGGCCGAAGATATCGTCGCCTCTCTTAATGCGATGGGGGGCAAGCACACGGCAGAGGATTTCGCCGCCACCGCTTGCACCCCCGGTGAACCGCTCGCATCTACCTATCAGGGCGTCGAGGTACTGGAACATGCGCCGAACGGTCAGGGGGCGACTGCACTGTTGATGATGAACATGCTGTCGCATTTCGACATTGCATCAATGGATCCTTGGGGCGCGGAGCGTGTCCATATCGAGGCGGAAACCGCCAAACTGGCATACGATGCACGAAATCGTTTTCTGGCGGACCCGGACCATACCGCACGTCTGGCGCATATGCTTGCGCCTGAAACGGCGCGGGAGCTGGCGGCGTTGATCGACCCGAAGAAAGCCATGCCCGACCCTGTTGCCCTGTCAGAGGCGGTGCATAAGGATACGATCTATATCACCGTGGTGGACAAGGATGGGATGTCCGTGTCGTTGATCTATTCGATCTTCCACGGTTTCGGGTCGGGCATCGCGTCGGATAAATTCGGTATCCTGCTGCAAAACCGCGGTGCTGGCTTCACCCTTGACCAAGGGCACGCGAACGAGCTGAAGGGCGGCAAGCGGCCGATGCACACGATCATTCCGGGGATGATCAAACGCGATGGTAAGATGATCATGCCCTTTGGCGTGATGGGCGGGGCCTACCAGCCCAATGGCCACGCGCGGTTTGTCTCTAACCTGACGGATTTCGGGCTAGACCCTCAGGCCGCCATCGACGCTCCCCGCGCGTTTTCGGATAAAGGCATCCTGAACGTAGAGCGGGGGTATAGCGACGCAGTTCGCGCCAAGCTTGCCGAGATGGGGCATAAGGTCGAAATTCCAACCACAGCCATCGGCGGCGCGCAGGCGATCCAGCTGCACGACAACGGTTTGCTAGAGGGGGCGAGCGACGCGCGCAAGGATGGGTGTGCCCTGGGCTATTGAACAAGGGCGGCGGGGCGCGGGTCACCCGCGCTTTGCCTCAGTTCAGCTGGAAGTGCAGCGGATAGGCGCCATCGGTGAACGGCCCGAAGAGATCGGGGATATCGGGATGGTCCACAGGTTCGCCCGAGTAATCGGCCACGAGGTTCTGCTCGGACACATAGGCCACGTAATAGCTTTGTTCGTTTTCGGCCAGCAGGTGATAATACGGCTGGTCTTTCTCGGGGCGGCTGTCTTCCGGAATAGCCTCGTACCATTCTTCGGTATTGGCAAATTCGGGGTCCACGTCAAAAATCACCCCTCGGAAGGGATGTTTTTTGTGCCGGACGATCTGGCCCAAGTGGTATTTCGCGCGCGTTCTTATCATAACATCGGTGCACCTACCGTTCGTTCGTAGTCCCTTCAAGGGGCTTTTGTCCAATCCTGCTACGCGTAACCAAGGAAACACTTTGTGAACTTAGCCCTGACAGTGCTTGAAATTGTGGCCCCTGTGTTCTTGCTCGCGGGGATCGGCTTTGCGTGGGTGAAGCTGGGGTTCGAATATCGCATCCAGTTTGTGACCCAGCTGGCGATGACCCTATCGGTGCCCTGTCTGATTTTCGTGTCGCTGATGACAACGCAGATCGACCCCGCCGCGCTGAGCGCTTTGTCACTGGCAACAGTGGCGGCCTATGGCGGGGTAACGCTGCTGGCCGCCGTGATCGTGCGCGTGTTCGGGTTGAACCGGCGGACCTATCTGGCCCCGATGATTTTCGGAAATACCGGCAATCTGGGCCTGCCGCTCGCACTTTTTGCCTTTGGCGACACGGGGTTGGGTTACGCCGTTGTGGTCTTTGCCATTATGGCCATCTGGTCGTTCACTTTTGGAATCTGGCTGGTCGCGGGGTCGGGATCCTTTGGGAAGGTCATCCGTGAACCGCTGGTCTGGGGCACGGCATTGGGCGCACTGTTTCTGGTTCAAGGCTGGGAAACGCCGGTGTTTCTGACCAACACGCTGTCCCTGCTGGGCCAGATGGCGATCCCGATCATGCTGATTACCTTGGGCGTGGCCGTGGCACGACTGTCCCCCGGCGGGATCGGGCGCGCGGTGGTTTTGTCACTGATCAAGCTTGCGATCTGCATCGGCATCGCCGCTTTGGCGGGTTGGTTCTTTGACCTTGATAAAATCGCTTTTGGCGTGCTGGTCTTGCAGGTTGCCACACCGGTGGCGGTGACATCCTACCTACTGGCAGAGAAATACGGTGCGGATGCGGAGTCTGTCGCGGGGCTGGTTGTCGTCTCTACCGTGCTATCGGTTGCCGCTTTACCGCTTATGCTGGGGTTTCTGCTGTAATTTCTGGTGGGCGTCGGCAGGGCAATCTGATAAACTAAATGTAATAAAAACACGATAAAAGCGAGAGGCCGATGAGCAGAACCTTTTGCGCCCTGATAATTGCTGTGCTTTTGGCATCATGTAGTGGCGGCCCGACAAGTGCACCACGAGACCTTGATAATGCATGTGCGATTCTCAAAGAGCGCCCAGAATATTACCGCGCATTCCGTGCAGCTGAACGCCGTTGGGGCGTGCCTGTCCATGTGCAGATGGCGACGATCCATCAGGAAAGCAAATTCATCGCGGACGCCCGTACGCCGTTCCGCTATGTTATCGGTGTGATCCCCATGGGCCGCCAGTCCAGCGCCTTTGGCTACAGCCAAGCGCTTGATGCGACATGGGATGAATATCTGGCCGAAGCTGGCGGTTTCCGTGCCAAGCGCGACCGGATCAACGACGCGTCGGATTTCATGGGGTGGTACATGAATAAGAGCCGCGACAAGAACGGCATCCCCTTGCATGACGCGGAAAACCAGTATCTGGCCTATCATGAAGGCAACACGGGCTATGCGCGCCAAAGCTATAATTCGAAACCCTGGCTGGTCGCCGTGGCGCGCAAGGTGCGTGCGCGCTCCGATATGTACCAGCAGCAGATTGCAGGGTGTCGCCTGTCACGTTGGTAAGCTGACCAACACCGGATAAAGAAAGGGCCCCGAACGTATGTTCGGGGCCCTTTTTCCTTAGCGGTTCACCTGACCGGGGCTGCCCACGTCAAACAGTTTGTTGGGCAGGCTGCCGCCCTTCTGCAGATCGCCCAGAACCACGGTGGTTTTGGTGCCGTTGCCGTCGTTGATGATCCACTGGCGCAGTTCGACTGGGTTGCCGGTGAACTTCAGTTCGATATTGCCATATTCAGGATGCGCGGGGTCTTGGGCGCGCACGGTGGTCGCGGTGCCGTCATAGTTATGACCCGTCACCATCTTGGCCTGACCAAGGTTCACATTCGCGGCCAGAATGATCGACAGCGGCGTCTTGGACAGCGGGTATGTCTCTGCCGGTTGGTTGGATTTCTTGTCGTAGATCACAACCGTATTGCTGCCCGCCACAACAACCCCCGAATCCGGTGCGTTGTATTCAAAGCGCACTTTGCCCGGACGTTTGATGTAAATCGTGCCGGTGCTGATCGAGCCGTCATCGTTGATCTGGGTGAATTCGCCCTTGGCGGTTTTCAGATCGTTAAGATAGCCGGAAATCGCGTTCAGCGGCAGTTTGTCGGCGGCGGCGGGCATCACAGCTGCCAACCCCAGACCAATGGCCAGAACGGTGGTGGTAACAAAACGCATTATAGTCTTCCTATTCTTATTCCAGTGCCTTGCCTTCGACATAGGGCTTCGCGTCATGATATACGATATCACGCAGCAGGATATCGCCTAACACGCCCGAAATGCAAAAGGGGCTGGCCTGTTCCCAAGCCAACCCCCGGCGTCGCAATGACGTTCCGATTATTTTTGCGCGCTACCCCTGTTCAGGTATCAGGATCTCGCGCTTGCCTACGTGGTTGGCTGGCGAAACAAGGCCCGCATCCTCCATCTGTTCGACCAGACGCGCGGCTTTGTTATAGCCGATGCCCAGTTTGCGTTGGATGTAGGATGTCGAACACTTGCGGTCTTTTGCCACGATCGCCACGGCCGTATCATATTGCGCGTCTTCGCTGTCGGTATTGCCGCCCAGACCTAGAACCGCGTCGATGCTGCCCTCTTGGTCATCGGATGGCCCTTCAACGACGCCCGACACATAATCAGGTTCACCATAGGCCTTGAGGTGGTTCACGATCTCTTCGACTTCTTCGTCGCTGACGAAGGGGCCGTGGCAGCGCACGATCTTGGACCCGCCCGCCATATAGAGCATGTCACCCATGCCGAGCAGCTGTTCGGCCCCCATCTCGCCCAGAATCGTGCGGCTGTCGATCTTGGAGGTCACCTGGAAGGAAATCCGCGTCGGGAAGTTCGCCTTGATCGTGCCGGTGATGACATCGACGGAAGGACGCTGTGTCGCCATGATCAGGTGAATACCCGAGGCCCGCGCCATCTGTGCCAGACGCTGGATGCAGGCTTCGATCTCTTTGCCCGCGACCATCATCAGGTCGGCCATCTCGTCCACGATCACGACGATATAGGGCAGCGCTTCGGGCTTGAATTCATCCGTCTCGAAAATCGGCTCGCCCGTATCTTCGTCAAAGCCGGTCTGGACGGTGCGGCTGAACATCTCTCCCTTGGCCAGGGCCTCGCGGACGCGACCGTTATAGCCTTCGATGTTACGCACGCCCATCTTGGACATCTTGCGATAGCGCTCTTCCATCTCGCCCACGGTCCACTTCAGCGCGACAACGGCCTTTTTCGGGTCGGTCACAACGGGGGACAGCAGGTGTGGGATACCGTCATAGACCGACAGTTCCAGCATCTTGGGGTCGATCATGATCATCCGGCATTCTTCCGGCGTCAGCTTGTACAGCAGCGACAGGATCATTGTGTTGATCGCAACGGATTTACCCGAACCGGTGGTCCCCGCGATCAGCAGGTGAGGCATCTTGGCAAGGTTCGCGACCACAGGGTCACCGCCAATGTCTTTGCCCAAGGCCAGCGGCAGACGCATGGTGCTGTCGCCGAAATCACGCGCGGCGAGGATTTCGCGCAGCACAACTTTCTCGCGGTTCTCGTTAGGTAGTTCGATGCCAATCACGCTGCGGCCCGGCACGGTGGACACACGCGCCGACAATGCCGCCATAGAGCGCGCGATATCGTCCGCCAGACCGATCACACGGCTCGCCTTGAGGCCCGGAGCCGGTTCCAGTTCGTACATGGTGACAACGGGGCCCGGACGAACAGCGACGATTTCACCCTTCACGCCATAGTCATCCAGCACGTTTTCCAGCATGCGCGCGTTTTCTTCCAGCGCGTCGTCGCTCAGGTGCAGACGTTCGACATTATCCGGGCTTTCCAGCAGGTTCAGCGGCGGCAGTTCAAATCCGGGATGCGTGTCTTCAAAGGTCAGCGCAGGCTGTGCCTCGGCCTGAGCCTGTTTGCTGGGATGTACCGGTTTGCGCATCTGCGGCTGCACCACCTTGCGCGGCTGAGCCACGGGGATCTGCATGGCCGGTTCCCGCTCTGCCTCTTGCAGTGGCAGGTGGCTATCGGTCATCGGTTCATCATCCAGAACCGCCATATCTGCATCATGATCCGGTTCGGAGGGGGTAAGCTCGAGCACGGGGCGTTCCGCGACCAAAGGTGCACGGCTCGCGGTTAAAGGCGGCTCCGCCCGAGTAGGGGAGGGGGCCGGCGCACCGGTCAAGGGCGGCTCTTCGCGGCGGGCACCACGGGCGGTGGTATCCAGCAGCAGCGGATCAGGGCCACGGCCGCGACCACGGGTCAAGGGGGCGGTGGTCGCCGTATGCACAGCCCCACCGGTACGCACGCGGCTTTTAATCACATCGGCAATCTTGGATTTGATACGGTCGCTGCTGGGGGCTTCGTCCAGTTCGGGTTCAGCCCATGTTTCGACCAGTTCAGGTTCCGGCAGCGGGTCGGCGCGTTTGACCAGCGTCGGCATTTTCGACAGGAGGCCGGTTTTTGGCGCAGGTGCAGGCGCATCACTATAGGCCAGTTCGTCGTCATAGTACCCTTGGCTGGCGGCGAATTCCGCGTTCTCCTCGGCCTCGACCCGGTTGCGTTCGCGGCGTTCAAGCTGGCGGGCCTGAATGCCCTGCGCGGCGGCAACCGCCCCCGACGCACCACGCCCCAGAAGGGTCATCAATCCGGCATAAGCCATGATCAGCCCGACCAGCATGAAGCGGAACAGACGTTGCAGTTCAAGCCGGGTGAAGCCAACAACAAAGGCACCAAAAGCAAGGATCGCCACGCCCATCAACAGCGACATCAGCTTGATCGTAAAGGTCGACCCGATCGGCAGGACGGTCAGGATCACGCCCATAACCGTGTCGCCAAACAGCCCGCCTAGCCCAAAACTATGGGTTTGCAGCCAAGCCGCATCTGGCGTCAGCGTCGCCCCGTAGATCGAACACAAGGCGACGGCAATCGGGGCAAAGATCAAACGGCCCACGGCGCGCTCCTCGCCGCGGTGCAGGGCAAATCGTGCGCCCCAGGCCAGCAGGATTGCCGCGACAGACCACGCGCCCCAACCCACGATCATGAACAAAGGCGCGGCCAGCGACGCGCCCATGCGCCCCAGCCAGTTCTGCACCGGCGCATCGGTAGAGACCATAAAGTTGGGATCGTCAGGGGTGTAGCTGCCGATCATCATGGCGGCCATAAGGCCCAGGGCGATCAGCCCGAGGCCCAGCAGCTCCTTGCCGCGTTTTTCGATCGCTTCGGCCATGTTGGTGTCTAGCAAAGGGTCGCGCCCACGTGTCTGATATGCCATTGCTCTGATCCCTCGTCTTATTCTGGATAGAGACAGCGGCGGATCGCTTCGATCCCGCGCGTTGTCTCTTCTTTTGCGGCGACCATCGCCACCCGAATATATTGTTTCCCGGGGTTTTCGCCGTTCACGCTTTGCGCCAGATAGCCGCCCGGCAGCACCCGCACGCCGGTCTCACGCCAAAGTTTCAGCGCCGCAGCTTCGTCGTCTTCCACCGGCAGCCACAAAAAGAACCCTGCCTCGGGGCTTTGGTACCCGGGGACGTTGCCGAGAATACGGTCGGCGACCTCGTACTTTTCGATGTAAAGCGCGCGGTTCTCGGCCACATGGGCTTCGTCGTCCCAGACCGCAGCCGACGCCGCTTGCAGTGGCAACGGCAGCGGTGCACCAGCATAGTTCCGCAGCTGCTTGATCTCGCGCATGGTATTGGCACCCGAGGCGACAAAGCCGGACCGCAGCCCGGGCAGGTTCGACCGTTTCGACAGCGAATGGAAAATAACCACTCGATCCGGATCAGCGCCGACCTCTTGCGCGACCTGCAACGCACCGACGGGCGGCGTGTCGCGGTAGATTTCGGAATAGCATTCATCCGCGAAAATTTTGAAATCGTATTTTTCCGCCAGCGCGATCAGATCGGCCCAATACGCACGGGTGGCCACGGCCCCCTGCGGGTTGGCGGGCGAGCAGATATAGGCCGCGGTGGTCCGGTTCAGTACATCTTCGGGCAGGCTGGCAAAATCGGGCAGATGCCCTGTTTCGCGCGTAGCAGGCACCATCACCGGATCAGCGGCACCGGAAATCGCGGCGATCATATAGACCTGATAGAACGGGTTCGGCATCAGAATGGCGGGCTTCTGGCCATTCTTTGTCTCGGGACAAGTCGCCATGACGGCGTTGTACAGTCCTTCGCGGGTGCCGTTCAGCGGCATCACCTGCGTGTCCGCATCCACATCCACACCGTAGCGCCGTTTCATCCATCCGGCAATCGCGCCGCGCAACTGGGGCGTGCCGTCATTGGCGGGGTAGCTGTTAAATCCGGCGGCATTTTCGGAGATCACATCGGTGACCCATGCCGGAAAAGCATGTTTCGGCTCGCCAATCGTCATGTGGATCGGCGTGCCACCGCCTTCATGCGCATCAAGCAATGCGCGCAGGCGCGGCCACGCGTGGGCCGGAAGGTTCGAAAACCGCTCGGGGTACATCATTTCACTGCCTCGGGTTCGGGATCATTCACGCCCCGTTTGTTCCAGAGTACCCAAGGGCTTGCCCCGCGTCCAGACATTGCAGGACGCAGGGCAAGGTTTGTGTCATTTAGGCCAATGCCTCTTCGGCGGCTGCGGCAATGCGCAGCAGGTGCTCTTCGCCAAAGGGCTGGCCCATCAGCATGATCCCGCAGGATGGGGTGCCCGTGGGCAGGGTCACCGCCGCCAGCCCCATAAGATTCCCGATACGCGTGTTGCGCAGGGTCATGAGGTTGGCCGAGACGTAATAGTCATGCTCGGCTTCCAGCCGGTCCAGCTTGGGGGGTAACAGCGGTGCGGTGGGGATCAGCACCGCGTCATAGCCCGCCACAGCTTTCACATAGGCCGCGCGGATCTGGTCGATCTTGGCCCAGGCTGCCACATAATCGGGGCCGGAGTGGGATTTACCCAGACGGAACCTTTCAAGGATTTCGCCGTACATCGCATCCGGGTTCGCCTCGATCACGTCGCGCCACAGGCCGTAGGCTTCGGCGGTGTAAAGGCACCCGCTCAGCGGCATCGCCTCTTTGATCGGGTCGAAATCGATGTCCTCGATCACCGCCCCCGCTTCCTTCAGCCGCGCGACGGCATCGTCGAAAGCCGCTGCGGGGGCGTCTTCGATATCGTCGAACGCCACAGTTCGCAGGATCGCAAAGCGACGCCCTTCGATGTCGGTGCTGCCCATGTCCATCGGCTTGGCCCCTTCGGTGAGCGCCAGCAGCAGGCTCGCATCCTCGACCGAGCGGCAAAGCGGGCCGACCGTGTCGAACTTGGCAGCCAGCGGCACGGTCCCCTCAAGCGACACACGGCCCGAGGTGGTTTTCAGCCCCACAAGATCGTTCCACGCGGCAGGCACCCGCACCGATCCGCCGGTATCCGACCCGATCGCCGCCGCCGCCAGACCGAAAGCGACAGAAGCCGCAGCCCCGGACGACGACCCGCCCGACACGGCAGCTTCATCGTTCACGCAAGGGGGGGTGGCGGTGCTGGGGTTATATCCGAGCCCCGAAAACGCCAGCTCGCTCATATGGGTCTTGCCCAGACAGACCAACCCCATCGCGGTGGCATTTGCCAACACGCGCGCGTCGCGGTCCGGCACGCGATCTTTCAGCAGGGCGCTGCCCGCCTCTGTCGCGATCCCGGCGGTGTCGAACAGGTCTTTCCAGCTGATCGGCACCCCGTCCAGTGGCGACAAGCGCTGCCCCGCACGCGCGCGTTCCCGCGCGGCACCGGCCTCGGCCAGGGCCCGTTCGGCGGTCACGCGGGCATAGATACGATCCCGCAGGGGGTGGGTGTCGATCGCGTCAAGATAGGTCTGACACAGCACAACAGGGTCGATCTGGCCGTCCCCGATGCCCCGTCCCAAATCTGCGGCTGTCATGGTTAACCACTCTTGCATGTTGCTTCCTCGAATAATGCTTTGGAAAAGGGACGGTAGCGACGCCAGCGCGCATGGACAATCCCTGCTGCACGCCCATATCTAAAGCTATGGATTTTGATACAGATATCGCAATCGTCGGTGGTGGGCTGAATGGCCCGACACTTGCCTTGGCTTTGGCGCAGATCGGGCTGCGGGTCACGTTGATAGACAGGCTGCCCGCTGCCACGCGGGAAGATGCGGCGTTTGACGGGCGATCCTATGCGCTGGCGTTGACCTCGACACGGATGCTGGGGGCGCTCGGGATCTGGGAGGGCGTGAAACCCCACGCGCAACCGATGCTCGAGATCAAAGTGACGGACGGGCGCGCGGGCGAAGGCCCCTCCCCTTTCTTCATGCATTTCGATCACGCAGAGATCGAAGAAGGGCCAATGGGCCATATGGTCGAGGACCGCCACCTGCGCCGCGCATTGGCAGAGGCGGTGAGCGCTGACGCCCGGATCACGCGGCTGGACGGCGAAACGGTCATCGCGCAAGACGCCGCCCCGGCGGGCGCCACCCTGACGTTTGAAGGCGGTAAGACCCTGCGCACGCGTCTGGTGGTCGGCGCGGATGGTCGCGCCTCGGGCACCGCTACGCGGGCGGGAATCAAACGCATCGGCTGGGATTATGCGCAAACCGCGCTGGTCTGCGCCATCGCCCATGAAAAACCGCATCACGGGGTCGCGCATCAGTTCTTTATGCCCCCCGGTCCGCTGGCGATCCTGCCGCTGACCGAAAACCGGTCCTCCATCGTCTGGAGCGAGACCGCCGCCAACGCAGCGCATATCCACGCGCTGCCGGACGAGGGATACCTCGACGTGCTTCGCCCGCGCTTTGGCGATTTTCTGGGCGAGATTTCCCTTGCCGGTGCGCGGTACACTTACCCGCTGAGCCTATCGCTGGCGCATTCGATGGTGGCCACGCGCGTAGCGCTGCTGGGGGATGCCGCCCACGGGGTGCACCCGATTGCCGGTCAGGGGTTGAACGCCGGCATGCGCGATGTCGCCGCGCTGGCAGAGGTGATCGCTGATGCGCAACGGCGCGGGCAGGATGTCGGCAGCATCACAGTGCTCGAGCAATATCAGCTGTGGCGTCGCTTTGATAACACCGCGCTGGCATTGGCGACGGACAGCTTCAACCGGCTGTTTTCCAACGACAACCCGCTGCTGCGTCTTGCACGTGATGTGGGGATGGCGGCGATTAACGCCCTGCCCGATGCCCGTCGCGGTTTCATGCGCGAGGCGGCGGGGCTGACGGGCACCCTGCCCCGTCTGATGCAGGGTAAGGCGCTTTAGGAGGCCGCCTACCCCCGCCGTGTCAGTCGATAACCCGCGCTTCGTCCACCAGCATCACGGGGATACCGTTGCGGATCGGATAGGCAAGACCGGCCGCGTCCGAGATCAGCTCTTGCTTGTCGGCGTCATAGGTCAGGCGCATCTGCGTGCGGGGGCAAATCAGCGCCTCTAGCATGCGGCGGTCGAATGGTATCTCTTCGGCGTTCAATTCATCATCTCCCCTTCTTGACCACCCCGCAGGGTGTATTCGATCAACGTCAGCAACGTCTCGCGTCGGGTAGAGAGGGATGGTGCCTCAAGCAAGGCCTGTTTGTCTTCGCAGTCAAGATCCAGCATCATCGACAGTGAATTGATCAACAGTTCATCGTCGGCCTCTTGCAACGTATCCCAATCTGCCGACAGGTTACGCGCGTCGAAGTAACGGCCAAGCGTGTTCAGAAAATTATCGCGGTCGAAACTGCTGTCCTGTTCATCCTTGCCCAGATCGCGTTCAAACCCGTCCCAGTTGACATCGCAACGGCGGTAGGGCGCGAAGCCTTCGACCTCTTTCACCACCCGAAAACGCGAGATCCCCGCGAGGGTGATCATATAGCGCCCGTCCTCTGTCTCGGAGAACTGGGTGATCCGCCCTGCGCAGCCGATGGTTTGCAGCCCCGGACCGTCGCGCCCCGGCACCACATTGGGCTGCACCATGCCGATCAACCTCCCCGGCGTTTTCAGACTGTCTTCGATCATCTGCAGATAGCGCGGTTCAAAGATGTGCAGCGGCAACCGCGAGCGCGGTAGCAGCAATGCGCCCGACAACGGGAAGATCGCGATTGTGTCTGGCAGGTCCGATTGCTGTATCATGATAGCATACCTAGGGCGCGCACAGCCTTATGCAAATATCATAGAGCTAAGTTTACGACGACCATTCAGCGCAATCGGATCATTGGGTTTCAACGCCTCGAAAATGGTGAACAATTGCGTCTTGGCGGCCCCGTCATTCCATTCACGATCCTTGCCGAAAAGCGTCAGCAGTTGATCCACAGCGGCTTGCGTGTCGCCATGCGCATAAAGCGCCTGCGCCAGATCGAAACGCGCCTGTATGTCATCAGGATTGGCATCCACCGCCGCCTGAAGCTCTGCCACGGGGCCCGCATCGGCTGCCTGTCGTGCCAGTTGAAGCTGCGCATGCGCGGCCTCAAGCTCGGGCGTTTTCGAGATTTCGATGGGTGCGCCGTTCAGATGCGCCTCGGCCTGATCAAGCTGATCCAGCGCGATATAGGCACGCACCATCCCACCATAAGCACCGGCGTGGTTCGGGTCTTCGCCCAGGATCGCGGCAAAGGTATCAAGCGCGTCTTGCGCCGCCCCTTCAGCCAGCATGTCATCCGCCGCGGCCACGGCCTCGGACAGTTCTTCCCCAGGGGCTTCGCCGCCGCCCGCTTTGATCACGCGGTCGATGAACGCCTTGATCTCGGACTGTGGCAGGGCCCCTTGAAACCCGTCAACCGGCTGGCCCTTGAAGAAAGCATAAACGGTCGGGATCGACTGGATCTGCAACTGGCCTGCGATCTGTTGGGCCTCGTCAACGTTGATCTTGACCATCTTGACCGCGCCTTTGGCAGCGCGCACCGCGTCTTCAAGCATCGGGCCAAGGGTCTTACACGGGCCGCACCACGGGGCCCAGAAATCGACAATCACCGGCACCGTTTGCGATGCCTCGACAACATCAGCCATGAAGGTCGCTTCGCTCGTGTCTTTGATCAGATCGGCATCACCGGCACCGGCGGGGGAAAGGTTCAAATCCATCATATCAAAATCCTCGCTTGGGGTTGCCCTTTATATGAGGGCGCGTCTGTCTATTTCAAAGGTCGAATGTTGCAAAGACAGGCGCGTGGTCGCTGGGCTTTTCCCAACCACGGGCGTCGCGCAACACGCGGCTGGAATGTGCCGCGCCCGAGATATCGGGCGTTGCCCAGACGTGATCCAGTCGGCGGCCCTTGTCTGCCGCATCCCAATCCTTGGCGCGGTAGGACCACCAGCTGTACAGGTTGCCCTGCGGGATATCCTGCCGTGTTACGTCAACAAAACCACCGGCGTCCTGCGTTTCGGCCAGCTTTTCGACCTCTATCGGGGTGTGGCTCACGACCTTGAGCAGCTTCTTGTGATCCCAGACGTCATCCTCGCGCGGTGCGATGTTCAGGTCGCCTACCAGAATGGATTTCTCGGGTTTGTTGCCGTGGAACCAGTCGCGCATGTCCGCCAGATAATCGAGCTTCTGGCCGAATTTCTCGTTCACCTCGCGGTCGGGCACGTCGCCGCCAGCGGGCACATAGAAGTTATGCACCGTCACCCCGTTTTCGAGCTTTGCCGCAACATGGCGCGCGTGGCCCAGCGTTGCAAAGTCTTGATCACCGGCATCCACCAAGGGCAAGCGCGACAGGATTGCCACACCATTGTATCCTTTTTGCCCGCGCGCCACCATGTGGGTGTAGCCCGCTTCGATGAAGGCCGCGGTGGGGATTTTGTCGACCGGGCTTTTACATTCCTGCAAGCACAGCACATCCGGCCCGTGTTCGGCCAGCAGCTTGAGCACAATCGGTTCGCGCAACCGGACAGAGTTGATATTCCATGTGGCCAGCGTGAAAGGCATGAGGCAGCTCCCTTGGGTCAGATCGCGCGCACCCTACCGCGAAATGCGCGGCGTCCACCATGCCGAAATCCGGGGACTTCCGGGCTGCGGACAAAAAAAGACCGGGCACAAGGGCCCGGCCTAGTCCAACAGGGAGGTATGTATCATTTCCCGGATACAAACTTCGGGTTCAAACCGATCGACGGGTCATGAAAACCCCGTCTCTCGCAGGAATAACCAGCGGTACCTTATTCGGTTCCACAATTATGAAATAATTCTGTAACCACCTGATTCAGTTAACAGAATTCTTGCGTTCGAGGGATCAGGCTCGATCTTCTGGCGCAGGCGGTAGATGTGCGTTTCCAGCGTGTGAGTCGTAACACCAGCGTTGTAGCCCCAGACCTCGTGCAAAAGCGTATCGCGCGGGACGACGCCCGCGGCAGCACGGTATAGGAACTTGAGGATATTCGTCTCTTTCTCGGTCAGCCTGATTTTCTTGTCGTCTTCGGTGATCAGCAGCTTGGCCGACGGCTTGAACGTATATGGTCCAAGCTGGAAAATCGCCTCTTCGGATTGTTCATGCTGGCGCAGCTGTGCCCGGATGCGCGCCAAGAGAACAGGGAATTTGAACGGTTTGGTGACGTAATCATTCGCGCCCGCATCAAGACCCATGATCGTATCCGCGTCACTGTCATGCCCTGTCAGCATCAGAATCGGGCTTTTCACGCCTTGGGTACGCAGGTCGCGGCACAGGTCACGCCCGTCGATGTCCGGCAATCCAACGTCCAGAATGACCAGATCATACAATGCTTCGGCGGCGCGGGTTTTGGCGTCTGCGCCATTGCCTGCTTCGAATACATCAAAGTCTTCGGTCAGCAATAATTGCTCGCTCAGCGCGTCGCGCAGGTCGTCGTCATCATCTACGAGCAAGATTTTCTTTAGCTGGGCCATATCAACTCATCCTCTACAACTTTACTTTAGATGTGTTCACAAAGCCGTGCGTGCAAGAGTAGCAGGTGTTTGATCACACGACCGTGCGAAATTGTCGCGCAATGTTTCAATCCGCCGATTTCTGCAGTAAGAAATGTGACAACATAACATGAAAGATTTCAAATCATGGTTTTTGGGCCCGATATAACAGAGCAACTGGCACGCGCCCGTGCGGACCTGCGTTTGGGCGTTCCCATTGTACTGGCGGGATCGCGGCCGGTTCTGGTTATGGCGGCCGAAACGCTGACACCCGCGCGGCTGACCGGCCTGCTGGCCATGGGCGGCGAACCGGTGTTGGTGATCAGCGCCCGGCGCGCCGAAACCCTGAAAGCGCGCGCCTACGATGGCAGCTTTGCGCGTGTCCTACTGCCACGGGACGCCACGTTGCGTTGGGTAAAATCCATCGCGGATCCGGCGGACGATCTGCGCAGCCCCCTGAAAGGCCCCCTGGCCTGCGCACGTGGGGCCGATGCGACGCCGCACGGCTTGGCGATTGATCTGATCAAGTCAGCGCGTCTACTGCCCGCTGCTGTGATACTCGACCTTGCGGATGCAGGTCAGTTCGCCCAGCAAAACGGCCTGACGATGATCAACCTGAGCGCGGCACAACCGATCCTTGCCGCGCGCAGCCCCTTGCATCCGGTGGTCAATGCGCGTCTCCCGATGGAGGTGTCAGAGGCCGGACGCCTGCATATCTTCCGCCCCGACGACGGCGGGGAGGAACATTACGCCATCGAAATCGGCCGCCCCGATCGCAGCAAACCCGTGCTCGCGCGGCTGCATTCGGCCTGCTTTACCGGCGATATCATGAGCAGTCTGAAATGCGATTGCGGGCCACAGCTACATGCCGCGCTGACCCAGATGGGGACCGAAGGGCACGGCGTGTTGCTGTACCTCAACCAAGAGGGGCGCGGCATCGGACTGACCAACAAGATGCGCGCCTATTCCCTTCAGGATCAAGGCTTTGACACGGTCGAGGCGAACCACCGTCTGGGCTTTGAAGACGATGAACGGGATTTTCGATTGGGATCGGACATCCTGACATCAATGGGGTTTTCGTCGGTGCGTCTGCTGACCAACAACCCCCGCAAGGTCGAGATGATGGAGGCAAGCGGCGTCAAAGTCGCAGAGCGCGTCCCTCTCAAGGTCGGTGAGAATAGCCACAACCACGCTTACCTTGCCACAAAAGCCGCCAAATCCGGGCACCTTCTGTGACACCCGACGATCTGGTCCTCACGCCGCGGGGCGTCCGGTTTCAGGGGCAACTTTACCCCTGCACCATCGGCAAAACCGGCATCACCCACAATAAGCGCGAGGGCGATAAAGCGACGCCCGCGGGCATTCACCGGATCGTCGGTATGCTCTACCGTCCCGACCGCATTCCCGCCCCTGTTCCGTGGGCGATGCCGATTGGCCCGCGTGATCTTTGGTCTGATGACGGGACGCAAGACGACTACAATAGCCTTGTGCAGGCTCCCTACCCGCACAGCCACGAGGTTCTGCGCCGTGCCGATCCCCTATACGATCTGGTGATCTTGACCAATTGGAACTGGCCCGATGCCGTTGCAGGGCGCGGGTCGGCGATCTTTATCCACCAGCAGCGCCGACCGGGCTATCCCACTGAAGGCTGCATCGCCTTTTCACGCGCGCATCTGCATCAGATCGCCGCGCGGCTGACCCGGCACAGCAGGTTGATCGTCTAGCTTGCGCTACGTTCCCCGAAGATGGCGGAGCCGACGCGCACATGGGTCGCCCCAAGCGCGATAGCCTTTTCAAAATCGCTGCTCATCCCCATTGACAGATCCCGCACCCCGTTGCGCGCCGCAATCTTGGCCAGCAGCGCGAAATGCAGCGCGGCTTCTTCATCGACCGGCGGGATACACATCAGCCCGCGCACGGGCAGATCCAGCGCCAAACATTCCTTGATAAAATCGTCGGCATCCGCTGGAAGAACACCGGCCTTCTGATCCTCTTCGCCGGTATTAACCTGGACGAACATATCAGGACAGCGCCCCATTTCCTGCGCTAGTCGCGCAAAGGTTTGCGCCAGTTTGGGGCGGTCAAGTGTGTGAATGACGTCGAATAATTCAAACGCGCTGCGCGCCTTATTGCTTTGCAGCGGGCCGATCAGATGCAGCTTTACGCCGTCAAACTCCTGCCGGAAACCGGGCCATTTGCCTTCGGCCTCCTGCACGCGGTTCTCGCCGAAACAGCGGTGACCTTCCGACAGCACCGCCGCTACCCGCGCGTCCGGCTGCACCTTGCTCACGGCGATCAGCTCAACGCTACCCGGCGCGCGGCCTGCGTCGGTTTCGGCTTTGGCAATACGAGATGTGATGTCGTGCAAGCTCATGTCAGTCGGCCCTTATTGTTGAGGGCGCACAGAACAACAGCTTGGCGCAAAAGAAAAGGGGCAGACCAACGGCCTGCCCCTCTTTTAGACTGTATCGTTCAACTTAGAAAGTGAAACGAACACCCATGTCGGCACGGATCGAGTCGTCGCCGCGGCTGATGACACCGCCACGCAGGGACACGCCGCCACCCAGATCATGGTGAGCGCCGATACCGTAGGAAGTTTCTTCGAAGTAGTCAGCGTCTGCAACGTAAACGTCGAGGTTAGTCGCTGCGCCGATGTCGAAGGACGCGGTCAGGGCGTAGTGGTCGCCATTGCCGCCTGTACCGGTGATGTCGTTGTCATCGCCGTTGTCGGCATATGCCAAGGAAACTGTGGCGGGGCCAACGTTACCAACGACAGACAGAGCGTAGTCAGTGTCGGACTCGGAGTCGGAGTCCTGAGCAGCGGCAGCAAATGTGATGCCGTTGTATGTGTACGCAACGTAACCAGCAACACGGTCGTTTGTGTCGGAAGCAGAGACGTGTACTTTCAGGTCGCCCATGGAGTACAGAACTTCTACACCGTTGGAGCCGGCTGCGCCGTCACCACCGGAGGAGTACGCGTCGCCGCGGAAGTTGTATGCTGTGTACTCATACGACAGACCGGTCAGACCCAGGTCGATTTCGTACATGCCAGGCATGGATTCCAGCGCGCCGTAGATGTTACCTACGCCAACTTCGAAACCACCGGTGCGCGCGAAGAAGCGTACGCCGTTGATACCTGTGCCGGCAGGACCGTTTGCAACAGCGAAGTCATCCGCGTTGCCCAGAATGCCGTCGTCGCCGTCGTCAATGGACTGCTGTGTGTCGGAGTTGTTCTGCTGGATACGTGCACGTGCACCGAATGTAACGCCCATGTCGGACTCAGCTGTCGCGTCGATCTGCAGACGGAAACGGCTTGTTACGTTTGTTTCATCGTTGCCGGAGTCGTTTTCTTGGTAAAGAACACCAAAACGGCCGTAGCCGCCGAATGTAACGTCTGCAGCTGCAACGCCAGCGGTCGCAACCAGAGCTGTTGTAGCGAAGAGAACTTTTTTCATGAGTTATCCCTCGGTTTGAATTCATATGCCCATACCGGGGAATCCGGTAAAGGTATGAGAGGTGTTTTCAGCGTTTGCCCTAGTTTTGGCAAGGATCGCGGAAGCCTTGGCATCATTGGAAAAAACTGTGATGCAGCTATGTCACAGTTGCGCAACCCCGCAGAATGCACGGGCGGGCCAAGAACGCAGATGCACAGGCACCCTGTACTCTAGTATATACTGACATTGCGCTTGCCCACCGAACCCCGCTTGGATAGACCTGTGCGCAAACAGGCAAAGGACGGTCGAGATGGTGCGCAGTTCGGTATTCAAATCTACACTAGCCCTCGTGGTGGTCTCAGCGCTTGGCGCATGCGGTGGCCTGAACTTCGGCCCGCCCAACGACAACGACCCGAACCTCGGGCTGTCTCCGACGAACCCTAACTATGTCGAGACGAACCCAGACAACACCATTTGGGCGATCTTCAATCGCAACGACAACGACACCAGCGTGTCGGTCAACAAATACCTGTGGTCCGCGTCGCTCGAAGTTCTCAACTTCCTGCCAGTCCAATCGATCGACCCCTATACCGGCGTGATCGTCACCGGCTATGGCACCCCTCCGGGGGGCAGCCAATCCTACCGCGCGACGGTCTTGATTGATGATCCCGCGCTTGATGCACGGTCGCTGAACATCGCGCTGCAAACCCGTGGCGGTCGCACGGTTAGCAAAGCAACCTCTCGCGCGGTCGAAGACGCGATCCTGAGCCGTGCGCGTGAAATGCGCATTGCCGACGCCAAATTCTAAGCCCGCACCCGTCTATCCCCCATTATCACGCCGGGCCACGCGCTAGTCGCTCGCCCGGCGTTTTTCGTTGATAAGGTCTGCCAAGATGCCCTCCTACTCTCCCGCCGAAATCGAAGCCCGCTGGCAAGCCGCCTGGGAAAAAAACGATGTGTTCCAAGCGGTACGCAACGCCGACAAGCCAAAGTATTACGTGCTTGAGATGTTTCCCTATCCGTCGGGGCGCATCCACATGGGGCACGTACGGAACTATACGATGGGCGACGTGATCGCGCGCTATAAGATCGCGACGGGGCATAACGTGCTGCACCCGATGGGCTGGGATGCCTTCGGGATGCCCGCTGAAAATGCCGCAATGGCCATTGGCGGTCACCCCAAAGACTGGACCTATGGTAACATCGCCGACATGCGCGACCAGATGAAACCGCTGGGATTGTCGATCGATTGGTCCCGCGAATTCGCTACCTGCGACCCTGAATATTACGGCCAGCAGCAGGCGCTGTTCCTCGATTTCCTGTCGGAAGGGCTGGTCTATCGCAAGAACGCCATCGTGAACTGGGATCCGGTCGACATGACCGTTCTGGCTAACGAACAGGTCGAGGCAGGGCGCGGCTGGCGTTCCGGCGCGCTGGTGGAACGGCGCGAGCTGACGCAATGGTTCTTTAAAATCTCCGACCACTCGGAAGAGCTGCTTGATGCGTTGGACACGCTTGATAACTGGCCCGCGAAGGTCAAGCTGATGCAGGCGAACTGGATCGGCAAATCGCGCGGGCTGCAATTCGCATTCTCGACCATCGACGCGCCGGAAGGGTTCGACCGGATCGAAGTCTACACCACGCGCCCCGACACCCTGCTTGGCGCAAGCTTTGTCGGCATTTCGCCCGATCACCCGCTGGCCAAACTGCTCGAGAAAGACAGCCCCGAACTCGCGGCCTTCTGTGCCGAATGTCGCAAGGGCGGCACGACCGAAGAAGCGATCGAGACTGCCGAAAAGCTGGGGATGGATACCGGCCTGCGTGTGCGCCACCCCTTCGATACCGCGTGGGAGCTGCCCATCTATATCGCGAACTTTATTCTGATGGACTACGGCACAGGCGCGATCTTTGGCTGCCCCGCCCACGATGCGCGGGACTTTGAATTCGCCACCAAATACGGGCTACCGATCACATCGACCTTCTTGCCGTCCGAGGACGCAGACCCAAAGCTCGCCGCGCCCTTCGTGCCGGCGAAATCCGAAAAAGTGTATTACAACGGCGGCTTTGCCGGCGAGAAATGGCAAACCGGCGAAGAGGCGATCATTGCGGCCATCGACGCCTGCGAAGCGCAGGGCGTGGGCCAAGGCGTGACCAAATACCGCCTGCGCGATTGGGGCCTGTCCCGGCAACGCTACTGGGGCTGCCCGATCCCGGTCGTGCATTGCGACACCTGCGGCGTGGTGCCCGAAAAGAAAGAGAACCTGCCGATCGAGCTGCCCTATGACGTCAGCTTTGACACGCCCGGCAACCCGTTGGACCGACACCCCACATGGCGCGACTGCGCCTGCCCGTCTTGCGGTGCGTCCGCGAAACGCGAAACCGATACGATGGACACATTCGTCGATTCCTCTTGGTATTTCGCCCGCTTCACCGCGCCACGTGCTGACACGCCGACCAATATGGCGGATGCAGAATACTGGATGAATGTGGACCAATATATCGGTGGCATCGAACACGCGATTCTGCACCTGCTATATTCGCGCTTCTTCGCCCGCGCGATGCAGATCACCGGCCACCTGCCTGAAAAAGCGATTGAGCCGTTTAACGCGCTGTTCACGCAAGGCATGGTAACACATGAGATTTACCAGACCCGCGACGCAAATGACCGCCCCGTCTATCACCTGCCCGAAGATGTGACCGACGGTAGACTCGCCGATGGGACAGAGGTTGAAATCATCCCCTCGGCCAAGATGTCGAAGTCGAAGAAAAACGTGGTCGACCCGCTGGGGATCATCGCGAATTACGGGGCGGATACCGCCCGCTGGTTCGTTCTGTCCGATTCGCCCCCCGAACGCGATGTCGAATGGACCGCATCCGGGGCAGAGGCGGCGTATAAGCACCTAAACCGCGTGTGGAACATCAGCAGCCGCATCGCCGAGATGGACGACAGCGCCGCAGGCACAGGCGACGACGATCTGCTGCGCGCGATGCACAAGACCATCCACGATGTCACGATGGGTGTGGAATCCTTTGGCTTCAACGCCGCGATCGCCAAGCTTTATGCCTTTACCGCGACGTTGCAGAAATCCAAGGCGGGCAAAGCCGCACAGCGCGAAGCGATCATGACGCTGGCCCAGTTGATGGCCCCGATGACGCCCCATCTGGCAGAGGAAATCTGGACCGCGCAAGGCGGCGACGGGCTGATCACCACCTCGTCCTGGCCGCACGCGGACGACGCAATGCTGGTCGACGATACGGTGACCCTGCCGATCCAGATCAACGGCAAACGCCGCGCGGAAATTCAGGTACCTGCCGATATGCCAAAGGAAGAGGTTGAAAAGATCGCGCTGAGCCACGAAGCTGTCATTCGTACCCTTGATGGGGTCACGCCTAAAAAGGTCATCGTTGTGCCCGGACGGATCGTAAATGTCGTTGCTTAACCGCCGTTTTCTTATCGCATTGCCACTGCTGGTCCTGGCGGCCTGCGGGTTTCAACCCGTTTACGGCCCCGGCGGCACTGGCACGGCGCTGCAAAACGCGGTGCAGGTCGACGCGCCGAATGATGCCTATTCCTACACGCTCGTTCGCGAGATCGAGACGCGGTTGGGCCGCGCCGCCAGTCCGCGTTATGCTTTGGCCCTGACCGTCGACACCTCGGAAGAGGGGTTGGCGATCGACAGCGAAGACAACACCACACGGTATAATCTGGTCGGCAAGGTCGATTTCGCCCTGCGCAACCTCGGCAGTGGTCAGATCGAGGCATCAGGAAACGTCGAAAACTTTACCGGCTACTCCGCGACCGGTTCGACTGTTGCAACGCTCGCGGCAGAACGTGATGCCCAAAAGCGCTTGATGATCATGTTGGCCGACCAGCTGGTTACCCGCCTTTACGCGGCCGATCTGACCCCATGAAGCTGCCCCCGCGCGACGCGAATGCCTATTTCGCCAAGCCCGATCCGACTAAGACCGGGCTGCTGATTTATGGCGGCGATGCAATGCGCGTCGCGTTGAAACGGCAGACTTTCCTGAAGAACCTGCTGGGCCCCAATGCCGAAGAAGAAATGCGCCTGACCCGTATTCAGGCCGCCGACCTGCGACGGGATGCGCCGATGTTGCTGGACGCGATCAAGGCCGTAGGTTTCTTTCCGGGGCCGCGTGCGGCTTTTTGTGGAAGACGCCAACGACAATATCGCCAAAATCCTGACCGATGCCCTGGCCGACTGGCAGCCGGGCGACGCGCAGATCGTCGTGTCGGCGGGGGATCTGAAAAAAACCTCCAAGGTGCTCAAGGCGTTCGAGGCGCATAAGAACGCTTTCGCCACCCCGATCTACGACAACCCACCCGACCGGGCAGAGATTGAACGCGTGTTTGCCGAAGCAAAGCTCAGCCCCGAGGCGGATGCGATGGGGGCGCTTAGTGAATTGGCGCGGGTGCTCGATCCGGGCGATTTTCGACAAATGGTCGATAAAATCACGCTTTATAAGATCGGCGACGCAGGCCCCCTCACGGCAGAGGATGTGGCCAACTGCGCCCCCACCTCGACAGAGGCAGAGGTCGACGACATCCTCCACGTCGTGGCAGAGGCGCGCGCGGGCGACATCGGCCCCGTGATGGCCAAGCTGCAGGCCCAAGGGGTGAACGCCGTGACGCTGATCATCATGGCGACACGGCATTTTCGCACGCTATACCGCATCGCGAGCAATCCGGGCGGCCAGATCTGGGGCGTCCGCGACCGCGATCGCGCCATGCGTCAGGCCAAAAACTGGGGCGCGGCCAAACTGGAAACCGCATTAACCGTGCTGACCGACACCGACCTGACGCTTCGGTCAGCGGGGCAACACGCGCCGACGATGGCGTTGGTCGAACGCGCCTTTATCCGCCTCGCCATGCTGGGGGCACAACGCTAAATTCAGGTTAATTCTTGGGAGGGAATGTTGATGTATAAGGTAATCGGGGCAACCAAATCGCGGGCAATGCGGGTCATGTGGATGCTTGAGGAGTTGGGCCAACCCTATGACCACGTCCCCTGTGGGCCGCGTTCGGACGAGGCAAAACAATACAACCCATCCGGCAAAATTCCAGCACTTGTGGACGGCGATGACGTGCTGACCGATTCTGTCGCGATTATGCAGTATCTGGCGGACAAGCACGGCGCTTTGACCGCCCCCGCTGGCACCGCGGCCCGTGCGCATCAGGATGCGCTGACCTTCTGGTTGATCGACGAAATGGATGCGATCCTTTGGGCTGCGGCGAAACACAGCTTTGTCTTCCCGCAAGAACAGCGCGTCCCCGAGATCAAGGATAGTCTGAAAGCCGAATTCGCCCGCTCCGCCGCGATCCTGTCAGACAGGTTGGACGGGCCGTTCCTGATGGGCGATGAGGTCACCATACCGGATTTGTTGGCGACCCATTGCATCAACTGGTCCATCGGCGCGGGATTTGCGCGGGTGGATGACAAGCTGGGAAATTGGGCCAAGTCCATGCGTGACCGCCCCGCCTTCAAGGCCGCAGCCACACGCGAAGGTTAATCCCGCTGCGCCCAAGCGGCAGCGTGCTGTCCGGCCCATCGGCCTGTCGCAAGGCAGGCCGAGATCAGATACCCGCCCGTCGGGGCCTCCCAATCCAGCATTTCGCCTGCGACGAAAACGCCGGGGCGGGCGTGTAGCATCAACCCGTCATCCAGCGCATCGAACTTAACCCCGCCCGACGTTGAAATCGCCTCCTCCAGCGGGCGCAGGCCTGCATGTTTCACCGGCAGCGCTTTCAGCAACCTCGCCAATTCAGTCGCGTTCCCCGGCAAGGGGCGCGCCATTTCCTGAAGCAGCGCAATCTTGGCCACATCCAGTTTGAGCGTTTTGCGCAGATAGTTTGCCACGCTCATCTTTCCACGTGGCTTAGCCAGCTTTTCGACCAACGCCTCTCGAGATTGATCTGGTAGCAGGTCCAGCATCAGCGGGTGCCCTTCACGCAGCCCGCGCGACACGGTGTAGATCCCGCCGCCTTCCAAGCCGCGGGCGGAAATTACCGCCTCCCCCCGCGATCGGTAGGTGCCAGATTTCAAGCCGATCCCTTTAAGCGCCGCGCCGAAATGCGCTGCCATATGCGCCGACCAGTTCATCGCGATTCCTGCATTGGCAGGCGCAAAAGACGCGATATCGACGCCCCGCGTCGCGCAGCGGCAAGGCCCAAGCGCCGGTGGAACCCAAGCGCGACCAGCTTGCCCCGCCCATGGCCAGCACGGTTACATCAGCGGGCAAGTTTTTCATGCCTTCTGGCGTATCGAACACAGGCGCGCCGTCTTCCCATCCGGTCCAACGCCAACGGGTGTTCACCGCAACACCTGCATCGGCCAGCCGCGCCAGCCAAGCACGCAGCAGCGGCGACGCCTTCATCACGGTCGGAAAAACTCGCCCGGTAGAGCCGGTGAACAGGTTTTGCCCCAATTCCTTGGCCCATTCCTGCACCGCCGTAGCATCAAAACTGTTAAGAATGGGTTCAAGCGGCCCTTTTGCCGTCGAAAATGCGTTTAAGAATTTGGCGTGTTCTTCGGCCTTGGTAATATTGAGACCCGATTTACCCGCCATCAACAGCTTGCGCCCGACGGATGGTTTGTGATCGCAGACCGTCACAGCCAAGCCTGCCGCGGCCATCACTTCAGCCGCCATCAGCCCTGCAGGCCCCGCACCGATGACAATCCCGCGGCGGGCGGGCAAGTTTTCTGATGTCATGACGTGCTCTTCCATTCGGGTTAAGGATATAGCTGTGTGTTACAGCGGCACCATTAACTTGACCTTAAACCAAATGCACGACGATCGTGCTTATTCCAATAAAAGGGCAGAATATGCGCATCATTTTAATCATCTCGGGCCTCACACTGCTGGCAAGCTGCGGTGTGCCGTTTGTCCCGTTCATCTAACCGCTTGGCCTAGGGCATCTCGGCAGGGGTTTCGGGCGGGGCGCACATCGCTTTGATCCCGGTGGCAATTTCGGGCGTGGCGGCGACGGTATCGGCGACGATATCGCGTGCGCTTTGCATAAGCTCCTCGGCGGGCACAATGCGGTCGACCAAGCCGAACGTCAGCGCCTCTTCGGCGGTGACCTTCTGCCCGCCCATCAGAATAAGCTTGCTGCGCGCAGGGCCGATCAAGGCTGCCATACGTGCGGGGTCGCTGGGTTGCGGCAAAAACCCCAGCTTCATCACCGGATAGAAAAATTTGGCCCCCACCACGCAGATCCGCAGATCGCAGGCCAGCGCCATCCCCATAGCGCCCCCCGCCAGCGTCCCGTTCAGCGCGCAGATGCTCAGCCCCGGCAGCGCGGCAATCGCGCCCGACAGCCGCTCCCATATGTCAGAGACAGCGAGCCCCGCGCGCGCCTCGTCCAGATCGGCACCGGCGCTGAACACTTTGCCAGTGCCGGTCAGGATCACCGCGCGGGCGGCCTGGGCGTCTTCCATGAACTCGGCCAGGGCGACCAGCATCTCGTGGGTGAGGGAATTCGCCTTGTCCGGCCGGTTGATCGTCGCGACCCAGACAGGGCCTTCGCGGTCGAAATTGATCATACCAGACCAATCGCTTTGCGGATGCCCTCGTCGCGCAGCGAGATTTCCTCGCCACAGTATGTGTCAGCCTCGGCGCTGCACATCCACAACAGGGCCCGCGCGGGCCAATCGGCGGGAATGTGATCTTCCCATGCCAGTTCGCTGACGGGGTTGATGCCGCTTGCCTTGATCTCGCGCTGCATCTGGGTTGCGACCGTGCCCGGCGACAGGCCGATGGCGCGGATCCCGTTCGCGGCTTCCTCCAGGTGGATCGACCGGCCCATCATGTTCACCGCCGCTTTGGACGCGCAATAGTGGCTCCAGGCTTCGATGGCGTGATGCGCGGCACCCGAGCTGATGGTCAGGATCGACCCGCCGCCTGCGTCTTTCATCACGGGCAAGACAGCGCGCATGCCGTTGTAGACGCCCTTGAGGTTGATATCGATGACCTGCGACCATTCGTCTGGGTCCGACGCGGAAAGATGCGAGATCGGTTCGATCACACCGGCGTTGTTGATGAGCACATCGACGCCGCCAAAGGCCCCCAGCACCGTTTCCACCGCCGAGGACATCTCACCGAAACGCGCCACGTTGCAGGGGATCGCGATGGCTTGCTTGCCGATTTCGCCCGCCAGATCGGCAATCGCGTCCTGAGACCGCGCCATCAGCACGACATTCGCCCCTGCGTCTGCAAAAACCCGTGCCGCTTCGGCCCCGATCCCGCGGCTGGCACCGGTGATCATCACGGTTTTACCTGTCATATCCATCGTATAATTCCCTTCGTCATCAATAAGCCCCGCACGGGGCCTGCCGTGCACGGCGTTTGGTGACATC
Source organism: Sulfitobacter sp. M39 (assembly GCF_021735935.1). Taxonomy (NCBI): domain Bacteria; kingdom Pseudomonadati; phylum Pseudomonadota; class Alphaproteobacteria; order Rhodobacterales; family Roseobacteraceae; genus Sulfitobacter; species Sulfitobacter sp. M39. The sequence goes on from NZ_WMDZ01000001.1 coordinate 269,078, forward strand.
GTTAGCAACAACATCGGCCAGCGCCAATCAAAAGCGCCCCCGCGGGCGGAACATCGCAGATTGGCGCGGGTCGCTTTGCCTTGTAAGGTGGCGTCGGGCGCTTACCTTTAGCGCAACCGCGCTGTCACCGGATAGCCGCCCGCGATTTGCGACAAAGGAATTTTTCATGATCCGCCCTCTCTTCGGCAGTGCCGCCCTTTCAGTTCTTTTCACCTCGTCCAGCGCTTTGGCGGATGTGACGCCGCAGGATGTGTGGCGTGACTGGCAGGACCACATGCAAAGCATGGGCTATACGCTGACGGCCACCGAAAAGGCATCCGGTGATACGCTCGCCGTGAGCAATCTCCGCTTTGATCTGACGAGCGAGCCTGATCTAGGCCAAATCTCGATGTCGCTTGAACAATTGAGCCTTGTGCAAAACGACGATGGCACCGTGTCGGTGGTCATGCCCGACGCAATGCCCTTGGTGTTCGAAATCACCCCGACCGACCCGGATGAAGACCGCGTGCGCGCAGCGCTTATCGTGAACCAGACTGGCCAGGACATGCGCGTGAGCGGGACCCCGACCGACCTGAGCAGCGCCTATGCTGCCGGTCTTCTAGGCTTGACGCTGGATCAGATGACGGTGGGCGACGAGACCTTCGGCCCCGACAACGCGGCGCTGAATGTGGTGCTGAACAACGTCGAATACGCCTCTAAATCGGTGCTGGACGATATGCGCGCCTATGCGCAGGACGGGTCCATTGCGTCGATGACGTTTGACATGCGGTTCAAAGACCCCGAAGAGCCCGCCATCGCGACGATCAACGGCACCTCGACGGATATGACGTTCAACGGCGACGGGCAGTTGCCGCTGGGTATTGCGCAGGCCAGTGATATGGCCGCAATGCTGCGGGCAGGCATGACCGGCGCGGGCACGTTTACCAGCGGCAACAGCACCATGACGGTCGACATCGAAGACCCCGAGAATGGCAATATGTCTGCCGCTGTCGCCTCTGAAGGGGGGCGTTTGACGGTTGAAACCAGCGCCAACGGGATGAGCTATGCCGGTTCGCGTCAGGGCATGGCGCTGTCAGTGCAACCGCAGCAGTTTCCTTTCCTTCTGTCCTTCGGCCTCGATAATGCGGCGTTCAACCTGAGCGCGCCGGTGCTCAAGACCGACGATGCGCAGGACGTGGCCCTTGGGCTGAACCTCGAAGGGTTCACCATGTCGGATATGGTCTGGGGCATGATCAACCCGCAAGGCACCCTGCCCCGCGATCCGGCCAACCTGTCGTTGGATGTGACTGGCAAGGCGCGGCTGTTGATGGATTACTTTGACCCCGAGGCCGCGACCAGAATGGCCGAGACCGGACAGGTGCCAGCACAGCTCGATAGCGTGAACCTGAATGCGCTGATCGTCGATGCACTGGGGGCCAAACTGACCGGCAATGGCGCGGTCACGTTCGAGCATGACGAGAACGACCCCACGGCGCTCAAGCCGTCGGGCGCTGTTGACCTCAAGCTGGTGGGCGGGAACACCTTGATCGATACGCTGGTGTCCTCGGGCTTGCTGCCTGCGCAGATGGCGATGGGGGCGCGTATGATGATGGGCATGTTCGCCGTCCCGGCCGAGGGTGAGGAGGATACGCTGAAATCCAAGCTCGAATTTACCCGCGACGGGCAAATCCTCGCCAATGGGCAGCGGATCAAGTAACCCTTCGCGGCCATGGCCCTCCAGCGACTGGCGTCCCTTGCACAGCTGCGGCAGGGGCGCTAGCAGTCTTTCACCCATTCAAGGAGTATCCCCCCATGTCGCAATCCATTGAGGCGCTGACCAAGTCGTTGCTGCATGCCGCCCGTCAAGCGGGTGCGGATAGTGCTGATGCGATGGCCGTGCGCGGGACGTCGGTGAACGTCGATGTGCGTGGCGGGGTGCTGGAACAGGCCGAACGCGCCGAGGGCGTCGATATCGGGCTGCGGGTTTTTGTCGGGCAACGCTCTGCCAATGTCTCTGCTTCCGACACATCGGACCGCACGATCGAGGAAATGGCGATCCGCGCGGTGGCAATGGCGAAAGAGGCCCCCGAAGATCCCTACATCGGCCTTGCCGATCCCGACCAGTTGGCGACGGATTGGGATGTCGAGGCGCTTGAGCTTTACGACCCCGCGCCCGAGCCTTCGCCCGAAGCGTTGCAAGAGGATGCCGCCCGCGCCGAGGCCGCAGGGCTGGCCGTCAAAGGTGTCAGTCAGGTGCAGTCCGCGGGTGCGGGCTATGGCGCGCAACAGGTATTTATGGCGGCCAGCAACGGGTTCGAAGGTGGATACCGCCGTACCGACCGTGGGCTGTCCTGCGTTGCAATCGCCGGCAGCGGCACAGGGATGGAGCGCGACTATGACGGCGACAGCCGCATCTTCCAGACCGACCTGCGCAGCCCCGAAGACATCGGGACCAAAGCCGGTGAGCGCGTTCTTGAACGCATGGGTGCACGCAAACCGCCCACGGGGGCCTATCCGGTATTGTTTGACGAACGCATTTCCTCGGCTCTGATCGGGCATCTTCTGTCGGCGATCAGCGGCACGGCGATTGCACGCGGTGCCTCGTGGCTGCGCGACGCTATGGGCGAACAGGTGCTGCCAAAGGGCATGTCCCTGATCGAAGACCCGTTTCGCCCCCGCGTCGCAGGGTCGCGCCCGTTCGATGGCGAAGGGCTGCCAACGTCGCGCCGCACCATTGTGGACGACGGGATGTTGCAGGGGTGGACCCTTGATCTGGCAACCGCGCGCAAGCTGGGGCTGACCCCGACCGGCAATGCCGCACGCGGCACCGGATCAAACCCCGGTCCGGCCACATGGAATATCGCGCTGTCCCAGGGCAGCGCCACCCGCGCAGACCTGATCCGCGATATGGGCACAGGTCTTTTGGTGACATCGATGATCGGGTCGACCATCAACCCCAATACCGGGGACTACTCTCGTGGGGCCTCCGGTCTTTGGATCGAAAACGGCGAGATCACCCACGCGATCAACGAATGTACCATCGCGGGCAATCTGCGTGATATGCTGCAATCGATCGTACCGGCCAATGACGCGCGCGCGCATCTGAGCCGCGTTGTGCCGTCGCTTCTTGTCTCGGGAATGACCCTTGCCGGCGCTTGATGACCTCTCCCTTTTGATCGAGGCCGCACGCCGCTCGGGCCAGATTGCGACCTCTTTCACCGGCAAGACCGCGCAGCGTTGGGACAAGCCCGATGATGCCGGTCCGGTGACCGAGGCTGACCTTGCGGTGAACGCGATGCTGCACCAGACGCTGACGGCGGCACGCCCGGATTATGGCTGGCTGTCCGAGGAAAGCGACGACGGCACACGGCGACTGGGGCAGCGTGATCTGTTCATCGTCGACCCGATTGACGGCACACGCAGCTTTATCGAAGGGTCCGACACCTGGTCCCATTCCCTTGCCATTGCGCGCGACGGGAGGATCACAGCGGCGGTGGTGTTCCTGCCTATGCTCGACCGGCTCTATGCCGCGGCGGCGGGGGCCGGTGCCACCCTGAACGGACAAAGCATCTCCGTCTCCGACATAGCCACATTGCCCGAGGCGACCGTGCTGGCCACGAAACCGGTGATGGATATGCAGCATTGGGCCAAGGGCGACCCCGGCTTCAAACGCGCGCACCGCCCGTCACTGGCCTATCGGCTGGGGCTGGTGGGTCAGGGCCGTTTTGACGGCATGGTCACGTTGCGCAAAAGCTGGGAATGGGACATCGCCGCAGGGGCGCTGATTGTCACCGAAGCCGGCGGGCAATGCACCGACCGCACAGGGCAACCCCTACGGTTCAACAACCCCGACCCACGCCTGAACGGTGTCGTTGCGGGGGGCGGTGCCGTCCATGCGGCGCTGCTAAGCGGCCTTGCCCAGACCCAAGCCACCCCTTAGATTGGCCCCAAGGCCATCTGTTTGAAAACAAAGGACCGCGATATGACCCAACGCCTGCACCTCGTCTTTGGGGGCGAACTGATTTCGCCCACCGGTACCGCGTTTAAAAACGTCGATGACATCCATGTCGTCGGGATTTTTCCAAACTACGCCAGCGCCTATGACGCCTGGAAAAACGAGGCACAGCGCACGGTCGATAATGCGCATATGCGGTATTTTATCGCGCATCTGCACCGTCTGCGCGACGAAGAGGCTGCGGCCTCCTCTACCGAAGAGCTGGGGTAAACTCTTATGGCGCGGTCGCTTGGGCTGTCGGCCTATCGCGCCTTTACCGGTCGCGGGGGCGTGCCGCCATTCACCCCCGTGGCCAAGCACCCCACCGGAGAGCTGGTCTGGTGCCACGCCCCCGAACCCGGCAGCTTGTTCGCGATACAGGATCTGGCCATTCGCCTGTGCCGGAGCCGTCCGGGGCTCAGCGTTCTGATCACCGTTCCCCAAGCCTTGGTGCCGGTCGACCTGCCACCGTGTAGCGAAGCCGACGTGCTGATCGATACCCTGCCCGAGGACCACCCGACGCTTGCCAAAAACTTTATCGATTATTGGCAGCCCGACGCCTGTGTCTGGGCATGGGGGCGTCTGCACCCGAATATGATTGCAGAGATGACCACACAGGCCTGCCCGATGTTCCTGATCGATGCCGACAGCGACGGCTTTGACGGGCGGCGCGACCGGTGGCTGCGCGATCTGACCCGCGATCTGCTGATGCATTTCTCGGCGATCATGACGCGGTCAGAGGCGGGGATGCAACGGCTTGTCCGGCTTGGGCTTGCCCGCAAGGACATAGAGCTGACCCCCGCCCTTCAGGCCGGTGGCCGCGTGTTGCCTTGTATGGATTCCGATCTGGCCGATCTGTCAGCTGCGGTCGTGGGGCGCCCGATCTGGTTTGCCAATCAGGTACTCGAGGGTGAGCTGAACACCGTGCTCACCGCGCACCGCCAAGGGCTGCGCCTGTCTCACCGGCTGCTGCTGATCCTCGCGCCCGCCGACCCGAAGCAGGCCGATGTTTTCGCGCAGCGGATGGAGGATCAGAACTTTCGGGTGCTGCGATGGGGCGACGCGGGCTATCCCGATGCCTCGACCCAGGTGATGATCGCCGATGATCCGGCAGAGATCGGCTTGTTCTACCGGCTGGCCCCTGTCTCCTTTCTGGGCAATTCCCTGATCAACGGCAGCGGCGGCTGTGATCCGTTCGAGGCCGCGGCCCTAGGCTCGGCTGTGCTCTATGGGCCGAAAGTCCGGCGGTATCTGCCGCTTTATACCCGACTGGCTGCCGAAGGGGCGGCGCGGATCGTGAATGACGCCACCGCGCTTGGCACCGCCGTGAACCGGCTGATCGCGCCAGATCAGGCAGCGACGATGGCGCATGCGGGGTGGGATGTGATCAGCCGCGGTGCGGCCGTCACCGACAAGGTGATTGACCTTGTACAGGAAACGCTTGACCAGCGAGAGGCCATATCATGAAACGCGCCCCCGCCTTTTGGCACCGCCCCACGCCCGATTGGCGCGCGCGCCTGTTGCAACCTCTGGGCGCGCTTTATGCCAAGGCCACTGCCCGCAGGCTGGCGGCCGGCACGCCGCTGCGTCTGGATATTCCGGTGGTCTGCGTCGGCAACATCAACGCCGGGGGCACGGGCAAGACGCCAACGGTCATGGCTGTCGTCGAACACCTGCGCGACAGGTATCACACGCCCCATGTGGTGTCGCGCGGTTACGGCGGCACGCTGAAGGGGCCGGTGCAGGTTGATCCGTCGCGCCACACCGCCGCGCAGGTGGGGGATGAACCGCTGCTGCTGGCCGCCTTTGCCGATGTCTGGGTTGCGCAGGATCGCGCAGCGGGGGCGCAGGCGGCGGCGGATGCAGGGGCATCGGTGATTGTGATGGACGACGGCTTCCAGAACCCGGCTCTGCATCAGGACCTGTCAATCGTGGTGGTGGATGCGGCCAAGGGGTTCGGCAACGGGCTGTGCCTGCCTGCGGGCCCCTTGCGCGAACCGGTCGCCACGGGTCTGGCGCGGGCGGATATCGTGCTGTCCATCGGTGGTGCGCAAGATCAGGCGCAATTCAATACCACAGGGCTGCCCCAAGAATTACCGCATGTGCGTGCCGAGCTCGCCCCTCTGCAAACGGGGATGGATTGGTCTGATACTCGCGCGCTGGCCTTCGCAGGCATCGGCCATCCCGAGAAGTTTTTTGCCACCCTGCGCGATCTGGGGGCAGAGATTGTCCACGCCGAAGCGCTGGAGGATCACCAGCCGCTGAACCCTGCGCTGATGGGACGCCTAGAGGCGGATGCCGCCCTGCGCGGCGCACAGTTGGTCACAACAGAAAAAGACGCGGTGCGTCTGCCCGCGTCTTTCAGAATGAAGGTGATAACCCTGCCTGTGCGACTGAAGTTCGATCCTGAAAACGCGCTGTTTGCCGCGCTGGATCAACTGCCGAAACCGGCATAACCGCCAGAGCTTCCAACGAAGCTCCGGCAGCGTGTCGGGGCGACCCTAGTCGTCCTGCCCAAGCTTTGGCGCGGCGCGATGCAAAGCCAGTTCAGCCCCCGAGAATTTGAACGGCGACCGGATGCCCGGCACACCGTCCAGCTCGACCTTCATGCCGCGCGCGATGACTTGGGGGTCTTCGAACATATCGGCCATGTCGTTGATCGGCCCTGCTGGCACGCCCTCTGCCTCGCAGGCGGCGAGCAGATCGTCGCGGGTGCGTAGGCTGGTAGCCCCGTTCAAACGGCGGATCATCTCGGGTCGGTTGGCGACGCGGTCGGCGTTCTTGGCATAGTCTGCCGAGGTTGCCATATCGTCCAGCCCCAGCATCCGGCACAGCCGTTGGAACTGCCCGTCATTGCCCGTGGCGATGATCAGGTGCCCGTCAGAGGATGCGAACACCTCGTAGGGGGTCAGGTTCGGGTGTGCATTGCCCATCCGCGTCGGCGCATTGCCCGTGGTCAGATAGTTCATCGCCTGATTGCCCGTCACCGCAACAGCGCAATCCAGCAGTGCCATGTCAATATGCTGGCCCACGCCGGTCTGGCTGCGCTGGTGTACCGCTGCCAGAATGGCCGTGGTGGCATAGACGCCGGTAAAGATATCGGTGATCGCCATGCCGTGTTTCTGCGGCTGACGGTCGGGTTCACCCGTGATCGACATCAGGCCGGACATGCCCTGGATGATGAAATCATAGCCCGCGCGATGCGCATAGGGCCCGTCCTGCCCGAAACCGGTGATCGAACAATAGATCAGCTTGGGGAACTGCTTGGACAGGCTGGCGTAATCCATCCCGTATTTGGCAAGCCCGCCGGTTTTGAAATTCTCGATCAGGATGTCGGCATCGGCCAAAAGCTCTTTCATCTTGGCCTGACCGTCATCGGTGGTCAGATCGACAACAACCGAGGCTTTGCCCCGGTTGGCCGAGTGGAAATACGAGGCGGATTTATCTTCCCCGCGCTCGATGAACGGAGGCCCCCACTGGCGGGTGTCGTCGCCCGCTGGGCTTTCGACCTTGATCACCTCGCAGCCGAGATCCGAAAGCGTCTGACCGGCCCAAGGGCCTGCCAGAATACGTGCCAGCTCAATAACCTTGAGCCCTGCCAGCGGGGCCGCCATTATTCTTCCAGCGCTGCGTCGATGATCTCTTTCATCTCGGCATAGGGCATGTTGGAGTATTTCTCGCCGTTGATGATGAAGCTTGGCGTGCTGCTGATGTCATCCGCTTTCTGGTTTTCTTCCCACCATGCGACCAGCGACTGTGCTTTTTCACCGTCTTGCAGACAGGCGTCCAGTTCAGCATTGTCGAGCCCGGCCAAACGACCGATTTTGCGCAGCTCTTCGACGATCGCGGCAGGCTCTCCGGCGCGGACCCATTCGGACTGACCGGCATAGATCATGTCGGTGATACCAAAGAACTTGTCCTCGCCACCGCAGCGCGACACCATCGACGCCCAAAGGCCGTAGCGGTCAAAATAGACCTCGCGGTAGGTGAAGCCGATTTTGTCGTTGTCGATGTAATCCGCCTTGAGCTGCTGGAACGGGCCTTGGTCGAAGGCGGCGCAGTGCGGGCAGGTGTAGGATGCGTATTCGATGATCTGGACCGCTGAATCGGGGTTGCCCAATGTCATGTCCTGAATTGCAGTTTCGGCTGTCGCCTCTGCGGTTTCTTGCGCTGCGTCCATGCTGTCGGCGCTTGTTGTCTGCGCGTTGGCCGCGCTGACCAGTGGGTTGATCGGCGTGCTGTTCACGGCATTTGTACCGCTGAAAGCGTACCAGCCACCTGCGGCAGCTACGGCAACGGCCGCTAGGATGGGGAATGTCGGTTTCATGTGATTTCCTTTTTCAGCGTTTGGTCTTGTTCAATATGTTCTCGCCCAGACGTGCAAGTGCATCGCGCAGGGCCTCGTTCGCGACAGGGCTGACGGTTTCGGCAGCGCGCTGATGCAAAACGGGGTCGTTCGGTGGTTCGGGATGGGTCTTGGGTTGTGGCGCAAAAGCGACCTGGCCTTCGGCAAAGCCGGTGGCCGCCGTCTGGGTCACCCGCACCCGTGCAATCGCGTTGAACCCGTAGATGGCGTTCACTTTGGCGCGCAGCTGTTCCTTCTGCATCTCCAGCATCGGCGCATTTGCCCCTGTCGTCAGCAAGGTCAGCGTCGCCCCCATACCGCCCCGGCCATAGCTGACCTCAACAGGGCGCGAGATGGCCGCGACGTCCTGACCGACGATTTCGGCCCATTGGGTCAACAGACGGGATTGGGCAAAGCCGCGAGTCTCGCTCGCCTGACGGATCTTGGCCGAAAGCAGGCTATCCGTCCTTTTGAACCCTTTTGTACTGGTACGCCGTGGCGCCATGACTATCTTTCCCGAATGACTAGCCACAACATAGCGATCCCGCCTCGTATCACCAGCCATACCCAACCGAAAAGGTTATAAACATTGCGTGACACCGACCCCTCCGGCGACCTCCCGCTGATCCTTCTGGAATGGTACGATGTCCATGCGCGCGCGATGCCGTGGCGCGTGCCGCCAGCGGCGCGGGCTAAGGGCGTGCGCCCCGATCCCTATCGCATCTGGCTAAGCGAGGTGATGTTGCAACAAACTACCGTCGCAACCGTCCGCGACTATTTCCAACGGTTCACCGCGCGCTGGCCGACGGTCGCTGATCTGGCAGCGGCTGCGGATGCGGATGTGATGGGCGAATGGGCCGGATTGGGCTATTACGCCCGTGCCCGCAATCTGCTGAAATGCGCCCGCGCTGTGGTGGCCGATCATGACGGTCACTTCCCCGCCGACCACGCGGCCTTGCTGAAGCTGCCGGGGATTGGCCCTTATACCGCTGCGGCCGTATCTTCTATCGCGTTTGACCTGCCGTTCACGGTGCTGGATGGCAATGTTGAGCGGGTGATGGCGCGGCTCTATGACATCCACACCCCACTGCCCGCCGCCAAGCCCGAACTCATGGCACGTGCAGAGGCGCTGACCCCAACCGCCCGCCCCGGAGATTACGCCCAAGCTGTGATGGATCTAGGGGCCACGATTTGCACCCCCAAGTCCCCCGCCTGCGGCATTTGTCCGTGGCGCGATCCCTGCCTTGCCCGCCGCAATGGCACGGCGGCCGAACTGCCCAAGAAGACCCCGAAAAAGCCGAAGCCGATCCGGCATGGCACGGTCTATCTGGGGCAGCGCGCGGATGGCGCATGGCTGCTTGAGACGCGCCCCGACAAAGGGTTGCTCGGCGGTATGCTCGGGTGGCCCGGCACCGACTGGATTGAGGCCGACGGCCCGCGCCCCGCAGGCACCCCGCCTGCGCCCGCCGACTGGCAACCCCTTGCGGGGGAGGTGCGGCACACGTTCACGCATTTTCACCTGATGCTCACCGTCATGCACGCGCCCCTGCCGGATGACACGGAGCCAGCACGCGGGCATTTTGTCGCGCGGGATGATTTCCGCCCCTCGGACCTGCCCACGGTGATGCGCAAAGCCTATGACTTGCTACGTTAGCGGCGGCGCGGCATAGTTTATCGCAGCCAAAGCTGTGCCCGACCCCTTGGGCCAGATAACCCGAAAAGGCCGTGCAGCATGACCTCGCCCACCACAAACATAAGCACCGACCAGCTGTCGCAGTTCCGGCGTGCGCTGCCTTTTGCCCTGTCCTTTGCGCTGATCCCGCTGGTCTGGATATCCGCCACCGTCGGCGGCTGGACCGTGATCCTGATGCCGCTGGTCACATGGTATCTGTTTTCGATCATCGACGCGATTGCGGGGCTGAACCTTAACAACGCCGATCCGGACGCGTCAGACGGTGACCTGTTCTGGTATCGCATGATCACGACCGCGTGGATGCCGGTGCAGTTTCTCACGCTGTTCGGGTTGCTTTGGTACGTGCCGCAAGCCGCGCATCTGTCCGGCTGGGAGAAAGCCGCCGTCTTCTTCGGCGTCGGCGTCATGACGGGCACCATCGGGATCAACTACGCCCACGAGCTGATGCATCAACGCAATAGACGCGAACGCTTCTGGGCCGATGCGCTGCTGGCGATGGTGCTGTATTCGCACTTCCGGTCTGAGCATCTGCTGGTGCACCACCGCTATGTCGCCACCCCGCGCGATCCGGTGACCGCACGCTATAGCGAAGGGTTCCACCGCTTTTACCCGCGCGTGCTGCGGCAGTCGCTGGTGTCCAGCTTTCACGCCGAAAAAGCGATGCTGGCACGCAAGGGCAAATCCTGGACCGACCCGAGCAACCCGTTTTTCAAATATGGGGCGCTGCAAGCAGGCTGCCTGATCCTCGCCGTGGTCCTTGGCGGCTGGGTCGGGCTGGGCCTGTTCCTGCTGCAAGCGGGCGTGGCGATCTGGCAGCTTGAGCTGGTGAATTACATCGAACACTACGGTCTGACCCGCAAACATCTGGGTGACGGCAAATACGAACACGTCCAGCCGCGTCATTCGTGGAACGCGGCGCATATGGCGTCAAACTGGCTGCTGATCAATCTGCAACGCCATTCCGACCACCACTACAAACCCGACCGGCGGTTTCCCGTGCTGCAAACCTATGGCGACGCAGAAGCACCGCAACTGCCCTATGGCTACCCCGTCATGACAATGGCCGCGATGATGCCCTGGGTCTGGCGGCGCGTGATGAACCCCCGTGTGCGGGAATGGCGCCGGACCTACTACCCCGAGATCACAGACTGGGCCGAGTATAACGCGGGCAAGACCCCCTACCCCCGCTGAACATCGCTGAACCTTCGTGACCGCCTGAAACGAAAAAGACCCCGCCAATGAAGGGCGGGGCCAAGGTGAGTGTCCTTATGGGCACGCCTTCTCATGAGGCGGCAAGGACACCGGCGGTGTTCGTAAATAGGGTGTGAAAATGGGGAGAGGCCTAGTTGGCCATCTCTGCCCGGATCTGCTGGCGCAAGATATCGATCGGCACGCGTTTGCCGTCTTTCTTGTAGCACCAATATGTCCAACCATTGCAGCTTGGCGCTTTCTCGTAAGCCGCACCGACTTGGTGGATCGATCCTTTGACCTCGTTCCCGACAAGCGTGCCATCGGCACGGACCTTGGCGGAATACCGGCCGTTAAGGGAATAAAGCTCTTCGCCCGGGCGCAGCATGCCACGTTCAACCAGCTGGCCAAACGGCACGCGCGGCTCGGCACGCTTCGAGGTGGTGGTCTGCAACGCTTCCTTGTCGAACTTGCGTACGGATTTGATCCGTTTTTCGGCAACCTTGCGATACGCCTCTTCCCGTTCGATCCCGATAAAGTCGCGGCCCAGCATCTTGGCAACGGCACCTGTGGTGCCAGTGCCAAAGAACGGATCAAGCACGACGTCACCGGGGTTGGTCGACCCCACGAGGATACGGTGCAACAGGCTTTCGGGCTTTTGCGTCGGATGCGCTTTATCGCCCATCTCGTCCTTCAGACGTTCGTGACCGGTGCAGATCGGCAGCACCCAATCACTGCGCATCTGGATACCTTCGTTCAACGCTTTCAACGCTTCGTAGTTGAAGGTGTATTTGGAATTCTCGTCCTTGCCGGCCCAGATCATGGTTTCATGCGCATTGGTAAAGCGCTTGCCGCGAAAGTTCGGCATCGGGTTCGACTTGCGCCACACCACGTCGTTCAAAATCCAGAAACCCGCATCCTGCAATGCGGCGCCAACGCGGAAAATATTGTGATAGCTGCCAATAACCCAGATCGCGCCATTGGGTTTCAGCAGGCGCCGCGCGGCTTTGAGCCATTCGCGGGTAAACTTGTCATAGACGGCAAAGCTGGAAAACTGGTCCCACGCATCATCCACCGCATCCACCTTTGAATTGTCGGGGCGATGCAAGTCGCCACGCAACTGCAGGTTATAGGGGGGATCTGCAAAGATAAGGTCCACCGACTCTGCCGGAAGCGCATTCATCGCTTCGATACAGTCGCCAGAAATGATCGTGTTTAAAGGGAGTGCTGCCGCACCCTTGGTCATCGTCTTCATAATAGCTGCCTCTTGCCCGGCACATTGTGTGCTCTTGGTTATCCACAAGATGCCCCGACAGACGATTCCTGGTCAATTTCTTTTTTGAATCAAGTGGTTAGTTATTTATCTTGATACAACATGTTGTGTACGGGTTTGAACAAACGTCTATGGTGTGGGGTCACACCAATTTTCTGCAACGCCTCCATGTGCTTTTTCGACCCGTATCCCATGTTGGTTTCCCAGCCATATCCGGGGTGCTGTTGCGCCAAGGACAACATGACACAATCTCGACATATTTTAGCCGCAATTGAGGCCGCGGAAATCGACTGCGACCGGGTGTCTCCCTTGATCACGGTTTCGGCAGGCAACGTCAGATCGCGCGGGATCATATTGCCGTCGATCAACGCATAATCGGCAGGGGTCTTCAGCCCCTCCAGCGCGCGCACCATGGCAAGGTGGCTCGCCCTCAGGATGTTGAGCTCTTCAATCTCTTCGACCGAGGCATGGGCAACGCTGACATCCGCAACCTGCAAAAGCTCTTCATACAGGCGTTCTCGCGCAGGTTTGGTCAGCTTTTTTGAATCGTTCAGCCCCTCGGGAATGCGATCCGGGTCCAGCACTACGGCAGCGGCAGTGACCGGCCCCGCCAAGGGCCCGCGCCCCACCTCGTCCACGCCGGCGACCCGCAGAAAGCCGCGCGCATGGGCGGCCCGTTCAAATTCAAAATCTGGTTTCATGGCCCGTGAAAACCCCAACCCGCGCCAAAGCTCAAGCCCCGCCCACGCGAATTGTGACCTTGCGAAGACAGCGATGTCACAATCCCAAAAGATATCCACAGCACATAAGAAAGGGAGGGATGCCCGAACATCCCTCCCTTCCCCGCCCGAGAGCATCGAAATGCCCCCGGTATTGGCACGCTGAGATTAACCGCGCGCCAAACTGTATCCCGCGCCACGCAGGCAGCGGGCGTCGTAGCCATAGCGGGTGCCCCGATGGGTCCGGATCTGCTGCGCGCATTGCTGCGGCAGACGGTTGGCATGACGGAAATTATTCTCAAGACAGCGGCGGCCGAACATCAGCACCTGACCGCGACGCGTGTCGAAGCTCTGGAAACACTGTTTGGGCAGCAGCTTGGCGTTGGCTTGGGTGCGGTGCTGCTTGCGCTTGTAGCCTTTGGGCAGCGGGCGTGGCTCTACTCGGTGGCGCGATTGCGGCGCGCGGTAGACGGGCACGCGCTCGGCCCGCGGGGCGCGGTACACAGTGTTTGGCGCATGGCGGTGCTTTGATACTTCCTGCCGTGCACGTTCGTCGTCGCGCTTGTTCTTGTCGTGAATGATCTTGCCGACAATGGCCACGCCCAGAACACCGACTGCGATTTTCGCCAGATCCCTGTTGCGGTCCCCCGCCGCGGCGGGGGCAGCGGTAAAGGCGGTGATAGCGACGGCTGCGGCTGCAATCGAGGCGATGAATTTATGGTGCAATGTAAAGCGCATTCTCTGATCCTTTCGGTTGGGGCAACATGGGAAGCACCCCATGCAAAGCCAGCAAGAGCGAGGCCGTGGGATCAAACTGGCCGCACCCCCTCAGACAGGCAATAACACCCCCCTGTTATCGAATAACAAAGCGGTACAGACCCAATGGATATTGAATATCCGCCCGGATAGGCGCAGTCTGATCGTCATGAAACACATCCTCCTTTCCCTGGCTGCTGCGGGGCTTCTGGCCCTCTCCGCCCCCTCTGCCCAAGCGGCGGAATGTTTTGCCGATTACAAGGCAAAGCAGGAAAACCCCTTGCGCCTGCATTATGGTGTGGCGCAGGTATCCGGTGACTGCAGCCGTGCCTCGGCGCAGGCCCAATTGACGGACCGGCTGGCTGCAAATGGCTGGACGTTGCTGACGATCGTCTCTGTCTTTGGCAAGGATGGCCTAAACCAAAGGAAAGCGAGTGCCGGACCAAATTTCCTCCGCTTCTGAGATGCGCCGCACGGGCGGGCGTTTTGTCGGCGGTGGTATCGCGGCCGTTGTGGCGATCATTCTGATCGGCGCGGGGCTGTTGCTATGGGCCCTGCCCGACGCCAATGCCTTTAACGCGCAGGTCGAACGCATCTTTGTCGAGAACGACGACCTGACTACTCAGGCCGAAATCAAACTGCTTGAAATTCTCGCACAATCGGGCACCGCGTTTTCAGAAACCCTGTCGAGCTACCGGATCGTGATCATCGTGCTGCTGGTCTTTGCGACGGCCATGCTGGTCGCGGCGCTGGTGTTCCTGATCATGCTTGTGGGCTTCAACCGCCGCATGGCGCAGATCGAACGGGTGGGGATACAAGTAAACTCGCTCCTGATCAGCCGAGAGGAAAACACCGTCTATCTCAACAACCTCGGATTCAAACTGACCGCCGCCGCGATGGAAACGATGTCGGTCCTTGCCGAAGCGCGCATGGATGACGACGTACTCTCAGGCTCCGAGATCGAGGGCATGATCTCGGGCCGGACCGCCGCTGACTGCGACGAAGCAGCAGGGGCCACGCGCATCAAACGGCTGCGCGATACATTGGGCAACCAGATCGTATCGGAATTGCTGGTCAAGAATATCGCGCGGCGCGGCTATATGCTGGCTATCGACAAAGACGTGATCAAGGTCATCTGACCCCTTCATTTTGCCCTGAAAACTCCGGGGGAGTCGCGCCTGCGCGACGGGGGCAGCGCCCCCTCTGGACACTCCGTGATGCTTGACCCTAGGGTACGCTGAAACAGCACCAAGGATCATGCCCATGCCAGCCCCCTTCAACGCGTTCAAACAAGCTTTGAAACAAGGCGATACCGTCTTTGGCTGCTGGCTGGGTCTTGCGGACACCTATAGCGCCGAACTGATGGGCACCGCTGGTTTTGACTGGTTGGTGATCGACGGGGAACACGCGCCGAACGACCTGCGCTCTATCATGGCGCAACTTCAGGTGCTTGAAGCCTCTGACAGCCATCCCGTCGTGCGCGTCCCCGTGGGAGAGACCTATCTGATCAAACAGATGCTGGATGCCGGGGCGCAGACCCTGCTGGTGCCTATGGTGGATAATGTTGATCAGGCCCGCCAGCTGGTGCGCGATGTCACCTATCCGCCCCACGGCGACCGCGGCGTCGGCTATGCCCTGACCCGTGCCGCGCGTTTCTCGCAGATCGCGGATTACGGCACTACTGCGGATGATGAGATTTGTCTGCTGGTGCAGGTCGAAAGCGTGAAGGGCCTTGAGAACCTAGATGCGATCCTTGCGGTCGACGGGATCGACGGCGTGTTCATCGGCCCTGCGGATCTGGCGGCTGATATGGGGTACATGGGCAATGCGCTCCACCCCGATGTGCAAGACGCGATCATGACCGCGCTGCACAAGATACACGCGGCGGGCAAGGCGCCGGGCATCTTGTCCACCCACGACGACATGACCCGCGACGCGCTTGAGGCAGGGGCGCAGTTTGTTGCGGTCGGGGCGGATGTTCTGCTGCTCAGCCATGCGGCGCAAGCGCTTGCGGGCAAATGGCGTGACACCCTGAAATGACGCGCGGGGTAGCTTTGTTGGGGCTGGGTTATGTGCTCAGCCAGTTTTTCCGCGCCTTTCTGGCCGTGCTCAGCCCGTCGCTGCGCGTTGATCTGGGTGCCACGCCCGAAGACCTCGCCTTGGCGTCGGGGCTGTGGTTCTTCTCCTTTGCGGCGATGCAACTGCCTGTGGGATGGGCGCTGGATACAGTCGGGCCGCGGCGCACGGCGGCCAGCTTGCTGCTGATCGGCGGAGGCGGCGGGGCGGCTTTGTTCGCGGTGGCGACGCAGCCGCTGCACATCAATCTGGCGATGGTCCTGATCGGGATCGGCTGCGCGCCGGTGTTGATGGGAGCCTACTATATCTTTGCGCGTGAATTCGCACCAAGCCGCTTTGTCGTGCTCGCCTCTGTCATGGTGGGCATCGGCACGCTTGGCAATCTCGTCGCATCCTATCCGATGGCGATTGCGGCGGAAACGATCGGCTGGCGCGCGTCGCTTTGGGGGCTTTGCGCCATCACCACGCTGACGGCGATTGGCATCTGGGGCGTCGTGCGCGACCCCGCCACCCCCGAAGGCGAACAACGTGGCAGCCTTCTTGGCGTGTTCAAGATCAAGGCGCTGTGGTTCATCTTTCCCATCATGAGCGTCAGCTACGCCCAAGTCGGCGCGTTGCGCGGGCTTTGGATCGGTCCCTATTTCGAGGATGTCTTTGCCGCGAACGCTCACCAGATCGGCTGGGCGACCCTGTTGATGGGAATCGCGATGGTGGCAGGCAGCCTCGCCTATGGCCCGCTGGACCGCGTGATCGGCAGCACGAAATGGGTGATTGTCGGAGGCACGGCGCTGAACCTTGCGGCCTTGGTGGCGCTTGTACTCTTCCCCGACAGTGGCATCATTCTTGCCACCGCGCTGATGGCCGCTGTCGGTTTCTTTGGCGCGACCTATGCGGTGATCATCGCCCACGGCCGTAGCTTTATGCCGCCGCAGCTGGTCGGGCGGGGCATGACCCTGTTGAACCTGTGCAGCATTGGTGGCGTTGGCGTGGCACAGTTCCTGTCGGGCCGCGTCTATGCGGCCAGCCAGCCCGCCGTCACCGCGCAGGCCCCCTATGTGATGATTTTCACCCTGTTTGCCGCACTCATGGCAGCGGGTCTGTTCGTCTACCTGTTTTCCCGCGATGCAGGCGAATAGGCCACGCCCCCTTCCCCCGCGGGCCCAAGCGGTATAAGAGGCCCGCACCATCACATTTTAGTATTGGAGTTTTAAGATGGGTTATCGCGTCGTCATCGCGGGTGCCACAGGCAATGTGGGCCGTGAAATGCTGAACATTCTGGCCGAGCGCCACTTCCCTGTAGACGAGATCGTGGCACTTGCCTCGCGCAAGTCTATGGGATCCGAAGTCAGCTTTGGCGACAAGACACTCAAGACGAAAGACTTGGATACGTTCGACTTCACGGGCTGGGATATGGCGCTGTTTGCCGTCGGTTCGGAAGCGACCAAAAAATACGCGCCCAAGGCCGCCAAGGCCGGCTGCGTGGTCATCGATAACTCGTCGCTGTACCGCTACGATCCCGATATCCCGCTGATCGTGCCAGAGGTGAACGCCGACGCGATCCACGATTATTCCAAGAAAAACATCATCGCGAACCCGAATTGCTCGACCGCGCAGATGGTTGTCGCGCTCAAGCCGCTGCACGACCGCGCCACGATCAAACGTGTTGTCGTGTCGACCTACCAGTCGGTGTCCGGTTCGGGCAAAGACGGCATGGACGAACTGTGGGACCAGACCAAATCGATCTACAACCCCACCGACGACAAGCCCGCGAAGAAATTCACCAAACAGATCGCCTTTAACGTGATCCCGCATATCGACGTGTTCATGGATAGCGGTGACACGAAAGAAGAGTGGAAGATGATGGTAGAGACGAAGAAGATCGTCGATCCCAAAATCAAGGTCACAGCGACCTGTGTCCGCGTTCCGGTCTTTGTCGGCCACGCCGAATCGATCAACATCGAGTTCGAAGAGCATCTGGACGAGAACGAGGCCCGCGACATCCTGCGCGAAGCCCCCGGCATCATGGTGATCGATAAGCGCGAAGACGGTGGCTATGTCACCCCCGTTGAATGTGCGGGCGATTTCGCGACGTTCATCAGCCGCATCCGTCAGGACAGCACGATCGACAACGGTCTGAACCTGTGGTGTGTCAGCGACAACCTGCGCAAGGGTGCCGCATTGAACGCCGTGCAGATCGCAGAACTGCTGGGCCGCGAAGTGTTGAAAAAAGGCTAAGCGCCCCCTGATCTTTATGTCGGGAAAGGCCAGTGCGATGCGCTGGCCTTTTTCACGTCCGGCGTGCTCAGATCAACGCTGCCGCGGGCGCTCCGGTGTTCAGGCGGCGCTCTGTTTGTCTGACAGCGTGGCAAAGTCGAACCACAGCTCTTGTTGCCGGTATCCGCCCTTGATCAGATGTCCGCGTCGCAGCACCTCGGGAAAGTCATCGGCCCATTCACGGTAGCGGTCATTGCTCACGACAACCGCCCCCATCTCGCGCGCGGCGGTCAGGATGAAGGGATCGGCCGGCGATCCGCTTGGCACGACCATCACCTGATCCACCGGCAGCTTCAGCATCGCCGCCAGCGCCGCATCATCTTTGTAAGCGTTCGTCAGCAGATGCCCTGCGTTGGCATCAAAGACCACGCCTGTCTTGAAGCCAAGGTCTTTCAGGGTCCGTACCACGTCCTGCACGGGCGTGATCAGCGGCGTGCCGCCCCACCAATACATGACGTTTGACCCGTCAATCACCACCGCCCCACGGGCACTGCGCCGGGATTGCCCCGCCAACCAAACCCGCGCCTCGCGCAGTAGCAAGATGGCGCTGGCGATGGCACAAGGCCCCGCCAGCAAAACCAGATCCCCCCAAACCGGTTGGGAGGTCGCGATGACCGTACCAATGATCGACACGGTCAGCAAAAGCGCAGGAACGATCACGCGCAGCTGCCGCCGGAACCGTCCCTGTCAGACCAGCCCATTATACGGGCCGGAACATCTCTTTATCGGCGCTATAGCACTCAAGCCCGCCCTCGCCGATGTTGTGCCACAGGCCGTGCAACGTCAGCTCGCCCGATTTGACCTGCTGCGCCACAAAGGGGAACGTCATCAGGTTCTCAAGAGAGGTCATAACAGCGTGTTTCTCAAGCTGGCGCGCCTGCTCTTTCGGGTCTTCGATGTCCGCGACAACGTCGTATTTTGGGCGCAGGATATCCATCCACCGACCAACAAAACTGTCCTTGGCATCCAGCGCTGGCGCGTTGCCTTTGCACATGTCCAGACAGCCCTGCACACCGCCACAGCTGGAGTGGCCGAGCACGATAACATGCGCGACTTTCAACGACTGGACCGCATATTCAACCGCCGCCGACGTCCCGTGCTGCTGCCCGTCAGGCTGATAAGGTGGCACCAAGTTGGCGATATTACGGTGAATAAAGAATTCACCCTGATCCGCCCCAAAGATCGATGTTACATGCACGCGGCTGTCGCAGCACGAAATGATCATCGCACGCGGATGCTGCCCGTCGGTGGCCAAACGGCGGTACCACGACTCGTTTTCAGCGTAACTGGTTGCTTTCCACCCGTGATACCGTTGAACCAGATAATTCGGGAGCGGTTTCGCGTTATCCATCTCTGTCTCGCCTTTACTAAATTTTAGCCAAAATACTCTGAATTCGCTTCGTATTCGAGCGAAAACGCACGCGGCCGTAAACGAATTGGACATCAATTGGCCGACATAGTGCAGATGCGCTGTGGGGGCGTAATGATGAGGTGACTCTAATGTATGTATTGCAAATGCGGCCAGTCGAACAAGTCCGCGTAGATCAGGAACGTCTGGGTATTCTGTATGACCAACTGGGTGAATCAGGGGCCGAAGATGTCGTCTGTCGCGCGATGGAGGAATTGGCCCTGCGCATGTCGCACTGCGACCGTCTGTATCAGGCATCCAACTGGCTTGAGCTGCGTAAAAATTGCCGGTCGCTGATTGCGATTGCCGAACAGGTGGGGCTGCAAAAGCTCGCAAACGTCGCGGGGGATGTGATCTGCGCGATTGACCAGAACAGTCACGTCGCGATCGGGGCGACGCTGACGCGGCTGATCCGCATCGGCGAACGGTCGCTGACCGCGATCTGGGACACGCAGGATGTAACCCTTTGACGGGCTTGCAGCGCCACAGGATACGTCTAGGCTGCGCGCGACTATCACGCACGAAAGGCCCAGCCCTATGTCCGCTCTCTTCGCCGACCCCTCCGCCGCTGCGATCCCGCTGCATCTGATTACCTCCGATGCCCTGCCTGACTGGCTCGACGGGCAATCCGATGCCACACGCACTTGGGTCGCGGCACAGGGGTTTACCGGCGCGTTGGGGCAGGCGTTGACGCTGCCGGGCGAAGATGGCGCACTGCGCATGGCGCTGGCAGGCTACGGCACGGCCAGCGCCCGCAAACGGGGGCGCTTCCATCTGGCAGGTGCCGCGGCAAAGCTGCCCAAGGGCGACTATGAACTGCACGCCGACCTGCCCGCGGCAGAGCTCGCGGTGGAGGCTCTGGGATGGCTGCTCGCGTCCTATCGGTTTGACCGCTACGCGACGCAATCGCCGATGGCCGCCCGCCTTGTTGCGCCCGATGGGATCGACGCCGATCACATCCGCGCCCTCGCCGAAGGGGAAATGCTGACGCGCGACCTGATCAACACGCCCGCCTCGGATATGGGCCCACCCGATCTGGAAGCCGCAGCACGTAAACTGGCAGATCAACACGGGGCGCAGATCTCTGTCATCACGGGCGACGATCTGTTGGCACAGAACCTGCCGCTGATCCATACCGTCGGCCGCGCCGCCGACCGCGCGCCCCGGCTGATCGACCTGAACTGGGGCAAAACCGGGAAAAAGCTAACGCTGGTGGGCAAAGGCGTGTGTTTTGACACCGGTGGGCTGAACTTGAAACCCGGCGCGTCGATGGGTCTGATGAAAAAGGACATGGGTGGCGCGGCGGCGGTGCTGGGTCTGGCGCATATGATTATGGCCACGGGGCTGGACCTGCAACTGCGCGTGCTGATCCCCGCGGTTGAAAACTCGGTCTCCGGCAATGCTTTCCGCCCCCAAGACATCTTAACGTCGCGCAAGGGCCTCACGGTCGAGATCAACAATACCGATGCCGAAGGCCGGTTGGTGCTGGCCGATGCGCTGGCACTGGCGGACGAGGACAAGCCCGATCAGATCATCTCTATGGCGACGCTGACCGGTGCCGCACGGGTCGCCGTGGGCCCCGATCTCGCGCCCTATTTCAGCGACGATCCCGATTTCGTCGCCGCGTTGGAATTCGCTGCCGCCACCCACGCCGACCCCGTCTGGCGTATGCCTTTCCACACGCCCTACGAGCCGCTGATCGAACCCGGTATCGCCGATCTGGATAACGCCCCCTCTGGCGGGTTCGCGGGCTGTATCACCGCCGCGCTGTTTCTGCGCCGTTTCGTCACCGACAGCCCCTATGCGCATTTCGACATCTACGGCTGGCAACCAAGCGCCGCCCCTGCCCGCGCCAAAGGCGGCGTGGGTCAGGCCACACGCGCGCTGCATGCCAGCCTCGGGGCGATCTTGTCAAAATGACCGACCGACGCCTGCATCCCGACCCCGAGCGGATCACCGAAAAGACGGCGGCGCAGATCACCCTGTCGATCGTTGATCTGAACCGCAGTCCCGACGGCCCCCGCGACCGGCAAGCGCTCTACGGTGAGGCGCTGACCGTGCTGGATCGCACCGACGGCACCGCCTATGTGCAACTGACCAAGGACAACTACTGCGGCTACATATCCGAAACCGCCCTCGGTCCTGCGGCCGTCCCGACCCACGTCGTCACCGCACCCGCCACCCACGCCTATGCGCGTGCCGATCTGAAATCACCGGATGTCAGCAACCTCAGCTTTGGCAGCCGCATTGTGGTGACCGGAACGGAAGGCCGATTTGCCCAGACCTCGCTTGGCCACATCCCAACGCAACACCTCGCCCCGCTGCCGCACGCTTTCCCGGACCCCGCCGCCGTGGCAGAGCTGTTTCTCGGGACGCCCTACCTCTGGGGCGGGAACAGCCGCTGGGGGATCGATTGCTCGGGGCTCGTTCAGGCCGCCTTCCTCGCCTGTGGCATTCCCTGCCCCGGTGACAGCGACCAGCAGCAGATCAGCTTTGCCGACCCCGTAGCAGGTGCACGCCCGGTCCCGCGCGACATCCAACGCAATGACCTCCTGTTCTGGAAAGGTCATGTGGCGCTGGTGCTCGACCCCGCCACCATGATCCACGCCAATGCGTACAATATGGCCGTCACCCGCGAATCCATCCAGGACGCGCTGACCCGTATCGCCAAAACTGACGGCCCGCTGACGGGGCACAAACGGCTCAGCCCTTCCAAATGGCCTTAAATCCATCCGCCCCCTCGACCAGCGCGGCGGTCTAGGTGTCGACGGCGCGGATCATCTTACGCTCTAGCACGCGCAGCACGGCAGCGAGATCCTGACCGCGGCGCAGCACCTGCCCATTGGCCCCGATCACCGCGTACATCCCCTGCTTTAACCGCAGCTTGGGGCGTTTCTCGATCCGGTAAAGCGGCATCTCTGCAGTGCGTCTGAAGATCGAAAACACCGCGACCTCGCGCAGCGAAGAGATTCCATAGTCGCGCCATTCCCCCGCCGCGACCATGCGCCCATAGAGCGACAGGATCGGGCCAAGCTCCGTCCGGTGAAAGGAAACCTGTTCGGGCGCGCGTTCATTCTGCGGGTGTGAGGGATGAATATGCACTGTCATGTTTTGACAGTTGCGCCCTTCGCCGCTCAAATCAAGAGAGCCACCGATCAATTCTCTTGAAAGCGTTACATTATCTGTGCAAGCATCGAAATTGTGAAACATAAAGGCCCACCATGACCCCGCAACTCCGCGCCGAAAAATCCGCCGCTGCCATGTGGTCCACTGATACGGCCAGCCAATCTTTGGGAATGCGCATCGACCATATCGCCCCCGGCGTGGCGGATCTGTCGATGGTGGTCACCCCGGCCATGTTGAACGGCCACGGCATCGCCCACGGCGGGTATATCTTCACCCTCGCCGACAGCGCCTTCGCCTTCGCCTGCAACAGCTATAACCAGCTTGCCGTCGCCCAGCAGAACCAGATTTCCTACCTCGCACCGGGGAAGGCTGGCGAACGGTTGCACGCGGCGGCGCGCGAACAATCCAGAACCGGACGCTCAGGCGTCTATGACGTGACAGTCACGGGGGAGGACGGGCGCACCATCGCCTTGTTCCGTGGCCTGTCACGCACCATCAAAGGCCACCATTTCGAGGAGGAAATGACCCCATGAAAGACCTCACGCCTGCCCGATCGTCGCTTGACCCGATCGAGCTTGCCAGCCGCGATGAAATCAGCGCCCTGCAATTGGAGCGGCTGAAAAAATCCCTGCACCACGCCTATGCGAATGTGCCTTTCTACCGTCAAAGCTTTGATGCCGCGGGCGTCCACCCCGACGATCTGAACGACCTGAGCGATCTGGCGAAATTCCCCTTCACTGTCAAAACCGACCTGCGCGACAATTACCCCTTCGGCATGTTCGCCGTGCCCCGCGACCAGCTGGCGCGCATTCATGCGTCCTCGGGCACCACCGGCCAGCCGACGGTTGTGGGCTACACCAAGAATGACCTCGCCAATTGGGGCAGTGTCATGGGGCGGTCCTTGCGCGCGGCAGGGCTGAAACCCGGCGACATGCTGCATAACGCTTATGGATACGGGCTGTTTACCGGAGGGTTGGGGGTGCATCTGGGGGCAGATAGCCTTGGGCTAAGCACCGTACCGATCTCGGGCGGGATGACCCCGCGACAGGTCCGCCTGATCGAGGATTTCAAACCCGACGGCATCACGGTCACGCCCTCTTATGCGCTGTCGATCCTGGATGAATACGCGCGTCAGGGCATCGATCCGCGCCAGTCTTCGCTGCAAGTGGGTATCTTCGGGGCCGAGCCCTGGACCAATGCCATGCGGCTCGAGATTGAACAGGCGTTTGATATGCACGCCGTCGATATCTATGGCCTGTCCGAGATTATGGGCCCCGGCGTGTCCTGCGAATGTGTCGAAACCAAAGACGGTTTGCACATCTGGGAGGATCATTTCTACCCCGAGGTCATCAACCCCGAAACCGGCCAGCCCGTGGCCGATGGCGAACAGGGGGAGCTGGTTTTTACCTCGCTCACCAAAGAGGCGTTTCCCATCATCCGCTAC
The DNA here is from genome assembly GCF_021735935.1 of Sulfitobacter sp. M39. Lineage (NCBI taxonomy): Bacteria > Pseudomonadati > Pseudomonadota > Alphaproteobacteria > Rhodobacterales > Roseobacteraceae > Sulfitobacter > Sulfitobacter sp. M39. Next base: position 293,353 of record NZ_WMDZ01000001.1, read on the forward strand.
CGCACCCGCGATCTGACCCGCCTGCTGGCCGGCACCGCCCGCAGCATGCGCCGGATGGAGAAGGTCACCGGCCGCAGCGACGACATGATCATCCTGCGCGGAGTCAACGTCTTCCCCACCCAGATCGAAGAGGCGCTGATGGCCACCCCCGGTCTCGCCCCGCATTTCCAGATCGAGCTCAGCAAGCCCGACCGCATGGATCAGATGCGGGTGCTGTGCGAATGTGTCGACGCCACCGTCGACGATGCCGCCCGGCAAACAGCGGCACAGCAGCTGGCCGCGCAGATCAAGGAAACCGTGGGCATCAGCGTGATGATCGACGTGGGCGATGTGAACACCATTACCCGTTCCGAAGGCAAAGCGGTGCGGATTATCGACAACCGGCCCAAGGGCTAAGCCGCGTAGCGCGCCAGAAACATATCGACCGCGCTGTCTACCACGCGGTCGATCTCTGCCTGAGAAATCCTGTCGATGATACCGAAGGTCAGTCGCAGCCAGACATCCCCCTTGCAGAGCTCTCCGAATTGGTCGGCCGCCAGTAGCGGGTCCTTCATACACAACTGCCCACGGGCGACAGCGGTCTCGAAATACCCCGCCATCTCACGCCGGACCACAGCTGGGCCGGAGTTATAAAAGCGCTGGCCAAGCTCGGGGAACCGATCACATTCGGCCACACACAGGCGAAACATCTGCTGACCAAAGGTCGATGTGATGAACCCCAACAGATGTCGACCGGCCAGCCCCAGCACCACACGCGGCGGCGCATCGGTGTCGATACTTTCGAAAGCCTGCCGTGACTGGCGGGCGCATTCGGTATCGGCGACCTCCATGAACAACAGACGTTTGTCGGGGAAATAGCTGTACAGCGTCGCCTTGGACACGCCGGCGGCACGGGCAATCGCATCAACGCTCGCGCCCTCAAACCCGTCCGCCATAAAGACATCACGCGCCCCCGCAAGAACCTGATCGAATTTACGGCCCTTGCGAACCCTGGTCTGGTCACTGGTCATGAAGGCTCCGGCAGTTTGAAGGGCAGAGTATAAACTGAACCGTTCAGTTCCAAGTCCCAAATGCAACAGCCCACCCCAAAGCCTGTGCAATTGCGTCACAGCACTGTTGCCCCGTTGCACGAAGCACAGCCAGCCGCTACCAATTTCACATGCTGGCGATCTTTCTCAAGACACTTCCCTTTTTCGCGCTGATCGGCTTGGGCTATTGGGCCGGGCGCACGCGGTTCTTCACGGCAGAGGCCACGGCCTATCTGACCAAATTCGTCTTCTACTTCGCCCTCTCTGCCATGCTGTTCCGTTTCTCCGCCAACCTGTCCTTGGCCGAGGTCTGGGACAGCCGCCTTGTCGCGGCCTATCTATGGGGCACGGGTTTTGTCTATGGCATCGCAACGCTGACAGGCTTTCTGCGCCGCCTCGATGTCCCCGCCACCGCGATGGAGGCGCAATGTGCCGTGATCGGCAACACCGGCTTCCTCGGCGTGCCCATGCTGACGCTGCTGCTCGGGGCAGAGGCAATCGGCCCCGTCGTGCTGGCTCTGGCGGTGGATCTGATCGTGTTTTCCAGCCTCATCGTGATCCTGATCACCGGGGCGCGCGATGGTCAGCTGAGCCTGCGCGCCCTGCGCACGATTTCCGTGGGGCTGGTGAAAAACCCGATGATCGTCGCCATGACCCTTGGCTTTATCTGGTCCGGCCTGCAGATCCCGATCCCTGACCCGATGAACGAATTTCTGGCCATCCTCGGCGGGGCCGCGACCCCCGGCGCGCTTTTTGCCATCGGGGCGTCGCTGGCGACGAAATCGGCGGAAAAGCTGCATGTCGCGGGCTGGCTGTCGTTTTGCAAACTGGTGCTGCACCCGGCCTTTGTGGCCTTTGCCGCGCTGTGGCTGTTCAACGTCGATCCGTATAAGGCGGGCGTAATCATCGCCACCGCCGCGCTGCCGGTCGCGGGCAATGTCTATATGCTGGCCCAACATTATAACGTCGGGCCGCAACGGGTGTCTGCCGCGATCCTTGTCTCGACGCTGCTCAGCATCCTCAGCGTCAGCCTTGTCATCGCGTGGGTCACCGCGCTTTAGCCTTCACCCTTTTGCAAATACTCAGCCAGCGCAGCGTCCTGCCCTTGCCGCGCAGACCGAGGGCCGATAGCCATAGACCAACCACACACAGGAGACGCCCGATGAAAACGATTTCCGAAAACGCCAGCTTCCGAGGCACCCAAGGCGTCTATTCCCACCGTTCCACCGCCTGCAACTGCGACATGACCTTTGCGCTGTTCCTGCCCGAAGAAGCGCAGCAGGGCCCGGTGCCCTTGATGTGGTTCCTGTCGGGGCTGACCTGCACCCATGAAAACGCGATGACCAAAGCCGGAGCGCAGGCATGGGCCGCGGAACACGGGATCGCGGTGGTCTTTCCCGACACCTCCCCCCGCGGTGAGGATGTGGCTGATGACGACGCCTATGATCTGGGCAAGGGCGCGGGCTTCTATGTGAACGCCACCCAAGACCCATGGGCACCGCATTTCCAGATGTGGGACTATATCGCCGACGAACTGCCGGCGCTGCTGGGTGAAAACTTCGCGCTGGACATGGACCGGCAGGCGATCTGCGGCCACTCCATGGGCGGGCACGGGGCGCTGACGTTGGCGATGAACCTGCCGGGGCGCTTTACCTCGGTCTCGGCCTTCGCGCCGATTGCGCATCCAACCAGCAGTGACTGGGGACGCAAACAGCTGGCAGCCTATTTGGGCAGTGACGAGACGACCTGGGCCAAACATGATGCGACGCTTTTGATGGCGGAACGCGGCTTTGACGGGCCGATCCTCATTGATCAGGGCACCGATGACCAATTCCTTGATCTGCTGAAACCCGAAGCATTGGCCGAGGCGATGGCGAAAGCCCGCCAGAACGCCACATTGCGGATGCAGCCGGGCTATGATCACAGCTATTTCTTTATCTCGACCTTCATGGAAGACCACATCGCCTTCCACGCCGATGCGCTTTATGCGCGATAGGGCGCGGCGATGACGGTACTTTATATCGACGCGGACGCCTGCCCCGTGAAGGCAGAGGCGGAACGCGTCGCCACCCGCCACAAGGTGCGGATGTTTGTGGTGTCCAACGGCGGGCTGCGTCCCTCGCAGAACCCGCTGGTCGAAACCGTGATTGTCCCCGATGGCCCCGACATCGCCGACATCTGGATCGCCGAACGCTGCGGCCCCGGTGACGTCGTGGTGACCGGCGACATTCCTCTTGCCGCCCGCTGCGTCGAAGCCGGCGCGCGGGTGCTGAAACACAACGGCGAGGCACTGACCGCAGCCAATATCGGCAATGTGCTGGCGACACGTGATTTGATGGCCGACCTGCGCGCCGCGGACCCGTTTCGCCAGGGCGGCGGCAAAGGGTTTACAAAGGCCGACCGCTCCCGTTTTCTGGACGCGCTAGAACGCGAGCTTCGCGCGGCACAACGATAGGGCAAGGGCGGCGCAGGTGCACCCATCGACCCGGCAAAAGGAAGAGCACATGAAACCAGCGGCAGTCGTCTTTGACATCGGAAATGTGCTGATCGAATGGCAGCCCGAACGGTTCTATGACTCCGTGATCGGAGAGGACCGCCGCCGCGCCATGTTCGCCGAAGTGGACCTGCACGGCATGAACGATCTTGTCGATAGCGGCCAGCATTTCACCGACACGATCTATGCCGCCGCCGAAGCCAACCCCGCCTGGCGCGATGAGATCCGCATGTGGCATGATCGCTGGATCGAAATGGCCGCCCCCGAGATCCCCCGCTCTCTCAGGCTGAAAGAGGCGCTGCAGGCCAAGGGCGTGCCGGTGTTTTCGTTGACCAATTTCGGCATCCAATCCTATGATCATGCGGCAGAACACTACCCCTTCCTGCGCGCCTTTGATCGCGATTTCATCTCGGGTCATATGGGTATGATCAAACCCGCCCCCGCGATCTATGCCGCGTTGGAAGACAGCGCTGGCCTGTCCGGCGACGCGCTTTTGTTCACCGACGACCGTATCGATAATATCAACGCCGCCAACGCCCGCGGCTGGCAGACCCATCATTTTACCGGGCCGGACGGCTGGGCTGACAGGCTCGTAGCTGCGGGGCTGTTGACCGAAGCAGAGGCCGCATGACCCAGTTCGACATCATCCCCTTCGACGCCGGCGACGCCCTGTTGGACTGGATCGGTCTGACCGACGCGCTGGCCGAGGGGCACAACCTGCCGCGCGCCGAAATCGCGGATACGTTTTTGTATCGCGGCAAGGATACCTTGCTGAACCGCGCCGCGTGGATCGACGGGCTGGGTTTGGCGGTGAAATCCGCCACCATCTTTCCCGACAACCCCGCCAAAGGGGCACCGATGGTGAACGGCGGCGTGTCGCTTTACGCAGATGATCACGGCGGGCTCGAGGCTTTGGTAGATTTCCACCTCGTGACCAAATGGAAAACCGCCGGTGACAGCCTGCTCGCCGCGCGCAGGCTTTCCCGCCCCGGCAGCCGCAAAATCCTGATCGTCGGCGCGGGTACCCAAGGGCGCGGGCTTCACGCTGCCTACAGGGCGGTCTTCCCCGATGCCCAGTTCACGGTATGGAACCGATCCGCCCCCAATGCGCAGGCGATGGCACGTGATATTGACGGGCTGCGCATCGCCGATGATCTTGAGACCGCCGTGCGCGGCGCGGACATCATCACCAGCGCCACCATGTCGACCGAACCGCTGATCAAGGGCGCGTGGCTGCAACCCGGCCAGCACCTTGACCTGATCGGTGCCTACCGCCCCGACATGCGCGAGGTGGATGATACGGCGCTGACCCGTGCCCGGGTCTTTGTCGACAGCCTCGACACCACGGTTGATCATATCGGCGAGCTGAAGATTCCGATCGCCCAAGGTGTGCTGAGCGCAAGTGACATCGTCGCGGATTACTATGATCTCGGCGCGTTCACCCGCGAGTCAGAGGATGAGATCACCCTGTTCAAAAACGGCGGCGGCGCACATCTGGACCTGATGACCAGCCGCTATATCCTTGACCGGTGGCGCGCTCACAGATGATCTGGTTTCTTCTCATTGCGGCTCTGATCATCGCAATCCCGCTTGTGATCGAACGCAACCGTGCCGAAATGGAGGACGCGGACCGCGGCAGCGCCCTTGGCCAATTCGCAGAGCTGCCCGACGGCGTGACCCATTACGCCTGGACCGGACCCGCCCAAGGCCCTGTCGTCGTTTGTATCCACGGGCTGACCACCCCCAGCATCGTCTGGCGCGCGGTGGCACGCGGGTTGGCGTCGATGGGCTACCGGACGCTGACCTACGACCTTTACGGGCGCGGGTATTCCGACCGCCCCTCCGGCCCGCAAGACCGCCAGTTCTTTATCAAACAGCTGCAAGAGCTGCTGGAAGATCAGGACGTTACCGGCAGCTTTACCCTGTTGGGTTATTCCATGGGCGGCTCTATCGCGACGTGTTTTGCCGCCGCTTTCCCCGAACGTGTCGAACGGCTGATCCTGCTGGCGCCCGCAGGGATGGGGCTGGCGCCGAACAAGCTGGTCGACTTCATGGCCAAAACCCCGCTGGTCGGCGATTGGCTGATGCTGGCGCTGTTCCCGCCGACCTTCCGGCGCGGCATCAGGGCTGAACGTGACATCCCCGTGCAGGTCCGCCACATCCACGACCATCAGGCCGAACAGCTGGACTACAAGCACTATGTTCCTGCGGTGCTGGCCAGCCGTCGCGGTATTCTGGCGGATGTGCTGCGGGATGAACACCGCGCGATCCGGACGCATGATATCCCTGTGCTGGCGCTTTGGGGGCAGGATGATCAGGTGATCCCCGCGTCAGCCATCGGCAGCCTTGCCGAATGGAACCGCGCCGCCGAACACGAGGTGATCAAAGGCGCGGGCCACGGCTTGCCCTATACCCATGCGCCCCAGATCATTGCAGCGATCAAGGCACATATCGACACGGCGGATAAAGCGACGGATTAGCTCGTCACCAGCCCGGGCAACCGCTTCTCGCGGATGGGCAAATGGATCAGCGCGCTGAACGCGCCCACGGCCACACCGATCCACCACACGGCGGTGTAATCGCCGTACGCGTCATACATCCGCCCGCCCAGCCAGACTCCCATAAAACTGCCCAACTGATGGCTGAAAAACACGATCCCATAGAGCGTGCCCATATAGCGCAGCCCATAAATATGCGCGACCAGCCCGCTGGTCAGCGGCACCGTCGCCAACCACAATGCGCCCATCCCGATAGAGAACAGGATGACCGACACCGGCGTGATCGGCAGTAGGATAAACAACGCCGCAATCACGGTACGTCCGGTATAGATCGCAGCCAGCAGGTACTTTTTGGAATAGCGTTTGCCCGCCCACCCCGCCAGCAATGTTCCGGCGATATTGGCCAAACCGATCAGGGAAATCGCCACCGCCCCAAGGGCAGAGGTTGTCGTGATCCCGATGTTATGCAGCACGCCACCCGCAAGGATCGGGCCGCAAAGTTCGGTTACGAAGGCGGGAAAATGCGCGGTGATAAAGGCCAGCTGATAGCCGCAGGAAAAGAATCCGATAAAGATGAAGGTAAATGTCGGGTCACGCAGCGCCTTGCCCAGGATTTGCGACAGGCTTTCCTCCAGCTCGGCCTTGCTGGCCATCGCGGGGGCGCGCATCAACGGCAGCGTCAACAACATCGCCATGATCGCGCCCGCAAAGACAAGGAAGGTCGCCTGCCAGCTGAGGAACCCCAGCAACCATTCCGCCACTGGCGCACCAAAGACCTGACCCGCGCTGCCCGCCGCAGTGGCAATGGCCAGCGACATGGACCGGTTCTCGGCCGTTGAGGCGCGGCCAACCACGGCCAAAATCACGCCAAAGCCCGTTCCCGCGATCCCGAAACCCACCAACCACGCATAGGTTTGGTGTTCAATCGGTGACACCGAATTGGCCGACAGCACCAGACCCACGGCATAGACCACGGACCCGATGATAATGGCGCGGCGGTCTCCGATCTTCTCGGCCATCGCGCCAAAAATCGGCTGGCCGATGCCCCAGGCGAGGTTCTGGATCGCGATCGCCAGCGAGAATTCGGAGCGGAGCCAGCCGAACTCTTCCGCGATGGGGATCTGAAAAACGCCAAAAGAGGCACGCACGGCAAAGCTCACCATGATGATCAGACAGCCGACGATCAGCACCGGTGTGAAGATTGACGTATTTTTTTCCATGATGTCCCTCGAAGCACGTGCCGCCACCGTAGCTTTGAAACCGGGGCCGTCAATTTCAAACATGCGCGCATATCGGCCTGCGGGGGTTCTTTCCAAAGCCTGTGGCACATTGTAAGCCAAAGGCATGACCGATTTACGCACCATTTACGATAACCGCGTTGCCGACGGCAGCCTGTCGCCGGACCCCGCGCAAGAGGCCGTGCTGCCAGAGCTTGACCGCATTCGCAGCGCCCTGATGGCCCCGCAGAAAAAGGGCTTTTTCAAGCGCGCCCCCGAGCCACCGCAGGGTCTGTATCTTTGGGGTGGTGTGGGGCGCGGCAAGTCGATGCTGATGGATATGTTCGCGGCAAATATGGGCGATGTGCCAACGCGGCGGGTGCATTTCCACGCGTTCATGCAGGAAATTCACAGCGCGATGCATGAGGCGCGGAAAACAGGAGTCGACGATGCGATTGCGCCAGTCGCAGCCGAGGTCGCGAATAGCGTGAAGCTGCTGGCTTTTGACGAGATGCAGATCACCGACATCACCGACGCCATGATCGTTGGCCGGCTGTTTGAAGCGCTTTTTGCAGCTGGTGTGGTGGTGGTTACAACGTCGAACCGGATACCGGATGACCTCTATAAAGACGGTCTGAACCGCCAGATATTCCTGCCCTTCATCGAATTGATCAAAGAGAAGATGAAGGTGATGGAGCTCGCCAGCCCGCGCGACTACCGACAGGACCGGTTGGCGGGTACGAAATCCTATTTCACCCCCGTCAACCCAGAGAGCCGTGCCGCGATGAATGCCGTCTGGGATGATCTGGCTGGCGGCCCGGGGGAGGAGCTGATCCTGCGGGTGAAGGGGCGCGATGTCGTCGTGCCGGAGTTTCGCAACGGTGTCGCCCGCGCCAAGTTCCACGCGCTTTGTGGTCGCCCCTTGGGTGCGGCGGATTATCTGACATTGGCAGAGGCCGTGCGCGTGTTGATGCTGGATGACATCCCCAGCCTTGGCCGGTCAAACTTTAATGAAGCGAGGCGCTTTGTGACCCTGATCGACGCGCTGTACGAGGCTAAGGTGAGGCTGATCTGCTCAGCCGCGGCCGAACCCGAAATGCTGTATCTGGAGGGTGAAGGCACCTTCGAGTTCGAGCGTACGGCATCGCGTCTGCGCGAAATGCAGGGGGAAGGCTGGGGCGCTTAATTGCGCCGCCGCCCCGGGGCGTACCCATCCCTCTGCAGATCGACTGCAGCCAGATAGAGTGGCGCGGCCTGATCGTGGTAAAATGCGACGGACTGGCGGATCTGCTGCCCGTCGCGAGCATGAGCTTGATCGCCGTCAGTCGGGCGGGCGGCCGATGCCTTGCGTTCAGCGACAACAACCGCCGTCAGCAAACCTGCCGTATCCAGCGTACCAGAGACTGTCGTAAGCACTGGAGGTACTTTGAAATCGCCCTTGGCCGCAGCGCTGTTCAGCAAAGTATCAATATAGCTGTCCGACCGTTCCGTGCTGATCGCCCAGATCAGGTAGGATTCAAGCACTTGGCCCCGTTTGCTATCGTCGAACGATTGGACGATCGCGCTGACTGCATTGCCCACGTCAAAAGAGGCGTCTTTGTGCATCTTGTTCAGCAGGGTCGCTGGTGACAGCGGCACAAAGGGGTGGCCAAATGCGCGACGCGCCCATTGGCATAGCCCTGCGCGGCGTCGTGGCCCCCGGAAGATCGCCAGTGATCGACGATAAAGGTCACACCGACAAAGATTGCGAGCAGACGGAGATGGCCGAACACCATCCTGCGCAGCGCAAGGAAATTCTGATACGTATTGGTCATTGCATTGGTCCCCCCAAAGGCAAAAATGTTACCCTCGGACCTTAGGACGCAAATTCCCTACAAATCGTAAATATAGCCAATTCTAATTGTTAAAAGGCTATCCGTTTTCCCGCAAAATTGCTCCTGCCAGATAGAGCGAACCGCAGATCAACACCCGCGCATGCGGCACCTTCGCGACAATGGTTGCAAGCGCTTCGGCGACGCTAGATGCCTCTTGCGCGGTCAAGCCGACGTCGATCGCTGCGCGCGCGGTTTCGGTGGCCGGCAACGTCGCTGCTTCACCGGGGATAGAGACGGCGAACAATTGCTCTGCATGGCCTGCGATAGGGCGCAGGTAGCCGCCGATATCCTTGGTATTCAACATGCCACAGATCAGGAATGTGGGGCGGGCGGGCATGTCCGCTAGCACCGCCGCGATGGCGTCGCCCGCAGCGGGGTTGTGCCCGCCATCCAGCCACAATTCTGCCTGCGGCGCTGCGTCGATCAGCGGCCCGTGACGCAGACGTTGCATTCGGGCGGGCCATTCGGCGCGGGTCACAGCGGCCTCGCACGCTTGGGCGGAAGCACCCAATTGCCGCAATGCCGCCAAAGCCGCACCGGCGTTGGAAATCTGGTGCGCGCCCAACAAGTTAGGCTTGGGCAGATCCAGTAGACCCGTGTCATCCTGATAGACCATGCGTCCGGCTTCGGGGGCCACATGCCACTGCTGGCCATAGGCAAAAACGGGGGCGTGGTGGCGTGCCGCCTGTGTCTCTATCACCTCGAGCGCGGCATCTTGTTGCGGGCCGACGATGCAGGGCACGCGACGTTTGATGATGCCAGCTTTTTCACCCGCAATCTCCGGCAGGGTCGTGCCCAGAAACTGTTGGTGATCAATCGACACCGGCGTGATGACGGTCAGTGCAGGCTGGTCGATCACATTGGTCGCGTCCAAACGCCCGCCAAGGCCGACCTCAAGCAGGGTATAATCCGCCGGCGTACGGGCAAAGGCCAGCAGCGCGGCGCAGGTTGTGATCTCGAAATACGTGATGCTCTCGCCGTTATTCGCAGCGTAACATTCATCCAGCATCTCGGTCAGCGCGGCTTCGGAGATCAGCTCTCCGGCAAGGCGGATGCGTTCGTGAAAGCGCGCCAGATGGGGCGAGGTATAGGCGTGGACGCGATGGCCATCCGCCTCAAGTCCCGCACGGATCATCGCCTGTGTCGAGCCTTTGCCGTTGGTGCCGGCAATATGGATCACGGGTGGCAGGTCGTTCTGGGGGTTGCCCAAAGCGTCCAGCAGCCGCCACATGCGATCCAGCGTCAGGTCGATAATCTTGGGATGCAGCGCCATCATACGCGCCAGCACTGCATCCGATGTGTTCTGCGTCATTTCGCCTTGGGTTCCGCCGCTTCGGCTTTGGGGGCCGCATCGGGTTCTGGCGTCAGCGCATGGGCAATATCGCCGCCTTCGGTTGGCGCAGGCAGATCGCCGCGCACCGCGGGCGGCAGCTTCATCAGCATCCGCGTGATGTCGATCAACTCGTCCCGCATCTGGGTGCGCGGTGTCACGCGGTCCAGCATGCCGTGGTCCAGCAGATATTCGGCGCGCTGGAAGCCTTCGGGCAGCTTTTCGCGAATGGTCTGTTCAATCACGCGAGGGCCGGCAAAGCAGATCAGCGCATTGGGTTCCGCAATCTGCACGTCCCCCAGCATCGCATAGCTCGCCGTGACACCACCGGTCGTGGGGTGGGTCAGAACGACGATATAGGGCAGCCCCGCTTCTTTCAGCATCTGCACGGCGATGGTGGTGCGCGGCATTTGCATCAGGCTCAGGATGCCTTCCTGCATACGCGCGCCACCGGCGGCGGAGAAGAGCACCAGCGGGCATTTCAGCTTAACCGCTTTTTCAGCTGCGGCGATGATAGCGTTGCCGACATACATACCCATGGACCCGGCCATAAACGAGAAATCCTGCCCCGCCGCGACGATCGGCGTGCGGCCGATTTCACCGGTGGCGACCAGCATCGCTTCGGCTTCGCCTGTTTGCCTTTGGGCGGCTTTCAAGCGGTCGGGGTATTTCTTTTGATCGCGAAAATGCAAAGGATCCGGCGTCGGCGCGGGGACTTTGACCTCGGTAAAGATGCCGCCGTCGAACAGCGCCTTGAAGCGTTCACGCGGGGTAATCGCCATGTGGTGACCACAGCTGGTGCAGACGTTCAGGTTGTCCGACACCTCGCGGTGGAACAGCATGGTGCCGCATTCTTCGCATTTCGTCCACAGATTGTCCGGCGTCTCGCGACGCGAGAAGATGGAGTTAATCCGAGGACGGACGTAGTTGTTGATCCAGTTCATGGTGAACCTTTGCTTCCAGTTTCGCCTTCCAAATAAGCTGACGCGCAGTAAATTGCAATCAACGGCGGATCGCCAGCCGCGCGGCAAGCCAGCTGACCAGCATCAGCGCGAAATCGACGGGCAACCACGCGCGCAACGCGTCAACATCATCCATCCCGAAGGGGGTCAGATACAGCGCCAAACCCGATAGGTCATCGGGCAGAGAGGTGATGACGATCGCCGCGACATTATTGCAAAAATGCACTGCAATGGCTGGCCCCAGCGACCCTGCCCGCGCGGTCAGATCGGCCATCAACATCCCGAAGACACCGGCCCAAAGTGCTATGACCAGCGCATTTTCGCCGGCCTGATCGGGAAGATAGTGCCCAAGTGCGAAAATCACGGCCGGCAGCACCATCCACACCAGCGGAGAGTTGAACCGTGCCGCCAGTTGCTGCTGGACATAACCGCGAAAGACGATCTCTTCGGCGCTGACCTGTACCAACACCCCGAGCAGCGAAAACGGCAGCAACATCAGCCATGTGCCAAGCGCGAGGTTGGGCACATAGGGCGCGCCAAGGTTCCACGGTGGCAGCAAATAGGTCACCGCACCAAGCAGCACCAGCATCTTGAGCACGGCCCAGAACTGCGGCACCACCAGCCCCGACGGGCCGATCAGACCACGCACGGGACGTTTGTGGATCACCCGTGTCACCACGGCCACGCCGACGATCATCAACCCGAAGCTGCCAAGCAGCAGGAACATCGCCATCGGCGTCTTGCCTGACAGCAAGCTGTCATAAAACCCGTCCGCACGCGGCCCCATTAGCTTGAACAGGGTGGTGAACATCAGGTTGTTGAGCAGCAGGTAGATCGCGGTTGCCGCAAGGAACCCGAGGATCAGCCGCCACGGTGCCGCCGAGGGGATCGCAGGGGCGAAAAAGGCTTTGTGAGCAGCGTATCGGGTCACGCGGGGTCGTCTCCTACGGGTGGGGGCAAGGCTTCGTCTTCGCGCGGGATATCCACCCGCGCAGCACGAAGCAAGTCGGCGGCGTTGGTCAGATGGCTTGATACCGTGCGTAGGAGGCTCAGCAGGATCACACGGTCGTTTTCAACCACCGACTTGAATTGATCCGCGCCGATCCGAAGGAAACGGCTGTCTTCGAGGGCGACAAAATCCATCTGCCGCGGCTCGTTCACGATGACCGCAAGGTCACCGATCAACCGCCCCTTTTCGACGGTCGAGACGTGATGCGCCAACCCTTCGGGGTCGCGCCAGCTCAGCTCTCCCTTGCCCGACAGACAGAGGTAGACCGCATCTGGCCGTTGGTCTTGAGCAAAGACCATCTCTCCCTGTGCGACGGTGTACCACTGCGCCGCAAACGCCAGCAGACGCTGGTTGCGCGGGTCGAGGTTGCCGAACAAGTCGTTGCGCGCGATGATCCGCAGCTTGCGTCGCAAATCGTCCGAGATGCTGTCGTCCTGGCTTGGGGTATCAACTTGCGCCAGACCGTCCACGCGGCCACCGCGGATCTTGATATACATGTCGAAATCGTCAGGGTTTGCAAAATTGCTGTCGATAAAGATTTGCGTTGTTTCGGGCAGCAATTCACTGATCTTGTCACGCAAACGCGACAAACCTTCGGCGTCATGTCCTGCCAGCGACTGGTTCATGATCAGGATATCAGGCCGCTTCATCGCGGCACGGCTAAACCCTGCGCGTTCCTGAAACGTCGTGGCGATGTTCGAACCACCGATATTGACCGGCAAATCAAAGACGTTGATCGCCACGTCCTGTTGCAGCCCGTGCTTCTTGAACACTTCGGCGACCACATCAAGGATCAGGTCCGCCTGAAGCCCCGCCACCGCAGAGATCCGACCATACAGCACGTTTTCGAGTATCGTCAGACGCGGCAAATACTGGTCAGGCGCAATCGGCACGAACAGATCCCGCGCCCGCTCGCGCATCGCGGCCCCCTGATGCTTGCGGATCTTCAGGATCTCGTCCTTGAATGTCGCCGGGAAAGCTGGCCCGATCTGTTCGGCGGTAAAGGCAAAGGGTACGGTCAGCAGCAGCGAGAATTCGTCCTCGCTTAGGGCTTCGTCCCCACTGGCGCGGCGGCGTAGGGCAATATCGACCAGCTGTTCGTACAGGTCTTCCTCGATGCCGAGGGCTGTGAACAGCGGGTGGTCGGTGCCATCCCGCCCAAAGGTCTGGTGCAGCGTCTCGACCAGTGTCTGCGAGATCGCGATGCCCTGCTCGGCGAGCCCCTGTTCGATGATCATCGCAAGAAAGCTGCGTTCAAGCGCCAGACCTGCTTGGGAAATGCTGCGAATTGGCGCGGCGAACATCAGGTTCCCCCCAAGCGCCAACGCAGGGTTAAAGCGGTCCGGGTCGAACCGGTGAACCACTTTATCAAGCTCCTGCTCTTTCAGCCGTTCGTGCACCTCGTCGCGCAAAGCGACAACGCGGGCAGCCAGTTCGGGGTGTTTTTCGGGATCCATCCGGTCCGCAGCCATGCGGCGGAACATCAGGTCCTGCGTGCCGACGGCGCTGACCAGCTGATACCACCAATCGTTGATGTCCGCGCGCGTGTTCAGATCGGCCAGTCCAGGATCGAGCCAATCCGCTTTGGTACTGTCCAGACTATTGCCCGAACGCTGCGTTTCAATCGCCGCGCGGTCCGTTTTTTGCGGATCCCACAGCACCGTTTTGGGGCTGGAGCGTAGCGACATCAGCAGGTTGTCCCCGATGGTGCCCTGAAACAGATAGGGGTGTGAATGCGCATAGCCTATCCGCGCGGCCAGCACCGCCTGATGCAGCTCTGCCAGATTATGCCCCGCCATGGTGATCCGGCCCCGGCTTGGCACGGCCTCTCGGGTCAAAATCTCTGCCAAGGCCGTGCGTTCCGTCTGGTTTGGCATCTCGATCGCAACGCGCGCGCCTTTGGGGATTTCAAGGTTCAGATCGTCCAGAACGGTATTGCCGTCCGGCGTCCGCAAAGACACATGTTCCAGCACGATCGGCCCGCGCAGATGGGGAATATCGGCCGGTTCCCCCTCGAACAAGCTGGCGTCGATCTCTCCTCGGGGGGCGAAACGTTCGACGACCACATCCCACCGCAACGACATGTCCTGCGTCTGGTTGTAATAGGTCAGCAGTTCCTTCCAAGGGCTCGACAAATCCTTGTAGGCGGCCAAGGCCGCGACCAGCGCGCCCACCGTGATCTGCCCCTTGATCGCAAGATACCCCCCCACGGCATAGAAAAAGAACGGTGTCAGCTGGGTGATGAAGTTGTTGAGAAACTTCATGAAGAATTTCTTCTGATAGATCTGGAAGCGGACCTCGAACAGTTGGCCCAGCCGGTCGGTGAACAGCGCCAGTCGGTAGCGCCAGCCGCCGTTGGTGCGCAGATCGGTGATACCGGCGGCGGTCTCGCCGATTTCAGACGACAGGTGCCGCACTTCCTTGATCCGCTGTTTGTTCAGCAGGTTGATCTGCCGCTGCAGCATCGGGATGAGATACGCCTGCAACGGGATCAATGCGACGCCCGCCAACCCGAACCACGGGGATTGCAGGAACAGGAACAGCAGGATGATCAGCATCTGCCCCGCCTGGAACACAGGCTGGGCGACCGCATCGCCCATCAACCCGCCCATCGGCTCTGCCTCCGAGGTGACCATCGACACCAGCTCGCCCTGACTGGTGTTTTCGAAATAGCTGCGCGGAAAACGCATCATCCGCGCGATCAACTGATAGCGGAAGCGACGCAGTAGCCGCTCTGCCAGCACCCCCTTCATCGTGTTCAAACGCATCTTCATCAGGCCGTGGATCAGCACCGAGAAAAGATAGGCAAAACACAGCACCATCAGGAACTGCACCTGACTGAACGACATTCCGAAAACGTCGATCACATCGGTCTCTGCCCCGATGGCATCGTTGATGATGCGCTTGGGCAGTTCGAGGGTGATGTAGAGGATCGGGAAGGTAATCAGCGTGAGGACAAGCAAAACCAGTTGGTCACGTCGGGAGTATTTCCAAATAAAGGAAAAAATCGAATGCTCCATGCAGGGTCGCTTTCGCTAGGGGCGGCACAGAGCCAAGGATTATTTAACACCTAAGCCCACAGCCCGCGCTGTTCAACTGGTGGCTTGAGCCTTGCAGCGACAGGGCTGGGTGGCTATTCCGGTGTAAACGTCCACTCAGGGAGGCCTGCCACATGTCCACCAACACCCGCTTTGATAAATCCAGACTGCCAAGCCGGCACGTGACCGAAGGGCCAGAGCGCGCACCGCACCGGTCCTATTACTACGCAATGGGCATGACCGAAGAAGAGATTCACCAGCCTCTGGTGGGCGTGGCAACCTGCTGGAACGAAGCGGCCCCCTGTAACATCGCGCTGAACCGTCAGGCCCAAGCGGTCAAGGTCGGCGTCAAGGCGCAGCAAGGCACGCCGCGTGAATTCACCACCATCACCGTCACCGACGGGATCGCCATGGGCCACGAGGGCATGCGCTCTTCTCTGGCGTCGCGCGAAGCGATTGCCGACACGGTAGAGCTGACAATGCGCGGGCACTGCTACGATGCGATTGTCGGCCTTGCGGGCTGTGACAAATCGCTGCCGGGCATGATGATGGCGATGCTGCGGCTGAACGTGCCGTCGGTATTCCTTTACGGTGGGTCGATCCTGCCGGGCAAAGTCCCGGAAGGGGCCGATGTGCCTGCCGATTTCGCCAGCCGCGACCTGACCGTGCAAGACGTGTTCGAGGCCGTGGGCAACTACCAGAACGGCAGCATGTCGCAAGCCGCGCTTGAGGTTCTGGAGCGCGTCGCTTGCCCGACAGCCGGTGCCTGCGGGGGCCAGTTCACCGCCAACACCATGGCCTGCGTGTCCGAGGCAATCGGTCTGGCGCTATTGAACTCCTCTGGCATGCCTGCGCCCTATGAATCCCGCGACGCCTATGCCGCGGCCTCGGGTGAAGCCGTCATGAACCTGATCGAAAAGAACATCCGCGCGCGCGACATCTGCACCCGCGAAGCATTCGAGAACGCGGCGCGTATCGTGGCCTGCACCGGCGGATCGACCAATGCCGGTCTGCACCTGCCCGCTATGGCCGCCGAGGCGGGTATCGACTTTAACCTCAGCGATGTGTGCGACATCTTCCGCGAAACCCCCTATTTCGTCGACATGAAACCCGGTGGGTCGCATGTAGCAAAAGACCTGTATGACGCGGGCGGCGTGCCTGTTGTGATGAAGGAACTGCGCAAGGCTGGCCTGCTGCATGATGACTGTCTGACCGCCTCGGGCCTGTCCATCGGCGAAGAGCTCGACAAGATCGAACGCGAGGCCGACGGCAAGGTGATCCACGCGATCGAAACACCGATCAGCAAGACCGGCGGCGTCGTTGGTCTGAAGGGCAACTTGGCCCCCGAAGGGGCCATCGTGAAAATCGCTGGCATGTCCGAAGAAGACATCGTCTTTACCGGTCCGGCGCTGATCTTTGAATGTGAACAGGACGCATTCGAGGCCGTGCAAAACCGCGCCTACAGCGAAGGCGACGTGTTTGTGATCCGCAACGAAGGCCCCGCTGGTGGCCCCGGCATGCGTGAAATGCTGGCGACCACGGCGGCCCTGTCCGGTCAGGGCATGGGCAAAAAGGTGGCACTGATCACCGACGGCCGTTTCTCCGGCGCGACACGGGGTTTCTGCGTTGGTCACGTCGGCCCCGAAGCCGCACATGGCGGACCGATTGCCTTGCTCAAACAGGGCGACATGATCACGCTGAACGCGATCACCGGTTCGATCTCGGTCGATATCTCGGACGAGGAAATGGCAGAGCGCAAAGCGGCTTGGCCCGGTGCCCGCAAAACCAACTATCAAAGCGGCGCACTGTGGAAATACGCGCAGCTTGTGGGCCCAACCTATCTTGGTGCGGTGACGCATCCCGGCGCGAAGGCGGAGACACATGACTACATGGACCTGTAAAGGTCCGCTTGCCGCCTTTGGCGTGATGCTTCTGACCGCCTGCGAGGGCGGGCAGGGGCTTGGCGCGTCCTCGGGTGCCGCCAAGCCGCCGTTGTCACGCGCGAAAATGGCCGGAGGGGTCGAACTGGTCGCCCCCGATGGTTTCTGCATCGACCAAACCAGCCTCGAAGCGCGCTTTGCCGTGATGGCACGCTGTGACGGATTAGGGGCCCCTGCCTCTGCGGGGGCAGCACCGCGCGGGTTGATCACGGTCAGCCTGACCCAGTCTAAACCCGGCCCCCTGCCAAGCGCCCAGCAGATCGCGGCTGAAACCTCGCTCCAGAACGTGAGCGCTGTGGAGAAAGGCGACCAAAGCGTAACCTTCCGCGCGCAGGGGCGTATTCCTGTCGGTGGGCTTTCCCCCAACCAATGGCGCGGCGTCGCACGGATGGGCACGCAAACCGCCGGTATCGCCGTCTACGGCCCCGAACGCGGCGAGATCGTCAGCGCCTCTGGCCGAAGGGTTCTGACACAGTTGATCACCCGCAGCATCGACGCCAGTGCGCCTGCGAAAACCACCGTCGCGCAACGCAACTAGCGCGCCGGCCCCTTGGCCCATTTCATTTGTGCCCCCACGCTACAGACGGTAGGGTACGACCAACAACCCATTCGTAATCGGGGCAACAGGCACATGCGCAAACTCGGGAAAAAGCTGATCGACAGCGCCTTGATCGCGCGGTTTACCCGCCGCTGGTCCGCCAAAGCCGACCGTGCCCCCCAGACAGAACTGTCCGTGCTGCGCAAACAAGCAGGTCAAGCACGCGCCTTGTGTCGACATCTGGACAAGCTGATCTACACCGCCGAAGACCGGCTTGCCCTGCCCCGCATCGGTTCTAACAAATTCTCTCGGCCCCATAACACCGATTGGTCCTGGCGCCCGCAACTTTGGCGCGCGCCCTTGACCAGATCGGGGCTGTCGTCGGTGCAATCCAAGGCGACCATGGGCGATGAGGTCACGATTTTCCACGACTGCACCCTGTCCGAACTCGGCATCCGGCAAATCCGCAACCTCGAAGAAAACCATCTGGCCCCCTATGGGCTTCGGCTTGAGGTCTACCGTTTCGACGGATCTTTCCTGTCGCTGGTGCTGGACCTGCAGGATGATTGCGTTGACGGGATGAAGCGCAGCCATGTCCTGCGCGTGGACGCCGTGATCGAGATGGAGAAACCGATCGAGATTTTCGCCCGCCTGAACATCCGCCACGGGCCTAACACTGAACAAATGGTGCAGGAACTGCCACTGAACAAATCCGAGGTCACGGCAGAATTCGACCTCGCCTATTCCAACCTGAACGAAAAACGCGTCGAGAAAGCCTGGATCGACCTGATTTTTGAAGGGCCCGAAATGAACCAGATCATGCTGCGTGACCTGACCTTTTCGCGCCGCCCCCGCGCCCAGTTGTAGGAGCCCCGCATGAGCAACCTGACCCTCACCAAAACCCAGATGCGCGACGGCACCTGGCAAGGGATCGTGACCGGCGCGGACGATACCAAACCCGATCTTGTGGTCACCCACGCCGATGCCGATGTCGCGGGGGTGCAGTTGGAGCATGACGCGTCATCGGATCACTGGGTGCTCAGCATCCCTGTGCCCGCAGCCGCAATCGCCGATGGTCTGCATACATTGCTGGTGGTCGACCGCGCGTCTGGCACGACGTTGGCCAACATCACCCTGATCGGGGACGAGGTCACCGGCCCCGATTTGCGCGCCGAGGTGGATTTGCTGCGCGCCGAGCTTGATATGCTGAAACGTGCGTTCCGGCGGCACTGCGTCGAAACGACCTGACGGCCCTTGCTTGCTTGCCCCTGTGACGCGATGTATCCCTTGGCAAGACTGAGCCCTTCAGAGGACCCTCGTGATGGCAGTGAAAAGACGGACTATCGGCGTGATCGGCCTTGGCAACTTTGGCTCTACGGTCGCAACCGAGTTGCAGCGTTTTGGCAACTACGTGATCGGCGTGGACCTGAACGATCAGCGCGTCAGTAACCATGTCGAAAAGCTGAGCCAAGCCGTCATCGTGGACGCCCGCGATGATGCCGCCCTGCGCGAGGCCGGGTTGGGCGACTGTTCGATGGCGCTGGTCGCCATGGGCAGCGATCTTGAATCAAGCATCCTGTCGGCCATCAACCTGAAACTGCTGGGCGTCGAGACGATCTGGGCCAAGGCCAAGACAAAAACGCATCACCGCATCCTGTCGAAACTGGGTGTCGACCGCGTGATCCACCCCGAAGTCGAAGTCGGCCAGCATATCGCGCAGGTAATCCACAACCCCTTGGTGCGCGACTATGTGAGCCTCGGGAACGGGTACCACGTGGTCAACTTCCGCATCCCCGAAGCGCTTGAGGGCAAATCGCTCGAGACGTTGTCCCACGGCAAGAAGTTCGATCTGCGCTGTCTGGGGGTGATGCGAGGCAGCGAATATATCGGGCGCGACGGGTTGGACTGCACATTGCAACGGGACGATCTGTTGATCCTGCTCGGGCAGCGCACCGACCTGCGTAGCTTTGCGGCAAGCCTTTGAAGCTCTTTTCAAGGTCACATAAAAGCGCGTGGCGGCTTCTGCCCCCGCCCGCGGTGCTTGTGTTGATCTATCTCACGATGGTGGTTCTGGGTGGATTGATCCTGTGGACTCCGCTGGCGAATACTGCGGGGATCAGCCTGTCGGACGCGCTGTTCACCTCTACCTCTGCTGTTACGGTGACGGGGCTGGCGGTGGTCGATACCGGCACCGCCTTTACCGGCTTCGGGCAGGCGGTTATCGCAACTCTGATCCAGATGGGCGGCTTGGGGTTGATGACCTTTGCCGTTCTGGTGCTGTCTGCGCTTGGTATCCCTTTGGGGATGCCGCAACGGATTATCCTGCGCGAAGACCTGAACCAGTCGAGCATCTACAATCTGACCTCGCTGGTGATGGCGATCCTGAAGATCGCCATTCTGGCAGAGCTGATCGGTGCTGCCTTGATGGCCTTTGTCTTCGTGCCCGAATTCGGTCTGGCGCAGGGGCTTTGGCATTCGGTGTTCCTCAGCATTTCTGCCTTCAACAATGCGGGGTTCGCGCTGTTTCCCGATAGCCTCAGCAACTGGGTCAGCGATCCGATTATCAACGTCGTGATCCCCGCCCTGTTCATCATCGGCGGCATCGGGTTCATCGTGCTGGCCGATATCTGGGAAAAACGCAGCTGGCGACGGCTCAGCCTGCACAGCAAGCTGATGCTCACCGGCACGGTGGTGCTGATCCTGCTGGCTTGGGCGCTGTTTGCAGCGCTTGAATGGCGCAACCCCGCGACCTTGGGCCAGTTCGGCAGCTTTGGCAGCAAGCTTTGGGCCAGTTGGTTTCAGGCCGTCACGCCACGGACAGCGGGCTTTAATACGCTTGATTACGCCGAGGTCCACGAGAGTACTGCGTTGATGACCATGACGCTGATGCTGGTCGGCGGCGGCAGCACGTCGACGGCGGGCGGCATCAAGGTGACCACGCTCATCGTGCTGATCCTCGCCACCGTGGCCTTCTTCCGTCGCAGTACCAGCCTGCATGCCTTTGGTCGGTCGATGGGGCCGGATGAAGTGTTCAAAGTCATGGCGCTGACCACGATCAGCATCCTTCTGGTCCTGACGGGCATCTTCATCATGTCGATCAAACACGACGGAGAGTTCATCGACCTCGCGTTCGAGGCAACATCGGCCTTTGGCACCGTCGGCCTGTCGCGCGGCGCCACGGCAGAGCTTGATAGCACCGGCCGCGCGATGATCATGCTGATGATGTTTCTGGGCCGCGTCGGCCCCCTGACCATCGGGTTCTTTCTGGCGACGCAATCGGTGCCCCGCGTGCGCTACCCCGAAGGCAAGGTCTATCTGGGCTGAACACCCGCCCCTTGACCACGCAACAAAAAAACCGGCCCGCCTATCTGCGGACCGGTCCTTAATGCTAACGCGTGATCGTTGCGCTTACTTCTTCGGGCCCAAGGCGGACAGGCCTTTGAGGATATCGATGGCATAGGCCAGCTGGTAATCCTCTTCCCGCAAGGAAGCGGCTTTTTCGGCCTTGGCGCGGTCTTCCATGATCTGATCGACCTGATCGTCGGTCAGGCTGTCGTTGTTCAGGCTGCCGCGCAGGTCTGCTTCGGACCGCAGGGGGCGTGCTGTTGCATCCTCTTCCTCGGTGTCTGCAGGCTGTGCCGGTGGCTGGGCGACGATGATGTCGGGGGACACGCCAAGCGCCTGAATGGAGCGGCCCGACGGCGTGTAGTACCGCGCTGTGGTCAGGCGCATCGCCCCTTCACCGCGCAGCGGCATGATCGTCTGCACCGACCCTTTGCCAAAGCTTTTGGTCCCGACGACAATCGCGCGACGGTGGTCTTG
This sequence comes from Sulfitobacter sp. M39, assembly GCF_021735935.1. Classification (NCBI taxonomy): domain Bacteria; kingdom Pseudomonadati; phylum Pseudomonadota; class Alphaproteobacteria; order Rhodobacterales; family Roseobacteraceae; genus Sulfitobacter; species Sulfitobacter sp. M39. The sequence goes on from NZ_WMDZ01000001.1 coordinate 315,103, forward strand.
CAGGGCACCGGCAACGATCTCGGAAGCCGAGGCAGAGCCACCGTTGATCAGCACCACAATAGGCTTGCCTTCGGCCAGATCGCCGGGGGTGGCGTTGGTGCGATCGCCATCAGCGGCATCGCGGCCACGGGTGCTGACGATCTCGCCTTCTTCAAGGAAAGCATCCGACACGGCGATGGCCTGATTCAGCAGACCACCGGGGTTGTTGCGCAGATCAACGACAAAGCCGCTGACATTCTCGATGCCGCCGGCGGCCTCGACCTGCTCTTCCAGACCCTCTTTCAGCTTGGGGTAGGTCTGTTCGTTAAAGGTGGTGACCCGCAGCACAACCGCGTCGCCTTCGGTACGGGCGCGCACCGCGGTCAGCTGGATGGTATCGCGCACCAGCGACACGTCGAAGGGTTCGGTCTCGCCTTCGCGCACCACGGTGATCGCGATTTCGGACCCGACAGGCCCGCGCATCAGCTCAACCGCGTCATCCAACGTCAGCCCCAGCAGGCTTTCGCCGTCCACATGGGTGATGAAATCGCCCGCTTCGATCCCCGCTTCAGAAGCAGGCGTGCCATCAATAGGGGAAACGACTTTGACGAACCCCTCTTCCTGCGTCACCTCGATACCAAGACCGCCGAATTCACCGCGGGTCTGGTCGCGCATCTTCAACGCGTCTTTCGGCGACAGGTAGCTGGAGTGTGGATCAAGCGAGGTGAGCATGCCGTTGATCGCGGCCTCTACCAGCTCTTCGGTGTCGACCTCTTCGACGTATTGCGCACGGATGCGTTCAAAGATGTCGCCGAACAGATCAAGCTGTTCATAAACGTTGCTGTTCTTTTCAGTTTCCTGTGCCAGCAAGGGGCCCGCAATCTGCGTCGTGGCAATTACCCCTGCCAGCGTACCGCCCACGGCAGCCATCACGAACTTCTTCATCGTTTATCCATCCTTATCAGTTCGGAACCAGTCTGACGGGTCCTGCGGAACATTGTTCTCTCTTACTTCTATATAGAGCGTTTCTGAACGCTCCACGCCAGCCCCATCACCATTTGGTGACAGCGCCTGTTGATTTACGCCGGCCGGGCCGCCCATAAGGCCAATCGGCGTTTCCGCCCCGATCACCTGCCCTGCCTCGCCATAAACCACATCCAGCCCTGCCAATACAAACAACGCCCCGGCCCGAGGTTCAAGAATGACCACGTTTCCAAGGTCCAGCAGCGGGCCGGTGTAGCGGATTGTCGCCGCCGTGGGCGATGTCACGATGGCACGCGGGCGGGTCGCGAGGATAATCCCGGGGCGCGTCACCCCCGCCGCATCGGTTTCATTGGCACGGCGCAGGATCAGCCCCTGCACGGGCAAGGTCAATTCGCCCTTCTGCCCTTCGAAATCGGCGGGTGCCTCCGTGATCGTGTCGGCCGTCATTTCGGACAGGCCGCTGGCAAACCCCGATAGCGTCTCGGAGGTCGAGATCAGGATCGCGGTGCGCACCGGGTCTTCGTTAAAGCGTTTGGGCAGATCGGTCCGGTTGGCCATTGCCTGATTAAGCTCTGTCCGGGCGCGCTGGATTTCCGTCAGCCCCTCCTGCAAGCGCTGTGCCGCATCGGTCTGAAGCGCCCGCAGGGTCTGCACGTCTTCAAGATCCTGCCGCAAGACATCGGCGCGGGTGTTCAGGGCCGGTGTTAGCTCTGCCAGCAACATACCCGCGCGTGCCGTGCCAACGGGCCCTTCAGGATGCAGGAACAAGGTGGGCGACGGGTTACCGCCGATGCTTTGCAACACGCCCAGCAACTGCGCGACCTCGCCATCGCGGGCCTGTAGCTTTTTGCTCAGCTGCGCCTCGTTGATGGCCGCCTGACGCAGCCCCTCGCGCATGGCCCCAAGGCCGGTTTCAAACGCCTGAATCGTCTGGGTCAGCGCCTGCACGCGGTCCCGCGCCCCATCTGCGGCGTCCAACTGGGCAGAGGCCGCTTCAAGGTCGGCCATCGCGCGACGCGCCTGTTCTGCCGCCTCGGTCTGCGCAAAAACGCCGACGGGCCAGAACATCAGGGCAAGGGCGCAAAGGCGGATCATTCGAGCAGCGACTTTCCCGTCATCTCGGCAGGTTGATCCAGCCCCATCAACTGCAACACTGTCGGCGCCAAATCGGCCAACCGACCTGTGCGCAGGCTGGCCCCATCAGGCCCGCCGACAACCGCCACGGGCACGGGGTTGAGCGTATGCGCCGTATGCGCCCCGCCGGTTTCAGGGTCGATCATCGTTTCGCAATTACCGTGGTCCGCGGTGACGATCATCGCGCCGCCGACATCCTCAAGCGCCTCAAGCACGCGCCCAAGGCCGGTATCCACCGCCTCGCAGGCCGCGATGGCGGCATCAAGGTCACCGGTATGCCCCACCATATCGGGGTTCGCGTAATTCACCACAATCAGGTCGTAGCGGTCCTTGATCGCTTGCACGAAACGGTCGGTGACTTCCGCGCAAGACATCTCTGGCTGCAAATCATAGGTCGCCACATTCGGCGACTTGGGCATATAGCGGTCCTCGCCCGTTGTGGGTGTTTCCTCGCCCCCGTTCAGAAAGAACGTCACATGCGGGTATTTCTCTGTCTCGGCCAAGCGGAACTGCCGCAGGCCGTGCTGTGCGACCCATGCGCCAAGCGTGTTCACGATCTCGGGCTTGGGGTACATGGTGGTCATGAACGCCCCATGCGCCTCGGAGTATTCCGCCATGCCCATGACCGCAGACCACGCAGGCCGCGCACCTGTGTCGAAGGCGTCAAAGTCAGGAGCTGCAAGCGCCGACATGATTTCACGCGCGCGATCGGCGCGGAAATTCAGGCAGAAGATCCCATCCCCGCCCTGTACGCCGGTGTAGCCATCTAGCACCGTGGGCGTGATAAACTCATCGTTTTCGTCCAAACCATAGGCATCATTCACCGCATCGCGGGCGGTTGGGGCGGCACTGCCCTTGCCCAGCACGATCGCCTCATAGGCTTTGGCCACGCGGTCCCAGCGGTTGTCACGGTCCATCGCGAAATAGCGCCCCGAGACCGTCGCGATGCTCGCCCCGTCGGGCAAGGCGGCTTGCAGCGTCTCGAAATAGCCCAAGGCCGAGCGCGGCGCGACATCGCGCCCGTCGGTCAGCGCATGGATCACCACCGGAATGCCCTGCGCCCGCAGCGCACGTACCGCGGCAATCATATGCGTCAGATGCCCATGCACCCCGCCATCAGAGACAAGCCCCATCAAATGCGCCGTGCCGCCGGTCTGTTTCAGCGTCTCGACGAAGTCCAGTAACGGTTGATGGGTGGCAAACGCGCCTTCCTCGATCGCCAGATCGATCTGCCCTAGATCCATCGCAACAACACGACCCGCCCCGATATTGGTATGCCCCACCTCGGAGTTACCCATCTGCCCCTGTGGCAGACCCACATCAGGCCCGAAGGTGGTCAGCGTCGCCGAAGGGCAGCTTTGCATGATCCGGTCGACATGCGGGGTCTTTGCCAGAAGGGGCGCATTGCCTTGCGGGTCATCGCGCAGGCCCCACCCATCCAGAATGCACAATACGACAGGTTTTGGGGTGTTCATCCTGAGACCGCTCCGCAGGTTTACAGTGGTTTTCCGTCTTTTAGCGGCTCTGTGGCCGATGGTGAACCTAATTCATCGCAGTTTACAAACTTGTAAGCAGAGGGCGGCCAAATCACACGGCGCACCCTTGCCCTGCCTGCGCGGTTTGGTCATAAGATGGGCGCATCAAAGCCAAGGACGACAGCATGACATCCCAAGCACCGGAAACCCGCATTGTGAACACCTGGCGCGTCGCCTGTGACGGCAGCGAAGGCGCCTTGGGGCACCCGCGCGTCTGGCTGCAAATCCCGCAAGACAAGGGCTGGGTCGAATGCGGGTACTGCGACTGCAAGTTCATCCACGCCGAGTTTGAGGGCAAGGTCTGACCAAAGCGTTACAATGGCTGGGCGCGCTTGCGCTTTTGCCAGCGTGCTTTGTGCTTGCCGCAGTGATCGGTGCCATTTGGGCCGCTCCTGCCTCTGATGAACATCTCGCGGTGCCAACGCGCGAGGTGCTGCTGGTCCACGGACCCATCCACTATGATCTGCTGATCCCGATTGATGATATCTCGGGCCCGCGGTTTTCTGCGCTCGAGACGCGGGGCCTGCCGCTATCGCACCCCGATGCGCGGTGGTTTGTCATCGGATGGGGGGCGCGCAAGTTTTATACGGAAACTCCTACTTATCGCGAGCTGAAGCTCGGCAATGTCTGGCGCGGGATTATCGGCGATGATGCGGTGCTGCGGATTGATGTCATTGGCCCCGTCGCCCCAACCGCCAAACGCCGGACCGTGACGATGACCGAAGGCGAGTACCGCAGGCTGGTCGCGAATGTCTGGTCGGCGCTCGCCCCCGGCCCTGACGGGTTGCCCCAACGTGTGGATGTGGACGGATATACCGCCACCGATGGATTCTTTGCCGCCAAGGGGCGCTTTAGCATCCTGCGCACCTGCAACGTCTGGATCGGCGACCAACTCCGCGCGGCGGGGCTGCGGTTTGGACGCTGGACGCCGCTGCCCTTGTCGGTGAGCTTGTCCTGGCGCCTTTACCAAAGCGAGCCCCGCTAGGCAGGGACGCTCCGCGGGGAGTTTATTTGGCAAAATGAAGCCGGTCGCGGGCAATTGGCCGCTGGAGAGTTTGCCGGCTTCGTGGCAAAAGAAAGCTTGTCTGAAAGAGGAGCACCGACATGTCCGGCACATTTGGCAAAGGTCACCATCTGCATCTGATCGACGGGTCGGCGTTTATTTTCCGCGCCTATCACGCACTGCCACCGCTGACGCGCAAGTCGGACGGGCTGCCGATCGGTGCAGTGGCGGGTTTTTGCAACATGTTGCAGCGCTATGTCGAAGGCAACACAGGGCCGGACGCGCCGACCCATGTGGCCGTGATCTTTGACAAAGGCAGCCATACCTTCCGCAACGACATGTACGACAAGTACAAGGCCAACCGCGAGGCCGTGCCCGAAGACCTGCGTCCGCAGATCCCCCTCACCCGCACCGCCACCGAAGCCTTCAACATCGCGTGCAAGGAAAAGCAAGGCTACGAGGCGGATGATATCATCGCGACGCTCGCCGTGCAGGCCCGTGCCGCGGGTGGGCGCTGCACCATCATTAGTTCGGACAAGGATTTGATGCAGTTGGTCGGCGGCGGCGTCGAAATGCTGGATGCGATGAAGAACAAAAGCATCGACCGTGATGGCGTGTTCGAGAAATTCGGCGTGTTCCCCGACCGTGTGGTTGATGTGCAAGCCCTGGCCGGGGATTCCGTCGATAACGTGCCTGGCGCACCCGGAATCGGGATCAAGACCGCCGCGCTGCTGATCAACGAATATGGCGATCTTGATACGTTGCTTGAACGCGCGGGCGAGATCAAACAGCCCAAACGCCGGCAGACCTTGATCGACCACGCAGATCAAATCCGCCTGTCCCGCGATCTGGTTCAGCTGGACGAGAATACGCCGCTGGACTTTACGCTGGACGACCTCGAGGTACGCGACCCCGACGCCGAGCAGCTGCTCGGTTTCCTTGCCGAAATGGAGTTTCGCACGCTGTCAAAGCGCGTGGCAGAGGTGTTGGGCAAAGAGGCCCCCACCATCGCGGACGCACCGGTTGCTGCCGATGCCCCCGCCGCGGCGAACGTGCCCTTTGATCCGGATCAGTATGAACATGTCAGCGACACCGATGCGCTGCAGGCCTGGATCGACCGGATTTACGAATTCGGCTATGTCGCCGTCGATACAGAGACCACCGGGCTGGACGATATGGTCGCGCAGCTGGTCGGCGTTTCGCTTTGCGTCCAACCCGGCAAAGCCTGCTACATCCCGCTCATCCATAAGGCGCGTGGCAGCGATGATCTGTTTGGCTCTGACGATCTGGCCGAGGGGCAGATCCCGCTTGAAGAGGCGCTGCGCCTGTTGACCCCGATGTTGCAGGACCCCACGATCCTGAAAATCGGGCAAAACATGAAATACGACAGCAAGATATTTGGGCAACTCGGCATCAATGTCGCCCCGATCGACGATACGATGCTGCTGTCTTATGCGATGCACGCCGGGCTGCACGGGCACGGCATGGACACGCTGTCAGAACGGTACCTGTCGCACACACCGATCCCGATCAAACCTTTGTTGGGCTCAGGTAAATCCGCGATCACCTTTGATAAGGTACCGCTGGCCGATGCCGTGAAATATGCCGCAGAGGATGCCGACATTACCCTGCGTTTGTGGCAGCTGTTCAAGCCGCAGCTGCACCGCGGCGAGGTGACGAAGGTGTATGAAACGCTTGAACGTCCCTTGGTGCCTGTGTTGGCCGCGATGGAACGGTCTGGCGTCAAGGTGGATCGCGATACGCTGAGCCGGATGTCGAATGCCTTTGCGCAGAAGATGGCAGGGCTTGAGGACGAGATCTATGAGCTCGCCGGGCGTAAATTCAACGTCGGCTCGCCCAAGCAACTGGGGGAAATCCTGTTCGACGAGATGGGGCTGGAAGGCGGCAAGAAAGGCAAGACGGGGGCCTATGCCACCGGTGCCGATGTGCTTGAGGACCTCGCGACAGAACATGATCTGCCCGCGCGGGTGCTGGACTGGCGGCAGCTGTCCAAGCTGAAATCGACCTATACCGACGCGCTGCAGGATCACATCAACCCCGACACGGGCCGTGTGCATACGTCCTATTCCATCGCTGGGGCGTCGACCGGGCGGCTGGCCTCGACCGATCCGAACCTGCAAAACATCCCGATCCGGTCCGAAGAAGGGCGCCGCATCCGCGAGGCCTTTGTTGCAGAGCCGGGCAAGGCGCTGGTCGCGCTTGACTATTCCCAGATCGAGCTGCGCATTCTGGCGCATATCGCCAATATCCCCGAGCTTAAGCAGGCGTTTCAGGACGGCATCGACATTCACGCGCTGACCGCTTCGGAAATGTTCGGCGTGCCGCTGGATGAGATGACGTCGGACGTGCGTCGTCAGGCCAAGGCGATCAACTTTGGCGTCATCTACGGCATCTCGGGGTTCGGTCTGGCGCGCAACCTGCGTATTCCGCGCGCGGAAGCACAGGGGTTCATCGACCGATATTTCGAACGTTTCCCCGGCATCCGTACCTATATGAATGACACCAAGGCTTTCGCCAAAGAGCATGGCTTTGTGCAGACGCTGTTCGGGCGCAAAATCCACACGCCAGAGATCAGCGCCAAAGGCCCCCGCGCCGGTTTTGCCCAACGGGCCGCTATCAACGCGCCCATCCAAGGGACAGCCGCAGACGTGATCCGCCGCGCGATGATCCGCATGCCCGACGCGATCAAGGATCTGCCCGCCACCATGTTGTTGCAGGTCCACGATGAATTGCTGTTCGAGGTGGAAAAAGGCTCCGAAGACGATCTGATCGCCGCCGCGCGCCACGTGATGGAGAATGCAGCCGATCCGGTGGTCAAACTGGATGTAAAGCTCGACGTGGATGCGGGGATCGGGGCGAGTTGGGCAGAGGCGCATTAATCGCCTCTGAAGTGCCCCCCGGCGGCTAGCTGAGTGTCATCCAGCCTAGGCTGTCCTCGGTCCGTGGGCCGGGGATATATTCGCCACTGACCCAGCCGCGATACCCCGCGCGGCGCATGGCGGCGAAGAGCGCGGGAAAATCAACCGTCCCTGTCCCCGGCGCGCTGCGATCGGGCGCGTCGCCAAGCTGCGCATTTACGATCAGGTCTTTGTATTGATCGAACACCGCCACCGCGTCGCCGTGGATCATCTGCGCGTGGTAGCTGTCATATTGCAGCCCGACGTTCGGCCGGTTCACGGCGCGCAGCACATCAGCGGCAAGCGCGTAGTCGTTCATGAAATACCCCGGCATCGCGACAGGGTTCAGCGGTTCGACCGTCAGGGTGAGCCCTTTGGGCGCGATATCAGCCGCCCAGATCAGATTGTCGATGAAGGTTTGCCGCGCCAGCACGCCTTGCCCATTGCCCGCGATGACATGCAAATAGCGGACCTTAAGCGCGGTGGCATATCGAAACGACCGCTGGATATCGACGCGGAAACGCGCCGCCTGTTCAGGTACCGCGGCAAAGCCCTGTGCGCCGCCGGTGTAATTGGGCGGCGGGGCGTTAATCAGGATCAGCTGCAAGCCGTTGGCGACACAGGCGCACAGCGTCTCTTTGGCGGCCAGATCATAGGGGAAAAGCACCTCTACCGCGGTAAATCCTGCCTTCGCGGCGGCGGCAAAACGGTCAAGATAGGGCAGCTCCGGCCACAGCAGAGTAAGGTTTGCGGCTGGCTTCATAAAGCATCATCCGGTTCGGGCCGCTTTGGTCGTGCTGTGGCAGGGATCAATCGGGCAGTTCGTCCGAGGGGATGATACCAAAGAAGCTGCCGCCCGACCAGACGCCGAACCAGCCGTCGTGATGCACCCCAAGCTCGACCAGCCGGTAGAAGCTTTTGCGGTCAATGAGCGCCTCTAGGTTGCGGCGGATACGGACGTAGGGCGCGGGTTCGCCATCTTCGGGGTCGCGCTCAACTCGGATCGGCAGGTCGGGGCCGGCGACGGCGATGTCTTCAAGGTTGGTCTGGAAGGTCAGCGTCTGATCGGTGCCGCTGCCTTCGGCCTCGAAATCGATGGCGATAAAGGGGGCGTCTTCGACCTTGATGCCGACCTTTTCAACCGGCGTCACAAGGAAATAATCGTCGTCTTCACGGATCAGAATCGATGCGAACAGCTTTACCAGCCCCATGCGGCCAATCGGGGTGCCTTGGTAGAACCAGGTGCCGTCGCGTTTGATCTCCATGTCCAGATCACCACAAAACGGGGGGCTCCACTTTTCAACCGGCGGCAATCCGCGTGTTTTGGCGGCGGAAACAGAGGCGGCAAGGCTTTCTGCTGTCGGGGTCACGGTTTTTTGTCCACTCATTGCTTTTGCCATTTCCTGTTCACACGATACACTTACATCTAACTGATATAACCCCGAGGACGCAAAAGTCATGACCCAAGCCCGCGATATGGTAGCAGAAATCGAGACGCTTGGCGAAAAGCTGGCCGAGGCGAAGGCGTCGATCAACCGGCGCTTCATCGGGCAACAACGTGTCGTTGATCTGACGCTGACGGCCCTGCTCTGCGGTGGCCACGGGCTGCTGATCGGTTTGCCGGGTCTGGGCAAGACGCGGCTGGTCGAAACGCTGAGCACAGTAATGGGGCTGGACGGCAATCGGGTCCAGTTCACGCCCGATTTGATGCCTGCCGATATTCTCGGGTCAGAGGTGCTGGACACCGCCGCCGATGGCACCCGCGCCTTCCGCTTTGTCGAGGGGCCGATCTTTTGCCAGTTGCTGATGGCGGATGAGATCAACCGCGCCTCGCCGCGTACCCAGTCGGCTTTGCTGCAGGCGATGCAGGAAAAGACCGTGACCGTCGCCGGACAGGACCGCGCTTTGGGGCATCCGTTTCACGTGCTCGCCACCCAGAACCCTATTGAGCAAGAAGGCACCTACCCCCTGCCCGAGGCCCAGCTTGACCGCTTTTTGGTGCAGATCGACGTGGCCTACCCCGACCGGGAGACAGAGCGGGATATTCTGCTGGCCACCACGGGGGATACCGATGCGCAGGCCGCGCCCGTCTTTACCACGACAGAGCTGCTGGCCGCGCAAACGCTGCTGCGGCAGATGCCCGTGGGTGAATCGGTGGTCGAGCTGATCCTTGATCTGGTCCGCGCCTTCCGCCCTGACGGGCCTGATGCCAGCCCGCAAGTCCGCGATACCGTGGCGTGGGGCCCCGGTCCCCGCGCCGCGCAGGCATTGATGCTAACCGTGCGGGCACGTGCTTTGTTGCAGGGGCGTCTGGCACCGTCGGCGGAGGATGTCATCGATATGGCCCGTCCTGTGTTGCTGCACCGTATGGCGCTGAACTTCGCGGCGCGCGCCCGAGGCGACAGCCTACCCGCGCTGATTGACACAACCGCTGCCAGCCTGATCGGGAAAAAGGCCGCGGCGTGAACAACCCCGACACCCTTCGCATCCGATCAGAGGAGCAAGCCGCCCGTTTGCCCGCGCTGCTGGCCCGTGCAGAGCATCTGGCCGGTGCAGTGCTGCTGGGGGCCCATGGGCGTCGTCGCGCAGGGGTGGGGGATGATTTCTGGCAATACCGTCCGGCACAGGCCGGGGATAGCCGTCGCAGCATCGACCACCGGCGTTCGGCCATGGGGGACCATGAGTTCGTACGCGAACGCGAATGGCAGATCGCGCAGTCGGTCATGCTTTGGGTCGATCAGGGGGCGTCCATGCGCTTTGCCTCGACGCCTGCGTTAGAACAGAAGGGCGACCGCGCGCGGCTGATCGGGTTGGCGCTGGCGATCCTGCTGCAACGGGGCGGTGAACGGGTCGGGCTGACCGGTAGCGCCCTGCCCCCGCGATCAGGCAGGCCGCAGATCCTGCGCCTTGCCGAAGCCCTGTGTCAGGACGACGCCGCCGACTACGCCCCGCCGGAACATCGCGCCATGATCCCCCATGCACGGGCTGTGTTCATCTCTGACTTTATGGGGGATCTTGCGGGGGTGACCACCGCGCTGACCAAAGCGGCGGACCGCGGGGTGCGCGGCGTGTTATATCATGTGCTGGACCCCTCGGAAGAGGCCTTCCCCTTCACCGGTCGCACCATCTTTGAAAGCGTCGGCGGCACGCTGCGCCACGAGACCTTGAAAGCGAACGACCTGAAAGACCGCTATCTGGAACGGCTCGCCGCGCGCAAGGCAGAGCTGCGGCAGCTTTGTGCCCTGACTGGCTGGCAGTACGGGCTGCACCACACCGACAGCACCGCACAATCGGCGCTTTTGTGGCTCTATGCGGCGCTGGATACGCGCAGCGGGGGGGCAGCATGACCGTTCTGGGGGGCATCGGCTTTACCGCGCCGTGGATGCTGCTGGCGCTTCTGGCGCTGCCGATCCTGTGGCTGATCCTGCGCGCGGTGCCGCCTGCACCGATCCGCCGCCGCTTTCCCGGCGTGGCACTGCTGCTTGGGCTAAGCGATGATGAAAGCGTGTCGGACCGCACGCCGTGGTGGTTGCTGCTGCTGCGCATGCTGGCAGTGGCCGCATTGATCATCGGGCTGGCCGGACCGATCCTGAACCCGCAAGAGGAACAGACCCAAGGCACCGGCCCGCTGCTGATCGTGCTCGACGGGTCCTGGGCGGGTGCCACGCGTTGGCCGCAGCAAACCGAAGCGCTAGAGGCGCAGTTGACCCGTGCGGCACGCGCTGGACGCACTGTCGGTTTTCTGACCCTTACCCGACCAGAAGCACCTGCCTTTCAATCCGCTGACGCATGGCGCAGCCGTCTGGCCGGGTTTGATCCCGCCCCCTGGCAGCCTGCCCCCGCCGACATTGACCGCGCGATAGAGATCGCGGACACGCTTGGCGGTTTCGATACCCTGTGGTTCAGCGACGGGCTTGCCTATGCGGGGCGCGACGCGATGCTTGATGCGCTTCAGGGCAAGGGCAGCGTCGAGGTCTATCAGACTGGTGCAGACGTACTGGCACTGGCCCCCGCGACCTATGAGGACGGGGCGATTACCCTGACCGCCAAGCGCGCCCTCGCTGGTGCTGAGCGGTCGGTGACCATCACTGCACAGGGCCGTGATCCGGCAGGGAATATGCGCGTCCTCGCCAGCGTTCCGGCCACATTCGACGCAGGATCAACGCAGGCCAGCGCGGCCCTGTCCCTGCCCGCAGAGCTGCGCGCGCGGATCACGCGTTTCGACATCGCGGGCCAACGCTCCGCCGGGGCGACGACGCTGGTGGACGATGCACTGCGGCGGCGCGAGGTTGGGCTGATCGCCGGACGCGAAAACCGCGAGGGGCTGGAGCTGCTGTCCCCGCTGCACTACATCGAACAGGCTCTGGCCCCCACCGCCGATCTGATCGATGGCGGGATTGGTGATGTGCTGCCCGCAAACCCCGATGTGATCGTGCTGGCCGACATCGCGACCCTGTCGGAGGCAGAGCAAGACCCCTTGATCGACTGGATCGAAGCCGGTGGAATGTTGGTCCGTTTCGCCGGACCGCGCATCGCCGCCAGCGACGTCAGCCGAGACACCGAAGACCCGCTGATGCCTGTGCGCCTGCGGGCCGGTGGCCGCAGTGTCGGCGGCGCAATGAGCTGGGGTGCCCCTAAAACGCTGGACAGCTTCCGCGTGTCCTCTCCTTTCTATGGGCTGGAGATACCGCAGGATGTGACCGTCTCGGCCCAGGTCGTCGCGCAGCCCGACCCGACACTGGCAGAGCGTGTGATCGCGTCGTTGAGCGATGGCACCCCGCTGGTCACCCGCAAGCAGGTAGGTCAGGGGCAGATCGTATTGTTTCACGTGACAGCCACGGCCGAGTGGTCGACGTTGCCGCTGTCGGGGCTGTTTGTGCAGATGATGGAACGGTTAGCGATTTCTTCATCCTCCGCCGGTATCGAGGCTTCGGACCTGCAGGGCACGACGTGGACGCCCCTGCGCGTGATGGACGGGTTTGGCACACTGTCTGACGCGGGGACGCTGCCCGGTGTGGACGGGGCTGATCTGATGGCCGCGCCTGCGGGCCCTGACCTGCAACCGGGGGTCTATGCCTCTGGCGATCGGCGAATCGCGCGCAATGTGGTGGTTGCAGATACCACACTGACCCCAGCAGCATGGCCAGCGGATGTGCCAGTACGTGGGCTTGATGTGGCCGATGAACAGCCGCTTGCCGGTTGGCTGTTGTCGCTGTCGATCCTGCTGCTGCTCGCTGATGTCATCGCGTCGCTGTCCTTGTCGGGGCGGCTGCTAAAGCACAGCAATGCCGCAGGGCTGTTTCTTGCCGCGCTGATCTATGCGCCGACGCAGGCCGATGCGCAGGCGGACGACAGCTTTGCCCTGAACGCCACGGCAGAAATGACGCTGGCCTATGTGGTCACCGGCGATGCGTCGGTCGACGAGATCTCGGATGCCGGATTGCGCGGGTTGTCGGATACGCTTTATTTCCGCACCTCGGTCGAACCTGCTAACCCCATCGGGGTGGATCTTGAGCAGGACGAGCTTGCCTTCTTCCCCATGCTATACTGGCCCATCACCCCCGATCAGCCCCACCCTTCGGATGCAGCCTATCGCAAGCTGAACGACTATCTGCGCTCGGGCGGGATGATCCTGTTCGATACACGTGATGCGAATATCGCGGGCTTCGGGGCCGCCAGCCCCAATGGGCGCAAGCTACAAGAACTCGCCGCGCCGCTGGATATTCCCCCGCTGGAACCCCTGCCTGCGGATCACGTGCTGACCCGCACCTTCTATCTGCTGCAGGACTTCCCCGGACGGCACAGCGGACGCGATCTGTGGGTAGAGGCATCGCCCCCCGATGCAGAGCAGGTAGAGGGGATGCCGTTTCGCAATCTAAATGACGGGGTGAGCCCGGTTGTCATCGGTGGCAATGACTGGGCTGCGGCCTGGGCCGTGTCCTCGAACGGCGCGCCGATGGTGCCCATCGGGCGCGGTTTCGCGGGGGAACGTCAGCGCGAACTGGCCTACCGCTTCGGCGTCAATCTGGTCATGCATGTGCTGACCGGCAACTATAAATCCGATCAGGTGCATGTGCCTGCGCTGCTGGACAGGTTGGGCCAATGACATCGACCATCATCTTCGACCCGCTGATCCCGCTACCGATGTTATGGAGCGTTGCCGCACTGGCGCTGGCGGCCGTTGCCTTGGCGGTGCTGCGCGGCTTGCAAGGCTGGGCGCTGCGGGGGGCGGCGATGCTCGTCGTTCTGGCGGCGCTTTCTGGCCCCTCTGTTCAACAGGAAGACCGCGCGCCGCTGACCGATATCGTCGTGATGCTGGAAGACGAAAGCGCCAGCCAATCCCTTGCAGACCGGCCCGCACAAACCGACACCGCCGCAGAGACGCTGGCGGCACAGATCACCGCGCGCGAGAACACGGAACTGCGCCGCGTGACCGTGCCCGATGGGGAGGGCGATAGCGGCACGCAGCTGATGACCGCCCTGTCAGAGGTGCTTGCCGAAGAGCCGCGCGCCCGTATCGCAGGCATCCTTGCGCTCAGCGACGGGCGCATTCACGACGCCGACCTGCCGGTCAATCTACCCGCACCCATGCATCTGTTGATGACCGGAAAGCAAAGCGATTGGGATCGCCGCCTGTCCGTCCGCAACGCGCCTGCCTTTGCCATCATCGGCGAACCCGTGACCCTGACCCTGCGCATCGACGACCTTGGGGCCGCTCCGCAAAAAGACGCGCTGGCCCCGCTTGAAATTTCGGTCGATGGGGAGCCGGCGCAGACCTTCCGCGTGCCCGTGGGGCAAGATCTGGAACTTCCCGTCACGCTGCCCCACGGCGGGCGCAATGTGATCCGGTTCTCGCTGCCCGAGGCCGAAGGAGAGCTGACTGACCGCAACAATGCCGCGCTGATCCAGATCAACGGGGTGCGCGACCGCCTGCGGGTGCTTCTCGTCAGCGGGGAGCCGCATCAGGGCGGGCGTACGTGGCGCAATTTGCTGAAATCCGACAGCTCTGTTGATCTGGTGCATTTCACGATCCTGCGCCCGCCGGAAAAACAGGATGGCGTGCCGGTGGACGAACTTTCGCTGATCGCCTTTCCCACCCGCGAGTTGTTCATGGAAAAGATCGAGGATTTCGATCTGATCATCTTTGACCGCTACAAACGCCGCGGCATCCTGCCGTCGCTTTATCTTGAGAACGTCGCGAATTATGTGCGCGGCGGAGGGGCCGTGCTGGTCGCTGCCGGGGCGGATTTTGCGAGCGCCGACAGCATCTACCGTTCCCCCCTCGGAGAGGTCTTGCCCGCCACGCCGACCGCGCGGGTGATCGAACAACCCTACCGCCCGCTGGTGTCTGAGCTGGGGCACCGCCATCCGGTGACCAGCGGCCTGCCCGAACAGGAAACATGGGGACGTTGGCTGCGGCAGATCGACGTGGCCGATCCCTTGGGCCATGTGGTGATGACCGGCGAAGATGACCGGCCGCTGCTGATCCTGAACCGTGTCGAAGAAGGGCGCGTTGCGCTCATGGCGTCTGATCATGCGTGGCTGTGGAACCGCGGCTATGAAGGGGGCGGCCCGCAGCTAGAGCTGTTGCGGCGGCTGGCCCACTGGATGATGAAAGAACCCGAGCTTGAGGAAGAGGCCCTGACCGCCACAGCCGAAGGCCAGACCATGCGCATCACCCGTCGCACGCTGGGGGACGACATCCCGCCTGTCACCCTGACCAACCCCGATGGCAGCACGGCAGAGATCACGCTTTCGCCGGCCATGCCGGGTGTCTTCGAGGGGGTTTACGAAGGCCCCGAGATTGGTCTTTACCGGCTGGAAAATGGCGACCAAAGCGCGGTGATCGGCTTGGGCCCCGCCGCCCCGCGGGAGTTTGTGGAAACCATTGCCAGCGACGACGCCCTCGCCCCCGTACTTGCGCCCCTGCGCGGTGGTGTCGCGCGGATCGAAGACGGCCTGCCCCGCATCCGCGACATACGTGTCGGGCGCCCCGCGGCCGGACGGGGGTGGATCGGTCTGACCCCTCGTAACGCTTATGAAACACGGGACGTGCGACAGATGCCGATCCTGCCCGCGTGGCTCGTCCTGTTGCTGGGCAGCGCCCTGATCCTTGCCGCATGGCTGCGCGAAGGACGGCGTTAACCTTAAAAACAACTCCACCGCCCGATAAATCACGCAACGCTTAAGCAGTTGTTCACCCCAAGCCCCCCATGATCCCCCCGATAGGAGGGATTCGGAGCTTTGGATGAAACCGGCTGACCAGCTTGCCCATGAACAACGCCGCCGCGCAGAGGTGGAAGCGCTGCTTGAACAAACCCAGGCAGAGCTTTGTGCCGCTTACCGTAAGCTGGATGACCACGCGCAAAATGTCTCTGTCGAGATTTCTGAAACACGGGCGGAGGTTGAAAACATCCGCGGCGAAAACAAACGGGTGATGTCCGATCTATGTGCCGCGCGCGAACAGATCGAACTGACCCAACGCCGGCTGTGGCATTCGGTCGAAACCATCCACGACGGCTTTGCCTTTTTCAACAAAGACAATGAAATGATCATGGCCAATCGGTCTTATCTGGCCGTGTTCGACGGTATTGATGCCATCCGTCCGGGTGTCAGCTATTCCACCATCGTTCGCGTGCTCACCGATGAAGGGATCGTAAACATCGGGCGCCGCACGCCAGAGGAATGGCGCGCCAAGATGCTTCTGCGATCGCAGCAAAAGGCCCCGGCACCCATCATCATAAAGCTCTGGAATGGCGCATATATCAAGATTGTCGATCAAAGGGGAAAAGGCGGTGATATCGTATCACTCGCTCGCGACATTACCGAAACCGTGGAATATCAACGCAAGCTCGTCGATGCCCGCGCCACGGCCGAGGCAGCCAACAGCGCGAAATCCCTTTTCCTTGCCAAGATGAGCCACGAAATCCGCACACCGATGAACGGGATCGTAGGCATGACGGAGGTGCTTGGCGATACCGCACTGACCCAAGACCAACGCCTATATGTTGACACCATAAAGACCTCTGGCGAAGCGTTGCTGGTCATCATCAACGACGTGCTGGATTTCTCGCGCATCGAGGCAAACCGGCTAAGCATCCACCCCGCCCCGTTTGATCTGGAACGAGTCTTCCAAGAGGTACTGCTGCTCTTGCAGCCCCTTGCCGTGCAAAAGGGGCTGGACCTCGCGCTGGATTACGACCTGTTTCTGCCGCGCAAACTGGTCGGGGATGCAGGGCGCATCAGGCAAGTGCTCACCAATCTGGTGGGAAATGCCGTTAAGTTTACGCAAAGCGGGCATATTCTGATCCGCGCCACGGGGCTTCCCGACGCGGGCTCTGGCAACGTGCTGATCAAAATTTCTATCGAGGATACGGGCATCGGCATCGCGTCGGACATGATTGAACATATCATGGGGGAATTTACCCAAGCCAGCAGTGACCCCAGCCCCGATGCAGAAGGGACGGGGCTGGGGCTCGCCATCTGCCAACGTCTGGTACAACTGATGGGGGGCGAGATTTGGGTCACGTCAGAGCATGGGGTTGGGTCGTGTTTCGGCTTCGAACTGCCCCTGAAGACGCAGGAAGACAGTGCCGCGCCGCCGCTTAAGCCACCCCCATTCCTGCGCCATGTCCTTATTGTCGAAAGGGAAACGATCTGCCGATCGATCTTGCAGCGCAATCTGGAACATATCGGTGTGCGCGTGACTTCCTGTGGCACCGGTGCAGCCGGGCTGGCCGCGCTGGACGGCAGTATTGATCTGCTGCTTGTCGACGACACGCTGCCCGATATGGACGGGATCGAATTTGCCCGCGCGGTGTATGGGTCGCACCCCGCGATCGAAGCGATCCTGTACAGCCTGACGCCCGACAAAATTCGCGATAGTATGGAAGATACGAGCGTGCGCCGGATCATGAAGAACCCGATTAGTGTCACCGAGCTGCTGGCCGAGGTGTCAACGATGCAGCCGGTGCCTGTTGCGACCCGCCCGATGCGGGTCTTGGCGGCCGAGGACAATAAGACCAATCGTCTGGTGCTGCAAAAGATGCTGCAACCGCTGAACATCGACCTGCAACTTGCCACCAACGGGCAAGAGGCAGTTGCGCTGTTTGTAACCTTCCGGCCCGATCTGGTGTTCATGGACATTTCTATGCCCAAGATGAACGGCAAAGACGCCGCCGCCGCCATTCGTGCGCTGGAAGGCGAGGCAAGCAGCTGCCCGATTGTCGCGCTGACAGCGCATGCCATTCAGGACGAAAAGGAAAGAATACTCGCAGCCGGGCTGGATCATTTCCTCACCAAACCCTTGCGCAAGGCGGAGCTTGTGGCGCTCCTTAACCGCTACTGCCCCAACGCGGCTTTCCCGCTGGAGGGTCAGCTGGTGGGATAGGGCCGCACAAATACAGGTTTTTCCGGCGTCGACAGCTCTTTCTGCCATGCGTACCCGCCGATATCGAAATCCTTGATCGCCTCGGCGTCGGTAAGGCGGTTCTGCACCACGAAACGCGCCATCGCGCCGCGGGCTTTCTTGGCGTAAAAGCTTACAATCTTGGGCCCTTTGCCGTCCGATTTATCTTCCATGAACTGTGGTGTCACAACCGTCGGCACCAACGCCTTAAGGTCAACCGCGCCGAAATATTCCTGACTGGCACAATTCACCAACACCTTGCTGTTGGTCTGTTCCGCCTGTTCGTTCAACGCTTCGGACAGACACGCGCCCCAATAGTCGTACAGCGATTTGCCCCGCGGCGTTTTCAATCGGCTGCCCATCTCAAGCCGGTAGGCCTGAATGGCATCCAAGGGTCGCAGCACACCATAAAGCCCCGACAGAATGCGCAGGTGATCTTGGGCATAGTCCAGTTCATCAGGGTCCAGGCTGGTCGCTTCCAACCCCTGATAGGTATCGCCAGCAAAGGCAAAGGCAGCGGGGCGCACAACATCGGGGGACGGATTTTCCTCGAACGCGGCGAAACGGTCGCGGTTCAGCTTGGCCAGTTTCTCGCTCAGGTGCATCAATGATTGCAGATCACCAATGCTGAGCTCGCGGGCCACCTTGACCAAGGCGACCGCATCTTCCTGCAGGTCGGGCGTCGTCATATCGACGTCGCGCGGGGTCCAGTCCATTTTCTTAGCGGGAGAGATAACGGTCAGCATGGATTTTCCTTTTTTTTGGTCGCAGCAAGAGCTAGCCCGCTTGTTGCAAAACGTCCAGAAATGCGGGGCCAAACCTTTCGGTGCGTTTCTCGCCCAAAATGCGTTCGATGGCATCAAGGTTCGGCGCGTGCAGCTGCGCCACTTTTGCCAGCAGCGAGGTCGAGCAGCTCAACGGCTTTTCGCCGCCATCCGCCCCACGAGACAAAGTGGTTTGCACTTCGCGCAATTGATCGAACACCGATCCTGCCGCGCGCCCCGCCAGCTTGCGCCGCGTCGGGTGCATCTCGGCGGCGGCCCCGTTGATCACCTCTAGAAACGCATCGCCAAAGTTCTCGAGCTTTTTGGCCCCCACCCCGCCGATACGGGCCATGGCGTCCAGTGTATCCGGGCGTTTCTCGGCCATCTCGATCAGGGTGCGGTCGTTAAAGATGATATAGGCGGGCACTTTGGCGGCTTCTGCCAGCCCGCGTCGCTTCGCCTTGAGCGCAGAGAGCAGCGGCGCATCCTCGTCGCTGACCATCGCCTTGACCGCAGGACGGCGCTGCGATGCGGCGGCGCGGATACTGTCCCGGCGCAGAGAGATCGACGCCTCACCGCGCAGGATTGGCAATGCGGCATCGGTCATGCGCAGCGCACCGTGACGCGCGGCATCGGGGCGCACCAGATCGTGCCCCATCATTTGCCGGAACACCGCCTGCCATTCGCGTTTGTCATATTCCTTGCCCACGCCATAGGTCGGTAAATCGCTGTGCCCGCGTTCACGGATTTTATCGGTTTCATTGCCCAGTAGGATGTCGATCAGATGGCCTGCGCCAAACCATTCCTCGGTGCGCAGCATCGCCGACAGCGCCTTGCGCACGGCGGTGGTCCCGTCAAACACATCGACAGGCGTATCACAAAGGTCGCAATTGCCACAGGTGACATCGGTTTCGTCAAAGTATTTCAACAGGTTCGCACGGCGACACGCCAACGCTTCGGCCAGCCCCAGCAGCGCGTTCAGCCGTGCATGATCAGCGGCGCGCCGTTCGGGCGGGGCGAGCCCTTCGTCGATCTGGCTGCGGCGCAAACGGATATCATCAGGGCCGAACAAAGTCAGCGTCTCGGCCGGAGCACCATCGCGACCCGCCCGCCCGATTTCCTGGTAGTAGGCCTCGATGGATTTGGGCAAATCGGCGTGGGCCACCCAGCGGATATCCGGCTTGTCGATGCCCATCCCAAAAGCCACTGTGGCCACCACAATCAGCCCGTCTTCCTGCTGAAAACGGCGTTCGGCGGTGCGGCGGTCGTCCGCCTCCATCCCACCATGATAATGCAATGCCAGGTGTCCGTCGTCGCGCAACGCTTTGGCCAGCCCTTCGGTCTTGGCCCGCGTTCCGCAATAGACGATGCCCGACTGCCCCCTACGCCCTGACGCAAAGTTCAGTATCTGCGCGCGCGGCCCGTTTTTGGCCGCAAAGGCCAGATGGATGTTGGGCCGGTCGAACCCGCGCAGGAAGGCGCGCGGGGGGACACCGTCGAATAGTTTCTGAACGATCTCAGCTTGGGTTTCCGTGTCCGCCGTTGCGGTGAACGCGGCCAGCGGAACGTCAAGCGTGCGGCGCAATTCGCCGATGCGCAGGTAATCCGGGCGGAAATCATGGCCCCACTGGCTGACGCAATGCGCCTCGTCCACGGCGATCAGCGATACGCCAACCCGTTTGAGCATGCCCGTAACGGACCCGGCAGCGAGCCGTTCAGGAGCCATATAGAGCAGCTTGAGCGTCCCAGCCTCAAGCCCTTCCCACACGGCATCGGTTTCCTCGGGCGTATTGCCAGAGGTCAGCGCCCCCGCCCCGACGCCAAGCTCTTGCAGCGCGCGGACCTGATCGCGCATCAGGGCAATCAGCGGCGATATCACCACCGTCACCCCATCACGCAAAAGCGCAGGCATCTGGAAACAAAGAGATTTACCACCACCCGTGGGCATGATGGCCAATGTGTTTTCGCCGGCGGTAACGGCCTCTACGATCTCTTGCTGGCCGGGGCGGAACCCGTCAAATCCAAAGACATCACGAAGTAGCGTGGCAGCGCCTGACATGGAAAAACCCAACTGTATCTAACCTGCAGTTTGCAGAATCTCATAGTCGCGTGCGGGGAACAATCCCTGCCCGTGCGTCCGGCGGGGTCTTTGCCCCCAGCAGCCGCCCGATCAGTAGAACAGCGCGGCGTTGTTGATCAGCAGGATACGCAGAACGGCAACGGCGATCAGAACGACCAGCGGTGCCAGATCAAGCCCGCCCATTTGCGGCAGAAAGCTGCGGACCCGCCCGTAAACAGGCTCCAACAGGCGATTCAGCCCATCCCAAACTTGCGCCACCAAAGGTTGACGAAGATTTAAAACCTGAAAATTGATCAGCCAGCTCATGATGACATGCGCGATGATGATGAACCAAACGATGTTCAGCAGAAGCATCAGGATCTGAAACAGGGATGTCATAAGCGGGCCTTTCGTTGCACAGCGCGAAAGTAGGTGCGCTGGCATCAAAGAACAAGAGCGGCAGCGCCTTGGCACCGCCGCTCTGGACAAAATCGCATCACATTACGCTTGCATTGCGTTGATCACGACAGAAAAATCCAGACTATCGACCTGAAGCATGGACCAATCGGCGAAATGCCGTGTGTCGATCGGCTTTTCGTCGAGGATTTTGAAACCGCTGTGACGACTGTCTTTCTGGATGTTTTCGATCAACTTGCGGATGGTGGCTTCTTCGCCCTCAAGCACCTGACAGAAGTTGCGCCCGTTGTAGGCCAAGGCACCGGTGACGCTGTGTTTTTCATTCTCGCGCACAGCGACGGTAAATATGTCGGCAACATCCGTCTTAGAGACCGAAGGAACTGCGGTGCTGAAGTACAAAAGCCGGATCATCGACATACGGAGCCTCGTAAAATTATCCAAAACATTCTTAACGTTGGCACCCTGTGTAGGCAAAGAGGATTTGAAAAGCGACCCTTTTGAGACGTCATATGACATACTGATGGGCAATTCACGCTGGCGTTGCGAATAACACCGCTCTTGCGCCGCGTATGGCTGCTGCACTACCGTCCATCAAAACAGGAGAAAGCAGTCATGCCAGCCACGTCAGCGCGCAAGAAAATCTGGGGCTGGTATTTCTTTGACTGGGCCAGCCAACCCTATAACACGCTTCTTCTGACGTTTATTTTCGGCCCCTATTTCGCGCAAACAGCAACGGCAAATCTGGTAGATAGCGGCATGGCGCTGGATGCGGCCAAGGCGCAGGCACAGGCCTATTGGGGCTACGGGCTAACGGTTGCGGGGATCATGATCGCGATACTGGCCCCGACCCTCGGGGCGGTGGCCGATTCATCGGGCAAGCGAATGCCGTGGATCTGGCTGTTTTCGGGGCTTTATGTGGTGGGATCAGCCGCGCTTTGGTGGACCGCCCCGCAAGATTTCTCGGTCCTGTGGGCGCTCTTCTTCTTTGGCATTGGCCTGATCGGGATGGAATTCGCGACAATTTTCACCAACTCCTACCTACCCGAGCTGCATCCCGACCCGGGAGAGCGCGGGCGGCTGTCGGGGTCAGGCTGGGCTTTTGGCTATGTCGGCGGTGTTGTGGCGCTGATCGTGATGAACGCGCTGTTTCAGGCGGGTAGCAACGGGCGCACGATGGCGGGGCTGAGCCCGCTCTTCGGGCTGGACCCCGCGACCAAAGCCGATACGCGCATCGTCGGGCCGCTGACCGCAATCTGGTACGCGGTCTTTATGATCCCCTTCTTTCTTTATGTGCGCGATACGCCGGTGACCGGCGCGGCGCGCTACCGTGTGGGG
Source organism: Sulfitobacter sp. M39 (assembly GCF_021735935.1). NCBI lineage: Bacteria > Pseudomonadati > Pseudomonadota > Alphaproteobacteria > Rhodobacterales > Roseobacteraceae > Sulfitobacter > Sulfitobacter sp. M39. Next base: position 337,639 of record NZ_WMDZ01000001.1, read on the forward strand.
CAAGGGCTTTCTGATCTGTGGGTCACGCTCAAGAACCTGCCGCGCCACCCGTCGCTGCTGGCCTACTTGGGGTCATCCATGTTTTACCGCGATGCGCTTAACGGAATGTACACATTCGGCGGGATATACGCGCTTGGCGTATTGAACTGGAGCATTATTGATATTGGCGTGTTCGGGATACTTGCCGCGATTTCAGGCGCGGTGTTCTGCTGGGTGGGCGGGCGTGTGGATCGTGCGATTGGGCCGATGCCTGTGATCGTCACATGCTGTCTGATCCTGATTGCAACGGCTGTGCTGATCATCTCGCTGACGCCCAATTCGATCATGGGTATCACGCTGGCCGAAGGATCCTCCGCGCCCGACATCGCCTTTTACATCGCTGGCGCGTTGATCGGTGCGGCGGGCGGGGCGCTGCAGGCATCGTCGCGCAATATGCTGACCCGTCAGGGCAACCCCGACCGCATGACAGAAGCGTTTGGCCTTTACGCGCTGTCGGGCAAAGCGACCTCGTTTCTGGCCCCTGCGCTGATCGCCATCGCAAGCGACGTATCCGGCAGCCAACGGATCGGGATCGCCCCTGTAGTAGGGCTGTTCATCATCGGCCTGGTTCTGTTAGTCTGGGTGAAACCGAACGGAGATTTCGCGAAATGATCCTGACACGAATCCTCACTTGTACCGCGCTGGCCCTTACGCTGGCGGCCTGCGGCGGGTCACCGTCCAAGCCGAATGCGGAAGCGTCCAAAATCCTGCCGACCATCGGGTCGTCGGGGGGCGCGCGAAGCAACATTCAGGCCAAGAAGCTTTTCGGCGCGAAAGCCGATGGGTCCCGGCAGTCTTCCGCCGCTTACGGCAGCTATTCAAAAGGCTGCGTCGCGGGGGCGCAACAACTGGCGGAAACGGGGCCGACCTGGCAAGCGATGCGCCTGTCGCGCAACCGCAACTGGGGCCACCCAGAGATGATCGATTACATCAAAACGCTCAGCGCGAAGGCCGCGCAGCAACCCGGATGGGAAGGGCTGTATGTCGGCGATATCAGCCAGCCCCGTGGCGGCCCGATGCTGACAGGGCACGCCAGCCACCAGATGGGTCTGGACGCCGATTTCTGGATGCTTCCGCCCAAGTCGCTGTCGCTCAGCCGGGCAGAGCGTGAAAGTATTTCGTCTATTTCCATGCGGCGCACACGTGGTGCCTATGTGAACAACAGCTGGACCCCGCAGCACCATCAGGTGCTCAAGGCCGCGGCATCTGATCCCCGCGTGGCGCGCATCTTTGTTTTCCCCGGGGCCAAGGTGCAGATGTGTGCCGACGAAAAGGGCGACCGCAGCTGGCTGCGCAAAATCCGCCCTTGGTACGGACACCACTATCATTTCCACGTCCGGCTGAGCTGCCCCAAAGGGGCGACCGGCTGCGTTAATCAGGATCCGCCACCTGCGGGCGATGGCTGCGCCGATGCGCGTCAGTGGCAGGCGAATATCCTGAACCCGCCCCCCCCGAACCCCAATGCGCCCAAGCGTAAGCCAAAGCGCGAACTGCTGCTTGCTGACCTGCCAGCGCAATGCCAATCCGTGCTGGATTCGAACTAAGCTTGCTACAGATCCTTTTTGCCCTCGGCTTTGCCTCCGCTGCTTTTGCAGCGGGTGCAAATGGCCCTATCGCGCAGCATCAACAGTTGACGTGGGAGCATGACGCCCCCTGGTTCGGTGGCCTGTCCGGTGTTGAAATGCGCGCGAATGGCAAACAGCTTACCGCGATCAGTGACCGCGGGCGGATCATCGTGGCCGACCTGTCGCGCGACGCGCTTGGCACGCTGACGGGGATGGAGATCATCCATTCCGTCGCGCTGCGCGATAAGAACGGCGCGGTGATGGACAAACCCGAGGCCGACGCCGAAGGTCTGGCGATTGCGCCGGATGGCAGCATCTATATCAGCTACGAAGGCGATCATCGCATCGCGCGTACCAACCTGGCCGATGGCACCCCTTTGCAATTCATCGCCCCGCCCGAGGGCGCATTGCTGCGCGACAACGCCGGGTTCGAGGCTTTGGCCGTTGATGCAGCAGGCGCGCTTTATGCCCTGCCCGAAGATAACCGCGGCGATCAGATCCCGCTGTACAAATACCAAGACGGCACGTGGCGCATCGCCGCCTACCTCGAGAATGACAGCCCCTTTGTCCCTGTGGGTGCGGATTTCGACGACGAAGGTCGGTTGTATCTGCTGGAGCGTACGGTCACCCCGCTGGGGTTTCGCACACGCTTGCGGCGGATCGAACTCTCTGGGGATCAGTCCAGCGCGGTGACGCTGCTGCAAACCCTGCCCGCGCGATATGACAACCTAGAGGCCCTGACCGTTTGGCGCGACGCCATCGGGCGTACGCGGGTGATGATGATATCAGACGATAATTTCCTCTCCGTGCAGGAAACCCAAGTGATCGAGCTGACGATAACGCAATAGCTTGCGCGGATGCCCCGCCTTCCCTACAACGCATGACGTCTGCGATCCCCGCAGGCCAAGTCGCCGCACCCTTGCAAAAAACGGTTTCAAATATGACACGCACCTACCTTCCCGGCATTCTTGCCATGGCCGCCATCGTTGTGGCCTCCAATATTCTTGTTCAGTTCCTCTTTGGCCAATGGCTGACCTGGGGCGCGTTCACCTATCCGCTGGCGTTTCTGGTCACCGACGTGATGAACCGCGTTTACGGCAAGGATGCCGCGCGCCGTGTCGTGCTGGTGGGCTTTGTCGTCGGGCTGGTCTGTTCGTTGATCGGGACACAGATCATGGGCGAATTCGGGCCGTTGGTGACCCTGCGCATCGCGATCGGGTCCGGTGTGGCATTCCTCGTGGCGCAATTGGTCGATGTCGCGATCTTCTCTGCGCTGCGCGATGGCACGTGGTGGCGTGCGCCTTTGGCCAGCACGCTGGTCAGCAGCACGCTTGATACGTTGCTGTTTTTCTCGATCTCATTTTCTGGTGCCCTGTCGTTCCTACATCCTGCAACCGATGTGTCCTGGGCGGCCGAAATGTTGCCATTGCTCGGCAGCGGCCCGCTCGCGCCGCTTTGGGTATCGCTGGCCGCTGCAGACTGGTCTGTGAAACTCGGGATTGCGCTGATTGCCCTGATCCCCTTCCGCATCATCACTGCACAACTTTTGACCCGCAGTTGATGGGCACCCTTTTGTGAACAGTGACGGGTGCAGAAAACGTTTTGCGTTTTCAGATTACTGTGCCAGTCTTCAAGTGAGTTCAACAAATGTAAAGGAGGTGATCCAGTGTCAAGAACGGTATTGGAGCGAGGTGTCGGAACAGCTTGGGAGGTATCCCGTTAGGGCAGCCCCTGACGGTTGAAACAACCCGGGTGGATCGCCGATCTAACCGATCCCACCTCCTTAAACCATTCGATTGGGCCGCTCCGCACCGGGGCGGCCCTTTTCGTATCTGGGCGTTCCCCTTTCCCTTGGGTCTGCGCGATGCGATAGTCGCCATGAAGGAGAGTTTGATGCTGCGGATCACGGACGAGATTGCCATTCAGGACTGGGAGCTGACGGAAAGCTTCATGCGTGCCTCCGGGCCCGGCGGTCAGAATGTGAACAAGGTCTCAAGCGCCGTGGAACTGCGGTTCGAGGCCGCGACCTCCCCTTCTATTCCTACGCCGGTCAAAAACCGTCTGCGCAGACTCGCGGGCCGTCGCTGGACGACCGAGGGCGCGTTGGTGCTGCAATGTGACGAAACCCGAAGTCAGGTCCGCAACCGCGAGATTATCCGCGAGCGCCTGAAGGAACTGATCACCGCGGCGTTGAAACCGCCCAAAAAGCGTATCCCGACACGCCCCACGCTCGGCTCGAAGAAACGCCGGCTGAAGGCGAAAAAGACGCGGGGCGAGGTGAAGGCGCTGCGCGGGCGGGTTGATCCGCCGGAATAGCCGGCCGCGGGGGCCTGCCCTGCGCCGCCGTTCCATCATTTCTATAGCATCACCCCTATCTCGCCGTTTTTTGCCGGTATCCGCCCCCTATCGGCAAATCGCCGCCAGAGGGCTGAAACCGCGTCGGAACGGATCGCCGTGGCCCCGTGTTCCCCTCGCAGACATACAAGCGATGTCTGGTAGTAAATCTAAGGAGAACTCAGATGAAACTTACGACCACAACACTGATCGCGACCCTGATGGCCACCGGCGTTTCCACCGCAGCGATGGCACAAACCTCTGTTGATGGTGCCGTTGGCGGCGCAGCAGACGTAGGGTCGGGCATCAGCGCTGACGTTGGCGCATCCGGTTCACTATCCACCGATTCCACCAAAAACCAGGCCAAAGACGCCGTGACAGATACAGGAAAAACCGCGCAGGCAAACTATGGTCAGTTGATCCAGGAACTGCGCGCCGGTGCCGAAACGGACACGCAGACCCAAGCTGAAATTGACGCTTTTGATACCGACGCCAAGCTGGATGTTGTGACCGTGTCAGAGTTGAAGGCGTCCAAACAGGGCACCACAACCGCGCTGGACGACGCGCTGGACGCACAGGCCGAGGCCGTTGACGACATGCGCGCATCTGTTGATGCCAATGCTGATCTGAGCGCAGAGCTGGAAGCCGAAGGCTTTACCTCGGAAGAGGTCGTGGCCGTGCGCGGTAACGGTATGGGCGGGCTGACGCTGATTGTTGACGACCGCGGCTAATCTATCCGCAGATATGCCCCGCCCCCACGCAGGCGGCATAAAGCAGAGGGGCCGGTGAGAAACCACTGGCCCCCTTTTGCCGTCGGATCAGACGATAACTTTTTGAGCCGCCTGATCGCCGACGCCAAAGACACGTTTGTACCGGTCGATCTCTGACTGCGGGCCCATTGCTTTGTTAGGGTTATCCGACAGCTTCACCGTCGGGCTGCCGTTCGCCTTTACCGCTTTGCACACCAACGAAAACGGGGCGAGCGCATCGTCAGGCACCAGCCCGCGGAAATCATTTGTCAGCAAGGTGCCCCACCCAAAGGAGGCTTTGACCTTGCCCGCAAACTGGCGATGCAGTTCCTTGATCTTTGCGACATCCAGACCGTCGCTGAAAATAACCCGCTTTTCGCTGGGGTCTTCGCCGCGGGACTTCCACCAGTCGATCGCGGTCTGTGCCGCCACCGCCGGATCCCCGCTGTCGACGCGGATGCCGGTCCAGCCCGCCAGCCAGTCGGGCGCGTTATCCAGAAAGCCTTTCGTGCCGTAAGTATCCGGCAGAATGATACGCAGGTTGCCTTCGTGTTCATCGTGCCAGTCTTGCAGAACGTCATAGGGCGCTTGCGCAAGTGCGGCGTCGTCCTTAGCCAATGCGGCGTAGACCATCGGCAGTTCATGCGCGTTGGTGCCGATCGCCTCTACCTCTCGGCTCATGGCGATTTTGCAGTTTGACGTACCGGTAAAGGCGTCGCCCAAGCCTTCCTGCATGGCCTGCACGCACCAATCCTGCCACAGGAACGAATGGCGGCGACGGGTGCCGAAATCGGCGATGGACAGATCGGGAATTTCCCGCAGGGCTTCGATCTTTTCCCAGACACGGGTCATGCCGCGCGCATAGAGCACCTGCAGCTCGAACCGGCCCATACGGTCCAGCACGGCGCGGCTGCGTAGTTCCATCAGGACGGCAAGCGCGGGGATTTCCCACAGCATCACCTCGGGCCACGACCCTTCAAATGTTAGCTCGTATTGGTCGCCCTTACGCTCAAGATGATAGGGCGGCAGGCGCAGGTTCTCGAACCATTCCATGAAATCGGGGCGGAACATCTGGCGCTTGCCGTAAAAGGTATTGCCGCGCAGCCAAGTGCTTTCCCCACGGCTGAGTGACAGTGACCGGATGTGATCAAGCTGTTCGCGCAGCTCGCCTTCGTCAATGAGATCGGCCAGCGGGATATGCTTGGAACGGTTGATCAGGCTGAATGTGACTTGTGTTTCCGGCTTGTTGCGAAAAACCGACTGGCACATCAACAGCTTATAGAAGTCCGTATCGATCAGGGACCGCACGATAGGGTCGATCTTCCACTTGTGGTTCCAGACGCGGCTTGCAATGTCGACCATGTTCAAAGCTCCCTTAGGCGGTGTGTTTGTGGCCCATCCATCTTGTACGGGCAAGGGAATTGCCGCTGACACAGTGCAAAACCTGTGGTAATCCACCGACTTAACCCCTTTAGGAGCGCTGCTAGATGCTGGAATGGCCCAATCTCTTGCGAGAGTTGATTACACTGTTTGTCGTGATCGACCCTATTGGCAGCCTTCCCGTCTTTCTTTTCGCGACGGCCAATGTGCCACAACGACTGCACAAAAGCTTTGCGCTGCGGGCCGTGCTGGTGGCCGGACTTGTCTTGCTTGGGTTTCTGGCGGGCGGGCAATATCTGCTTGAGAACCTTGGGCTGCGGCTGGGGTCGTTTCAGGTCGCGGGCGGGATTATCCTGTTCCTCTTCGCGCTCAGCATGATTTTCGGCGACCCGAAACCGACACAGGAAATCGAGGCAGCAGAGCGGGATCATCTCGCCGGTGCGGTCTTTCCGCTCGCCATGCCGTCTATCGCCTCTCCCGGAGCGATGCTGGCGATTGTGATCCTGACTGACAATCACACCAACCAGATATCAGACCAGCTGGTCACGGCGGGCCTGCTGGTGGTCGTGCTGCTGTTCACGCTTGTGCTTCTGTTGCTCGCAGGGCGGATCGGTCACCTGATGGGGACCACAGGCGCCAGCGTGATCAGCCGCGTCATGGGGATCATTCTGGCGACCGTCGCGGTGGATGCCACGCTTGGCGGGCTGGATGCGCTGGATATCCTCAACATCGCCCCCGTCGAAGACGCCCCGCTTAGCGCAGAGTAACCCCCGCCGTCGTCATCGCCTCGCGCGCGGCAGAAAGCGACCCGTCCAGGTCAATTGCACGACACAGGTCCAAACGGACCTCGACATCAAAGCCCAGCTTCGCCGCGTCCACGGCGGAGAAGTTAACGCAGAAATCAAGCGCCAGACCTACCATCGTCAGCTTGGTTATGCCGCGTGTCCGCAAATACCCTTCAAGCCCGGTAGGCGTTTTGTGGTCATTTTCGAAGAACGCAGAATAGCTGTCGATGGCGGGGTTATACCCTTTACGAATGATCATATCGGCACGGGTTTGATCCAGCTGCGGATGGAACGCAGCCCCGTCGCTGCCTTGGACGCAATGATCCGGCCACAGCACCTGCGCGCCATAGGGCATCTGCGTTACCTCGAACGGCGCCTTATCCGCATGGGATGACGCAAAGGAGGAATGGCCCGCCGGATGCCAATCCTGCGTCAGAACCACCGCATCCGCCTGCCCCATCAGCGCGTTGATCCCGTCGACGATCGCGTCGCCGTCTGTCACCGCAAGGGCTCCGCCGGGGCAGAAATCATTTTGCACATCAATCACGATCAGGGCGTGGGTCATATCGGGTTCCTCATGGGCCAGCTTGTGCCAAGGGACATAACACGGCGGGTGCGGCACGGCACCCCCTTGCCTGAACCGCCGCATGGGCGTATCTCAGCGCGCATGTATACCATTGCCGCCCTCTATCATTTCAGCCGTTTTGACGCGCCTGACGCCCTGCGCCCGCCGTTGATTGCGCTTTGTGCGCAGCATGACGTCAAAGGCACGCTGCTGGTCGCCGCCGAAGGCATCAACGGCACCATCGCCGGCCCCCGTGCGGGGATCGACGCGGTCATTGCGCATATCCGTGCCCTGCCGGGCTGCGCCGATCTTGAGTGGAAGGAAAGCACCGCCACAACGCCGCCCTTCGGCAAGATGAAGGTCCGCCTGAAGCGCGAGATCGTGACCATGGGTCAGCCCGATGTCGATCCGCTGGCCAAGGTCGGGCATTACGTCGATCCCGCTGATTGGAACGATCTGATCGGTCGCGACGATGTTGCCGTGATCGACACGCGCAATGATTATGAGGTCGCGATCGGCACCTTCGACGGGGCCATCGACCCGGAAACCCAAAGCTTTGGCGAATTCCCCGCCTGGTGGGAGGCGAATAAGGACCGGTTTCACAACAAGAAAATCGCGATGTTCTGCACCGGCGGTATCCGGTGTGAGAAATCGACGAACTACCTGATCGGCCAAGGGGTGGAGGATGTGTTCCACCTCAAGGGGGGCATCCTCAAGTACCTTGAAGACGTCCCCGAAGAGCAAAGCAGCTGGAAAGGCGATTGCTTTGTCTTTGACAACCGCGTCAGCGTTGGTCACGGGCTGAAAGAAGGGCCGCATATGCTGTGCCATGGCTGCCGTCGCCCGATCCTGCCCGAAGATACCGCAAAGCCCGGATACGAGGCCGGCGTCAGCTGCCCGCAGTGCGTCGGCGAAACCTCTGACGCGGATAAGGCGCGGTTCCGCGAGCGCCAGCAGCAGATGACGCTTGCCAAAGCGCGCGGCGAAACCCACCGCAGCTGATCACGCTGTCGGCCCGCCCTGTTCCAAGCGCGGGCCTGTGGTGCAGGTTAAGCCCCGAACCCTTCGCGCCCGATAGAGACATAGGCCGAGAAACCGGCGCGTTTGGCATCTTTCGGGCTGTAGATATTGCGCAGATCTGCCATCGCAGGGGTCGCCATGCGCTTGGCCATCCGCTTGAGGTCCAGCGCGCGGAATTCGTTCCACTCCGTCAGAATGACCAGCGCATCCGCATTTTGTGCGGCCTTATAGGCATCCTCCAGCCACGACACGCCCGGCAGCAAGGCTTCGCCCTCGCGTTTGCCCTGCGGATCAACCACACGCACCTTGGCCCCGTTGCCGACCAGCGATGGCACAATCGTCAAGCTGGGAGAGTCGCGCATATCGTCGGTGTTGGGCTTGAACGTTACCCCCAGCACCGCGATGGTCTTGCCGTTTACCGACCCGCCACAGATGTCGACAACCTTGTCGATCATCCGGCGTTTAACCTCGTCGTTCACCTTGATCACGGTTTCGGTCAGCTGCATCGGCACCGAATGATCCTGCCCCATCCGCGCCAAGGCCTGCGTGTCTTTTGGGAAGCAGCTACCGCCATAGCCCGGGCCCGCATGCAGGAACTTGGACCCGATCCGGTTATCCAGCCCCATGCCTTTCGACACCATTTTCACATCCGCACCAGTGCGTTCACACAAGGCCGCGATTTCATTGATAAAGGTAATCTTGGTCGCCAAAAACGCGTTGGCGGCGTATTTGATCATCTCTGCGCTTTCCAGATCCGTCGACATGATCGAAAACTCGCGCAGCGAGAGCGGGCGGTAGATGTCCTTCATCACCTGTTCGGCGCGTTCATTCTGCGTGCCTACAACCACGCGGTCGGGGCGCATAAAGTCGTCAATCGCAGCCCCTTCCCGTAGGAATTCGGGGTTCGACGCGACATCGAAATCGGCGTTGGGATTGGCTTTGGCGACGACCTGTTTGACCTGACGGTTGGTGCCCACAGGCACAGTCGATTTGGTGACGATCACCGCATAACCCGTCAGGACAGAGGCGATCTCTTCTGCGGCGGCCATGACGTAAGTCAGATCCGCATGCCCGTCCCCGCGCCGGGTCGGCGTCCCAACCGCGATAAACACGGCATCCGCACCATCCACTGCGCCGGCAAGATCCCCGGTGAAAGACAGACGACCCGCTGCAACGTTCTTGGCCATCAAGTCATCAAGGCCAGGTTCGTAGATCGGGACGATGCCCTTTTCCAACTTCTCGATTTTAGACGGGTCTTTGTCGACACAGACAACTTCATGTCCGAAATCCGAGAAACAAACACCCGAGACCAAACCGACATAGCCGGTGCCAATCATCGCAATCTTCATGAAACTTTATCCTAAATCAATTTGACAGTCAGCAAGCCAAGCCAGCCGGTGCACCCACATCTAGTGATCTGACAGCGCAAAACCAAGATAGGCAAATGGCATCAGAAGCCGGCGCAAGCGCCCCAGCTCGAACTTTCGCAGCCGCTTTTGCATGACCTGAGGGTAGGGCCGGTCGATGGGTTTGCCCATCACCAGATCCGCGACCAGCCCGCCCGAATAGCTACCCATTGCAACACCATTCCCATGATAACAAAGGCTTGCATAGACGGCACCGGGGTCAGGGAGCTTGCCGACAAAGGGCATTTGCGCGCGCGATAGACATACCATACCCGACCATTGGTAGGGTGTCTCAACGTCTTTCCACGCCGGGAAAAACTTTTCGAAATCGCGGCGCACACGCGCAATGGCGCGCGCCTCTGCCGCTTTGCCCGTCACCAAGCCGCCGCGCATGCCAAACAACATCCGGCGATCCGGCATCAGCCTGAAATAATGCAGCAAATTGCGCGTATCTGCGGACATATAATCGCTCTTCCACCCCGCGGCATCAAGCTCTGCCTCGGTCAGGGGGCGGGACACAAGGACGGTCGACTGCGTGGGCATATAGCGCGCAGACAGCCCCGGCACCAAATCTTCCGAGGAATACCCGTTGGTAGCGACAATCACTTTCTGTGCAAGCACCCTGCCCTTGGGCGTTCGAACGTCGTGACCCTGCGCCGCCTGCCGCACCTCAAGCGCAGGCGTATCATGGTAAATCACCGCACCCGCCTTTTCCGCCGCCGCGGCAAGGCCGATCACGTATTTCCGCGGGTTCAGCGCAAAGCCCGCCGGAATATGCAGTGCCCCGTGGAACGGCCCCGAAAGCCCATGCGGCGCGAAATCTGCGGGATCAATAAGCCGCGCCTCTAGCCCGTAGTTTTCTCGCACCTCGCGGGCGCGCGTGCGGAAATCCTCCATATCTTTGGGCCGATGCGCCAGCTCGATCTCCCCGTCGGAGTGGCGGTCAACGTCGATCCCATGCCGCGTGATCAACGCATCAACAAAGTTGATCGCCGCTAGCTCAGCCGCGCGAAAGCGCAACCGATCCTCGCGCCCCGCAAGCTTGTCCAGCGCGGCATCACTTAGCCGTCCGCCCCCAAGGCAGCAGAAGCCCCCATTGCGGCCCGACGCGCCCCAGCCGACGTATCGATTTTCCAGCACGACCGCCGAATATCCAGCCTCCGCAAGGCGCAACGCGGCAGAGAGCCCTGTAAAGCCGCCGCCCACAATCGCCACGTCACAGGATACGTCACCTTCCAACGCAGATCTATCGGCAGGGGCGCAGGTTTGATCCCACCAACAATTTTCCCTTGGCGCATCTGTATAGGCAAAATCGTTAAATATTCGTTTCATGCCGCAGCTCTTTTCATACCGCGGCGCGTTCTGCCGCCTGCACATCGCGTTGCGCCCTGATCGCCTTGCGCTTCGAGACCAGCGACGCCGTGATAACCCCGAATGTCACGATACCGATCATGATGGTTGATAATGCGTTAATCTCGGGGGAGACGCCAAGACGCACCGCGCTCCAGATCTTGATCGGCAGGGTTGTGGAGGACGGGCCCGTGGTAAATGAAGCGATAACAAGGTCGTCCAGCGAGAGCGTGAACGCCAACAGCCATCCCGATATGACCGCCGGCGCGATGATCGGCAAGGTCACCAAACGGAAGGCGTCGAAAGGCGAACAGCCAAGGTCCAGTGCCGCTTCCTCCAGCGATCGGTCAAAAGTCACCAGCCGCGATGACACGACCACTGACACGTAGCACATCGAAAAGGTCGTGTGTGCCAGCACGATGGTCAGCGTCCCCCGATCCAGCCCGATCCCGATAAACAGAAGCAACAGCGACAGGCCGGTAATCACCTCCGGCATGACCAGCGGCGCGTAGATCATGCCAGAGAAGAGCGTACGCCCTGCAAACCGCCCCCCGCGCACAAGGATGTATGCCGCCATCGTCCCCAACACCGTTGCCAGCGTAGAGGATGCCACCGCGACCTTCAGCGTTACCATCGCAGCATTCAGAAATGCCTCATTCTGAAGCAGCTCGCCGTACCATTTGGTCGAGAAACCGGCCCAGACAGTCACCAGTTTCGAACTGTTAAAACTGTAGATGACCAACAGGATCATCGGCAGATAAAGAAAAGCAAACCCGAGGGTGAGCGACGTAATATTGAACCAGCTTGCGCGTCTCATGCCTCCACCTCGGCCTGACGTTGCTGGTTGCGCTGGAACAGAACGATTGGAACGATCAATATCAGTAGCAGGATCACCGCCACCGCGCTCGCGACGGGCCAGTCGCGGTTGTTAAAGAACTCCTCGAACAAGACCTTGCCGATCATCAACGTCCCTGAACCGCCCAACAAAGAGGGGATAACAAATTCGCCCAGCGCGGGGATAAAGACCAGGAAACACCCTGCAATGATCCCGTTGCGAGACAAAGGTATCGTGACCAGCCAGAATGCCTTTAACCGTGAACATCCCAGATCTTCAGCGGCCTCGATCAAGGATTCGTCCAACCGATCTAGCGCGGCGTAGATCGGTAGAATCATGAATGGCAGATAAGTGTAAACAATTCCTATATAGACCGCGGTCGTCGTGTTCATGATCGTCAAAGGCGTATCGATGATGCCCAACCACAGCAGGAATTGGTTCAAAAGCCCCTCATTACTCAGAATACCGACCCACGCGTAAACGCGGATCAGGAAGCTGGTCCAAAAGGGCAAAATCACCAGCATCATGAGGGTCGGACGCCATTCCTCGGGCGCGCGGGCCATGCCGTAGGCCATCGGGTAGCCCACCAAAACCGCTAAAACCGTAGATATTAACGCAATCTTCAAACTGCTTAGGTACGCCTTCCAGTAGAGATCGTCCGAAGCAAGAAAGGTAAAGTTTTCCAGATCGAATGCCGCAAACATCGCCCAGATCCCGTCCTTCGCCGTCGGGGAGTATGGAGGAATCGACAAAGCCAGATCAGAGAGAGAAATTTTAAAAACAATGATGAAAGGAATGAAAAACAGCGCGAGCAACCAGGCATAGGGCACCGCGATAAGGAAGAAGCGACGCATATTCATCGCTCCAACAGGACGCCGGCGGTGGCGCTCCATGAAATCCAGACCTTATCCTCCCACGTGATCGTGCGGCGCGACAGCCGACGCGTGTTTGCGGTCTGCGCCTTGATCACTTGTCCACCCGCCAGCTGGACATGGTAGGTGCTGAGATTGCCAAGATATGCGATGTCTAGAACGGTGCCCTGAACAACATTCTTCATTTCTGTCGGCTTCTCGGTAGAAATGGCGATCTTTTCGGGTCGGATCGCAAGATGCGCTTCCTGCCTATCACTGAACGGTCGTTCCGAAGCCGCAAGCAAGGGGGCCTCATTCGCGACCCAATCAACGTGGTACATATTCTCGCCCGCGGGCTTCACCGTGCCGGAGATAATGTTCACGTCACCGATGAAGTCAGCAACGTAGACGGAATTAGGTGCTTCGTAGATACCCCCTGGTGTGGCGACCTGGATGATCTGCCCTTCATCCATCACAGCCACGCGGCTCGCGACGGTCATCGCTTCCTCCTGATCGTGGGTAACGATAACAAAGGTGGTTCCCGTGCTTTCCTGGATATCCATCAGCTCAAACTGGGTGTCCTGACGCAGCTTTTTGTCCAGCGCGCCAAGCGGTTCGTCCAGTAGCAAAAGCTTCGGGGCTTTGGCGAGGGACCGCGCAAGCGCGACCCGTTGACGTTGCCCCCCCGAAATCTGGTGGGGTTTGCGTTTGGCAAATTTGGTAAGGCGCGTCAGCTTGAGCATCTCTTCAACGCGTGCGGCGATATCTGCCTTGGACATATCCCCTCGTTTCAACCCAAAGGCGATATTTTCCCAGACAGACAGATGTGGAAACAGGGCATAGGACTGAAACATCATGTTCACCGCCCGCTTGTTCGGCGGGATGCCCGCGATATTCTTACCCGCCAATTCGATCTTGCCCGCGCTTGGGTTTTCAAACCCGGCAAGCATGCGCATCATCGTTGTTTTACCGCAGCCCGAAGGCCCCAGCAGTGCAAAGAACTCGCTTTCATAAATACTCAAAGACAGATCATCGATCGCAACGAAATCGCCAAAACGCTTTGTCACATTCTCGAAGCGGATAAGCGGCTTTTCGTTCGGGTCATCCCACGGGGCGAAAACGGGTTGGCTCACTTTGATCTATCCTTTGCACAGCGTTTACCCCTCCGGGTGGAGGGGTCCGGTAGTTCGGGTCAAAACCGGTAAGGCTTTGACCCGATGCGATTTTAGATACCAGATTTGATCTTCGTCCACATACGCGTGACGACACGCTGTACCTTGGGCGAATAGGAAGAAATGGTATACAGGTTTTCCAGCGTGGCTTCGTCTGGGTAAATCGCTGTGTCCCCGATCACGTCCTCGGCAAGGAACTCCTGGCTCGCCTTGTTGCCGTTCGCATAGTAAACGTAGTTCGAGGCGGCGGCCATGTTCTCTGGTTCCATCATGAAATTCAAGAACTTATGCGCCCCATCCGGGTTTGGCGCATCCGCTGGAATGGCCATATTGTCGAACCACATCAACGCCCCTTCTTTTGGCGCGTAGTAGGCGATTTCGACACCGTTATCCGCCTCGGCCGCGCGGTCACGCGATTGTAGAATGTCACCCGACCAGCCGAAGGCAACGCAGATATCACCGTTGGCCAGTGCGTTAATATACTCCGAGCTGTGGAACTTTTGAACGTGGGGGGCAACCGCCGTCAAAACAGGCTCCGCCTTAGCGATCACGTCAGGGTCCTGGGATTGGGGATCTTCGCCCAGAAACTTCAGCGCCGCGGGGATCATTTCTGTCGGAGCGTCAAGGAAATGGACGCCACATTCAGCCAGCTTTTCCATGTTCTCGGGCTTGAATACGAGGTCTAGCGAATCAACAGGGGCATCTTCGCCCAGCACTTCCTTAACCTTGGTCATGTTAACGCCAAGCCCAGTGGTGCCCCACATATAGTTAACGGCATATTCATTACCGGGGTCGTATTTCGATACGCGGTCCTCGATCACGTCCCACATGTTGGCGATGTTCGGCAGCTTGTCTTTGTCGAGCTTCTGGAAAACCCCCGCCGTGATCTGGCGTTCAAGGAAGGTACCGGTCGGGACAACCACGTCGTAGCCGGACCCGCCTGCAAGCATCTTGGTTTCAAGCACTTCGTTACTGTCAAACACGTCATAGATCAGATCAATGCCGGTTTCTGTTTCAAATTTCTGCAACAGGTCTTCGTCGATGTAGTCGGACCAGTTATAGACCCGCACCTCTTCACCCAAGGCGCTGGTGGCGATCAATGCCGTTGCTGCGATTGAACTGAGCAAGCTATATTTCATTGTCATCTCCCGTTGTGTAGGCTCAGTTGATCCGAACCTTTCGTCAATTTGATCAAGTTTTGCGTCATGCGACAAGATCATTTATAATTTTACGCAGGTGCATGCCGTGGTTCAAAATGTGGTTGAGTACAATTTAGGCAAATTTGATGAACTTAAATTCCGCTGACCTTGCGTCGCAAAAGCCTTTGGAAAGCCCGGCCAAGGTGCCGGCCCATCAGCATGTCTATGAACGCGTGCGCAAGCTGATCCTGTTCGGCGACCTTGCCCCTGGTCAGGCCGTCACCATTCAAGGCCTTGCAGAAACCCTTGATGCGGGCATGACCCCAGTGCGCGAAGCGCTGCGCCGTTTGATCGCCGAAGGCGCGCTGGTGCATCAGGGCAATCGCCGCGTATCAGTGCCTGTGCTGGACCTCGAAGGGGTTAACGAGCTGGAATTCATGCGAAAAACTCTTGAAACAGAGCTTGCACAACGTGCCACAGGCCGCATGTCAGAGACTGTTTTAAACGAACTTGCACAGGTGGATGACGCGCTGAACCACGCGATTGATCGCGGGGATATCGGCGAATACCTGACCCAGAACTACCGTTTTCACACCATCATCAACGCCTGTGCAGAGGCCCCTATTCTGGCCGCGACCGTCGACCGCTTATGGCTGATGTTCGGCCCGTCGCTGCGCGTGGTCTGCGGTCGGTTTGGCACGTCGAACCTGCCAGATAAACATGCCGACTTGCTCGCGGCTTTTCGCGAAGGCGATGCGTCAAAGGCTGCGCAGGCCATGGCCGAGGATGTTTCTCAGGGCATGGTCCAGATTCGCGCCTCGCTTTGATTAAAATCTGATCGGCTGATAGCCGTTTATCATCACCACAGCAGAGCGATTCGATTGACTCTGCATAATTTGATCATATTCTGAGCCCAATCTTCCCTCCCCATTCCCAGAGGTGTTCTTTATGGCCCATATCACCAACCACATGCCCACCGCCGAGCTGCAAGCGCTTGACGCCGCGCATCACATGCACCCGTTCACCACCAATGACGAGCTTGCCGAGAAGGGCGCGCGGATTATCACCCGTGCCAAGGGCGTCTACCTGACCGACAGCGAGGGGAACGAGATCCTCGATGGGATGGCGGGTCTTTGGTGCGTCAACATCGGTTATGGCCGTCAGGAAATGGCCGATGTCGCCGCGCGCCAGATGCTCGAGCTGAACTACTACAACACGTTCTTCATGACCTCCCACGTGCCCGCCATCGCCCTTGCAAAAGAGATTGCGTCACTGGCCCCCGGCGATCTGAACCATGTGTTCTTTGCCGGGTCGGGGTCCGAAGCGAATGACACCAACATCCGGATGGTGCGCACCTATTGGGCGATGAAAGGGAAGCCAGAGAAATCCCACATCATCAGCCGCAAGAATGCCTATCACGGGTCGTCGATGGGGTCCGGCTCTCTTGGTGGCATGAGCTATATGCACGAACAGGGCGGCATGCCGATCCCCGGTATTCACCATATCAACCAGCCCGACTGGTGGGTGGAAGGTGGCGATCATACGCCCGAGGCGTTCGGCCTTGCCCGCGCGCAAGAGCTTGAAGCCAAGATCCTCGAGCTGGGGGCAGATAATGTCGCGGCGTTCATCGGTGAACCCATTCAGGGCGCGGGCGGTGTTATCGTGCCGCCAAGCACCTACTGGCCCGAAATCCAGCGTATTTGTGACAAGTACGACGTATTGATCATCGCGGACGAGGTGATCTGTGGCTTTGGCCGGACAGGCAGCTGGTTCGGGTCCGAAACCATGGGAATCAAGCCGCATATCATGACCATTGCCAAGGGCCTGAGCTCTGGCTACCAGCCGATTGGCGGGTCCATCGTTTGTGACGAGATCGCGCAGACCATCGGGTCCGGGGAGTTCAATCACGGCTATACCTATTCGGGGCACCCCGTCTGCTCGGCCGTGGCACTGGAAAACCTGCGGATTATGCAGGACGAAAAGATTCTGGATCACGTGAACAATGTTGCGGCCCCCGCCCTGAAGGAGGGGCTGGCCAAATTGGCAGAGCATCCTTTGGTCGGCACCGTCAACGTCGCGGGTCTTATGGCGTCGCTGCCGCTGTCCCCGCGCAAAGAAACGCGGTCAAAGTTCGCAGGCGATGCAGGAACCGTCGGTTATATGTGTCGTGAACGCTGCTTTGCGAATAATCTGGTGATGCGCCACGTCGGCGACCGGATGATCATCTCGCCACCGCTGGTGATCACCCCCGAAGAGATCAAAGTATTCATGACGCGCGCCACCAAAGCGCTGGATGAAACCTATACCGCGGTCAAAGAAGGCGGCCTGCTCAAGGCAGCCGAAGACCACGCGCAAGACGCTGAATCGCCGCTCGGCTAAGGCGTGACATACATTCGGGACGAGGCGCAAAGGTCGCCCGTCCCGCCGCTGGAAGCCCTGCAAGGACTTGTCTGTTTGCGACATCGGCAGTGGCTGACCAGCGCTCAAAATCGCCGGGTTCGGGGCGAGCCGCTGAGGCTTAGCCTATGGCAGATATTAACGAATTTCCCTTATTTCAAGCAGGCTGCACAGTAATTCCGCAGGCAAAAGAACTGTTTCTTGTCAAATAACCGTCGATCTTCCCGCAATTGACGCTTTCTGCCCAAAAGTGTCGTTAATTGGTTGCAAAGCGGAAACCAGCCAGTTTTAACTTCCTGTCAACAAGGGCGCTTGAACGTCACAATAAACGGGGAGCCAGCTTTGGCAGATACTTCAGCAACGAATGCGTTCGTAGAATTTGAACGCGTGCAGAAAAGCTATGACGGCGAAAATCTCGTCGTAAAAGACCTCAACCTGTCGATGCCGAAAGGCGAGTTTCTGACAATGCTCGGGCCATCGGGGTCCGGCAAGACCACCTGCCTGATGATGCTGGCGGGTTTCGAAACGGCCACGCATGGCGACATCCGGCTTGATGGTAAATCGATCAACAACATCCCGCCGCACAAACGCGGCATTGGCATGGTGTTCCAGAACTACGCGCTTTTCCCGCATATGACCGTTGCCGAAAACCTCGCCTTCCCGCTTGAGGTGCGCAAGATCGGCAAGTCCGAGCGTGAAGAGAAAGTGAAGATCGCGCTGGACCGTGTTCAGATGGGCGACTTCGGCGGCCGCCGTCCGGCACAGCTTTCCGGCGGTCAGCAGCAACGTGTTGCCTTGGCCCGTGCTTTGGTCTTCGAACCTGAACTGGTGTTGATGGACGAACCGCTGGGGGCGTTGGACAAACAGCTGCGCGAAACATTGCAGTTCGAGATCACGCATCTGGCGCATGAATTGGGCATCACTGTGGTCTACGTGACCCACGACCAGACCGAAGCGCTGACAATGTCCGACCGCGTAGCCGTGTTCGAAAACGGCCGCATCCAACAGTTGGCCCCGCCCGATCTGCTGTATGAAGAGCCCGAAAACAGCTTTGTTGCGCAGTTCATCGGCGAGAATAACACCCTTGAAGGCGTCGTGACCGAGATCAAGGGCGGCACTTGCCTTGTGCAGTTGGACGGCGGCGGCCTGATCGAGGCAAAGCCGATCAACGTGACCCGCGCCGGCGAACGCACCCGTGTCTCTATCCGCCCCGAGCGCGTTGAATTCAACAAGGACCGGATGCAGGAAGGGGCGCATACGCTGAAAGCCGAAGTACTTGAATTCGTCTATATGGGCGACATCTTCCGCACCCGTCTGCGGGTTGCCGGGACCGACAATTTTATCATCAAGACACGAAACGCACCCGATCAGGTACGTTTGAAGCCAGGCCAGCAGATCGAGATTGGCTGGTTGGCAGAGGATTGCCGCGCCCTCGACGCATAAGCGTCGGGACGCGGCCGGCCGTCCAACGTTCGACGGCGTCGCACGAGGCTGTGGTTAAGCCCGATATCACATCCTCAAGACCCTAACGGGCATATAATGGGAGACTATCTAATGAAGTTTACGACAACGCTACTCGCATCCTCCGCGATCATTGGCGCTGGCACATTGGCATTCGCCGATGCGCATGCGGACATGGCCAAAGAGATGACGCTTGTTTCCTGGGGTGGCGCTTACCAAGCCAGCCAAGACAAAGCGTATCTGCAGCCCTATCTGGAAATGCACCCTGAACTCTCTGCTGTTTGGGATGAAAGCTCCAACGAAGCCGTGGCAAAGCTGCGCGCGATGAACGAAGCCGGCAACGTGACCTGGGATCTGGTCGACGTGGTTGCCGCTGACGCCATCCGCCTGTGCGACGAAGGTCTGGCGATGGAAATCGACGCGGACGAAATGCTGGCAGAAGCCCCCGACGGGACATCCGCTGAAGACGACTTTGGCGACCTGCTGGTCAGCGACTGCTTTATCCCGCAGATCGTGTATTCGACCACATTCGGGTATCGCACAGACATGGTTGGCGACACGCCTCCAACCAAAATCTGCGACGTCTTCGACACCGAAGCCTACCCAGGCAAGCGCGCGCTTGAAAAGCGTCCGATCAACAACATGGAATGGGCGCTGCTCTGTGACGGCGTTGCAAAGGACGAAGTCTATGACGTTCTGGCAACTCCAGAAGGTCAGGAACAGGCTCTGGCCAAGCTCGACACCATCAAGGACGACGTGATCTGGTGGTCCGCCGGTGCCGACACGCCACAGCTGCTGGCCGATGGTGAAGTCGTCATGGGGTCCACCTACAACGGCCGTCTGTTCAGCGTCATCGAAGAGCAAGACCAGCCCGTTGCAATGCTGTGGGACGCACAAGTGTTCGACCTTGACGGTTGGATCATCCCCGCCGGTCTGCCTGACGACCGTCTGGCCCGCGTCAAAGACTTCGTGAAATTCGCGACAGACACACAGCGTCTGGCGGATCAATCGCAGTACATCAGCTACGGCCCTGCCCGTTTGTCCTCCGCTCCTATGGTTGGCAAGCACGCAGAACTGGGCATCGACATGGCACCACACATGCCAACCGACCCGGCCAACGCAGAGAACACGTTCCTGTACAACTACGAGTTCTGGGCTGACTACCGCGACGACATCGACGCGAAGTTCCAAGCATGGTTGGCGCAATAATCGCCTGAACCATTCGGAGGAGGCCGCTTTGGCCTCCTCCACCCTTTATTTGTTTTTCCATTTTCCCGACCTTCCAGCGACCTAACCCCATGGGGCCGATATGAGCGATACCGCCGACGCGACGAACGACACACCTGAACAGACCGGCCCGATGCTGGCCGCGGACGGCACACCGCTGAAACGCAGCCTGAACCGTGCGCTCCGTCGTCAGAAGCTCAGCGCGCTCTTGCTGATCGCCCCTCTGCTGATCTTTATCCTGATCACCTTTATAGCGCCGATCGCCGATATGCTGTTCCGCTCTGTTGAGAACCAAATCGTCAGCGACACGCTGCCCCGCACCACGCAGACCCTGTCCGACTGGGACAGCGAAAGCGGTGAAACCCCCGGCGCCCCCGTCTACAAGGCGCTCTACGAAGACCTGTTCATCGCACAGGAACGCAAATTGCACACCCGTCTGGGCTCAAGGCTCAACTACGAGCTGACCGGTGCATCGTCCCTGTTCCGCAAATCCGGCCGCGGCGTGGATGACATTGGCGAAGTGTTTCAGGACCAGTTCGAGGATCTGAACGACTTCTGGAAGAAGGGGGAAAACTGGAACGCGCTGCTTGGCTCCGACGCATGGCTGGCAGAGATTTCCGACTGGAAAAAATCCTCCGGCGACGACCAGCCCGCGTTTGAAATGCGCGAAGGCATGGCAGAGCTTCTGCCCGAGACCGCCGAATACTACGAGATTTTCGCCGACTTCGTTCAGAACGACGACGAAGACAACCTGTACAAGGAAGACCCATGGGCGCTGATCTACTCGGCCCTCTATGACGACCTGACAGGCCCCACGGCATCGCAAATCGCCAGCTATTCAGGCCCGGCATCAGCCGAACTGACCGAGGCTGCCGCAGCGGCCCCTGCATTCGACGCAGTCGATTACAAAACGGCCTTCACCGAGATTGACGACGATTGGGGCAAAACCCCGATCTGGAGCACAATCCGCGCCTACAGCCCCGCGCTGACCAACGGCTATTTCCTGAATGCCGTCGATATGCAGAAAACGGCTGACGGTCCCGAATTCCGCCCCGACAACGAACGCATCTACGGCACGCTGTTCATGTCGGTCTGCATCACCCTCAGCTGTATCCTGCTGGGCTATCCGGTGGCGTGGATCCTCGCCAACCTGCCCGCGCGCACCGCGAACCTGCTGATGATCCTCGTGCTGCTGCCCTTCTGGACCTCGCTTCTGGTGCGGACATCGGCGTGGAAGGTCATGCTGCAACAACAGGGTGTGATCAACGATACACTGGTGTGGCTGGGGCTGGTGGCCGATGACAGCCGTCTTGCGCTGATCAACAACCAAACCGGCACGATCATCGCGATGACGCACATCCTGCTGCCGTTCATGATCCTGCCGCTCTATTCCGTGATGCAAACAGTACCGCCCAGCTATCTACGTGCGGCAAAGTCGCTGGGGGCTACAAACTGGACAGCCTTCTGGCGCGTGTATTTCCCGCAATCAGTGCCCGGCATCGGAGCAGGGTCGATCCTCGTGTTCATCCTGTCGATCGGCTACTACATCACGCCAGAAATCGTCGGCGGCACCACGGGGACATTCATCTCCAACCGGATTGCCTACCATATCTCCAGCTCGCTCAACTGGGGCCTCGCGGCCGCGCTTGGGGCGATCCTGCTGGCCGTGGTGCTTGGGCTTTACTGGGCCTACGACAAGATCGTCGGCATCGACAACGTGAAACTGGGAGGCTGATATCATGGTCGCACTCACACCTATCTCCCGCAAACCCGTCGGTTTCTATGTACCGGTTGTCGCCGCTGCAGGCGCCTTTGCCGGGCTCTTTGTCGGCACCGCCCAAGGCAGCGGACTGCTGGGCATCCTGATCGGAGCCCTCTCCATGGGGGCGCTGGCCTTTGTGCTGACGCAAGTGATCAAGAACGAAACCATCGCCCGTTGGGCCTCTGTGATCCTGCTCGCCGTCATCGGCTTTATTCTGGGCGGCGTGCCCATGCTGGTACTGGGGGTCATCTTCGGCTGGTTCTTTGGCTGGTTCAGCTTCTGGCTCTACGAGGGACGCTACCGCGCCAAGGTCGCGCCCTATCTAACCCCGGGTCAGGTGCTCTGGCACTTTGCCTTCCGCGTCATTTGCGGCGCGATCCTTGTGTTCCTGATCACACCGATCCTCGTGGTCATGCCACTTAGCTTCAACGCCGAGAACTTCTTTACCTTCACCCCTGAAATGCTGCGTTTCGATCCCGAAGGGTATTCGCTGCGCCACTACAAAGACTTTTTCAGCAGCTCCGCATGGCAAGGTGCCGTCTGGAACTCGATCAAGATCGCCCCGGCCGCGACCCTTCTATCGGTCAGCTTCGGCACCCTCGCGGCGATTGGCCTGAGCCAACAGCACGTGCCGTTCCGGCGCGCGATCATGGCAATCCTGATCTCGCCCATGATCGTCCCCCTGATCATCTCGGCGGCGGGCATGTACTTCTTCTACAGCCGCGTCGGCCTGCAGGGCACATATGTTGGCGTCGTCTTGGCACACGCGGCCTTGGGCATTCCCTTTGTCATCATTACCGTCACCGCGACACTGGTAGGCTTTGACCGTTCTCTCACCCGCGCGGCGGCGAATATGGGGGCCAATCCGGTCACAACCTTCTTCCGCGTGCAAATGCCATTGATCCTGCCGGGCGTGATCTCGGGCGGTTTGTTCGCCTTCATCACCTCGTTTGATGAAGTCGTCGTGGTGCTCTTTGTCGGCTCTGCCGGTCAGAAAACGCTCCCGTGGCAGATGTTTACCGGCCTGCGCGAACAGATCAGCCCCACGATCCTTGCCGTGGCAACGATCCTCGTGGTCATCTCGATCTGCCTGCTGACCGTGGTCGAACTGCTGCGCCGCCGCTCCGAACGGTTGCGCGGGATGTCCCCCGGCTAAGCCGCTTCCAAATGGTTTAAAATCCTCGCCGAAGGCACGCGCCGGACCCAAAGGTCCGGCGCGTTTCATTTACGCCAGACTACTCCGCCGAGGCCGCGCGCAGCGCTTCCAACAATCGGGGGGAGGCATAGCCGTCAGGCACAAGCCCCTGCGACAATTGGAAATTGCGCACCGCATTGATGGTCAGCGGGCCGATCTTGGCGTCGATCTGGACCGTATCAAACCCCTGCGCCGTCAGCTGCGTCTGAAGCTCGATCCGTTCGTCATAGGTCAGCGCGCGGTCTTGCACCGGCCAGCTGGCCTCGATCGGCCCGCCCCCGGCGATACGATCCGCCAGATGCCCCACACCGATCACATAGGCATCGGCCGAATTATAGCGTTCGATCACCGCGAAATTGGCATAGATCAGAAACGCCGCGCCCTCTGCCCCACCGGGCAAAAGCAGGGACGCAGGACCGTGATCCCCCAGCGATCCTGTCACAGGGCGCACCCCAAGCGCACGCCATTCCGCTGCCGTTTTCAGGATATCCCGCCCCGCCAGAAGATAGTCGAACCCCTTGGGCAGCCGCACCTCATCGCCCCAAGGCTGCCCTTGGACCCATCCGAAATGCTTGAGATACGCCGCGGTAGAGGCAAGCGCGTCGCGGGGATCATCGCTCCAGATATCGCGTTTACCATCGCCGGTGAAATCCTCGGCATATTGCTGGAAGGACGAGGGCATGAACTGCGTGTGCCCCATCGCACCGGCCCAACTGCCCTGCATCTGTGCGGGCGTGGTATCGCCCGCCTGCAAGATCCGCAGCGCGTCCAGCAGTTCCCCTTCAAAGAAAGCCCGCCGCCGCCCGTCATATGCCAGTGTGGTCAGCGAGCTGAGCACCGGATCGCTGCCTCTGAAGGTGCCATAGGCGCTTTCGAGCCCCCAGATCGCGGTGACGATCTCTTTCTCGACGCCATAGCGCGTTTCGATCTGTGACAGCGCGTCGGCCTGTTCGGCCAGCGCCTTCTTCCCGTTGGTGACCCGTAGATCAGAGGTCGCGGTCTCCAGATAGGCCCAGATTGTTTTGGTGAATTCGGATTGGTTGCGGTCGCGGCGGATGACCTGCGGGTCATAGCGCACGGTCTGCATCGCGCGGTCAAAGACCGCACCGTCGATCCCTGCGGCCAAGGCACGCGCACGGAAGGCGGTCACCCAGTCCTGCAACCCCGCCGCGCTGCCCGGCTTTTGCACCGCCGCGGGCGGGCGCGAAGTACCCTCGGCCCCCGCAGCGATCACACCTGTGGCAGCCGTCACCGAGAGCGTCACCCCGCCAACCAATACACCAATTTTCAGCAGTTCCATTCCCACGCCCTTCCCCAGCATCACGCTGCAAGCCTAGCGTCAAACGCCGGGCCCAGAAAGGCGGAGTTGCCCGCTGTGCGTGTTACTGCCTGCCTGTTCCTGCCTCGTGTTCCCGTTCCGGGGTTAGCGTCGTGTGCGTTTGACCTTGCGTTTCACCTTATCCGCCTTGCGCTTGGCTTTGACACCTTTGCGCTTGGGATTAGTGCGCCCCGCTGGCCCGCCACGTCCGCGCCGCGCCCCTTGGCCGCCCTTAGGCAAGGCATCGCCCTCAAGCGTCAGCAGCTCCAGCGCGATGCCGCCAGTGACCGGCACCGCCTCTGACAGGCGCACGGTGACACGCTGCCCGACAGAGATGATCATGCCCGTGTCCGACCCCATCAGCGTGCCGGCGTCTTGGTCGAAATGGAAATACTCGCGCCCCAGCGACCGCATGGGCAGCAGCCCGTCGGCACCGGTTTCGTCCAGCTTCACGAAAGCCCCAAATCGCGCCACGCCGCTGATCCGGCCCGAGAATTCATTGCCCACACGTTCCGACAGATACGACGCGAGATAGCGATCGGTGGTGTCCCGCTCTGCCACCATCGACCGGCGTTCCGTGTCCGAGATATGCGCGCCGGTCTGTTCAATATCCTCGATATCATGCTGGCTTAGCCCGTCGTTGCCCCAGCCATGGGCAGTGATCAACGCGCGGTGCACGATCAGATCCGCGTAGCGCCGGATCGGAGAGGTGAAATGTGCATAGGACCGCAGCGCCAGACCAAAGTGCCCGATATGCGCAGGCCCGTAATAGGCTTGCGTCATCGACCGCAGGGTCGACAGGTTGATCAGCTCCGCATCATCCGTGCCCGCTGCGTCGTTCAGCAGCTTGTTCAGATGGCGCGTGTGCAGCACCTGTCCCTTGGCCAGCGTATAGCCCGCCGCCTGCGCGGTTTCGCGCAAGGCGTCCAGCTTGGCCGGAGAGGGTTCTTCGTGGATGCGGTAAAGCAGCGGCGTTTTCTTGGCCAGCAACGTCTCGGCGGCGGCGACATTGGCAAGCACCATGAACTCTTCGATCAAGCGGTGCGCATCCAGCCGGTCCTTGAAGTTCACCGATTTCACGGTGCCGTCCTTGTCCAGCTCAATCCGCCGCTCGGGCAGGTCAAGGTCCAGCGGCTGACGCTCGGCGCGGGCGGCTTTCAATGCGGCATAGGCGGCATAGATCGGTTTTAGCACAGGCTCCAGCAACGGGCCGGTGCGGTCATTGGGGGTGCCGTCAATCGCGTCCTGCACCTCTTCGTAGTGCAGCGAAGCGGGCGAGCGCATCAGCCCGCGATGGAAGCTATGGCCGATCTTGTTGCCCGCCGCATCCAGCACCATGCGGACAGCGATACAGGCCCGCGGCACGCCTTCGTGCAAGGAACACAGGTCCCCCGACAGACGGTCAGGCAGCATCGGCACCACACGGTCGGGGAAATAGGTGGAATTGCCCCGTTTGCGCGCCTCGCGGTCCAGCGCAGAGCCGGGGGTGACATAGGCGGCCACATCGGCAATCGCGACCCAGACGACATGGCCGCCCTCGTTCTTGGGGTCTTCGTCGGCATGGGCATAGCACGCGTCATCATGGTCCCGCGCGTCCGACGGGTCGATGGTGATCAGTGGCAGGTCGCGCAGATCCTCGCGCCCTTTCAGGCCCACGGGTTTCGCGGCATCGGCCTGCGCCATCACGTCGTCAGGAAAGTCGTCGGGGATACCATGCTGGTGGATCGCGATCAGGGACACGGCCTTGGGTGCTGACGGGTCCCCAAGCCGTTCGACGATACGCGCCCGAGGCGATCCCATGCGCGCCTTTGGTCCGGCCTGTTCCGCCTCGACCAGCTCGCCATCCTTGGCCCCGTGGGTCGCGTCACCGGGCACCCACCATTCCTTGTCGGAGCCTTTGTCGATGGGAACGATGCGCCCGCCCTCTGTGGTCTTGCGGAAGATGCCCAAGACCCGCTGAGGGTTCGCGCCGATGCGGCGGATCAGCCGCGCCTCGTAGTGGTGGTCCTGCGCCTGTACCAGCGTCAACCGCGCCAGAATACGGTCACCCGCCCCCAAGGCGGGGTCAGAGGCACGGGGGATCACCAGCACGACGGGCTCCACGCCTTCGCCCTGCCACTCCATCGGTTTGGCAAACAGATCGCCATCCTTGTCCGGCCCCGTGACCTGCAACACAGACACCGGCGGCAAGCGGTCAGGGTCCTGATAGCTGCGCTTGCGCTTTTCCAGATGGCCTTCGGCCTCCAGCTCTTTCAGCACGCGTTTCAGGTCGATCCGGGCCGCGCCCTTGATGCCGAACGCCTTGGCGATGTCACGCTTGGCGGTCAGAGTGGGGTTTTCGGCGATCCATTCAAGGATCTCGGGCTTTGAAGGTATTTTGCTCATGCTTCACGAGGTAGCACGCGCACCCCGCTTCGTCATGGGCAAATCGTCGATTGTATCCACGTCCCGCAATGTGGCGACCTGTGCGATGCGGTGATCGGGCAGCGTGGCGACGGTATCGGCCAGCGCATGCTCCGTGGACCAGCGGACGTTTTCAAACAGGCGCGGCGGCACGGGGCGGGCGCGTTTCAGCCCGACCAGCCAATAGCCCCCATCCGGTGCAGGCCCGAACACTGCGTCATGCGACCCGAGCGCGTGAAACGCATCAGCCACCCGCGCCGCGGTCACACCCGGAATATCCGCCCCGATAACACAGACCGGCCCCGCGGGCGCGCTGCGCAGCATACGGCCCATACGGTCCCCCAGATCACCGCGCCCCTGCGGCCAGCGCGGCAGATGCGCGGGCCAAACGCGGCTGGACAGCCCTGCACGATCCGGTGCGACCGCCAGCACCACCTGCCAGCGCGGATCTTGCACACGGCGGATCAACGCGCGGGTCTGATGCCGGAACCACCACGCGGCGGCGGTCATGCCCAGATCACGGCCAAGCCGCGTCTTGACCCGCCCCGGCAGCGGCTCCTTCACCATGATGACCAATGTTCGGTTCAAAGCGACAGCACCATCTCGCGGTGATCAATGCCGGCGTCGTCAAAGACCGGCCCCTGCGCCACGAACCCCAGCTTTTCGTAGAACCCCAAAGCATGCAGCTGCGCGCCGAGCTTCACGAAGCGCACGGCAGGATCCTTGCGCGCCTCGTCTACCGCCGCGCGGATCAGCGCCGCGCCAAGCCCCGTACCGCGGTGGGACTTGATCACACATACGCGCCCGATCTTGGCCGTATCACCCTTGATATGCATCCGCGCAGAGCCGATCGGCAGCTCTTCCTCGGTGGCAAGGAAATGCGTCGCGTCATCGTCGCGGTCGTCCATTTCATCGGCTTCCGACACGTTCTGCTCTTCGATAAAGACGATCCGGCGCAGCAGGTGACAGCTGGCGAGGTCTTCGGTCACGGCGATATGGGCGGTCATGCGAAATAGTCCTTCAGGATGCGGGTATAGATGGATTTGAGCTGGTGGATCTGCGCCACCTCGACGTTTTCGTCGACCTCGTGCATGGACTGACCAACCAGCCCGAATTCAACCACAGGGCAGTGGTGCTTCATGAACCGCGCATCCGACGTCCCGCCAGAGGTGGACAGTTCAGGCGTCACCCCCGTTTCAGCCTGCACCGCTTTGGACACCAGATCAGACAGCTCACCCGGTGGCGTAATAAAGCTCTCGCCCGAAATCTTGACCTTTAGCTCGACCTGCACACCAAAACTGTCGCGGATCGCGGCGGCCTGTTCCTCCAGCCAAGTGGTCAGGCTAGCGCCCGAATGCTTGTCGTTAAAACGGATATTCACCGTCGCGCGGGTTTCAGCGGGGATCACGTTGGTCGCGGGGTTGCCGGTATCGACGGTGACAATCGCCAGCGTAGACGGATCGAAATGGTCCGTCCCCGCGTCCAGTTGATGCGAGGCAAGCTGATCCATCAGCCGCATCATCGCAGGCATCGGGTTATTGGCGCGATGAGGATAGGCCGCATGACCCTGCTTGCCGTTCACGCGAAAATGCGCGTTCAGCGACCCGCGTCGCCCGATCTTGATCATCTCGCCCATTTTGTTCGGACATGTCGGCTCCCCTACCAGACAAACATCCATCCGTTCGCCCGCCTCTTGCATGTAATCCAGCAAGGCGCGTGTGCCGTCGATGCCTTCGGCTTCCTCGTCACCGGTGATTGCCAGCACGATGGACCCATCGGGGGGCGTATCGCGGACAAAGTCGATGGCCGCGGCGGTAAAGGCTGCCACACCGGATTTCATATCGGTGGTGCCGCGCCCGTACATGATGCCGTCTTTGATCTCTGCGCCAAAGGGCGGCATCGTCCAATCGGTTTCGTTTCCGATGGGCACGACATCGGTGTGACCGTTAAAGCCAAAGCTGCGGGTGTTACCCTTGTTGCCCCAACGCGCAAAGAGGTTCTTGATCCCGCCACGGTCCGCCCAGGCACAGTCAAACCCCGCCTCGGTCAGCAGATCGAACAGCACCTCTTGCGCGCCCCCATCTGCTGGGGTGACCGACGGGCAACGCACCAGTTTGGCGGTCAGGTCTACGGGATCGATGCTGGACATATGAGGGCTCCTTCGGCGTGTGTCGCGGTGTTGCCCTACATTTGTGGGGAAAATGCCCCAAAGCCAAGGGGCAGCGCGGAAATACACAAAGCGGTGAGCCACATAGCCCACGCCAGCGCTGCAAAGCCGCGCAGGAACCTTAGTCGAAGAAAGGCGTCATCTGCGCAATAATGACAGAGTTTTCGTCCAGTGCCCGCGCCATCAAGGCCCGTTCGTCTTCGTCAATCTCGTGGCCTTCGGCCTCGCGGTCGGCAATCGTGCCATATCCGGTCACGTCCAGCGGGTTGGTATCGGCCTGTTTCAGGATGGCGACCGTCTCGCGCACGGCTTCCGCTTCATCGATGCCCGAGGCAAAGCACATCAGCGCAGCGCCCGTGGCCTTGTCCGGCAGGCCGTCGCCGTCTTTGCGGCCAATCTCGACCAGCAGCGTATAGACCTGCTGGCGCGACGGTTTTTTCGGTTTCTTCTGGTCAGACATAAAAAGGGCCACCGCATTAAGATGCGGCAGCCCTATCGTGTTCTGTGTCGTCTGAAAAGGGTCAGCTACGTCCGCGTACCAAACGTGTGACCCAAATCAACAGGCAGGCACCTACGATCCCGACAACGAGCTGACCAATCCAGCCACCCAAGGTCGCACCGACGATTGTCATCAGCAGGAAGTTGGCAACGATCGCGCCAATGATCCCCAGAATAATGTTCATGATCAGCCCCATATCGGACTTCATGATCTTTTCCGCGATCCAACCGGCCAGACCACCGACGATTATTGCTGCGAACCAACCCAGACCTGTCATTTCAAATTCTCCATAAATCTTGTTTCATAGAATGAACTCACAGGTCTGTGAAAAGGTTCCCTTAGTCGCGCAGCAGCTCGTTGATCGAGGTTTTGGAGCGGGTCTTTTCGTCGACGCGCTTCACGATCACGGCGCAATAAAGGTGCACACCGTTCTTCGACGGCATGGACCCCGCCACAACGACCGACCCCGCGGGCACTTCGCCATAGAAGACTTCGCCGGTTTCACGGTCGAGGATCTTGGTCGACTGGCCGATGTAGACCCCCATCCCCAGAACGGAGCCTTCGCGGACGATACAGCCTTCGACCACCTCGGAACGCGCACCGATAAAGCAGTTGTCTTCGATGATTGTCGGGCCAGCCTGCATGGGCTCGAGCACGCCACCGATGCCAACACCACCCGACAGGTGGACGTTCTTGCCGATCTGCGCGCAGGACCCGACGGTCGCCCATGTGTCAACCATTGTGCCGCTGTCGACATAGGCACCAATGTTCACAAAGGACGGCATCAGCACAACGCCCGGCGCGATATAGGCCGATTTGCGCACGACACAGTTGGGCACGGCGCGAAAGCCTGCCTCTTTCCAGTCGGCATCGTTCCAGCCTTTGAACTTGCTATCGACCTTGTCCCACCAGCCGCTGCCCTGCGGGCCGCCGTCTTGCTGTTCCATATCCTTGATGCGGAAGCCCAGCAGGACCGCTTTCTTGGCCCATTGGTTCACATGCCAGTCGCCGTTCTCCATCTTTTCGGCAACGCGCAGCTTGCCGCTGTCCAGCGCGGCCAGCGTGTCTTCGATCGCGTCACGTGTTTCGCCGGTGGTGGCCGAAGTGATCGTGTCACGGGCGTCCCAGGCGGCTTCGATGGCGGTTTCAAGTTGGGCGTTCGACATGGGTGTAGCTCCGGCGAATGAGGGTCAAATGTTGCGCTTGGCTATACAGTCGTCGGGGCTGTGGTGCAATGACGTCGGATGGCGTGGTCATTTGCGGCAAAGGCAGGCATGTTGCAGCAAAGGGCGCCCGTCGCCCGCACAGACCGGAGAGTATGATGACCGAATCCAAACGCCACCCCTTGCGCAAGGCCGGCGACGACCGCGCCACCGCGCAGGATGTACCCGACACGCCGCAAACGCGCGCCCCGGCATACCGGCTGGCCTTTACCGATGACGACTTCATGTGCCGTCAGGAATTGCGCCCCGTCCGGCTGCAGCTGGAATTGCTCAAGCCCGAGATGGAGCTGGACGCCCATGGTGTGAAATCCACCATCGTCCTGTTCGGCGGCGCGCGTATTCCCGCCCCTGCCCACAAGGACAAGGCCCGCACCAAGACACTGGCCGATCTGTCGCATTTCTATGACGAGGCCCGCGAATTCGCGCGGCTGATGACGCTGAAATCGATGGAGAGTGACGGGCAAGACAACGTGATCGTCACCGGCGGTGGCCCCGGCGTGATGGAGGCAGGCAACCGTGGTGCCGTCGACGCCGGCGGGCAATCTATCGGGCTGAACATCGTTCTGCCCTTTGAACAGGCCCCGAATGAATATGTCACACCGGAGCTGTGCTTTAACTTTCACTACTTCGCGATCCGCAAGATGCATTTCCTGATGCGCGCGCGGGCGATCTGTGTCTTTCCCGGCGGCTTTGGCACGCTGGACGAGATGTTCGAAACGCTTACCCTGATCCAGACAGGCCGGATGAGCCGTGTGCCGTTCCTGCTGTTCGGCCGTGCCTTCTGGGAAAAGATCATCAACTGGGATGCGCTGGCAGACGCGGGCACGATCTCTGATCAGGATCTGGACCTGTTCCAGTTCGTTGAAACCGCCGACGAGGCGATGAAGCTGATCGAAAACTGGGATACAGCCCCCGCCCGAGAGGAAGTCCCCGGGCGTTCAAAATAAAGACCCCGGTCAGATCAGGCGCAAAGATCGGCCGGAAGCACACAAACCTCTACGTGATGCGGCAGCGTTTCCAGAACGGACCCGTGGTCCGTGTCACGTACCCCATAGCCATAACCGGCCAGACGATGTTTCCATTCGCGGTAGGACAAGGCGCTTTCGCGTTCGCGGGTTACAAGCGCCAGTACATCGGCAGTGATAAAGGCGTCGTTCTTGATAATAACAGTCATCGCAGTATCGCTCCTGATTGTGTTGTCGATGGAAACAATATTCTGGGCGATCATGACTTAATTTCCGCTTAATTGTGGCGGGCCCAAGGTCATTTCAGGGTGACCCCGCCACAATCAAACGCCTTGAAATGCAAACAGCCGCCCCAATCGGGACGGCTGCATCGTGGATTTCACGTTGCATGACAGGCAGTTACATCCCCGCGTCAGCCTCGATCTGCTTGCGGGACTTGCGTTCACGCTCTGTCGCCGATTTCAACTGACCGCAGGCCGCCATGATATCTTCACCCCGCGGTTTACGCACGGGCGAGGCATAGCCGGCCTGATACACGATCTCGGAGAACGCGCGGATGCGGTTGTTCGAAGACCGCTTATACGGCGCGCCGGGCCATTCGTTGAACGGGATCAGGTTGATCTTGGCGGGGATACCGCGGATCAATTCAATCAGACGATGCGCGTCAGCGTCTGAATCGTTCACACCATCCAGCATGACATATTCAAACGTGATCCGTTCAGAGTTGCTGACCTTGGGATAGGCCCGCAGCGCCTCGATCAGCTCGGCGATGTTCCAGCGTTTGTTGATCGGCACCAGCTTGTTGCGCACCTCGTCCGTGGTGGCGTGGAAAGATACAGCCAGCTGGCAGCCAATCTCTTCGGCGGTGCGCGCGATCTCTGGCACAACACCGGAGGTCGACAAGGTGATCCGGCGGCGCGACAGCTGGATCCCCTCGGGGTCCATCGCGATCTTCATCGCGTCGCGCACATTCTCGAAGTTATAAAGCGGCTCGCCCATGCCCATCAGTACGATGTTGGACAATAGCCGCGGCGCATCGGTCAGCGTACCGGGCACGGGCCATTCGCCCAGATCATCGCGCGCCACCATCACCTGCCCGATAATCTCGGCCGCGGTCAGGTTGCGCACCAGCTTTTGCGTGCCGGTATGACAGAAGGAACAGGTCAATGTGCACCCGACCTGAGAGCTGACGCACAAGGTGCCGCGCCCCTCTTCGGGGATATACACCACCTCGACCTCATGGCCGCCCGCGATGCGCACCAGATATTTGCGCGTGCCGTCTTCGGACACCTGCTTGGTCACGACCTCGGGCACCTCGATCACGAACTTCTCGGCCAGCTCGGCACGGAAGGCTTTCGACAGGTTGGTCATATCGGCAAAATCGCGGGTGCCCCATTGGTAGATCCACTGCCAGATCTGACCCACACGCATCTTCGCCTGTTTCTCAGGCGTGCCTTCTGCGATCAACGCGGCGCGCATGGCATCACGGGTCAACCCGACAAGGTTCACCGGCCCCTCCGCCTGCTTACGCGGAATGGTCATGACATCTTGAGTAATCGGCGCGGTCGCAGACATGGGGATTCTCCGGTGTGCAGGGGTTTGAGCGCTCTATATAGGGATTTTTCCCTAAATCAAAAGGAAACGCCGCATTGCTGGGCCGGGCTGGGTGCATAGCTTCGCCCGTCATGGCCGCTTTATCGACCAAACCCTTGGCCCAAACCGTGGTATAAAAAAGCCCCGCCAGTGGCAGGGCTTTGTGAACAGTTCAGATGGAAAAACCTAGCCGCCGCAGCGTTTGGCCGCATCTTCAACCGCAGCCGTGAACCCCAGAAGCGAGAACGTGTCCTCGGTCTGTGTCCCACGCCCGGAACGGCCCGTCAGCTTGGCATCCGCGCCACGTTTCATCGCGGCGATGATCTTGTTGTCGTCATCGGTGGTCGCAGGCCAGGCCCATTCGCCTTCGGTGAACAGCTCGAACGTGGTGCCGCCGATGTTCATGTTGACCGTCGACCCCGACGCAAAGGGATAGCCGCCGGTAAAGGCCACCTGCCCTTTGGCCCCCGCGCTTGGACGGTAAAAGACCATCAGCAGGGTCTGGCCACGGTTCACCGCGACAACGCGACCATCGCGCGAGTTTACGGATTCTTTCGGGGTGGACACGCCCCAGCATTCGGTCGGGTTGTCTTCGACGAATACGCTCCAGTCCGTCTCTGCTGCCACGCGGTTCGTGCTTTGCGCTTGCGCGAAAACGCTGCCTGCGCTCAGACCCGCCAGCGCCGCCGCAAAACCAATCGTCCTAAAGTTCATCATCTACCTGGGCCTCCAGCCGCCATTAACCTCAACATCACCACAATTCCCCAATGGCAGCCCTTCGGGAGGCGCTCTTGATCAAAGGAACTGTATTTCTTTCGTCAACAAGCATAATAACGGCAAACAGGCGACACACGAAACCCTGATTGGCAGGAATTCGCCAACGAAAAGGATAATTCATGACCCAAGCAGCCCCCTTTGCTGAAATCTGGCGTGGTCCGTTTCTGGAAAGCGTGCATTCGGGTCATGCGGTGGTCTGTGACAGCAGCGGTCAGATCCTGCAGGCTTGGGGCGATCCCGACACGGTGATCCTGCCGCGCTCCTCTGCCAAGATGATCCAGGCGCTGCCCCTGATCCAGTCCGGTGCCGCCGGTGCCTATGGCCTTGAGCCCCAACATCTGGCGCTGGCCTGCGCGTCCCATCAGGCGGCGGATTTGCATGTGGGCATCATCTCTGACTGGCTCAAGACGTTGGGGCTGGACGACAGCGCCTTTCGCTGCGGCACGGCACTTCCCGGTGACGAGGCCGCGCGCAATGCGCTAGTGTGTTCTGACACGCAGCCTTGCCAGATCCACCACGAATGTTCCGGCAAACACGCAGGCTTCCTGACCGTCAATACCCATATGGGCGGCGGTGCCGATTACGAAAAGCAGGACCACCCCGTGCAACGCGCCTGTCTCGAGGCGTTCGAGCGTGTGACCGGCACCACCTCCCCCGGTTTCGGGATCGACGGCTGTTCTGTCCCGAATTTCGCGACCACGCTACACGGTATGGCCCGCGCCATGGCGCATTTCGCCGCTGCTCCCGATGGGTCGGCCGAGGCGCGGCTGCATCAGGCCATGCGCCTGCACCCCGACCTTGTCGCCGGCGAAACCCGCGCCTGCACCAATCTGATGCGCGCGATGAACGGCAAGGTCGCGCTCAAGACCGGGGCCGAGGGGTTCTTCATCGCGATCCTGCCGGATCAGAACATCGGCGTGGCTCTCAAGGCGGCCTGTGGCACCAAACGCGCGGCAGAATGCGCGATCACCTCGATCTTGGTGAAACTGGGCGCGCTCGACCCGAACCACCCCGAAGCGCGGAAATACCGCAATGCCCCGATAGAAAACCGGCGCGGGATCATCACGGGCACGCTCAAACCTGCCGCTGGCTTTGCGTAACGCCGCTTCCAAATGGTTAAAAATCCCGGGGTATGGGGCAGCGCCCCATGCAGCTTGCGAGCCTAGATGACGAATTCGTCCTTGGCATACCCCTGCACATAAAGCAGCGCGGTCAGATCGCCAAAGTTGATCCGCACGTCACATTCCGCCGCCACGGCGGGCTTGGCGTGCAGCGCCACGCCCATGCCCGCGCGCGCCAGCATGCCCAGATCGTTTGCCCCGTCGCCCACCGCGATCACGTCGTCCTCTGACAGCCCCAGGCGCGCGGTGATCTGTTCAAGCGCATCGACCTTGGCCTGTTTGCCCAGGATCGGCACGCCGACGTCGCCCGTCAGCACGCCATCCGATGCGATCAGCGTATTCGCGCGGTTCTCGTCAAAGCCAAGCGCCTCTGCCACGGCGGCAGTGAACGCCGTGAAACCGCCCGACACAAGCGCCGCATAGGCACCATTTGCCTTCATCGTGGCGATCAGGGTCTTGCCGCCGGGCATATGGGTGATCCGTTCGGCCAGCACGCGGGTGATCACCGCCTCGTCCAGCCCCTTTAACAGACCAACCCGTTCGCGCAGCGCGGCGTTGAAATCAAGCTCTCCGTTCATGGCGCGGGCGGTGATATCTTTCACGCGGTCCCCGACCCCGGCCTCATCTGCCAGCTCGTCAATACACTCCTGCTGGATCATGGTGCTGTCCATATCCGCCAGCAGCATCTTCTTGCGGCGGCCTTCCGACGGGGTGATCACCAGATCGACCCCCATCCCCTGACATTCGGCCCAGACATCCCAGCGATTGCCCGGCATCCGCTTCATGTCAAAGCCCGCCGCCTCATCCGGAGCAAGCCAGACCGCATCCCCGCCGCCCCATGCGTTGCGCACGGCATCGACCAGCGACGCCTCAAGCTGCGGGCGTTGAGGGGAGGTTAGCAGGGTCACACTATGCATGGGTCAGGTCCGTTCGCGTCAAATCAGTCTGGGGCGCATCTTGCGCATTGTTTTAACGGGGTTTCCACCCCTGTTCCAGCGCTCCTGCGGGGGAAGGTTGCGCGCTTTGCCCAAGCCGCCCGAACAGACCGCCTTGCGCGTTACCCTACCCGCCCTTATGTTACAAAATATACAAACTGAAAAATGTCAGGTAACATTTAAGTTGCGTCGAATCGCGACTATCCCTACGCTCGTCAACCAAGGGAGACTTTCATGGACGCTTTTATTTGTGACGCACAGCGCACACCCATCGGCCGCTTTGGCGGCGCATTGTCATCGGTCCGCGCCGATGATCTGGCAGCGGCACCGATTGCCGCACTGATGGCCCGCAATCCTGATCTGGATTGGTCCAAAATCGATGACGTGATCTTTGGCTGTGCCAACCAGGCCGGCGAAGACAACCGTAACGTGGCCCGTATGGCCGCCCTGCTGGCCGGTCTGCCGGTCGATGTGCCCGGTGCAACGATCAACCGCCTATGTGCCTCTGGCATGGATGCCGTCGGTGCCGCGGCCCGCGCGATCAAATCCGGCGACATGGATCTGGCGATTGCCGGCGGTGTCGAAAGCATGACCCGCGCGCCTTTCGTGATGCCCAAGGCAGAAACCGCCTTCTCGCGCAACAACGCTGTCTATGACACCACCATCGGCTGGCGCTTTGTGAACCCCAAGATGAAGGCGCAATACGGCGTCGAATCCATGCCCGAAACCGGCGACAACGTGGCTACGGATTATGATATCAGCCGCGAAGATCAGGACGCCTTTGCCAAGCGCAGTCAGGACCGTTGGGAAGCGGCGGACAAGGCCGGTGTTTTCGCCGACGAGATCACCCCCGTGTCGATCCCGCAGCGCAAGGGCGACCCGATTGTCTTTGACCGCGACGAACACCCGCGCCCCGGCACCACGATCGAAGCGCTGACCAAGCTGCGCCCGATCAACGGCCCCGACCTGACCGTGACCGCGGGCAATGCCTCTGGCGTCAACGACGGCGCGGCGGCGATGCTGATGGCCTCTGAGGCGGCGGCGTCGCAGCACGGGTTGACCCCGATTGCACGCGTTGTCGGGATCTCTGCCGCCGGTGTTGAACCGCGCGTCATGGGCATCGGCCCTGTTCCTGCCAGCCAGAAAGTTCTGGCCCGCGCAGGTCTGACCATCGACCAGATGGATGTGATCGAACTGAACGAAGCATTCGCTTCGCAAGGGATCGCCACTTTGCGCGCGCTTGGCGTGGCGGATGATGCACCTCATGTGAATGCCAACGGCGGCGCGATTGCCATCGGTCACCCGCTGGGGATGTCCGGTGCCCGTCTGGTCATGACCGCAGCCCTGCAGTTGAAACGCACAGGCGGCCGCTATGCGCTGTGCACCATGTGTGTCGGCGTCGGCCAAGGCGTCGCCATCATCCTCGAACGCGCTTAACGCAATTATCCCCCTGAAAGGATCTGAACGATGTATGCACAGATGATCAAATCCACCGGCCAAGGTGTCAAATCTCTCGAAGAGATGGATCCGCAGGAACGCGCCTTTCAGGAACGGATAAATGCGGGCGGCAAGATCGAACCGAAAGACTGGATGCCTGAGGGGTATCGCAAGAACCTCGTCCGGCAGATCGGCCAGCACGCGCATTCGGAAATCGTGGGCCAGTTGCCAGAAGGCAACTGGATCACCCGCGCCCCGACGCTGGAACGTAAGGCGATCCTGCTCGCCAAGGTGCAGGACGAGGCAGGCCACGGTCTGTATCTCTATTGTGCCGCCGAAACACTGGGGGTCAGCCGTGACCAGCTGACCCGCGACCTGCTGTCGGGCAAGATGAAATACAGCTCTATCTTCAATTATCCGACCCTAACATGGGCCGATATGGGGGCTGTCGGCTGGCTCGTGGATGGGGCCGCGATCATGAACCAGGTGCCCCTGCAACGCACATCCTACGGCCCCTATGCCCGCGCGATGGTACGTATCTGCAAAGAGGAATCGTTCCACCAGCGCCAAGGCTACGACATCATGATGAAGATGGCGAAGGGCACAGAGGCGCAGCGCAAGATGGCGCAGGACGCGTTGAACCGCTTCTGGGGCCCCGCGCTGATGATGTTTGGCCCGTCGGACGAAAACTCTGTCCATTCGGCGCAATCTATGGCGTGGAAGATCAAGATGAACTCCAACGACGAACTGCGTCAGAAGTTCGTCGATGAATGTGTCCCGCAGGCCGAATATCTGGGCCTCACCGTTCCCGACCCCGATCTGAAGTGGAACGAGGAACGCGGGCATTACGACTTTACCCAGCCCGATTGGGACGAATTCTTTGACGTGCTCAAGGGCAATGGCCCCTGCAATACCGAACGGCTCGCCGCGCGCAACAAGGCGTGGGACGACGGCGCGTGGGTGCGGGACGGTTTGATGGCACATGCGGCGAAGAAACGCGCCGCGAAACTGGCAGCGGAGTAAGCAAGATGAGCAGCCCAGAAGCAAAACCCTACCCCGGCACCCAAGCGGTCGACCACGGCAAGGCGCGCGCCGATGAATGGCCCCTGTTCGAGATCTTCATTCGCGGTCAGCACGGGCTGAGCCATCGCCACGTCGGGTCGCTTCACGCCGCTGACGCCGAAATGGCGATCAAGAATGCCCGCGATGTTTATACCCGTCGCAACGAAGGCGTGAGCATCTGGGTCGTCGAGGCCGCCCATATCGCCGCCTCCTCGCCCGAGGAAAAAGGCCCGCTGTACGAGCCCGCCAACGACAAAGTCTACCGCCACCCCACCTTCTTTGACATTCCAGACGAAGTGGGGGCGATGTGAGCACGGCAAATATAGACCCTAACAAAGGCGATATGTTCGAATTTCTATGCCGGATGGGGGATAACACCCTTGTTCTGGGGCACCGCGTTTCGGAATGGTGCGGCCACGCCCCCGTGCTGGAGGAAGACATCGCGCTGGCGAATACCGCGCTGGACCTGATCGGCCAGACCACGCTGTGGCTGGATCTGGCAGGCAAGGTTGAAGACGCGGGTCGCGATGCGGATCGGCTGGCCTTTCACCGTGACGTTTGGGATTTCCGCAATCTGTTGTTGGTCGAACAGCCCAACGGCGATTTCGGCCAGACGATCATGCGCCAGTTTCTGTTTGACGCATGGCACCTGTCGCAGCTGACCGCCCTGATGGAAAGCAGTGATGCACAGATCGCCGCCATCGCGGAAAAGTCGAGCAAAGAGGTGACCTACCATCTGGAGCGCGCGACAGACACGGTGATCGGCCTGGGCGACGGCACCGAGGAAAGCCACCGCCGCATGCAGAACGCGCTGGACCTGTTATGGCCCTATGTCGGGGAAATGTTCGTCGCGGACGCCGTGGACGAGGCTATGGTCGCAGCAGGCATCGCGCCCGATCCTGCGTCCCTGCGCGCCGCCTACGATACCTTGGTGAACGATATCTTCACCGCCGCCACGCTGACACGGCCCGAAAGCGATTTCGGCCATCACGGCGGCAAATCCGGTAAGCGCCATTCGGAACATCTGGGGCATATGCTGACGCAGATGCAATGGCTGCAACGCGCCTACCCGGATGCGACATGGTAGTCGAAAAACCTTCGTTAGAGACTGTTTGGGGCTGGCTCCACGCCGTGCCGGACCCCGAGATTCCGGTAATCTCGCTCACTGATCTGGGGATCATCCGCGATGTGCAATGGCAGGATGACACGCTAGAGGTCACGGTGACGCCGACTTATTCCGGCTGCCCCGCGACGACGATCATCAACCTTGATATCGAAACGGCATTACGCGGGCACGGGATCGAAAAACTGGCTCTAAAGCGGCAACTTTCGCCTGCCTGGACCTCTGACTGGATGACCGACGCGGGCCGTGCCAAGCTGGAAAGCTACGGCATCGCCCCGCCCCAACCCGCAGGTGGCCCTGAACACTGCCCCCGTTGCCAATCGACGCATCTGGAAAAGATCAGCCAGTTCGGATCGACCCCATGCAAGGCGCAATGGCGCTGCACCGACTGTCTGGAACCCTTCGATTATTTTAAGTGTATCTGACCCATGAGCCAATTCCTCCCCTTATTAGTGACTGATATTCACCGCACCATCCGCGACGCGGTGGTCTTGACCCTGCAGCCCGAAGACCCAAAGGCGTTTGCCTTCAAGCAGGGTCAGTATCTGACCTTCAAACAGGATTTCGACGGGACCGAGCTGCGCCGCAACTATTCCATTTGCGCCGGTCTGGACGACGGCGTGCTGCAAGTGGGGATCAAGCGGGTCGATGGCGGTGCCTTCTCTACCTTTGCGAACGAGGTATTGAAGGTCGGGGATACGCTGCATGCCATGCCCCCCCAAGGCACGTTTTCCGCCGGGTTAGAGCCTGATCGCGCGCGGAATTACCTTGGCTTTGCCGGCGGGTCTGGGATCACGCCCGTGCTGTCGATCCTCAAGACGGTGCTGAAACGCGAGCCCAAATCGACCTTTACGCTGGTCTATGCCAACCGCGCTGTGAACACGATCATGTTCCGCGAAGAGCTGGAGGATCTCAAGAACCGCTATATGGGCCGGTTGAGCGTCATCCACATGCTGGAAAGCGGCCAAGACATCGACCTGTTCACCGGCCGTGTAGACCAGAATAAATGCGCCGAGTTGTTCAAGACCTGGATCGACGTGTCGGACATGGACATGGCCTTTATCTGCGGGCCGGAGCCGATGATGCTGGCCATCGCGGATGCCCTGAAAACCCACGGGTTAGAGCCTGATCAGATCAAGTTCGAGCTGTTCAGCGAAAGCCAACAGGGTCGTCTGGCGAAACAGGAAATGGCCAAGCGCAGCGAGGGTCAGGCGCAAACGCAGGTGACCGTCAAAATCGACGGCGCGCAGCACAGCTTTACCATGACCAAGGGGCAGTCGGTGCTGGATGCCGCGCTAGAGAATAACCTTGATGCGCCCTTTGCCTGCAAGGCGGGGGTCTGTTCGACCTGCATGTGCAAGGTGACCGAAGGTGAGGTCGAGATGCTGTCGAACCACGCGCTGGAAGATTACGAAGTTGAACGCGGATACCGGCTGAGCTGCCAAAGCTATCCGCTGAGCGACACGCTTTTCATTGACTACGACCATCACTAAGGGGCCCAATATGCGCGATATCCAAAGCTTTGCCGCCGGACAATGGATCAACCCCGGTGCCGGTGCACGCAACATCGCAAGCGCGATCACCGGCGAGATCATCGCCCAAGCAGGCAATGACGCGCTGCAGGTTCAGACGATGCTGGCCTTTGCCCGTGACATCGGCGGCCCTGCCCTGCGCAGGCTGACGTTTCATGACCGCGCCAAGATGCTCAAGGCCGTCGCGCTTTACCTCAATGACCATAAACAGAGCCTATACGAGCTGTCGTTCGACACAGGCGGCACGCAGGCCGATCACCTGATCGACGTGGATGGCGGCATCGGCACGATGCAGGTCTACGCCGCCAAGGGTCGCCGCGAGATGCCGGATGACCAGATCTATCTGGACGGTCCCGTGGAACAGTTGGGCCGCACCGGTCAGTTCATGGGGCGCCACATCTGCACGCCGCTGCAGGGCGTCGCGGTGCATATCAACGCCTTCAACTTCCCCGTTTGGGGCATGTTGGAAAAGCTCGCCCCGACGCTGCTTGCGGGCGTGCCCGCCATCGTCAAACCCGCCACCGCCAGCTGTCAGGTGACCGAGGCCTGTTTCCGCCTGATGATCCAGTCCGGTATTCTGCCAGACGGCGCGATCCAGTTGGTGACGGGGGGCTTGGGCGATATGCTGGACCACCTCGATTGTCAGGATGTCGTTAGCTTTACAGGCTCTGCCGAAACCGCGCTGAAACTGCGCAGCAACCCTGTGTTGGTCGAACGCTCCGTCCGGTTCGCGTCTGAACAGGATAGTCTCAATGCCTCTGTGTTAGGGTCTGATGCGGGCCCCGGCACGCCCGAGTTTGATCTGTTTGTGAAAGAGGTCCAGCGCGAGATGACGGCCAAGGCGGGGCAGAAGTGCACCGCCATCCGCCGGATCATGGTACCGCAACCCCATGTGGATGCGCTGATCGCTGCGCTGTCGGACCGGCTGGCCAAAGTCACCATCGGCGATCCCCGTCTTGAGGGCACGAAAATGGGCGCGCTTGTTTCGCAATCGCAGCGCCGCGACGTGCTTGAGAAAGCCGCCCTGATCGGGTCAGAGGCAGCGCGTGTCTTTGGCGACCCCGATGCCTTTACGGTCGAGGGTGCGGATGCGCAGAAAGGTGCGTTTATCCCGCCGATGCTGTTCCACTGCGCCGATCCCGATGCCGCCACGCATGTGCACGACACCGAGGCTTTTGGCCCTGTGTCCACCATCATGCCTTACCGTGACACCGATCATGCCGTCGCGCTGCTGAACAAGGGCAAAGGGTCGCTGGTCGCATCCATCATCACCCGCGACGGCGAGACCGCGCGCGACATGGTGATGGGCGCAGGCGCGTTTCACGGGCGGCTCTATTTCAACAACCGCGACTCGATGGCCGAGGCGACGGGCCACGGTGCCCCCCTGCCCCACATGGTCCACGGGGGGCCGGGGCGTGCAGGTGGCGGCGAGGAACTGGGCGGCGTGCGCGGCGTCATGCATTACATGCAGCGCACCGCCATTCAGGGCAGCCCCGATATTCTGACCGCCATCGGCAAGCAATGGGTGCCCGGCGCGACCGAGATTTCGGACCGCGGCCACCCCTTCACCCGCCACTTTGGCGCGCTGGATCTGGGCGAGACTTTCAATTCTGCCAGCCGCACCGTGTCGCTGGAGGATATCGAGACTTTCGCCCATTTCACCGGTGATACGTTTTACGCGCATATGGATGACGCCGCCGCCAAGGCGAACCCGTTCTTTCCGGGCCGTGTTGCCCATGGCTATCTGCTGCTAAGCTTTGCCGCCGGGCTGTTCGTGCAGCCTGACCCCGGCCCTGTGCTGGCGAACACCGGGCTGGACAACCTGCGCTTTATGGCACCGGTGCAGGCGGGCGACAGCATCAAGGTCCGGCTGAGCGTCAAGGCAAAGACGCCTCGCAATGACGAATACGGTGAGGTACGCTGGCACGTGACCCTGACCAATCAGGATGATGCCGCCGTGGCCGAGTATGAATTGCTGACGATGAATGCCTATTGACGACTTTGACCTTGCGATCGCCCCTCTGAAAGACCTTGGCGGCCAGCGCGTCTGGTCCCTTATGATCAGTCTCTTTGGTGATCTGGCCCGACAGGAAGGGCAGATCATCGGCGGGCCGGTGCTGTCGGCGATCATGTCGGCGATGGAC
The DNA here is from genome assembly GCF_021735935.1 of Sulfitobacter sp. M39. Classification (NCBI taxonomy): domain Bacteria; kingdom Pseudomonadati; phylum Pseudomonadota; class Alphaproteobacteria; order Rhodobacterales; family Roseobacteraceae; genus Sulfitobacter; species Sulfitobacter sp. M39. The sequence goes on from NZ_WMDZ01000001.1 coordinate 381,170, forward strand.
GTCCGCCCCGAGGCCGCGCGCGTGGCTCTGCATCGTTTGCGCAAGGACAAATGGATCGCCTCCGAGAAACACGGGCGGATCAGCCATCACAGCCTGACCCCCGAAGGCCGCGCACAAAGTCAGGCGGCCAGTGGCCGGATCTACGCCACCCCTGACGATCTGCCGGAACACTGGCAAATGATCGTGACCGATGACGCCGACACCGGCGCGCTGGAAAAGGCGGGGTTCACCACCTTGATGCCGCGCCTTTATGTCGGGGATGCCGCCCTGCCTGTGCCGAACGATGCCGCCATGCTGCCCGGTCAGGCTGCCCCCGACTGGATGAAACGCCAGCTAGAGCCTGCCTCTCTTGCCGAAAGCTATGCGCAGCTGTCAGACGCCTTGCACCATGTCGCGCGCGACCTTGCCGGTGCCGACACGCTAACGCCGTTACAAATTGCGACCCTACGCTGCCTAATCGTGCATAATTGGCGCCGCCTTGCGCTGAAGCACCCTGCGCTGCCGCGTCCGCTGATCCGCGATGATTGGGCCGGTCTAGTCGCGCATCAAAGGGTTGCTGCTCTGCTTGCAGCCTACCCACGCCCCGACCTGCCGGAAATCGCCACCGCTTGAGGCCGCGCAGAAAGCGATGCTTTCCCAACGCGCGCCGTCGGGATATAGGGAGGGCATGACAAATACAGTTTACCAAAATGACCTGCCCGACGGGCTTAACCTTGGACCGATGGTCGCCATTGACTGCGAAACCATGGGGCTGCATCCTCACCGTGACCGGCTGTGTGTCGTGCAGCTGTCTGGCGGTGACGGGAACGCGCATCTGGTCCAGATCGCCAAGGGCCAGACCGAGGCCCCTAATCTTTGTGCCCTGCTCGAAGACCCGCATGTGCTCAAGCTGTTCCACTATGGCCGGTTTGACATCGCAGCCTTGCTGAACACCTTTGGGGCCAAGGCCGCGCCGGTCTATTGCACCAAGATCGCCAGCCGCCTTGTGCGCACCTATACCGACCGCCACGGGCTTGCCAAACTCTGCCAAGAACTGCTGAGCGTCGATATCTCCAAACAGCAGCAATCCAGCGATTGGGGTGCCGAGACGCTGACCAAAGCGCAGATCGACTATGCCGCCTCGGACGTGCTGCACCTGCACAAGCTGCGGGACGTGCTGAACCAGATGTTGATCCGCGAAGGACGCATCGAGCTCGCGCAAGCGTGTTTTGAATTTTTGCCAACCCGTGCCCAACTCGATTTGGACGGCTGGCCCGAAACGGATATTTTTGCACACGCATGACCACACCTTTCCTAGATACCGCCCGCCGCGTCATCCGCACCGAAGCCCAAGCGCTTGAACAACTCGCCGACAGTCTGGACGACCGGTTTCGTCAGGCGATCGACCTGCTGGTCGCGACCCGTGGGCGGGTGATTGTCACCGGCATCGGCAAGTCCGGCCATATCGCCAAAAAGATCGCCGCGACGCTGGCAAGCACGGGCACGCCCGCGCAATTCGTCCACCCTGCCGAGGCAAGCCACGGCGATCTGGGGATGATCACCAGCAGCGATGTGGTGCTTGCGATCTCTAACTCGGGCGAAGCGCCGGAGCTTGCCAATCTGATCGCCTATTCGCGCCGCTTTTCCATCCCGCTGATCGGCATCACCAGCCGCGCGCAAAGCAGCCTTGGTGCGCACTGCGACGTGGTGCTGGAGCTGCCGCAACTGGCAGAGGCCTGCGGGACCGGCGTGGTGCCGTCGACATCGACCACGATGACGCTGGCAATGGGGGATGCTGTGGCGATTGCCCTGATGGAAAACCGCGCCTTCACCGCCGAGCATTTCCGCGAATTCCACCCCGGTGGCAAACTTGGCGCACGGCTTAGCCGCGTCGCTGATCTGATGCACACGGGTGATGCGCTTCCGCTGGTGCAGGTCGATGCCCCGATGTCCGACGCGCTGATGGCGATGAGCAGCAAATCCTTTGGCGTGGTGATTGTCACCGACAGCAACGGCGCGCTGGCCGGTATCATCACCAGCGGCGATTTGGGGCGTCACCTTGATGGGTTGATGTCCAAAACCGCGCGCGAGGTCATGACGCCGACCCCTGTCACCGTCGCACCCGACGCGCTGGCGGAAAAGGCCGTGGGCATCATGAACGCCCGCAAGATCACCTGTCTGCTGGTGCTGGACCCCGCCCAAGGGGACGTCCCCGCAGGTCTGCTGCATATCCACGACTGCCTACGCGTCGGTCTGGGCTAGGGCGCGATGCAGGGGGACCGTTACACAAGGCTGATCTCTTGGCTCAAGGTGCTGTTCCCCTTGGCAGCGCTTGGCCTGCTGTCGACCCTGTTCCTGCTGTCGCGCGCGATTGATCCCGGGCAGGCCATCCCCTTTGCCGAGAAAGAGGTGCAAGATCGCCTGCGCGACCAGCAGATCACCGGTCCCTTCTTTACCGGCGCAACGGCAGAGGGGGACGAACTGTCGTTCTATGCCGATGTGCTGACCCGGCCCGACGGGCAGACTGGCATGAACCACGCCGAAAACCTGCGTGCGACGATCAACACCCCCGAGGGATCGACCTTTCGCCTGCAATCGGATCTCGCTGATTTTGACATCGCCAAAGACGTGGCCGATCTGCTGGGCAAGGTGATCCTGACGACCTCGACCGGATACCGGCTGCAAAGCGAGAAGATCACGTCTGACCTCTCCGGCCTAAACATCCAGTCGCCGGGAACCGTGTTCGGCACGACCCCCGGTGGTAATCTAGAGGCCGGAGCCATGTCGATAACGCAAACAGATGATCAAACCGCCCCCCAATTGGTTTTCACAAACCGGGTGAAGCTGATATACAAACCGAAATCCAAATCAGAGTGACGCACGTGAAACACCTACTGCTGCCCGTTTTTCTGCTCCTTTCCGCGATGCCAATCGCCGCACAGGGGACCAATGTGGCCTTTGGGTCGATCCGTCAGGATACCGGCCTGCCCGTCGAGGTGACCGCCGACAACCTGTCAGTCGATCAAGCGGACGGATCGGCTGTTTTCACTGGGAATGTGCTGATCGGTCAGGGCGAGATGCGCCTCTCCGCCGCACGCGTTCTGGTTGTGTACCGTGCAGAGGCTGAAGGCATCGCGCGGCTTGAAGCAACGGGCGGTGTGACCCTTGTATCAGGCAAAGACGCCGCCGAATCAGAGCGCGCGGATTACGACATCGACACGGGCACGATCGTGATGTCGGGGAACGTGCTGCTGACCCAAGGGCGCAATGCGCTCAGCTCTGACACGATGAGCGTCAAGCTGTCGGACGGCACGGCGCAGATGTCCGGCCGCGTGAAAACAATCCTGCAAACGGGCAGCAACAACTGATGTCTTCCCCGAATTTGACGGTCACGGATGGCGCAAGCGGTCTGCGCATCGAACATCTGCGTAAATCCTACCGCAAGAAAACCGTCATCCGCGACTTCTCGATGGAGCTGAACCGGGGCGAGGTTGTTGCCCTGCTGGGGCCGAACGGGTCCGGCAAGACGACCACCTTTTACGCGGTTGCGGGGCTGGTCATGCCCGAAGGCGGCACTGTCACGATTGATGGCAAGAACGTCACCACCCTGCCGATGTATCGCCGCGCACAGCTTGGCATCGGCTACCTTCCGCAAGAGATGAGCATCTTTCGCGGGCTCAGCGTGCAAGACAATATCTCGGCGATTCTGGATATCTCTATCTCTGACGCGCGCGGGCGGCGTGAGCGGCTTGAAGCTTTGCTGTCGGAATTTTCCATCGAACACCTGCGCCGTGCGCCTGCCTTGGCCCTGTCAGGCGGGGAGCGTCGCCGCGTGGAAATCGCCCGCTGTCTGGCGGCCGATCCCAAGTACCTGCTGCTTGACGAACCCTTTGCGGGCGTGGACCCGATTTCGGTGGATGACATCCGCCATCTGGTTGCCGATCTGAAAAAGCGCGGCATTGGCGTGCTGATCACCGACCATAACGTACGGGAAACATTGGATATTGTGGACCGCGCCTACATCTTGCACGAAGGCACTGTGCTAATGTCCGGCACCCCCGAAGAGGTCGTGCAGAACGAGAATGTACGCCGGGTCTACTTGGGCGATAACTTCCGCATTTCCTAATCAACTACAGACATATTGCGCTAGTTTCCGCACATCCATGCGCCGGATTCATTTGACAACGCGGCCCAATCACGCGCTCAATAGGACTATGGCGAGACGGCGTATCATGTTTGTGCTGCATCCCCCCCTTCCCAAAGGGATGGTGTCTCTCAAACTCGTCGCATCGTCATTCACCCGCATCTGACCCCGCCTTTACCGCATTTTATGCGGCCTATGGTGTTGTCCGGATCATAAGAACAAGGAGAATTTATGCGGTACCAAATCAGTGGCAAACAAATCGACATCGGCGAAGCCCTGCAAACGCATGTGAAAACGGAATTGGGCGAAGCTGTCCAGAAGTATGCTGAGCGTCCGACGGACGCGAATGTCATCTTTTCCAAATCCGGTCACGAGTTTGTCTGCGAAGCGACGGTGCACCTATCGACTGGCCTTACGGCGTCAGCGAAAGCGCATGCTACTGATATCTATGGATCTTTCGATTCATGTGCAGCAAAGATGGAAAAGCAGCTAAGGCGCTACAAGCGACGGTTGAAAGATCACCATCGCGAGCGTGCGCAACCGGTTGAACTTTTCGGTGCATCCTCGTATATCCTCGCCTCAGAAAGCGATTCAGACGCGCAGGAACCCGAAACACTCCAACCCATGATCATCGCGGAAATGCAGACCAAGATCGCGACCTTGTCTGTGGGTGAAGCTGTGATGCAGATGGAAATTTCGGGAACGCCTGTCGTGGTCTTCCGCAAAGACGGCCAAGAAGGCGTAAACGTTGTCTACCGTCGCGAGGATGGGAACATCGGCTGGATCGATCCGTCGTAACACAAACCGGACCCATCAGCGGCCGAGAACAGAGCGAGCAGAATGAATTTTGCGAAACTCCTAAAACCGGGGGCTGTCAAAGTCCTCACATCGGCCTCAAGCAAGAAACGCCTGCTCCACGATATCGGGGAGCTGGCGCATAATGCTTACGGGTTGAAAGCCGCCGCGGTGGTCGAAGCCTTGATGACGCGCGAATCCCTTGGTCCGACAGGCGTGGGCCACGGGGTCGCGCTGCCCCACGCGCGGCTTGAAGGTCTGGACAATGTGCTGGGGGCCTTTGTGCTTCTGGACAAGCCGATCGATTTCAACGCGGTCGACCGCCAGCCGGTCGATATCGCCTTTGCGCTGTTTGCCCCTGAAAGCGCGGGTGTCGAACACCTCAAGGCGCTTGCGCTGGTGTCGCGTACCCTGCGCAATGCCTCTGTCTGCTCTAAGCTGCGGGCCAACCCGGACCCCGCCACGCTTTACGCGATCCTGACCGAAGCACAGGCAACGCAGGCCGCCTAAGCGGCGCTACCCCCAGCTTTTGAACCCGAACATCATATAGTCCCGCTGGTACGCGTCGGATGCGCGTTTTTCGATGTCGGCATCATAGATGTCGGCCAGCGCATAGGGGTGGGTTGCGGGTCGTGCGGGCAGCGTTGCGGGCGGTTGCACCCCGACGCTTTGCGCCAAGGCTGACAGCTCTGCGGCCAGCTCTTCCTCGCGGATGATCCGGTCGGGCAAGGCGAATTCGCCGAAACCCTGTACCGCCTGCGCCTGCGTGCACCACGCCTGATCCACACGAATTGCTGTCTGCCCGTTCAGATTCCCCTTGAGGAAGGTCAGAAACGCCTTGAACGCCGCGCGATGCGCATCGGCGTCATAGCTGTTGTCCGGTTCGCCTTTCGGCAGCGGCAGCTTGTAGCGGTTGATCAACGTCGTGCGCAGCTGCGGGTAGCTACCTTTGCCCGTGGTCACGATGTGCCGGCAGAACGCGTCATGAGCACGGTCCACCGGATGCCGCAGCACGGTGAAACTGCGGTGACCGGGATGCCGGCGCTTCCATTGGCGCAACTGCTTCTGGTTCAACTTGGTTTGCAGCTTGTCCCGCCCGACACCATCCAGCGCCGCCATCCAGTCCAGCACCTGCGGCTCTGGCCCGCTGCGCAAGGGCAGATAAAGCAACGGAGCTTCGGCCGCCACGACATAGGACGGCACCACCGGCCCGCGTCGGGGTTCGAAATTCGGGGTGCGGGTCAGGTCGAAGCGATCCATCCGGCCAAGCGCATCCAGCATATCGTCATAATTGCTGACCTTGGCCGAGATCGGGTCGGGGTTCTGTTTTTTCAGACTTTTATCCAACGCCTCTAGCGGGTGATCCACGCCCAGATACCGCGCTAGACCGTTCATCACCTCGACGCTTTGCAGATCCTCATAAGCCACGTAAAACGCCGTCTGCCCCAGCGTCTGCAACCGGTTCAACAGTGTCAGCTGGAACGCCTGAAGCGCCTCTAGGTGGTCCGAGAATTCTTCTTCGTCAAAGACGGCTTGCGCCTTCTTCCGCGCTTTCACATCCGTCAGTTTCCACTGCCCCGTGCTGCGCGCGATCTTCCAGCTGACGTAGCTTTCGACAGGGTTGCGCGTCAGGATGATCTTGGCGCAGGTGTCGTCTTCCAGCAGCGGGTCCAGCACGCGCGGATCATGGTTGTGGAAATAGCGAAACCCGCCGATGCCCTTGGTCTTGTCGCGTATCGCGTCCAGCAGCTTTGTCGGGTCGTCGTCCCGTGTCTGCTGGTCTATGCCCAAAATCTCGGTGCTTTTGGGGTAGCCGATAAAATGCGGGTTGAAGGCCTCGCCGTGGCAGGTGATCCCGTCAAAGGCATTCAGGTTACTCTCCAGAAAGTTGGAGCCCGTGCGCATTTCGGCAAAGACGACAAAGCTTTTGAATTTAGAACTCATATTTATTGCACCAGATAGGGTTTGCGCGGCGGTTTCTGGGGCGCCGACATGCCACGTTCAACGGGGAAGTCGCCCATCAGATAGGGGTGCATCCCCTGGTTCTTGAGGTTCTGCAGGAATTGGCCAAAGCCGGTGAGGTCCGCCATCTTTGGCACTTCGGACAGACGACCGGTTTTGACCTGCCCGATCTCGTCCAGAATGCTTTGCAGCGGCTCCATCGGGGCTTCGATGAATTCGGCCATCGTCCAGATACGCACCCGCGCCTTGGCGTAATGCGACCGCAGCACCTTCATGTGTTCGCTTTCGATCTTTTGCAACGCGGCGGCGGTGCGGCGAATGTCGGCGAAATCCTGATTGGACCGGAACAGCGGCACGGCCCAAGCCCCGGTGATCACCGACACCTGCGCATTCGGATCCTTGGCGATGTCCCAGACGATATCCTGATTGTCCTGCGGGCCGAACTGGAAACATTGACGTTCGCCACGGGTGTTCCAGATCAGATTGGTCAGAAACGCCTTGGGGTCATAGTCGCGTATCTTGGCGCTATTGCTCAGCGCCCCGTTGATCGAGTTCTGCCCATCGGCAAAATGCACGCGATCCGGTGCGAACAGATGGCCATGCACCCGCGCGCCAGTGGATTTGGTGAGCCAGGGTTCAAAGTTCTCGAACAGCTCGACAAATCCCTGAAACACGGAATAGGGCGCGGCGGTAACGCCGTTTTCCCAATCTTCATTGGGGAAGCGGCTTTGCATATAGAGCCCCGCCCGCCCCCGCGTGCGCCGTTCAACCGCTTTGGCAAAGACACGGTCGATCTTGCCGGGGTTCGGCTCTGTCCGTTTCATCGCGCCCGCCTCATCGGTAAGGAAAGCCTCGTAGAGTCTGTCTGCCTTGGGCCAGATCTTGCGCGCGACAAAGCAATCGGACCGCCGCAAAAGCTGGAGGTGATCGTCGTAAAAGATATGCGGCTTGCCCTGAAAATCGAACTTGGACAGCGTCAGTGACCGGCTTTCGATCTGGGTCGAATACAGCCGTGCGAGCGTCTGGAAATAGCTTTCATCCGGTATCCAGACGTGGCGGAAATAGGCGTCGTAGGCGGCGCGTTTCGGATCTTGCAGGATCGCCGACAGGGTTTGCCGCGTCAGGCACCACCATTGCGACCCCATATGCGGCACGATCCCCTTGGGGATACGACGTTTCAGCCCAACAAACCGTTGAAAGGCCACCGCCTTGTCGAACAGATAGCGCCGCCGTTTCCACGAAAAAGGAAAGCGCATGGTAAAGCGTTCTTCGTCCAGCCCGCCAACGGTCCAGGGCACATCGGCTGTGGTGGCGCTTTCGATAAAATCGGTGCGCGGGCGGGCGGCAAGATAGTCGATCAGTTCTTTCACCGGACGCAGCGGCAGACATGACCCCGACGCCAGATACACATGGCGCACATCCGGAAAGCGGTTCAGCATCATCTCGGACGCGGTTTGCGAGGCGGCCACCAGCCCCCATGTCCCCCATTCGCAACGGTATCGTTTGCTGAACACCAGTGCGGGCACATCCGCCAGCGCCTGCACAAAAGCATCATGGGTCTGGCGTGGCACCGATTTATCGACATGGATCACCACCGGACAGCCCGCCGCCGCCCAATGCCGCGCGACCTGTTCGGCGCGGCCAAGGGCGGTGTGCACCAGCATGACGATCCCGACGCTCATGCCCAGTTCCCCTTGGACATGAGGCCCAGAATCTCAAGCTGGCGCCAGTTGATATATTTCTCGGACCACTTGCCCCACAGCTGCGGGTTCTGGTCGGGGTTGTTGGCATAGGTCTTGTATTCGATGGATTTGGCATAGTGCTGGCCGCGCACAAGTTCCTCTGCCGCCTTGGCGCTAAAGGTATCCAGGAATTTGGCATGAAGCAGCACGCCTGATGCTTTCTCTCCGCCCCATTCATCATAGACCCGGTTCAACCCGCGCGGCAGCAGCATATGGGTCGAACTGACATAGGCATACCGCCGGTCCCATTTGACCAGAGGCACCTTGTTCAGCGCGGGGGCCTTGGCGGGCTTGTGCTTAAAAAACACACGCGCACGCGGCCCGCCCTGTATCCACAGGTTTCCATATTTGGCATTGCGCGAGATCGCGTAGTTGCCGCTGTCGAACCACGATGCGATCTCCATCGGGTTCTGGCCCTCTTGATAGGGTTCATCCCCCAGCCGTCCCTTGGGGTAGACATCCAGCAGCATCGCGCCAAAGCTGCGGATCTCGCAGTTGTCCAGCCAGTCGGTCAGCGCCTGAACCGGCCGCGTATCGCAAAACGGATAGACAAAGAATTCATCCGGATCGACCACCAGCACCCAATGCCCGTGCGCGTATTTGCGTTTGAGGTAGTTCATCCAGTCGACACCGAACCCCGACCACCGATAGCTGGCATCAGTATGCCAGACAGAGACATCCTTCATCCCGCGCAGGTAATCGGCACTGCCGTCGTCGGACCCGTTATCGACAAAGAGAAAATGGTTGATCCCCAGCTCTCGATAATACTCCAGAAAATACGGGAGCCTGATTTTCTCGTTCCGCATGGTGCAGACAAGCAAGACATCATCGGGACGGATGGCGCTGGTGTTGTCCTGAACATGTGTCAGCTCGGACGACTTGCGCAGCGCCCGGATCAACCGCCGCTTGCGCCGCACGCGCATCTTGTAAGAATCCCAAAGGCTCACGTGTTCTCCATACCCTGCGCGGAACGCCCCGCCGGTCTAAGGCCCTCATCCCATCAGGTTCCAAGCCAATATGTCATGGGCCGTGTTCATAAACAACGTACTTTGAAACAGTTACGCGTTGCCGGAATGACGGGCAGGACCGAGGAATATCAAGCCCAGGGGCTGCGCATCAGGTCGCTGTCTTCCAGATCCGCCGGTCCGGTATAGCGCCGCGCATCGGCGTGCCACAGATCGGGGGAGTCAGCGATCTGGTCATAGTAACCGTCAAACTGTTCCGGGTTGTGAAAATGCTGCCCCCGCGCCTTTTCCTGACGGGACTTCGCAATAATCTCTGGCAGGAACTTACTGTGCAGCAAAACCCCCGAGACCGTCTTCCCCCTCGGCCCATCGTAGATGTCATTCAGCGCGGGCGGCAGGAGGGAATGGGTCGAATTCAGATAGACATAGCGCCGATGCCAGCGGATCAGCGGTATCTTGTTCAGCGTCGGTGACTGCGTGGGGCAATCGGCAAAGAAAACCCGTTCGCGGGCACCGCCCTGCACCCAAAGATTGTTCGTCGGCCACTGGCGTACCGCCCGATAGGGGGCGGGGTCGAACCAATCCAGCACCTGCGCCGGGTCTTGGCCGGTGGCATAGGACTGCGCGCCCAATGGGCCCTTCGGGAACATATCCAGCATCAGCGTGCCGAACCCTTTGCGCGCTTTACGCTCTAGTTGATCGGTCAACGCGGGCAGTTTCCGCGTCTCCATCTGGTCATAGACTAGCAGCTCGTCCGCATCGACGGTCAGGCACCAGCGCCCGTGCCCATGCCGCCACAGCAACCAGTTCAGCCAATCCAGCCCGAACCGCGACGCGCGATAGCTGGCAGAGGTTTGCCACAGGGTCACATCGGGCTGTGCCGCCAGCATTTCGGTACTGCCATCGTCACTGCCATTGTCGATCATCAGAAAATGCGCAACCCCAAGATCGCGGTAGTGATCCAGAAAATACGCAAGCCGCGCGGACTCGTTACGCAGCACGACAAAGGCGAGCACGCCATCGCGCGGAATGGCGGGCCGCGTTGGCGCTTTCAACTGATGCCGCGACCGCAACGCACGCCACAGCAGCCGCCGCCGTTTCAACCGCATCCGATAGGCACCCCACAAGCGGGCCCCTCGGGATGCGGGAACAGCGGCGCTGTCGGTCATGCGCTATAGTGGCCGGTCTGGTGCCATCTCCAGGCGTCGGTGATCATCTGCTGCAAGGTCGACCGTGTGGGCCGCCAGCCCAGCTCTGTCTCGGCGCGGACCGAGCCCGAGACCAGTTTGGTGCAATCGCCCGGCCGCCGGTCGCCTTCGGTCATGGGCACGGCGCGGTTGGTGACCTCGCGGCTGTGCTCCACAACCTCGCGCACGGAAAACCCGGTGCCGGTGCCCAGATTGAACACGCGGCTGCCCTTATCCTTTAGCAGCCATTTCAGCCCCAGAACATGGGCATCGACCAGATCGCAGACATGCACATAGTCACGAATGCAGGTGCCATCGGGCGTGTCGTAATCGGTGCCAAAAATCGTCAGCGCATCCCGTTTGCCGTCGATAGCGTCCAGCATCAGCGGGATCAAATGTGTCTCGGGCTGGTGGAATTCGCCCACTTCCCCCTCGGGGTCGGCACCGGCCACGTTGAAATAGCGGAAGATCACGCTTTGCAGGCCATAAGCGGCCTCGAAATCGCGCAGGATATCTTCGATCGCGCGTTTGGAGGCCCCGTAGGCGTTGATGGGATGCTGCGCGCTATTCTCATCCAGCACGACATTGTCCTGATCGCCATAGGTCGCGCAGGTGGACGAAAAGACGAAGTGTTTGCAGCCTGCGGCGACCGTCGCCTCGATCAGGTTCAACGACCCTTCGACGTTGTTGCGCCAATAGGTGCCGGGTTGCTTCATGCTGTCGCCCACTTGGCTGAGCGCGGCAAAATGCATGACGGCGACCGGCTGGTATTTTTCAAACGCAGCGTCAATCTCGGCGCGGTTCAGCAGGTCACCCTGCACGAACGGGCCGAATTTTACTGCGTCACGCCAGCCGGTGACCAGATTATCGAAGGTGACGGGGGTATGCCCTGCGGCGGCCAGTGCCTTGCACGCGTGCGACCCGATATAGCCCGCGCCGCCGGTGACCAAGATATTCGCCATACGCCCGTCCCTATCGTCCAGCGCTTATTGCGCCGCGGTTTCACCCTGCATGATGTCTTGCAAATACGCACGCAGATCATCGCGCAGCTCTTCACGTGCCAACCCGAAAGACACGGTCGCCTGTAGGAAACCGGATTTGGAGCCGCAGTCGAAACGCTGGCCCTTGAAGCGGTAGCCATAGACATCGTTTCCTTGGGTCAGCTCTGCCGCAATAGCGTCGGTCAGCTGGATTTCCCCGCCCGAGCCGGACTTCAGTTGGTTCAGGTTTTTCAGCACGTTCGGCGACAGGATATAGCGACCGATTACGGCAAGGTTCGACGGCGCGTCTTCAGCCTTGGGCTTTTCGACCATGCCCTTCACCTTGACGAGCTCGCCATCGGTTTGACCGTCGTCGATGTCCAGCATCCCGTAAGAGGAGGATTTCTCAGGGTTCACTTCCATCGCCGCAACCATGTTGCCGCCGGTTTCGTTATAGGCTTCGATCATCTGCTGCAGGCAGGGTTTGTCGGCAGCGATCACATCGTCGGGCAGCATCACCGCAAAGGGTTCGTTGCCGATCAGACGACGGGCGCACCATACCGCGTGGCCCAGACCAAGCGCTTTGTGTTGGCGGATATAGGCGATGGCACCGCTGTCCATATTGGTGCTTTTCAGGATCTCCATCAGCTCTGTCTTGCCCTTGGAGCGTAGTTCCTGTTCCAGCACGGGAGAGTGGTCAAAGTAATCTTCCAGCGCGCCCTTGCCGCGGGAGGTGACAAAGATGAATTCCTTAATGCCCGCCGCGCGGGCCTCGTCGATGGCGTATTGCACCAGCGGGCGATCGACCAACGTCATGATCTCTTTGGGGACAGATTTTGTCGCGGGCAAAAACCGCGTTCCCAAACCTGCCACCGGAAAAATCGCTTTTGTTACTTTCTTAGCCATGTGAAATCGTCGCCTTTATACATTTACGTGCGGATAACCGAATTAGCGCTCATTGAATTGCAAACCACCATGCTGCCAGCCCTAAATATAGGCAGCGCCTAAAATATGGCGGCTTCTTGCTGATTTTGCGGTCAAAAGCTCCTTTATGCCGCAGCTTGCACATCTTTGAGCCTTATCCGTCGTTTTCGTTAAATAAATCAAAACGTCGGATCGCCGTGGCTTTATTCATTACAGGTTGCACGCCCCATCGCAATATTGGTGATGGCGGTGGGGCGGTGGGGTCACGCCAACCCCATCTCGGCCATCATCGCTTCGATCTTTGGCACATCTTCGGGGTTGTTCAGCTCCCAGAACTGGCGGCCCTTGGCCTCGACCTCGACGCAGAGCACCTTGTGGCTGTTTTCCATGAAGCGCAGCTGCTCCAACCCTTCAAGCTGTTCAAGCGGGCCGACCTTCCACGACGGATAGGCCGCCAGCGCGTCGGGGCGATAGGCATAGACGCCCACGTGGTGGAACACCGGCGTGGGATCGGTATCCTCATAAGTTTTCGACGTGAAGGGCACGACTTCCTTTGAAAAATACATCGCCGCATGATCCGCTGCGAAAACGGCGGTGGTGCCGCCCACCCGACCCGCTTTGCGGTCGGCCAGCAGCCCGTTCAACGCCGCGCCATCGCAGCGCAACACAGGCGTCGCGATCCCCGCATCAGGGTCGCCTTGCAGACCCTGCACAAGGCTTTCGACAAACCAGTGCGGTGTCAGCGGCGCGTCGCCTTGCAGGTTCACCACGACGTCATAGCCACCGCCCAGAACTGCATGGGCTTCGGCGCAACGCTCTGTTCCGTTGGCACAGTCGACCGAGGTCATCACCACCTCGGCCCCGAAGGCTTCGGCGGCGTCCTTGATGCGATCATCATCGGTGGCCACGACGACCTTGTCGACGCCCTGAACCTCGCAGGCAGCACGCCAGCTGCGTTCGATCAGGCTGCGTGCCGTACCGCTCGCCCCTGTCAACAGCGCCAGCGGTTTCGCCGGATAGCGGGTAGAGGCATAGCGCGCGGGAATGACAATAAGGACCGACATCAGGAGGCTTTCAGATCAACGCCCGGCGCATGGGCGATAAAAAAGGGGTTGGCAAAATCGGCTTTGCCGTAGGTCAACGGGGTCAGGTCGTCAAAGCGCACAACGGCCCCACCAGCGCCAGTCAGAACCGCGTGGCCTGCGGCGGTGTCCCATTCCATCGTCCGGCCCACGCGCGGGTACAGGTCCGCCTCGCCCGTGGCGATCAGGCAGAACTTCAGCGACGAGCCCGCGCTTTTCATGTCGCGCACGTTGTACTTCGCGATGTAGTCATCGGTCGCCTGATCGCGGTGCGACTTAGACGCGACCACCATCAGCGCGGCATTATCCGGCGTAGAGACTGATATCGGCTGCACAGGGCCCATGCTATCTTTGGGGAAATCGCCGGTTTCCTCGACCGCGCTGCCATCGGCCAGCGTAAAGAACATCCGCGAACGGGCGGGGGCATAGACAACACCACGCGTCGGCACGCCGCCTTCGACCAGCGCGATATTCACGGTGAAATCGCCACGACGATTGATAAACTCTTTGGTGCCGTCCAGCGGGTCCACGATCAGGAATGTATCGCCCGATGCCGAATGGGTGGCCGATTGTTCTTCCGTGACAAGCATCACATCAGGGAACGCCGCGCGCAGCCCGTCCGAGATGATCTTGTCCGCCGCTTCGTCGGCAATGGTCACGGGGCTTTCGTCAGATTTGGTTTTGACCTCGAAGTCATCCGCGCCGTAAATCTCCATGATCTTGTCGCCTGCTTCGATCGACAAACGGCGCATCACCGTTACCAGTTGCTCATAATCCATAATGTCGCGGCCTTTTCAGTTTCGTTGATTACTTTGCGCAAACCCCTTATGATTGCGCCTTGACGGAACAGCAAGAATTCCGTGCGAGGGTACGTCACAAAGAGGCTTTACGATGTTTCAACCAAGGCGCACCAACACGGGCAATTTCCGCTCGGCCGTTAACTTTTTCGAACTTGTTTACCATTCTATCGTGCGCTCCGTGCGCAAACAGCACAACAATGCCTTTGCGGCCATCGGGATCAACATCCTGCAGGCGGTGATCTTTGTCGGCGTGTTCTATGTCATGTTCTCGGTTCTGGGGATGCGCGGGTCGGCCATTCGGGGCGATTTCGTGATCTACATCATGACCGGCATCTTTCTGTTCCTGGTGCATACGAAAACGGTTTCCGCCGTTGCCGCGGCCGAGGGGCCGGCAAGCGCGATGATGAAACACGCGCCGATGACCACGATGATCGCACTGGCTGCGGCGGCTTTGGGCGCGCTCTATATCCAGGTGCTATCGCTAATCCTGATCATGTCGGTCTACCACCTCGCCTTCAATCCGGTGGTGATTTACGACCCATCGGGCGTGATGTTCATGCTGATGATCGCGTGGTTTACGGGCGTGGCCGTGGGGATGGTGCTGCTGGCCATCAAACCCTGGGCACCGGCCTTTACACAGATCTTCACGACGATCTACCAGCGGGCAAATATGATCGCCTCGGGCAAGATGTTTCTGGCCAATTCGCTGCCGTCCTTCATGCTGGCCATGTTCGACTGGAACCCCTTATTCCACGTCATCGATCAGGCGCGTGGATATGCGTTTATCAACTACAACCCGCGCTATAGTAACTGGGAATATGCGGTTTGGGTCGGTGTGGTCCTGATGGTGATCGGGCTGATGGGTGAATTCTACACCCGTAAACATGCCTCCGCGAGCTGGAGCGCGCGACGCTAGGCTCAGGTCACGACCCGCAGCGTAATGTTGATCCGCCCGCCCTTGGGCAACAGCGTGGAAGACCCCGCACGAATGCGGTCGATTCCGTGATAGTTCAGCCGTGCCTCGCCGCCCATGACGACGACATCGCCCGATTGCAGCCAAAGGCTGTCGGTCTTGCCACCGCGCTTTTGACCGCCGACGCGCAACATTCCTTCGTCGCCAAGCGAGATGGACACGACCGGCCAGCGGAAATCCGTCTCGTTCTTGTCCTGATGCAGGCCCATCTTCGCGTCTGACGCATAATAGTTGATGAGGCAGGACTCCGGCTGCCGTTCCAACCCCGTCAGGTCATTCCAGATCGCCAACACCTCGGACGGAATTGCAGGCCACGGGGTGCCGTTGGGGTGAGTTGGTGCATAGCGATAGCCCTGCGTATCGGACAGCCAGCCGTAGTCCCCCGCGGATGTCATGCGCACCGACATCTGCTGCCCGCTTGGCACGACAGGGCGAAAGAATGGCACCTGTTTGACCACCCCGCGCACGGCATCCAGCAGCCCGCGCTGCGCCGGCAACGTAAGGTAAGATTTGTGAATTTCGAAGCCGCGTAACCGCAATATCGTCATCTAAACGCCCTTCTTTCCTGCTTTCGCGAAAAATCCACGCAGAATCCGCCTCTCCTTTCTCATGCAACGGTTGCAGGGTCCATATCTGCTCCTTATATACGCCGAGAACCGCTAAAGGCATCCGGCCTTTGGTGAAAAAGATCGGGGCAAAGGTGCCACAACGGGCCTGCGCTTCGTGTCATCGCCTTGAGTAAAAGAGGGATCAAACATGGCCAAAGTTATTGGTATCGACCTAGGAACGACAAACAGCTGTATCGCCATCATGGACGGCAGCCAGCCTCGCGTTATCGAAAACGCCGAAGGCGCGCGCACCACGCCCTCCATCGTTGCGTTCACAGACGACGAACGTCTGGTTGGACAGCCTGCCAAACGGCAAGCGGTTACCAACCCCGACAACACAATTTTCGGCGTGAAACGCCTGATCGGCCGTCGCAATGACGACGCAGATCTGGCCAAGGACAAAAAGAACCTGCCCTTCACCGTCATGGACGGTGGGAACGGTGACGCATGGGTACAAGCCAAGGGCGAGAAATACTCCCCCTCGCAAATCTCTGCGTTCATCCTTGGCAAAATGAAGGAAACAGCGGAATCCTATCTGGGCGAAGAAGTCACCCAGGCCGTGATCACTGTTCCTGCCTACTTTAACGACGCTCAGCGTCAGGCGACCAAAGACGCGGGCAAGATTGCCGGTCTGGAAGTGCTGCGGATCATCAACGAACCGACAGCGGCGGCCCTGGCCTATGGTCTGGACAAGAAAGACACGCAAACCATCGCGGTCTATGACCTTGGCGGCGGTACATTCGACGTGACCATCCTTGAAATCGACGATGGCCTGTTCGAAGTGAAATCCACCAACGGTGACACGTTCCTCGGTGGTGAAGACTTCGACATGCGCATCGTGAACTATCTTGCGGATGAGTTCAAAAAAACCAACGGCGTCGACCTGACCCAAGACAAGATGGCGCTTCAGCGCCTGAAAGAAGCGGCAGAGAAGGCCAAGATCGAACTGTCCAGCGCAAGCCAGACAGAGATCAACCAGCCGTTCATCTCGATGGGCAAAGATGGCTCGCCACTGCACATGGTGATGAAGCTGACCCGCTCCAAGCTGGAGCAACTGGTTGGTGACCTGATCAAAGCGTCGATGAAACCCTGCGCAGCCGCGTTGAAAGATGCCGGTGTCTCCGCATCCGAGATCGACGAAGTCGTTCTGGTTGGCGGTATGACCCGTATGCCGCGCGTCATCGAGGAAGTGACCAAGTTCTTCGGCAAAGAGCCCCATAAGGGTGTGAACCCTGACGAGGTTGTTGCCTTGGGTGCGGCCATTCAGGCCGGTGTTCTGCAAGGCGACGTTAAAGACGTTGTTCTGCTGGACGTGACACCGCTGAGCCTTGGTATCGAAACGCTGGGTGGCGTGTTCACCCGTCTGATCGACCGCAACACCACGATCCCGACGAAAAAGTCGCAGGTCTTCTCGACCGCCGAGGATAACCAAAGCGCCGTGACCATCCGCGTCTTCCAAGGGGAGCGTGAAATGGCTGCGGACAACAAGATCCTTGGCGCGTTCAATCTGGAAAGCATCCCACCCGCACCCCGCGGCATGCCCCAGATCGAAGTGACCTTTGACATCGACGCAAACGGTATCGTTGCCGTAGGCGCGCTGGATAAAGGCACAGGCAAAGAGCAGAAGATCACGATCCAGGCGTCCGGCGGTCTGTCCGATGCGGATATCGAAAAGATGGTGAAAGACGCCGAAGAAAATGCCGACGCCGACAAAGAGCGCCGCGCATTGATCGAGGCGAAAAACCAGGCGGAATCGCTGATCCACTCGACCGAGAAGTCGCTGGAAGAGCATTCTGACAAGGTTGACCCGACCACCGTCGAAGCGATCGAACTGGCCATTGCTGCGTTGAACGACGAACTGGCGACCGACAATGTTGATAAGATCAACAACGGCATCCAGAACGTTACCGAAGCGGCGATGAAACTGGGCGAAGCCATCTACAAGGCGGCTCAGGACGAAAACGAAGACGTTGCCCCGGCTGCGGATGCACCCGAAGGTGACGACGATATCGTCGATGCCGATTTCGAAGACCTGGACGATAACAAGCGCGCGTAAGCACGCCCACGGAACCACTGAAGGGGCCGGTCCGCTTGCCGGGCCGGCCCGTCACGTTCCAGCGTAGGAGCTAATTCATGGCCAAACGTGATTACTACGAGACGCTCGGCGTCGCTAAAGGTGCCTCTGCCGACGAGATCAAAAAGGGCTACCGCACCAAAGCCAAGGAATTGCACCCCGATCGCAATGCCGACAACCCCAATGCCGAAGCCCAGTTCAAAGAAGCGAACGAGGCTTACGAAGTCCTGAAAGACCCCGAAAAGAAAGCCGCCTATGACCGCTACGGTCACGCGGCCTTTGAAGGCGGGATGGGCGGCGGTGGCCATCGTGGCGGCGGCTTTGGCGGCGGCGGTCAGGGCGACTTCTCTTCGGCGTTCTCTGACGTGTTTGACGACCTGTTCGGCGACTTTATGGGTGGCCAGCGGGGCGGCGGCGGACGCCGTGCCGCACGCGGTGCCGATCTGCGCTATAACCTCGGGATTACGCTCGAAGATGCGTATCGGGGCATGCAGAAGTCGATCAACGTGCCCACCTCAGTGGCCTGCGATTCCTGTAGCGGTTCCGGGTCAGAAGGCGGCGCAGAGCCGACCACCTGCCCCACCTGTTCCGGTATGGGCAAGGTCCGTGCACAACAGGGCTTTTTCACGGTCGAACGCACCTGTCCGACCTGTTCGGGCATGGGTCAGATCGTCAAGAACCCCTGTAAATCCTGCCGCGGTGCCGGGCGTGTTGAAAAAGACCGTGCGCTGTCGGTCAACATCCCTGCGGGCGTTGAAACCGGCACACGTATCCGTCTGGCCGGCGAAGGCGAAGCAGGCATGCGCGGCGGGCCGACGGGTGATCTGTACATCTTTATCGAGGTGCAGGAGCACAAGCTGTTCGAACGCGACGGGCCAAACCTGTTCTGCCGCGTTCCCGTTTCGATGAGCACCGCCGCCCTTGGGGGCAGTATCGAGGTGCCGACGATCGACGGTGGTCGTGGCCGCGTGCAAATCCCTGCGGGCAGCCAGTCCGGTCGCCAGATGCGTCTGCGCGGCAAGGGTATGCCCCCGCTGCGTGGGGGTGGCACGGGCGATATGATCATCGAACTGGCAGTCGAAACGCCGGTGAACCTGACCAGCCGCCAAAAGGAATTGTTGCAGGAGTTCGAAAAGGAATCCTCCAATAACAATCCTGAAAGCAGCAGCTTCTTTTCGTCGGTGAAATCCTTCTGGGATTCGATGAAAGGGTAACACCTGATCGCACAAAACATCGGGCGGGGCGCAGGCCCTGCCCTTTTTTGTTTCTGCCCCTGCCCGCCTTAACGGGATGATAACCTTTTTGGCCGCAAGCTGGGCCAATGGGACGCAACAACGCTCACTTCTCTGACCCGCGCCTGCCCTTTCTGGGGGACGAAGCGGTGCCCGCACCGCCCGCATCGGGCAAACAGCCGTCGTATATCGCGGATCACCGACAACGTTTGCGTGCACGCTTTATGCAGGGCGGTGCCGCAGCGATCCCGGACTATGAACTGCTTGAACTGGTGCTATTCCGCGCCATCCCGCGCCGTGATGTCAAACCGCTGGCGCGTGCGCTGATGGACAGGTTCGGCGACTTCAACCGCGTGATCACCGCGCCGGAGCCTCGGCTTAGGGATATCTCGGGCGTAGGCGACGCAGTGATTGTCGAGCTTAAGGTGGTTGAAGCCGCAGCCCACCGTATGGCGCGCTCTAGGGTGATGCGGCAGCATGTGCTATCGGGCTGGGACGCTTTGCTTGACTATTGCCACACCACGATGGCGCACCGCGAAACCGAACAGTTCCGCGTCATCTATCTGGACCGCAAGAACGTCGTCATAGGCGATGAGGAACAGGGCAAGGGCACTGTCGATCACGTCCCCGTCTACCCACGAGAGGTCGCCAAACGCGCGCTTGAACTGAACGCCAGCGCGCTTATTCTGGTGCATAACCACCCCTCGGGCGACCCTACACCATCCCAAGCTGACATCGACATGACGCAGCAGATTTTCGCAGCCTGCAGCGCCCTGGGGCTGACCCTGCATGACCATCTGATCATCGGCAAATCACGCGAGCTTAGTTTTCGCAGCGAAGGGTACTTATAAGCGCAACTGTCGTGTTCGAATTTGCGCAGTTTACCGGATCACCCCCCGGCACTAGCTTTGGCCTATGTCCAATACGCCGCCCCCCGACCCGCTTTCCCTGATGCAGCGCGATGGCCTTCCCGATCCGCTGCGTGCGTTGATCAAAGCCTTCCCGCGCGACGGTTGGGAGGAGAACCCGAATTACTCCCGCCTGATCGCGTTCTGGTTGGATCGTCATATGATGTTCCGCCGTCTGCTGGACCAGATGGAGGGGGACGCGCAACTGGCGATGGACCGCGTCGTGCCGCCCGAGACCTACAAACGCAAACTGTCGCGTTTCGGCGGGATGCTGATCAACGAGCTGCACGGTCACCACCATATCGAGGATGCCCAGTACTTTCCGATGATGGCGCAGCTTGACCGAGGTGCGGCGCAGGGGTTCGAGATCTTGGATCGCGACCATCACAGTCTTGATGGTATTTTGAACGATCTGGCCGAGACGGCGAATGCCGTCCTGCGCCATGAGGGGGGCGCGGCAGGGTTCCTCGACAGTACCGCGGCCATGAAACAGCGGCTGGATGCGTTCAAGCCCATGCTGAACCGCCATCTGACCGACGAGGAAGAGCTGGTCGTGCCGGTGCTGCTGAAATACGCGCCGCCCCAGTTTCGCTAGGGTTCAGCGCACCCAGACCTCTACCCGCCGGTTGGCCTGACGGCCCCATGCGGTATCATCACAGGCCATTGGCATCGCTTCGCCAAAGGCGTCCAGATCCAGCGCCACACGTTCCAAATTGGCGGTCACCGCCGCGGTGATCACCGCTTGCCGCACGGCTTCCGCACGGCGCAGCGCTATGTCGCGGTTGGCGAAAGACGCGCCCTGCCCGTCACTGAACCCCACGAACAACAAACGGCGCGCGTCGTACTGCCCCACCTCGAGCGCACGGGCGAGTTGCTGCACGTTTGACCGCGATTGTGCATCCAGACGCACCGATCCCGCCTCGAACCGGAAAGAGGTCGACAGCCGCGCCATGGGCTTCAACGCCGCATTCATCCGCTGTAGCTCCTCAAGCGTGATTTCGGGCCCCGCGACAGCAATCGCATTTGTAAATCGATTGCCCTGATCCTCGACGGGGATCTCCTCGGGCGTCTGATCCACAAACCCCGCGCGCCGGATCACGATCTGCGCCGCAGGGCTGCGGGTAAAGGCCAGAAACTCACGCGCCACCTGCGGCAGACGGCGGGCCGGAAAGTACAGAAACATCGGCGCAGTCAGCGGGTAATCTTCGGTCTTGATGGTGCGGCGCGAGGCATCGAGCGCAAAGCCACAGCTGCCAGAGAGCGTCAACACATCGGTGTCACGTTGTTCGGCATAGCTGGTGATGCCAAGCGCGAAACTGTCGTTCGCCACCGCTTCCGCCAGATCGGCGGGGCGGGCATGGCGGGTGATATTGTCGGTGAACTTGAGCGTCGCGGGCCGCATCACCTGATCACTAATCGCTTGGGCCAGCCCGCTGCTGGTGTCGGGCAGATGCAGATCAATGGGTGCGTCCGGCCCGCCAAGCGCCTGCCAGTTGGTCACCTTCCCCGCAAACGCCCGCGCCAACATCAACGGAGAGATCTGCTTGACCGGGTTCGAGGCCGACACCACCGGCACCACAGCATCAAGCGACAGCACGCGACTGCGGTTCAGCCCCGTCATATCCCCCAACCCCGCCTCGCGCGCGCGGACCCGTTCTTCAGGGCGCATTTCGCGCAGGGACATCACGATATCCGCCTCATCCGCCAGAAGATCGGCGAAGCCTTCGTCACTGTTGCTGGCCCGAAACATGAACAGTGCAACGGTTTGTTCACTTTTTTCGTCGATCAAACGGTAGGTAAAGCGGTGTTCGTCCTCATCCTCGCGCACAGCGGTATAGCCGTTGCGCTGCGCAAACCCGTCGATCAAGGCAGGCATCAACACTTCGCCCATCGTGGCCGATCCCGAAAGCTGCAGTTCGGCGACGAAAGGGTCCAGATTAGGGCAGCCCGGCCCTTCGCATTGAACGCCGGTGCTGTCGACCGTCAGCTCGCCATATTCGGTTTCTACGCGGTAGAACTCTCCATCAAAGCCCAGCAAGGTACCGCTTAGTTCAATCTTGCCATCACGGGAGGAAAGCGAGACATCCTGCGCCCCTGCGGACAACGTTGCAGAACATAAGAAAAGTGCGGCGAGAACCGCCGCACGTATAATCGTGATCATAAGACCCCAAGCGTTGCGTTAGTGTCCCGCAACCTTCATGTCTTGGAGCAGATTATTCAACACAAGAAAGCTGCCGACCGCATCACAATCCGGCACTGCGACGCTTAGGTCGCGGGTTCTGAGCGTGGCATCGCCAAGCAGTTCGATCGATTGCGCCTCTATCTCCTGGCCGCAGTTCGCCTGGATCACTTCGGCTTCCACGGTCAGCGCGACGCGGGCATCGGCGTTGTCCGTCGCAGCGGGGAATGTGTACACCTCGGCCACCAGTGGCTCTGCCGCGCTGAGGTCGCCGTTCACGGTCATAAATCCACCTTCACCGGTGATCGCGGAGGCAACGCTGCGCGGCTTGCCAGCCCAGACATGGCCCGAACCATCATAGTCTGATCCGAATTCTCGGGCGTGCATCTGGAAACCCGTGTCGCCCTTCCATTGCAGAACCACGCGGTCAAATTCGGCCAGATCATCGATCTTCGCATCCGCAATCGCGCCTTCGCCGTTGCCGAAAGCGATGACGAATGTCGCATCCTGCGCCAGCGCCGGAACGGTGATGTCCAGCGCGCCGGTGTCAGATGTGGTTTGGGTAAAGATCATGCCGCTGTGATGCACTGTGATCCGTTCGTTTGGCATGCAGGGTGCCGCCAGTGTCAGGTTCACCATAGCTGCCGCGACGGGGCGCGCGTTCGCGGTGATATCGCAAGTCTGTGTGGCCGCTGGTTCCGTCGCAATTGGGGCGGAAACTGGGCGAGAGATCGGTTCGTCCGCGCTTGCAGCGGCCAACATGACGGGGGCAGAATCGGGCAGCTCCACCGTGGGCTCCAGCGGGGCTGCATTGAACTCGGCCGAGGTGAGGACGATGTCTTCGACCTCGAGCACGGCGTTCTCGTTGCTCAGCCGGCGCAGCTCTTGCTCTTTCACAGCGGCGTCAGAGCCATAGCGGGCTGTCGCAGCATCAGAGCTTTGCATCACGTAGCCGATGCCCAAGGCGCAGGCGAGCGTGCCAGCAGCTGTTGCGATCTCTTTCATACGTGCCATCTGAGGGTCCTCACTGGGATAACTTCCCAATGAATATCGCCCAGCAGAACGGCCCTGTTATGACCCTTGAGGGGTAAGATTTGGGCAGTTTTGAGGCATGCCCAAGCCTTGCTTAACTGTCGTAATAGCCTTTGCCGTAGGCCCCATAGGCACCGTATTCGCCGCCATAGCCATAGCGTTTCATGCCCTTCTCGTCGATCTGGCTAAGCACAAGCCCTGTGATCCGCTGGTTCGAGTTGTGGAAGAAGCGCATGGATTCCTCGACCAGACCCTTGTTCGTGCTGTCCCATTTTACAGAGAACAGGATCGCATCGGCATTCTGCGAAATGATACGTGCGTCCGGCACAACCAGCACAGGCGGTGTGTCGATGATGATGAAGTCATACTGATCGCGCATCTCGGAGATGAAGGATTTGAACCGATCGGAGGAGAAGATATCCGCCGCGTTCACGTTGGTCTTTTCGCCTCCCAGAACATCCGCGCCGAAACCGTCAGGCGTATGGATGGCATCGGCGAATTTGGCATCGCCATTCAGGACAGACGCGATGCCGTTGCGCGGCATATCGGGGAAGTATTCGTTCAGTGTGCGGCGGCGGATATCGCCTTCGACCAGCAGGACGGATTTGCCCAGACCGGAAAGGAATTTCGCCAGCGACAGCGAGACGGTGGTTTTACCCTCCCCCGGGATGGAGGAGGTCGATACGATGACCTGCGGCTTTTTGTCGAGGTTCGACAGCATCAGCGAGGTGCGCAGGTTGCGGATCGCTTCGGCGGCGGCAGACGTCGGCTTGTCCGACAGATACTTGAGCGTGTCCTTGCGGTGACGCGACGGGATCAGCGGGATCTGCCCGATCACGGTATAGCCGGTGTGTTGCTCAAGCTCGTTCGCGGTGCGGAACGTGCGGGTTTTGAATTCGCGCAGCAGCACGAGCCCCGAGCCGACCATCGCCCCAAGGATCATCGCCAGCGCAATGATTTGCGATTTCTTCGGCGCGCTTGGTGAATTTGGCACGACCGAGCTGGACAGCATGCGGCTATCGGCCTTCTGGATACCTTCTTGGGCAGAGGTTTCTTTGAGGCGCGTCAGGAAATATTCATACAGCAGACGCGTTGCTTCGGATTCACGGGTCAGCTGTTGCAGCTCAATCAGGTCTTGCCCTTGCGAGGCCAACTGCGCCGCAAGCTCTTTTTCCGAGTTGCGCAGCGCTTCAAGTTGTTGCGTGCTGCGCACAAGATCAGCCCGAACCCGCGTCATCACTGTATCAAATCGTAAATCAAATGCCGTCTGGTTCGTCTCCGACGACAGCCCGTTGCTAAAGATACGCGTCAGTGCGGCGTCTTGCGCGGCGTCTAATTTATCTTCGGATGTTTGTGCGGCTTCCAAGTCGGCAAGACGTGTTTCAAGCGCCTCGCGGGTCAAGGCGGCACCATCAATGCGGTCACGCAGTTCTTTGATCTGACGCTCGAGCGCTTGCAGGCCCTCGATCGAAACCAGCTGGGTGCGCGCCGTAAATTCGGATACTTTCTTCTCGGCATTCTCAAGCTCGATCTGAAGCTCGGACACACGGTTGCTCAGCCATTCAGTCGCTTTTTCCGTCGCCTCGAATTTCACTTCGATCTGGTTCAAGATGTACAGTTCAACAATCGTATTCGCGATCTGTGCAGATTTAACCGGAGATTCCGTTTCAGCCGTCACGTTGAACACAAGGCTTTGGCGAATATTAGAGACCGAAACCTTGTTCAACAAAGCCTGCACAACCGCATCGCGGGTTTTGATTTTCTGAAGCTCGGGGTCCAGCTCTTCCTCCGGTGCCCCCGAAGAGAGCATCCCCTTGAGGCCAGAGATCATGCCACCGATCATGGACGGTTCCCGCAGTTCGCCGTTAAACTCAGGGTCATCAATCAGGTTCAGCCGGTCAACGACTTTGCCCGCCAACCCACGGGACCGCAGCACTTCGACCTCTGTATTGACCTCGGTGCTATCGCCGGAGAACCCGCCAACCACGGCCTGCAGGTCCACGATGCTGTCTTCTTTGGTGTCCAGAACCACAACCGCGGTGGACCGATAGGTCGGCACAGCCACGCCATAGGCATAGTACCCCGCCAGCAGCATGAAAATCAGTGTGACAGCAGCGATAATCAGTTTGCCGCGCCACAAAGTACCAATCAGCGCGCCAAGGTCGATGGTATCGTCATCTTCGTCCCTGGGCCCGGAAAAGTTCGATTGGCTTTGGTTCATCATATGCATGTGGTCCGTTGATCATGGCCAGAACTGGCTAATAATAATGTATCAGGCAAAGTGCCCGCGGCATCGCAGGTAGCGTCAACGGGCATGAGATGAAGAAGGTCTGCCTGTTATGCGATTGCGCCCAGAGGGTGATGGCGGCCTTGCTAAATCCTTATGAAAAAAATTCAATCAAAAGTCGTATAAAATTATCCGCATTCGGGAAATCGCGCTGGAATTACGTCACTTTAGTCCATTCTTGGCGATATAGCTGGCCAAATCAAGGATCAGTTGCCCGCGTGCCGCTGCAATGGCGGCCGGTCCGCCCTTGGGGTCGAAAGCCACGGTCAGGTCAAACAACCCCGATCGTTCGCTTCCACCGGTGGATACGGCAACGAAATACTGGCCCGAGGCGCGGAACTGGCCTGTTTCAGCGGCCAGCAATTCGCTGAACCGCAACTCAAGACGGGCATCGGGGTAGGCTTCGAATGGCCAAGGCTCGGACGCGATGCGGCGGTTGGTGAGGCGCGACAGGTTCTCGCTCAGCTCCAAGGCGACGGCGCGTTCGGGCGAATCCGCCCAAAGTTCGTCGGAAGAGCTTACCAAGGTACCGTTCGATTTGCGCACGTGGATTTCATCGGCAGCCGCATAGCTGGGCAGCGATACGTCACGCACTTCGACCGAGTTGAAGCGGATGCTCACCTGCTCTGTGACCGGGGGCATGTCCACGGCATAGCGATCTGCGGATCCACACGCGGCGAGAAAGGCCACGAGACCAAGGCTTGCGATACTTTTTACAACGTTCATATTTTACCGTCCCAGCAACAATGAATTGGGGTTACGTTCGATGGTGCGCGCCAAGGATGCAAGCGCATCGGCTGCTTTTTGGATATCGCGCATGGTTTCTTGTGCGGTACGGCTGATCTGATCACCCTTGTTGTACCCTTCAATTGTACGCTCTGCCTGCGTGAACAGGGTCGACAGACGGTTCACGATCTGTGGCAGATCTTGTGCCGACACCGCGATGTTATCCGCCGCGTTACGCGCTGATGCGAGCGTCCGGTTCACGTTCTCGACCGCGCCGCCTTTGCGCAGTTCTTGCAGCGTGTAGTTCAGCTCGTCCAAGGCGTTTTTCAGCGAGCCGGGCAACGCTACGGCGTCCGGTGTACCGATGACTTGATCGGCAGAGCGGGTCAGCGCGGTCAATTCGTCCACCAGCTGTTGCAGCTCCAACTCGCTTGCCTTGGCGGCGACGGCCTGCATCTCTTCGACCAGTTCGGGCACGCCCTCGGTCGAGGTGCTGAAGGATGTTGCGGCTTCCGAGACGGAGTCGACCGCATCCAGCAGACGTTTCGCCATCTGCTCTTCCTCGAGCGTGGCGACCAGCGTCTCGACACGCAGCAGCGTGGCGTTCAGAGATACGGGGATATTCTGCACCTCATCAGACGATACCAGCCCCGTGACCTCGTTGATCAAAGTGCGGACATCGCGAGGTGTCTGTTGCAGCTCGTCGCTGCCAACAAAAGCCTGTAGCGAATTCATCAGACCGATGGCGCTGTTCAACAGCTCTTCGATGGGCAGGTTGTTGATGCGGCTAAAGACACCTTCGACGGTGGCAGCGGCATCTGATGTTTCGTTCTTGGTCGTCGGCATAACAGGGAAGTTTTCGCCCGCGGCCACCAGACGCCCGTTCGGCGCGTCTTCGACCACCACCAGTTCAACCTTCAGGCCGCCGGTCAACAGGCTGGCAGAGGCAAGCCGCGCGCGCAGACCGTTCACAACGCGGTCCTGCAAGAACGCCAGCGCGCTTTCCGCGGATACTTCGCCAGGCAGGCCAAGCCGCGCGGGCTGGATGGCCAGCGTCACGTTCAACCGCACGCGGCTGTCACCGAACTGGTCGTAATCCACGATACCGGCAAGAGAGTCGACCTCGCCGATGTTCAGACCGCTCAGCTCGACAGGGGCACCGACGGCCAGTCCGGAAACGTTTTCATCAAAGATCACGTTGATCAGCAGTGGTTCGACTTCCGAGGCGTTGAAAACCGCGCTGCGGGCGTCTTCCTTGCTTGGGAAAATGTCGAAGACGGTGCCGTCTTGCACGCGGTCGCCGCCGGAAACGAATGTATCAAACGTCACCCCGCCCCCGATAAGCGTCGCAATGGACTGAAAGTCGATCTCGGCACCACCTGGCCCGAGGGAGAGGCTGAAACCAGAGCTGTCCCAGAAGCGTGTGCTGCTGTTGATCAGGTTCCGGTGCTCTTCGTAAATCAGTGCCTCTACGATGGCAAAGTTCCCGCGTGGGGCGATCTCTGCCTTGCCCAGACGGCCAACCTCGATCCCGCGATACAGGATCGGGGCATCATCGGTCAGGGTGCCGTTGCCAACGGTGCGGAAGGCGATTTGCAGACCGGATTGCCCGGCGCGGATCAGCGGTGGCGAATCCGACCCGACGAACCGTTCGGCAAAATCGCCCACTTCGTCATTCCAGCTGCCCTCGATATAGACGCCGCTTAGCACCGTACCCAACCCCGAGATCCCCTGCGCCGAAACCTCGGGCTGGACGATCCAGAAGGACGCGCTGGCGTCGATAAAGGGGGCCACATTCTTGTCCACGCGGATCGACGCGACGACCTTGCCCAGACCGGTGGTAAAGCCGACTTCCTCGACCCGGCCAACGGTCACGTCACGGTAACGCAATTCGGTCTCGCCCGCCTTGATGCCGGCCCCTTTGTCAAATTCGACAAAAATCACCGGACCGCGGGAATTATAGCTGCTGAACGCAACGCCCAAAGCCGCAACCAACGCCAGGATCGGAATGATCCAGACGATCGACGCGCTGCTCAGGAACAGTTTGCGCGCGGATTTAACCTTAACCTCGGGTGGCGTGTCAGACATGTTGATCGGGGTCCCCATCGAAAGCATTCGTGTCCCAGATCAGTCTGGAGTCAAAGGCCTGTGCAGAAAGCATGGTAAAAATGACCGACAAGGCGAAAAACATGCTCGCAGGGCCGGGGTTAATGGTCGCAAGGGTTTTGAGTTGCACCAGCGACGAGAGGATCGCAACCACAAAGATATCGATCATAGACCAGCGGCCGATATACTCGACAATTTCATACATCACATGGCGCGACCGATGTGCCGCGGCATTCCGCGTCTTAACACTGACTGCCAGATAGGCGATTGCCCAGAACTTGGCCAGCGGGATCGCGACCGACGCGAGCAGGATGATAAAGGCAATACCGTAAGAGCCGTGATGCGCCAGTTCGACCGCACCGCCGACGATGGTGCTTTCATCCACCTGAAACAGGGTCCGCGTTTTCAGCATCGGGTACATATTGGCGGGGATATAGCACATCAGCCCCACAACCCAGAACGCCCAGACCCGCTGCATACTGCCAAAGTCGCGCGACAGCATCTTGTGGCCGCAGCGTTGGCAGACAGGCGTGCCGATAGGCCACGCACGGGTACACCGTGTGCAGGCCACCAACCCCATTTCGCGGGCGCTTAGGATTTTTTGGGATTTTCCAGCGAATTCCATACCGACCATTTACACATGAATTTGTCCTGCGCCACAATCAGAACAACCAAACCACAAAACATCCAGAAAGCTGGCCCAAACCCCACAGTTGCCAGATCGGCAATCTTCACCAGCGCCACGGCACAGCCAAGCGCGAAAATCTCGGCCATCGACCAGGGTTGCAACGCTTGCGACAGGCGGAACGCCTGCATCGCGTGGCGTGCGGGCGGCAGGTCCAGCACGATGGGCACCAGCACATAAAGCGTCAGCATCACCCGCGCCAAGGGCACCAGCATGATCAAGGCAGCCGTCGCCAGCGACAGCAGCAAAAGCGGCCCGCTGGAAAACGCCAGCGCCGCGTCCATCACAGAGACAGAGTTCTTGTTGCCCGCCGCATCAATATCCAGAAACGGAAAGAACGTCGCGCCAAGGATCAGAACAAAGGTGGCAATGGCGATGGCAATGATCTTCAGCCCCGCCTTTTTGCGCGGCTCGATCAACACCGTGTGGCACCGCTCGCACACCGCCTTCTCGCCGACCTTGGGCACCTTGAGGTGATACACGGCGTCGCATTGGGGGCAGACGATAATCTCCTCCAGATTGACGGATGGTGCAGGGTCGACGGTGTCTTTCATCCCCTTGGTATAAAGGAGATCACAAACCGTGTGTATCGAATTCTAGACACGAAAAGTTCATTCTCGGCATCGGCGGAATCCCGTCAATGCAGGTTCCAGCGCTGGAACATTCGCGCGGTGTCTTTGTTGTGTCGGTGAAGATAGCGAACATGAAAGGAGCTTTCTAATGACACAGATCACAGACGCGAAAATTCTGATCCTATCCACCAATGGTTTCGAGCAATCCGAGCTGGAGCGCCCGTTGAATGACCTCAAGGCAAAAGGGGCCACGGTACATGTTGCCACCCCAAATGGCGAAGATATCAAGGGCTGGGACAAGGACGACTGGGGCAACACAGTTGCTGCCGACAAGGCCCTGTCGGATGTCACTGTTGATGACTACGACGCGATTGTCCTGCCCGGCGGTCAGATCAACCCCGACCTGCTGCGCGCCAACAAGGACGCCGTATCGCTGATCAAAAGCTTTGCTGACGCGGGCAAGACCGTTGCCGCGATTTGCCACGCCCCTTGGCTGCTGATCGAAGCAGGCATTATCAAAGGCCGCGCGGCAACGTCCTATGCCTCGATCGCGACGGATGTGAAAAACGCCGGTGCGCATTACGAGGACAGCGAAGTCGTCGTGGACCAAGGCATCATCACCAGCCGCTCTCCCGAAGATCTGGATGCGTTTATCGCCAAGATCGTCGAGGAAGTCGAAGAAGGTGAACATAACCGCAAAGCCGCTTAAATCCGGCGACAGCGAACCACAAAGGCGGGGCATGTGCCCCGCCTTTTTTTCGTGCGCAGTGAAAGAGTTACGCCACCACCCCCGGCATCAGGACGTTGCGCGACCCTTCCTCGAACGCGTCCAGCTTCTGATGCCAGACGGTTCCGGGCCAGCGATGCTCCATCTCGCGTTTGCGGGGTCGATAGACAGCGGTATAAAGCGTGCCGAAGCCTGCGTTGAACTGGTGCGAATACAGCGGCGGTTTCAGGAACGTGTTGATGAATTTCTCTTCCGGATCACGGTGGAACCGCAACCGTTGCAGCAGATATCTTTCCCGTTCAACCGTCGCCGTAAAGCGCGCATGGCTGATCCATTCGACGTTTTCCTGATGGTTGGTCGCCACCGCTGCCTTGGTGATGATTGCCGGCCGGTCCGGTGCCATCAGCGCCGTCAGATACTTGCGTTTGCGGTCCAGCACGGTGACGTTATAGCTCATGTGGGTCGGCACACGTGCCAGAATTTCGCCCGCTTGCTCGGCAGTCTCGCAGGTTTGCAGCACATAGCGCAGGATCAGCGGCACGCCAAAGCCCACGCCCACCACACGACGGCCCCCAAAGGTAAGCGATATCGACAGCCCCGCGTCGTTCACCCCGTCCACCAGCCCGAACAACCCGTCAGAGGTGCCCATCACGCGGCGCCCCTTCCAGCCGGTGTGCAGCACCAGACTGTCGAAAGCATTGGTGTTATAGTCATAGTTGCGCACCATGACCGGCTCCTTGCCGCCCCAGACCGCCTGACTGCATCCCGATAGATAGGGCGGCGGGCAGTAAAAGCTCAGGAACCTTGCCGCCAGATCACCCCCGCCCGCCTGATCACAAAGATCTTCGTACAGAGGGATGAGGTCAGGCATATGCGCCTTGAGCGCACGACGACATTCGGCATATGTCGGGCGCGCGGGCTCGCCCTCCTTCAGCCACCATTTACGGTAGAAGGGCCAGTATTCGGCGAAAAGCCCGGCCCATTTAGGACCGGGCAATTCTTCTGAAATGGCACGCCACAGCATGTGCTGCCCTTTCGATGCTTAGAGGATTTTGAACGCCGGATCAGACATCGCCGGACCCGCCTCTGCGACGGGCAGAGGACGACCGTTCACCGATTGCTTGATCCCGTGAATCCACTTTTTCGCGCGCTCATTCAACTGGAAAGACTTCGTCATCGACCGACCGCGGGTCACAAGGATGCCAATATCGGCCCCTTCATAGCGGTAATCCCCCGGTTGCAGGATGCGCAGGAAGAACGCTTCGTTCTCGGACTCAACGGCGCGACGGTGATAATCGAAACGGTCGAACACAACGCGGCCATCTTCCAGCATCTTGTAAATGCCTGTTTCGGGCGCTTCGGTGCAGATATCGACGCTGTCTTCGGTATGTTTGATCACCATCTGGCTCCAACCGTCGATCATCTCGGGGTCGGCCCAACGGTTGTTCAGCTCTTCAACATCCAGATTGAACTTCTTCTTGCTGAATTCCAGCAGGTGGAACAGGAAAAGAGGCGCATCCGCATGGGCAAAGGCGGCGTGGTTCGTCATTGACGACGCGCCCGTGATGCGCGGGTTCAGTTCGCCCAGCCAGATGTCACCGGTCTTTTTGTCGATCAGGAAGTCGAGCTCGAAATAGCCGCGATAACCTTCCTTGCGCAGCTGTTCGCCGAACTTATAGGTCAGCTCGCGCGCTTTCTGACGGACCTTGGGCGGGAAGGCGGTCGACAGGATTTCATTGCCACACCAGCCCCCGCGATAGGGCGTCAAATCCTTGAAACCGACCAGTTCCGTCATCAAGGGGCCAACGATCGTGCCTTCTTTGGTGGCACATGCCTCGATCGCGGAACCGCGGCAGTCGATCCGCTTCATTATCTTGATCTCGCCCTCGCCAACGATCTCGGATTCATGACGGCGGAAGTCTGCTTCGGACTTGATAAAGAACGTCGTGTGGCCACTGTCACCAAAGGCGGATTGCAGCACCAGATCGTGACCAATCCCGGCCTTCTCGCAGGTCTTTTTGAGGTCTTCGTAATCTTTGACCTCGGCCAGCACGTTCGGCACCGACGGCACACCGGCCTTGTTGCCGATCCGCACGGTTTCGATCTTGTTGTCCATCTTTTGGCGCAGCTTGGCCTTGGGAAACCAGACATCCGCCCCCAGTTCTTTCGACAGACGTTCGGTTTCCTCGTCGAACATCAGGAACACGAACTTGGGCTTGCCACCGCGCCGCTTGACGAAGTCGATCACCTCTTTGTGCTGCAACAGATAGTTGTTGATGTCTTCGATGCTCTGGAATTCAGCGTGGGGCTGTTCCGAGGGGCAGAACACGTTGGGGTGCTTGCCGCCGTAGCAGTCGATGTAACAGATATATTTAAAGTTTTTCACCCATTCATCGAGACCAAGAAGGTTAAAGTTCGTGGCCGAGATAAAGTAAACAGGGTCTTCGTTACGGTGAAAGAACCGACGAATTTCCGAGATATTCTTGAGAACAGTCGTTGCCATGATATTTGGTCCTTTGCTTAATCTTAGTCAGGTGAAGACGACAGGTTTTTCTTGCGCACCCGTTTCAGCGCCGCATCCGTAAAGACGCGCAGCCCCAGATCGGGGCGGTAACCGTGAATTTCGCTGACGTCCAAATTCCGCATGAACGACAGGATTTCCTGGCTTACCACCTGTCCGGGGACGAGGATGGGAAAGCCGGGGGGATAGGGGATGATAAAGCTGGCGGACACGACCGTCTGGTTGGCGTCCATCGCCTCTTTCAGCGTACCGTTCAGCTCTAGGTAATCGGTGTTCTTCTCGTCATAGGCGAGGAAGAACGCCGTGCGGATATCCCCTTCGGAGGTGACGTCGTCGTTGCGGAAGGCCTCGTGAAAGCGGCTGAAGTCCGGCAGCGGCGGGTAGTTCTCCATCAGGTTGGCAACGCGGTTGTCGAAAGACCGACGCTCCATCTTGCTGGCGTCATCCAGACGATCATCCAGCGATTTCGCGATCTCGACCAGCACCTCGATCAGATAGGCGACGCTGGACCGCGTGGTGCCTATATTGGTCATGAACAAGACCGTGTTGCGCGAGGTCTTGTTGATCTGGATACCGTATTTATCCATCAGGATATCGGTCTTGAACGTGTCACCGTCCCAGCCCGTCCCACCGACCAGCAGCGTCACACGGCTGGCATCAAGGACGAACTGGTCTTTCTCCCAGCAGTCCCACATATCGGTCCAGCCCTGTTCCTGATGGTAATAGCTGGTCACCCCGCTTTCGCGGTATTCCTCGGGGATCATGTCGCCCGCTGTCAGCACCTTAAAGTATTTGCTTAGTAGCGGGTGGTCGGCAATCGCACGACGCATGGACAAAGCGGCCTCGATCTGGCGCTGCACGAATTCGAAGCCTTCAAGTTCTACCTGACGCCGGCCCACATCAAGCGAGGCGATGATCTGGTAGTTCGGCGAGGTCGAGGTATGGGTCATATAGGCTTCGTGGAAGCTTTGTTCGACCTCGCCCTTAAAGTCCTGATCATTCACGTGAATCATCGACCCCTGCCGGAGCGAGGTCAGCGTTTTATGGGTTGATTGCGTGGTATAGACCCGCACCCGCGAATCCGGCGCAGGGATCAACCGCGTGTTCAGCAGCGTCTCGTCGTCGGCATCCTTTAGTTCAGCCTGCTGCTTTTCATAGGCGATGCGGTGGTCGTCCGACTTGAACCGCGCGCGCAGCGTATTGGCCGCGTTCATACCTGTACGCTGGCGGTAGGTGGGGTTGAAACGGGCAAAGGCGAACCACGCCTCGTCCCACAGGAAGATGAGGTCAGGCTTGATCGCCAGACATTCCTCCATCACCCGTTCGACGTTATAGACCAGCCCGTCAAAGGTGCAGTTGGTCAGCAGCAACATGCGCACCTGATCCAGCTTGCCCGCAGCCTTGAGCGCCAGAAGCTGATGCTTGATCTCGCGCAGGGGCACGGCACCGTACATCGAATATTCATTCAGCGGATAGCTATCAAGATAGCACACTTGCGCCCCCGCCAGCACCATCCCGTAGTGGTGGGATTTGTGGCAATCGCGGTCGACCAGCACGATGTCCCCGGGGCGCACCAGAGCCTGCACCACGATCTTGTTGCAGGTCGAAGTGCCATTGGTGGCAAAGAAGGTTTGCTTGGACCCGAAGGCGCGGCTGGCGAGCTCTTGCGCCTCTTTGATCGGCCCGTGCGGTTCGAGCAAGCTGTCCAACCCGCCCGAGGTGGCAGAGGTTTCGGCCAAAAAGATGTTCGGCCCGTAGAACGCGCCCATATCCTGAATCCAATGCGACCGCGTGATCGACTTGCCGCGGCTGATCGGCATCGCGTGAAAGACACCCGTGGGCTGTTTGGAATATTCGACAAGCGCGGTGAAGAACGGCGATTTGTTCCGCGCCTGCACCCCGCGCAGAATGTTCAGGTGCAGCTCCATAAAGTCTTCTTGGTTATAAAAGACCCGACGGCAGATCCCCAGATCCAGACCCGCGATATCCTCGACCGACCGTTCGGTCACCAGATAGGCGTCGAGCTCGGGGCGAACCTTGGCGATCATGCGGCAAAGCTCGGGGCCGTAGTTCTCGGGTTGAAGTTTGTCGATCTCCTCCTGCCCGCCAGCGCGCGCGAGGTAGCGGACCAGTATCGTCTCGTCCATCTTGGACTTGAGCGTCAGGCCCGGGCGCACAACGATGGCTTGGATGTTGTGGTTGAACAGCACCGCGATCAGCGCGTCTTCGATGGATTTGACCACCACGGCTTCGTAGTGGAACGGGTCTTCGGGGCGGCGCATCCGGCTGACGTTGGATTTCAGCCAGCGCTCTTGCTGGTCGTTCACATCATCGACGATGAGCACCTCGAAATACGGTTTGGTCAGCGCCCGCGCTTCGGGGGAGAGCATCGCCTCGTCGTCATGTTCGTCGTGATCGATGCTGTCGCGTTCCAGTGGGATGGTGCGACGGCGATAGGCCCCTGTTGTCAGCGCCCGCGTGATGCGGTTCACCGCAAAGGCCATGTCGTCAAAGCTGTTGTTATTCAGCATCCGCTGCAGGTGTTCGAACGCTGCCATGCCCGGAAAGGCCCAATAGGGTTCGATCAGCGACAGGGAGTCAAACAGCGCTGCGCATTTGCTGCGCAGGGCTTCGATTTCCTTGGCTGTGGTGGCGCGGGTCAGGCCGCTCGCCGCTTCACGCAGCGCGCTCCATCGGTCGGACCTCAGCTGAATTGCCGACGAATAATCGTTCATAGAATGCATCAATCGTACTCCGCTTTGGGCGGTCGACTGCTGCATCCCGGTGTCCGGCACTTTTGAAAAGCGCCGGACCTGAACGCCGCAGCCTAGCCGCTAGATGTCGTCCCGTCGCCCGGCAGATCACTGGGCTTTACGGGTGGATTAGGTGTCGCCGCAGCAGGTGCCGCGGGTGTTTCGACAGGGGCCGTGATATTGGCAGTCCCCGCCGTTGGATTTGGCAGCGGCTCGGGGGCAAAGCCCGGCTGAACCGCAGGTGTCGTTGTTTCATGCCCTTTGAACACGGGCGCGTCCGGTACCCGCTGCGCGGGCACATCGACGTGCAGACCGGCGCGGGTGCCCTGGTGGGGCACCTCAAGCGGGCCAAGCGTGTTCAGATAGGCGTCCGTTCCGCTGGAACGGTCATAGATCGAGAAGTCGGTAGACCGGTCGCGGAAGGATTTAAGCACCTGCCCCAGACCCTTCATGCCGGTTTCGCGCTGACGACGCACCATCGATAGATCGACTTCGATCGGGAACATGTCTTCCTGACCGGCGGACTGGTGCAGGACCATCGACGTCGGATCGACGACCAGCGATTTGCCGACGCCACCTGCGCCCAAGCCGTTGACAGCAAAGACATAGCACTGGAACTGCGCCGCGGTCGCGCGGGCAATCGCGAGCTCTGCGTCGCGGTCGGTGGTCCCGGTCAGAACCGGTGTCAGCAGAACCTCGACGCCTTGGCTGGTCAACTGGCGCGTGGTTTCGGGGAACCACATGTCATAGCAGATCGACAAGCCGAAACGGCCGACTTCCGGCACGTCGAAAACACAGAATTCGGTGCCTGCCGCGATGCCGGATTCATAGGGCCGGAACGGGAACATCTTGGCGTAGCGGCGGATGATTTCGCCCTCGGGGTTGATCACCACAGCGGTGTTATACACGCGCCCGTCCTCGGGGTTCTTGAGGAACATGGAGCCGGGGATCAGCCAGACACGGTGCTTGCGCGCAGCGGCCTGAAACACCTCGAGCGTTTCATTCTCGGGGGGCAATGCAAACCGGTCAAGCGGGCCAAAGGGGGCCAGCTCGGAAAACAGGACCATCTGGGTCCAGGGAAAACGCGCCATCAGGATGTCCAGTCGCTGGATCATGCCATCGACGTTGGACTCCAGCGCGTTGACGTACATCTGCACGCCTGCAATCGCAAAAGGTGTCATAACTTGTCACTCCGTCCAAACGGGCGGAAGGGGCCGGAAATACTCCGCCCATACGCCCAAGGTGACAAGTCCATACTCCCATTGTTGGGAATATTAAACACGTGACGTGATGGCGAACCCACCGTCATTTGCATGGCTTCTATGCGTAACATGCACAAACTAATCTGTTACACCACCGCCGCTTTGCGGGCCGCACGTGCATTGCGGCCCCGTTGCATGACAACCACGAGGGCCAGCAACAACAGCGCGGGGATAAACATCCAGTATTTACTTGGGGTTGCGACGGGTTTGAGCACGCGCAGCACCTCTTGGTCCCAATCCAGACCCGCCGATTGCGCGGCAGAGTTGTACAGAACGTCGTCGATGAACATCTGGTCGCCCTCGACACGGGTGATCACGCCGGCAGCCTCCAGCCGTTCTTCGCCCGTGGTGCCTTCTTTGATTGGCAGAAGGGCGACAAATTCGATCGGATCGCCCAGATCATTGATACCCGCGACGCGCAGGCGCAGATCCTCCCCAAGCGGTGTGTCGGCCGCGGCCTGCACAATCTCGGCCGGTGCTTCTTCGGTATAGGGCGGAAAGACCATATCCATCCAGAAACCGGGCCGGAACAGGGTAAAGGCGATCAGCAGAAGGGCAATCGTCTCGTAGAAGCGGTTCCGCGCAAGGAACCAGCCCTGGGTCGCCGCTGCAAACAGCAGCATCGCAAACGTCGCGACAATGAAGACGAATATACCCTGCACCATCGTCACATCGATCAGCAGAAGTTCGGTGTTGAAGATGAACAGGAACGGCAGCGCCGCCGTCCGCAAGCTGTAGAAGAACGCGACGACACCGGTCTTGATCGGATCCCCACCAGACACAGCAGCGGCGGCAAAGCTCGCCAGCCCGACCGGAGGCGTCACATCAGCCATGATGCCAAAGTAGAATACGAACAGGTGCACGGCGATCAGCGGCACGATCAGTCCGTTCTGCTGCCCCAGTGTCACAATGACAGGTGCCAGCAGGGCCGACACAACGATATAGTTTGCCGTTGTCGGCAACCCCATCCCAAGGATCAGCGACAGGATCGCGGTCAGGAACAAGATCGCAAGGATATTGCCGCCCGACAGTACCTCGACCACATCGGCAAGTGCAGACCCAACGCCGGTCTGGCTGACGACACCGACGATGATACCGGCGGTCGCCGTGGCGATACCGATACCGATCATGTTGCGCGCCCCGACGACCAAGCCGTCGATCAGGTCACGCACCCCCGCGACCACATCATTGGCAAACTGGCTTTCGCCCCGGAAAATCGCCATCAGCGGGCGCTGTGTCACAAGGATAAAGATCATGTAGGTCGTGGCCCAGAACGCCGACAGGCCAGGGGACAGACGGTCCACCATCAAGGCCCAGACCAGAACGACGATCGGCAGGATAAAGTGCAGGCCCGACCGCACCGTTGGACCGGGCAAGGGCAGACGCGTCACCGGCTCGTTCGGATCGTCCAGTACCAGCGGCTCTTCCTTCGACCCGATATACAGCAGACCGGCATAGACCGCGGTCAGCAGCACAAAGATGATATAGCCTGCCGTCTCGGGGAACGCAGGACGCAGCCAGCCCATGCCATAGTAGACAGCAAAGCTCAGCGCGCAGATGCAGGCGATGATAAAGGCAGACACCAGCAAACGCTGCACAATCGGCTTGGGCGTATAGGGGCGTTCCAGCCCGACCATACCGGCCTTCAGCGCTTCGAGATGCACAATATACACCAGCGCGATGTAGGAGATCACCGCAGGCAGAAACGCGTGTTTCACCACATCGAAATAGGGGATGCCCACATATTCAACCATCAGGAAGGCCGCGGCCCCCATGACGGGCGGCATGATCTGACCGTTGACCGAAGACGCAACCTCGACCGCGCCAGCCTTTTCAGAGCTGAACCCCACCTTTTTCATCAGCGGAATGGTAAATGTCCCCGTGGTCACCACGTTAGCGATAGAGGAGCCAGAAATCAGCCCCGTCATGGCAGAGGACACAACAGCAGCCTTCGCAGGTCCGCCTTTCATGTGGCCCATCATGCTGAAGGCGACCTGGATGAAATAGTTACCGGCACCGGCCTTATCCAGCAGCGCGCCGAACAGGACGAAGAGGAATACGAAAGACGTCGACACACCAAGCGCGATGCCGAACACACCTTCGGTGGTGATCCACTGGTGGTTCACGATCTCGGAAAGCGAGTTGCCCTTATGCGCGATGATATCCGGCATCATCGGCCCCAAGACGTTGTAGACAAGAAAGACCGACGCAACGATCATCAGCGCGGGCCCAAGGGCGCGGCGCGTTGCCTCTAGCAGGATCATGATGCCGATCACGAAAACGACCGTATCTTGCATGTTCGGTGCACCGACACGGCCCGAGATTTCGCGATAGTACACAAACAGATACAGCGCAGCCGCCGCGCCAACCAGCGCCAAGGCCCATTCCCACAGCGGGATACGGTCCTTGGGCGATCCAAGCACAACAGTTGCGACAATGGCGATGGCGACCAGCGGGATCCACCAGGTCGGCGTGCCGTCTTTAGCCGCGACCATAAACAGATAGGCCAGCACGACGGGCACGATAATCCCCAGCCCCAGTTGCACCTTGGTGCGCGCGGCGGGGAAGGCGGCGATGCCAAGGAAGATAGCAAAGGCCAGGTGGATTGACCGGGCTTCGGTGTCATTAAAAACACCCCAGCCGAAAACAAAAGGAAGCGGGGAGGCGATCCACAGCTGGAACAGCGACCATGCCAGCGCGGTCAACGCCAGAAAGACGCCAACGCTACCGGTCGCTGACCTGCCGCCCGTGTCCGAAGACGCGACAAGTTCGTCCAGTTCGCTTTGGCTCAGCCCGCCTTTTCCGGCGGCTTCGGCTTCTACAGCGGCGGCTTGGTGTTGATCGTTCTGTGACATCTTCGTCCCCTTGGCGGCCCCGTATCAGGACAGGTGCACGTTTATTGTCGTTCTGCTGCGGTCGTTGCCGCAGGATGCGAACGCGAGGCTGTCCTCGCGTTCGCTAATGGTCAAACGGCGGGCTTATTCAATCCAGCCACGCTCTTTGTAGTACTTCGCCGCACCATCATGCAGAGGGGCGGACAGACCGTCCTTGATCATCTCTTCTTCTTTGAGGTTCTCAAACGCGGGGTGCAGCTTTTTGAAGCGGTCAAAATTGTCGAACACAGCTTTTACAACTTCGTATACGACTTCTTCGTCCACATCAGCGGAGGTCACAAAGGTCGCTTTCACGCCGAATGTTTTCACATCCGCGTCGGTGCCTTTGTACATGCCACCGGGGATGGTGGAGTATGCGTAGAAGGGGTTGTCAGCGACCAGCTTGTCGATGGCTTCGCCTTCAACCGGCACCAGCTTGGCGTCAACGGTGGATACGGCTTCCTGGATCGACCCGTTGGGGTGGCCCACGGTGTAGATGATCGCGTCGACCTTGTTATCGCCCAAAGCGGCAGCCTGTTCGGCTGGCTTCAGCTCGGATGCGAGCGCGAAGTCATCCATGGTCCAGCCTTTGGCGTCCAGAACGACTTCCATCGTGGCGCGCTGACCGGAACCGGGGTTGCCGACGTTGACGCGTTTGCCTTTCAGATCGTCAAAGCTTTCGATGCCGGAATCGGCACGCGCGATGACGTTGAAGGGTTCGGCGTGTACGGAAAAGACCGCGCGTTCTTTGTCGAACTTGTCACCTTCGAACTGCGAAGACCCGTTGTACGCGTGGAACTGCCAGTCGGACTGGGCAACGCCCATGTCCATGTCACCCGCCTTGATGGCGTTGATGTTGGCGATGGAACCACCGGTGGACGGAGCGGTACATTTCAGGCCGGTTTCGGCGCTGTCACGGTTTACCAAGCGGCAGATCGACTGACCCACAACAAAGTAGACACCGGTCTGGCCGCCGGTCCCGATGGTGATGAATTTCTCCTGCGCGGTGGCGGCGGTACCCGCGACCAGTGCAGAGGCGATGGCGATGGACTTGAAAATAGTCATTTGAAGTCTCCCAACTTAATTGTCTGAACACACGTCATTGATGCGCATGCTCTCCGTCATGGTTGAAATGAGCGCAGATATTCCGAAGCAAAACAAGCTGATTTATTGCGATTTTTCCCCGAAATAATGCTCTGACCCTGTGCGAATCGCGGCGTGAAATCATGAATTACTTTCACTATGCGGTACACATGGCCCGCGTCATTTAGGGGACGCGGATGGTAAATCGCAACGCGAAAAACGATGTAATAAACTGATTTTCCATATTTATTTCACTCCCCCCAATCCCGTCCCTAAAAATACTAGCGCGTGACGGCACAAAATCAAAACTGCGCGCCGGGATATGCGCCGGACATCTGCCTTCGCCGCGCGGTACATTCGGAATATTTGTGCTATATAACCGAAAAAGCAGCAATTTTTCGACCCAGACGCGCCAGCAGGAGCCCTACATGAAAGCACTCAAGTCCCTCGGCCGCTTTGGCCTTTTTGCGATTGTCATCGTCCTTTTCGGCGCGTTCGCGATGCTCACAGCGCTGTGGTCGTGGTGGATGGTCCTCCCGGCGGTGATCTTCGGCATCCTCGCGGTGATGGGGGTGTACGACCTGATCCAGAGCAAACATTCCATCCTGCGCAACTATCCGGTGCTGGGGCACATGCGGTTTTTCTTTGAAGGTATCCGCCCGGAAATCAGGCAGTATCTGATTGAATCCGATCAGGACGAAGAACCCTTCAGCCGTGATGACCGGTCGCTGGTGTATCAACGCGCCAAAGGCGTGGAAGACGCGCGGCCTTTTGGCACGCGGATGCGGGTCTATGATGCGGGGTATTCATGGGTCACCCATTCGGTCCAGCCGGTCCATATCACCGACACGGATTTTCGCGTGACCATCGGCAACAAGGACTGCAAGCAGCCCTATGACGCGTCGATCTACAATATCTCGG
Source organism: Sulfitobacter sp. M39 (assembly GCF_021735935.1). NCBI lineage: Bacteria > Pseudomonadati > Pseudomonadota > Alphaproteobacteria > Rhodobacterales > Roseobacteraceae > Sulfitobacter > Sulfitobacter sp. M39. The sequence continues at coordinate 423,252 of NZ_WMDZ01000001.1, forward strand.
CGATGAGCTTTGGGTCGCTGTCGGCCAATGCGATCAGCGCCCTGAACAAGGGGGCCAAGATGGGTCAGTTCGCCCATGACACCGGCGAAGGCGGGATCAGCCGCTATCACCGCGAGGGGGGCGGCGACCTGATCTATGAAATCGGATCGGGCTATTTTGGCTGCCGCACAGAAGACGGGCAGTTCGACCCCGACAAGTTCAAGGAGCAGGCCGCAAACGAACAGATCAAGATGATCGAGCTTAAGTTGAGCCAGGGTGCCAAACCCGGTCATGGTGGCATGCTGCCCGCGTCGAAGATCAGTGCCGAGATCGCTGCGGCGCGGGGCATCCCGATGGGGCATGACTGCATCTCGCCCGCCGCCCATTCGGCGTTCACCTCTCCTGTGCAGATGATGGAGTTTCTGGGTAAGCTGCGCGATCTGTCGGGCGGCAAGCCTGTGGGGTTCAAACTGTGCATCGGCCACCAGCGTGAATTCATGTGTATGGTCAAGGCGATGCTGGACACGGGGATCGTGCCTGACTTTATCGTCGTCGACGGCACCGAAGGCGGCACGGGCGCTGCCCCGCTTGAGTTCGCCAACCACGTCGGCATGCCGATGGTCGAGGGGCTGACCTTTGTGCACAACACCCTGCGCGGTGCCGGTATTCGCGATCAGGTGAAACTAGGCGCGGCGGGCAAGGTCGTATCAGCCTTTGATATCGCCCGTGCGCTGGCTTTGGGCGCGGATTGGTGCAACTCCGCCCGCGGGTTCATGTTTGCGGTGGGCTGTATCCAGGCACAGGCGTGCCACACCAATCACTGCCCCGTCGGCGTCGCGACCCAAGACTCCACCCGTCAGCGGGCTTTGGATGTGGATGACAAAAGCCAGCGTGTCGCGCGGTTCCACCGCAATACGCTGATGGCCTTGGGCGAGATGACAGGCGCCGCCGGTCTAGAGCACCCCAGCGATTTCCTGCCCCGCCATATGATGATGCGGCAAAGCGATAACAGCATGGTGCAGGGTGATCAGGTCTATGGCTACCTGCCCGAAGGTTATCTGCTGGATGATCAATCGCCCGACTATAACGGCAATAAAACCCGTTGGGCGCGGGCGCAGGCCGACAGCTTTGTACCGTTTGATTAAACGCGCCCAAGGCTAAAAACACAAAAGGCGCGCAGGTTTCCCGGCGCGCCTTTCATTATGAAGTCAGAGCTTACTTTGCTTCTTCGGCGACCGCGGCAGCGACGGCGGCTTCGAAAATCTCGAGCCCCTCTTTGATTATCGCATCCGACGCGGTCAGCGGCACCATGACGCGCACGGCGTTGCCCTGCATGCCACAGCTCAGCAGCAGCAGACCGCGCTTGAGCGCGTGAGCAATGACGCGTTTGGTGAAATCACCGTCCGGTGTTGCGGTGTCAAAGTCGGTCACAAACTCGACCGCGACCATCGCACCCAGACCGCGGATATCCCACATGCGGAACGGCGCAGAGCGTGCGCCGATCTCGGCAAAGCGCGCCTTGAGGTGTTCACCCATGTCCAGCGACCGCTGCAGCAGGCCTTCTTCCTCGATCGCCTCGATCGCGGCAAGCGCTGCGGCACAGGCGACGGGGTTGCCGCCGTAAGTGCCACCCAAGCCGCCGGGGATCATCGCGTCCATCACATCAGCGCGGCCAATCACACCTGCCAGAGGATAGCCACCCGCCATCGACTTTGCGACGGTGATCAGATCGGGCGCAACGCCGGAGTGTTCGATGGCAAACCATTTGCCGGTCCGGCCAAAGCCCGCCTGAACCTCGTCGGCGATCAGCATGATACCGTGCTGGTCACAGATCTCGCGCAGCTGTTGCATCATCTCGAACGGCACGGGGGTATACCCACCCTCACCCAAGACGGGTTCGATGATGATGGCGGCCACACGTTCGGGCTGCGCATCGGTCAGGAACAGGTTCTTCAGGCCGGTGATCGCATCCTCGACCGTGATCCCGTCGCGAGGCGATGGGAAAGGCGCGCGGAAGATATCGGACGGGAAGGGGCCAACGTCTTTTTTGTAAGGAGAGATTTTACCCGTCATCCCCAGCGTCAGCAGCGTGCGCCCGTGGTAGCCACCGGTAAAGGCAATCACACCGGGGCGGCCGGTTGCAGCCCGCGCGATCTTGACCGCGTTTTCCACCGCCTCGGCGCCCGTGGTCACCAGTAGCGTTTTCTTGGGCGCGTCACCGGGGGCCAGCGCGTTCAGCTTTTCCGCCAGTTCGATATAGGGGGCGTAGGGCACAACCTGAAAGCTGGTGTGCGTGTATTGGTCTTCTTGCGCCTTGGCTGCCGCGATCACCTTGGGGTGACGGTGGCCGGTGTTCAGCACGCCAATGCCGCCGACGAAGTCGATGTAGCGGTTGCCATCCACGTCCCAAAGTTCCGCGTTTTCGGCGTATTTCGCATAGATCGGCGCGGCAGAGGCAACGCCACGTGGAACAGCCTGTTCACGGCGCGCGATCAACTGAGCGTTGGTTTCGACAGATACGTTTGCATCAAGCATGTCGGGCACGACGCTACTTTTTGCCGGTTTCTTTGCAGCGGCCTTGCGCGGCTGCTTTTTGACAGTACTAGGCATATACAAATCCTCTTGTTGAAACGCGACCCGCGTTTAAAATCCTCTTATTGCGTTTAATTTAATTGTCAATATAGATTTGCCTCAGCGCGCGTCGTCTGTTGAGGCTGCGCCAAAATTTGCCTGTGATCGCACCAAGATACGGGTTAGGAAGCTGACAGAAATAATCCGGGGACCGGACGTGGACATAGGTCAAAGACTAAGATCGATTCGAGAAGAACGCGGCCTGTCTCAGCGCGAACTGGCGACCAAGGCAGGGCTGACCAACGGCACCATCTCCCTGATCGAGAAGAACAAGACGAGCCCATCGGTTGCGTCCTTGAAAAGCCTGCTGGACGCGATCCCGATCAGCATGGCTGAATTCTTTTCAACGCTGGAAGATACGCAATCGCCCAAGGTCTTCTACCGCGAGAGCGAGTTCACCAAAGTATCCCCGACCAGTGACGGTCAGGTGTCGTTGCGCCAGCTTGGCAATGCGGAGCAACACTCCTTGCAGGTGCTGCACGAAACCTACCCGCCCGGCGCGGACACAGGGCCCGAACTGCTGGTGCATGAGGGCGAAGAAGCTGGCGTGGTTATTTCCGGAGAGATCGAGGTTACGGTAGACGAAGCCGTCGCCGTTCTGGCACCGGGGGATGGCTATCTTTTTGACAGCCGCTTGCCGCACCGGTTCAGAAACATCGGCGACGTACAATGCATTGTCGTAAGTGCATGTACGCCGCCGAGTTTTTGAATTCGTTTTCTTGACGTGCGGATGGCCCGCACTAAACCTTTGATTATCGCTCGTCGTCGCGCCGGATATGGCTATGCAATGACGATCTTTGGCGCTTTTTCTCTTCGCTACCGCGTTGCGTGGTCAGCGAAACGATAGCGATTGCGGCCAAAGCGAGAATCAAAAATGAAGCCATAAACAAATCTGTCGTCATTGATGCCTCCTATACGCTTGTGTGGCTCGTTCAGGATAATAACAGCCCACGGGTCACATGGTTCCATGCGCTGGAGGGCGTAAATGCTGCGCCGCAGAGCGTGCGCGGAGCTTTGCTGAGACGGCGAATGTCGTCTGACATACGCGATTGGGACCACTTCTGTCGCGAAACCACCGAAAGTCCCATGATTCCTGCAGTTTGCACCCCGACAGGCCCCGCTGGCTGGGACGCGAAGGATTCACCGCCGACATACTGAAAATAAATTTAATTTTACCGAGTTTTCTGCGCCGAACCCTCAGTAGTCGTAGACTTCTTTCGCCTGCAGCGGCACGTGGAATTCGACGCTCAGCGTATACGTGCCTTCTTCATCGATGATCTCTACCTGCCCGTTCAACTGACGCGAGAACGCGTTGATCAACCGAGAACCAAGGCCGGTCCCTGCTTCGGGATCAATATTGCCGGTGGTGTTCTTAACAAACAGCAACGCCATTTCCGGCTGGGTATGAGACAGGCTCACCTCGATATGTCCCTTTGCCTTGCCGTCGGCGGCGACATATTTCAGCGCATTGGTAATCGCCTCGGACACCAGCAACGTCAGCGGTGCGGCGTCGTCGGGGTCAAGCTGAACTGCTTCGTAGTTTTGCGACACTGTCACGCCAGAGCCGGACGGCAGACCCACGCTCAGAAGCTGGTTCACAATCTCATGCATCAGCGCACCACCGTCGACGCGGGTCAGGTTGTCGTTCTGATAGAGGCTTTTGTGCACTGTCGCGAGGCTCAGGATACGATCCTGCAGGCGCTGCAACACCCGTTTCGCATCGGGCGTGGCCGCCTGACGGATCTGCATGTTCATGATCGAAGAGATCAGCTGAAGGTTATTCTTCACCCGGTGATGCACTTCTTTCAGCAGAATATTTTTTTGCCGCAGGTTGTCCTCTAGCGACGCTTCATCCCGTAGGATCGATTCCGCCATACCGACAAAGGCATGCTCCATATTCACGATCTCAGTCGGGACGACACCCCCCAAAGGCGTGCGCGGCAGGGTTCTGTTCAACGCGAAATGGCGCATCTGACGCCCAAGTTTACGAATGTGCTTGATCGCCAGACGGTTCAGCGCCCAAAACGCCACGACAAGGCTTGCGAGCCACATCGCCACCGGCAGCACGAAGCTAAGCGTTGTCATCGCACCCGCCTTGAGCAACGGGGAATCCTCGGGCCAGACGCTCATGGCGTAGGCAACACCGGGGACGATGGGCAAAACGGCGTAGACGCGGTCCTGCCCTTGCTGGTTGGTATCGTGGAAGACGCGACCAGACTGGCCCACATACCATTTCAACGCGGCAAAGGACGGCAGCTCTTGCTCGGCCGCTTCAACACCATTTTTAGTCGTCAGGATGTCGCCCTGCGCGTTGAAGGTCAGCATCGCGATCGGCTGCGACCCTGTCTCGGGCACCGGTGCGTCGTTAAAAACCTTTTCGGGAATGGACAGGTTGATAAAGCCGATCAGCTCTTCTTCCACCTTAAGCGGGTTGGTGACGATCAGCACCGGTTCCTTGCTTTGCGCCGGCGTGCTGGTGACATTCGTCATGCGACTTTTGTGTTCGATCATCTTTTGAAATACAGGCCGGTCCGAAACGTTTCCCGAAACGCCTGTCGACACGCAGTCCATCCGCCCGTCGTTTTGGATGAAGCTTGCGACTGTATAAAGGTCAGAGGATTGCTGATATTCCCGCATGAAGGCGCTGCATGACACATTGTCAGACTTGATCAGTTTGACCACGGACGCCAAAGCCGCCGCTGCGCCGAACGCTTCCTGAATGGTGCCGCTTTCCTTCGCCGATGCTTGCTCTGTGATGGCAAGCAGCGACAGTTCGGCATTCTCGAGGTTCTGCTCCGCAATCTCTCGCGTCTGCACAACGGCGATCAAACCGATGGGCAGCAACGCAAGCGATAGGAAAAGCAGCACGCGAAACGCGAGGCCACGAAAGATATTGGTGGACAGAAACCCCGACGTCACGGTCAGAAAGAAGACACTTTAGATGCCGAGATAACCGACATCGTCGCATCATCCGTCATTTCAAGACTTTCATCCTCGCGCAGGCCCATCAGCTCAGCCAGCCGCGCACGGGCACGGTTTGTCCGGCTTTTGATCGTACCGACGGCAACGCCACACATCTCGGCGGCTTCCTCGTAGGAAAAGCCTGATGCACCGACCAACAGCAATGCTTCGCGCTGTTCGTCTTTCAGCAAACCCAGAGCTTTGCGGAAATCGGTCATTTGCATATGCCCGTCATGCGCTGGCTTTTCGGCAAGGCTTTCGGTGAACACACCATCCACATCAGCGACCTCGCGGTTGGCTTTACGACGGGAAGAATAATAGGTGTTCCGCAAAATTGTGAAGAGCCAGGCGCGCATATTTGTGCCGACTTCAAATTTTTCGATGTTGGTCCAGGCTTTGACCAGAGTATCTTGTACCATGTCATCTGCGATGGCACCGTTCCGGGTCAAACTGATGGCAAAGGCGCGCATGGCGGGCAAATGCTCCACCAGTTGGTCGCGGGGATCAGAATTGCTCATCCTTTTTTACCAGCGTTTTTATCCTGTTCTTTCAGTTGGTTAAGCAGGTCTTTAAATTTATCGGGAATCCCTTCTTCCATCGTTTCGTCATAAACGCGGCGAAGGTTTTCGTCGATAAAGCGCTCACGCTCATCGTTTTGGCCTGATTGCATGAACAAGTTTCCTGCCTTCTCTAATTACTGTATTTATACATATGACACGGAACCAAACACAGCGTTAGGGGGTTTGGTTCCAGAAATATTTTAAAAGGACGACAATAAATGACGGATGTCACCGAAACACCAAGTGTCAGCGATGCGTTGGGTGAATGCCTTCCTTACCTGCGTCGCTACGCGCGCGCACTGACCGGCAGTCAGAACAGCGGCGACGCTTTTGCAGCCGCCTCGCTTGAAGCGATTTTGACGGACCGGTCGGTTCTGGATGGTGTAGACACCCGCACAGGTGTGTTCCGCGTTTTGTACGGCATCTGGGCCAGTGCTGGTGCACCGGTCGAAGAAGGTGAAAGCGGCGCGCGCGCCAAAGCGCAAAAGCACCTCGCCAAACTGACCAACCACAGCCGCGAAGCATTGCTGCTGCACACGATCGAAGGTTTCTCGTTCAAAGAAGTCGGCCAGATCATCGGTGTTGAAGAAGGCGAAGCCAGCGAGCTGGTGCAGATTGCCCGCCGCGAAATGGCAGATAGTGTCACCGGTTCCGTCATGATCATTGAGGACGAGGCTATCATTGCGATGGACATCGAATCCATCGTCGCAGAAATGGGCCACCGTGTGACCGGTGTTGCGCGCACGCGTGACGAAGCTGTCAAACTGGGCAAAGCGGATGTGCCGGACCTGATCCTTGCGGATATCCAGCTGGCCGATAACTCCTCCGGCATCGATGCCGTGAACGACCTGCTTCGCGATTTGGGTAACCGCCCGGTGATTTTCATCACCGCATTCCCCGAGCGCCTGCTGACTGGCGACAAGCCCGAACCCGCGTTCCTGATCTCTAAGCCGTACACAGTGGATCAGGTCGTATCGGCTGTTTCGCAAGCGATGTTCTTCTCGTCGACAGAAACGCTGCACAGCTAAACCGGCATACACGCAAACAAACGAGGCCGCGGTGGTTCCACCGTGGCCTTTTTTTATTGATCCTGCGGGACGCAAGCCACGCCGGTAAGGAACTTATATCTACAGGGCGCGTTTGGTTGGTGAACACATGAATAATGGAGACCACCATGGCCAAGGACGTAACCAACACAAGCAACCTGTCTGTCGATGACATCTCGGTCCAGCTGGCCGTTTTGAAAGACGACATCGCGTCGCTGACAAGCACGATGGCCGATCTAACCAAAGCCAAAAGCGCCGAGGCCGCGAACCACGCGAAATCCACTGCAAATGATCTGGCCCACAGCGGTCGCGAAAAAGCGCTGGAAGCACAGCAATCTGCCGAAGATTTCGTGCGTACCCAGCCCGCTGCTGCATTGGGCATCGCCGCCGGTGTAGGGTTTGTTGCAGGTCTCTTCGCGACACGCCGCTAATGTTAGAGTACGTGACAGACAGGGTCGCTGAGAAAGCGACCCGCACTGCTCAGACTGCCGCAATCGGTTTTGGTGCAATGCTCTGCCTGATCGTAGGCGGGGCGTTTCTTGCAGTGGCTGGCTGGCTCTTCCTACTGACAATTACCACTCCGTTGGTGGCTTGCCTGATTATGGGCAGTCTATTTTTCGGGGCTGGTCTGATATTGATCGCGGCCCTGTCTATCCGTGCCCGTGCAATACGCCGGCAAAAGCGCGAAGCAGCGTTGCGTGCACAGGCAATGCAGCAAGCTCAGGCCACAAGCGGTGTAGGCGGGATTGCCGCCATCATCACAGCCTTCGTCAACGGCCTGAACGCAGGGAAGCAAGCGCGTCGCTAATGCCTTGCACCATCGTTTCATTGGTGAAAGGCCGCTCTACGACAGAATAGGTGAATGTGTCGGGAATAGTCAGGGCGTCGCCGTATAGAACATAGGCGACGTCTGTATCGGGCATGTCGGTTGCAAAAAGCTCGGCAAGTTCGGTCGCTGTGCCAGAGACAAGCGCCACCGCTTGAGACGAACAGCTACGCAGTTCTTGAACGAAAGCAGAAAGGGTTTCAAACGCAGAAAAAGCGGTGCCACCGAATGCCTGTTCAAGCATGTCGATCACATCAGCCCGAATGATTGGGTCAGTATCGAAAACGAAAATTGGAATCACTACGCGCCTTTCTGGTTGGCTGAATCTAGCAACATTTCTTTTTCGTCGCGTTAAACTATGACATACGAGTTAGGATTTTTTTCATGGGTATCGATTGCCGCTATTGTCCGCTGCATAAAAAGGACGCCTTTGTCACCATGACACGGGAAGAGCTTGAATTCATGCAGAAATTCAAGGTCGGCGAGCTAAGCGTTGACCCTGGCACGACGATACTGATGCAGGGATCGAACTCGCCGCAGCTCTACACCGTGCTGTCCGGCATGGGCATCCGGCATAAGTCGCTGGATAACGGCGAACGGCAGGTCATTAACTTTGTCTTCCCCGGCGATTTCATGGGGCTTCAGGCTGGTATGCTTGGCGAAATGGGCCACAGCGTAGAGGCGCGGACCCACATGCGCATGTGCGTGTTCAACCGGTCGGATTTCTGGTCATTTTTCCGTAGCAACCCCAACCGTGCATTCGATATCACATGGCTCGCCGCGATTGAGGAGCATTTCTTGGGCGAAACGCTGGCCACCGTTGGCCAACGCACCGCGCTGCAAGCGGTGTCATGGGCAATGCTCAAGTTCTTTGAACGCGGGATGGGGCTGGGGTTGGTGACAAATAACACAATGACCCTGCCCTTCACGCAACGCGATCTGGCGGATGCATTGGGTCTATCGCTTGTCCATACCAACAAAACCCTCGCGAAGCTGCGTGACCAGCAACTCGCGTCCTGGTCGGATCAGGTGTTGCAGGTCAACGACCTCGACAAGCTCGCCGACGTCGCCGAGACAGAGCGCAGCAAACCGGCCAAGCGCCCCTTGATGTAGGCGCTACTCCTCGCTCACACTTACCAGATTATCCGCCACATAGGCCCCGCGTTTACCAAGCGGCCGGTCGCGGCCAATGGTGCTGTCAGGGCGCGTGCGCAGTTCAACCTGCGCGTTCCACGACGCCCCCATCAGCACCAGAAAACTACTGATCCACAGCCAGACCAGCATGGCGATCACAGCACCAATAGACCCGTAGACCTGATTGTAATTGCCGAAGTTCGCCACATAATAGCTGAACCCGATCGACACCACTGCCCATGAAAACACCGCGAAAACGGCCCCCCATGTCAGCCAGCCGATGCGCGCCGCACGACGGTTCGGGCCAAAGCGGTACAGCACGCCAACACCGGCCAGCAGCACCAGTATCGCAATGCTCCAGCGTATGATTTCGGCGACGAAATAGCCGAACACCCCCAGGGGGATGAACGACAGCACAATAGGTGCGATCACCACAGTGATCAGCGCAATCAGCCCCACCATCACCAAGGTAAAGGTCAGCATCAACGCCCGCAGATAGTGCCGCGCGGCGTTGCGATTGCGTTCACTATAGACGCTGTTCAGGCCGATCATCATCGCGCCCACACCTGCCCGCGCCGACCACATTGCCACCAGAACCGAAGCCGCACCGGCCCACCCCAGTTTGCCGGTGCTGGTCGTGACCAACGACACCACCTGATCGTTGAGAATATCGTACACGTCATCGGGCAGCAGACCGCGCATGTCTTCCAGCTGGGCGATGACAACTACAGGGTCAGAGATCAGGCTCAGGATCGTGACCAGCGCGGCAAGGGCGGGAAACAGCGACAACATCGCATAAAAAGCGACCCCCGCCGCAATCAGCGAGACGTTCTTTTCAGAGATATCAACCAGCGCCGCTTTCAGCGCATCCCAGTACAGCTTTACGGTGCCCACCGATTTCTGTGTCAAAACCCTTGATCCTCGTTCCCCACGGCTGCGGCCCCTGCCACATCACATTTACGCTACTTTTCCTCTTCTACCTCATCGCGCACCTGACCCCAAGCGACGAGGGTAAAGATGATCGTTCCGCCAACAATGTTGCCCGCAAGCACCGGTAAGAAGAACTCGAACACCGCCGCCATCAGGCCAAGCTGGCCGTCCAGTATCATCACTGCCATCTCGACCGACCCCGCAACGATATGCGCAAAATCCCCCGCGGCGATAAGCCAGGTGAACACAAGGATCAGGAAGAACGACGTCTCATCCGCCTGCGGCATCATCCAGACAATAAGCGCGACGATGACCCCCGCCGGAATGGCCCGCCAGAACCCCTGATAGGCCCCCATGCTGGTTGCGTGATGCGACAGGTCCAGAATGGCGGGCAGCACCTCGGGCGAAATCGCGGGCGTCCAGAGAAACAGCATCGCCGCGGCAAAGGCCCCCACCACATTCGCCGCCAGCACGATCCCCCAAAGGCGGAACATACACATCAGCGAATGCCAGGTCTTGGCCCGCATGATCGGCAAAACGGTGGTGATGGTGTTTTCGGTAAACAACTGCATCCGCCCCATGATCACCGCCAGAAAACCCAGCGAATATCCCAGGTTCTCGATCAGGAAACGGTGCGAGGTATCGGGCAGATAGGTCCGGAACACGGCCTCACCCAGAACCGACAGGCTGATCATCACCCCCGCCGCGATCCCCGACCAGATCAACGACCGCTTGCTGCGCGCCAACTCTTCCTCGCCCTCACGGCGGATCACCTCGTAGATCAGCTTGGGCGACAGCGCCGTCGCTTCGCTGACCGATTTCTCCTCGGCTTGCGCGTCCTGTGGTTTCTTGCGCGAAACCCTGCGTTGAATAAGAGGGGCCATTCCTGCGCTCCTGAAAACTACGAACAAATGGGGCCGAGGCCTAAAAATCTGATTGTGATCCAGCATCAAACTAGCGCAGAAACTGCATAAGCACAGAAAGTAACGCAGCAGGGTCGCATAATGTTCACAGAAGATACCAAACTCATGTCGGCAATCCGTGACCGCTTTGCCCATGTTGACAGCTGCCCGTTCCAGGGGCCGCGCGTGTTTTTCGAAAACGCTGGCGGCGCGCTGACATTGAACGCGGTCGTCGAGACTTCGACCAAATTCGCAGCCATCCCCGACAATCAGGGGCGCGACAACCCCGCGTCCCATGCGCTGGTCGATATCATCAAACAGGCCCGCGCCGATATGGCGTTGTTCTTCAACGCGCCTGACGGGCAGTTCTTTGTCGGCGAAAGCGGGACAGAGCTGTCGTTCCGCCTGATCCGTACAGCCGTTATGGGCAGCGCCCCCGGTGCAGTCATCGGGTCTACTGTGGAACACCCCGCCTCGCGCAGCGCGGCGCAACACTGGGCCGATGTGGCGGGCAAACCCTATATCAGCGTGCCCCACGATAACGCGACAGGTCAGGTAACGCCCGACGCCTACGCCGCTTTGATGACCCCCGAGGTACGGGTCGCCACGATCCTGCACACCTCCCCCGTGACGGGGATCGCCAATGATGTGGCGGGCATCAGCGCCGCAATCCGCGCCATCGCCCCCGACGCCTATATCTTTGTCGACGGCATCCAGCACGCCAGCCACGGGCATATCGACATCGCCAGCTATGACATCGACGGCTATGTCATCTCTCCGTACAAACTGTTCTCGCGCCACGGCTACGGCATCGCTTGGGCGTCAGATCGTCTTACCGCGCTGCCGATCGAAACATTGGCAAACGGTCCCGCAGGAAATTGGGAAATGGGCACCCGTGACACAGGCGCCTATGCGACATTCTCGGATGTGGTGGGCTATTTCGACTGGCTCGGCAGCCAAGTGTCGGACGCCACGGCCCCCCGCGCGCGGATAGAGGCCGCCGCCGCTGCGATCCACGACCACGAGCAACAGCTGACCAATGCGCTGCTGTTCGGCACGGGCAACCTCGCCGGTCTGGCCGATCTGGCGGGCGTCACTATCCTGGGCGGCACCGACAACCCCGGCCGCGAAGGGCTTGTGTCCTTCACGCTCGACGCCCTGCCCGCGGCAGATATCGTGGCCCAACTCAACGCCCAAGGCATCCGGACCCATGTGCGCAAGGCGGATCACTACTCCGGCAACATCCTGACCCCGCTCGGGCTTGATGCCGCGGTGCGTGTGTCGCTTTGCCATTACAATTCCATGGACGAAGTCCGCGCCCTGCTCACGGCGATGAAGGACATCGCCGCATAAATGCCCGGTCGCCGCTTCATTTTGCAAAATAAACTCAAATCCGACGGGGCAACTGCAGACTTCGCTTGCCATATATGAACGCCCGTTCAAACATGGCGCCATGACAAGCACTCTCTCTACCGCCATTATCGCCAAGCGTGACGATCTGATCGCGCTGACCCAAGATCTGATCCGCATCCCGACGCTCAACCCGCCGGGTCAGGACTACCGGCTGATCTGCGAATACCTCGATACCCGCCTGCGCAAGCACGGGTTCGAGACGCAGCTGATCCGCGCCTTTGGCACCCCCGGCGATAGCGAGAAATACCCCCGTTGGAACATCATCGCCCGCCGCGAAGGGCGCAGGGCGGGCGAATGTGTCCACTTCAACAGCCACACCGATGTGGTCGAGGTCGGGGCCGGCTGGACGTTTGATCCCTTTGGGGCCGAAATCTCGGACGGCAAGATTTACGGGCGCGGCACCTGCGATATGAAAGGCGGGCTGGCGGCCTCTATCATCGCGGCCGAGACCTTTATCGAACAGCACCCCGATTTTAGCGGCGCAATCGAAATCTCCGGCACAGCGGACGAGGAATCCGGCGGCTACGGCGGTGTCGCCTATCTGGCCGAGCACGGGCATTTCAACCCGGACCGCGTGCAACATGTGATCATCCCCGAACCGCTGCAGAAAGACCGTATCTGTCTGGGGCACCGGGGCGGCTGGTGGGCCGAGATCGAAACCAAGGGCGAGATCGCCCACGGCTCCATGCCGTTTCTGGGCGATTGCGCCGTGCGCCACATGGGCGCAGTGCTCTCCGAGTTCGAAAACAAGCTGTTCCCCGCCATGGCCGCCCGTCACACAGACATGCCCGTGGTCCCCGAAGGGGCGCGTAGTTCAACCATGAACATCAATTCGATCCACGGTGGGCAAAAGGAAAACGACCCGGATTTCGACGGGCTACCGGCCCATTGCGTGCCCGACAGCTGCCGCATCACCATTGACCGGCGCTTTTTGCTGGAAGAACCGCTGGATCAGGTGCGCGGCGAAGTGCGCGCCCTGCTGGAAGGTCTGCGCGAAACGCGGGTCGATTTCGAGTATGAGCTGACAGAGCTGAATTCGGTCCTGCCGTCGATGACCGACCGCGATGCGCAGGTCGTGCAAACCGTCGCCCATGCGATTGAGGATATCATGGGCAAGCCCCCTGAATATGTTGCCTCCCCCGGGTCATACGACCAGAAACACATCGACCGGATCGGCAAGCTCAAGAATTGCATCGCCTATGGCCCCGGCCTGCTAGAGCTGGCGCATAAGCCGGATGAATACATCGGCATTGACGATATGGTCGACAGCGCCTGCGTGATGGGGGCCGCGCTAGAGACGCTGCTGCTTCCGAAAGACTAAGGCCCTCAGCCTTCAGCAAAGGCGTGTGGCGCGGCGATTGCCAGACCGTCGACGATTGCGGTCATCGCGGCCCCGCGGTGCAGTTCGGCCTGCGGGAATGCATCGCGCATGGCACGGTCGATCACGCCCATCAGACTGGACCCGCCGACAAAGATCAGCTTGGTCACGGCGTCGGGTTTTACCTCTGCCTGCGCCGTCAGATCGGTCGCAACCTGCGCGATATCCCCTGCCATCTGCGCCAAACTCGCCGCCATCATTGCCGGCGGCAGCGGCACCGTCAGCCCGCGCTCCACGATCTTGAGGTCAATCTGCGGCGGGGCGCTGGCATCGGGGTCGTTCGCCGCGATCTTGCCGGCCTCTACCGCGAAGGCCATATCGTGGCCCAGCTCATCCTCCAACACGCGTTGCAGCCGGTTCAGCAGCTTCGGCTCTACCGCGTATTTCGCCAGATCCTCGACCGCACGACGCTGTTCGCGGGTGTAAAGGAACGGAATTTTCTGCCACGTCGCCAAATCGGCGAAGACCGCATGCGGGGCGGCGTGGGTTTCATCACCGAACACATGTTTGATCTGGCTACCCATCCCCAGATGCGGCATCACATGCTGAAGGCTCAGCTCGCGGTCAAAATCGGTCCCGCCAATGCGCACCCCTTTGCTGGCGAGGATATGAATACCCGCGTCACCCTCCTGCCGGAACAGGGTAAAATCAGACGTACCGCCCCCGATATCCACGATCAGCCCCAGATCGCCCGGTTCAAGCACGGCACGATTGGCCAGCGCCGCGGCCTCGGGTTCGGGCATAAAGCGGACCTGCTTGAACCCGGCTTGCATATAGCATTCGGTCAAATCCACCAACGCCTGCGCGTCCCGCGCCGGATCGGCACTGTGGAACATCACAGGCCGCCCTGACAGCGCCCGATCAAACTGCTGGCCGGTGGCGCGCTCTGCCTTCGTCTTCAGCTCGGCGAGAAAGCTCGCCACGATGGCGATGAAATCCATGCGCTTGCCCAACAGAACCCGGCTTTCGCGCATCAAGGGCGTGCCCAGCAGACTTTTGAGCGCACGCATATAGCGCCCGTCCTCGCCGCCGATCAGCGCCTCTTGGGCACCGCGACCATAGATGATCCGCTTTTCCTCATTGTCGAAAAACAGCGCGGTCGGCAGCGTGTTCTGCCCCGCCTCGACGTTAATCAAATGCGGCACACCGTCTACGGCATAGCCCACGGCAGAGTTGGACGTTCCGAAATCGATACCCAAAGTGGGTGACATCGTAGCCATGGCGCGCCCCTGCAAAACCTTAAAAAACGGCGCATAAACCGCGCACAGGCTGGGTACAACCGATAATTGCTGCAGCATCCCGACGCTGGTCAAACCTGACAGAACTGGTTAACATTTTTCCTTATTGCCAACAGGAGACACCCATGGCCCATCTTCGCAAACGTATTCTAG
Organism: Sulfitobacter sp. M39; assembly: GCF_021735935.1. Lineage (NCBI taxonomy): Bacteria > Pseudomonadati > Pseudomonadota > Alphaproteobacteria > Rhodobacterales > Roseobacteraceae > Sulfitobacter > Sulfitobacter sp. M39. The sequence goes on from NZ_WMDZ01000001.1 coordinate 438,403, forward strand.
GCGCCTGCGCTGCCGCGCTGATGGCCACCGGCGTCGCCGCGCAAAACGACATCACCGTCGCGATGCAGCTTGAACCACCGCATCTGGACCCGACAAGCGCTGCGGCGGGGGCTATCGATCAGGTGCTCTATTCCAACGTTTTCGAAGGGCTGACCCGCTTTATGGGCGACGGATCGGTCGTGCCCGGGCTGGCGCAATCGTGGGAAATCTCTGACGATGGCCTGACCTATACGTTCAAACTGCAAAGCGGCGTGACCTTTCACGACGGAACGACGATGGATGCCGCCGACGTCAAATTCTCGCTTGACCGGATCAATGCCGAAGACAGCGCAAATGCCCAAAAGGCCTTGTTTGGCGCGATCTCGGAGGTGACGGTCGTCGACCCGTCGACCGTCGAAATCAAACTGTCAGAGCCGGACGGCAACCTGTTGTTCAACCTCGCATGGGGCGACGCGGTGATCGTGGCACCCGAAAGCATCGACAATATCAAGCAACTGCCCATCGGCACCGGCGCGTTCAAATTCACCAGCTGGACCCAGGGCGACAATATCCGCATCGAGAAGAACCCGAACTACTGGGGGACCCCGGCCGCGCTGGATATCGCCACGTTCAAATTCATCTCTGACCCGACCGCCGCTTTCGCGTCGATGATGGCCGAAGATGTTGATGTCTTCGCCGGCTTCCCCGCACCCGAGAACCTGCCGCAGTTCGAAGCGGACCCGCGGTTTCAAGTGCTTGTCGGTTCTTCCGAGGGCGAAACCATTCTCGCGATGAACAACAAACAGCCGCCGTTTGATGACCCCAAAGTGCGCGCCGCCGTCGCCCATGCCATTGATCGTCAGGCCATTATCGACGGTGCGATGTTCGGGTACGGCACACCCATCGGTACGCATTTCGCGCCCCATAACCCGGCCTATGTCGATCAAACCGCGCTGAGCCTGCATGACATCGAAAAATCCAAAGCTTTGCTGGCCGAAGCCGGCTTTGCCGATGGGTTCGAGACCACGCTGGACCTGCCGCCCCCCTCCTACGCCCGCCGCGGCGGAGAGATCATCGCCGCGCAGCTGGCCGAGGTTGGTATCACCGCCAAGATCAACAATGTCGAATGGGCCCAATGGCTTGAGACGGTGTTCAAGGGAAAGAACTTCGGCATGACAATCGTAAGTCACACCGAACCGATGGATATCGGCATCTACGCCAACCCTGATTACTATTTCCAATATGACAACACTGATTTTCAGGCATTGATGACCAAGCTGAACGCGACAACCGACCCGGAAGCACGCAACGACTTGCTGGGTGAGGCGCAGACCATGATCGCCCAAGATCACGTCAACGGTTTCCTGTTCCAACTGGCGTCACTATCCGTCGCAAAGGCAGGTCTGACCGGCCTTTGGCGCAACGCCCCGACGCAGGCTGTCGACCTTACCGGTGTTTCCTGGGCCGAATAGGGCGACAATTGAACAAAGCGATAGAAGGGGGCTTGGGCCGTGCGCAATGCCCCTTTTTATACCATATGATTACCCCCCGCTCACCCGTGTTGCGCCATTGCCCGAAATCGGCAGCGTCTGAACCTTCGCCGCCACCCGCGTAGGGAAAGCGCGCCCGACGATATCATTGGTCAAGCCGAACTGCCTTATCCGCCCCTCGGACAGTATGAGCACTTTGTTCAACGCCGAAAGTGCACAGGGCTGGCGCGCCGTGATCACCACCGTGCGACCCCGATCCCGCATATGGCGTGCGACGTCGGTAACGATCTGTTCAGCATCGGGACAGTTGAAAAGCGACCGTAGCGGATCATCCATCACGACCAGTGCCGGATCGCGGACCAACGCCCGCGCTAGCCCGATCTGCTGTACCTCTCCTTGGGTTAACGTGGATCCCCCACCACCGCTCACAACAGTCATATACCCCTCCGGAAGAGCCATAATGGCGGGGTGCACCCGGGCAAGCTTCGCGGCGGCGATCACCTGCACGTCCGTGGTATCGGGGCGAAATCTGGAAATATTATCGAAAATCGTCGCGGGCAGAAGATCAATGGTATCGGGCAAATAGCCGATCGCAGGGCCAATCTGCGCGGAAGGCCATCGGACCAGGTTAACGGCATCAAACCGAACCTCGCCAGTTGCAGGGGCCGAAACGCCAACGGCCAGTTTTGCCAATATGCTTTTGCCCGCATTTGGCCCGCCGAGCACGCACAGCCCATCCCCCGGTGATAGGTCAAAAGAGACATCCTTCAGCCCGTTTTCCGCCCGCCCCTCGATCCCGCGGGAAACGGCGGTGAAAGAAATCCGGCCCTTTGGTTCAGGCAATGCAACCACCTCGCCCGGCGGGATATTGTGTGAAAAATGGCGGTGCAGGTAGCGATGCGCGGCCCAACCGCAAGCAATCCCCCGCCAGCCGCTGATCATCTGGTCGATAGGGGCCAGTACGCGCCCCGCCAAGATCGAAGCAGCCATAATCATCCCCGCCGAGATTTGACCCTGAATGACCAATATGGCCCCGACTGTCAGGATCGAGGATTGCAACATCAGGCGGAACGATTTGCTGAACGATGCCAGCGCATCCGGCGGGGCATGCAGGCGCTGGTGCCACGCCAGGCTGCTGCGCTGAAGTCCGCGCCAATATGTGGCAAGATCATCTTGCATACGCATAGCGCGCAGCGGTTCGGCCAGACGGCGACTGTGATAGGATATATCGGCGAGGGTATGATCCTGATCTGCAGAGATGCTGACGGTGTTGCGCGTCAAATAGCGGCCGATTGCCATGACGGCACACGCCAACGCCGCGCCGCCCAGAACCATCGCCCCCAACCAAGGGTGAATGACGTATAGGGCGAGCAAAAAGATCGGCACAAACGGCATATCGCAGACACTTATGAATGCGGCACTAGACAGCAGACGTCTAAGGTGCCCCAGTTGGTGCAGCGGCTCTTGTGCGCTTGCCGGTAGCTTGTTCTTTTCATCATTGCCGATCCAAGCCGCGAAACACTCAGCCCCAAGCGCTAGGTCCAAACGCACCGAAAGACGGGCTAAAAGCCGTTGCCGGATCAGGTCAAAAAGCCCGAAGAAACAATAAAGAAGCAGTACAATCCCGAAGAGACCCATCAGCGTGACCACTGATCCGCTAGGCAAAACGCGGTCATATATCTGGATCATGTAAATCGATCCAGTGAGCAGCAAGATGTTGATCACGCCACTAACCCCAAAAAGTACCCCAATCCCCCCAAGCTGTGATCGCAACGCGGCAGCATAGATGTTGTGCGTCGGCACGTTGCACTTCCCCCAAACCAGTCAGTCGTCATGGCCGACATTCCCTTGCGGCCTGGCTTCTGTGGTAGGGTGATTTCCTTTCCAAATTGGAAAAATTGGCAGGTTCGAAATGGATCAATACTTCAAATTGTACGTTCATGCCGCGGGGGTCGCGGCGTCGCATCCAACATCCACAATCCTGCCCCAAATATGAAGAATACGAAGCCATAAATGCTGCCCCAAATGTGCACCGTCGACAGCGTGAGGGTGAGCCCGGTAAAGCAGAGTATCCAGCCTAGTCGTAGCGCCGCTAGGGTCCGATCCATGGTGAAATCTTTGCGCCCGATACGCCAGAGCGCATAGCCATAGCCGATTGTCAAAAAAACGAACGCCGGCAATCCGAAACGCATCGCGATAAATAGCCAAAAATTATCGATACTCGAGGTGTGCATCCAAACCGGCCTGAGCCAATCGTTTAGCCCAAGTCCAAATACAGGTGCGCTCCATACATTTGCCATGCCCCATTGGAAAATAGCGGACCGCCAATAGGCGCTTTCGGCGGAAAATGTCGCATAGCTCATGAAAACTTGGATCGGGGTTCGATTGGAAAGCAGATCAATCACCACGTAACAAACAACAAAACAGGTTGAGAGGATTAGCCATCGTCGCCCGATCCTGCGACATAGGAAGCTCCAGAATATCAGCCCTATCTGCACGATTGCCGCCAGCAGCGCGCCGCTGGACAGCGATAGGAAACAACTGGCGCAAATCACCGTCATAACCACGGACCGCAAACCCAAGCTGTGCCGCCCCGCCAGCCCGATAAAGTACAGGGACGTCGCGATTGTACAAAATAAGCCCCAGTGAATTGGATGGTCGAACGAAAGCTGCACCCGCTCCAATCCCATGCGGCGATCAATCGCCAGATCCACCGGGGTCGTCAGCCCGGTCATCTTCCACAATTCAATGAGGACAGATGTCCCGCTTTGCGACTCTATCAAAGCCAGAGGGAAGCATAACACGATCAGCGCCGTGAGGATCTTGACCACTGCGGCAAAGCTGTGCCTGTCCCGGATAAAGGCGCGCCCGATCAGATACCCGCCAAGGAACTCTACCCCGATCGAGCCTGCATTCTGGGTCGCTTCCGCCGGATTGTTGACCGCTAAGGCCAAGGAAACCCAGAGAAAATGCATAAAGAACAAAACGTCTGTCAGCAAAACACGGCCGAAGTGGCCGCAAAACAGGCGGAGACTTAGCGGAATAATCAGCACTGCTAATAACGCCTTGGTCCCGGTCATATAGACCGACCCTAAATTGAAGCCGAGGGGCACCAGCAGGAGCCCGAAATACACGAGCACAACCCGTGATACGGGCCGTTGATAGTATCGCCGTGAGCGCTTGAGAAAGCCGTGCTGGTCCGTCGCGTATAGGTGGTTCACGTCCAAATCATATGTGTCCTTTCGTAGGAAGAATCGGCGATGCCACCACCATTGGGCTGAACATTTAATATTGCGTGAAGATTAACCCGCCCCCCGCCTCTTTCCCTGCGAATGCAACGGCTCAGCGAGGTTGATATGTATCGATGCCTACGAATTCTGATCGCGGGATATGGACTATGCAGATGACACTCGGGCTGGGCGTGAAACTAGGGCAATCGATGGCGGGGTCGCTGCCGCTAAAGGTACCGCCCGTCACAGAAATTCTAGCAGATGGTTGGCGGGCCGAGCACCGAGATATACCGTCGTTTTCCACCACTTCCGAGGCCCGGAATGTGACCGTGAATCGGCGCGGTTTTGATATGTCGGCGACGGCGGTCAGCAGGGCTTCGGTGGTGCAGCTCACCAGCCGTGTCAGGCAGCCCTACCCGGATCATTCGAATTTTACTGACAAGACCGTCGCGTGTTCAGAGTTTATTTACGCGGGCGATACTATCAACGGTGCAATCAATCACAGCACAAGGCCAGCGCCCCGGCCTATTGCCATGTGGCTAAACCACGACCACGAAAGGATAAAAGATGATGCACATATACTAAGGTTGGCAGTTGCCCACGCATATGCCCAACAGGGGCAACCCGTCGCGGCGGTGCGGTTCATTGTCCGCGATACGTTTGGCAACGAAGCATCGCAGCTTTTGTCGTCACAAAGCATTCTTGGGTTTGACGCGTCGGGGCTCCATGTTCCGCATTATGCCGCGACGGTAGATCTGTCAGGCTTGGCCCAGGGTGATTTATTGACTGTAGATGCGACCATCTACCCATGGGTGGGGAACGCCTTTTCCATCAGTGCCGACGCCGATGAATATCCGTCCCCTAACCTGACGACGCTTCGGATGCTGAACGATACGAGCGGCGGGTATGGGGCATGTTATGCTCAAGTCGATGGAACCACGGGCGACGATGCGACGGGTCAGGCCGCGTCTGCGCGCGCAGATGCCATCGCCGCCCCATTTGCGACAATCGCGGCAGCGGCCGACGCGATCAAGGAGTTTAATGCCGCGCATTTTGGGCGGGTGGATGATGCAGGCGGTGGCACGATTTTACTGGCGGAGGGGGCGCATATCTTAACGCCTTTCAAGGCAGCCGGTCGCTCGGCACAGCTGCCCTTGTGTATCAGGGCTGAAGAGCCGTCCAAACGGGACAGCACGATCTTAACCGACGGTGGGGCCAATCGGTTCAACGGCATACCAACGCACCTCAAGATTTGTGATATCACTTTGCAAAAAGGCGCGGCGAACACGGTGTTTCTGGACAGTGGCGCGGACTCGGCAGGCAATCTTTTGATAACAAAGAACTGTCTTTGGGACGCAAACGGTTTCGGCAGCTACGGCGCTTGGGTTTACCGGGTGGGGCGCTTTGTACAAATCAACTGCTCCGTCGTGCCCAACGAAGATCCACACCAAGGCAATTCCTTTTCGACCGAAGCAATCATGGTCACCGCGATCGGCTGCAAAAGCTGTGCCGGAACAATCACCTATCAGGCGCTCGGCTGTTCGGCGCTTGACGAATTCACCCTCCGGACGCCAGTTGGCAACCGTCCTGCCATGACCGGCACGTTTTTAGGGTGGAACACATTCAGCAATGGCAGCGCGACCAATGCAATCGTTTCCGTAAGCGCCGAGATCGGAGAGCGGGGCTTTGCCTTTGTGGGGAACATCGTGGAAAGCTGGGGGAGCTCCGCAAATGCAGCGCTGCGATTGAACGCTGACAGCGATACAAATGCAGCCCAAAACATCGTTGTGCACAACAATACCATCGCAGGGGAGCGCGCGAATTTGCTGTATCTGGACGGCACCGAGAACATGGCGAAGTCGGGCTCTTTCCGGAACAATCTGTTTCACCGCATCAATATCAAAAGCGATGTATTTTCCCGCGAAACATCCCCTACCGGCAACTGGCCAGCGCGGTACAAGGTTGGATGGTCGCATAATGTCGCAATCGCAGGGTCAAACAATGAACCCGGCTATGGCCCATCCTCGTGGCTGGGGGAACTGCCGTCAATCGGTGAGGTCTCACATATCGCGTCGCCTTGGGTCGACGACCGTTCACATACCGGCAGCAATACGGGCAGCGGTGACTACCGCCCCGACGCCTTGTCCGATCTGCCCAAAGTATCACCCGCGCAGGCCCCCTATGGCAGCGACCTTGCAGGAAATACATTGGGCGATAACGGCTTTATCGGCGCGGTGCTATCCTCCGCGTGATGAAAGACCCGCGCTGACCCTCCCGCGCGAAGGTCAGCGCGGGTCTTTCAACCCAGTGCCAAGACAATACCGCGCTCAGCAACGTCAACGGCAAAGCCAGCGCAATGTTCAGCGCTGGCGTCATGTCACCCCATCCCCAAACCACTAGCCCCTGCAGCGGCATCGCGTAAATATATATGCCGTATGAATAATCTCCGACCCTATTAAACATCAGCAGGGGGCCTACCTTGCAATACCCCGCCCAGAGACTGGCGTAGGTCGCGGCCAGTGCAAGCATTGGAAAAGCAAAAACCGTAGCTTGCACGGCCCATGTCAGGACGATCAACCCAACGACGAAGGGCCACCGCAAGGTGATATAATCACGCCAGATCCAGCAGGACGCCCCGAAAACAAAGGGCAAGGACAGCAGTCTCGTTTGCTGTAGGCGCGGATGAATGAGGTCGCCGAGATACGGCGCAATCCCCCACGCGATCAGGTAAAGCACCAACAGCACCCCCATCACCCGCCGGCGGGACAAGGCCCCGACAAGACCGGCGAACAGGATAAGCGCATAGCAGGCGACCTCATGCGCGAGCGTCCAAATCGACCCCTCCACGGTGGGATAGGGGTTCGTCGTAAACACGCCCGGCAAGGTATATTGTGGTTTAAACAAGAATATATTTCGCACGATAAACCGCGCCGTATCGGGATGAGACAGGTACGTACCCGCGTCTAACCGGCTGACCAGCGGCCCCATGATCAGCGCCACGATCAAGATGGACACGGCCAACCCCGGCAGCAGTCGCGCGGCCCGAGCCGTGACAAAGGACAAGGCAGACCCCTGCCGGTCATAGCTGCCCGCGATAAAGAACCCGGACAGGCCAAAGAAAACAAAAACCGCCAGCTCCCCCAGCGAATAGCCAAACGCTGTTTTCAAAGGCTCGACCGTGCCGCGCCCAAGCGCGAGCGGCCACGCGTGAGAAACCAACACCGCCACTGCCGCGAGAAAGCGAATGAGGTTAAAGTGGTTGTCCCGCCCGATGGCAAGCTCGGACAGACGGGGTGGCTTGGCGCGTCTCTTCATGGTGAACGACTGCCGTTGCTTTGGCCGGGGCATGTCTCTCGTGCGGTCAAGGTCTGTTTAACGGTGCTGTATTGCCTTGGGCTCCATCCAATATGCTGCTTATTCATCATTCTGCGGACGTCGGGCAGCGCCAGCAACAGACCGGCCAGCAACAGACCGAAGCCCGCGGCCCGAAACCCCGTCGGCTGGTCCTGCGTGAAAACCGCCCAAGCCAATACCGCGACCATACAGATCAGCGGCGGGGCCAATGGTCGGAGCGGCACCCGTTGCACGCGGTGCATCCACAGCAGCGCGATCATCAGCCCCGCGGCTTCGCCCAGTGCTGCGATATGCACCACACGGGTCAGGGGTGCGCCTTGCATCACACCCCATGCCGCGAGGGGTAAGAACGCGATGCGCAACAGGTCCGTCAAAAGCTCGGTCTTGCGATACCCTTCGCCCAGCGCGACAATCGCACACCCGCCTTTGGCAACCCGCAACGCCTGAACCGCCGTCAAGAGCGTCAACAGGGGCAGCACAGCGCGGTATTTACCGCCCAGCACATGGTGCACGAAGGAACCGCCAAACAGGCAGACTGCCGTGACCATTACTGCGGCCAGCACGATATGACTTTGGATCGTGGTGATCGCCTGGGCTCGAAATTCCGGAGGCGCGGTGTTGGCTGACAGGCGGGGTAGAAACAGGCTCATCGTGCTGCGCATCAGGACCAGCGACGGGGTCAGTGTTAGCGATACGGCCATGGAAAACAGGGCCAGCGCCTCTAGCCCCAGAAGACGCCCGACGATGGCGCGTTCGCCATTGAACACCAGAAACATCACCGCGCCGCTTGCCATGAGGGGCCAGCCGAGCCGCATGCTTTGGACCATAACGGTCCGATCAAACCGCAGCCGATAGGGGCGTTTCGCAACTACATGAGACACAAGCGTGCCCAGCGCCATATGCACCAACACGGCAAAAAGCATGATGCGGAAGTCATCGAACATCCGCGATAGGGGCAGCAGCGCGGCCAACGACCCCAGCGGCGGCAGCAGCGCGATCCATATCGCGGCGCGATGTTTGTGGTGACGGGTCTGGCGATAAACGTCCAGATGCATCCCCCCCTGTAACAGCGGCGCCACAGAGATCAGCTGAAACGCCCATGTTAGCTGCAACACCCCAAAGGCACGGGCCAGAAGCGGCGCGAGAAGAAACAGCGCCGCCGCCCCGATCATGCCACGTATCAGCGCCACACCATGCAGCGCGCTATGGATATCTGCGTCATCCCCGTTGGGATCGTTGACGATCTGTTGTTGAAAGCCAAGCGCCGTCAGCATCTCTATCATAGCAAGCGCGAGCACGAGGCTTGTGCCGATCCCGAAATCTTCGAGGCTGATCAGACGCGACACCACCACCGTTCGCAGCAACAAGATCGCGGCGGCGCAGGCGTTGCCGGACAGCAGAAAGCCAAACGACCGGATCACGGGCCACCCCCTGTCGGGCATCTGATATCAGGGCAGGTCAATGCGGTTCCACCGGTGCAAAAGCCGTTCGGGATCATGGCCCAACAGCAGCGACACCATCCGTCGCGCGCGGTAAAGCCGGATAGACGTCAGCCCGCTCAACGCCATCACACGGTTGCGCGCGCCTTTGATGCGGGGGCTGGTCACAATCTCCGCCACAGCGCAGAGCGGTGACGGAACAAGCAGCAGCGCCTTTATCGCCCACCGGATCAGGCCGCTAAGGCCGGTACAGCGCGCCCAGTCATGGGCAAGCTGCCTGTCCCATTTCAGCCGCAGGCCCGTCGCCGTATGCGGCGGGTGATAGACAAGCAGATCGGCGGCGAAGCCTATGCGATATCCGGCAGAGGTGGCGCGCTGGCCCCAGTCGCGGTCTTCGGCATGGTGGAGGCCCTTGAACGGGCCGACCGCGTCAAACACCTTGCGATGCACGATCAGATTGCCTGTCCCCGTGAACCCCTGTTGCGCGATGTAGCTGTCCATCCGGTAGGCGAAAATCGCTTGATATGCGGTCGCGGGGTCCAGTCTGCGCCCTTTACGTTCGATACGGACATCACCGCCAAGGATCCTATGGGGGTCGCGCGCCATATGCGTGGCAATATGCGCCAGCCAGTGCGCGTCGGGCAGGCAATCGGCGTCCAGAAAGGCCAGCACATCGCCCTGTGCCCGTGCCGCGCCAAGGTTACGTGCGGGGCCGGGGCCGGGGATCGGCTGGTGGATCAGGGATACCCATGGGTAATCGTTAACAACTCCTTGCGGTGACCGGGCGGAGCCATTGTCGACGACGATCACCTCGGCTGGCTTCCGCGTTCCGGCGTCCAGCGCGGCAAGGCAAAGCGCAAGGGCGTTGTGTTGGTTGAGATGAGGGATCACGACAGTGATGCCGGGTGGGGCGGACGGTGTGTTCATCCCCTCTTAAGACGGGAAGATGGTAAAGATTTCGCTAACGTCGAGGTCTCAGGAGCCGCGGAACCCCCGGCGCAGCTGGCTGCTGATAGGCTCTGCCAGATAACTCAGCACGGTTCTGTCTTTGGTCTTCAAAAACGCCTCGATCGGCATACCGGGGACCAAACGGACGGAGGCTGGCAGACGGTCCAGCTCGGTACGGGGGATGTCCAGAATGACCCGATAAAAGCTGTCGCCATTGCGCGGGTCCACCACCACTTGCGGAGAGATGCTGTAAACGCTGCCGGTCAGTTGCGGGGTCGTGTGCGGGTCAAAGGCGCTGAGCACGATGGTGGCAGACTGATCATAGCGTACCAGATTGATCGAACGCGGATCGACCTGCACCTCGAATTCGAACTTTGACTGCTGCGGCACGATATCCATCAAGGTCGCACCCGCCCCGACAACCGCACCAACGGTCGTGGCGCGCAATTCATGCACCATCCCGTCGACGGGGGCGCGAAGTTCAATACGGTCAAGCTGCGCTTGGCGGGTGAGGATCGACAGGGTCAGTTCCTGAACTTCGGCAGTGACCTCGCGCAATTGCAGCGCGACCTGTTCCTGAAATCGGCGATCGGCTTGCAGGCTTTCCAGCTTGAGCGTCCAGCGTTGGTGGATCAACCGCGCCAAATCCGCCCGCCGCGCGGCAAGGTCACCGCGCAAACCGGCCCGCGTGGACTGTAGTTGCGACAAACGGACCTGCGGGGCCAGCCCCTTTTCAACCAGGCGCGTGAGGCTGCGCAGCTCTGTCGTGAGGATGGCAAGCTGTTGTTCCAGCGCGGATATTTGACCGTTAAGGCCCGTGGCCTGGGTTTCGACATCGGCAAGATCACTGGCCATACGGGCGCGCATCCCCGCGCGCATCTGTGCCCGCGCCTCGAATATTGCGGCCTGCCCTGCCTGCGCTTGCGTCATATCCAGCGCGCCGATTTTTGGTGGCAGATCAATGGCATCGAAACGGGGGGCAAGGCTTTCGTCACGCTCTGCCTCCAGACGGGCGCGCAGGCCCGCCGCCTCGGCCAGACGGGCGCGGGCCATGCGCAGGTCAATCTGCAAGATCGTGGCATCAAATCGCGCCAAGACCTGCCCCGCCTTCACGATATCCCCGTTTTGGACTGGCAATTCCGCCAATACGCCGCCATCCACCGTCTGGATCACCTTGGGCTTTCCCGCCACATCGATCTGCCCCGTCGCGATCACCGCCCCCGAAATCTGTGTTGTCGCGGCCCATCCCCCAAGCAGCGCAAACAAGCAGAACATCGCGGCCATCGCGGCACCGGTAATGTGCCAAAGGCCGGTCTTGGGCTCAGGGGGGGCATGATGTGGCACGGAAAGCTCCTTTGGTTGATAGACCCGGCGGGGATGCTGGGGGTGCATTCACCTTCGACAGAGGCTTGAGGCGCTGCGGCGGCATTCATGGGGCGGAATTGAGGCGCAAATTCTGCATGGCGGCGCGGTACAGGGTCAGGGGGCGCCCTGTTGCCTTATCGGTTTCGCCCCCACAGACGGTCTACCCCGAGGGCGATACCCCGCGAAACCCAAGCATTTCCAGGCCGCTAGGTCTGCAAACTTGCGGGCGTTCCATGCTTGAGCGGGCCTAAGCGCGCTGCAAGTTCACGCCGCTTTTACCGTGCACTTCGGTCACACCTCTAAATACCCGGCATTTTAAACCATTTGACCACATCGCGGCGTATACGCCCTGCCCCCGCGTTTCCACGCTGTGCGCTTGGCCTTGATCCTTACCAGACTGTGTATTGTTTCGATCAAAAGCATAGAAACACGGCCACATTGTTTTTGTTTCCGGTCAAAGTGACGCCACATTGTCCCCGTACCCACAACAATACACAGGACGCGGGCCACAGGCCTGCCACCGGTTCAAAGATGTTGAGGGCTGTAACGATGGCAACCAGATTTAACGTTTTCTACCTCGGGAATTTCGAACGTATTGATACGGTCGAAGGCAATCAGGTCAGCGAAAACGCAAGCGCGCTTGAGGGTGAATCCTTTGGCGGTGCCAACGCCCCCCTGTACAACAACATCAAATCCTTCTCTCCGGGAGCGCGGGGGTATGGCAATACTGCACGCGGCACGTACTCTACTGATAACAGTGGGGAAAACGGGTCTGACACTTTCCGCATCGACGATGGTGACAGCCAGAATTTTGACGCCATCGCATCCTATGCCGCGACGCTGACCTACGCCGACGGGTCCCAAGCGACGGTGACGGCGATTGTTATCCAATCCACCAACGGCGACCTGTACCTCGCGCCGGCCCGCAGTTCTTCCGACTACCAATCCGCGCTTGAGGCGGGGCCGATCGAATCGATCACATTCAACACTGTCTCGTCGAACGAGTCGGCGATGGGGGCCAGCCGTATAGATGCCGACTATGTCGCGCCGGATGGCACCGTTGATGGAACGTCGGGTGATGATTCCATGCGGGTGGGATCGACCGACGCGCAAGCGGACGAGGTGGACAACAGCGGCAACGCGGTAAAGCTGGGCGCGGGCAACGACAAAATCTCGGCTGGATCGGGCGATGACACGATTTTGGGCGGCGCGGGAAATGACTATATCGCGGGCAATGACGGCGACGACCGCATCCACGGCGACGCCGACACCACCGAAGAGACCACGTTTTCCTGGGCCAACCAAAACATCGAGGACGGCGTTAGCGTCACGGGTGGGATCACCGGCGTCACCGACTCCGGCGATATCCAGGTCACGATGTCGCTTGATCAGGGTGAGAACTTTCGCTCTGCCACGATGGAGCGGAACGACCCGCTGTATGATTACAACGAGCTAAGCGACAGTTCGTCTATCAGTATCCTTGGCGGTGCAGAGGGGTCGGACCCGAATACCGCAAAAATGACCATCGATTTCACGTCGCTGGACAGCGGTGTGTCGGACGAGGTGAGCAATGTCACCTTCGGTATTTTCGACATCGATCAGGCCTATGGCTTCGTGGATGAAGTCATCGTGCGCGCCTATGACGCCGACGGCAATCTTATCCCTGTCAATCTGACGGCGGGCAATAGCGATACGCTGGACGTGAACGACGAAACCGGCCGTGCCATCAGCACGGATGCGGGGCGCGGCACGACCAATGCCAAGACGGGTTTCCTGCAGGTCGATATCGCGGGCCCCGTTTCGCGGATCGAGATCGAGTATAACAACCACGACCCCGATGATACCGGCCACGCGATCCGTGTTGGTGACCTTCAGATGTCGACCATCAGCGCGACTGATGCGGGCAATGATACGCTGGACGGTGGGGCTGGCGACGACACGATCTATGGCGACGGTGGGGATGACAGTCTTTCTGGTGGGGCGGACAATGACAGCCTGTCCGGCGGCAGCGGTGACGACCAGATTAAGGGTGGCACCGGGCACGACACGATCGCGGGCGGCACTGGCAATGATGCCATGTCGGGCGGGGATGACGCCGATCTGTTTGTCATGGAGGATGATTTCGGCACCGACAAGATCGCCGGTGGCGAAGGCGGCAAGGACTATGATGTCGTTACCTTCGACGCGCTGAGCAACGGTGTCTCGGTCACCTATACCGGCGCAGAGGCGGGCACCGCCACCGAAGGCCCCAACAGCGTTTCCTTCACCGAGATTGAAAAGCTGGTTCTGACCAATTCGTCGGATTATGTGGATGCCTCCATTGGCGGTGTCGCGGTTGATACCGGTGCAGGCGATGACACGATCAAGGTTGGTGATGGTGCCTATGACATCGACGCCGGGACGGGCGGTGACCGGATCATCCGCGAGGCGGGCACCACAGCGGACGACGCGAACTCCGTCATCGACGCGGGCGATGGCATCGATACCTATGTCGCGGGCAGCGGGCTGGGGGCGGACCACACCGTCGATCTTGCGGCGGGACGATTGGACCACGCAGGGAACGACCGCGGCGATCTGCTGAACTTTGAAAACGTCGCGCTTGAGAACTCTGCCGCGTCGGTCAAGGGCGACAGCAAAGACAACACCATCACCGCGCGCGGGACACAGGACAACACCTTGTCCGGCGGCGATGGCGATGATTCAATCGACGGCGGCGGTGGCGACGACAATCTTCATGGCGACGCTGGCCGCGATACCCTGATCGGGGGCGACGGTAATGATACGCTGGACGGCGGTCAGAGCGACGACCAACTGACAGGCGGCGACGGGGATGACGTATTTATCTATTCTGGCGGTCACGACACGATCACCGATTTCAACACGGGCAACACCGGCCCGCTGGATGACGACGACACTACCAACAATGATTTCGTCGATCTAAGCGGCTATTATGACAGTATCTCTGATCTACGCGCCGACTATGAAGACAACGGCATTCTGGATCAATCCAACTACGAGACGACGGATTACACCTATAATTCCAAGTTCGAAGATGGCTCGCTCAAGTTCATCGGCGTACAGGCGCAGCATTTTACCTATGACAACACCGGTGTCGTCTGCTTTGGCAAAGGCACCGCCATCCGCACGCCGCGCGGGGATGTCTTGGTCGAAGACCTGCGTGTCGGCGATCTTGTCACCACAATGGACAACGGCCCGCAGAAAATCCGCTGGATCAACACGCGGTCTTACGATGCCCGACAGATGCAAAAGGGATCCCATCTGCACCCCGTTCTGATCAAACGTGGCACTTTCGGTGCCGAACGGGATCTCTTGGTCTCGCAGCAACATGGTGTTTTGGTCGGCCAGAGTGGCGATAGCTTTGCCCGCGCCAAACATCTTGCCGACGCGGCCAAAGGCGTGCGCATCGCCAAGGGCAAGAAGTCGGTCACCTATGTGCACCTGATGTTCGACGACCATCAAGTGATCTTTGCCGAGAACGTCCCGTCGGAAAGCTTCTACCCCGGCCCGATGGCGCTGGACCAGATGAGCAAACCGCATCGCGCGGCATTCTCCAAGGTACTGCCCGCCTTGGGCACAGGGCGCGTCAATCGCGAAGAGGTCGCCAAGGTCTATGGCCCGACAGCACGCGTGTTCCTGAAAAAGAAACAGGTGTTGAACCAGCACGGTGCCCCCGCGCGCGGCAAGGGCAAGGCCCCCTCGCGTCTGATACTGCAGGCAAGCGCTGATCTGGCCCGACAACAGGCAACCAAGGCAATTCGGACCCGTAACACAGTGACAACGGCAGAGGCCCGCGCCTGACCCTAAAGCGCTGTATAGTCACTGTATCCTACACTGTATCGCACAAAAAAGGCGGGCGCATCTCTGCACCCGCCCGCAAAACCCTGAAGGGTTAAGTCTTATTTGTCGCCTGGCAGACCAGCAGCGGCCTCACCAACTGTGGCGTCAAGGTTCTGGTTACATACAACCATGAACTGTTCCATCGCGGCTTCGTCCATAGGTTCTGCCGTCATGTTGGATTCAGCAGTGTTACCACCGGTGTCTTCAACCGCTTTCAGGTCACCTTCCAGCGAGCCTTCTTCAGCTTCGTCGTTAGTTGCTTCAGCCGCTGTTACAGTTGTGGTGGTGGTTGCATCGCCAGTGTCACGGCCGGAGTCGCCCATCGAGCCACCGTTGTCGCCGTCGTCGATCTCTGCGATCGCAGCGGACGCCACCATCATCTGGTCGTCTTTCGACAGCTCGTTAAATTCGGCGCATGTCATCGAAGGGTCTGCATGTGCTGCAGCGAATGCTGGCGCGGATACGGTACCCATAAGGGCGGCGATAGCGAGTGTTTTAAATGTATTGGTCATCGTTAATCTCCTAGTTTTTTGTTTCTGCATACCCAACCCCGTGCAGCGCGAATTGGTTCCTCTGTCACAAAACTAATCGCTTCACCAAAAAGAGAGCGACGGGTAAGCCGTTCGCCTTAAAAAGGTTTTTCTGCGCTGGACGCTGTTGGATTGCGCGCCTACTTTCGGCCCCATGATCCGGTACACGCTCAAACGTTTGCTTTCGCTCTGTATCAGCCTGGCTGTTGCGTCGCTGGTGATCTTTACCGTTATCGAAGTTGCCCCCGGTGACCCGGCCTCTTTTATGCTGGGGATGAATGCGCAGCCTGAAACGCTTGCTGCTTTGCGCAGTGAACTTGGGCTCGATGCATCGAAACCGGTGCGCTATCTGGCTTGGGTCGGCGGGCTGCTGCAGGGGGATTTCGGCACCTCCTATACCTACCGCACCCCCGTGTCCGAGATGATCGCCGCGCGGCTTTGGGTGTCCCTGCCGCTGGCGTTGTATGCGCTTGGGCTGTCTACGCTGATCGCCTTTCCCGCGGGGATCTATGCGGCGGCGCGACGCGGCAAGGCGGGGGATGTGGGGGTCATGGGGGCCACACAGCTGGGGGTCGCTGTGCCCAATTTCTGGTTCGCGATGATCCTTGTTCTGATATTCGCCATCAACCTGCGCTGGTTCGCCGCCGGGGGTTTTGTCGGCTGGGATCAAGGCGTGCTGACGGGGCTGCATGCCCTGACCCTGCCCGCCATTGCGCTGGCCCTGCCCCAGGCGGCCATTCTGGCGCGGGTCATGCGGTCTGCGCTGCTGGATGTCTTGGGCGAAGACTATATGCGCAGCGCCCGCGCCAAAGGGCTGACCGAAAGACAAGCGCTGTGGCGGCACGGGCTGCGCAATGCGCTGATCCCGGTGCTGACGATCATCGGGCTGCAATTTTCGTTCCTGCTGGCGGGGTCAATCATCATCGAACAGGTGTTCTATCTGCCGGGGCTGGGGCGGCTGGTGTTTCAGTCGATCTCGGCGCGGGATCTGATCGTGGTGGAGTCCGTCGTCATGCTGCTGGTCTTCTCTGTCATTGTGGTCAACTTCCTTGTGGATCTGGCCTATGCGGCGGTTGACCCGCGTCTGAGGGCGCGCGCATGAACCGGAACCTGATCCTTGGCGCGCTGCTGACCTCGGTCTTTCTGCTGTCCGCGCTTGTGTCCTTTGTCTGGACGCCGTTTTCCCATACGGCGATGGATATCCCGAACAAGCTGCAAGGGGTCGGCGGCGCGCATCTGCTGGGCACCGATCACTTTGGCCGCGATATCCTGAGCATGATCATGGTCGGCGCGCGCACCTCTATCGCCGTGGCGCTGGTGGCGGTGGGCATCGGCATGGGCCTTGGCGTGCCGCTCGGCCTTTGGGCCGCGGCCAAACGCGGGTCGCTGGTGGACGAGATCATCATGCGCGGCAATGATCTGGTCTTTGCCTTCCCCTCGCTGGTGATCGCAATCCTGATCACGGCGATCTTCGGGGCCAGCGCGGTGAACGCGATCATCGCCATCGGCATCTTCAACATTCCCGTCTTTGCGCGCATCACCCGCGGCGCGGCGCTCAGCCTGTGGGAGCGTGAGTTCATCCTTGCCGCGCGGGTCGCTGGTAAATCGGCGGCGCGGATCTCGGTCGAACATATCTTGCCCAATGTGACCAATCTGTTGATCGTGCAGGGGACGATCCAGTTCAGCCTCGGCATTCTGGCCGAGGCAGGGCTGTCCTATGTCGGGCTGGGCGCGCAGCCGCCGACGCCATCCTGGGGCCGGATGCTGGCAGATGCGCAAACCATGGTCAGCATCGCGCCGCATATGGCGCTGGTGCCGGGGTTCGCGATCATCCTGACGGTGCTGGGGCTGAACCTGATGGGCGACGGGCTGCGCGATGCGCTGGACCCACGGTTGCGGGTGCGCCGGATATGAGCCTGCTCAGCATTACCAACCTGTCGGTGGCGATCCACCGGTTTAATATCCTGCAGGGCGTGACCCTCTGTGTCGACGCCGGAGAGATCGTGGCCGTCACCGGCGAAAGCGGGTCGGGCAAATCCATGACCGCGCTGGCGGCGATGCAGCTGCTGCCCAAGGGGACGCAGGCGCGCGGTCATATCATGCTGGGCGATCAAGACCTGCTGGCCCTGCCCGAAGCCGAGCTTTGCGCGATCCGCGGCAATGACATCGGCATGGTGTTTCAGGAACCGATGACGGCGCTGAACCCGGTGCAAACCATCGGCCATCAAGTGGCGGAAACCATCCGTATCCATGACAAAACCGTGTCACGCCAGGCCGCGGCCCGCCAAGCCGCCGAGACGCTGGGACGGGTCGGCCTGCCAAATGACCGCTTTCCCCTGTCCCGCTACCCGCACGAGCTGTCGGGCGGGCAACGCCAACGAGTAGTCATCGCCATGGCCATTGCCCTGCGGCCGCGATTGCTGATCGCCGATGAACCGACCACCGCGCTGGATGTCACGACGCAAGCGCAGATCCTTGATCTGCTGAAATCGCTGGCGCGGGACGACGGGATGGGGCTGCTGATGATCACCCATGATCTGGCGGTGGTCGCCGATATGGCCGACCGAATCATCGTCATGCGCAAGGGCGAGATCGTTGAACAGGGGCACACACAGGCCCTGCTGCAAACCATGCGCCACCCCTATACGCGGATGCTGTTTGCCGCCTCGACCCATGCGGTCACCTTGCCTGCCGCCCCGCCGCCGCAACCGCTGCTGAAAGTGGAAAACGTCAGCCGCGACTACGCGCTGCCGCGCAAGACGTTCTTTGGCAAACCGGGTCGATTTCGCGCCGTCGACAGCGTGTCCTTCACCCTGCAACGGGGGGAGCGCCTTGGCCTCGTGGGCGAAAGCGGCTGCGGGAAATCGACCCTGACACGGGCGCTTTTGGGTCTGGAACCGGTGCAATCCGGCAGCATCACGCTGGACGGCACCCCAGTCTATAGCGGCAGCAAACCCGATCTTGACGTACGGCGCAAAATGCAGGTGGTGTTCCAAGATCCCTTCGGCAGCTTCAACCCGCGCCACCGCGTGGACCGGCTGATCACCGAACCGTTCCACCTGCTGCCCGACCCGCCCAAGGGCCGCGCCCGCAGCGATGCCATCGCCGATGCGCTGACCGCCGTGGGGCTGTCGCCGGACGATGCGACCAAATACATCCACGAATTTTCAGGCGGGCAGCGCCAGCGCATTGCCATCGCCCGCGCCCTGATCATCCGCCCCGACCTCATCCTCTTTGACGAGGCCGTGAGCGCGCTCGACGTCTCAGTTCGGGCGCAGATCCTTGATCTGCTGGCAGAGCTTTGCAGCGCCTATGACCTGACCTATCTCTTTATCTCCCATGATCTGTCGGTGGTGCGCACGGTCACGGATCGGGTGCTGGTGATGAAATCGGGGCAGATCGTTGAACAAGGTGCCACCGCCGACGTCTTTGATCGCCCGCAACACCCGTACACGCAAAAGCTCCTCGCCGCCGCGCCGCGTTTGCCGGATCTGTGATGCCCCTGCTTCATTTTGCCAAATAAACTCCCCGCGGCGCGTCCCGCACCAACCAAAGGCCCTGCCCTATGAAACCCGGACCCAGAAACCTGATCACCGATGTGCCCGGCCTTCGGGTGGGAAACGCGCAGGACGATGCGCTGAAATCCGGCACGACGGTGCTGCTGGCGGATGACCCCTTTACCGCCTCTGTCCATGTGATGGGCGGTGCCCCCGGCACGCGCGAGACGGATTTGCTGGCCCCCGATAAATCGGTCGCCGCAGTGGATGCGCTGGTACTGTCGGGCGGGTCGGCCTACGGGCTGGATGCCTGTTCGGGCGTGGTGGACGGGCTGCGCGCGGCGGGTCGCGGGTTTCGGCTGGGCGATGCCACAATCCCGCTGGTGCCGGGGGCGATCCTGTTTGACCTGCTGAACGGCGGGGACAAGACCTGGGCAGAAAACCCCTACCGCGCTTTGGGCCGTGCCGCCTATGACGCCGCGGCTGAAGATTTCACGCTCGGCACCATCGGCGCGGGCACCGGCGCGCTGAGCGCGATGGTGAAAGGCGGGCTCGGGTCCGCGTCACTGCAATTGCCGGATGGGACAATGGTCGGCGCATTGGTCGCGGCCAATCCCGTGGGGGCCGTCACCACGCCGGGTGACCGTCATTTCTACGCCGCCCCGTTTGAGGTGGATGCAGAGTTCGGCGGCATGGGCCCGGACCCGGCGACGGGGCTGGGGATGACGCTGGAAAGTCGCAAGATGGCGTCGATGTCCCCGCGCGAGAATACGACGATCGCGATTGTCGCGACGAATGCGACCCTGACAAAGGCGCAATGCCAGCGGATGTCCGTTGCGGCCCATGACGGAATCGGGCGGGCCACGGTGCCTGCGCACACCCCCTATGACGGTGATCTGGTCTTTGGCCTGAGCACCGGCGCGCATGAGGTTGCCGAGGGCATTCTGCCGCTGATCGGCCATGCCGCGTCACTGTGTCTGGCGCGGGCGATTGCGCGGGCAGCCTATCACGCGACACCAGCGGCGGGCGATCTGCTGCCCTGCTGGTGTGATCTGAACAGCTGACCCGCATAAAAAAGCCCGCGTCCCCATCTGGAAACGCGGGCCAATCTGTCTGGTTAGAGCCGCTTATTCGGTTTTCTCGGCCTCTGCATCGTCGGGCATGGGCGCGTCTGCCGCGGCCTCGGCTTCGGGAGAGAACGTCGCGAGATAGGCCGCAACATCTTCGCCGCCTTTGCGCATTCTGAACGACATTTTCGAACGGGCTTTCTTGTCATCCAATGTGGTGCGCAGGAAATCGGTGGGGTTTTGCAGGTATTCGGCCAGATTGACTTCGTCCCAGACCAGACCGGCTTCACCGGCGGCGACCAGATCATCGCCATAGCGATAGTCTTCGACGGTGCCCGCTTGCTTGCCGATGATACCGTAAAGGTTCGGACCGACCTTGCCGCCCCGCTGGAAGGTTTCGCCCGCGTCGTCCACGATCATGTGGCAGGCTTTGCATTTGCCGAACTGCTTTTCGCCGGCTTCTGCGTCACCCATGCTATGGCTGTCTGCCAGGGCCGGAACCGCGATCACGGTGGCCAGTAGAGCGCTATAGAAATGTTTCATTGCGATTTCCCATATGTATGAATCGTCTTGTAACCTAGGCGGCACGCCCGCGAATTCAACGGGCGCTTTGTCGCGGGGCGATGCCGGGGTTCAGGCGCGAGGGCCTATTGTGACCTCAAGCGTCGCGATCCCGTCAACGCCGCCGGTCACGACATCCCTTTCCACAAGGGCTGCGACACCCGCCGGTGTGCCCGTCATGATGATATCCCCCGGCGCCAGCGCCATAGATTGCGACAAGATCGCCACATGTTCGCGTACCGACCAGATCAGATCGGCCAGATCGGCGTCCTGCCGCACCTCGCCGTTCACGGCAAGCCAGATGCGCCCCTGTTCCACAGACGGCACATCGGCGATGGGTTTCAGCGCGGCAATCGGCGCGGAGTTGTCGAACGCCTTGCCCCAATCCCATGGCCGACCGGCCTTCTTCGCCTCTGCCTGCAGGTCACGGCGGGTCAGGTCGATCCCGACCGAAGCCCCCCAGACGTGATCCATCACGTCGGCTTCCGCGATGTTGCGCCCGCCTTTGCCGATGGCGATCACCAACTCGATCTCGTGGTGCAGGTCCTCTGTCTGAGGCGGATAGGGGATGGTGCAAGGCGTATCCAGCGCCGCATCGGCGGGTTTGGTGAAAAAGAACGGTGCCTCACGCGTCGGATCTTTGCCCATCTCGCGGGCGTGGGCCTCGTAGTTGCGACCCACGCAGAAGATGCGGCGCATGGGAAAGCGGGCGTCGGTGCCCTGCACAGCCAGACTGGCCTGCGGCGCGGGGGGGAA
The DNA here is from genome assembly GCF_021735935.1 of Sulfitobacter sp. M39. Classification (NCBI taxonomy): domain Bacteria; kingdom Pseudomonadati; phylum Pseudomonadota; class Alphaproteobacteria; order Rhodobacterales; family Roseobacteraceae; genus Sulfitobacter; species Sulfitobacter sp. M39. The sequence goes on from NZ_WMDZ01000001.1 coordinate 460,477, forward strand.
TACAAAATCATCAGCGGGCATGGGGCATATCCTTTGCAATAGGTGTGTCACAGACATACGCCCCTGCGGCAGTGCCGTCATCCGGTAAGACACAAAAATGCAGGCTAGACATAAGCTGCAACGCAAAAGGCCGACACAATACGTGCCGGCCTTTGTTTTCGTTCACCTTTGGGCTCTGCGCTATTTCTCGGGCTGGGTCGCTGGTTTTTCAACCGGATCGACGGTGCCTGCGGGGGTGTCGTCGATCAGCTCTGCATCCTCGATATCGGCGCGGGTGGCGACAGGCGGCTTGGCATCCGCGCCCGAGTTATCCTCTAGTGCGCCGACGATCAGCGGCAGCATCTGCACACCACCGGGCATGGCGACTTCGGACATGGGCGGGGTTTTCCACGCCAGCGTATCGAAGCTGTGGCAGTTTTCGCAGATCGGCTTCCAGCTCGCATGGATATGTTGGCAGTTCTCGCAAATCCACTGAGGGCCGCGCGATACGGTCAGCGCCCGTGCCAGCCAGCCTTTGACGATGGTATCCGAGGCCCCCTCGCCCCGTTCGATGGCCGCCATCAAGGTGACCGAACGTGCGGTCGGGTCGGTTTCAACCAGATCCCCCAAGGACCGGCGCGCTTGCGGGAAATCTTCGGCGGCGATGTTCAGCTCTGCCAGCAGCATCTTGGTCTCGGGGTGGTCCGGCTGCACGCGGGTCAGCGTGGTAAACCGCTTGAGCCGCTCTTTCGGGGTCTCGTCCGGCTGGATCGCGGCGAAGGCACCGGCCAGATCGGGGTGCGGCTGCACGTCCCACGCTTTCTTCAGCACGCGGGCCGCATATTTCGGTTTTCCTTGATCGATATAACCATGCGCAGCCATCACGGCTGCGGGGATCAGATCGGGGGACAGGCGGTTCGCCTCGATCGCGGCCTCGCGGGCTTCGATGCTGTTGCCTTCGGCAATGACATCTTTCGCCTCGGACAGGGCGAGCACGGCATCACGCCGTTTATGCACATCGCGCGGCATCTGGCCGTTCTTGAGCTTGGTGTTCAGCGTTTGGCGCGCACCGGCCCAATCTTCTTTCTCGGCCTGTAGTTTCAGCAGCACATCACCAGTTTCGGCATGTTTCGGTTTGATGGCAAAAGCTTTCTCGGCCAGCTTCAGCGCGGTTTCCGTGTCGCCTTCGGCCAGCTTCTGTTTCATGATCCCGCGCACACCGACAAAGCGGGTGCTTTCATTGGTCACCAGCTTGCGATAGGTTTCTTCTGCCTTGCGACGGTCGCCCGCCATTTCCGCAGCCTGCGCGATCAGCAGGTTGGTCAGATCGGGACGTTCAAGGTATTTATCCGCCTTTGCGGCCTTGGCCATCGCCAGACGCCCTTCGCCGCTGGCCAGCGCCATAAGCCCTTCGGAGAGCGCCTCGTAGCCTTTGCGTTCGCGGTTGCGGTCAAAATAGCGCGACAGCGCCGTTTCGTCGCCGTTCAGGAAATGCCAGACCGCCACCAGCAGCGCAAAGATCTTGAGCATGATCCAGACCGCGACAACCAGCAGGACCACGGCGATAACGGATTGCAGCGGGCCAAAGCTGTATTCGGTGCCCATCACGGTGACCTGCAACCCGCCCGAGCTTTCCAGCAAGAACGATGCGCCCCAAGTGATGGCGGCAATCACCGCAACGAACACAACGATCTTAATCAGTGACCAAAGCATAAATCAGGTTCCTCAGTTCGCCGTCAGGCGTTGTGTCAATGTCTGTACGGCGTCTTGGGCATCCTGGCGCGCTTGCGCATCAGAGAGCCATTCGGACAGGGGCTCTTGGGCTTCGGGCGGGAGGGCTTTCACCTCTGCCAGCGCATCGGCCAGACGCCCGTCGCGCATTGCGGCTTCGGCGCGGGACAGGATCGCGTCGGGGTCATCCCCGTCACGCGGCGCAACCGACCGCGCACCCAACTGCTGCTTGAAGAAGCCGCCAATGCCGCCCCCGTCCACCTCGGGCGAGGCCGCACGTGCCGCTGCAAGCGATGCCCGTGCCGCATCGGGGAAACGGTCCTGAAGATTGGCAGCGGTGACAACGCCCGTCGCCGCCGTGTCGGCAAGGGCCGGCGGGACATCCTGAATACCATTGGCTTGCAGATCGGCGATCTCTGCCTCGAAGGGCTGGCCGGTTGTGACGGCAGATACGATCCGGCCCAAGGCGGATTGCAGCGTCGCGGCCTGTGCGGCTTGCGCCGTCGCTTCCTCTACGCTGAGCGCATTGTCGAGCAGACGTTGAATCTCGTCGCGCTGTGTCTCGACCGAGGATTGCAGCGCCGCCAGTTCCTCTTCAAAGGCTGACGTATCGACGGGGGCCGGTGCCTCGGTCGCGGGGCGGTTGCCCAGATCATCCACACGGGTGGCAAGCTCGGCTACCAGCGCCTGAACCTCTTGCAGGGCGGCATCGTCGGAGGGCGCGGGGGCCGGGTCTGTCTCTTCCAGCGCCTTGATCCGTGCCTCTTGCGCGGCGATCGTGTCGCTCAGGCTAGATTGCGAGGTGTCCGCAGGGCGCAGGCCGGCCTGTTCCAGCAAATCATATTCCGCCACGGCAAAGCCGATCCCGCCCGCAATGATCCCGCCGAACAGCATCGGCCAAAAGACACTACCGCGCTTTTCAGGCTCTGCCACGGGGGTGGCGGGGGGCGGCGTTTTGGGCGGCGTGGCCGGTTTCGCCGTCGTGGTCGATGCGGTTGACGTCGCGGTCTTTGACGCGGGCGATGCCGGTTTATCAGAGGCCGTGTCCGGCTTTACATCTTTCGCGTCGGGCTTTGCATCGGATTTCGCGTCGCTCGGCTTCGTCTCGGGTTTGGCAGACGTCGAGGCGGTCGCGGTGGTCGCGGGTGAAGCTGCCTTGGCCGCTGTATCACTGCCCCCCGTTTTCACAGCGGGTGTCGTTGCCTCTTTGGCGTCGCTTGCTTTCGCGGCGGTCGATGCGGTGTCGGTGGTTTTCACGCCTTCAGGTTTGGCACTCGCTTTGTCATCGCTGGATTTACCCGTCGCGGTTTTGTCGGCGCTCGCCGCGCTTGCAGCGGATGTCTTGGCCGCAGGCTTGGGCTTGGCCGTTGATGGCTTCGCCGTTGTCCCAGCCGGTTTTGTCGCGGTGGACGATCCGGTTTTCTTGGCTGTGGTCTTCGGCTTGGCGGCGGCAGCAGACGCCCTTGATGTCGAAGATGTCTTCGGGGTGTCGTCACCTGAACTGGGTGTTTTCGCTTTCGCCACGCTTAAAAACCTTTCCGATTCTGACCTGATATCAGACGTATTGCACAACCTTAGACGGCATCTAGGTCGACCTTCAAGCTAACCTGTTCCAATCCACCGCAGTTTCAAGCGTAAAACGCAGTGACGTGGCGGTTGGTTCAGGGGCGATGAGTATCTGCTGAACCACTGTGCGGTCCAGCGCCTCGGCCACGGCGGGGCTCAGGGCGATGATGGTGGACCGTTGCAAGTCATGTGCCTGATCAGCGAATTGCGCGGCGGTGCGCGGAGAAAACAGCGGCACGATCGACGGGCCATCTGCCAGCGCGGCTTGGGCGTCGCGCGTCAGGGGCAGCGCCTGCTGGTCATAAAGCGCCACAGCGCGTGTCGGCAGACCGCCCTGCGTTAACCGTTCGGCAATATCCCCGCGCTGGTGCGTGCCGCGCAGATGCAGCAAGGGCGCCGCGGGGTGATGTGCCTTGATCATCGAGAGCAAACGTGCCGCATCGGGGGCGTGAAACGCGACCTGCCAGCCCTTGGCCGCAGCCGCCTGCGCCGTCGCCTCGCCCACACAATAGGCCGGCAGGGTGCCCCCCTTCGGGCCATGCGCCACCCCATTGGCCGAGGTAAAGATCACCCCGCCGATGCCGCCCAGATCAACAGGCGCTGCGGTCGGTAGAATTCGCAGCAAAGGGCTGGTCACCACCCGCACCCGCGACAGCAGCGCAGCCGGCAGGCTGGCCGCAAACGCCGCGCAGGCGGGCGCAGGGCGGGTCAGGATCAACGCTGGTTTTGTCATCTGACGCTTGGGCCCCAAGGATTGTTCCACCTGCCCCAAGGTGTTACTTGGCCCCTGTCACCCTTGCAACGGAAACAGCCATGTTACTTCTTGGATTGGAAAGCAGCTGCGATGATACCGCCGCCGCGCTGGTGCGTCAGCTGCCGGGGCAACGCGCCCAAGTGCTGTCCTCCGTCGTTGTGGGGCAGACCGAGATTCATGCCTCTTTCGGCGGTGTTGTCCCCGAGATCGCAGCCCGCGCCCACGCAGAAAAGCTGGACCTTTGCGTCGAAAAGGCACTGGCCGAGGCGACGCTGACCTTGGCGGATGTTGACGGTTTCGCCGTGACCGCGGGACCGGGGCTGATCGGTGGCGTGCTGTCGGGGGTGATGTGCGCCAAGGGGCTGTCTGCCGCGACGGGCAAGCCGATGTATGGCGTGAACCATCTGGCGGGCCACGCCCTGACGCCACGACTGACCGATGATGTGCCCTATCCCTATTTGATGTTGCTGGTGTCCGGCGGGCATTGCCAGTTCCTGCTGGTGCATGGGCCGGACCGGTTTGAGCGCTTGGGCGGCACCATCGACGACGCGCCGGGCGAGGCTTTTGACAAGGTAGCGCGCCTGATCTCTTTGCCGCAACCGGGGGGCCCCGCGATTGAGCAAGCCGCCAAGGCGGGCGATCCGAAGCGTTTTGCCCTGCCGCGCCCGCTGCTGGACCGACCCGATTGCGACATGTCCTTTTCGGGGTTGAAAACGGCGGTGCTGCGCACGCGGGACAAGGTGATCGACGAAAAAGGCGGGTTGAGCGTTCAGGATCAGGCCGATCTGGCTGCCGGTTTCCAGGCTGCCGTTACCGATGTACTGGCCGAAAAGACCCGCCGCGCCTTGCGGAAATATTTGGATCACGCACCTGCTGTGCGCAGCCTTTGTGTTGCGGGTGGTGTGGCCGCGAACAAGGCAATAGGCCGCGGATTAGAGACTGTTGCCGCCGAAGTAGACTGCGCCTTTATCGCGCCGCCGCTGTCGCTGTGCACCGATAATGCCGCGATGATCGCCTTTGCCGCGATTGAGCAAAGCCATCTGCGCGCGCCCGATGATCTGACCCTGTCGGCCCGCCCGCGTTGGCCGCTGGACACAAGCCAGCCCGCCATGTTGGGCAGCGGCAAAAAAGGAGCGAAAGCATGAGCATTGCCGTTCTGGGAGCCGGTGCCTTTGGCACTGCGTTGGCGATCTCTTTGGCGGGTAAGGGCGCGGTGACGCTATGGGCGCGGGATGCGCAGGGCATGGGGCAAAGCCGCGAAAACACCGCTCGCCTGCCCGGTTGCCCACTGCCCGAGGGCCTGTTCGTGACCGAGGATCTGGCAGAGGCCGCCAAGGCGCAGACATTGCTCGCCGCTGTTCCGATGCAAAAACTGCGCGGGTTTCTGCATGATAACGCTGCCGCATTGGACGGCAAGGCAATCGTCGCCTGTTGCAAGGGGATCGAGCTGAACACCGGCCTTGGCCCTGTCGCCGTGATCCGCGAGGTGCTGCCCAATGCGACCGCCGCGATCCTCACGGGGCCAAGCTTTGCCGCGGATATTGCGCGGGGTCTTCCCACGGCGCTGACCCTTGCCTGCGCCGATAAAACCACCTGCGCGACCCTACAACAGAGCCTAACAACGGCAAACCTGCGTCTTTACCGCACCTCTGATACCGTGGGTGCGGAATTGGGGGGCGCGCTGAAAAACGTTGTGGCCATCGCTTGCGGTGCGGCGATCGGGGCGGGTCTGGGCGAAAGCGCGCGGGCTGCCGTGATGACCCGCGGCTTCGCCGAAATGCAGCGGCTCGCCGCGCATCACCACGCGGATCCGGTGACCTTGGCGGGCCTGTCCGGTTTTGGCGATCTGACGCTGACCTGCACCTCGACCCAATCGCGGAACTACCGGCTGGGTCTGGCCCTGGGCCGGGGGGAGCCCTTTGACAGCGCCACCACCGTCGAAGGTGCCGCCACCGCGCGGGCGGTCGATGCGCTGGCCCATGACAACGGGCTGGATCTGCCGATCACCGCCGCCGTTGCAGGTCTGGTCGAGAACCGCTTAGATGTAGCAAGCGCGATGAAAGCGCTTTTGACCCGCCCTTTAAAGGAAGAATAACATGCTGGTTGCCCTTATTGCCAAAGACAAAGCTGGCGCGCTTTCCGTGCGTCAGGAAAACCGCCCCGCCCATGTGGAGTATCTGAAATCCACGGGCGTCGTTGCTCAGGCCGGTCCGCTGCTGGATGATGCCGGCGATATGATCGGGTCTTTGGTCATTCTGGATGTCGCCGACAAGGCCGCGGCGCAAGATTGGGCTGACAATGACCCCTATGCCAAGGCCGGGTTGTTTGCCGATGTGCAGCTGATCCCGTGGAACCGGGTGATCGGGTAATGGCCTACTGGCTGTTCAAATCCGAACCCTCGACCTGGGGCTGGCCGGATCAGGTCGCCAAGGGGGACACGGGCGAGGAATGGGACGGCGTGCGCAACTATCAGGCGCGCAACTTCATGCGAGAGATGGCGGTTGGCGATCTGGGGTTCTTCTACCATTCGCAGGGGGAGCGCGCGATTGTCGGCATTGTCGAGATCTGCGCCGCCGCGCATCCCGATAGCTCGACCGATGATGCACGCTGGGAATGTGTCGATGTCAAAGCCGTGCGCCGGTTTGAAAAACCGGTGACGCTGGACGATATCAAGGCCGATGGCCGGTTCGATGATATGCCGCTGGTCAAAAGCCCGCGTCTGTCCGTGCAGCCCGTCACACCAGACCAATGGAGCGCGATCTGCGCCCTTGGAAACACCAAACCCTAGAGCCTACTACACGGTTTAGACATGAAAACGCCCGCTGAACCAAGCGGGCGTTTTCAGTTCGACAGGGACAGATTTACGCGTAAACGGATTCTTTGCCGAAGTGTTTGGTCAGCATATAGTAGACCACCGCGCGGTATTTGTTCCGCTCGGATTTGCCGTAGGTCTCTACGGCTTTGTGGATACCGTCCATCAACTCGGGGCTATCCGAGAGACCGAGCTTTTTGATGAGGAAGTTGTTCTTGACCAGCTCAAGCTCGCTTTCCTGCGACGCGGCGATGGTCTGCGCGTCAGCGTTATAGATCGACGGACCGCAGCCGATGGTCACTTTCGTCAGCAGGTCCATATCTGGCGTCATGCCGCATTTCGTTTGCAGATCGTCGGCATACTTCGCGATCCATTCATCTCTTTTGCCCATTCGTGGTCTCCAACCGTTGATTTGACCGATGTTTCCGGCCTTGTTTCAGACCCTAAAGCGGTTTTGACGCGCGCAAAAGAAATTTTTCCCGCCTGCGTTTGTCTGTGCGGTTTTCGGCACGTCTTGATTGCGGATCGCCCCGCGTCAAACGCTTGTACCGAAGCGGTTTTTCCGCAAAACTAAGATGATGAAGACCGCCCTCGCCACCGCTTTCGCCCTTTGTCTTGCTCCGCCTCTTGGCGTTGCGGGACCGCTGCCCGATCCCGTTGATCCGGCCAGCTTTGCGCCCGTTGATCTGGAAGAGGCGATCCTCGGGCAATTGCTGTTTTACGATCCGATCCTCTCGGGCAACCGCAATATCGCCTGCGCCACCTGTCACCACCCTGATTTTGCCACGAGCGATGGCGTGTCGCTGGGTCTGGGCGAAGGTGGGGTCGGGCTGGGGCTGGAACGGCGCGGCGATCCTGACAACATGCCGCCCCACCGCATCCCGCGCAATTCACCTGCCTTGTTCAATCTGGGTGCCAAGGAATTCACCGTGCTGTTCCACGATGGCCGGATCGAGGTTGACGCCGAGATGCCGTCCGGTTTCCGCACGCCGCTGGACGACGATATGCTTGACGGATTTGCGTCTTTGCTGTCGGCCCAAACCATGTTCCCCGTGCTGAGCCCCGACGAGATGGCCGGCCAGAATATGGAGAATGACGTTGCCAAAGCCGTACGTCAGGGTCTGATCACGGCGCAGGGCGGGGCGTGGGATATTCTGGCGCGACGGGTGGCGGGTCTGCCCGACTACGCGCAGCGGTTCCAAACGGTCTATGATCATATCACCACGCCCGACGACATCGAATTTACAGATATTTCAAACGCTATTGCCGTGTTTGTGGCCCATGAATGGCGGTCAGACAGCTCTGCCTTTGATGCCTATCTGCGCGATCCGTCAGCCCCGTTGGACGCCGATGCGCAAAAGGGCATGGCGCTGTTTTATGGCGAGGCGGGCTGTAGCGCCTGCCACGCAGGCGCGTTCCAGACCGACCATAGTTTCCACGCGATGGGGGCACCGCAGCTTGGCCCCGGCAAGGCGGCCGCGTTTGAAACCCACACCCGCGATACGGGGCGCATGGGTGTGACCGGCAATGGGGCCGATGCCTATGCCTTTCGCACGCCGTCCCTGCGCAATGTGATGCAGACCGGCCCTTGGGGGCATGCAGGCGGACACAGCCAGATAGAGAAGTTCTTGCGCGATCATATGGACCCCGCCCGCGCGGCAAAACGCTTTGCCCCCGGCGCGGCTGACAGAAACGGGGTGCGCCTGCCGCCGCTGGACGGGGATGACTGGCGCGAGATGGACGACCCCGCCGCCCGCGATGCCATCACCCAAGCCGCGATGATCCGCGCGCCCAAAGGGCTGAATCCCGGTGATATCGCCTCGTTAGTGTCTTTCTTGCGCAGTCTGGATGACCCGCAGGCGCTGTCGGGACGCTTGGGTATCCCTGACACGGTGCCAAGCGGTCTGGCCGTGGGCGGTGCGCCCTGATCAATCGGGCTGTGTCACCGTGATCTGATCGCCTGCTGTCATGTGCATGGGGTCGCTTTGCGTGCCATCGGGCCAGCGGACCTGCACCGTTGCTTCTGCCGCGTCGCCGATGCCGAAATGCAGCGGTGCCAGCACCGCCCCCGCATGACCGCCGCCCAGGGTGACTTGCTGGCTTTGCACAGCGTCGCCCACCGTCACGATCACCCGCGCGCCCACGGCAAAGCGATTGCCGCCCGCGCCCCGCACCGCAATGCGCACAAAGCGGCCTGCCTCGGGCGTCACATTGCGATACATACGCATCGGCGCGCGCCGGTTCACCACGGCAAGATCCAGCAGCCCGTCGCCGTCAAAATCCGCCAGGGCCGCCCCCCGTGACCGCGCGATATCTGCCACACCTGCGGTGTCGCCAACCTCGGTAAAGCGGCCATCCTCCCCTTGGATCAACAGGTTATTCGGATCGCGCATCGCCATGCCGGGCATCTGGTCGACATTGCCCTTGGCGATAAACAGATCGGCGCGGCCATCGTTGTTCACATCGGCGAAATTGGCGTGCCATCCGGTAGACGGGCGGCCATCGCCGGGCACATAGGGGCGCTGCGCATAGGTGCCGATGTCATAGGGCGCGCCGCGATAGCTCCCGTCGGCTTGCGCCACCTGCATCAGCTGGTCCCCCATAGAGGTGAGCATCAGCTCGTCTCGTTGGTCGCCGGTCAGGTCACGGCTGGCGATCCCCATCCCCCAAAGCGAGACTTTGACCCAGCCGTCCGCTTCGGTCAGGAACCGCTGTTCGGCGATATCCCACATCTGCTCGGCCCCGCCGGAGACGTAATAGTGTCTATCATTGGAGATTCGCAGCGATCTCAGCCCACGCGCATCCTCTGCGGCAAGCATCGACAGGGCGCAATACCCCGGCGACAGCTCTTGCGCGGTGTAGCGGAGGGAGGTGCCTTGAGTGGGCCTGAGCAGCGTGTTGGTATCACAGGCGCCAAACGGTCCGTCGGGATTGGCGCGGTCAACATAATGGCCGACAGCAAGCGTGGGAAAGGATGCGCCATCCTCCCACCAGGCGGTGAAGGCGGTGGTCCATTGATCGGTTTGCGGGATGCCCCATGCCTCTGTCACATCGGTGAACTGGCACGCCGCGCCGCCCTGAAGTACGCGGTCCGGCCCGACGCGCATGACATATAGATCAAGCAGCCCGTCACCGTTCATATCGACAGGATAGGCCCCCGTGGCCCCCGTAATCTCGGGGTCGATCACAGCCCGTTCAAAGGCGATTTTCCCCGTGTCAGAGACGTTTTTGAGCAGCAATAGCGGCGCGGTGCCGCCTGCGGCTACCAGATCGGGCAGCCCGTCGCCCGAACAGTCGAACGCCGACACACCGCCGCCGACAAAATGTTCCCACCCGCCGGTATAATGATGGTCGGGCAGGCCCGCGCTGATGTCCTGAAACAACGGATCGGCATGGGCAGCAGAGGTAAAGACACAGGCTGCCGCCATCAAACGATGGATCACGCAGCATTCTCCCCCAGCAGGGCGTCGGTCACATCGGACAGGGCCAGTGCGGCGGCCCCTTTCGCCCAGACGGACCCGCCCCAAGCGTGGATATCGACAGGGGTCGGCGCGCGACCTGCGGGTAGGATCATAGAGTTCATCTCGCTTAGTACATCGTCAACGTTCAGATAGTCATAGCGCATCCGTGCCCCGCTGAGAATGATCCGTTCGGGGTCAAACAACTGCACGATATTGGCAAGCCCGACGCTCAGGAACCGTCCGGCGCGATTGAAGATCGCGAGCGCGGCCTCGTTGCCTGCGTTCGCTTCGTCATACAGGGTTTCGATCATCGACACGGCAGAGCTTTCGGCGCGCGGGTCCCGTTCAAACGCGGTACCTGCCTCGCGGATAATGGCGTAATCGGCGACATAGGCCTCAAGACAGCCGCGCTGCCCGCAACGGCACAGGGCACCGTCCAGCTGCACCTTGGTGTGCCCCAGCTCCATCCCCGGGCCAAGGGCGCCGCGAAACAGCCGGTTGTTCAGAACCAGCCCCATGCCGACGCCGCGTTCAATGGTCACCACGGCAAAGTTGGAAATCCCCCGACCGGCCCCGAACCACAGTTCGGCCAACGTCAGCAGGTTGGTGTCGTTGTCCAAGGACACCGGCAGCCCCAGCGTTTTCGACAGCAGATCGCGCAGCGGCATATCCGTGTCCAGCATCACCGGCGACCATTTCACGATCCCGAGGCTCGCATCCACCAGCCCGGGCAGGCCTATTCCCACGGCGCTGATGTCGGACATCACGCGCCCCGATTTCTGCAACAGCCTGTCCATGAGCGAGCTGACTTCGGTCAACATATCCTCGGTAGACTGACGCAGCGACGCACTGGCGACATGGGCCTCTGCGATGATCGTACCCGCAAGGTCCAGCAAAACCGCGGTATGGCGTTCGTCCGACAGCTTCATGCCCACGACGAAACGGCTTTGCGGTGCGACCCGCAGGGCAATGGGCGGGCGGCCACGGCTGGGGCCGCGCTGGCTGTCCTCTACCTCTTGCAGCAGACCGCGCGCGATCAGATCAGAGGTGATGGTGGTCACCGACCCGGGGCTAATGTTGAGCTTGCGCGCCACATCCATGCGCGGCATCTGCCCGTTCGCGCGGACCTGTTCAAACACCTGTTGGCGCAGCGGGCGTGTATCATCCTGCGGCAAGGCCAGCAGCGGGCCACAGCCTGAAGACACAAGTTTTGACCCCTCCGACCCAAGGTCGCGAATTAGTTCGCTCGCCAAACTTTATCCTCCCGATGTATTTTGAAATTCCCCTGCAACAGGTTAATCCCTCTGTCTCCCATAGGAAATAAGCCGTGTTTTGCCGATCTGTGTCAAATTCTTTGTGTCATAATGTAAAATTTATTTTGACAACTGAATTAAAGTGCGCAACCTCATACTACGACGTCACCGATGCCACCAAGGACATCGGATCATTTCATCTGGGAGGAAAGAAATGCGTAAACTCTTTATGGCAGCGGCCGTCGCCACTGCTGGCTTCACTCAGACCGCAGCAGCCGAGGATATCACCGTCGGCGTGAGCTGGTCGAACTTCCAAGAAGAGCGCTGGAAAACAGACGAGGCCGCAATCAAGGCCGCGCTGGACGCTGCCGGTGCGAAATATGTCAGCGCCGATGCGCAATCGTCGTCGGCCAAGCAGTTGTCAGATGTGGAAAGCCTGATCGCCCAAGGCGTTGATGCGCTGATCATCCTTGCCCAAGACAGCCAGGCCATCGGCCCCGCAATCACCGCAGCCGCGGACGAAGGTATTCCGGTAGTAGGCTATGACCGCCTGATCGAAGACCCCCGCGCCTTTTACCTGACCTTCGACAACGTCGAGGTGGGCCGTATGCAAGCGCGTGCCGTGCTAGAAGCGATGCCAAAGGGCAACTATGTGATGATCAAGGGCTCGCCCACGGATCCGAACGCCGACTTCCTGCGCGGCGGCCAGCAAGAAGTGCTGCAATCCGCGATTGATGCAGGCGATATCACCATCGTTGCCGAAGCCTATACCGACGGCTGGCTGCCCGCCAACGCACAGCGCAACATGGAGCAGATCCTGACCGCGCAAGACAACAATGTTGATGCGGTTGTTGCGTCGAACGACGGGACAGCAGGCGGTGCCGTTGCCGCGCTGACCGCGCAAGGCATGGAAGGCACGCCCGTGTCCGGCCAGGACGGCGACCACGCGGCGCTGAACCGTGTTGCCAAGGGCACGCAGACCGTCAGCGTCTGGAAAGACGCCCGTGATCTGGGCAAGAACGCCGCCGAAATCGCTGTTGCCCTTGCCGGCGGCACCGAGATGGCAGACGTGGACGGCGCGCAGGAATGGACATCCCCTGCGGGCACAGCCTTGTCGGCCAAGTTTCTGGCCCCCGTGCCTGTCACCATCGACAACCTGAACGCGGTTCTGGACGCTGGCTGGATTTCGAAAGAAGCCCTGTGCCAGGGCGTGACAGACGTCGCGGCCTGTAACTAAGACCAAAACGCACACCCCGCCCCCTGATGCGGGGTGTGCCACCCGTTTGCTTCAGCCCGGCTGCCGCGCTTTGCGGCCCCGCTGATTGACATTGCGACCCAATCCGGAAGCCAATCACATGACAGATACGACCACCGAAACCGGGGCAGATGTACATCCGTCGCCGACAGCGCCCAAGCGCTCTTTTCTTAGCCAGCTCGAAATCGATACCCGTCTGTTAGGGATGATCGGTGCGTTCATTCTGGTCTGCCTCGTGTTCAACGTGCTGACCGACGGGCGCTTTCTGACGCCGCGCAATATTTTCAACCTTACGATCCAGACGGTCAGCGTTGCCATTATGGCGACCGGTATGGTCTTCGTGATCGTGACTCGTCACATCGACCTGTCTGTCGGTGCGATGCTGGCCACCTGCTCTGCCGCGATGGCGATGACCCAGACCGATATCCTGCCGCGTATGCTGGGCATGGGGCTGGGGCATCCGATGATCCCGTGGATCGCCATCGTCGTCGGCCTGCTGTTTGGCACCATCATCGGCGCGTTTCAGGGCTGGCTGATCGGGTTCCTCACGATTCCTGCCTTTATCGTGACCTTGGGCGGGCTGCTGATCTGGCGCAACGTGGCGTGGTATATGACTGACGGCCAGACCATCGGGCCGCTGGATGAAACCTTCCGCAAGTTCGGCGGGATCAACGGTACCTTGGGCGAGACATGGTCTTGGGTCGTCGGGCTAATCGCCGTGGTTCTGGCGCTTTGGGCGCTGTGGTCATCGCGCCGCAACAAGGTCACCCACGGGTTTCACGTGAAACCGTTTTGGGCCGAGGTGCTGGTCGGTCTGATCATCGCCGTGGGCATTCTGGGCTTTGTCGCGATCCTGAACGCCTACGAGGTTCCGACCGCGCGTCTGATGCGCGAATTCAAGGCCCGTGGCGATGTGATGCCCGAAGGCTATACCGCGTCGTACGGTATCCCCTATTCGGTGCTGCTGCTGATCGCGCTGGCGATTGGCATGACCGTGATGGCAAAACGCACGCGGCTGGGGCGCTATATCTTTGCCACGGGCGGTAACCCCGACGCGGCAGAGCTGTCGGGCATCAACACCCGCCTGCTGACGGTCAAGGTCTTTGCCCTGATGGGGGCCTTGGTGGCGCTGTCCGCGGTTGTTGCCTCTGCCCGTTTGACCAACCACTCGAACGACATCGGCACCTTGGACGAACTGCGTGTTATCGCGGCGGCTGTCATCGGCGGCACGGCTCTGGCAGGCGGTATAGGGACAATCCACGGGGCCATTCTGGGTGCCTTGATCATGCAATCGCTGCAATCGGGCATGGCTATGGTGGGCGTTGACGCACCGCTGCAAAACATCGTCGTCGGTGCGGTTCTTGTCTTCGCCGTCTGGATCGACATCGTCTATCGCCGCCGTATGGGAGGGAAATCATGACACCGCTTGTAGAGCTCAAGAATATCTCGCTGTCCTTCGGGGGGGTGCGTGCCGTCGATAACGTGTCGCTGGACCTGTATCCGGGCGAGGTCGTCGGCCTGTTGGGGCACAATGGCGCGGGGAAATCCACGCTGATCAAGATCCTTGCCGGTGCCTATCAGATGGACGAGGGCGAAATCTGGATCGAGGGCAAGAAAGCCAGCATCCATTCGCCCCGTGACGCCCGCCGCCACAACATCGAAACCATCTACCAGACACTGGCGCTGGCCGATAACCTTGATGCGCCCAGCAACCTGTTTCTGGGGCGCGAGCTAACCAATAAACTCGGCCTCGTGGATGACGCGCGGATGGAGGCAGAGACCCGCAAGATCATGGCGCGGCTCAACCCCAATTTTAAGAAGATAAGTGAGCCTGTTTCAGCGCTTTCGGGCGGTCAGCGGCAATCGGTTGCGATTGCCCGCGCGGTCTATTTCAACGCCAAGATCCTGATCATGGACGAACCGACCGCCGCCCTTGGGGTGCATGAAAGCAAGATGGTTGCCGATCTGATCAAAGAACTGAAGGCCCAAGGGCTTGGCATCTTCCTGATCAGCCACGACACCCGCGAGATGCTGGATCTGTGCGACCGTGTGTCGGTGATGAAAAACGGCGCGCTGATCGGCACCGAGAAGGTGGGCGACGTGACCGAGGATGACATCCTGAGCATGATCATCATGGGCAAGGCGCGCGACGCCGCATAGGTGCTGACAAAGGGGAAAACCATGTTTCTGGGGCTTGATCTGGGCACCTCTGGGCTGAAGGCCCTGCTGGTGGACGACGCCGAAAACATCATCGCGGAAAGCGTGGTGCCCTTGCAGGTGTCGCGCCCCCACGACGGCTGGGTCGAACAGGACCCGCGCGATTGGTTCACCGCCTGCGCCGATGCGATTGCGGGGCTGGGGGTTGATCTATCCGCGGTGCAGGGTATCGGGCTGAGCGGGCATATGCATGGCGCGACCCTGCTGGATGCCGCGGCCACACCGCTACGCCCCTGTATGCTGTGGAACGACACGCGCGCCGCAGCACAGGCCGCTGCGATGGATGCTGATCCGATCTGGCGCTCGGTCACGGGCAACATCGTGTTCCCCGGTTTCACCGCGCCCAAACTCGCATGGGTGCGCGACCATGAACCCGATATTTTCGCGCGGATCGACAAGGTGCTGCTGCCCAAGGACGCGCTGCGCTTCTGGCTGACCGGCGACGCGGTATCAGAGATGTCGGATGCCGCAGGCACAAGCTGGCTGGATACCGGCGCGCGCGACTGGTCCGACGCCTTGCTGGAACGGTCCGGCCTGACGCGGGCGCAGATGCCTTCGTTGGTCGAAGGATCGCAGGTGTCAGGGCATCTAAGTGGCTCTATCGCGGGACAACTGGGCCTGCCAGCGGGGATCCCCGTTGCAGGGGGCGGCGGCGATAATGCTGCGTCGGCCATCGGAATGGGTGTGGTGAAACCGGGTCAGGCGTTTGTCTCACTTGGCACCTCGGGCGTGCTGTTTGCCGCAACGCCGGGCTATGCCGCGGCACCTGAAAGCGCGCTGCACAGCTTTTGCCACGCGCTGCCGGACCTGTGGCACCAGATGGGGGTGATCCTGTCGGCCACGGATTCGCTGAATTGGCTGGCCGGTGTGTTGAACGAGGACGCGCGGACGCTCACCTCTGATCTGGGCGCGCTACAGGCCCCCGGCCGCACGATCTTTATGCCTTACCTGGGGGGCGAGCGGACGCCCCATAACGACGCCAATATCCGTGGCGGCTTCCTGCATCTGGCTCATAACACCGACCGCGCCGCCATGACCCGCGCGGTGCTGGAAGGGGTCACCCACGCCCTGCGCGATAGTTTCGACGCGATGCAGCAAACCGGCACGCGGATCGACAGTCTGATCGCCGTCGGTGGCGGGTCGCGATCCGACTATTGGCTGTCGGCTATCGCCACATCCCTGAACATGCCGATCCAGCTGCCCGCCGCGGGTGACTTTGGCGGTGCCCTTGGGGCCGCGCGCTTGGGTCGTATGGCTGCCACCGGCGCCGGGGCCGAGATCGCCGTGCCGCCCCCCATTTCCCGCGTGATAGAGCCTGTTCCGGCCCTGGTAGGCGCCTTTTCAGAGGCCCACGCCCGATATTCAGACACGTATAGCGCCGTAAAACATTTGCGCTAAGACAAGAAGGACCATCCCCATGACCAGCTTTTTCGACGGCATCCCGACGATCTCTTACGACCCGCAAGCGGACCACGATTTCGCCTATCGCAGCTATAATCCCGACGAGATGCTGATGGGCAAGACGATGGCAGAGCATTTGCGCTTTGCCGTTGCCTATTGGCACAGTTTCGCATGGGAAGGCGGCGACCCCTTTGGCGGCCAGACCTTCCTGCGCCCGTGGTTTGACACCACGATGGACGCCGCCCGCGCCAAGGCTGACACCGCGTTTGATATGTTCAATATCCTCGGTCAGCCGTATTTCTGCTTCCACGACGCCGATGTCCGCCCCGAGGGCGATACCTTTGCCGAAAGCACCGCGCGGCTGCACGAGATCACCGATTACTTTGGCGAGAAGATGGAGCAGACGGGCACCAAGCTGCTTTGGGGCACGGCCAACCTGTTTTCGAACCGCCGCTATATGTCGGGTGCCGCCACAAACCCCGACCCCGATATCTTTGCCTATGCCGCCGCGACGGTGAAGGAATGTATCGACGTCACCCATAAGCTGGGCGGCGAGAACTATGTGCTGTGGGGCGGGCGCGAAGGCTATGAAACGCTGCTGAACACCGACCTGAAACGCGAACGCGAACAGGCGGGGCGTTTCTTGCAGATGTCGGTCGACTACGCCCGCAAGATCGGCTTCAAAGGCGCTATCTTGATCGAGCCTAAACCGCAGGAACCGACCAAACACCAGTATGATTACGACGTGGCCACCGTCTATGGCTTCCTCAAGGATTATGGTCTTGAGAACGAGGTGAAGGTGAACATCGAACAGGGTCACGCCATTCTTGCCGGGCATTCCTTCGAACACGAATTGGCGATGGCCTCGGCGCTTGGGATTTTCGGGTCGATCGACATGAACCGCAACGACTACCAATCAGGCTGGGACACCGACCAATTCCCCAATTCCGTCCCCGAAGTCGCGCTGGCCTATTACGAAGTGCTGAAAGCGGGCGGTTTCACCACCGGCGGCACCAACTTTGACGCGAAACTGCGCCGCCAGTCGCTGGACGCCGAAGATCTGATCCTTGCCCATGTTGGTGCGATGGATGTCTGTGCCAAGGGCCTGAAAGCCGCCGCTGCGATGCTGGAGGGTGGCAAGCTCGAAGCGGCGCGTGACGCGCGCTATGCCGGTTGGGGCTCTGAACGCGGCCAAGGCCTGCTAAACAGCGATCTGGAGACGATCAACGCGCAGGTCAAAGCCGACGCGCTGAACCCGCAGCCCGCCTCGGGCCGTCAGGAAGCGCTGGAAAATCTGGTAAACCGCTATCTTTAAGCTGTTACATGGCGCTGCTAGGGGTCTAGGCTGACCGATAGGGGGGCCAAGATGTTCAAACGCTACGCCATTTACTATACGCCGCCGCCGGGGGATTTCGCCCGGCGGGGCGCGGCCTGGTTGGGATGGGATGTGCAGGCGGGCGAAGCTGTGGCACATCCCGATATCGAGGGGCTTGATATTGCCAAGCTGACCCAACGACCACGCAAATACGGGCTACACGGGACGGTCAAGGCGCCGTTCTTTCTGGCCGATGCCACCAGCGCGGCACAGCTGACCGAAGGCCTCGCCGCCTTTTGCAAAGGACAAGCGCCGGTGCAGTTGGACGGGCTGGCGCTGTCGCAGATCGGGCGGTTTCTGGCGCTGGTGCCACAAGGAGACACGACCGCGCTTGGCAGTCTTGCGGCCTCTGCCAATGTGGTGCTGGACGCCTTCCGCGCGCCGCTGTCAGAGGCGGAGTTTACGCGCAAGAACGCTCCCTATCTGACCGATCAGCAGCGGATTTACCTCAAAACCTACGGATACCCCCATATTATGGAGTATTTCCGCTTTCACATCACCCTCACCGGACCGCTTGCGCCCGATCAGATCGATCCCGTGAAAACGGCTCTGCATCGCTATTTAGGGTCGGATACCCCTGCCCCCTTCACCATCGATAGTCTGACGCTTTGTGGCGAGGATGCCCAGGGGCATTTTCACGAGGTCGAACGCTTCGCGCTTGGCACGTGATCTACGAAAAACGCCGCCCTACATCCCTGCAAGGCGGCGTTTTGTAAGGCGGTATGAACCGGCTTAGTAGCGGTAGTGTTCCGGCTTGAACGGGCCTTCGGGTGTGACGCCGATATAAGCGGCTTGTTCGCTGCTCAGCTGGGTCAGTTTCACGCCGATACGATCAAGGTGCAAACGGGCGACTTTCTCGTCCAGATGCTTGGGCAGGATATAGACCTTGTTCTCGTATTTGCCGGTGTTTTCCCACAGTTCGATCTGCGCCAGCACCTGGTTGGTGAAAGACGCGGACATGACGAAGGACGGGTGACCGGTCGCGTTGCCAAGGTTCAGCAGACGGCCTTCGGACAGCAGGATCAGACGGTTGCCCGAAGGCATCTCGATCATGTCGACCTGTTCCTTGATGTTGGTCCACTTGTGGTTCTTGAGCGCGGCAACCTGGATTTCATTGTCAAAGTGGCCGATGTTGCCGACGATCGCCATATCCTTCATCTCGCGCATATGCTCGATGCGGATCACGTCCTTGTTGCCGGTGGTGGTGATGAAGATGTCGGCGCTGTCCAGCACGTCTTCCAGCAGGACAACCTCGAACCCGTCCATCGCGGCTTGCAGCGCGCAGATCGGGTCAGCTTCGGTCACTTTCACGCGGGCACCGGCACCGGCCAGCGATGCGGCAGAGCCCTTGCCAACGTCGCCATAGCCACAGACGACAGCGACCTTACCGGCCATCATCACGTCTGTCGCGCGACGGATACCGTCGACCAGCGATTCACGGCAGCCGTATTTATTGTCGAACTTGGACTTGGTGACGCTGTCGTTGACGTTGATCGCGGGGAAGGGCAGCTGGCCTTGCTTCACCAGATCATACAGACGGTGGACGCCTGTGGTGGTTTCCTCGGACACGCCCTTGATCTGGTCGCGCATCTTGGTGAACCAGCCGGGGGATTGCTCCATCCGCTTTTGGATCTGCGCCTTGATCGCGACTTCTTCTTCCGACGATGGCACGGGGATCACGTCTTCGCCAGCCTCGGCACGGGCCCCCAGCAGGATGTACAGGGTCGCATCGCCGCCATCATCAAGGATCAGGTTCGGGCCTTCGGGGAACTGAAAGGATTTATCCAGGTAATCCCAATGCTCTTCCAGCGATTGCCCCTTGATCGCGAAAACAGGCGTGCCGCCTTCGGCAATCGCCGCCGCCGCGTGATCCTGGGTAGAGAAGATGTTGCACGACGCCCAACGCACATCAGCCCCCAGTGCGACAAGCGTTTCGATCAGAACAGCGGTCTGGATCGTCATGTGCAGCGAGCCCACGATGCGCGAACCGGACAGCGGTTTGCTGTCGCCATATTCCGCGCGCAAGGCCATCAGGCCGGGCATTTCGGTTTCTGCGATATCAAGTTCCTTGCGGCCATAGGCGGCAAGGCTAATGTCTTTAACGATGTAATCGTTGGCCATCGGGGCATCCCTTTTCAAAAGATCGGCTATGTATCGTATATTTGAAAAGGGCCGTAGCACTTTGATGCGGTGATCTCAACGGTGGCGGTCAAGCGTCACACGAAACGGTTACTCTGCCGAAGCGACGATCATCTCGTCCGTGGTCATCCCCGCCATCCAGTTGGCCCCCTGCGCGGTGACGCAGGCCATCCCGTTCGACAGGGTCTTTACAGCAGACCATGTGCCTGTGTCATTCGAGGCCCAGATTTGGACCGCGCCGTCGTCCTGGCCTTCAACCGGTGTTTCGCCGTACCAATCCACCAGAGACGCCTTAAGCTCTTGCGCGGACATGCAGACATCGTTTGCCATTGCAGGTGCGGCCACGGTCCCGAGGCCAAGTGCGAGTGTAAGAGCGGAAATAACAGGTTTCATGATCGTCTCCTTCGTGGGAAGAACACGGCGAAACCCGCAAATGTTCCACGTGTCAAAGGCAGAGCAATAGAATGGCGCAGCAATCCCGTGCATGGCAACGTATGTTATCCGGCCGCAGGCTTGACCTGCTGGACCCGACGCCGGTCGATATAGAGATCGAGGATATCGCCCATGGGCTGGCCTTTGTCGCGCGGTGGAACGGGCAAACGCGGGGGGATTTTGCCTATTCCGTGGCCGAACATTCGCTGCTTGTCGAAACGATTTATGGCCGGATGAACCCGAAGGCCCCGACGAAGTGGCGGTTGGCCGCGCTGCTGCATGATGCACCGGAATATGTGATCGGCGATATGATCTCTCCGGTGAAGGCGGCGGTCGGGCCGGAATATGGTGCGCTGGATGACCGGTTGATGTCCGCGATCCACATCCGCTTTGGCCTGCCTGCGGCGCTGCCGAAATCGGTCAAGCAGCAGATCAAGCGCGCCGATAAGGTCAGCGCCTGGATGGAGGCGACGCAGATCGCCGGGTTCTCGGAGGCCGAGGCGTCCAAGTTCTTTGGCCGGCCCAAGCCCGATCTGATGGAGGGGCTGTCGATCATGCTGCGCCCGCCGGTGGAAACGCGCAATGACTTCACCGCGCGGCATCTGGATTTGCTGGGCGCGCTGTGATGGTCAAGGTCCGCCCGCCAATCGCGCTGGATGCCGGCAATATGGCACAGCTCCTGAACGAGATCATCACCATCGGGGGCACCACCGCGATGACCCGCCCTGTCACCGGCAAGGATCTGACCGAATGGATGTCCAGCAACGCCGATCAAAGCGCGTGGCATGTGGCGCTGGACGATCACGAAAACGTCGTGGGGTTCCAGTGGATCAACCCGCACCCCGATCTGCCGCCCGAGGCCTGCGACATCGCGAGCTTTGTGCAGGTTGGTCGTACCGGCCTTGGCATCGGGTCAGCGCTGTTTGATGCCACCGCGCAGGCAGCGGCACGGCTGGGCTACGTCTGGATCAACGCCACGATCCGCGCCGACAACCACGGCGGGCTAACCTATTACCAAAGCCGCGGGTTTCGCGACTGGCATTATGACGAGGGGGTCTCGCTTGCCTCGGGTCAGGTCGTGGACAAGATCAGCAAACGCTACGACGTCTAGCGCGTTACTGCGGGGACCGTTTTGCCAAGATGCGCTGCAAGGTCCGGCGGTGCATGTTCAGCCGCCGCGCGGTTTCGGACACGTTTCTATCGCAAAGCTCGTAGACACGCTGGATATGTTCCCACCGCACACGATCCGCGCTCATGGGGTTTTCCGGTGGTGGCGGCATGTCATCACCCGTAGCCAGCAGCGCGTTCACGATGTCATTGGCATCAGCGGGTTTTGACAGGTAATCCGTCGCACCGATCTTGACCGCGGCGACGGCGGTGGCGATGGCACCGTAGCCGGTCAGCACCACAACCCGCGCATCGGGGCGTTTGTCGCGCAGCACCTCGACCACATCCAGCCCGTTGCCGTCCTGCAACCGCAGATCGACCACCGCATAGGCCGCGGGGCGCGCGGTCGCGATGGCCACACCGGCGGCGACGGAACCGGCGGTTTCTACGTCAAAGCCGCGCTTCTCCATCGCCTTGGCAAGGCGTCGCAGAAACGGTTCGTCATCATCCACCAGAAGGAGGGACCGATCCTCGCCGAGATCAAGCGCATTTTCCTGAACCATATCATGCTCCGCTGGTTGAATGTTGTACCGGGACTTTATCCAGATATGTGGCGGTGGCCTAGCTTGGTCAAACTTTTACTGATGTTCCACAAAGCAGGCGACCTTGTCGGCCAGCTGCTCTGGCGGGACATCGCGGCGGAAGAAATCAACGAAACCTTCGCCCGGCATCACCAGATAGCTGAAGGTCGAATGATCCACGAGGTAGTCTTCGCCTTCATCCTCATGCGCCTTGTAATAGGTGCGGTAGGCATCGCTTGCCGCTTTGACCTGTGCGGGCGATCCGGTAAGGCCGATCATCTTGGGGTGCATGTTGGCGGCGAAATCTCCAACAACTTCAGGGGTATCGCGGGTAGGATCGACGGAAATGAACACCGGCGTCACGGACATACCGCGCGTTTCCAGCTCATCCACGGCGCGGGCGTTTCGGTCCACATCCAGCGGGCAGACGTCCGGGCAGAAGGTATAGCCAAAGTAAACGAGGCTGGGTTCGGTGATCACATCAGCGTCCGTCACGGTCTGGCCTTGGGCGTTCACCAGCTCGAACGGCCCGCCCAATTCGGCACCACCGGCCACGGCAGAGTTCTTGCACTGCGCGTATTTGTCGCTGTCGCCATCGGTCCGGTATACCAGCATCAGGGATACCGCCAGAAACGCCAGCACGACCAACACCGCGCCAATTGCCAACACTCTTCTCATATTCATTCTCCTGCGCGGTTAGGCGCTCTTGATCCCGGTCGGACACAGACCTACGCTTTCCCTTTATCAACGTAACCGACATTTTGAAAAGGTGCGCCGATGACGCAGGCCGCTAACATTCCCGTGGGTAGAGGCCTGGGCAAGGGCGCGCGTGCCAACTGGATCCGCCTGCGCACGATGATCGTGCTGCGGTGGGTGGCGATTGCGGGGCAACTGACGGCGATCACCGTCGCGCAACGCATCTTTGGCCTGCAGTTGGAACTGGGGCTGTGCTATTTCGCGATTGGCGTGTCGGTGATCGGTAATCTGATCGCCATTCTGGTGTTTCCCGAAAACAAGCGTCTGTCTGAATATGAAAACCTGCTGATGGTGCTGTTCGATCTGGTGCAGCTGGCGTTTCTGCTGTTCCTGACGGGCGGGCTGCATAATCCGTTTTCGCTGCTGTTGCTGGGGCCGGTGACCATCTCTGCCACGGCGCTGAGCCTGCGGTCGACCATCGTGCTTTGTGGCACAGCCATTGGGCTGGCGACGGGGCTGGCGCTGTTTCACCTGCCGTTGATCACACAAGATGGGGGCGTGCTTGAGCTGCCGGGCATCTTTATCTTCGGCATCTGGATCGCGCTGGTGATCGCGATTGTGTTTTCTACCGCCTATTCCCGCCGCGTCACCACCGAGATCCATTCAATGGCCGACGCCTTGGCCGCCACCCAGATGGCGCTGGCGCGGGAACAGAAGCTGACCGACCTTGGCGGCGTGGTTGCCGCTGCCGCGCATGAACTGGGCACGCCCCTTGCCACAATCAAACTCGCCAGCGGAGAGTTGTTGAACGAACTGCAAGACCAGCCCGATCTGGCCGAAGATGCCGCGTTGATCCGTGATCAAGCCGACCGGTGCCGCGATATTCTGCGCGACATGGGGCGGGCGGGCAAAGACGATCTGCATCTGCGCCAAGCCCCCTTGATGACGGTGCTTGAAGAAGCCGCAGAACCGCACCGGATGCGCGGCAAGACGTTTACCTTTACCCTCGGGCCAGATGCCGGGGACGCCGCCGACCAGCCCGCGATCCTGCGCCGACCAGAGGTTATCCACGGCCTGCGCAACCTGATGCAGAACGCGGTGGATTTCGCCGTGACCACGGTCTGGGTAGAGGCGAACTGGTCTGACACCGTAATCTCGATCCGGATATTTGACGATGGTTCCGGCTTTCCGCCGCATATCCTTGGCCGCATCGGTGACCCTTTCATGCGGCGGCGCCCCTCGGACCGCAGCAACGCGCAGCGCCCTGAATACGAAGGCATGGGGCTTGGGCTGTTCATCGCCAAAACCCTGCTGGAACGGTCCGGTGCCGAACTGCGCTTTGCCAACGGGCCGGACAGCGCCCCCAAAACGGACACCCCCGTCGGTGCGGTGGTCAAGGTCACATGGCCCCGCGAAAAGTTGGACGCGCATCACGGCGAAACGCCCCTGCCCACCGGAGAGAACACGCGCTTCACGTGATCCCAGCGGCAGCGGCGTGGCGGCAGCAAAGACGATCTCGGCGCGTTTCCGCGGCAGGTCGCTCGGCGGTTAATTAACTGTTAACTATTTGGGCGCTTAACTGAGTGGAACCCTAAAGAATTGAGTCTCGCCGTGGCTTCCACCTTCGACATTGCGCTCGTGATCTTTGCCATTCTTTCGAGTGGCTATATCGCCTACCTCTGGCTCGACAACGCAGAGACAGCCGACAAGGCCGATCCGCGGGGGGAGCCCGAGCTGTCCTATCTTTTCGACCACGGGGTGTTGCAGCATGCCTCTGGCAGGACAGCGCAGTTTTGCCCGCTAGAGGCGGGGTTTCACGAATGGTCCGACTTGCATCACAACGTGTCAGGTCGCTTCGCGATGTTCCCCGACAAACCCCCTTCGACCCCTGAAGGCCAGCTGATCGTCCCGGCCACCGACCCCAAAATTCACACCCTGATCCGCATCACCTGGGAAAAGCAGCTGTGCCGCGTGGTGGTGCTGGATCCCAATGATATGGGCGTAGATATCCGGTCCGAAGCCGAAGTGACGCTGGCGCGTGTCCGGTCCAATGTCTCTGTTCCGATTTGGCATACAGACCGCGATAACCGGCTGTTGTGGTATAACGACGCCTACCATGAATTGTTCAGCCAGTGTCATCCCGGTCAGGCCATTGAAACCCAACGGCTGTTTCCCTGTGATTTTTTCGACGCAACGCACCGGCTATCTTTGCGTGACCAGTCCACGGGGACGAAAAACTGGTACGCCGTCACTCATACCGCTACGCGCAACTCCAATTGTTATCAGGCGACCTGCATCACCGCATTGGTCCGCGCCGAAGAGGCGCAGCGCAATTTCGTCCAGACACTGACCAAGACCTTTGCGCAGCTGTCCATCGGGCTCGCGATTTTTGACCGCAAAAGTCAGCTGGTGCTGTTTAACCCAGCGATAATCGACCTGACCGGATTAGGGGCGCAGTTCCTGAGCGCCCGTCCCGCGATCCAGACCTTCTTCGACAAGCTGCGCGAGACGCGCAAAATCCCCGAGCCCAAGGATTATGCCACCTGGCGCACCACCGTGTCAGAGCTGATCAGCGCCGCCCATGATGGCCGCTATGAAGAGATATGGTCGCTTGATTCAGGGCAGACCTTTCGGGTTAAGGGCAGGCCGCATCCCGACGGGGCCACGGCCTTTCTGATAGAGGATATCAGCGCCCAGGTCAGCCTGACCCGCACCTTCAGGGCAGAGCTGGAACAGGGGCAGGCGATGCTTGATACGCTGGACGATGCCATCGTCGTCTTTTCGTCGTCGGGTATCCTGACCTTCTCTAACACCGCGTATAATGACCTTTGGGGTGTCGATCCCGACATGACCTTTGCCGATATCTCTATCCACGATGCCATTCAGGGCTGGCACCGCCGGTCCGCCCCCAATTTGCTGTGGCAAGAGATAGAGGATTTCGTCACCAACCGCGAAGACCGCATGAAGTGGAGCATGCCGCTGTATCTTGCCAACGGGACAGAGCTGGCCTGCCTGTTTTCCCCCATCGTCGACGGGGCCACGCTGATCCGGTTCCACCAGCCGAAAAAGCCGGTGGCAGAGATTGAAAACCCCGAGACCGAGAAACCGCCACAAGACGCCTGATCCGCCGCTTTCGCCTTGCAGCACACCACTGCGCCCAAGTAACCTTGGCGCATGGCATCACACGCATTTGACCTTACGCTGCATGACGCAGACCAAACCGCCCGATTGGCCGTGACCCTTGGGCGCGCGCTGACTGCGGGCGACGTTGTTTTACTGACCGGCGACGTTGGCGCGGGCAAGACGCATTTCGCGCGGGCGCTGATCCAGTCGCTGCTGGCGGTGCCCGAAGACGTGCCCTCGCCCACGTTCACGCTGGTGCAGACCTATGACGCCCCCGCCGCCGCGATCTGGCATGCGGATCTATATCGTCTGACCTCTGTCTACGAGATCGAAGAGCTGGGGCTGACCGATGCGTTCAGCGACGCCATCTGCCTTGTGGAATGGCCCGACAGGCTGGGCGATCTGCGCCCCGAAGACGCGCTTGATCTGACGTTGACGGTCACCGGCGACGACACACGGCGGCTCTCTGCCACGTGGAACGATGATAAATGGCCCGAAAAACTGGGGGCATGGCGCAAATGAGCGACCGTATGACCGCTATGGACAGTTTCCTTGCCGATGCGGGGTGGGCACAGGCGCGGCGCGATCTGCTGGCCGGGGACGCATCGAACCGCCGCTATGACCGTCTGACCCTTGATGATGACCGCACCGCCGTGCTGATGGACGCCCCCGCCGACAAGGGTGAAGACGTGCGCCCCTTTGTCCGCATCGCCGAGTGGCTGCGCGCCCAAGGGGCCAGCGCGCCCGAGATTTACGCGCAAGACGCAGGCAACGGCTTTCTGCTGATCGAGGATCTGGGCGATGACCTGTTTGCGCGGCTGATGGTCCAATCGCCCGCGATGACCCTACAGCTTTATACCGCCGCGACCGACTGTCTGCTGGACCTGCACAAGGCCCCGCCCCCCGATCTGCCGCTCTGCGATGCCGATTGGCTGACAGAGGCGGCACAGATGGTGTTTGACTGGTACGCCCCCGACAGCGGCGCCGCGGCGGAGTTTAACGCCCTTTTCACCCCGCTGGCCCGTGCGCTGGACAATAGCCCCCGCGTGATCATCCTGCGCGATTACCACGCTGAAAACCTGTTGTGGCTGCCCGAGCGGACGGGCTCTGCCCGCGTGGGGCTGCTGGATTTCCAAGACGCGCTACAGGGCCACCCCGCCTATGATCTGGTGTCGATCCTGCAAGATGCGCGGCGCGATGTAACACCGCAGATCGAGGCGGCGATGATCGCCCATTATATCCGGCTGAGCGGACAGGAAGATGCCGCCTTCCGCAGCGCCTATGCCTTGCTTGGCCTGCAACGCAACCTGCGGATCTTGGGGATCTTTGCACGGCTTTGTCTGCGCGACGGCAAGGCGCATTACGTCGATTTCATCCCCCGCGTTTGGGGCTATGTGCAACGTAACCTTAATGATCCGGCGCTTGCCCCCTTGGCCAATGTGCTGCGTCCCGCCCTCCCCGCGCCGACCCCCGATTTTCTGAAGGATTTGAAAGCCAGATGCGCCACGCCCCAGATGCCGTGATGATGTTTGCCGCCGGCTTCGGCACGCGGATGCAACATCTGACCAAGGACCAGCCCAAGCCGATGATCCCTGTCGCGGGCAAGCCGTTGATCGACCACGCGCTTGATCTGGCGCGCGGTGTCGCGCCGCGGCGGATCGTCGTGAACCTGCACTATAAGCCCGACGCGCTGCTGGATCATCTGGCAGGGCGCGACGTGCAGACGATTGTGGAACAGCCCGATATTCTGGAAACCGGCGGCGGGCTCCGCAATGCGCTGCCGCTTTTGGGCGACGGGCCCGTGTTTACCATGAACACCGATGCAATCTGGGCGGGCCCCAATCCGCTGTCCTTGCTGGCGGACGCATGGGATCCCGACAGGATGGATGCGCTGCTGATGGGCGTGCCGGTGGCGCAGGCCGTGGGGCATGGGGGCGACGGAGACTTTACGATGGGCACCGACGGCGCGTTGAAACGCGGGCCGGGGGTTGTCTATGGCGGGGTGCAAATCATCAAAACCGACTTGTTAGAGACGATTTCAGAGCGTGCATTCTCGCTCAACCTCTTGTGGGACGTGATGCTGGACCGCGGGCGGATGTACGGGCTGTCCTATCCTGGGCGCTGGTGCGATGTTGGCCACCCCGGCGGGATCACCCTTGCCGAAGACATGCTGGACGCCGCCGATGTTTGAACCGCAGGACGCACCGCGCGTTTTCGGGCTGGCCCCGGGCGTCGACTTTCCCAAGGAACTGGTGCGGGGTTTGCTTTCGCGGCTGGAAGGGCAACCCGCCCATGCCATCGGGCGGATCGATCTGGTGGTGAACACCCGCCGGATGCAGCGCCGCCTGCGCGATATCTTTGACGCGGGCCCGCCCAGCCTGCTGCCGCGCATCCATCTGATCGACAACCTGGATACCCTTGGCAGCGGCGTTGACCTGCCACGCCCCGGTCCTGCTCTACGCCGCCGGTTAGAGCTGATTACGCTGGTGTCAAAGCTGCTGGATCAGGCGCCTGAACTGGCCCCGCGCGCGTCGCTTTATGACCTGTCGGATAGTCTGGCGCAGTTGATCGACGAAATGCAGGGCGAGGGCGTACCGGTCGAGGCTGTGACCGAGCTGGATGTCAGTGACCAATCGGGCCATTGGGAACGCGCGAAACAGTTCCTCGCCATCGCGCATCAGTATCTGGGGGAAAGCATCACCCGCCCTGATCCGCGTGCGCGGCAACGTCAGGTCGCACAGCGCCTGATCGCAGAGTGGGAGCAGAACCCGCCCCGGCACCCGGTGATTGTCGCAGGCTCTACCGGATCGCGGGGCACCTCTGCCCTGCTGATGGAGGCGGTGGCAAAGCTGCCGCAAGGCGCGCTTGTGCTTCCCGGTTTCTGTTTCGACATGCCGCAAGCGGTCTGGACCGATCTGGGCGAGGATCAGGAAAAGATATCGCAGGATCATCCACAATACCGGTTCCGCGATTTGCTGCGCCAGCTTGAGATGTCGCGCAGCAAGATCGAGGCCTGGACCGACACGCCGCCGCCCTCTGCCGCGCGCAATGCGTTGGTTTCGCTGTCCCTGCGCCCTGCCCCTGTGACCCACGTCTGGCTGACCGAAGGGCCGAAGCTACCCGATCTGCATCAGGCCACCGAAGGGTTAACCCTGATACAGGCCCCTACCCCGCGTGCAGAAGCGCTCGCGATTGCGCTGCGCCTGCGCCAAGCGGTCGAGGACGGCAAAACCGCCGCGCTGATCACCCCGGACCGGATGCTGTCGCGTCAGGTGACCTCGGCGCTGGACCGGTGGAACATCCTGCCCGATGACAGCGCGGGCCTGCCGCTGCATCTGTCGCCTCCGGGTCGGTTCTTGCGTCACGTGGGCGATCTGTTCCTGCGCAAGCTGGATTCCGAAGCCTTGCTGACCCTCCTGAAACACCCGCTGACTCACAGCGGCGGGGAGCGCAATTTTCACCAGCTCAACACCCAAAGGCTGGAACTGCAACTGCGCCGCGACGGGCTGCCCTATCCGGATGCAGAAGGTGTGTTGAAACTGGCGCGCAAGACGGTATCGCGGTCAAAAGACCCCGCGCAGATGGATGTCTGGGCCGATTGGGTCGGCACCCATCTGACCGATTGCGAACTCACCGGCGACCGGCCGCTGGAAGACTGGGTCGCCCTGCATATGGCGCTGGCCGATGCCATCGCCGACGGTGCGGCCCCAAGCCAGCCCAACGGGTTGTGGCAGCATCACGCCGGCGAAGAGGCGGCGAAGGTGATGAACGATCTTGCCGAAAACGCGCCCTATGGTGGCGAGATGTCGGCGGCGGATTACACCGATTTGGTGGGTGCCCTGCTGCAACAGGGCGAAATCCGCGACCGCGACGCGCCGCATCCCAACGTCATGATCTGGGGCACGCTCGAGGCCCGCGTGCAGGGCGCCGATCTGGTGATCCTTGGCGGGCTGAATGACAGCACTTGGCCCGAAGCCCCGCCGCCCGACCCCTGGCTGAACCGCCAGATGCGCCTGAAAGCGGGTTTGCTGCTGCCTGAACGGCGGATCGGCCTGTCGGCTCATGACTATCAGCAATCCATCGCCGCGCCCGAGGTCTGCCTGACCCGCGCAATCCGGTCGGACGAGGCTGAGACCGTGCCTTCGCGTTGGCTGAACCGCTTGGGCAACCTGCTGAACGGTTTGCCCGCGCAGGGCGGCGATGCGGCGTGGAAGGCGATGATCAAACGCGGCGACCACTGGCTGGATCAGGCCCGCGCGCTGGAAACCGTGACCCGTGTGCCCCCCGCACCGCGCCCGTCGCCGCGCCCGCCCCGTGCCGCACGCCCCCATGCGCTGTCGGTGACAGAGATCAAGCGCCTGATCCGCGACCCCTATGCGGTCTATGCGAAACACAGTCTGAAACTGCGTGCGCTGAACCCGCTGGTGCAATCGCCAGACGCGCCCGTGCGCGGCATCATCGTGCACGAGATCATGGAACGGTTCATCAAATCGGTGACAGCGGACCCTGCGCTTTTGACGAAAAGCCACTTGTTAGAGACTGCCCGCGCCGTGTTAGAGGGCGAAGCCCCCTGGCCCGCCGCGCGCGTCATGTGGCTGACCAAGATCGAACGGATCGCCGATTGGTTCATCGAAAACGAAGTGCAGCGACAAAGCTATTCCACCCCCGCCGCCTTTGAAAAAGCCGCCAAGGGCAGTCACGATTTCCCCGATCTGGGCTTTACCCTTATGGGCTTTGCCGACCGGATCGACCGGACGGAAGATGGCGATATTCTGATCTATGACTATAAAACCGGTACGCCACCTAGTGTGGCCGAGCAGAAAGCATTTGATAAGCAGTTGCTGCTCGAAGCCGCGATGGTCGAGGAAGGCGGTTTCAAGGAAATCGGCCCCGCCCCCGTTGCCCAGGCCGCCTATATCGGGCTTGGCAGCAAACCGGTGGAACGCCCAGCGCCGCTTGAGGATGAACCCCCGCACGAGGTGCTGGCCAAGCTGCACGCGCTGATCACCAGCTACCTGTCGGATGAACAGGGGTTTACCGCGCGCCGGATGGTGAAAACCACGGATTTCGCGGGCGATTATGACCAGTTGGCTCGGTTTGGCGAATGGGATGCCACGACCGAACCCACGCCGGAGGATCTGACATGACCGCCCCCTTTGACGACGCGACCCGCGCCCAGATCGACGCGGCGCGGCCCGATGCCTCTACGTGGTTGGGGGCGAATGCGGGCTCGGGTAAGACCCGCGTGCTGACCGACCGCGTGGCGCGGCTGTTGCTAAACGGGGTTGAGCCGCAGCATATCCTGTGCCTGACCTACACCAAGGCCGCCGCGTCAGAGATGCAGAACCGGCTGTTCAAACGGCTCGGTGCCTGGGCCATGCTGACCGACGCCGATCTGCGTCATTCACTGTCGGAGCTAGGGGTCGAGGATGGCTTTACCCCCGAAAAGCTGCGCATGGCCCGCACCCTGTTTGCCCGCGCCATCGAAACCCCCGGCGGGCTGAAAATTCAGACGATCCATTCGTTCTGTGCGTCTCTATTACGGCGCTTTCCACTAGAAGCAGGGGTGAGCCCGCAGTTCACCGAGATCGAAGACCGCGCCGCCGATCTACTGCGGGCCGAGATCGTGGACACCATGGCCGAGGGGCAGGATGCCGCGCTGATCACCACGCTGGCGCGGATGTACACGGGCGAGGACTTCAGCAAGCTTACCCGCAGTATCGTCGGGCAGCGCGAAGGCTTTGCCACTGTGCTGTCATGGGAAGAGGTGCTGGCGCTGTTCGATCAACCCGCCGATCTGACCGAGGACAAGATCACCACTTCGGTGTTTCTGGGGTCAGAGGCGATGATCCTTGAACAGATGATCCCGCCGATGCGGGCCAAGGGCGGGCTGGACGGCAAGACGGCGGAAAAGCTGGCCACGATCCAGACGATGGACATCTCCGCCCTGCCCGTTCTGGAAGACGTGATGCTGACCGGTGCGGGCGCCAAGGAACCCTTTACCGCCAAGGTCGGCAGCCTGCCCACGAAACCGACGCAAAAGCTGCTGTTTGATCTGATGCCGCAGATCGACGACCTCATGCGGCGGGTGGAAGATGCCCGTGACGCGCGATTGGCGCTGCGGGCGGCGCAGAAGACCCATGTGCTGCATCAATTCGCGCATCGTTTCCTTGAGATCTATGCCCACGAGAAACAGAAACGCGGCTGGCTAGACTTTGACGATCTGATCCTCAAGGCGCGGGCGCTGCTGACCAACCCTGCGGTCGCGGCCTGGGTGCTTTACCGGATCGACGGTGGCATTGATCATATTCTGGTGGACGAAGCGCAGGATACCAGCCCGCGCCAATGGGATGTGATCGAACGGCTGGCCGATGAATTCTACAGCGGCGATGGTGCCCGCGAAGAGGAAGACCGCACGCTGTTCGTTGTGGGCGACAAAAAACAGTCGATCTATTCCTTTCAGGGGGCCGACCCGCGCGAGTTTGATCACAAACAGGATCTGTTTGAACAGAAGATCTCCCAAGCGGGTCAGATCTTTCAACGACGCAGCCTTGAGTATTCGTTCCGATCCTCCTCGGCGATCCTGCAACTGGTAGATACGACGCTCGCCCCCCATACCGATGCAGGGTTTCAGGCCGATGCGGCGCATAAGGCGTTCAAATCCGCCCTGCCCGGCCGTGTTGATCTTTGGCCCGTGGTCGAGAAAACCGATGAACCCGATGACCGTGAATGGTCCGATCCTGTCGATCAAAAGTCGGCGCATCACCATACGGTCGTTCTGGCCGATCAGGTCGCGTCGCAGATCAAGGAGCTGACCGAAGGCGAACATTATCTGCCCGTCGATACCGATACCCCCGGCGCCTTTGCGCGGCGGCGTATTCGGGCGGGTGACTTTTTGATCCTTGTGCAGCGGCGCAGTGATCTGTTCTCGGAAATCATTCGCGCGTGCAAAACCGCCGGTGTGCCGATTGCGGGCGCGGACCGGTTGAAGGTCGGAGCCGAACTGGCTGTCAAGGATCTGGCGGCGCTGCTGTCCTTCCTCGCTACGCCCGAAGACAGCCTGTCGCTGGCGACGGCGCTGAAATCGCCTCTGTTCGGGTGGACAGAGCAGATGTTGTTCACCCTGTCCCACTACCGCAAGGAAGATCACCTGTGGCAGGCCTTGCGCAGCAGCGATGCCTACCCCGAAACCGTTGCCATCCTCCGAGATTTGCGGGCGCAGGTCGATTTCCTGCGGCCCTATGACCTGATCGAACGTATCCTGACCCGCCATGACGGGCGCCGCAAGCTGTTGGCGCGGCTGGGGTCAGAGGCAGAGGACGGGATCAACGCCATGCTCTCGCAGGCGCTATCGTACGAGCGCGGCGCGATCCCCAGCCTCACGGGGTTTCTGGTGTGGATGCAGACCGACGACCTCGAGATCAAGCGCCAGATCGACAATGCCTCGGATCAGGTGCGGGTGATGACCGTGCACGGGGCCAAGGGGCTAGAGGCACCGATTGTGATCCTGCCGGACACGGGCAAACGCCCTTTGGTGATCCGGGACGAGATCATCAAGATCGGTGACACGCCCGTATGGAAACTGTCCGAAGGGGATATGCCCGCTGCCATGCGCGGCGCGCTGGACGACCGCAAGGCGCGCGAGATGGCCGAACGGCTGCGGCTGCTTTATGTGGCGATGACGCGGGCCGAGAAATGGCTGATCGTGGCCGCGGCGGGAGAGCTGCCCAAGGATGGCAACAGCTGGTATCAGATGGTCGGTGCCGCCATGGGTCAGGCCGGTGCCAAGCCGGTCGGCAGCTCGGGCGGGATGCGGTTTGAACATGGCGACTGGGATGCGCTGCCGGTGATCGACTCCGCCCCCAAAACCCACACCACGCCAGTGTTAGAGCCTGTTTTCAACACGGCCCTTACCGATATTCCGCTACGCGCCAAAACGCTGGCCCCCTCTGATCTGGGCGGCGCCAAGGCCCTGCCCGGCGATGATGGCCAATCGGAAGATGCGGCGAAATCCTACGGCAATCTGGTGCATAAGATGCTGGAAACCCTGCCGATGATGCATAGCGACCGCTGGAACGGCGTGCTGCACACGCTGGCGCAGGGATATGATGAAACCGTCGCCCAAGCCGCCTTGAGAGAGGCGATCGCCGTCTTGGATACGCCCGAACTGGCGCATGTCTTTGGCAAGGACGCCTTGGCAGAGGCGCCGATCACCGCGCCCTTGGGCACCGAACGGCTGCACGGGACAATCGACCGGCTGCTGGTGTCGGATACGGATGTATTGCTGGTGGATTACAAAACCAACCGCGTGGTGCCCGATACGCCTGATCGCTGCCCGGAAGGGCTGTTGCGCCAGATGGGGGCCTATGCCGCAGCACTGGCGCAGGTGTTTCCCGATCACCGCATCCGCACCGCTATTTTATGGACCCGTACCGCCACGCTGATGGAACTGCCCGACGCGCTGATCACAAACGCCCTATCGCGGGTGCGCGATCTTGACGGGACGCATGGGGCTACATAGGTTCCCACTCTAACCAACCCCGTGCAGGAGCAGCAACATGGCAACCGTCGCAGTCACAGACGCAACATTCGACGCAGAAGTTAAGAATTCCGATATCCCCGTTGTGGTGGATTTCTGGGCTGAGTGGTGCGGCCCCTGTAAGCAGATCGGCCCCGCGCTCGAGGAACTTTCCTCCGAGATGGACGGCAAGGTAAAGATCGTCAAAGTCAACGTTGACGAGAACCCGAACAGCCCCGCCCAGATGGGTGTGCGTGGCATCCCTGCCCTGTTCATCTTCAAGAACGGCGAAGTCGTATCGAACCTGGCCGGCGCCCGCCCCAAGGCCGCGCTGCAAGGCTGGATCGAAGAGTCGATCTAAGCTGCCGCACCCGCAGCAAGCACATTCAGTGGCGCGTCAGGCAAAGGCTTGGCGCGCTATTTTTTTGATCCGCTCGAACCGCATGACATTGGCGATAGATCCATGTTCTTGAATCCGGTTCCAGTCGGTCAGGATCTGCACCCGCGTCAGGAAGTGCACCGTGGGATCATCGGGCGGCACCAGCGTGTATCCTTCAAAGAACGCGTCCCAGGCGGCGGGGGGAACGCTATGGCCTTTGGGCAAGACATCAAGGTCGCCTACCATCTGGGTATAGCTTTGCAGCAGCCGCGCGATGTCATAGCCCACGGGCGACGGTGTGGTCGCTGAAAAATCGAACGCTGACGTTTCATCGGGCGACATCACCAGATTATACCCGTTCAGGTCGCCATGTTTCGCCGCGATCTGGCCCGCGTGCCCTTGGGCCTGAGGTGCGTATTCCGCGATACGGCCCACATAAGCCGCAAAACGTTGCTTGCCATTGATCCGACGCGCACCGCTTTCAACACGCGCCACCAGACGGTGCAGATGATTGACCATGAACCGCGGCTGAAACGGATGGGTGCCCTGCAAAGCGGCCCCGTGAAACGCCGCCAGCCAACCGCCCGCCCGGCGCAGCAAGGGGGCGTGATCCTCTGTCTGGCGACACAGGTCCAGAAACGTGTCGCCCTTGGCAAAGCGCATCAGATAGGCCTGCTGGCCCGCGTCCGCCGCGAGGATCTGTGGCACGCTATAACCGGGCACTGCGTCGAGCGCGTCATAGGCTGCCTGATGGGCAGCAAGCATAGCGGTGAACCTGTCGGTATCCCACGGACGAGCCACGTGTTTGAACACGACAGAGGCCCCGTCACGCCCGTCATAGCGCTGCACGATCTGGCGCTGGTTGCTGTCATCCTTGATCCACTCGGCCCCGCAGGTAAAGGTTTCGGGCGCAATCCCTGACTTGGCCGCCAATGCCTCAAATATTTGAAATGCCTGCACTTTCAGGTCGTCTACCGGTGGCATTCAAATCCTTTCGGGACATTAGCCTTGCGAAACAGCGGCGGGGTTTTCATATAGGTTTGAACTATGGAGGCTACATGTCAAAGCAAGAATTCCCCGGCTGGCACGGGACCACCATCATCGGTGTGAAGAAAGACGGCGAAGTCGTGATCGCGGGCGACGGTCAGGTCAGCCTTGGCCAAACGGTGATCAAAGGAACCGCACGCAAGGTGCGCCGGCTCAGCCCCGGCGGGTTTGACGTTGTCGCGGGCTTTGCCGGATCGACTGCTGATGCTTTCACGCTGCTGGAACGGCTTGAAGCCAAGCTTGAAGCCACGCCCGGACAGTTGGCGCGTGCCAGTGTCGAGCTTGCCAAAGACTGGCGCACCGACAAATACCTGCAAAAGCTCGAAGCGATGCTGATCGTGTCAGACGGGCGCGAGCTGCTGGTGATCACCGGCGCGGGTGACGTGCTGGAGCCTGAACATTCTGTCGCGGCCATCGGGTCGGGCGGAAATTACGCGCTGGCCGCTGCGCGCGGCATGATGGACAGCGACCGCGACGCCGAAACCGTCGCGCGGGATGCAATGAAGATCGCGTCGGACATCTGCGTTTATACCAATGGTAACCTCACGGTGGAGAAAATCACACAATGACCGATCTGACCCCCCGCGAAATCGTCTCTGAACTTGACCGTTTTATCATCGGCCAGAACGACGCTAAACGCGCCGTTGCCGTGGCGCTGCGCAACCGCTGGCGCCGCAAGCAGTTGGGCGATGACCTGCGCGACGAAGTATACCCCAAGAACATCCTGATGATCGGGCCCACCGGCGTGGGCAAGACCGAGATCAGTCGCCGCTTGGCAAAACTGGCGCGGGCACCTTTCCTCAAGGTCGAGGCGACGAAATTCACCGAAGTCGGCTATGTCGGCCGCGATGTGGAACAGATCATCCGTGATCTGGTAGACAGCGCCATCGTCATGACCCGCGAATATATGCGCGAAGACGTGAAGGTCAGCGCCCATAAGGCCGCCGAAGAACGCGTTGTTGACGCGATTGCGGGCAAAGACGCCCGCGAAGGCACCCGCGATATGTTTCGCAAAAAGCTGAAAGCGGGCGAGCTGGACGATACGATGATCGAGCTTGAAGTCGCCGATACCTCTAGCCCGTTTCCGGCGATGGATATCCCCGGACAACCCGGCGGCGGTATGGGGATGATGAACCTTGGCGATCTTTTTGGCAAAGCCATGGGCGGCCGGACGGTCAAGAAACGCCTGTCAGTCGCCGAAAGCTACGAGGTACTGATCAGCGAAGAGGCCGACAAGCTGCTGGATGACGAAACTGTCAACCGCGCCGCGATCGAAGCGGTAGAGCAGAACGGCATCGTCTTTCTGGACGAGATCGACAAGGTGTGCGCCCGCTCTGACGCGCGTGGCGGCGATGTCAGCCGTGAAGGCGTGCAGCGCGACCTGCTGCCCCTGATCGAAGGCACTACCGTATCGACCAAACACGGACCGGTGAAAACGGATCATATCCTGTTTATCGCCTCGGGTGCCTTCCATATTGCCAAGCCGTCCGACCTGTTGCCCGAATTGCAGGGTCGCTTGCCGATCCGCGTCGAGCTGCGCGCGCTGACGGAAGATGATTTCGTTCGCATCCTGACCGAGACCGACAATGCGCTGACGCTACAATATACCGCGTTGATGGGCACCGAAGAGGTCGAGGTTGCGTTCACCGACGAAGGTATCAAGGCACTGGCCAAGATTGCCGCCGATGTGAACCAATCGATCGAGAATATCGGCGCGCGGCGGCTTTACACCGTGATGGAGCGTGTCTTTGAGGAGCTGTCGTTCAGCGCGCCGGATCGTACCGGCGAAAAGATCACCGTCGATGGCGATTTCGTCGAGAAGAACCTAGGCGAGCTGACACGATCCACCGATCTGTCACGCTACGTTCTTTAGGGCTTTTCAATCTGCCATGCGCCTGAGAATGATGGCGCATGGCATACTTCAGATTTATCCGCGCCAATTGGGTGTTCTTGTTGGCGGGTTTCCTGCTGACATTTACCTCGGCCTATGGGCAAACCTATTTCATCTCGCTTTTCGCGGGCGAGATTAAGGGCAGTTTCGGGCTGTCCGACGGTCAATGGGGCGGGATCTATACCCTCGGCACGACGCTCTCGGCGATCACGATGGTCTGGGCGGGCGTGCTGACAGACCGGTTTCGGGTGCGCCGCCTGTCATTCTGGGTGATGGTCGCGCTGGCAGGCGCCTGTCTGGCGATGGCCGCTGTGCCGAACTGGATCGCGCTGATCTTTGTCATCTATGCGCTGCGTCTGACCGGGCAGGGGATGATGTCTCAGCTTGGGGCCGTGGCGATGGTGCGCTGGTTCGAGGCCGCACGGGGCAAGGCGCTGTCGCTGTCGTCTATGGGCTTTGCTGTGGGGCAGGCGATTTTGCCTGTCGTCTTCGTCGCCCTTTTCGCAAGCTTTCACTGGCGCAGCCTTTGGGTGCTGGCGGCTGCTTTGGTGCTGATCACCATGCCGGTGATGCTACTGCTGTTGCGGCAAGAGCGTACGCCGCAATCGATGGCGCAAAGCACGCAATCGGCGGGGATGGACGGACAGCATTGGACGCGGATGCAGATGATCCGCCACGGGTTGTTCTGGCTGATGATCCCGCTGGTAATTGGTCCTCCGGCGTGGGGGACGGCGCTGTTCTTTCAGCAAGTCCATCTGACAGAGGTGAAGGGCTGGACGCTGGTCAGCTTTGTCGCGCTGATGCCGCTTTATACGGTGACATCCGTAGTCTCGACCTTTGTGTCGGGCTGGGCAATCGACCGGTTTGGCGTGACGCGGGTCACGCCGGTGCAAATGCTGCCTTTTGCGCTGTCTTTCGCCGTGCTCGCCTTTGCGGATACCATTGCGATGGCCGGTGTCGGGTTGATGATCTTTGGCGTGGGGCAGGGGATGCAGGCGACCGCGACCTCTGTTTTCTGGGCCGAATTCTATGGCACGCGCTATATCGGGTCGATCAAGGCCGTGGGTGCCGCGCTGATGGTGTTCGGTTCGGCCATTGGGCCGGGTGTTACGGGGCTGTTCATTGATCTGGGCGTTGATTTCCCGCAGCAGATGATCCCGATTGCGATCTACTATGCCGTGGCCGCGATCATGGCGACTGTCGGGGTGTTACGCTATCGCAAGCGGTTGGTCGCGCCTGCCACGGCTTAACGGTGACGCCGCAGATAGACGTAATAGGCGCCGCCGCCGCCGTGACTGATATGCGCCTGACTGACCTGAAGCACGGCTGACGACAGCGGCGGCATCGACAGCCATTGCGGCACCTGATGGCGCAGCACACCGTGGCGCACGGGGATCGGGCCGCCTTCGTCCCGCATCTTGCCTTTGCCGGTGATCACCAAGACAAGGCGCCGCCCCTTGGCATGCGAGCCCAGAATGAACTTGGTCAGCGCAGGATGAGCGCGGTCCAGCGTCATACCGTGAAGGTCGATCCGCCCCTCGGGGCGCATCTTACCGCGCTTGAGCTTGCCGAACGCTTTTGAATCCATCTGCACCGGTGCCTGACGCATCTGATCGGGCAGGGAGGGCATCAGATCATGGGTGTTGCGCCGCGGCTTGGGATCGGGCTTGCCCATGACGACAGAGCTGCGCTTGCGGATTTGCGGCGGCGTTGGCGGGGGGCCGTGGATCGGGGAGGTGCCGTCAATCTCGGCGCGGAACAGCTTGTCAACATCAAGCTTTTCCGTCCGCTCTGTCACCTTTTTCCAAAGCGACAGATCATCCTTATCCAGACGCTTGCGGCTCATAGCAGCGGCTCCGGCAAAAGCGCATAGGCGCGCTGGATCGGCATCAGGACCATCATCCGCCCCGGATCACGCAGCTTGCCCGCGGCACGCCCCGCCTTGTCGCCGGTGCCAAAGAACACATCCGCCCGTTGCGCGCCCTTGATCGCCGACCCGGTATCCTGCGCGATCATCAAGCGGTGCATCGGTTCCTTGCCCTGTTTTTCGATCCAGACAGGGGCGCCGAGCGGTACAAACTTGGGGTCTACAGCGACGGTGCGCAGGGTGGTCACCGACCGGTTCATCGCGCCAAGCGGCCCTTGATCGGCGGGCACCTGATTGACCTCGCGAAAGAACACATAGGACGGGTTGTGGTACAGCAGCTCACGCCCGTCATCAGGGTTCCGGCGGACCCAGTTCTTGATCACCTCTGCGCTGACCTGGTGCGGGTCATAGACGCCGCGGCGCACCAGTTCGACGCCGATGGACCGGTAGGGGTGCCCGTTCGCCCCGCGGTATCCCACACGCCGATAGCTGCCATCGGGCAGCCTGATCCGGCCAGACCCTTGAATTTGCAGAAAGAAAAGTTCGACCGGGTCGTCGACATAGGCGATTTCAAGGCCGCGGCCCTTCATCACGTCGGTATCCAGAATATCGCGGCGGGTCAGCCACGGGTTGTTGGCCTTCGCCTCTGGCGGCATGGCATAGACCGGATAGCGATAGCGGTCGGAGGGGTAGAGATCGCCATCAAGTTCGGGTTCGAAATAGCCCGTGAACATCGCCTCGTTTCCGTCTTCGATCAACACAGGCCGGAACAGAAGTTCAAAGAACTGGCGCGGATCGGGGTCGGATCTGGCATAGGCGCAGATGTTGCGCCAATCGACATCCTTCATATCACCGCAGGTATTCAGAAACGCGCGCAAGGCGGCGGCGTGGTCGTCGGTTTCCCAACCCTCAAGCTGGTCGAACGACAGGATCGAATAGGACACATCTGTCGCAGAAGCGGGCGGCGCCATCAGGCCCGCCCACAGCAATGCACCCGCACAGGCACGTTTTAACCGTCTGTAGAAACAAGCAGCCAATTTGGATCATCCGAGCCCATGACACGGGCAAACACCCATGTGTCTTTTTGACGATTGACCTCTGTCGTGCTGCCTTCGACGATTTCACCATCGCGGTCTTTCACGACCGACGTCAGCTCGGCCACGAAACGGATCGTCAGCTCTGCCTCGTTGGTGGTCTTGTCCATCGTGGCGCTCTCAAGTTCCATCTCGCGGATGCCGACAAAGTGGCTCTCTACGGTCAGGCCCTGATCTTCGCGTGCGGCGACGCCTTCGACAAAGCTTTCGTAAATCTCTTCCGAGAGGAAGGGTTTGATCTCGTCCAGATTACCGTGTTCGTAGCCCATCACGATCATCTCGTAGGCGCCGCGGGCGCCGCCCAGAAAGTCGCTGACCCCAAAGGACGGCTCGACACGCTTCATCTCGGCCAGTGCGAGCGCGGTATCGGACCCCTCGGGCGCGTGATCAGTGATATCCAGATCAGGGCCACCTTCGATGACTTCGAATGCGGGGCCGCTGGGGCGTTCGGGTTTCTCGCTGACCTCGGCCGGTTTTTCAAAACCGGTGCGTGTGCCAAGCACATTCTTGAGCCGCAGGATCAGGAACACGGCAATAGCGGCCAGTACCAGAAGCTGTATCATGGGCGAATTCATAGGTACCTCGTGCTGAGAAACATGGAAACGTCGGTCTAGTGCCCCTATGTAGGGTGTGAACCGGGCCAAGTCCACTCTGGCCCATAGGAAAGGACGCATGCCATGTGGCTGTTTTTGGCTTTTATTGCCGTACCGTTGATAGAAATAACGTTGTTCATTCAGGTGGGTGGGGCAATTGGCCTCGGCTGGACGCTGGCGATTGTTGTTTCTACCGCGATCATCGGCACCTATCTGATGCGCGCACAGGGTGCGCTGGCGCTTGGCCAGATCAAGTCGTCCTTGTCCGAAGTCCGCGATCCGACCGAACCGCTGGTGCATGGCGCGATGATCCTGTTCGCCGGCGCGTTGCTGCTGACACCGGGGTTTTTCACCGATGCCTTGGGCTTTGCCCTGCTGATACCCGGCGTGCGCACCGCTGCGTTCAAAGCTGCACGCAGCAAGGTGAACGTGAGCAGCGTCCATATGGGCGGCACCTCAGGGCCACGGCGCCCGCAGCCCCATCGTCCGATGCAGGGGGATGTGATCGATGGCGAATATCACGAGCTGTCCGAACAGGACCGCGGGCCCAAACGCCCCTCTGGCTGGACAGACCATTGACTGCGCGCCATTGAGCACGGGCCATTTGATGCGGGCCATTGAGCGCGGCAAGGCGATCTGATAAGCCCGACTAAATGAGTTTATTGTCTTAAGGAGCCTTTAAATGGCTGAAGAAGAAGCAACACAACCGACCCAGGCCGCACAGCCGCAGATGCGCATTATGGGTCAGTTCATTCGTGATATGTCCTTTGAAAACATCATGGCGCAAAAAGGCGCGCCGACAGATGTGCAGCCCGACGTTCAGGTTCAAGTCAATCTGGATGCGAAAAAGCGGTCGGCCGATAACCAGTATGAATCCGCGATCAAGCTTCAGGTTACGTCAAAAGCCAAAGGCGGCGACGCGACGCTGTTCCTGCTGGAAATCGACTATGTCGGTATCTTCCACGTTGAAAACGTGCCCGAAGACCAGATGCACCCGTTTCTGCTGATTGAATGCCCGCGCATGATCTTCCCGTTCCTGCGCCGCGTTGTCAGCGATGTGACCCGCGACGGTGGCTTCCCGCCGCTGAACCTCGAAAACATCGACTTTGTTGCGCTGTATCGCAACGAGATCGCGCGCCGTCAGGCCGAGAATACGCAAAAAGCGGACGCCTAAAGCGTCTTCCACACAGCGCTGTCGCCCAGTTTATCGACGAATTCGGTATGGGCGGCGGCCTCTTGCGGAGTAATCCGCGAGGGCAGGGGCGTCGGGCGC
Organism: Sulfitobacter sp. M39; assembly: GCF_021735935.1. Classification (NCBI taxonomy): domain Bacteria; kingdom Pseudomonadati; phylum Pseudomonadota; class Alphaproteobacteria; order Rhodobacterales; family Roseobacteraceae; genus Sulfitobacter; species Sulfitobacter sp. M39. The sequence continues at coordinate 503,021 of NZ_WMDZ01000001.1, forward strand.
GGTTTTGGCGTCCAATCGGGGGTGGTATCGCCCTCTTTCTTTTCGGGTTTGGTCGACAGGCCGAAGTCAGGCTGCCGCCCGCCGATCAGCTCAAGATACACCTCCGCCAGAATTTCACTATCAAGCAAAGCACCGTGGAGCGTCCGCGACGTGTTATCGATGCCAAAGCGGCGGCACAGCGCATCCAGCGACGCGGGCGAGCCCGGAAAGCGTTTGCGCGCGATGGCCAGCGTATCAAGCGCCTGTTCCCACGGGATCTGGGGCAGCCCCATCCATTTCAATTCCGCGTTCAGAAACTTGATATCGAAGGCGGCGTTGTGGATCACCAGCTTTGAATCACCGATGAAATTCAGAAAATCCTGCCCGATCTGCGCAAACTTGGGTTTGTCGCGCAAAAACTCGTCGCCCAGCCCGTGCACTTCGAAGGCTTCGGCGGGCATGCTGCGTTCGGGGTTGATATACTGGTGATAGGTATTGCCGGTCGCCACGTGACCCATCAGTTCAACCGCACCGATTTCAACGATCCTATCGCCGCTTTCAGGGTCGAAACCGGTGGTTTCCGTATCCAGTACGATCTCACGCATGGGACAGCTTTCCTTTGATATCCTCGATGACAGCCTCCACCTGCGCGCGAGCGTGGGGCAGGGTGTCTGTTTCAATCACATAATCGGCCAAAGCGCATTTTTCATCGTTTGGCATCTGTTTGGCGCGGATATTTTCAAACTGTTCCAGCGTCATCGTCCCGCGCGCCATCACGCGCTTTTGCTGGATGTCAGCCGAGACCGTGACACAGGCCACCGCATCCATGCGTTTGTCACCACCGGTTTCAAAAATCAACGGGATGTCGAGCACGACGATCTTGGCCTTTGTTTCCGCCAGAAAGGCCGCGCGATCTTCGCCGACCAGCGGATGCACGATGCTTTCGATCTTTTTCAAAACGGTCGGGTCCGCATCAATCAGGCTTTTGAGCGCGGGCCGCGATACTTCGCCCGCAACGACCGCATCGGGAAGCGTTTCGCGAAACGCCGCGACGGCGGCCCCCCCCTTGGAATAGAGCCGATGCACGGCGGCGTCTGCGTCCCAGACGGCGCAGCCAAGATCAGCGAACATTTGTGCGGTGGTCGATTTCCCCATGCCGATCGACCCGGTCAGCCCCAGAAGAAACATCAGCGCAACGCCGCCAGACGTGTTTCATGGTCCACCGTCGGCCGCGCGCCAAACCACCGTTCGAACCCCGGCACCGCCTGATGCAAAAGCATGCCTAAACCGTCAACAGTGACGCATCCCGCCGCCTCTGCGGTTTCCAGAAGCGTGGTTTTCAACGGTGCATAGACCAGATCCGTGACCACCGTATCGGCGCGCAACCCATCAAGCGGCACGCGCAGCTCGGATTTTCCGATCATCCCCAGCGACGTGGTGTTCACCACCAAGGACGCATGGCTGACCATCGTCCCCGCCTGCGACCAGTCGTAGACCGTCACGCGGTTGCCAAAGACCGACCGCAACCGTTCGGCCCGCACACGGGTGCGATTGGCAAGCAGGATCTCGGGCACGCCGGCGTCCAGTAAGGAAGAGATCACAGCCCGCGCGGCACCACCGGCACCAAAGACGCAAGCGGGGCCGTCAGTCGGCACCCAATGCGTCGCGCCTGCCTTGAGGTTTTCGATAAACCCGTAGCCGTCCGTGTTATCGCCCTGAATTTTACCGTCTGCGCGGAAGGTGATCGTATTCACGGCCCCAATCATCGCCGCGCGGTCTGTGATGATATCTGCGATCTCGATCACCGCTTCTTTATGGGGGATCGTGACATTGGCACCGATGAACCCCATTTTCGGCATCGCCTCAAGTACTTGGCGGAGGTCTTCGGGTTCGACGTGCAGGGGGATATAGGCCCCCTTCAGCCCAAGCGTTTTCAGCCAGTGCCCGTGGATCTGGGGGGATTTTGAATGGGCAATCGGCGATCCGATCACACCTGCCAGCGGTATTTTAGCCAAGCTCATGCGGATAGATCCCCCCGTAGCGTCAGATAATTCAACAGTTCAAGCAGGGGTAACCCTAGGACATTAAAGTAATCGCCTTCAATGCCGCTGAACAGCCTGAGGCCTTCCTCTTCCAACTTATACGCGCCGACCGCATGTTGGATACTGTCCCAGTTCCGCGCGACGTACTCCTTTATGTAGCTGTCCGACGCGTCGCGCATGCGCAGCCGCACCTGACCCACGTGACGCCAGATCGGTTTGCCATCCGCGACGATCACGGCGGCGGATAGCAAGCTATGGCGATCGCCGCGCAGGGATTTCAGCTGGGCAATCGCCTCGTCTGGCGTGGCGGGTTTTGACAGCAGCGTCCCGCGGTGGTCGAGCACCTGATCACAGCCCATCACCAAGGCGCCCGGGGTCTTGTCGCTGACTTTGCGGGCTTTCATCTCGGCCAGTGTATCGGCGATGTCGCGGGGGGGCGCCTGCTCTGCCAGCAGGGCCATCTTAATCATTTGTTCATCAATGCGCGCCACGCTCACCTCATGGGGAACGCAGGCCTGTTGCAGCAGCTGTGACCGGATCGACGACCCGGAGGCGAGGATGAAACGTTGGGGCATGGGGATAAACCTGTGTGCGACGCTAGGAAGTTCTTAGGGATTTTTCCCCCGAATGGCGAGAGTGCGCGAAAGCGTCGGGAAAACCCCTGCCTGCCAGAGTGAAATTCCAGCTTTATACGGGGCGGCATAAGGATAAATCCGAAACCCCCTGAACGGAGTTAATCCCAAGCTTATCCACAAAGCTACACAGTTTATCCCCTGAAATTTTTTTGTTTAAGTATTTGAAAAAGGGTGAATTTATCCGCACGGCGCCGAGTTATCATCGAAACGGGATTCACAACATACACAGGTGGATAAATCGAGGTACAAAACAGTAATCCACAGAAAATGATCTCCCTACTTACATCATCATCTTTCTTCTTTTCTTATTTATATTAGTAAGAAGGCACCAACCGGAGTGTGACATGACCGACTTGCTTGCCATCGCCTATCCTTGGGTAAAATCGCTTCATATTATCTCGGTCATTTCGTGGATGGCCGCGCTGTTCTATCTTCCGCGGCTTCTCGTGCATCATACAGAGCAGGTGGGCCAAAACGGCCAGACCCATGATCTTTTCAAAATGATGGAGTTCAAGCTTGCCAACGTGATCATGCGCCCCGCAATGATCGGCACCTGGATTTTCGGGCTAGCGCTGGTGTTCACACCGGGCATCGTCGACTGGGCCGCTGTGTGGCCCTGGACGAAGGGGGCAAGCGTGTTTGCGATGACGGGGTTCCACGGGTGGCTTGTCGGACGTGTGAAGGCCTTTGCAGCGGGGGAGAACCGGCTGAGCGGGAAGCGTTACCGGATCATGAACGAAGTGCCGACGCTGCTGATGATCATCATTGTGTTCTCGGTCGTCGTGAAATTCTAAGCTGATTGACGAAACACGCCATTCTGAGTATGTGTTTTCTGCACCCCGTCCGGGGACCGTATAAATCTGCCCATTTTTATGACACGACCCGCCCGCATTCCGGGATCGGAACAGGATATTTCCATGACAACTGAAACACTTAACCTTGCCGATCTAAAGGCGCAGACGCCCAAGAATCTTCTGGCGATGGCCGAAGAGCTTGAGATCGAAAACGCATCGACCATGCGTAAAGGCGAAATGATGTTCCAGATCCTGCGCGAACGTGCGGATGAAGGCTGGGAAATCTCGGGCGATGGTGTGCTGGAAGTGTTGCAGGACGGTTTCGGTTTCCTGCGCTCGCCCGAAGCGAACTATCTGCCGGGTCCTGATGACATTTACGTCTCGCCCGAGATGATCCGCCAGCACTCGCTGCGCACCGGCGACACAATCGAAGGTCTGATCAAGGCGCCAGATGATGCGGAGCGGTACTTTGCGCTGACAGATGTCACCAAGATCAACTTTGAAGAGCCGGAAAAAGCGCGCCACAAGGTTGCCTTTGAAAACCTGACGCCGCTTTACCCTGATGAGCGTCTGACGATGGAAGTCGATGATCCGACGATCAAGGACCGGTCCTCGCGTATTATCGATCTGGTATCGCCCATTGGTAAGGGACAGCGCTGCTTGATTGTGGCGCCGCCACGGACCGGTAAAACGGTTCTGCTGCAAAACATCGCGAATTCGATCGAACAGAACCACCCCGAGTGCTACTTGATCGTTCTGCTGATTGACGAACGCCCCGAAGAAGTCACTGATATGCAGCGTAGTGTCAAAGGGGAGGTTGTTTCTTCGACCTTCGACGAGCCTGCAACGCGCCACGTGGCCGTGTCTGAAATGGTTATCGAAAAGGCGAAACGTCTGGTCGAGCATAAGCGCGACGTTGTGATTTTGTTGGATTCGATCACCCGTCTGGGCCGTGCGTTTAACACTGTTGTGCCGTCGTCGGGTAAGGTTCTGACCGGTGGTGTTGATGCCAACGCGCTGCAACGCCCCAAACGTTTCTTCGGCGCCGCGCGGAACATCGAAGAGGGTGGGTCGCTGACCATTATCGCCACCGCGCTGATCGACACCGGCAGCCGTATGGACGAGGTGATCTTTGAAGAATTTAAAGGGACCGGCAACTCGGAAATCGTGCTGGATCGCAAAATTGCGGATAAGCGCGTTTTCCCTGCGATAGATATTCTGAAGTCCGGTACGCGGAAAGAGGATCTGCTGGTCGACAAAAACGATCTGCAAAAGACCTTTGTGTTGCGCCGTATTCTGAACCCGATGGGCACGACGGATGCGATTGAATTCCTGATCGGGAAGTTGAAGCAAACCAAGACGAACTCCGATTTCTTCGATTCAATGAATAGCTAATTATTCACTTAAATCAGTGGGTTAAATGATATGGATACGATATTCGCCCAAGCCACAGCGCAGGGGCGGGCCGGTGTTTGCGTCATTCGTATTTCGGGCCCGCAGGCGTTTTTTATCGCTGAAACCATCGCGCAGCCATTACCTGCGCCGCGGGTGGCTGCGGTGCGCGCTATCAGTGACGCCGATGGGCAGATCATTGACCGTGCCCTTGTCCTGACTTTCGAGGGTCCGAACAGCTTTACAGGCGAAGACACGGTCGAGCTTCATTTGCATGGCAGCATCGCAGTGGTGCGTGCGGTGCTGACGCTGCTTTCAGGTTTTGAGGGCACGCGCCTTGCCGAGCCGGGCGAGTTTACCCGCCGTGCGATGGAGAATGGAAAGCTAGACCTCACGCAGGTCGAAGGCTTGGGTGACCTCATCGAGGCAGAGACCGAAGCGCAGCGAAAACAAGCCTTGCGCGTTTTGTCCGGTCACTTGGGTCAAAAGGTCGATATCTGGCGCGACAAACTGATCCGCGCGGCCGCTCTGCTTGAGGTGACCATCGATTTCGCGGATGAAGACGTTCCCGTCGACGTCTCGCCCGAGGTTACGGAACTGCTGAATGCGGTGAACGCCGATATTCTGGCTGAAATCGCTGGCACCCATACGGCCGAACGTATCCGAACGGGTTTTGAAGTCGCGATCATCGGCCGGCCCAATGCCGGAAAATCCACTTTGTTGAATGCATTGGCGGGGCGCGATGCGGCGATTACCTCTGCTGTGGCGGGTACGACGCGCGACGTGATCGAGGTCCGGATGGACCTTGGTGGCCTGCCGGTGACTTTGCTGGATACGGCGGGCTTGCGCGACGGGGCAGACGAGGTCGAAGCCATCGGGATTGACCGCGCAAAAACTCGCGGCGTGCAAGCTGATCTGCGCGTGTTCTTGATTGAAGAGGGTGAGGAACTGCCTGTCGCCGCAGCTGCGGATGATATCGTTCTACGACCAAAGGCTGACTTACGCGATAGCGCGGACAACGCTATATCTGGTGTGACGGGGCAGGGCGTACCGCAGCTGATAGAAAGAATACAGGCCATCCTCGGGGCGCGAAGTCTGAATGCAGGCCTTGCGACGCACGAACGTCACCGCGTTGCATTGCAGAAATCAGCCGAGGGATTAGCCGCTGCGATGTTGGTTCTGGATCACGGCCCCGATCAATATGATATAGCATCAGAAGAACTACGCCATTCGATTCGCGCACTAGAAGCGCTGGTAGGCCGAATTGACGTTGAGAACCTGCTGGATGTAATCTTTTCGAGCTTTTGCTTGGGTAAATAGATGGAGTGTTTCACGTGAAACATTTTGACGTGATAGTTATCGGTGGCGGCCACGCCGGAGCCGAAGCGGCCCACGCATCCGCGCGTATGGGTGCGAATACTGCTTTGATCACGATGTCGCGCGACGGGATCGGGGTGATGTCCTGCAATCCGGCTATCGGTGGTCTGGGTAAGGGACATTTGGTGCGCGAGATTGACGCGCTGGATGGCGTTATGGGGCGTGTCGCGGACAAAGCCGGCATTCAGTTCCGTCTTTTGAACCGTCGCAAGGGGCCCGCTGTTCAAGGTCCGCGGGCGCAGGCTGACCGTGCAATTTATCGGAAAGAAATGCTTGCCGAGACCGAGCGCCAGGAGAATCTGACCATCGTAGAGGGTGAGGTGACGGACTTCATTCTCGACAATGGTAAGGTTTGTGGTGCCGTTCTTGCCGATGGTGAACAGATCTCGGCTGCTTCGGTTGTTTTGACGACGGGTACTTTCTTGCGCGGGGTCATCCATATTGGAGATGTAGCGCGCTCCGGCGGTCGGATGGGCGATAAAGCCTCCGTCGACCTAGCGAACCGCATCGATTCGTTCGAATTGCCACTCGGACGCTTGAAGACCGGGACGCCGCCGCGTTTGGACGGGCGGACGATTGACTGGGAAAAGCTGGAATCGCAACCCGGAGATGAAGAGCCGGCCTTGTTCTCTTTCTTGTCAGAGGCGACGTCTGCTCCGCAGATCTCCTGCGGCATTACGCACACCAATGAGAAGACGCATCAAATTATTCGCGATAACCTTTCGCGGTCCGCGATGTACGGGGGGCATATCGACGGGGTAGGGCCCCGATACTGCCCGTCGATCGAAGATAAAGTCGTTCGCTTCGCTGATAAAACCTCGCACCAAGTTTTCCTGGAGCCTGAGGGGGCCGATGATCACACGATCTACCCCAATGGCATTTCGACATCGCTGCCTGAGGATGTTCAACTCGCCTACGTGAGGTCGATGGTTGGGTTGGAGAATGTAAAAATCATCCAGCCCGGTTATGCGATTGAATATGATTATGTCGACCCCCGCGCCCTAGATCTGGCGCTGTCAGTAAGGACAGTGCCTGGCCTATATCTCGCTGGTCAAATCAACGGGACAACCGGCTATGAAGAAGCTGCTGCACAAGGCTTGGTTGCCGGTTTAAACGCCGCGCTCGCAGCACAGGGTAAAGAGCCGGTAACGTTCAGCCGCGCGGATAGCTATATTGGCGTGATGATTGATGACCTGACCACCCGAGGCGTGACAGAGCCCTATCGCATGTTTACATCGCGTGCTGAATTCCGTTTGTCGCTTCGTGCTGATAACGCTGACCAGCGCCTCACGCATTTGGCGATCGCCTTGGGCTGCGTGTCGCGAGAGCGGGTTGCGCAGTTTAACGGCAAAATGGCCAAAATCGACGCAGCGATGGCGGAACTCACGAAAACGCCCTATGCGTCAAAGCCAATCGAGGCGGCGGGGATCAAAGTGAGCCAGGATGGCACGAAGCGGACCGGTTTCCAACTGCTAGCATTTCCAGATGTGACATTCGAGCAGATCGTCTTGATTAATCCGGAGCTTGAGTCGGTAGAACCCGAAATTCGCCGCCAAGTCGAGCGGGATGCACTATATGCAAACTATATTGCGCGCCAGCAGCGAGATATCGACCTGCTCCAGAAGGATGAGGCGCATGTTATTCCCACGAATTTTGACTATGAAGCGATCGACGGGCTGTCAAATGAGCTCACCTCCAAACTGTCGCTTACCCGCCCGACCAATCTCGCACAGGCGGCCCGCATTGACGGTATGACGCCCTCCGCCTTGACGCTGCTTCTGTCTCACCTCAAGCGCGGCAGCCAGAAGAAGTTTGCATAATGGGCGCTTTTGACGAGGATGTTTCACGTGAAACATTGGAGAAGCTACAGCATTTCTCGCAACTGGTCGAGAAGTGGACGGCGAAGATTAACCTGATTTCCAAACCGAGTATCCCCGAGATGTGGGAGCGTCACATTCTGGATTCGCTACAAATCTATGCCCACGCTCCCAATGCAGACCATTGGGTGGATCTTGGAAGCGGCGGCGGTTTTCCGGCAATTGTCGTGGCGCTGATGTCACAGCAAGACAATCGCGATACGAAATTCACCATGGTCGAAAGTGACCAGCGTAAATGCGCGTTCCTGAGAACAGCCATTCGGGAGCTTGAGCTGAACGCAACGGTTGCAAACGCGCGGATTGAAGCGATCGAACCTTTGGAAGCAGGCGTTCTAAGCGCGCGGGCGCTGTCCGACTTGACCGCTTTGCTCGGCTTTGCGGATCGGCATCTCTTGCCCTCCGGCACCGCGCTTTTCCCGAAAGGGGAGAACTGGCGCGCAGAAGATGCCGCAGCGAAAGAGACGTGGGGATATACCTGCGACGCGATCCAAAGTCAGACGAACCCATCTGCCGCAATTCTTAAGATCAAGGAAATCAAACATGTCTGATCTCTCTCGACCTTCGGGGCCCAAAATTATTGCGATTGCGAACCAGAAGGGTGGGGTAGGCAAGACCACGACGACGATCAACCTCGCGGCGGCTTTGGTTGAGCAGAAGCAGCGCGTTCTGGTCATTGACCTTGATCCGCAGGGCAACGCGTCAACTGGTCTGGGCATTGAACTGGATGATCGAGAATTCACGACCTACGAGCTTTTGCTTGAGGATATCGACCTAGATCAAGTAATTATGACGACCGAGACAGAGGGCCTGCATATCGTTCCAGCAACTGTCGATCTGAGTTCCGCAGATATGGAGTTGATCGCTAATGAAAAGCGCAGCTTTCTTCTGCACGACGCCTTGCGGCAGACGCAGATGGACAGCTACGCCTTCGATTATATTCTGATTGATTGCCCGCCATCGCTGAACTTGCTGACGGTGAACGCGATGATCGCGGCGCATTCGGTGCTTGTCCCGCTACAAAGCGAGTTTTTCGCGCTTGAAGGATTGTCGCAGTTGATGCTGACCATTCGCGAAGTGCGCCAGAGCGGGAACAAAGATCTGCGGATCGAAGGGATTTTGCTGACGATGTATGATCAGCGGAACAACCTGTCGCAACAAGTTGAGCAGGACGCCCGAAGCAATTTGGGCGAACTGGTATATAGAACCGTTATTCCGCGCAACGTACGGGTCAGTGAGGCACCCAGTTATGCGATGCCGGTTCTAAGTTACGATAGCGGGTCGAAAGGTGCCAAAGCGTACCGCGATCTTGCGAAAGAAGTACTGGCAAATAGTGCCGTATAAATAAGGGGTCAGGCAATGGCAGATAAAGACAAACGGCGCGGTTTGGGTCGAGGATTGTCGGCTTTGATGGCGGACGTAGCGGAGACACAAACGGTGGCATCAGAAGGCGCGGCGGAACAGTATGTTCCTATTGAAAAGATTTCTCCTAATCCGGAGCAACCGCGCAAGCGGTTTGATCCGCAGGATTTGGATGATCTTGCAAACTCTATCCGCGAAAAGGGCGTTATTCAGCCGCTGATCGTACGCCGTCGCGATGATGGGACATTCGAAATCGTCGCCGGCGAACGCCGTTGGCGCGCGTCGCAAATGGCGCAGCTGCATGAACTTCCGATCATTGTGCGCGAATTCACCGATGTCGAAGTTCTCGAAGTTGCGATTATCGAAAACATCCAACGGGCGGACCTCAATTCGATCGAGGAAGCGGCGGGCTATCGTCAGCTGATGGACCGCTTTGGCCATACGCAAGAGAAGATGGCGGAAGCCTTGGGCAAAAGCCGGAGTCATATCGCGAACCTGCTGCGCTTGCTGAACTTGCCCGAAAACGTTCTGGAAATGGTGCGTCAGGGCGATCTGACCGCGGGCCATGCGCGAACCTTGGTGCCGTCAAAGAACCCTGAAAAGCTGGCGAAACAGATTATCGCTGGCGGTCTGTCGGTACGTGCCGCCGAGGCGCTGATCAAGAAAGAGCAGCATGGTGAGAATGAAGGGCCAAACAAACGGGCGGCCAAATCCTCGAGTGAAAAAGACGCGGATACCCGCGCTCTTGAAGGGGATCTGTCAGCGAACCTTGGTTTGAAGGTAACCCTGAACCACAAGCCGGGGCAGGAAGCGGGCCAGATGGTGCTGCACTACTCGACGATGGATGAGCTGGACGAGCTCTGCCAGCTTTTGTCGGCGTCCTAATCTGACAAAAGCTCGGCCAGGATCGCGTTTAGCACCATAAAGCCCTGATCCGTCACATAAAGCTGGTCTTTATCCCTAAAAATCATCCCGATGTCCTGCATCTGGGTGATTTTTTTTGTCGAAAGCGGCACGCCGGAAAGCGCCTCGTACCGGCGCAGATCGACGCCTTCTTTCAGACGAAGCCCCATCATCAGAAACTCGCTACCCTGATCTTCTGTCGTCAGAAGCTCGCGGGGCTTTTCGGTGGCACCGCTGGCAACAGCGTCAAGCCAGCGTTTGGGGTTGCTAAAACACTCGCTCGCAAAGCGATTGCCGTTTTGGGTCAGGCGCCCGTGCGCCCCCGGGCCGATGCCAAGATAATCGCCATAGCGCCAGTAGATCAGATTGTGCCGCGACTGCGCCCCGTCGCGGGCGTGGTTCGATACCTCGTAAGAGGGCATGCCCATCTCACCGCAAATATCTTGAGTGGCCGCGTACATATCGGCGCCCAGATCATCGCTGGGCAATCCGCGCAGCTTTCCTACCGCATAGCGGTCGCCAAAGGCGGTGCCTTGTTCAATGGTTAGTTGATACAGCGACATATGGTCTATCGCTAGGGATAGGGCCTGTTTCAGCTCGCTCTGCCAGTCGGGTAAGCTCTGGTTCTGGCGACCATAGATCAGATCAAAACTGACGCGTTCAAAGGTATTGCGTGCGATGTCAAAAGCGGCAAGCCCTTCATCAACTGTATGGATGCGGCCCAGACGTTTCAGGTCCGCGTCATTCAGGGCCTGTATCCCCATTGAAATACGGTTCACGCCCGCCTGACGGAAGGCCGCAAAACGGTCGGCCTCAACCGAACCGGGGTTCGCCTCGAGCGTGATTTCCAGATCATTCGCCGTGGGCCACAATCGACGGATCGCGGCGATGACATCAGCGACGACATCGGGGTCCATCAGACTTGGGGTGCCACCGCCGAAAAAGACGGCGTTCAAGACGCGTCCTTGGGTTTCGGCGGCGCCTCGTTCAAGCTCTGTCAGATAGGCATCGCGCCAGGCCCGTTGGTCGATTGTGCGACTAACATGGCTGTTAAAGTCACAATAGGGGCATTTCGCCTCGCAAAACGGCCAATGGATATAAAGGCCAAAGCCACCCTGGCGCCAATCCTCAGTCAAAGCAGGCAGAGATCAGTTTGGCGAAAGCATCCGCACGGTGGCTGATGGCGTTCTTGGCATCGGCGGACATTTCGCCAAAGGTCTGCGCGTGCCCATCAGGTTGGAACATTGGGTCATAGCCGTGACCGACGTCGCCGCGGATGGGCCAGACGAGAGTTCCGTTCACGCGGCCTTCGAAAATTTCCTCGTGCCCGTCGGGCCAAACCAATACCAATGTCGCGCAGAACCGCGCGCGGCGTGGGTGAGGGGCGTTTGCCTCTTCCAACAACGTATGGGTCTTGGTCATTGCCATGACGAAATCGCGTCCGTTGGGCGTTTCGGACCAATCGGCGGTATAGACGCCGGGGGCATTGTCCAGCGCTTCGACCTCGATCCCGGAGTCATCTGCAAGCGCGGGAAGGCCCGTCGCCGCGACTGCCGCACGTGCTTTGATGCGGGCGTTGCCGATGAAAGTGCTTTCGGTTTCCTCCGGCTCGCCCAAGTTCATCTCGGCGGCACCTCTGACGGTGACGCCGAAGGGGGCGAAAAGCTCGGTCATTTCCTGTAGCTTGCCAGCGTTGTGGGTGGCGACCAAGATCTGGTCGCCGGTGAATTTACGGGTCATGCGGTGGCTGCCTTTTGCTTGTCGACCAGCTCTGCCACGCCCTTTTCGGCGAGGTCCATCAGCTGGTTCATCTGGTCGCGCGAATAGGTGGAGCCTTCGGCGCTCATCTGGATCTCGATCAGTTTGCCGCTGCCGGTCATAATAAAGTTACCGTCAACGCCTGCTTCTGAATCCTCGGGGTAATCAAGGTCAAGCACCGGCTGGCCCGCATAGATGCCGCAGCTGATCGCGGCGACCGGATCGACCAGTGGGTCGCTGACCACGTCGCCGGCCTTCATCAGCTTGTTCACCGCCAGTTTCAACGCGACCCAACCCCCCGTGATAGAGGCACACCGCGTGCCGCCGTCGGCCTGCAGCACGTCACAGTCGATGGTGATCTGACGTTCGCCCAAGGCGCTACGATCCACACCGGCGCGCAGGGCACGACCGATAAGGCGTTGAATTTCAACGGTGCGGCCCCCTTGTTTGCCCATTGCCGCTTCGCGGCGCATACGGGTGTTGGTCGCACGGGGCAGCATGCCGTATTCTGCCGTGACCCAGCCCAGACCGGAGCCTTTGATGAAGGGCGGCACGCGGTCCTCGATCGTGGCGGTACATAGCACATGGGTGTCGCCCATCTTGATCAGGGCCGATCCTTCGGCGTGTTTGGTGAATCCCGTTTCAATCGACACGGCACGCAGTTCGTCAAGTTTCCGACCAGAGGGGCGCATAGGTATTTCCTTTTCCATTTGCCATTGGGGATAACTCTGCGTTGCGGCGCGATGCAACCCCGATTGACGTTTGCCCCCTGTCGCACATACTTCTGCCTACATGGACAAAGCACCTACAGTTTTAGACGAGATGAACGACCGCTCGCGCGAGGTGTTCCGCCGCGTGGTCGAAGGTTATCTGGCGAATGGCGATCCCGTGGGGTCGCGCACGCTGACCCGTGACTTCAGCGAAAAAGTCAGCGCGGCCACGATCCGTAACGTGATGCAGGATCTTGAATATATGGGCCTGCTTGGCAGCCCCCATGTCAGCGCCGGTCGTATCCCGACGCAGATGGGGCTGCGCATGTTCGTCGACGGCATGATCGAGATTGGTGATCCAACCGAGACGGACCGTGAAAAAATTGACGCGACCGTTGGCAGCAACAACGCCGATGTCAGCGGAATTCTTGATCGGGTGGGGTCGGCGCTGTCTGGCGTGACCCAGGGCGCCTCGCTTGTGCTGACGCCCAAGCACGAGGCGCCGATCAAGCATATCGAATTTGTTTCACTGTCTCACGATAGGGCGCTGGTCGTTCTGGTCTTTTCCGACGGTCACGTGGAGAACCGTTTATTCACACCGCCGCCGGGCCAGACCCCCAGCAGCATGCGTGAAGCCGCGAACTTCCTGAACGCGCTGGTCGAGGGGAAAACCATCTCTGAATTGCAGCGCAGCATCGCGCATGAGATCAGCCAGCGGCGCCAGCAGATCGACGTGCTGGCACAACAGCTTGTCGAAAGCGGTCTGGCGCTGTGGCAGGGCGAAGGGGAATCCCCCGAGCGGTTGATCGTGCGCGGACGGTCGAATCTGATCAACACCGAAGGCGAGGCCGAGAACGTCGAATTGATCCGCCAGCTGTTTGATGACCTTGAACGCAAGCGGGACATCGCGGAATTCCTCGAATTGGCCGACGCGGGCGACGGTGTGCGCATTTTTATTGGTTCTGAGAATAAACTTTTTTCACTTTCGGGTTCCTCTCTGGTCGTTTCCCCTTATATGAACGCTGATCGTAAGGTGATCGGGGCGGTCGGTGTGATCGGACCCACGCGCCTTAATTATGGACGTATCGTGCCGATTGTGAATTACACGGCGCAGCTGGTTGGAAAGCTGATTTCGAACCGCAGCTAGAGGTGAATTATGGCAGAGCCGAAAGAGAACGAATTTCTGGATGATATCGATGACGCAGAGGCCGAAGCCTATGCCGACGAGATGTCCGAGATTGACGACGAAGCGCTGGAACTGGACGAATTGCGTGCCGAGCGTGACCAGCTGAAAGACCGTTTCATGCGGGCCCTGGCCGACGCAGAGAACGCGCGCAAACGGTCTGACAAGGACCGTCGCGAGGCGGAAAACTATGGCGGGTCGAAACTGGCGCGCGACATGCTGCCGGTCTACGACAATATGAAACGCGCCCTGGAAGCCGCTACAGAAGAGCAGCGCACCATTTCCGGCCCATTGCTGGAAGGGATCGAGCTGACGATGCGCGAGTTGCTGAGCGTGTTCAAGAAGCACGGGATCGAAGTCATCTCACCCGCAGTGGGTGACAAGTTCGATCCGCAGCATCATCAGGCGATGTTCGAGGCACCCGTGCCAGACACCAAAGCAGGCGATATTATCCAGGTCGCCGCCGAAGGTTTCATGTTGCACGACCGTCTGCTGCGTCCGGCGCAGGTCGGCGTTTCCTCTACCCCCGCAGGGTAAACGCCCGGGATAGAGCGGCCCTTCGGGGAGGATTTAACACCATTTGGAAGCGAGGGAGGCGGTCAGGTTTTGGCCGCCTCTTTCAATTTATAAAGCAGGTCGAGCGCTTCACGTGGAGAGAGCTCGTCGGGGATGATCTCGGCCAGCGTTTCTTCGAGCTTGGAGCTTTGTTTTGGTTGAGGCGCAGGTGCCGGTGCCACGGCAAACAGGGGCAGGTCGTCGATCAGGGTTTTCTGCGTCGCGCCGCCTTCGCGTTCGCCCTTTTCCAACGCTTCAAGCACGACGCGTGCGCGCGCGATGACGGAAGGCGGCAAGCCGGCCAATTGCGCGACCTGCACACCGTAGGACCGATCGGCGGCGCCTTTGCGGACCTCGTGCAGGAAGATCACCTCTCCGTCCCATTCCTTGACCGCGACGGTAGCGTTATCGACCCCGCCCAGCTTGTTCGAAAGCGCGGTCATTTCATGGTAGTGTGTGGCGAACAAAGCGCGAGAGCGGTTGATATCGTGCAGATGTTCCAGCGTGGCCCAGGCGATGGACAAGCCGTCATAAGTCGCCGTGCCGCGCCCGATTTCATCCAGGATCACAAGCGCGCGGTCGTCCGCCTGATTGAGGATTGCGGCGGTTTCGACCATTTCGACCATAAACGTGGAACGGCCCCGTGCCAGATCGTCAGAGGCGCCGACGCGGCTGAAAATTTGGCTGATCAGCCCGATGTGGGCGCTGGCGGCAGGCACATAGCTGCCCATTTGCGCCATCAAGGCGATGATCGCATTCTGCCGCAGGAAGGTCGATTTACCCGCCATGTTAGGGCCGGTCAGCAGCCAGATGTTCGCGTTGTCGCCATCGGCCGACAGGGTGCAGTCGTTGGCGATAAAGGGGCTGCCGGATTGCTGGGCCAAGGCGCGTTCCACGACCGGATGGCGGCCGCCCTGAATGTCGAAGGCACGCGAATTATCGACGCGGGGTTTCACCCAGTTTTCGGACTGCGCCAGATCGGCCAGACCAGTGGCCAGATCAATCTCGGCCAATCCAGCCGAGGCAACACCGATCGGGCCGGAGTGATCCAGAATCGCGCGTTTCAACGTTTCATAGAGACGCTTTTCAATCTCCAGCGCGTGGTTGCCCGCGTTGAGGATCTTTGTCTCCATCTCTGACAGTTCCACGGTTGTGAAACGGACCTGATTGGCGGTGGTCTGACGGTGGATAAAGGTATCGGACAGCGGCGCCGACAGCATTTTCTCGGCGTGGGTCGCTGTGACTTCGGCGAAATAGCCAAGCACGTTGTTGTGTTTGATCTTCAACATCGAGATTCCGGTGAGCGAGATGAAATCCTGCTGCATCTGGGCAATGACGCTGCGGCCTTCGTCCCGCAGGGTGCGCACCTCGTCCAGCTCGGCGTCATACCCCGGCGCGATAAAGCCGCCGTCGCGGGCCAGCAAAGGTGGTTCGGCGATCAGCGCATCGTCGAGCAGATCAATCAGGCTGTCATGGCCGGTAAGCCCTTTGGCGGCCTGGGACAGCAGATCGGGCAGGGCGGCGGCTTGCATCTTGTCAGCCAGATGGCTGGCTTCGGTCAGGCCGTTGCGGATGGCGGCAAGGTCACGGGGGCCGCCGCGGTCCAGCGACAGGCGCGACAGGGCGCGGTCCAGATCAGGGACGTTGCGCAGATACTGCCGGATGTCATTGCGGATCGACGGGGTGTCATAGGCAAAGCTGATCGCGTCCAGACGGGATTGAATCGTCTCTAACACGCGGGAAGGTGACGAAATGCGCCGTTCCAGCAGGCGGGCACCGCCGGCGGTCACTGTTTTGTCCATCACGGACAACAGTGTGCCGGCGCGGCCACCGGTCAGCGCGTGTGTCAGTTCAAGATTGCGACGTGTGGCAGCGTCGATCTGTACGCTGCGGGCCTCGGCCTCTTTCTGCGGAGGGCGCAGGAGGGGGAGTTTGCCCTTCTGTGTAATCTCGAGATAGTCGATGATCGCGCCCATGGCCGAGATATCAGCCCGTTCAAAGCTGCCGAAGGCGTCGAGCGACCCGATGCCGAACAGATCGCAGACCCGTTTTTCAGCGCTGCTGCTGTCAAAGGCAGAGCGTGCGATAGGGGTCAGCGCGATGTCGAAATCAGAGACTAATTCACGCAAATCAGTCTCTTTCGCTTCTGAGACGATCAGCTCTGACGGGGACAGGCGAGCCAGTTCGGGGCCAAGCCGCGACAGGGTCAGGGGCATCACGTGGAACGCGCCGGTCGAAATATCGACCCAGGCCAACGCATGACCATCGCGGACCTCTGCAAATGCGGCCAGATAATTGTGGCGCCGCGCTTCGAGCAGGGATTCCTCGGTCAATGTGCCGGGGGTGACCAGCCGCACGACATCGCGTTTGACCACGGATTTATAGCCGCGCTTCTTCGCCTCTGCCGGGCTTTCCATCTGTTCGCAGACCGCCACGCGAAACCCTTTGCGGATCAGCGTCAGCAAATACCCTTCGGCAGCATGCACCGGAACGCCGCACATGGGGATGTCTTCGCCCCCGTGCTTGCCGCGTTTGGTCAGCGCGATATCCAGCGCTTCAGCGGCATTGACGGCATCGTCAAAGAACATTTCGTAGAAATCGCCCATGCGGTAGAACAGCAGCGCTTCGGCGTACTGGGATTTAAGCTCTAGATATTGCGCCATCATCGGCGTGATTTTTTCTTCGGTCACTCTGCGCCCCCGGTTCGAGTTAACGTTGTGTACAAAACCGCGCCCCCAGACGAAAGGGCGGACCGGCTTTGCACGCAAGGCGTCGCCGCGACGTCGCGCAAACCGTGAGCGCCATCATGATTGTGTGAGGGGCCGATCGGCGATATCAAGCGGGAAACCATGAGGAAAGCCGTTCTAGTGACCAAAAACCGCATCACGTCCGAAGAGGCGCTCGCCTTTCACCTTGAACCCACGCCGGGCAAGTTCGAAATCACCGCAACCGTCCCGATGACGACCCAGCGGGATCTGAGCCTCGCCTATTCCCCCGGTGTTGCCGTTCCGTGTGAAGCGATCGCCGAAAATCCCGAGCTGGCATATGACTATACCAACAAGGGCAATATGGTCGCGGTAATCTCCAACGGCACTGCCGTTTTGGGCTTGGGCAACCTTGGTGCGCTGGCGTCGAAACCGGTGATGGAGGGCAAGTCGGTGCTGTTCAAACGGTTCGCCGACGTGAATTCGATCGACATCGAGCTGGATACCGAAGACCCCGAGGCGTTCATCAACGCGGTCAAGCTGATGGGCCCGACGTTCGGCGGGATCAACCTTGAGGATATCAAGGCGCCGGAATGTTTCATCATCGAACAGCGTCTGAAAGAGGAGATGGATATTCCCGTCTTTCACGACGACCAGCACGGCACCGCGGTGATCTGTGCCGCCGGTCTGCTGAACGCTTTGCGCATTTCGGGCAAGAAGATCGAAGATGTGCAGATTGTGTTGAACGGTGCGGGGGCGGCGGGGATCGCCTGTCTTGAACTGCTCAAGGCGATGGGGGCCAAGCACAACAACTGTATCATGTGCGATACAAAAGGTGTGATCTATCAGGGCCGTACCGAGGGTATGAACCAGTGGAAGTCGGCCCATGCCGCGCAGACCGAGCTGCGCACGCTGGAAGAGGCGATGAAGAACGCGGATGTGTTCCTGGGTGTGTCGGTCAAGGGGGCGGTGACGCCCGCGATGGTCGCCAGCATGGCGGATAATCCGGTGATCTTCGCGATGGCGAACCCCGATCCTGAAATCACGCCGGAGGAAGCGCACGAGGTGCGCCCCGATGCGATTGTCGCCACGGGCCGCAGCGATTACCCCAATCAGGTGAATAACGTGTTGGGCTTTCCCTATCTGTTCCGCGGGGCGCTTGATATCCACGCCCGCGCCATCAACGACGAGATGAAGATCGCCTGCGCCCACGCCTTGGCTAATCTTGCGCGCGAGGATGTGCCGGACGAAGTGGCGCTGGCCTATGGCAAGAACCTGAGCTTTGGTCGGGATTATATCATCCCGACGCCGTTCGATCCGCGTCTGATCCATCGTATTCCGCCTGCTGTTGCGCGTGCAGGTATGGACACCGGCGCCGCGCGGCGCCCGATCATCGATATGGACGCCTACGAGCTGAGCCTGAAGTCGCGGATGGACCCGACGGCGAATATCCTGCGCGGGATCAACGCCCGTGCGCGGGCCAATCAGGCGCGGATGATCTTTGCCGAAGGGGATGACCCCAAGGTTCTGCGGGCTGCGGTGATGTATCAACGCTCCGGTCTGGGCAAGGCGCTGGTGGTCGGACGTGCTGACGACGTAAAGGCCAAGCTGACGGCGGCGGGGATGGAGGATGCCTACCGCGAGCTTGAGGTCGTGAATGCGGCCAATACCCAGCACCTGGAGACGTATAAATCATTCCTTTACAACCGCTTGCAGCGCAAAGGGTCGGACAGCAAGGATATCCACCGTCTGGCCGCCCGTGACCGCCACGTCTTTGCCGCGCTGATGTTGGCGCACGGGCATGGCGATGGTCTGGTGACCGGTGCAACCCGCAAATCCGCCCATGTGCTTGAACGGCTAAACCACGTGTTCGATGCAAATGCAAAACACGGCGCCGTCGGGATCACTGCGCTGCTGCACAAGGGGCGGATTGTGTTCATCGGCGATACGCTGGTGCATGAATGGCCGAACGAAGAAGACCTTGCGAATATTGCTGAAAAAGGGGCCAAGGTCGCGCGCCATATGGGGCTTGAGCCGCGGGTTGCCTTCGTCAGCTTCTCTACCTTTGGCTATCCGGTTTCCGAGCGGGCAGAAAAGATGCAGCGTGCACCCGATGTGCTGGACGCACGCGGGGTCGATTTCGAATACGAAGGCGAAATGACCGTGGATGTGGCGCTGAATGCGGAAAGCCAGAAGAACTATCCGTTCTCGCGGCTGACAGGGCCTGCGAATATCCTCGTCGTGCCGGCGCGCCATTCGGCCAGTATCTCGGTCAAATTGATGCAGGAAATGGCGGGCGCTACGGTGATCGGCCCGATCCTGACAGGGTTGGACAAATCGATCCAGATCTGTTCGACCACATCCACCGCGAATGACATCCTGAACATGGCTATTCTGGCGGCCTGCAAGGTCGGCGAATGATCTGGAACCTCGGCTCTATCAACGCGGATAACTTCTACTATCTGCGGCATCTGCCGGCGCCGGGGGAAACGATTGCCGCGCATGATTTCCGGCAAGGGTTGGGCGGGAAGGGGGCCAATATGTCGGTCGCCGCCGCCCGCGCCGGAACGCGCGTCATGCATATCGGCGCCGTGGGGCCGGATGGTAAATGGGCCGTGGACCGCTTGCTGGAATACGGCGTCGAAACGCAGCATATCAGCAGGATCGACACGGCCACCGGCCACGCGAATATCTGTGTGGCCGAGGATGGTGAAAACTCTATCGTGTTGTTTTCAGGGGCCAATCACCAGATCACCACCCAGATGATCGGGGCCGCCCTGGCAGAGGCATCGCCCGGTGACTTTCTGCTGATGCAGAACGAAACCCTGGGCCAACGCTTTGCCGCGCAGACCGCGCATACTCTGGGCCTGCGCGTCGCCTATGCCGCCGCGCCCTTTGATGCTGAAATCGTGGCGCAGGTTCTGCCCGACATTGGTCTGCTGGTGTTGAACGAGGTCGAGGCAGAGGCGCTTGAAAAAACCACAGGCACCCGCATCGACGCGCTACCGATCGACGATATTATCGTGACCTTGGGTGCTGAGGGGTGCAAATGGGTCTCTAACAAGGCGAAAACGGTGCAAAGCTTTCCGGCCTATCCGGTCAAAGCCATCGATACCACGGGGGCGGGGGACACGTTTACCGGCTATCTGATCGCTGCCTTGGACCGCAAACTGTCGATGCCGGATTCGATTGCGCTGGCAATGCAAGCTGGTGCCTTGATGGTCACGCGGCAAGGAACAGCGGACGTGATCCCGGACCTCAAAGACATCCAGGATCACGGTTTTGACGAAGATTAACGCTCGCGATTAACGCGGGGTTAACGTTATTTCGCAAAGGGCGCAGCGCTGCCCCAAAGTTGTTTCACGCGCTGGTCGCGCCCGCAGCCGTTGCGATAGCGCTTGTAGGCGACAGATTTCTTCACGCCCAAGCCGACGCTGGTAAAGGCCAGACGTTCGTCGCTTTTGTAGTAATCCTGATGGTAGGCATCGGCGGGGTAGAACGCGGCTTTGCCCAAGATCGGGGTTACGACGGTCTTGCCCAAAGCGGCCTGCGCATCGGCCTTGGCCTTTTCTGCAGCGGCCTTCTGCCCGTTATCGTCGACAAAAATCGCGGTGCGGTAGCTATCGCCGCGGTCGCAAAATTGCCCACCCGCATCCGTCGGATCAACCGACCGGAAGAAAATCGACAGCAACTTGTCCGCAGACACAACCGCCGGATCATACTGGATCTGCGCGGCTTCATAGTGCCCCGTGCCGCCGCCGACCACCTGTTTATAGGTGGGGTTTTTCACGCTTCCGCCCGCAAAACCCGACACGACCTCTTTCACGCCTTTAACGCTTTCAAAGTCCGCTTCAACGCACCAAAAGCAGCCGCCCGCGACCAAAAGCGTCTCTGTTCCGGCGGCTTTTGCGGTTGTCGCCTGTGCTGCAAGGCCCAGACCAATGGCAGCGCTTAACGCGATCATGCGCATGTTTGTGGCAAATCCCATGGGTATTCTCCTTTGTTTTGCCTGACGGTGACCGCAATGTTTGCGCGACGCAACTCAGGTGCCCGTGATGTCACGGCCAAGTGATGTCGATTTCACCCTTGGCCCCGCGGCACGAAGTTCTTAGCGTCAGCCCCAAAGAAGGAGCAATTTGATGCAAACCCACGTCACCACGCACCAAGCCGAAGAAGATGCCCGCAATGAAGATATTTTGATCTATTTAAACGGTCAGATTGTCCCCAAGGCACAGGCTGTGGTCAGCGTCTATGACAGCGGTTTCATGCTGGGCGACGGCATCTGGGAAGGGCTGCGGCTGTATGATGGTACGTGGGCCTTTCTGGACGATCACTTTGACCGTCTGTTCGAGGCGTCCAAAGCCATTGACCTTGACATCGGGATGACGCGCGACGCCCTGATTTCAGCCTTGTTAGAGACGCAAAAAGCCAATGGCATGACCACTGATGCCCACGCGCGCCTGATGATCACCCGGGGGCCAAAAACGCGACCTTTCCAGCACCCGTCGCTGTCGCAATCGGGCCCCACCATCACGATCATTATGGAACACTCGCGCCCGAATATGCCGCGCCCGATCCGGCTGGCCACAGTACCGCATCTGCGTGGGCTGCCAATGACGCAGGACCCAAAGCTGAATAGTCATTCCAAATTGAACTGTATTCTAGCGTGTATTGCGGCGGAAAAAGCGGGTGCTGACGAAGGGCTGATGCTGGATATTAATGGTTTCGTGAATACAACCAACGCCTGTAACTTTTTCATTGTCCGCAAAGGGGAGGTTTGGACCAGCACCGGCGATTACTGCATGAATGGAATCACCCGTCAGAAGGTGATCGATCTATGTCGCGCCAATGATATCCCGTGTTTCGAAAGGAATTATTCATTGGTCGACACCTATGGTGCTGACGAGGCCTTCTTGACCGGCACATTCGGGGCGCAAACACCTGTCGCGATGATCGACGGCCGCCAGATTGGCACGGGCGACATGGGGCCGGTGACCGAAAAGCTGCGCGGTTTGTACAAAGACCTGATCGCAAAGGAATGTGCCTGATGCGTATTGCAATGTGGTCCGGCCCGCGCAATCTGAGCACGGCGATGATGTATAGCTTCGGAAACCGCGCCGATTTCATCGCGATGGATGAACCGTTCTATGCGCCGTATCTTAAGGCCACCGGCGCCGATCATCCGATGAAAGATGAAATTATCGCGGGGCATGAATGCGACCCCTTGAGCGTCGCGGCGCACTGCGCAGAGCCGGGCACGCCGCATCGCTACATGAAACACATGCCTCATCATATGATTGACGGGTTTCCGATGGATTGGGCAGAGGGATGCGTGCATGTCCACCTGATACGCCACCCCGCCCGCGTGATTGCGAGCTATACCGCGAAACGAGAAGCGCCGAATTTTAATGATATCGGCTATGGTCAACAGACCGCGCTGTACGATCAAATCGGTGGTCTGGTCATCGATTCCGCTGATATTCGCGCCGACCCCGAAGGCATGCTGCGCAAGCTGTGTGATGCCATCAACCTGCCCTTCGATCCGGCGATGCTTTCCTGGGCGGCGGGCCCGCGTCCCGAAGATGGCATCTGGGCATCACATTGGTACGGTGCCGTGCACAAAAGCACCGGTTTCGCGGGGGCAGAGGGGCCGTTGCCTAGGCTTGAACCTTCCGCAGATGCGCTGTGTACCGAAGCACTCCCACATTATAAAAAGATGTATGAACAACGGCTTAGATGAAGTTTGGTAAAAATCCTCGATTTATCGAAACTAAATCATCTCATGTTGCGTGATTTATCAGGAAGAACCACGCAACAAGGAGATTTGACATGAAGATGTTTACAGCAACCGCTCTGGCTCTCACGCTCGCCACGGGTACAGCCTTCGCCGCCGCACACAGCAACGCGATGGTCGAAGCGATGGATCAAGATGTATCCAACGGTGTGGTCAGTGCCGACAAGGTGATGGCAACTGAAAACGGCTGGATGGTCGTTCACCGTACAGATGCCGAGATGAAACCCGGCCCCGTTGTCGGCTACGCGCCTCTGCGTGCTGGTGAAAACGTCGACGTTGCCGCCATTCTGCAAGAAGAAGTGAAATCCGGCGATATGTTGATGCTCATGGTCCACTCCGAAGAGGGCGGCATGAAAACCGGCGGCTTTGAATACACATTAGGTGCCAAGGAAGACGGCCCGATCAAGCCAGACGGTAAATTGGTGATGACGGTTATTACTGCAGAGTAAACCGTTCTAACCCAATAGAAGGCCCGGACAGAATATCCCCCTGTCCGGGCCTTTTTTGTTTACCCTTTTAGGCGTTTATCGCGTGCGGCCAAGAGCTTGAGACGCAGCGCGTTCAGCTGAATGAAGCCCGCCGCGTCTTTTTGATCATAGGCACCAGCGTCATCTTCAAATGTCACGTGGGCTTCGGAATACAGCGAGTGATCCGACCAACGGCCGACTGTACGCACATGGCCTTTGTACAATTTTAGTCGAACTGTACCGGTTACATGGGTTTGCGAGGCATCAATCGCCGCTTGCAGCATGGTGCGCTCGGGGCTGTACCAGAAACCGTTATAGATCAGCTCCGCATAGCGCGGCATCAGCTCGTCCTTCAGGTGCATCGCGCCACGGTCCAGGGTGATCGATTCGATCCCGCGGTGTGCTTCAAGCAACAAGGTGCCGCCCGGCGTTTCGTAAATACCGCGGGATTTCATCCCGACAAAACGACCCTCGACAAGGTCAAGGCGCCCGCAACCATGTTTGCCGCCAAGTTCGTTCAGCTTAGCCAGAAGTGTCGCGGGCGACATGGCTTCGCCGTTGATGCTTACGGCATCGCCACGTTCAAACCCGATCTCTACATACTCGGGCGTATCTGGCGCTTGCTCTGGCGAGACCGTGCGCTGGTACACATAGTCGGGCGCGTCCACGGCCGGATCCTCCAGCACTTTGCCTTCCGAAGAGGTGTGCAGCAGGTTCGCATCCACGCTAAACGGCGCTTCGCCGCGTTTGTCCTTCGCCACGGGGATCTGATGTTTTTCGGCAAATTCGATCAATTTTGTCCGGCTGGACAGGTCCCATTCCCGCCATGGCGCAATCACCTTGATGTCGGGGTTCAGCGCATAGGCCGCCAATTCGAAGCGAACCTGATCGTTACCTTTGCCAGTCGCGCCATGCGCAACGGCGTCGGCACCGGTTTCGGCGGCGATTTCAACAAGGCGCTTGGAAATCAGAGGGCGCGCGATAGAGGTGCCCAGCAGATATAGGCCTTCGTAGACCGCATTGGCGCGGAACATTGGGAAGACGAAATCGCGCACGAATTCTTCACGCACGTCTTCCACGTAAATCTCGGATGCGCCCATCATTTCAGCTTTGGCGCGGGCGGGCTCAAGCTCTTCGCCTTGGCCGAGGTCAGCGGTAAAGGTAACCACCTCGCAGCCATATTCGGTTTGCAGCCATTTCAGGATGATCGAGGTATCAAGCCCACCAGAATAGGCGAGCACAACTTTTTTGGGCGCGGACATGATGTTTCCTTTTCGGTTTGCACCGCGAAGTACCTGTTTTTCAAGGCGTGAGCAAGATTGAAGGCTGCGTTGACCGCGTCAGCAGGGAATCGTATCGACAAGTATTCAACGGGAAGGTCGATGAGATGACAGATATGTTTAAAACTGCAGCACGCAGCGCAGCGCAACAGATGCGAGAGGTGTTTCCCGCCACCCCCTTGATGCGCAACGAACATCTGTCAGAAAAATATGGCGCTGACATATGGTTGAAACGCGAAGACCTAAGCCCCGTTAGATCATATAAGTTGCGCGGAGCGTTCAACGCGATGCGCAAAGTGATCCCCGAGAAGTCTGTTTTCGTTTGCGCAAGCGCGGGCAACCACGCCCAAGGTGTTGCATTTATGTGCAGTCATTTCGGTGTGAAAGGGGTGATTTTCATGCCCGTCACGACCCCTCAACAGAAAATTCAGAAAACCAAGATGTTCGGTGGGCTTCAGGTCGAGGTTCGCTTGATCGGCGATTACTTTGACAAAACACTCGCCGCGGCGCAGCAGTATTGCGTGGAAGAGGGTGCGCATTTTCTTTCTCCTTTCGATGATGAAGATGTCATTGAGGGTCAAGCCTCCGTTGCGGTTGAAATAGAGGAGCAGCTAGGGCGCGTGCCCGACCACATTCTGCTTCCCGTTGGTGGCGGCGGTCTTTCGTCCGGCGTTTACAGCTATTTTCAAAATGCGTGCCGGTATAGCTTTGTTGAACCTGAAGGGGCCCCTAGTTTGGCCAAAGCTTTGGCGGCGGGTGCACCGGTGGATGTGTCTCCTATCAATAGTTTCGTCGATGGGGCCGCGGTCGCAAAAATTGGCCAACGTAACTTCGCACGGCTGGATCGTGTCGCAGAGAGTGATGTGATCCATCTGGCCGAAGACCGCATCTGCGTCACGATCATCGAAATGCTGAATGTTGAAGGCATCGTGTTAGAACCTGCTGGTGCCCTTTCTATTGAGGCGCTGGGAGAAGTAGCTGACCAGATCAAGGGCAAGACCGTTGTATGCGTAGCATCCGGCGGAAACTTCGATTTTGAGCGTCTGCCAGAGGTGAAAGAGCGGGCGCAGCGGTACTCCGGCGTCAAAAAATATTTTATTCTGCGGATGCCGCAGCGCCCTGGTGCACTGAAAGAGTTCTTGAGCATTCTCGGCCCGGACGATGACATCTGTCGGTTTGAATACCTGAAGAAGTCTGCGCGAAACTTCGGTTCCGTTCTGATCGGAATTGAAACACGCAGCCCTGACAGTTTTGGGCGGTTCTTGGCGCAACTTAAAGACGCAGGATTTACCTATACGGACATTACGAATGACGAAACCTTGGCTCAATTTGTTCTATAGGCGCACTGCAGGTCTCCGTGTTTGATAGGAAATGTTCTTTCGATTTCTCATAGCTGGTCATTATCTCCTTCCGAATAGATGTGATTTGATGGCTGCCGGTAAAATTGCGTTCGACCTGCGCGCATCGTTCTGACAATTCGACAAACCCCACGCTTAATGCGCTGCCCTTCACGAAATGAAGTATATCGCGAAACTGATCGGTCGTTACGCCGGTCGTTAGTTGGGCAATGGCTTCTTCCACCTCCTTAAAAAACACGCGCATAATTGTGCTGAAGTCGTTGCGCCCTACAGCGGTTTGCAAGGTCGCGACCTGCTCCCAGTCAATCACTGATTCGCCTCCTTCTCCGGTCACTCTGGGGCAAAAATCTTAACAAAGCGTGCAGGGTGATCATCACTTTAAAACTTTTGGGCTTCACCGAATCTTAATCTGTCGTTGGCTAGGCTCGGGGTGAAGTTGTCGAAAGCTTGTGTATGTTGCAAAACAAGATTGAAAAAATAGCCCGACCAAACACGCCGCAGCGGTTTCGCGCGATCAAAACAGCTATGGTTGTCGACGATAGCGCGCTGCAACGGCGAATCTTGATGGCGACGTTGTCGCGATGGGGATTCGATGTGCAGGAAGCGGCCTCTGCTGAAGAGGCATTGGCGGTCTGCGAACAAACGCTTCCGGATCTGATCATCAGCGATTGGATTATGCCCGGTATGTCGGGGCTGCAATTTTGCGAGGCGTTTCGCAAACTTTCGAAGGGTAGCTACGGGTACTTCATTTTACTGACGGCAAAATCTGATAAATCCGAGGTGGTTAAAGGGTTGGACAGCGGTGCGGACGATTTTGTCAGCAAGCCAGTCAACGTTGACGAGCTACGCGCGCGGATTATGGCGGGCGAACGCATTTTGACGATGCAGCGTGAATTATCGTCGAAAAACCGTGTCATTAGTGAAGCTTTGGACGCGTTGCAAAACGTACATGACGCATTGGATCGGGACCTAGACGAAGCGCGAAAATTTCAGAAATCCCTTTTGCAGGAACCATACTGCGCCTTCGATGCGGGTGCCGTGTCTTTGATGCTCAGGTCCAGCGGGCATGTAGGGGGCGATCTGGTGGGATATTTCACAGCGGGAAATAGCATCGGGATCTACGGGCTAGATGTGTCCGGTCACGGGGTGAGCTCGGCCCTGATGGCCGCCCGATTGGCCGGTATATTTTCCGCCGTCGCACCGGAGCAAAACCTGGCATTGGCACGCCAATCTGACGGGACATATAAAATGCGCCCGCCCGACCAAGTAATCGCCGAACTGAACAGCCTAGTGCTCTCTGACATGGAATCGGAGCAGTATTTCACGCTTTTTCTGGCGGAAATTGAACTTGATACCGGCAGGATCAGGGCAACCCAGGCCGGCCACCCGCACCCCTTCATTCAGCGACGCAACCGAGGGTTGGAAAACTTTGGGAGAGGCGGGCTTCCCGTAGGGCTGATCTCCGATGCGCAATATGAAACGGTCGCGGGCCAGCTTTACCCTGGCGACCGTCTGATCGTGCTTTCCGACGGGGTGACGGAATGTCCTGACCCGATTGGGCAAATGCTGGACGATAATGGTTTAAATCAGGTTCTACATGATCTGCACCCCATCAGGGGGCCGCTTTTCTTTGACGCGCTCACGTCGCGCCTAGAAGATCATGCGGGGACGGCTGACTTTCCTGATGATGTTTCCGGCATCTGCTTCGAATTTCAGGACCTTGTCGCCAGAAACCGTTCAAGAAAGTGCCGATCCCCATCGTTGCCTAGCACCGAAACGGCCTCTTCCCCCGACAGAACAACTGTTGCGTGGTCAGGCTCTATCGGGGGCGCAATATGACGGACGGGATGGGCGACATAGACATGGCAAATTTTCTCGGCCCAGATGTCATAATCCGGCATATAGACGTATCGCCGGAATGCACCCAATCGGCGGGGGCGCGCAATGGTCCAGCCAATCTCTTCCATCACCTCGCGGTGGAGCGTTTGGAGAGGCGATTCACCGGGGTCAATGCCACCGCCTGGCAACTGAATATCAACATGTGGCCTAAGCTGGGCGGTCATCAAAAAGCGGCCCTTGAGGGGCAAAATCGCATAGGCTCCGGGACGCGACGTGTATGTTTTTCCCGGAATGGGCGGTTCCCCAACGCGTCGCATCATATGACTCCCCCTTTTCGCACCGCTTGTTGCCCTTATATAGACGCGGTATGCCAACCGTCTGCCGGTAAGGAAAGTCAAATGACCCAAGGAAACAAAATCGCGTGGGACGACACCGTTCTACCCTTTCAACTCGATGCCTCTGATATTCGGGGGCGCGTCGCGCGTCTGGATGGCGTGCTGGAAGGGATTTTGCGTCAGCATGACTATCCCGAAAAGGTAGAAGCGTTGGTCGCCGAAATGGCTTTGCTCACGGCGCTGATCGGGCAAACCATTAAGCTGCGTTGGAAATTGCAACTACAGGTCCAATCCAAAGGGCCCGTGCGCATGATTGCGACAGACTACTACGGGCCGACGGATGATGGTGAACCCGCGCGCATCCGCGCTTACGCCAGCTATGATGCCGACCGGATCACCGATGGGCCGGCCTTTGATCAGGTGGGCGAGGGGTATTTCGCCATTATGATCGATCAGGGCAACGGTATGACCCCTTATCAAGGGATTACGCCGCTTACGGGTAAATCGCTGTCCGAATGTGCAGAGGCGTATTTCGCGCAGTCCGAACAGCTGCCCACACGGTTTGAGCTGAGCTTTGGCAAATCCACCTCCCCGGGGGAGGATGAGCATTGGCGCGCCGGCGGTGTTATGCTGCAACATATGCCCAAAGCTTCGCCCTTTGCCGCGCAAGGGGAAGGCAGCGGCGAGGTGCTGCAAGCCACTGATCTGGTTGACGGTGAAGAGGGGGATAACTGGCGCCGCGTCAACGTCTTGCTGGATACGGTAGACGCGCTTGAACTGATTGGGCCGAACCTGCCGCCAACAGATCTTTTGAAACGTCTGTTTCACGAGGAGACGCCGCGAGTATTCGACGCGCAGGCGGTCCGCTTTGGCTGCACCTGCTCCGAAGACCGCGTGCGGCAAAGCCTGTCGATCTATTCGGCGGGGGATATCGAAACGATGACGACAGACGACGGCCGCGTCACGGCCGACTGCCAGTTCTGTGGCGCGCATTATGATTTGGACCCGAAAACGGTCGGGTTTGACGCAGAAGATAACAGTGGCAAGTGATCAGCTCGCCCATTTTCGGAAGGCGCTGGCGCAAACTGGTGTCACGTCTTCCGATTTTGACCTAAACAAAGGGTCTACGCCACCGGCGAACCGGACATTGCGGCCAGCTGGCGTTTTGGCCCCGATTGTTGAACGGGACGGTCGGTTGGAACTTATCCTGACCAAACGGTCGTCCGCGCTAAAGCACCATCCGGGGCAAATCGCATTCCCGGGTGGCAAGCAGGATGGCGGTGATGCGGATGTTGTTGCGGCAGCCTTGCGCGAGGCGCGAGAAGAAATCGGCCTTCCCTCGGATTTGGTCGACGTTTTGGGTACGCTGCCCGCACATGAGACAGTTACCAATTTTCTGGTGACGCCCGTCATTGCCTTTGTGAAGAAAGACTTCGAAATTATCCCCGAGCCCGGCGAGGTTGAGGAAGTCTTTACCGTTCCACTTGACCATGTGCTCAACGCGGAAAACTACGTGGTTCAGTCGCGCCGGTGGCAGGGGCAGCGGCGGTATTATTACACGGTCCCTTACGGTCCCTATTACATTTGGGGGGCAACCGCGCGTATGTTGCGGGCATGGACAGAACGTATGATGTGACCCTTCCCGCCAGCACGCGCTGGCTTTCCGACCCCGATGCCCAAGCCGTATGCGATGCGGTGACGGACGGTGGGCATGCAATCTATTTTGTCGGGGGCTGTGTGCGGAACGCGCTTTTGGGCTTGGCGGATAGCGATGTCGACATGTCGACCAATGCACTGCCCGAACGCGTCATGGCCCTCGCGACGCGCGCTGGGCTGAAAGCCGTACCGACGGGCGTGGAACATGGAACTGTCACCGTGGTCAGCGGCGGTAAGGGGTTCGAGGTGACGACCTTCCGCCGGGATGTGGAAACGGACGGGCGACGCGCGGTTGTCGCTTTTTCGGACAGTATCCTCGACGATGCGTTGCGCCGTGATTTTACGATGAACGCGCTTTACGCGGATGCGCAGGGGCGGGTGATCGACCCGCTTGAAGGTCTTGTTGATTTGCGCGCGCGGCGGGTGAGGTTTATCGAGGATGCCGCCCAACGTATCCGCGAAGATTACCTGCGCACGTTGCGCTATTTCCGGTTTTGCGCGTGGTATGCGGACCCGGTCGAGGGTTTCGATCCGGAGGCTTTGGCCGCGATTGCAGCGCATACCGACGGGTTGGAAAGCCTGTCGGCGGAGCGGATCGGGGCAGAGCTTACGAAGCTGTTAACAGCGCCAGACCCTGCGCCAGCGGTCGCGGCGATGCGCCAAACCGGCGTTCTGGGGACCATTCTGCCGGGGAGCGATGACCGCTGGCTTGGGATGGTTGTGCATTTCGAACAGCTGTTGCTGATGCCTGTGGACTGGCGCACGCGGCTGGCAGCGCTTGGCGGAGAGGGTATCGATCAGCGCCTGAGGTTGAGCAAGGCAGACGCGAAACATCTGCATCGGCTGAAAGAGGCGGCATATGGTGCGCAATCCATCGTCGCGATTGCCCATACCGACGGCGGTGAT
Source organism: Sulfitobacter sp. M39 (assembly GCF_021735935.1). Taxonomy (NCBI): domain Bacteria; kingdom Pseudomonadati; phylum Pseudomonadota; class Alphaproteobacteria; order Rhodobacterales; family Roseobacteraceae; genus Sulfitobacter; species Sulfitobacter sp. M39. Next base: position 533,925 of record NZ_WMDZ01000001.1, read on the forward strand.
ATGGCGCGCGCGGTTGTTGTGCTGCGCGCCTGCCTGTCTGAAACGCCACCCGACGCGGCTGTGCTTGATATTATCGCGCAGGCCGAAGCTGCCGTATTTCCCGTGCAAGCCGCTGATTTGATGCCGGAATATACCGGCCCTGCTTTGGGCAGGCGGCTGGCCGAGCTTAAGGCGCTCTGGATCGCTTCGGGGTTTGCGGCGACGCGCGACAGTTTGTTGGACACGCCAGAAAGCTGACACAACCTGTGGTCTTTTCGGCGCGGCTCTTTCTATAGTGGCGGCGAACACGCGCCCCACAGGTGAATTATGTTTCGATTTTTCGAAAATCTTGTCGATCCCTATGCGGACTACGACGAGCAAGACACGCCGCCCACGCGATTGTGGCCCTTTTTCCGGAACTACAGCGCGCCGTTCAAAACGGTGTTCTGGGTCACGGGTGTGCTTTCCGTTGTAGTTGCGGCGATCGAGATCGGCTTGATCTACTATATGGGCCGGCTTGTCGATCTGATGGACGGCAGCCCGGCCGAGGTATGGCGCAGCTATGGGGCGGAGTTTATCGTCGTCGCGCTGCTTATCCTGATCGCGCGTCCTGCTGTGCAGGCGGTTCATGTGTTACTTCTGAACAACGCTGTGTTGCCAAATTACGGCACACTTTTCCGTTGGCGCGGACACCGGCAGGTGTTGCGGCAATCGGTCGGCTGGTTCGAGGATGACTTTGCCGGGCGCATCGCCAACCGCATCATGCAAACGCCCCCCGCAGCGGGGGAGGTCGTGTTTCAGGTCTTTGACGCGATTTCATATGCACTGGCCTATCTCATCGGCGCTGCGATTTTGTTAACCACATCGGACTGGCAGCTGCTGATCCCCTTGGTCGCATGGTTCGCGCTTTATGCTGTGCTGACCCAGTGGACGATCAAGCGCGTGGCGGTTGCGTCGCAGGCGGCGTCGGATGCGCGGTCCGAGGTGACGGGGCGCGTGGTCGACAGTTACAGCAATATTCATTCGGTCAAGATGTTCGCCCACCATGACCGCGAGATTGAATATGCCAAGGGTGCGATCGAGAATGCGCGCGTCACCTTTCAAAAGGAAATGCGGATATTCACCATCATGGATATCTGTCTGGTCAGCTTGAACGGTTTGTTAATCGTCGGGGTCGTAGGCTGGGCGTTCTATCTGTGGTCAACCGGCAACGCGACGGTGGGCGTGGTGACGGCCGCGACGGCGCTGACGCTGCGGTTGAACTCCATGACCGCCTGGATCATGTGGGCGCTTTCGACGTTCTTCCAGCAGCTTGGCGTTGTGGCCGAGGGGCTTGAAACGATTGCGCAGCCGATCACCCTGGTTGACGATAGCGATGCCAAGCCGCTGGCCCTGACCGACGGGCAGGTGGAGATGCGCGGGCTCACCCATCATTACGGCCGTGGTTCGGGCGGGTTGGATCACGTGGATATCACCGTGCAGCCGGGGGAAAAGATCGGCCTGATCGGGCGGTCGGGCGCGGGTAAATCGACCTTGGTCAAGCTGCTGCTGCGGTTTTACGACCCCGAAGGCGGACGTATTCTGATTGACGGGCAGGATATCACCACCGTCCGGCAGGACAGCCTGCGACAGGCCATCGGGATGGTGCAGCAGGACAATGCCCTGCTGCATCGGTCGATCCGCGAAAATATCCTCTACGGTCGTCCCACCGCGTCGGAGGCAGAGGTGATCGCCGCCGCAAAACAGGCGCAAGCGCATGATTTTATTCAGGAGTTGAACGATCAGGGCGGGCGGTCCGGCTATGACGCGCAGGTTGGCGAGCGGGGGGTGAAGCTGTCGGGCGGGCAGCGGCAACGCATTGCGCTGGCACGGGTCATCCTCAAGAACGCGCCGATCCTATTGCTGGACGAAGCGACGAGCGCGCTTGATAGCGAGGTAGAAGCCGCGATCCAGCAGACCCTGTACGGCATGATGGAGGGCAAGACCGTCATCGCCATCGCGCATCGCCTGTCCACCATCGCTGAAATGGACCGTATTCTGGTCATGGACGGGGGCCGTATCGTCGAAGAAGGCACGCATGAGGTGCTTTTGGGACAAGGCGGGCTATATGCAGATTTCTGGAACCGGCAATCCGGCGGGTTCCTTCGCACAGAAGAGCCGACATCGTAATGCCTTTTACATGGATCGACCCGTTTTCCCCCGCCAAGACAGAGCCGCCGCGCCGTCTGGGGGCCTTTTTTCGTTGGGCGCTGAAGGGCAGCGGCCCTGCGCTTGGCGTTGCGGGGGTGCTGTCAGTTTTCGCCGGCGTGATAGAGGTGATGGCCGCCCTGGTTCTTGGGTGGGTTGTGGATGCGGCGCTTGCCGCCGACGCGGGGGCTGTATTCTCGGATCATACGGGGCTGCTCTTGGCGGGGCTGGCGTTCTTTTTGCTGCTGCGTCCGGCGCTGTTTGGCGTCAGTTCGTATATGCAGTCGATCGTGGTCGCGCCGAATGTGTTCAACCTCGTGCTGTCGCGCTTGCATCGCTACACGTTGGGGCAGGCGGTCACGTTTTTTGACAATGATTTCGCGGGCCGGATTTCGCAGAAGGAAATGCAGACCAGCCGCGCGCTGACCGATGTCGTGACCGAGGTGCTGCATACGGTGTTGTTCGCCGCCGCGTCCTTTGTCGGCGCGGTGATGCTGCTTGGCACGGTGGATTGGCGCATCGCTGCGGGGCTGGTGCTTTGGATGGTCGGCTATGTCTTCCTGATCCGCCACTTCATGCCGCGAGTCCGCAAACATTCCAAAGCGCGGGCAGGGGCGCGCGCAATGGTGACGGGGCAGGTGGTCGATACGATCACCAACATCAAAACCGTCAAGCTCTTCGCCCATGCCGATCACGAGGACCGCGCCGCCTTGGGGGCGATGCGCAAGTTTCTGGACACGAGCCTCGATTTCGGGCGGGTGAGCGTCTCTTTCCGGTTCTGGCTGATGACGATCGCGGGGTTTTTGCCGGTGCTGCTGGTGGGCGGCGCGCTTTGGTATTGGTCGTTGGGTCTGGTGACGGCGGGCGATATTGCGGCGACGGGGGCGGTGTCGCTTCGGCTGGCGCAAATGACCGGCTGGGTCAGTTTCACGCTGATGGCGCTTTATGCGAATGTGGGCGAGGTTGAAGACGGGATGCGCACGCTGGCCGCGCCGCAGCAGCTGCGCGATGTAGACGGCGCGGCAGAGCTGGAGGTGCGCGAAGGGGCGATCCGCTTTGACGGGCTGCGCTTTACCTATGGTCGCGATACGGGCGGTATCGAAGAGCTCAGCCTATTGATCAAACCGGGGGAGAAGCTGGGCATCGTCGGCGCATCGGGGGCGGGGAAATCGACGTTAGTGTCGCTTTTGCTGCGGCTCTATACGGCGGAACAGGGTCACATTTCGATTGATGGGCAGGATGTCTCTTTGGTCACCAAGCAAAGCTTGCGGCGTCAGATCGGTATGGTCACGCAGGAGACCGCGATGTTCAACCGGTCGGCGTTCGACAACATCCGCTATGGCAAGCCCGACGCGACAGAGGAAGAGGTCATCGCCGCCGCACGCAAAGCCGAGGCGCATGAGTTCATCGAGAAGATGCAGGATCACACAGGCCGCAGCGGCTATGACGCGCATCTGGGGGAACGGGGGGTGAAGCTGTCGGGCGGACAACGTCAGCGTATTGCGCTGGCCCGCGCGATCCTCAAGGACGCGCCGATCTTGATATTGGACGAGGCGACAAGCGCGCTGGATAGCGAGGTCGAAGCCGCGATCCAAAGCGCACTGACCCGCGTGATGGAGGGTAAGACGGTGATGGCCATCGCCCACCGTCTGTCGACCCTGACCGAGATGGACCGCATCGCCGTGATGGACGCGGGCCGGATCGTAGAGATCGGCACCCATGAGGCCCTGCTTGCCAAAGACGGGCTTTATGCCCGCTACTGGCGGCGGCAGTCGGGCGGGTTTTTGGATATGAAGGCCGCAGAATAAGGCTTTTGCTGCGTCCGGCTTCGCGGTAAGCCCTGCGCATGACAGAATATACAATCCAGCGACTTGGCCACCTGGGCGACGGCATTGCGCCCGGCCCTTTATTTGCTCCTATGACCCTGCCGGGCGAGGTGGTGACAGGCACGCCTGACGGTCAGACCCTGACCGACATCCGTATAGTCACCCCGTCAGAGAACCGGGTGTCGGCGCCGTGTCGCCACTTCAAGGCGTGTGGCGGCTGCCAGTTGCAGCATGCGTCGGATGATTACGTCGCGGATTTCAAACTGGGCGTGGTCAAGGCGTCGCTGGATGCCCACGGGATAGAGACTGTTTTCAAGCCGCTGCAAACCTCTCCTGCGCAATCGCGCCGTCGGGCAACCTTTGCGGCGAAACGCACCAAAAAGGGCGCGATGGCCGGTTTCCACGGGCGCGGGTCCGATGTGGTGATCGAAATTCCCGGGTGTCAGTTGCTGGACCCTGCGGTGATGGGCGCGCTACCGATTGCCGAAAAGCTTGCCGTGATCGGCACCAGCCGCAAGGCTGCCCTTGCTGTAACAGTGACCGCGTCGCGCGGGGGGCTCGATATCTCGGCCCAGAACGGGAAAGAGCTGGACGGCCCCTTGCGGCAAGAGCTGGCGCATCTGTGTGACAGTCTGGGGCTGGCGCGGCTGACCTGGGACGGCGAGGTGATCGCGATGCGCACGCCGCCCGTACAGCGTTTCGGTGCGGCCAAGGTGACGCCTCCGCCCGGTGCCTTCCTGCAAGCTACCCCGCACGGAGAGGCGGCGCTGGTCACCGCCGTGCGCGAGGCCGTCGGTGAGGCGCGCCATGTGATTGACCTGTTTGCCGGCTGCGGCACGTTCAGCCTGCCCTTGGCCGATCAGGCAGAGGTGCATGCCGTCGAAGGCGACGCCGCCATGACCGCCGCGCTGGATCACGGCTGGCGCATGTCGACGGGGCTAAAACCCGTGACGACAGAGGCGCGCGACCTGTTCCGCCGTCCCTTGCTGCCGGACGAGCTGGCCAAGACCGACGCCGTGGTCATCGACCCGCCGCGCGCGGGGGCAGAGGCGCAGATCGCCGAGATCGTCAAAGCGATGCCGCCGGTGCTGGCCTATGTGTCGTGTAACCCCGTCACCTTCGCGCGAGACGCCGCCGTGCTGATTGCCGCCGGTTATACGTTGAATTGGGTGCAAGTCGTTGATCAATTCCGCTGGTCCTCCCATGTGGAGCTGGCAGCGCAGTTCACTGCGCCGGAAGTACAACGCAAACGTAAGTAACGCAGATCTATGGTGGGCACGGTAAACATGCGGGAACGTCTGGGAAGATGGGTCGAAGGGCGGGCCGTCAGCAATTTCATCATCGGTGTGATCGTGTTCAACGCCGCCCTGCTGGGGATGGAGACAGCCCCCGCCCTGATGGAGAAATACGGCACGCTGATACTGTTTCTTGATCGCGTCTGCCTGTTCATTTTCATCGCCGAGATCGCGCTCAAGATCATTGCGCGCGGGGTCGGCTTCTTCCGCAACGGGTGGAATGTGTTTGACTTTACGGTCGTTGCCATCGCGCTGGTGCCCGCGGTGCAGGGGCTGTCTGTCTTGCGGGCGCTGCGTATCCTGCGGGTTTTGCGGGTGCTGTCCGTCGCCCCGCGACTGCGCCGCGTTGTCGAAGGGTTTATCACCGCGTTGCCCGGTATGGGGTCGGTGTTCCTGCTGATGACGATCATCTTTTACATCGGGTCCGTCATCGCGACCAAATTGTTCAGCGACCAGTTCCCCGAATGGTTTGGGTCATTGCCCGCCAGCGCCTATAGCCTGTTCCAGATCATGACGCTGGAAAGCTGGTCGATGGGGATCGTCCGCCCGGTGATGGAGGTCTACCCCTATGCCTGGGTCTTCTTCGTGCCGTTTATTCTGGTCACGACCTTCGCCGTGGTGAACTTGCTGGTGGGTCTGATCGTGAACTCGATGCAGGACGCGCATAACGAGGAAGAGACCGTGCGCACCGATGCCTACCGGCTTGAGGTGATGGAAAAGCTGGAAGCGATCGAAAAGAAGCTTGCAGAGCACAGCCGCCGGTAACGGCTTTTTGACCGCACCGATATTTGCTACATGATAGGGCATCCACATAAGGCCGAAAAGGTCGCGGGAACGAGGCATAGTGAACATGAAACGCAGAAACCTGATTCTGGGTGGCACCGCGCTGGTCGCGCTTGGGGCCTGCAGCAGCAGTAAATTCAAACGGTACAACGGGCCGCAGGTCACCTATGTGGTCGTCAACAAAGGCGACCGTCGGATGTACCTGATGCACCACGACAAGGTGCTGGAATCATACGATATCAAACTGGGTTTCGCGCCCGTAGGCCACAAGGTGTACGAAGGCGACGGCCGCACGCCCGAAGGGGTGTATTTGATCGACCGGCGCAATCCGAACAGCCGGTTCCACCTGTCGATCGGCATCAACTACCCCAATGAAATGGACCGCGCCCGCGCCGAATCTTTGGGCAAAAGCCCCGGTGGCGATATCTTTATCCACGGTCAAAAGACCGCCAAGGACAAGAATCGCACCGATTGGACGTGGGGATGTATCTCTGTCTCGAACGACGAGATGGAGGAGATCTATGCGATGGTCGGGGATAACACCCCCATCGCACTGAACCCCTAATATCTAGCTAAAAGCGGGGGTGACCTTGGCGGTCACTTCCCCATCACCATAGTCCACCAGATCTTGCCGTTGTTTTCCTGATGCCAGGAAAAGCCCATGTTCGCAGCATCTTTAGACATGATGATGCGGCGGGTGTCTGGTTTTTCCATCCAGGCGGCAAGTGTTTCAAGCTCGGTCTCGTAGGTTTCCGAGATGACTTCGCCGACCAGCGCGCCGGTATACCCTACACGTTGGATACGATCGACAGGGGACGACCCGTCAGACCCGAAGTGCCAGGGGCGGTTCTGCACCGCCATATCCCGCGAATGGGTGGCGGCGGCGGCGTTCAGTTGTGCGTCCAGTTGAACCGGTGCCAGACCAGAGGCACCGCGCAGCGCGTTCACGGAATCAAGCATACGGAACTGTAGCTTGCCGGTATCATTGCGCCCGATCTTATAGACCGTGGGGCCGGGGCGACCGTCGGATGCAAGCGGGGTCGGGGCAGGGGTACAAGCCGCCAGCGCCACGGTCAGGGAAATAAGGATTGAAAACAGACGGATCATGGCGCAGCTCCACGCTATTGGGTTTGTCGTGCCATACAGCTTGATGCGTTGCAGATCAAACGCACATGAGCGTGAGCGCGCCTGTTAACGCTTGTTTGATTTGAAACTGCGACTTTCGAGCCATATACGACAGTATTATACTAGGTTGTAACTACCTTCAGGAGACATCTGATGTCTGATAAGAAATTTACCCTTTCGTCGCGCCGTGCTTTCCTTGCTGGCAGCGCCGCGATGCTGGCAACGCCCGCGCTGGCGCAAAGCAGCGTCAACAGCGAAGCGACGACGGAGACGGAGCGCGATCTGACCGAGACCGTGCGCCGCAACACCTCCAGCTTCCGCACGCTGGATTGGCAGCCTTACTTCAGCGACACCAAGAACGGGGCCATTCTTGTCGATATCGACAGCCGCGCGGTGCATTACTGGTCCGAGGATCAGTCGATCTACAAGCTGTACCCCTCAAGCGTGCCGCTGACCGAGGAATTGACCCGCCGTGGACGTACCAGCGTGATCCAGAAGGTCACAGGCCCCACATGGCGTCCGACCCCGTCGATGCTGGAACGCAACCCAGAGTGGCCAGCGGTGATCGGGCCAGGCCCTGACAACCCCTTGGGCACCCACGCGCTGTACCTGAGCTGGACGTACTACCGTATCCATGGCACGCACGACACACGCAAGATCGGGCGTCGTTCGTCGAATGGCTGCATCGGCCTGTACAATGAACATATTGCTGAACTTTTTGGCATGGCGAACGTCGGCACCCAAGTGTTGCTTATTTGACAACTTTTTAGCGATTGTGGTGCTTAAAAGCTGAATCCGGGTTTGCAATTCACCGCTGATGCTGTTTAGAAAGTTTTACGAGGTAAGTCTTGGGCGCGTGCTATCACACTGTGAAGTACGCCTTTTCTGGAGGTTATGTTATGAAGAAACTCGTTCTCGCCGCTGCTCTGACAGCTGCTGCATCGAATGCATTTGCTGGTTCGCTGGCAGAGCCAATCATCGAAGCACCCGTCATCGTTGAAGAGTCCACCTCTTCTTCCTCGGGCATCCTGATTCCTCTGCTGCTGCTGGCCGTTGTTGCTGCTGCAGTTGCTTCCGACTAATTCGGTCGAAGTTTCAGTTAGAAAAAGGCGGTGTTCTACACCGCCTTTTTTTATGTCTGCCGTTTGGCGTTAGATAATAAGCGGACAAAAGAAAAGCGCCTGTAGCCACAGGCGCTTTCTTTGTTTTCAGGTCCAACCCGCGCGATGCTAGGGCTTAGTCGATCCAGCCTTGCAGGTTTTCCTCGATCACATTGGACAGCGCCTTGATGTGCAAGTCGTCGTCGTTGAGGCAGGGGATATAGTGAAAATCCTCCCCGCCCGCGTGTTCAAAGCTTTCCTTGATCTCTTCGTTGATCTCTTCCAGCGTTTCGATGCAATCGGCTGAAAAGGCAGGGGCGCAGACCGCGATCTTTTTGTTGCCGGCTTCGGCCTGCCGCGCGACCTCTTCCACGGTATAGGGCTGCAGCCATTCTTCGGGGCCGAATTTCGACTGGAAGGTCGTCATGATCTGGGTGTCGTCCCACCCCAGCCGTTCCTTCAGCAGGCGCGTCGTTTTCTGGCATTGGCAGTGGTAGGGATCCCCCTCCATCAAATAGCGCAGCGGCACACCGTGATAGGAACACAGCAGCTTGTCGGGCTTTGTCTCCATCTTGGCGTAGGCCTTCTCGATCGAGGTGGCGAGCGCTTCGATATAATCGGGGCGGTCGAAATAGGGTTCAACCGTGCGGGCGGCGGGCTGCCATTTCTCTTTGGCGAGCGCTGCGAAAAACGCGTCATTCGCGGTGGCAGATGTGGCACCGGCGTATTGCGGGTACAGCGGGAAGAACAGGATCTTCTGGCAGCCCGCAGCGGTCATCGCCGCCACCTTGGATTGGGTAGACGGGTTGCCGTAGCGCATGCAGTAATCGACCATGACTGCGTCACCATACCGCGCCTGCATCGCGTCTTTTATCTTCGCGGTTTGCTGCTTGGTGATGGTCATCAGCGGACTTTCCCCCGCCTCGTGGTTCCAGATCGACTTATACGCGGCACCGCTGGTGAAGGGGCGTTTCGACAGGATCACCAGCTGAAGCAGCGGTTGCCATTTCCACGGGCTATAGTCGATCACGCGGCGGTCCGACAGAAATTCCGATAGATAACGGCGCATTGACCAGTAATCATAGTTGTCCGGCGTGCCGAGGTTCGCCAGCAGGATACCCACCTTGGGGGCGGGCACGGTGGGGTGGTCAGGTTGTGCATGGGCTGGGCGCTGCGGCGTCATCTGGCATTCCTTTTCTGCGTTTAGCGCTGAGATAAACGGATATGGTCTCGCGTCAATCGCGCAGCGGCGTTTCTGCCGTGGCCAGCGCATCGGCCAAGCGCTGCTGCGCAGAGCCGGGTCGCAGGGGTTTGGGCTGGCTGTCCGCCGGTGCCCAGCCCGCCAGAAAGACCAGCTCAAAGCTTGCTTTGATGCGCCCCTCTGGCGTGGCGTAGTGGTCGCGGTAAAGCTGCCCCGCCGCGTCAAAGATCGCGCGGCCACTGGGGCGGCGCAGGCGGCTGGTCAGGGCGTTGGCCTCTCCCATGGCGCGCAGGTCGCGCATCAGGTGCCAGATATCGCTGTATTCCGTTGTCAGCGTCACGGAATCCGCCACCGGCAGCGCAAGCCCCGCCCGTTGCAGCAGCCCGCCGATATCGCGCAACTCGGCCATAGGGGCGATCCGCGGCGACAGTCCGCCAGTGATCGACGCCTCGGCCTGACCCAGACAGGCGCGCAGCTCGTGCAGGGTCTGCCCGCCGAAACCGACGCTTAAAAACAGCCCGTCGGGTTGCAGGGCGCGGCGTGACTGGATGATTTGACCCACCGGATCATTCGCCCAATGCATCCCCATCGCATGGACCACCACATCATGTGCGCCCTGGGTCAGCGCAAGCGTATCGGTGTCCTCCACCAGCGTCGCGTTCGGATGCAGCGCGCCCCAGACCTGCGGGAAGCCGGTGACAATCGCTGCGGACGTAAAGGTTCTGTTAACCAGCGACAGCCGATCATCGACCTCTTCAAGGGCGGCGCGGTGCAGGAACAGGGCGTCATCGGCGGCGCGGGTGCGGTTGCGGGTCAGCGCCGCGCGATCGGTCAGGGTGTGTGAAGCGTTCATGAAAGGATAATAAGATCATGCGAGACCAGTTACAAACCGCTGTTGCGCTGATTTACCCGCCGTCCTGTCTGGCTTGCGGGGCGTGGGTGGCTGCACATGGGGGGCTGTGCGGTCCGTGCTGGCGCGACACGGGGTTCATTGAAGGTGTGGTCTGCGAAACCTGCGGTATTCCCTTGCTGGGCGATCTGTCCGAGACAGACGTGCGCTGCGACGCGTGCCTTGCCGCGCCGCCGCCGTGGGACCACGGGCGCGCCGCCCTTTTGTACCGAGATACGGGCCGCCGGCTGGTGCTGGCGCTGAAACACGGCGACCGTCAGGACATCGCCAAACCCGCGGGACACTGGATGGCGCGGGTGATCGCGCCGTTCGTCACGCCCGACACTTTGGTGGTGCCCGTGCCACTGCATTACGCGCGGCTGTGGAAGCGGCGGTTCAACCAATCGGCCCTGTTGGCCCGTGCGCTTGCCCGCGAACACAAGCTTGGGTGGTGCCCCGACGCGCTGCGCCGCGTCCGACGCACCGCCGCGCTAGAGGGGAAGGGACGCCGCGAACGCTTTGCCCATCTGGATGGCGCGATCACCGCCCATCCGCGTCGCGCCGACCTGCTGCGTGATCGTCCGGTGCTGCTGGTGGATGACGTGATGACATCGGGCGCGACATTACAGGCGTCAGCGCGGGCCTGTCTGGACGCAGGCGCAGGGCCAATCTGCGTCGTGACACTGGCAAGAGTGGCAAAAGATACTTAAGTCTTGATCCAACCCAATTGTTGAAAGGACATCAACATGCAACCTGTTGAGATCTATACCTCCCCGCTGTGCGGATTTTGCCATGCCGCCAAACGCCTGCTGAATGAAAAAGGCGTGAGCTTTGCCGAGGTCGACGTGCTTGCCCAGCCGGAGCGTAAGTCCGAGATGATCGAACGTGCCAATGGCGGGCGCACCGTGCCGCAGATCTTTATCGGCGACACCCATGTCGGCGGCTGTGATGACCTTTACGCGCTTGAGCGTGCGGGCAAGCTGGACGCCTTGTTGGCCTCCTGATGCAGGCGGCGCTGATCCAGCTGAACGTCAGCGATACACCGGCCCGCAATCTGGCGGGCACGGTAGAGATGGTGCGCGATGCCGCGGCGCAGGGGGCAGAGTTTATCCTCACGCCCGAGGTCACGAACTGCGTCTCGACCAGCCGCGACCACCAGCGCAGCGTTTTGCAGCACGAAGACGATGACATCACCCTCGCCGCCTTGCGGGATGTGGCGCAAGAGACGGGCATCTGGCTGTTGATCGGGTCGCTTGGGCTGAAAACGCGGGATGCGGACGGGCGCTTTGCCAACCGGTCTTTCCTGATTGATCCGCAGGGGCAGATCAAAGCCCGCTACGACAAGATCCACATGTTCGACGTGGATATCGACGCGGGCGAAAGCTACCGCGAATCGGCAGGCTACCGTCCTGGCGATCAAGCGGTTGTGGCGCAGACGCCTTTCGCCAAAATCGGGATGAGCATCTGCTATGACATGCGCTTTCCCAAGCTCTATCAGGCGTTGGCGGATGCGGGGGCCACGATCCTGACCATGCCCGCCGCGTTTTCGCCCGTGACCGGTGCTGCGCATTGGCACATGCTGCTGCGTGCTCGTGCGATCGAGACAGGGTGTTTCGTGTTGGCACCCGCGCAGACCGGCACCCATGCCAGCGACGACCACAAGACCCGCGACACCTACGGCCATTCGCTGGTTGTTGCCCCGTGGGGCGAGGTGCTGCTGGATGCGGGCACCGCGCCGGGCATTTATCCGTTCACGCTGGACATGGCGCGTGTACAAGAGGCACGTACCCGCGTACCCAGTCTTGCCAACCGGCGGGATTTCAAGGCACCTTAGTAACGGCTTATGACGGAAAATCGAAACTCACTTGCGATCACGTTGATCAGCGAATTGCTGTCGGCTGATCAACGGATGCGCAACCGGCTGACCCGGGCGCTGCCCAAAGGCATGGAGATTTCGCATTTTTCGGTGCTGAATAATCTGGCTTGGCATGACGGCGAAAAGACCCCCGCGCAGCTGGCCGAGACGTTCAATGTCACCCGTGGCGCGATGACGAATACGCTGAATAAACTGGTCTGGGCGGGCTATGTGCATATCCGCCCCGATTGGGACGATGCGCGGCGAAAGATGGTGGCAATCAGCCCCGCAGGCCGCAATGCGCGGGATCATGCGATCCGGCAAATCTCGCCGTTGATCAATGACGTGGCCGATGATCTGGGGGAGGCGCAGGTGCGTGCCACGCTCGATACCCTACGCGCCCTGCGGCGCCAGCTGGAAGGCTGACGCCGGTTTGGGTCACTCTGGCTTCAGGCTGGCGGTGACGTAGTTCACGCTCAGGTCACGATCGGACAGACGCCACGACCATGTGATCGGGTTGAAGACGAACCCTTTGCGATCCACTGCCGTCAGGCCCGCCTTATGCAGCAGGTCAAAGAGCTCATCCGGGGTGATGAATTTCGACCATTCATGGGTGCCCTTGGGCAACCAGCGCATCACGTGCTCTGCCCCGACAATCGCCATCATGAAAGACTTGGGGTTGCGGTTCAGCGTTGAACAGATGTGCAGCCCGCCGGGTTTCAGCAGGGTGCGGCAGGCGATCAGATAATCGATAGGAGAGGCGACATGTTCGACCACCTCCATGTTCAGCACCACGTCGAATTGTTCGCCCGCTTCGGCCAGCGCCTCGGCGGTGGTGTGGCGATAGTCGATGTCGAGCCCCGATTGCTGCGCATGGACCTGCGCGACGGGGATGTTGCCTGCTGCGGCATCTGCACCGACCACGGTCGCACCCAAACGCGCCATAGGTTCCGACAGCAGCCCGCCGCCGCAGCCGATGTCCAGAATCCGCAGCCCGCGAAACGGTTCGGGCGACTTCAGGTCACGGTCGAACTCTCCGGCGATTTGGGTGGTGATGTAATCCAGACGGCAGGGGTTGAGCATATGCAGCGGCTTGAACTTGCCGTTCTCGTCCCACCATTCGGCGGCCATGGCCTGAAACTTTTCGATCTCGGCGGGGTCAACAGTGCTTTGAGGCGCTTGCATTCTGATCTCTCTGTGCTCTTTTGGGTCCAATGACTATATAGGGCTGTAATGGACAAAATCCCGGACCAAAAGCGCGCAGTGCAATATCTTCACCCGCCGATCGATCCCTTCGATCAGCGGATGATGGATGTGGGCGATGGTCATTCGATCTATGTCGAACAATGCGGCAACCCCGATGGCATTCCCGTGGTGGTCCTGCATGGCGGCCCCGGCGGCGGGTGCAGCCCGTCGATGCGGCGCTATTTCGATCCGGCAAAATATCACGTGATCCTGTTTGACCAGCGCGGCTGTGGACGGTCCAAGCCTTTCGCGTCGGTCACCAACAACACCACATGGGATCTGGTCGCGGATATCGAACGTATCCGCGAAGCGCTTGGCATCGAGAAATGGATTGCTTTTGGCGGCAGCTGGGGCGCGACGCTGGCGTTGATCTATGCCGAAACCCACCCCGAGAGGGTGCGCAACATCATCCTGCGCGGCGTCTTCATGATGACGCAGGCGGAGCTTGACTGGTTCTATGGCGGCGGCGCGGGCAAGTTCTGGCCGGATCTTTGGGCGCGGTTTACCGGCCTGATCCCCGAGGCAGAGCACGGCGATCTGATCGCGGCCTACCACCGTCGGCTGTTCTGTGGCGACCGCATGACCGAGGTGAAATACGGCAAGGCCTGGGCCGCGTGGGAAAACGCGCTGGCCTCGATCCATTCGTCGGGCGGGTCGTATGAAGGCCCGGGGGAATATTCGCGCACCTTTGCCCGTCTTGAGAATCACTATTTCACCAACGCCGGATTTCTTGAGTTTGACGGCCAGATCCTTGCGCATGTGGACCGCATTGCCCATATCCCCGGCGTGATTGTGCAAGGCCGCTACGATATGATTTGCCCCCCCTCCAGCGCGTATGAACTGGCGCAGGCTTGGCCCAATGCCGAGCTGAAGATGGTGCGCAATGCCGGTCACGCGCTGTCCGAACCCGGCATCAGCGCTGAACTGGTGCGCACGATGGACAGGATTGCCGCGCAATGACCCGCTCTTTGATGGATCGCCGTGCTTTATTTGCCTCGGGTGCTGCGGCGGCCTTGCTGGCTGCGACAGGTGTGTCGGCGGCGTCCATGCCCAAAGCGGGCGGGCGGTTACGGATGGCGCTGTCGGGGGCGGCGCGCAGCGATACTTGGGGGCAGGGCGATGGCCTGTTCATGCAGGTGGCGCGGCAGGGGCTGATTTTTGATACGCTGACCGAAATCGCCGCCGACGGCACCCTGCGCGGAGAGCTGGCAACGGCCTGGCAGGGCAGCGCCGACGGGCGCGTCTGGCTGGTCGATCTGCGCAAGGATGTGCCGTTTCACGACCAACGACCCATGACCGCGCGCGATGTTGTCGCGTCCTTGGCGTTGGACGGAGTGGTAGAGGCGACCGGCCCCCATCAGCTGCGCATCACGATGGATGCGCCCGCGATGGACTTGCCCTTTACGCTGGCGGACCCGCGTCATGTGATCCGCGCCGCCCACGCGATGGACGACGGCATTGGCACCGGCCTGTACCGTCTGCGAAGATTTACGCCGGGTCAGCAGGTTTTGGCCGAACGTGTGGCAGATCACTACAAAGGGCGCAGCGCCGGCTGGTTCGATACGGTTGAACTGGTGTCCATCCCCGCGCCGCAGGTTCGTGCGCAGGCGATGGCTGAATATCTGGTCGAAGCGGCAGACCTGAATGATGGCGAAGCCCTTCAATCTTATGATGATATTGCCTTGCTGCCCCATGCGCGCGGGGTGACCCATGCGGTGTCACGCAGCATCGCCATGCCCCTGCGCACCGGTCAGCATCGCCCGCTGGACAACCTGCGCGCCGCCGAACGCTGGTGGCTGGCCTAAGCAGGGCAGGCACACGGGGCTTGCAGTTTCACATATACGGGCGTATATGACGTCTCAACAGCGGCGCATCGGGGTCCACACCTGAGGCTCCACCGATCTTGAACACGGGCCGCGCGCCCGTTTTTTTGTGCCTGCTCGAAACTGCAGGATGATAGTGAGATTATGAACAACGACCTGATTGCAAAAGCAGCCATTGATCGCCGCATGGCCGAGATCATCACACCGGTGATCGAGGATATGGGGTTTGAACTGGTGCGCGTTCGCCTGATGTCGGGCAAGTCGACGACGTTGCAGGTGATGGCAGACCGTCCCGATGGCGGTATCGAGGTGGACGAGCTGGCCCTGATCAGCCAATCCATCAGCGCTGTCATGGATGTCGAGGATCCGATCCTTGATGAATACACCCTTGAAGTGTCGAGCCCCGGCATCGACCGCCCGCTGACGCGGCTCAAGGATTTCGAGATGTTCGAGGGCTATGAAGCCAAGATCGAAACCGGCGAACTGATCGACGGCCGCCGCCGCTTTAAGGGCGAACTGGCAGGCGTCGAGGATGACGAGGTGCTGATCAACGTCGAAGAAGGCACCATCGGGCTCAAGTTCGATTGGCTGACCGACGCCAAACTGGTTCTGACCGACGATCTGATCAAAGAAATGCTGCGCCAGCGCAAAGCGTCCGGTGCGATTGACGAAACCAAATTCGATGACATCGAGACCGAAGGGTCCACCGAGGGAGACGACTAAATGGCCATTACATCTGCCAACCAGCTGGAACTGCTGCAAACCGCCGAGGCTGTGGCCCGCGAAAAGATGATCGACCCCAATCTGGTGGTTGAAGCGATGGAAGAATCGCTCGCTCGGGCGGCCAAGTCGCGCTATGGTGCTGAGATGGACATTCGCGTGGCGATCGACCGCAAAACCGGTCGCGCAACCTTTACCCGTGTGCGCACGGTTGTGGCCGATGACGAGCTTGAGAACTATCAGGCTGAATTCACGGTAGAGCAGGCCAAGCAGTATATGGCCAATCCCGAAGTCGGTCAGGAATTCAGCGAAGAAGTCCCACCGGTTGAGATGGGCCGTATCGCCGCACAATCCGCCAAGCAGGTGATCTTGCAAAAGGTTCGCGAAGCCGAACGTGACCGCCAGTTCGAAGAATTCAAAGACCGCGCCGGCACGATCATCAACGGTCTGGTCAAGCGCGAGGAATACGGCAACGTTATCGTCGATGTGGGCGCTGGCGAAGCGATCCTGCGTCGCAACGAGAAAATCGGCCGCGAAAGCTATCGCCCGAACGACCGTATCCGCGTCTACATCAAGGATGTGCGTCGCGAACAGCGTGGCCCGCAGATTTTCCTGAGCCGCACCGCGCCCGAATTCATGGCCGAGCTGTTCAAGATGGAAGTGCCTGAAATCTATGACGGCATCATCGAGATCAAGGCCGTTGCCCGTGACCCCGGTTCGCGCGCGAAAATCGCTGTCATCTCGTATGATGGCTCCATCGACCCTGTGGGGGCCTGCGTTGGTATGCGCGGCAGCCGTGTTCAGGCCGTTGTGAACGAGCTTCAGGGCGAAAAGATCGATATTATCCCGTGGAACGAAGACCAGCCGACGTTCCTTGTGAACGCGCTTCAGCCTGCTGAAGTCTCCAAGGTTGTTCTGGACGAGGAAGCCGGCAAGATCGAAGTCGTCGTTCCCGAAGAACAACTGTCGCTGGCGATTGGCCGTCGTGGTCAGAACGTGCGTCTGGCCTCGCAGCTGACCGGTCTGGACATCGACATCATGACCGAAGAGCAAGAGAGCCAGCGCCGTCAGGCAGAGTTCGAACTACGCACCAAGCTGTTCATGGACAATCTGGATCTGGACGAATTCTTTGCCCAGCTTCTGGTTTCCGAAGGGTTCACCAACCTTGAAGAAGTCGCCTATGTCGAAGTGGACGAGCTGCTGGTCATCGACGGTGTTGACGAAGACACCGCAAGCGAACTGCAAGCCCGCGCCCGCGACGTGCTGGAAGCACAGAACAAAGCGGCGCTTGATGCGGCGCGCGCTTTGGGTGTGGACGACACGCTTATTGAATTCGACGGCCTGACACCCCAAATGATTGAGGCACTGGCCAAAGACGACGTTAAAACGCTCGAAGATTTCGCGACTTGCGCGGATTGGGAGCTGGCCGGCGGCTGGACTACCGTGAATGGCGAACGCACCAAGGATGAAGGGACACTTGAACCTTTCGATCTGTCGCTGGAAGATGCGCAAAAGCTGATCATGACCGCGCGCGTCCTGCTGGGCTGGGTCGATCCTGCCGAGCTTGAAGCGGATGATGTCGACGAAGAGTTCGATGCCGACATCGACACGGACGAGGAGGCCGAGGCCTGATCGCGGGGCCTTGGAGAACGATATGACACGTGGTGGCGTTTCTAAAGACCGGCAAGACGGTCCCGAACGAAAGTGTATCGCCACTGGCGAGGCGCAGCCCAAAAACGGGCTGATCCGCTTTGTCATTGGTCCCGACATGCATGTTTTCCCGGATATCATGGGGAAACTGCCAGGTCGGGGGATGTATGTGTCGGCGGATCGGGCCGCGTTGGAAAAAGCGGCCAAAAAGGGTCTGTTCGCCCGCTCGGCCAAGCAACCTGTCAAGGTTGCGGATGATTTGGTGGATGAAGTTGAAAAGCAGCTTGTCCGCCGTGTGGTTGACCTGATTTCGTTGCAACGCAAGGCGGGCAAGGCCGTTGCGGGCTACGAAAAAGTCAAAGGTTGGCTGCAAATGGAAGAAGCCGAAGTATTGATCCAGGCAGTTGATGGATCGGGCCGCGGCAAATCGAAACTAAGCACGCCGCATTACGGCCATTACATTGGCTGGCTGACGGCAGACGAATTGGGTTTGGCTTTCGGACGCCAAACTGTGATACATGGGGCGCTCGCCTCTGGTGGTCTTACCTCTCGTGTTGTAGAGGAGGCTCAGCGGTTAAAAGGCGTGCGCATAAACGAGGGTGGCAACGGTCACCCGAAAGGATAGACGAGCTTCATGAGCGATAGTGACGGCAAAAAGACATTGGGCCTGCGGGGAGCGCCTTCGCGCCCCGGCAACGTAAAGCAAAGCTTTAGCCACGGGCGGACGAAAAACGTCGTGGTCGAGACCAAGCGCAAGCGCGTTGTGGTGCCCAAACCTGCTGGCGCAAAAGCCGGCGGCGGTAGCAATCCATCGCTCGGGGATCCCTCCAAGCGTCCGGCAGGGATCACCGATTCCGAAATGGAACGCCGGCTGAAGGCGGTTCAGGCTGCCCGCGCCCGCGAGGCGGAAGAAGCCGAAGCACGCGCAGCCGAGGAAAAGGCCCGCGCGGAAGACCGCGAGCGTCGTCGTGCCGAGATCGAGGCGAAAGAAGCCGAAGAACGCCAGCGCGAGGAAAGCCTGAAGGCGAAAGCCGAAGAGGACGAGCGCCGCAAGAAAGAAGCGGAAGCCGCAGCAGCCGCTGCTGCAGCCCCCGCAGCGACCCCTGCCGCGCCACGTTCGCCGAACATCAAATCCGGCGCACCGACCCCTGCGGCCCGCAAGAAAGAAGGCGACCGCGAGGAAACCAACAAGCGCAACAAGGGTGGCGACGATAGCCGTCGTTCCGGCAAACTGACGCTGAACCAGGCTTTGTCCGGTGGCGAAGGTGGCCGTCAACGGTCCATGGCGCAGATGAAACGCAAACAGGAACGCCAACGCCAGAAGGCAATGGGCGGTTCGGTTGAGCGTGAAAAGGTCGTGCGCAACGTCAACCTGCCTCCGGCGATCGTGGTTTCCGAACTGGCGAACCGGATGGCCGAACGCGTTGGCGCGGTCGTCAAAGCATTGATGACAAACGGCATGATGGTCACACAGAACGAAACCATCGACGCTGACACAGCCGAGCTGATCATCGAGGAATTCGGCCACAAAGTGGTGCGCGTTTCCGACGCTGACGTTGAAGACGTGATCAAGGAAGCCGAAGACGATCCGAAAGATCTGGTATCGCGTCCTCCGGTCATCACGATCATGGGCCACGTTGACCACGGTAAGACATCGCTGCTTGACGCGATCCGCAAAGCCAAGGTTCAGTCCGGCGAAGCGGGCGGTATCACGCAGCACATCGGTGCCTATCAGGTCACAACCGACAATGGTCAGGTTCTGAGCTTCCTCGATACACCGGGCCACGCGGCCTTTACCTCGATGCGGTCGCGCGGTGCGCAGGTCACCGACATCGTCGTTCTGGTGGTCGCGGCGGATGATGCTGTGATGCCTCAGACGATCGAAGCGATTAACCACGCGAAAGCGGCCAAGGTGCCGATGATCGTGGCGATCAACAAGATCGACAAATACGAAGCCAACCCTGACAAAGTCCGTACGGACCTGCTGCAACACGAGGTCATCGTTGAAAAGATGTCCGGTGAAACACAGGACGTCGAGGTGTCGGCTGCCACCGGTCAAGGTCTGGACGAGCTGCTGGAAGCCATCGCGCTACAGGCGGAGCTGCTGGAACTGAAAGCGAACCCGAACCGCGCCGCGGTCGGTGCCGTGATCGAAGCGCAGCTTGACGTGGGCCGCGGCCCCGTTGCGACTGTTCTTGTTCAGAACGGTACGCTGCGTCAGGGCGACATCTTTGTTGTGGGCGAACAGTACGGTAAGGTCCGTGCGCTGATCAACGATCAGGGCGAGCGCGTGAAAGAAGCAGGCCCGTCGGTGCCGGTAGAGGTTCTTGGCCTTAACGGGACACCGGGTGCGGGCGACGTTCTGAACGTCACCGACACCGAAGCGCAGGCGCGCGAGATTGCGGAATACCGTGAAAAAGCCGCCAAAGACAAACGCGCTGCGGCTGGTGCTGCGACGACGCTGGAACAGCTGATGGCGAACGCCAAGGTGAACGAAACCATTAGCGAGCTGCCTTTGTTGATCAAAGCAGACGTTCAAGGTTCCGCCGAAGCGATCGTACAAGCGATGGAGAAAATCGGCAACGACGAAGTCCGCGTGCGCGTCCTTCACTCGGGTGTGGGTGCGATTACCGACACCGACGTTGGTCTTGCCGAAGCCTCCAACGCGCCGATCATCGGTTTCAACGTGCGTGCAAACGCATCGGCCCGTGCCTCGGCGAACCAGAAGGGTGTCGAGATCCGGTATTACTCGGTCATCTACGACATGGTTGATGATGTGAAAGCTGCCGCAAGTGGCCTGCTGAGCAACGAGATCCGCGAACACTTCATCGGCTATGCGTCGATCAAAGAGGTGTTCAAAGTGACCGGCGTTGGCAAGGTTGCGGGCTGTCTGGTGACCGAAGGCAAAGCAAGCCGCGCCGCTGGTGTGCGCCTGCTGCGCGACGACGTCGTGATCCACGAAGGCACGCTGAAAACGCTCAAGCGCTTCAAGGACGAAGTTGCCGAAGTACCGTCAGGCCAGGAATGTGGTATGGCGTTCGAGAACTACGAAGACATCCGTCCGGGCGACGTTATCGAAATCTTCACACGTGAAGAAGTCGTACGCACGCTGGACTAAGTTACACTTCTTCCGATATCTGATGATCAGAAGCCCGGTTAAATGTCCGGGCTTCTGTCGTTTCGAACACCCGTTTATCTTCGTTAAAGCTCAGCCGGTCGACACAGACCTGATCGTCCGAGATTTTCACAAAGTTGAAATCATTCGGCTCTCCGCGTACGCGAGACGACAGGCTGGTTCCCGCATGCAACTGGATCGCCGTAGTGCCGCCGGATTCGACGGTAAAATTCTCTGCGTGCCAGGTGTGAAGATGCCCCGACAGGATCAGGTTCGCCCCGCAAGACAGCAGCTTTTCCAGCGCGATATCGGCACCGGGTATGGGCTTTTTCTTGGTGTGATTGGGATGCTCTAGCGGGTGATGCACCACCAGCACACGGGCCTTGCGCGCGGCGGTGTCGTCCATCGCCTTGCACGCATGCGCGATACGCCCTGCCGTCAGCTTGCCCGTCTGCCACGAAAACCGATCTACCGAGTTGATGCCGATAACGACCATATCGTTATCCTCATACCGAGGCGTCAGATCAGCGTTGATCCATTTGCGATACCGCCGCCACGGCATGAAAAACCGTTGGAACGGCCGGTCAAGAAGCACATCATGATTCCCCGGCACACCCAAGACAGGCGCGTTAATCCGCTGGATAAAGTTATGCGCTTCCTCGAACTGGCTGCGCCGCGCGCGCTGCGTGAAATCGCCCGAGATGGCGACGATGTCGGGGTTCAATTCGTTCACACAAGAAAGCAGCGGTTCCAGCAGGTCGGGTCGATCCTTGCCAAAGTGTAAATCTGAGAGATGCACCAATGTGCTCATCTGACGGCCTCGTTAAATTCGGCAGGAACGATCAGCTGCAGGGCCTCGCGCTGCATGTGCAGTTTGAACGGGCCCTTCATGCGGCTTAGCTCTCCGTCGCGGGCGACGGGGCGTGATTTATGCGGCATCTCAAGCGTGATCTCGTTCCCGCAGTGCATTTGATAGTCGGTTTCACGTTTCGCGACCCCGAGGGCCAGAGCGGCGGCGTGTTTGAACAACCCCCAGCGGTTCGTATCGGGGGCAACCAGCAGCACCATACCGCCCTTGGCGATACAGTCTTCGCCGCTTAGCCCCATTTGGTTCAGCTGAAAGGCGTTGCTGATCGCAAAGACCAGCGGTGTCCTATGTTTAAAGGATTTGCCATCAATCGTCACCGTCAGCTTGAGCGGCGCGCGGAGTGTTGCCAGCGCTTTGACCACCGACCAATAGGCCGCGACACGGCTGCGGCCCCAGCGATCATAGATGCCTTCGCGGGTTTTCAGGATGGCGGCATAGGCCCCGATGCTTGCGTTGTTCAGAAACGCGTTGCCATTGATCTTGGCGATGTCCGTAGGGCGCAGGACGCCCTTGGCGATGACATCCACGGCTTCGTCAACGGTTTCGGGCAGGTTCAGCGAGCGGGCGAAATAGTTAAAGGTCCCTGCGGGGATAATCCCCATCTGGTTGGGCACATGAGCCAAGCCAGATGCCACGCCGCTGATGGTCCCATCGCCGCCTGACGCGACGATGGTGGCATCGGGGTTCGCTTCGGCTGTGGATTGCGCCAGCTGCCCTAAATCCGCGCCATTGGGCGAGAATTCAACGAAGCTGACGGGGATGTCGTGGTGTTGAAACCTGTCTGAAATCCGGGACTTACGCTCTGTCCCGTCTTTGCGGCCGGAGCCTTTGTTCAGAATAACGATAACACGTTGAGGCTTCATGATTGATCCATCCTTGATGACCTAAGCAAACGCTTGGGGCAGGGGGATGGTTCAGATGTTTCGCGTGTGCCTGATCAGTTCCGGCGCTGGATTGGCTTGCCAGTGTAGATCGCGTCATCAACCTTAACTGATACGCGGCCGTCGGGCATGTCGCGGACGAAAATACCTTGGATGGATACGGTGGAACCGATTGTGATCGTGCGTAGCATTTCTTCCTCCCCGAAGAACCTGAAGTTGCATCTTTATAAGCGACAATTTGCCTAAGTCTAGCAACAAAAAAGTCAAGGATGCAGTATTCGCGCGCGTAAAGAAACAGCAGCGAGGTCGCGCTGGCCCTAAAGCCAGTCGCGCAGGATCGGGATCAGGGGGATGTCCGCAGGGGGCATTGGATAATCTTTCAGCGCATTGGCACGGACCCATTTCAGGGTCTGCCCCTCGCGCGCCTGCGGTGTGCCGTTCCATTTTCGGCAGGCAAACAGCGGCATCAGCAGGTGGAAGTCATCGTAGGCATGGCTGGCAAAGGTCAACGGGGCAAGGCAGGACGCCCATGTGTCGATGCCCAGTTCCTCTTGCAGCTCGCGGATCAGCGCGGCTTCGGGGGTTTCGCCGGCTTCGACCTTGCCGCCCGGAAACTCCCACAAACCAGCCATCGATTTGCCGGGCGGGCGCTGTGCCAAAAGCACGCGCCCGTCCACGTCGATCAGGGCAACCGCCGAGACAAGGATAACCTTCACGAACGATAGTCCGCGTTGATCTCGATATAGCCGTGGGTAAGGTCGCAGGTCCAAACCGTTGCTTTGCCGTCCCCAAGGCCCAGATCAACGCCGATGGTGATGTTCTGGCCCTTCATATGCGCCGCCGCTGCCTCTTCCGAGTAGTCGGGGCTGCGCCAGCCGTCTTTGGCCACCTCGATATCGCCAAAGCGGATCGACAGACGATCCCGATCAGCAGCGGCCCCTGATTTACCGACGGCCATTACCACGCGGCCCCAGTTCGGGTCCTCGCCCGCGATGGCGGTCTTGATGAGGGGGGAATTCGCGATGGCCATGCCGTGGGACTTGGCGTCGTCATCTGTGGCAGCACCGGTCACGGCGATCTCGACGAATTTGGTCGCCCCTTCGCCGTCTTGCACAACTTGATGCGCGAGGTTCAGCATGACGCCATGCAGCGCATCCGAGAACGCATCGCTTTCGCTGGCATCCACGCCCGACGCGCCGGTTGCTGCAAGGATCAAACTGTCGGAGGTCGATGTGTCGCTATCCACGGTGATGCAGTTAAAGGTGCTATCCGTATGGGTCGACAGCATCTTTTGCAGCGCAGCTTGGCTGACAACCGCATCGGTGAAGATATAGACCAGCATCGTCGCCATATCTGGCGCGATCATGCCCGATCCCTTCGCAATCCCCGCGATAGAGACTGTTTTACCGTCAATTTCGACCTCGGCACGGGCCCCTTTGGGGAAGGTATCTGTGGTCATAATCGCTTTGGCCGCATCGGAAATGCCCTTGTCGGACAACGCGCCCTTAAGGTCCGCCAGAACAGCCGTGATCCGGTCGTGGGGCAGCGGTTCGCCGATCACACCTGTTGAAGAGGTGAAAACACGCGATTGGGGAATGTTGCAGACATCAGCAACCGAAGCGGTAATTGCTTCGACCGCGGTAACGCCGCCCTTGCCGGTGAAGGCATTGGCGTTGCCCGAATTGACCAGGATCGCGGCACCGGTGTCTGATGCCGCGCCGATCTTGGCCTGACAATCCAGAACCGGCGCGGCGCGGGTGGCAGAGCGTGTAAACGCCCCCGCCACCGTAGAGCCCGGGGCCAATTCAGCAAGCATCACATCGGTGCGGCCTTGATACCGTACCCCCGCCGCGATGGTGGCGAAACGCACACCATCGATGACAGGAAGATCAGGGAAGTGATCGGGTGCCAGCGGGGATACAGCGGTGATTTTGCCCATTTGTTACTCCAACAGGCCGAGGTTGGTCAGAACCGAAGGGTCGATTGTGTCAGCCGCCGAACGGTCAACATCTGCGGCTTCGGTGGTCTTTTCGATCAGGGTCTGTGCTTTCACCTGACGGACCTGAGTTTCCAGCTCGTCCTTAACGTCTTCAAGCTTGGGTGCTTCTTTCTGGCGCTTGTCTTCCAGTTTGATCACGTGCCAGCCGAACTGGGTTTCAACAGGTTCAGACACAGTGCCGACTTCAAGCTCGGCAACGGCGGTTTCAAACGCGGGTACCATCATGCCGGGACCGAACCAACCCAAAGTGCCGCCCGCAGGACCGGAAGGGCCGGTGGACTTTTCTTTCGCCAACTCGGCAAAATCCGCGCCTTCATCCAGCTCTTTCTTGACGGCTTGGGCTTCTTCTTCTGTCTCTACCAGAATATGCGACGCGCTAAATTCCTCGGTCGGTTCCGCATCGGCGTAGGCTTCGTCATAGGCGGCTTGCAGCTCTTCCTCGGTGACGTCTTGGGCCATTGCTTTCTCGATCACTTCGCCCGCGATCAGCTGGCGACGTTCGTTTTCAAGCGCCATCTCGATCCGCTTTGGCACTTCGCCGTCAAAGTCTTGCGACAAGGCTGTCTGCTGCACGAGTTGATCCAGAATGCCTTTGAACAGGACTTCGGGGGGAAGCTGTTGATATTGTTCGGGCAGAGTGGCGCGGGCAATGATCATGCTGCCAACCGTGATGTCGGTGCCATTGACCGTGGCAACCACGGTTTCAGCGGTGACGTCTGTCTGCGCATCCGTGTTTTCGGCAGTGTCGTCCTGCGCAACGGCGGGCAGGGCGAGCGAAGCTGCCACCACGAATGGTGCCAGAAAAGTGAGAGGTTTTTGCATGTATCTGTCCTTGGTTTGGCAGCCACAAGGGGCTGCTACATTGACACGGTTTAGTGCGGCCCTTACATCGCCCTATGGGCGCGGCCTTGGCGCACGTTCAGTCTTGTATCTAGGGGCTGTCCGGCGGCTCGGCAAGCAGATGGACGCCTTGGAACATAACTTCGGCAGGAGATTGCATGCTGGGCATCGGAACACTCGCCAAAAAAGTCTTTGGGACCCCAAACGACCGTAAAATCAAGGCGACCCGCCCGCTGGTTGAAAAGATCAACGCGCTGGAAGAAGAATTCTTGGCTTTGACCGACGACGGTCTGAAGCAAAAAACGGAAGAGCTGCGCAAGCGGGCGATTGACGGCGAAAGCCTTGATGATCTGCTGCCGGAAGCTTTTGCGAACTGCCGTGAAGGCGCACGCCGGACCTTGGGTCTGCGCGCCTTTGACACGCAGTTGATGTCGGCGATTTTCCTGCATCAGGGCAACATATCCGAGCAGAAAACCGGTGAGGGTAAAACCCTGACCGCGACGCTGGCCGCTTACCTCAATGCGCTGACCGGCAAGGGCGTGCATGTGGTCACGGTGAACGAGTACCTCGTGAAACGGGACGCCGACTGGATGGGCAAGGTCTTTGCCTCGCTTGGGCTGACCACGGGCGCTGCGGTGTCCGGCATGACCGAGGAAGACAAGCGCGCCGCCTATGATTGCGACGTGACCTACGCCACCAACAACGAGCTGGGCTTTGATTATCTGCGCGATAACATGAAGTCTGAGCTGAGCCAGATTTTCCAGAAACAGCACAACTTTGCCATCGTGGATGAAGTCGACAGTATTCTGATCGACGAGGCGCGGACGCCGCTGATTATCTCTGGCCCGTCGCAAGACCGCTCCGAGATGTATAAAATCGTCGACGATGTGATCCCGCTGCTGCAGGAAAGCCACTACGAGCTGGACGAGAAAACCCGCAACGTGACCTTTACCGACGAAGGGAACGAGTTCCTCGAGCAAGAGCTGCACGGCCGCGGTCTGCTGGAAGAAGGGTTAACGATGTATGACCCCGAAAGCACGACCATCGTGCACCACGTGAACCAGGGTTTGCGGGCGCATAAGCTGTTCCAGCGCGACAAGGATTACATCGTGCGCGACGGCGAGGTGATGCTGATCGACGAATTCACCGGGCGTATGATGTCCGGTCGTCGTCTGTCCGACGGGTTGCATCAGGCGATCGAAGCGAAGGAAGGCTGCCAGATCCAGCCCGAGAACGTGACATTGGCCTCGGTCACTTTCCAGAACTATTTCCGCCTTTATAACAAGCTGGCGGGCATGACGGGTACCGCCGAAACCGAAGCCGAAGAATTCGCCGAGATTTACGGGCTGGGTGTTGTCGTTGTCCCGACCAACGTGCCGGTTGCGCGTGTGGACGAAGACGATCAGGTCTATCGTTCGGCGTTGGAAAAATATCAGGCGATGATCGAAAAGGTCAAAGAAGCCAATGCGATAGGCCAGCCGGTTCTGGTGGGTACAACCTCTATCGAGAAATCCGAAATGCTGAGCCAGATGCTGACCGAAGCGGGCATCAAACATAACGTTCTGAACGCGCGCCAGCACGAGCAGGAAGCGCAGATCGTGGCGGATGCGGGCAAGTTCGGCGCGGTCACCATCGCGACAAACATGGCCGGTCGCGGCACCGACATTCAGCTGGGCGGCAACGTCGAGCTGAAGGTGATTGAAGCGCTGGACGCTGATCCTGATGCCGACCCCGTTGCGATCCGTGAAAAAATCGAAGCGGAACACGCTGACGAAAAGAAAAAAGTGCTCGATGCAGGGGGGCTGTATGTTCTGGCGTCCGAGCGTCACGAAAGCCGCCGGATCGACAACCAGCTGCGCGGCCGTTCGGGCCGTCAGGGTGACCCCGGTCGGTCGTCCTTCTACCTGTCTCTCGAAGACGATCTGATGCGTATTTTCGGCTCTGAACGGCTTGAGAAAGTTTTGACGACGCTTGGTCTGAGAGAGGGCGAAGCGATTGTGCACCCTTGGGTCAACAAGTCGCTGGAGCGCGCGCAGGCCAAGGTCGAAGGGCGCAACTTTGACATTCGTAAACAGCTGTTGAAGTTCGACGATGTGATGAACGACCAGCGGAAGGTCATCTTTGGCCAGCGCCGCGACATCATGGAAGCCGCCGACCTGCAAGAGATCACCGCCGACATGCGCGAGCAGGTAATTGACGATCTGATCGACCAGTTTATGCCGCCAAAAACTTATGCAGATCAGTGGGATACACAAGGTTTCCAAGCCGCGGTTGCGGATCAGCTGAACCTCGATGTGCCCGTTGCAGCATGGTGTGAGGAAGAGGGCGTGGATGATGAAGTGATCCGCGAACGCCTTGTTGAAGCCAGCGAAGACATGATGGCCCAGAAGGCTGAACAGTTCGGCTCCGAGAACATGCGCAACATCGAAAAGCAGGTGTTGTTGCAGGCGATTGACGGCAAGTGGCGTGATCACCTTCTGACGCTGGAGCATCTGCGGTCGGTCGTCGGCTTCCGCGGCTATGCGCAGCGTGATCCGTTGAACGAATATAAGAACGAATCCTTCCAGTTGTTCGAAAGTATGCTGGACAGCCTGCGGACCGAAGTGACCCAGAAGCTGGGTCAAATCCGTCCGATGACAGAAGAAGAGCAGCAGCAAATCCTGTCGCAGATGCAGGAACGTCAGGCCGCAGCTCAGGTCGACGCGGCGCAGGCGGCGGAAGAGAACAGCGAAGCGCCGGCTTCGACCGCCGCTGCAGAGTCTGGGTCTACCGCTGTGGCGGGGTTCGACGAGAATGATCCAAGCACGTGGGGAAACCCTGCGCGCAATGATGAATGCCCCTGTGGGTCGGGCAAAAAGTTCAAGCATTGCCACGGCAAGCTTGCGTGAATGATCTTCCCCAAGGCTGGTTGCCGGCCTTGGGTATGCCCCGCACGGTGGGGTAAGATTTAGGTAGGATCGGTAGACCAAGCTGCGCTCTTCACCAAACGGAGAGCGACATGCCAATTACCGACAACTTCAAGGACTATACCGCAGGATTGACCGGCCCTATTTGCGGGGCCTTTGATATTGTGCCCGACGATACCGCCGACCTGCCGCAGATCACCCGTGGCTTTATGGTCGGTGGGGCCGGTGATGTCGCGGTGACGCTGAAAAGCGGGGATGCAATCACTCTGCCCGGTTTGATGGCGGGGGTCGTCTATCCGTTTCGCATCTCAAAAGTGCGCGACAGTGGCACCACCGCGACAGGGATCAAAGGGTTGGTCTAGCGCCTTGTCACCGCGTTAACTGTTGTTGCGCCCCGTCAGTATCCGGTGGGGCGCAGCAGGACGGGCAGAGTGTGCGCGATGATCTTGAGATCGCCCATAAAGCTCGGCTGGCGGGCATAGCGTTCATCAAGCGAGGCGCGTTCTGCAAACAGCAGGATGCCGCGCCCCGATACCTGCCAAAGCCCTGTCACCCCCGGACGCACCCGTTGGTAAGCGTGGCGGGCATCGCCGTAGCTGTGCAGCTCCGCTCGGGTGACGGGGCGCGGCCCGACCAAGGACATATCGCCGCGTAGTACGTTCCAGATCTGGGGCAGTTCATCCAGACCGGTGCGGCGCAGGAAATGGCCGCCGGGGATCACGCGCGGATCTTTGGTCAGCTTTTGGTACAACGCCCATTCCAGCGCGCGATCAGGTCGCGCCAATAGAATCGCCGGCAGCGCGGCCTGTGCATCAGGGACCATCGTTCTGATTTTCCAACAGCGGAAAACCTGGCCAGCGCGTCCAACCCTCGGGTGGGCGTAGAGACCGCCCTGACCCGTGGATGCCACCAGACAGTATAAAACGACAATCACGGGCAGGATTAGCGGCAGCAACGCGAGGCTGACGGCAAGGTCGAACACCCGTTTCCCGCCGCGTTCGTAAATTGGTGCCCGACGTGCATGGACATCACTGCCCTGCCGTATCCCGATATCGATAAACGCCATCGTCACCTCTTACCCATAGCAACCAAACACCGGCGCATGTGCCGGTGTGTCAGCTAAAGCAGAGGTATCCTAAAGCGTGGTTAAAATCGGGATGCCGTCAGATCAGAGGTAGTTAAACTCGACCTCGCCATTGTGG
Source organism: Sulfitobacter sp. M39 (assembly GCF_021735935.1). Lineage (NCBI taxonomy): Bacteria > Pseudomonadati > Pseudomonadota > Alphaproteobacteria > Rhodobacterales > Roseobacteraceae > Sulfitobacter > Sulfitobacter sp. M39. The sequence continues at coordinate 563,414 of NZ_WMDZ01000001.1, forward strand.
ATCGTTGCGGCGGTGAGCTTGTCCGTCGCGTAGGCACCGGTGTCGATCGACACCACGCCGCCTTTGATCATCGGCGTGTCGACGATTGTGTGCCCGTGCACGACCCAGATGCCGTCACGGCGGCGTCGGCGGCCGAAATCCTCATGCCCCCAAAGCAACGTGCGGCTTTCCTGATCCTTGATAGAGATCAATGGGTTAGCGGCGGCGTGGACGAACGCGACATTGCCCGACACCCACGAGGTTGGAAGGTTGACCACCCAGTCGAGCAGCGCCTCGCCCATAGCGTCTTGCAGGGCGTCGCGGGCGCGTTCAAGATCGTTACCAGAGGATGTTTGCGACACGCCCGAGACGCCAAAGCTCGACAAAGTCTGGAGCCCGCCATACCGGAGCCAGCGCTGACCATTCTCTTTCGGATTGTCGATAAACTTTAGCATCATCTGCTCGTGGTTGCCCATCAGCGTGATGATCTCCGGCTGAGCGTGCAGGGCCCGCAAAACCTGCGCGCTTTGTTCGCCGCGGTCGACAAGGTCGCCGACGCAGATCACCTGTGTACCGGCCGAAGGTTCGGGTAGTCTTTCAAGCAGATCAAAACGCCCGTGAATATCTCCGATCGCAATCACGGGGACATCCGGTGTGATCGGATCGAAATGAGGTTCGGGCTCGGGGTCAGGTTGACGGCGTTTAAACCAACGATTCAGCATAGGTCTTGGCGTATCCTCTGTGTTGCAAAACTGGCGCAACGAAATGGTAAATCCGTTGATTGGACGGCACACAAAGTGTAGTCCTTCCTAAACTTCTCTACGGTCCCGGTATTCACAACAATTAATTAATAGGTAGGTTAGCAGATGCAAGGGCGCTCGAGGAAACTAGCTTGTTCGATGCTAGCCGGGGCGTTTTGCGTCACTAGTCTTGCCCAAGGTTCAGCGCAATCTTTATCGACCTACGGCACACCCGGGTTGGTTGAAATGCCGACAGCCCGCGTGTTGAAGGACGGCGATCTGGCCTTCACGGCAAGCGCGTTTGGCCCCAACTACCGGTATTCAGCAACGTTCCAGGTCTTGCCGCGTCTCTATGGGACATTCCGGTATTCGCAGATTAAGGATATCAGCACCAGTGCGTTCCTAGACGGCGATACCTTCGACCGTAGCTTTGATGTGCATTACCAGATTTGGGATGAAACCGACGTACGCCCTGCCTTCGCCGTTGGCCTGCGCGACTTTCTGGGCACCGGTATCCTGAGCAGCGAGTATTTCGTGGCCACCAAAAGCTTTGGATCGAAGCTGGAGGTGACCGGCGGTCTGGGCTGGGGGCGACTTGCGGGGCGGAACTCATTTTCGAACCCGTTCAGCGTTTTGTCTGACCGGTTTGACACGCGTTCTTCAGGGTTCAGCGGGACAGGTGGTCAGCTTGAAACCGGTGATTGGTTCCGCGGGCCGACGTCGGTTTTCGCGGGCGTGCAGTGGAATGTGTCGGACCAGATGACGCTGTTCGCCGAATACTCCCCCGATGAATACACGCGGGAATCGGTGAATACTGGTATCGACGTGTCCTCGCCCCTCAATGTGGGGTTGGAGTATCGTTTCAAAAACGGTGTGAACCTCAAGGGGTTTGTCGTCGGGGGGCATGAGGTCGGCGCGCAGCTGAGCTATGTCATCAACCCCAAGAAACCGTCTGTGCCCGGCGGGTTGGAGCAGACACCGCGCACCATCGGCGCGCGCAACCGTCTGGCTATTGCGGAGTGGAACAACTCTGCTGCCGGGGGTGGGCGCGATGCGGTCGAGGCAGTGCTGCAGCGTGTGCTGGCGGAAGACGGGCTGGAGATGCAAGGCTTCACCATGTCGGGCCACCGCGCGACCGTCCGCGTGGAAAACACCCGTTTCGACAATGAGGCCCAAGCGGCAGGGCGCACGGCGCGGGCCATGGCGGTGACGCTGCCCCCCGCGATCGAAGAGTTCACGGTCGTGTTTCTGGAGCGCGGTGTGCCGCTGAACCAGATCGTGACGCAAAGATCCGATCTGGAAGAGCTGCAGTTTGATTACGATGGTGCCTGGCGCAGTCTGGCGCGGGCGCGTCTGGAAGACGGGCACGATCAGGGCCGCGAAGGCGAGTTGGCGGATATCTATCCAGTCTTTGACACGTCGATCGGCCCTTACCTTGCCACGTCTTTTTTCGACCCTAACAGCCCGATCAGAGCCGATTTTGGTGTCCAGCTTAAGATGGATTACCGGCCACGTCCGGGCCTGACCTTTGCGGGCCGTTTCCGCTATCCGCTGGTGGGCAATATCGACAAATCGTTCCGCGTTTCGAACTCGGCTATCGAGCCGGTGCGCACCAATGCTGTGCGCTATGCAAAAGAATCTGAACTCGAGGTGAACAGCCTCACGGCCGAGTATATGTTCCGGCCGGGGAAAAACCTGTTTGGTCGTGTTTCTGCAGGGTATTTGGAAGGGATGTTCGGCGGCGTGTCGACCGAGGTGCTTTGGTATCCGATGGACAGCCGGCTGGCCCTTGGGGCAGAGCTGAACTATGTCAAACAACGTGATTTCGACATGCTGTTCGGATTTCAGGACTATGACGTCGTGACCGGCCATGCCTCTGCCTATTATGATCTGGGCAATGGGTTCTTTGGTCAGCTGGATGTGGGTCGCTACCTTGCGGGTGACTATGGCGCGACGTTCTCTTTGGATCGTGAGTTTAACAACGGGTTCAAGGTTGGCGGGTATTTCACGCTCACGGATGTGTCCTTTGACGATTTCGGTGAAGGGTCTTTCGACAAGGGCCTGCGGTTCGAAGTGCCGCTTTCGTGGCTGACCGGACGCCCGTCGCGGACGAAAGTCCAGCAAACCATCAAGCCGATTACACGTGACGGCGGGGCGCGTCTTGCTGTGGCGAACCGTTTGCACGGGGTCGTGCGCGACTATCGCGGCAAAGAGCTGCGGGACAGCTGGGGGAGATACCTGCGATGATCTTACGTGCGTTGACCCTTGGCCTGTGTCTGGCGGGCCTCACAGCCTGTAGCGCCAGTCAAAACCTTCTGGCGCGTGGTGTCGCCGTTGCTGTGGATGACGATTCCGTCGTGCCCAAAACCTCGCAAGGGTTTCCGCCGCGCTTTGCCGCGCTGGTGAAGGATACCGCCACCCCCGCCTTGCTGCTGACCGTGGAAAGCCGTGCACAAACCGGCCGCATGCTGCGCGAGGCGCGTGTGAACGGCGTCGATACATGGCTGAGTTCGGATTTAACGGCGCTGATGCTGGAAGACGGGATGCTGCAAGGGACACGCGGCCTTGGGTCTGAACTCTTCGCCGCTGACGTGTCTGAGCCCAAGGCGCTGATCCTGTCCGGGCGGCGCGGTTACTCGGACCGCTTGCATAGCAATCTGACAGGAGTGGATAAGATTTCGACCCGCGCCTATCGCTGTCTGGTGGAGCCGCAGGGCAGCGCGACGCTCGCTCTTGAGGTCGGCACCGTGCCGACGCGGGTTGTAACCGAGGATTGTAAAAGCCTGGACCAGTCGTTTCGGAATACGTATTGGGTCAGTGTAAAGAGCGGTGCCATTGTACAGGCGCGGCAATGGGCGGGCGATGAGGTCGGGTATTTGATGACCAAGGCCGCCGCCCGTTAAGATTAACAGGGGCCGAACCTGTCTGGGGGCGAGGTGTCACATGATGAATGGGAGTATTAAAGTGCGATACCTATTGGTAGCTGTTTTGGGCCTGACCCTTGCAAGCTGTGGTACGGTTTACCGAACACCTGAAGTTGTAGAGGGCGTCGCTGGCGGCACCAATGTACGGGTGATGAACCTCACTGCTGAATCTGTCATTCAGGCGAATAGATCCGCCTATGCGCCGCGGAGCCTGCCCGATGTGTTCTCCCGCACCGCAGGCTCTGGGTCGGGGCTGCGTGGCAGCGGGGCGCTGCCATCGCCCACACTCGACGTTCAGACCCGCCCCAACGCGCTTGAGCTTCGCTTGCCGCCCGCGGTTGATCCCGGCCCTTACGAGATTGGTATCGGTGATGTGGTGCTGCTGGCCACACCGCGTGCCGCCGGATCGGTTGAACAGCTGACCGGGCTGCTGGCCGCGCAAAACTCGCGCCAAGGCTACACCGTGCAGGATGACGGATCGATCAACATTCCCGATGTGGGCCGCGTGCGTATTGCCGGTTTGACCATTGAAGATGCCGAAGCGGCGCTGTTCCAGCGTCTGGTCGAGAACCAGATTGACCCGACTTTCAGCCTCGAGATTTCCGAGTTCAACTCGCGCCGTGTGTCCATCGGGGGTGCTGTGTCGCAGCCGACTGTTGTTCCTGTGACCCTGACACCGCTTTATCTGGAAGAAGCTTTGGCCGCTGCCGGGGGGATCACGGTCGAGGATCAGGACTATGCCTCGATCCGTCTCTATCGGGATGGCACGCTGTATCAGATCCCGCTGTCGCAGCTTTATTCCCGCGCGAGCCTGACCAAGACCCGCCTGCTGCCCGGCGATGCGATCTTTGTTGATACGGAATATGAACTGGCGCGTGCGCAGGAATATTTCGCGCAGCAGATTACTCTGGTTCAGGCGCGTCAGGCGGCGCGGTCGTCGGCATTGCAAGAGCTTCAGCTTGAGGTGTCCTTGCGCCGCGATAATCTGGATGAAGCCCGCGATAACTACAAAGCACGCCGTGATCTCGGTGCCGATGACCGCGACTATGTCTATCTGGCCGGTGAGGTCGGGACGCAGTCGCGCTTTGCCTTGCCGTACGAGCGTAAGGCAAGTCTGGCAGATGCCTTGTATGATGCGGGTGGTGTGGCGTCGTCGACCGGTGATGTATCCCAGGTCTATGTGTTGCGCGCCTCCTCTGACCCGCGCGAACTGGGGGCCATTACCGCGTGGCATCTGGATGCCCGCAACGCCGCGAATTTTGCGCTGGCCCCGCGGTTCGAGCTGCGCCCCGATGACATCATCTTTATCGCGCAGCAGCCCGTCACCAAATGGAGCCGCGCTGTCTCGCAGATCCTGCCGCAGATCCTGAGTGTGGGGAACGCGGTCAGCAACTGATCTGACCCCGATTGATGACCAAAGGCCGGGCAGAAATGCCCGGCCTTTTGCGTTTCAAAAGGTATGTCTATCGGCCAGAGGCTTCGCAAAGTGGACCCATCGGCGCCCTATTTCAGCCACATCGCCTGATTAACCCTGAACGGGTCAATTTATTCAGGCGGTGTGATATGTATCTTTCTGTTGTGATCCCTTGCATGAACGAAGAAGCCTCGATCCCAGGGCTGGTGTCGCGGCTGACGCAGGCGATCGCGCCGTGGAAAGATCGGGCCGAGATTATTCTGGTGGATGATGGATCCACCGATGCCACGTGGAAAGCGATCGAAACCGCGCAAGCGGGCTGTGCGCAACTGGTGGGTATCAAGCTTTCGGCCAATCGCGGGCATCAAATCGCGCTGACCGCCGGGCTTGAGGCGGCACAGGGCGAACGCATTTTTATGCTGGATGCCGATTTACAAGATCCGCCGGAATTGCTGGTTGATATGATGTTCATGATGGATCGCGGGTTCGACGTGGTTTACGGCCGTCGTAGCGAGCGTCAGGGCGAGACCATGTTCAAGAAGGCCACGGCGCATCTGTTCTACCGTTTCCTCAATGCCATGTCCGATGTCCCGATCCCGCAGGACACGGGCGATTTCCGTCTGGTGAACCGCCGGTCGCTGGACGCCGTTCTGGCAATGCCGGAAAAGGCCCGCTTTATCCGGGGGATGTTCGCTTGGGCAGGCTTTAAACAGGTGGGTATTGAATATATCCGCGCCCCACGCGCCTTGGGCGAAACCAAATACCCCTTCCGCGCCATGATGCGCTTTGCCATCGACGCGATGACCGCCTTTTCGACGAAGCCGTTGAAACTTGCGACGCGCCTGTCTTTTGTCAGCCTGTTCATGGCGGCGTTGATGGCCGTTTATGTGATCTATTCGCTGGTCGTGTATCAGACGGCACCCGGTTGGGCGTCGGTGGTGCTCGCGGTTAGCTTCTTCTCGGGGGCGCAGCTTTTGACGCTGGGTATTCTGGGAGAATATATCGGTCGCCTTTATGTCGAGGCCAAGGATCGTCCGCTCTATTTCGTGAGCGATGATACGCGCGATATGGTCCCCGACGTGAAACGGTTGCGTGCCTGATGCGTGCTTTTGACTATAAATGCGCGCGCTTTGGGGTTGTCGGCATTGTGACGGCATTATCCTACGTGGCGATGTATCCGGCGTTTCTGGCGGCGGGGGTGTCACAACCGGGAGCTAATGCGCTGGCGTTTTTTCTGGCGATCGTCCTGCAGTACATCGGTCATGCCCTGTTCACCTTTGAACGGCGACTGATCAATCGCAGCCAGATCACCAAATTCGCCATCATGGTTGGCTGCGGCTTTGGCATGTCGATGCTTGTCACGGGCCCTCTGGCAAAGGCCTTGGGGATGCCGGCCTGGGCGGCGGCGCTGGCCGTTGCGCTGTATCTGCCGGTGCAGAACTATATTTTGATGACCCTATGGGTGTTCGCCTTGCCGCACCCCAAGACGGAGTACATGTCATGAGCCATATCTACAGTGATACATTTTTTGATTACATCAACCAAAGTGCGCGCGCGTCGGCAAAACCGTTTGTGTCATTGCTGTTTCCTTTGCTGAAGCCAACGACGGTGATCGATCTGGGCAGTGGGCGCGGTGTTTGGATGGATGAATGGCGCAAAGGTGGCGCGGAGGACGTGCTGGCCGTAGACGGGGATTATGTAGACCGGGCGCAATTGGCAGTCGCGCCGGAGCAGTTCATCGCCGCCGATCTGACAAAGCCGGTAAAGACGGGCCGCCGCTTTGATCTGGCGCAGAGCCTTGAGGTAGGAGAGCATCTGCCCACCGAAGCCTCGGAGGTTCTGGTCGATAGTCTTACGCGGGCGTCTGATCGTGTGTTGTTTTCCGCCGCGGTCACCGGACAGGGGGGCGAGTTTCACGTGAACGAACAGCCCTTGTCCTTCTGGCAGGATATTTTCGCTGCCAAGGGTTATGTCGCCTATGATTGCGTGCGCCCTGCATTGAAAGACAACAAGGATATCGCGCCCTGGTATCGTTATAACGCAATCCTTTATGTGAATGAGGCCGGCCGTGCGGGTTTGCCGAAAGAGATCCTCGCGACCCAAGTGCCTGCGGGGCAAAAGCTCCGCAATGCGGGTAGCCTTGGCTGGCGGTTGCGTTTTGCCGTGGTCAAGACCCTGCCACGCGGCGTTGTCACAGCCATTGCGCAAGCGCGGGCGATGGTTCTTGCCCTGCGGGCGCGCCGTGCCAAAACCGTGGGTCGCGCGGCTGTATGACGGCGGCGGTCGAGCGGCAGTTGGCGATGCGGGCCGAAGCTGAACGGCTGCAGCTGGCACCGGTCTTCCTGATCACACTGGTGGCGGCGTTTTTGCTGACGGGGCAAAATCTGCTGGATCCGATGATCCGTCATGATGACTACCCCGCGTTTTTCAGTGACGCACCCGCCTTTTGGAACAAGACCCTGCACGAGGGGCGGTGGCTGAACTACATCTGGCACCTGCGCGAGGTGGTAACGCCCGCCTGGCTGAACTTTGCCCTGTATCAGAGCCTATGGGCGGCGTTTGTCGCTGCGTTTGCCGTTGCGGCGATGGGGCCAGGTGCGCAGCGCTGGTTTACTGTCGTGCTGGCCCTGCTGCTGGTGGTCTGCCCATCCGAGATGCTGATCTCGCTCTGGTTCAATACGCTCATCCCCGGGTTGGCTGTTGTGGCGCTGTTTGCGGTGCTGGCCTGTTACCTGTCCAGCGCGCAGTTGCGCTGGCTGTTGCCGATTTTCGTGATCGTCAGCTTTATGGCCTATACGACCTATCCGCTGCTGCTGCTGGCGATTTGCATTGCGCGTACGCGGGAGCGGTCAATCCGCGATCTGGTGGGGCTGATGGCGCTGTTTTGCGCAAGCTTCGTTGTCGCGGTGCTGACGGTTTATACGTTGAACTGGCAGGTTCACGGTGTGTTTGGCGTGCCTGTGGCCGATTGGCGTGATCCGACCGCGGGGGACGGTATTGGCGGGATGATCGCCAACCTGCCGAAGCTGGGGGAAACATTTACGCTGTTCCTCAACCGGACCGGCATCGGGTATCCGCCACTTATCGGGCTTATTCCGTTTGTCTATATCCTTACCCTGAATGTGCTGCGCAAGCGCGCGCCGCTTGAGGCTTTGTATCTTGCGGCTGGTATGGCGATTGGGCTGGCGCTGACGGTAGTTCAGGCGCTGAAACTGGGGGTGATTGTACCGCCGCGCGCGTTTATCTTCTTTTGGGTTTTCTTTGCGCTGACCGCGGTGCGTGCGGTCCAGATATTGAGCGAGGATGAGGGCCTATACGGCCGTTTAGGGCGTAATCTATTGCTGATGATCATCGGGGTGTGGTTCATCCAGCTGTTTTTGGCCTATGGGCAGTCCAATGACTGGCGTAGCGATACCAAACTCTGGGCGCAGGAGGTGCGGGCGACGGAGGGGCCGGTCTATGTCTATGGCGACTCGTCGAAGATCGCCGCAGGGCTGAAGGCCGGCATACAATCTTACAAAGCGCTGCCGTTCCGGCTGAAACAGTTGACCGGAAAGACGGCGATCGCCTGTGATGAAGTGCCTGATACCTGCCCGTCCCGACCAGATAAAAATGTCGGTGATAACGAGGTGCACTTGCTGCGCGAAGGGAATGCGCTGTTCATGCTGTTTACGCCAGAACCATCGGACGAGACTGAAGATTAAGCGGTAAAGATGCTGTCCATGTGTTCGGCCAGATAGATGCGCAGCCAGGGGGTAAAACGCTCTGGCGTGGTTTGGGTCTGGCGAGCGAGGTCGGAGAGGTCGACCCAGGCGGTGTCCATTACTTCGGCGGGGTTTGGGGTCACATCGGTGAGCGCGACGGCTTCGGCGACGTAAATCTCTACCAGCTCATGTTCGGTCAGGCCGCCGCCCACATCGGCGCGGTATTCGACCTGATCACGATGGTCGAGCCTTAGGCCGCTGATCCCCAGCTCTTCATCCAGTCGCCGTTTGGCGCAGGTGAGCGCGGGTTCATCCCAGAACGGATGGGTGCAGCAGGCGTTCGCCCAGAGACCGGGGGTGTGATATTTGCCAAGCGCCCGACGCTGTATCAAGGTCTCGCGTCCGCGCATGACGAAAACCGAGATGGCCTTGTGGCGAAGACCGCGCTGGTGGACCTCTAGCTTTTCGACGGGGGTGAGCTTGCCGTTGACCCAGGCGGGGATCATCGTGGTCATGTGGCTGCCCCGTTCGGGTGGCGTTGTGGCAATGTCATATCCGGCTGCCCCGATCCTTGCGGCCCGCGGGCCCCTCTGCGCTAGGCGGTCTTGTAGCGGGTCGGTTTTGGATTGTCAGCCGCTGGTTGCGAAATGGCGGATAAGAGCAGTTACGCGATACCGCCCGCGTCTAGAAGGGCAGCGATGCGATCGCTGTCATAGTCGAGGTCGGCGAGAATGTTGCGGGTATCGGTATGACCGTCGGGCATCCGCGGCGGCGTGGTTTTATGGGTAGAATATCGCGGCGCTGGCGCAGGCTGTAGCACGTTGCCAGCCGTGACAAATGTACCGCGTGCGGTGTTATGAGGGTGGGTAGGTGCCTCTGCCAATGACAAAACGGGGGCATAGCAGGCATCGTGACCGATCATTATCTCGTCCCATTCGGCGCGGGTCTTGGTTTCAATCAAGCGGGCAAGCTTGCCGCGCATGGCGTCCCATTGGCGTTGGTCGTTTTGGATCTGCATGTCGGGATCGTCTGACAGACCGCACAGGTGCAATAGTTGAACGTAGAATTGCGGCTCTATTGCGCCAATAGAGACGAATTTTTCATCCGCTGTCTTATAGACATCATAGAAATGCGCCCCTGTATCAAGCATGTTCACACCGCGGTCATCCTGCCACCAGCCTTGACCGTGAAACGCATAGATCATCGACATCAACAGGGCCGATCCATCGGTCATTGCAGCGTCGATGACTGTGCCATTCCCACCGCGCTGTACGTTCAAAAGGGCAGAGACCATGCCAAATGCAAGCATCATGGCACCGCCCCCGAAATCGCCGACCATATTGGCGGGGGGCGTGGGTTTATCCCCCTTGCGACCAAAGGCGTGCAGCGCACCGCTGAGGGCAATATAATTGATATCATGCCCGGCCATTGGCGCGTAGGGGCCGGTTTGTCCCCATCCGGTCATGCGCCCGTAGACGAGCTTGGGGTTCAGGGTCAGCATATCCTCCGGGCCAAGGTCTAAACGTTCCATAACGCCGGGGCGGAACCCTTCGACCAGCCCGTCAGCGGAGGCGATAAGATCGCGCAGAACGGCTTGGCCCGTTGCGGACTTAAGGTCGACCTCGATTGTTCTGCGGGACCGGAGCAGAATATCGGTTTTTGGGTCACTTTCGGGGCCCCCGCGGGTGCCGCCCGGACGGTCGATGCGGATCACCTCTGCCCCGTGGTCCGCGAGCATCATACAGGCGAAGGGGCCTGGGCCGAGCCCTGCGAATTCGATTATGCGTATACCTGAAAGTGGTCCTGCCATGATGTTCCCCCTGCCGGATATCTGTTGATAGCAAAGCATTGAAAGGGGGCGGTGGCAAACGCGATACCGCGCGCGGTGGTGCAGGCTGGCGTTAACCTTTCTGCGGCAGGGTTGGCCCGATCAGTATTTATCGAACCGGAGCCACCATATGACCGATACATCCCCCGTTCTCGCCCTTCCGTATATTCAGCCTTCGCAAGCGCAAAAGCATGTGACCCATAACGAGGCGCTGCGGCTTTTGGATGCGATTGTGCAGCTGTCGGTTCTTTCGTTCACGGAAGATACGCCGCCTGCCACCGCAGCCGAGGGGGATCGGTATCTGGTGGGGGCTGAAGCCGTGGGGGATTGGGCGGGTAGTGACCATGCGGTGGCAGTGTTCGTGGATGGGGCGTGGCAGTTCATCACGCCGTTGCCGGGATGGGTTGCGTCTGTGGCCCCCAGCCAAACCCAAGTGGTTTTCGACGGCGCGCGCTGGGCGGTGCCGGAGTTTCAAGATGTGCCTCGGTTGGGTGTCGGGGCGACGCCGGATGCGTATAACCGGTTGGTTGTGGCGTCGGATGCGGTGCTGTTCAACAATGCCGGGGCGGGGCATCAGGTTAAGATCAACAAGGCTGCCGAAGGGGACACGGCCAGTCTGCTGTTCCAGACCGCCTTTGGGGGGCGGGCCGAGATGGGTACCTCTGGAAGCGATGATTTCGCCATCAAGGTCAGCGCGGACGGCGCGAATTGGGCGGAAGCTTTGCGCATTGAAGCGGCGACCGGGCGTGTGACGGCCCCAGTCTCGGGGTGGCGAGAGCGACTGACTGCCCCCCGCGTGTACTATGTGGACCCCCTGCAAGGTAGCGATGGGCAAAGCGGGCGCGCCACGGGGGTGGCTGCCTTTGCGTCGTTGGGCCGTGCGATGGAGGAAGTCGCCCGTTTGGACAGCGCAGGCCACGCCGTGACGATCCAGCTGGCGGATGGAAGCTATGATCTGGGGGCGGTGCCCGCTGTGGCGAAGGCGGCATTGGGGGGAGGACGGGTTGAGATTGTCGGGAAAACCGGCGACCCCGGCGCGGTCACGATGACGGCGACCGGGTCGGTGATCGAACTGGTTTGGGGGCGTCTGATCTTGCGAGGTATGAGGATAGAGACCACCGGTGCCGACCCGGCGATCCGGGTGTTGCCGGAAGCTGTGCTAGAGGTCGATGAGGTCATCTTTGGCGCGGCGGGGGGACATCTGGATATTGTCGGCGGGCGCGTCGAGGGTGCGGGTTCGTACGTTATCGACGGCGATGCCGCGTATCATCTGCGTTTGTCGCAGGGGGCCGTATTGGCGCGGGGGATGCAGACGGTGACGCTGGCGAATACGCCCAACTTTGCCACCGCGTTTGTGAGGTGCGAGATGGCCGGGCAGGCGGATTTCAGCGGGCATGGTTTCACCGGCACAGCCACGGGCAAACGTTTTGACGTGACCACCAACGCTGTGGTGCAAAGTGGCGGGACCGTGCTGCCGGGCGATATTGCGGGCACGGTGCAAAACGGTGGCCTATACTTCTGATCTGCGAAAACCTGAAAATTGTATGAAAGAGCCACATTGCCGCCTTAAAACCTGAAGCTGCCGTTAAGGGTTTCGACCCATCTTTATCCCCGAAACACGTAGGGGATTAAATCAATGGAGCTTGAGCACAAAACCACATTGTCGCCGCGGGCGGATATGGCGCTGACCGGGGTGACGGATATGGCGGTTGTCCAATCCTCTGGCGGGGCGGTGCTGTACACGACCTCGCGCTTTGGTGGCGGTGACTTGCTGGCCTATCGCATTGATGCGGAAGGGGGGCTTCGGTTTCTGGACAGTCGGGCCATCGCCGGGGACACGCGGGCCGGGGTCACCAGCCGGTTGGAGGTTGTAGACGGTGCGCTATTGCTTACGGGGGCGGATAACGCCGCGCTTACCCGCGTTGCATTAACAGATGATGGGCGCTTTGGTGACGTTTCTGCCGTGACCGGTGGTGCCGTGCCTGCCCAATTATTGGCCGTCGAGACGTTGGATTTAGGCGGGCAGAGCTATCTATACGGGCTGGTACGGGGGGCGGATAGCATCGGGTCATGGCGCATGGGCGACGATGGGGCCCTGACGCGCATATCGGGTGACAGTGGGGTCGCGTCGGAGGCGGGTTTGACCGGCCTGAGCGTCGGGTATGTAGGAAGCACGCCGTATCTGCTGGCGTCCTCGGCGCGGGACGACGCATTTATTTCGTTCAAATTGGATGGGAATGGTATCCCGCGAGAAGTCTCGCGTATCGCGGCGGAGGATGGTGTGGGGATCGGCAGTCCAAGCGCGACAGCCTTTGTAGGTGTTGGGGAGCATGGATTTGCGATACTGGCCGCGGCGGGGAGCGCGAGTTTGAGCGTCGCGATGCTGGGGGCAGATGGCGCATTAACCTTAACGGATCACGTCCTCGACACGCGGGACACGCGATTTGACGGGGTGCATGTGATAGAGACCACAACGCATCACGGCCGCGCTTATGTGGCGGCGGCGGGCGGAGATGACGGCGTTTCGGTCTTCGAGCTGATGCACGATGGCCGTTTGATGCATCTGGTGTCGGTCGAAGACACGGAAGGGAGCACGCTCGACGCGGTGTCGGCGCTTAACTTTTCGGTACAAGGAGATTTACTGCATCTCGCCGTCGCCTCAGGCGCCGAAGCGGGGCTGAGCATCTTTACGGTGGATATTTCTGACCGGGTTACGGCGGCAACAGGGGGTGATCAAGCCGACACGCTGACAGGCGGCACGGGGGGCGATTTGCTTTCCGGCGGGGATGGCGCGGACCATATCGCCGGGCGCGCAGGTGATGATATTCTGCGAGACGGCGGCGGCCGTGATCTGCTGACCGGCGGTTCCGGCCGCGATCTTTTTGTCCTTTCCGCCGATGGAGAGGCCGATACGATTGCCGATTTCGACAGCGCGCAAGACAGCATTGATCTGTCGGCCTGGCCGTTCCTGCGGCACGGGTCGCAGCTGTCCGTATCTTCGACCAACGAGGGTGCCGTTCTGTCCTTTGGTGAGGAGCGGTTGGTCATAAAAACGTCTAACGGACAATCCCTTAGTGTTGATGACGTTCAGGCGCTCGACCTAATCGGGCAGTCGCGTTTCATGCCGGATTGGTCGCTGCCAGAGGAGCCCGATACGCCTGTCGCTCCTAGCGAACCGACGCCGCTGATACTGGTCGGCACGCCTCAGTCAGATGTATTGGAAGGGGACGCCGGCAATGATCATATCAGCGGGCGGGCCGACGGCGATCAGCTGATTGGCGGCGGTGGCAACGATACGGTCCTTGGCGAAGCTGGTGCCGATACGATCTATGGGAACGGCGGGAGCGATCTGATTGAGGGTGGGGCCGAGGGGGATCAGATCTGGGGCGGTATCGGCTGGGACACTCTGCGCGGGAGTGATGGGGACGACGCCCTGTGGGGGGGCGATGGCTATGATGCGCTTGGCGGTGGCGATGGGAACGACACGTTAACCGGCAATAATGGCGCGGATAAGTTGTATGGCGACGGTGGTGATGACCATCTGATCGGTGGGCTGAATGCCGATACCCTGTGGGGAGGCGCTGGCAAAGACCGGCTAGAGGGAAGCGCGGGCGCAGATCAACTGATTGGTGGTGGGGGGAATGATCAGCTTTTCGGAAATGCGGGGGCAGATTTTCTGCAGGGGGACAGCGGGAATGACCGTCTTGCCGGGGGGATCAACAACGATACGGTTAACGGTGGGTCCGGAAACGATACGCTGTCGGGCGACAATGGTGCCGACCTCCTGATCGGCGGCGACGGCGATGACCTGATCAAAGGCAATGCTGGGCACGATACGCTTGATGGCGGTGCTGGCGATGATGTGTTGTCTGGTGGGATTGGGGCAGATCGTTTCATCTATGGTGCGGGGCAGGATACGATCCTGAGCTTTCAGAATGAAATTGATACGCTTTCGCTGGATTCGGCCCTCTGGGGTGGGGGAAGCTTATCGATGAGCCAGCTTCAGACGTTCACGCGCAGAGGGGCTGAGGGGCATATCGTACTGGATTTTGGCAGTGGCAAAACATTGGATATTTTGGGTGTTGAAAACCTGTCAGTGCTAAATGGGGACTTTGAAAGCTTTTAGCGGCAAAGCGGGCCACAATGTCTGGCTATCTCTCTAAAATATCACGGTGATATCGCCGTAAAAGCAAAAGACCAAAAAGTCCCAAGGTCGCGGCCACGGCATAGACATAGGCTGGGGATATATAGGTGGCATCGTAACCATGATAAAAGCCGGCCCTGATGCGGCCCACCACGTGGATCAGAGGGTTGTACCAAAGATAGCCGCGGTAGGGTTCAGGTACCGTATCATACATAAAAATAACGCCAGAAAGCAGCAAAAGAGGTCGTGTGCAAATCCCGTAAATACGCTGCCAAACCTGAAACATTGACATCATAAAGCAATTGAACACCCCTACACCTAGGGACAACGCGGCGATCAAGGCGAGCCCCGACATGATGTGTGAAATATCTACCGCGGCCCGCGTGTCGAATAGTAAAATAATTCCGCTTAGGACGATAAAGCCGACAAGAAGCTGCGTGAGAAAATTGAGGATAAATCTTCCCAGAATGGCGTCGACGAAGGTCACACGGGGGTAGGCAAGTAGCTGTTTTAAATAGTTAATTGCCTGGGAAATCTTATTGCTAAGGTCAACGAATATCAGAAACGGCAATAAGCCCGTGGCATAGAAAATCGGAAAATTGTTACCAAGGGGCGGTGTCCGAAAGCCGATCGAAAAAATAGCGGTTAAGAGCGCAATGCCCAGAACCGGTTCAGCCAAGGCCCATATATAGCCCCCCGGTGACCGGCCATAGCTGGTCCCGATTTCACGCAAGATCAATGCGATGATAATGCGTGGTGTCGCCAACACCATTTTTCCGCGATTTTTCGAGGCCCGGTGCGTCATCCGGTCACCTTCAAGGCGCTGTTGATTTGCCATCGGGCGGGCGTTGCCGAGCCGAAGCGTCCCAGAATAAATTCATATTGTGGGGCAAAAGCAGCCCGGAACCTATCTTTTAAATGTTCCGGAAGCATGGCGTGGCGGCCCGTATTGCTGCGAAGGTCGGTTTTTGGCGCAATTGGCATAATCCCTAAAAATGCGCAGATGTCGCGCATTGTGTGAGCGTGAAAGAGATCTTCGTAAAATACGTATTTTATGCGGGACATGGGGATGACCGCTTCGAGTTCGCGCATCGTACGCCGGTAATTCGCCCGCTCCAGTTTGCTCAACCGGTTGCTATCGATCAGGTGTTGTGCCCTTGCTTCGCAAGCGGTTTGGAAGTCACCAATCTGAGTTGTATCGGCATTTACCGCCATTCTGATTTGCGACCACATCCGATCAATTGGATCCCTCAGTATAAAAATGAAATAAGTTTCGCCCAGACTTCTCATTTCCGCGAAATCTTTGGCATCTAGTATCGCATAGGCTGGTGTAATATCGCAGATGACAGGCTGGCCGCTAAACCCCCGAGCAATATATGATAAATAGGCGTCGTGACGTCCCGCCTCGTCGGTGTAGATGGATAAAAGGTCACTTAGTTCAGTCAAAATTTCGAGGCTTCGCCGATTCTTCGGTCCTCGTTCTGGGGCCAGTTCTTTCGCCAAGGTTTTCGCAGTGTTTATCCGTAAGTTAAAAACTTGCTCAGATTTGCCTGCAATCACGTTGAAATAATGTAGTTCTTTGTTGCGCGAAAAATGGATCTGGTTGCTGGTGCGCAATGTTTCGTAAAGCCACGTCGTTCCAGCTTTTTGCGCCCCAATGCAATATACAAATTTTGTCGTTTCGGGGAACAGGGGTGATGTCATAAGGTACGCCTTGGGATGAGGTGATTACTTTCCCATGTTGTATTCATGATGTGCTATCGCATCGTTAATGTCGGAATAATAGTTTAGTTTTCCGGATTCCAAAACTGCACCCGCGGTACATAATTCGCGCAACATGCCGTTCGAATGGCTGACAAATATAGCGCCTGATTGGCCAAGCCGGTCCATAAAAACGGTGCGGCTTTTTTGTTTGAATCGTGCGTCCCCGACGGCCGTGATTTCGTCGATTAGATAGGTGTCGAACTTTAGCCCCATGGATACCCCGAACGCCAAGCGTGATTTCATACCAGCAGAGTATGTGCGAAACGGAAGATGATAATGGGTCCCGAGTTCGGAAAAATCCGCGACGTAGCTGACCAGCGCCGCCGTGTCGGTGCCATAGATCCTTGCCACGAAACGGGTGTTTTGGGCACCCGTCATGTCTGGGTGGAACGAACCTGCAAACCCAACGGGGAAGGACACACTGCCGTCGGAGGTGACCTCGCCAGACGTTGGGTCCGCTGCACCGGCGATTATCTTGAGAAGTGTTGATTTTCCAGCGCCGTTCCGGCCTAGCAGCCCAACAGAGATGCCACTTGGAAAAATAGCGTTAATGTTTGAAGCGACTGTTTTTCGTCGCCCTCTCACATGGAAGGTTTTTGTTAAATTTCGAAACATGATCATCGGCGAAGCTAACGTCGATCATGTAGAGCATACCAAACCAGCATAAGAAGAGCCCACAAAACGAAACACGACGCGACCGTAACTCCCAACAGGAACGGACGATTTGGATAGATTGCAGTCTCTGCCAATGTCGGAGGAATATGGGCGGCCAAATATTTTGATTTCCTGCGCGCCTCTGCAACGGCGGTCTCATAGGCAGCTTGCGCGGCTGTATAGGATTGTTCTGCAAATTCTAAATCTACTTTTAAGCTTTCAAACTCTCCAAACAGATCGGCAAAACCGGCTGTGTGCGTGGTACCCTGCGTAGCATTCAACTTTTGATGCTCTTCAGCTATACGGTCTGCTATAACCTCACGCCTTCTCTGCGCTTGCTTCAGACGGGGATCGGTTGGTGTGCTGGTTTGGCGCAACATATCTAGGCTGATCAGCGTCTCTGTCATTTCCGCTTCTAAAGAGGCCAATAGACCTGTTTGAATTTGGAGGGGTGTTTCAGGGCTAACTATCTTATTTTTAATCCGAAACTCTGCAAGGGTACGCCGCGTATCTCTGAGGCGCTGCGCGGCACGTGCCAGATTTTCGTTCGCATGTTTAGTGGCATCTTCGCGGGCAATAGCGGATAGTTGGTGAATGAGTTGTGCACTTTCCGCATAGATGTGTTTGACTATCGTTTGGGCATCTTCGGCCCTGAATGCCTGCACCTCGATGTCGATTAACCCGGTGCTGCTGTTGCTATACACGTCGACCATGCGGCCCCAGTATTTTGTTAGATTCTCAATTGTTCCGGGTGCGTGGTAACCGAACACCGGATCGGAATGCGGTGCAGGAGGCGACCATAATTGTCGAAGATTCAACGCCTTATCGATTTTCGCAACCAGATGTTGGCTTTGAATGAATTGGTAAAGCACTTCTTCGTCCGCCGCCCCTGAACCCGAAAGATTGGCCACACCACCCAACAGTTCAACAGCCGAGCTCATATCCTCGCTATGGACAGAAAATCCGGCGACAGAGTTGTAGCGATCTGCGGCGCGTTCCCAGAGGTACCAGGATACAAAGAGGCTCGTTCCCAGAACGACAATGACAAAGCTCACAAAGGTAAGCCGATGCCGCAGGTGGACCCGTGTCTTTGGCACGGGAGGCGCGATCGCCATAACTGGTAAAGTCAGGATTTTGGCTTGCGTGGACATGTCACACCGCTTTCCCCGATCGGCGACGGCGCGCATCTTGTCGCGACGCTGTTTTTCGATGCGTTGCAACGCTTCTTCACGCTCCCGTAGTTTTTTCTGTTTGCGCAATGCGTGCGTCGTGGGTGCGGCTGTTTGTGCAGTTTTAGGGTTCATAGGTGCACTGACTAAAGCAACAGTCCTCACGATTTATTAATTTCAAAGAGCTAGTTCAAAGAGAGTTGATTCAACTTGATGGGTTTTAGGATGTGTGAACCGCAAATTCACATTTTGATGGGCACAAAGAACGCAGGCGGTTTTTTGTCAGAACAATTGGATTCGTTTCGTGGGCAAACACACCGGAACTGGAGCCTTTGGGCAAGCGACGACGGGTCAACAGATGCCACCTGGGCAAAGCTTATCGCATTTAAGGAAAACACACCGGACCATGATATTCATTTGCTCAAAGGGCCGCAAAGGGGGGTTGCTGAAAACTACTTTAGTATGTTGCGCAACAACGACTTAGCGGGCCAATGGGTGGCGTTATCAGACCAGGATGATGTCTGGCTGCCGCAAAAGCTCTTCCGGGCAGTTGCGCGACTTAGATACCACGAAGAGATATCTGTCTACAGCTGTCGAAGCCGCTACGTGGATGAAAATATGTCGCCATTAGGAGCATCCCAAATGTTGGGGCGTCCGTGTCGTTTCGGGAATGCGATTGTTCAAAACGTCCTGCGGGGGAATACCATTGTGATCCCGCCGATCGTGACTGATTATCTACGTAGCATTTTACATACTACTGAGAGTGCCGAGATTCCTTTTCATGATTGGTGGATATATCAAGCGATCACAGCGGCTGGATTCGACGTGATTCATGATGAGCAACCAGGGATACTTTACAGACAGCATGATGGAAATCTGCTGGGCTCGCCGGGTCGCCATATAGGGCGCAGGGTTGCTTGCCTCACCGATGGGACATTTGTGAAATGGGTGGATGCAAATGCTGCTGGGATGTACCGGTTGGTCCCCGTCATGACAGCGACTGCACGTGATCAGTTGTTAAGGTTTCTGGACTGGCGAACGCAAGGTAATACCGGAGACCGCGCAGCTTTGACATCGTTGGATATTTACAGACAGACACATGCAGGGGACTTGGCCCTTCATGTTCTTGCGCGCTGGAGGCGATTTTAAAGTGTTTGTCAGATCAACAAGCCTTCGTCGTTTAATCGATCGAGAAAGGCGATGTCGGACGAGGCGAATTCGGCCAATTTATCTCGCGCCCATTTTTCGTCGACAAGAGACATAAGATCTTGCCACCGACTTTGTTGGACGCTTTTGGGGCCAGCATTTATGCGTGTCTTTACGAGGGAAGGATACTGCCCCGTCAAAGAGTAGATGTCTTTCTCTAGAAAATTCAGACTTCTCACACGATATATCCTGTCAAGTTGGCGCGCACCATTTATCGCCTGTTCAACAAGCGTGTGTGGCGCAAGGTGGCTGACCTCAGCTGCGCCGCGGATTTTGCCCGTGGCTAGATAACTACAGTAAAAGTTATCATAGTGATCCTTGATAAACTGTTGCCACGCGGGCTCCCCTTCGAAAAAGTATGCGGCGGGCGAGCAATTTTTCACCTTATGCAGTCCAGTATGTTCTGGCGATGCGAGCGTGTTGTCGCTGAGACTGGAGGCTTTATTCCGCAGGTAAAAATAGAAGGAAGCGATTCTTTCGAAGGGGTCGCGCAGTATCGTAAAGGCAAAGGCACCATCCTGGGTATAGCGGAGTCGGTGCCAATCCAGATGGCCCGAGTAGAGGTCGAATCCATCGGGGAATTGTTTCTCGGGAGAAGCCTGATGATGCACGCGGACAGGAGAGGTTCGGGAATTGCCGTAAATTTTGACGAGCTCAGAGTGAACAGATTGGCCTGCGGTCTTGGGGATATGTAAAAACACGATCTTTGTCACTGAGCACCCCCAGATCGAAGATCAATTCGCTCTGGCGCGTAGGGGGTGACATGCTGCAGCATGCTGTTCACGCCTTTACAAAATTCCAGCACATCCGAGGGATCAAGGTGGTCCATTTGCCACGGCGCGAACTGCCACCAGCGACACTTTAACATGAGGGTGATGAAGCTTGGGGGAAGGCGCATTCTTTTTATGACTGCAGGGTTTCCAGCAACAACAGAATAAGGGGCGACGTCACGGGTTACGACAGTGTGCGCCGCGACAACGGCACCATCGCCAATGGTTACACCAGCTGCGATATATGCCCCGTGACCGATCCAAACATCATTTCCAATTGTAGTGATTTTTACGTGTGTCGGGGGTCTGCTGTGGGTGATCCTGTAATTATGATAGTGTTCTGCCACCTCAAAGCTGTCACCAAGATCAAATATTTTGTCCCCGAGATAAAAGGCCGGACTTGTTGATGCCCAGTCCATCGGGTGATTTTGACGACCTATTTGAACAGATTCGCCAAAAGAGCAATATCGGCCTATACGTGCACCAAAGCTGTAGCCTGAAACTTGATACGAGAATGCCCCCATTTCCAGGGAGTGTTCATATTGGGTCCATTTTAGGCTTCCCGGGGCTTCCAGTACTGTGTGCTTAGGCAAATTGACCGTCGTGGCACCCCGGTTCAGCACTTCTATGCCATTACCTCGCAAAGCCTTCAGAGAAACAGGGATCTGGCTCATGAAGCCACTGCCAAAGTTTTAACGATATGGGCTTCAATATGAGCCAGTAGAATGTCCGCGAGATCTTCTTTGGTCGAATAGGGAATAGGAAATCCATTTTTGGCGTTGGCAACCGCATCACCCTGCGCGCCGATCGCATATGCGTGTGTAGGTAAACCAGTCGCCAAGGCTTCATGCGTGGTAAACGAGAATGTTTCTGGCCAGACGGAAGGTATTAACCAATCTGTCACGCCATATCGGGCTGCGATTTTGCCAAGATCCGATATAATATACCTCCCGTGGATAGGTACTGAGGGGGAGAGAGGAATGGCGGGGTCGAAGTTTCCGACGATGACTAGACCCACGCCTTGCGCATCAATCGCGCCAGCAGCCCGGCTGATTACCTTGGCCCCTTTTTGAAGCCCAATGTCGCCCAATACACCGATTACACGACGTTTTTGGCCGACAGGCGGCGGAATGCGGGTCAGCTCTTGCGAAACTCTATGTGGCCTGACTTGGATCTTCTCCGAATACTTTGGATAGGCCTGCTCCACGATTTCCTTGCTATTTTCAGAGAATACGATGATTTCTTTCGATACTTTTAAAAGCTTTTCCCATTCACTTTGCCATTTAATCAGACCTATCTGCGCGCTAGCAGCTTCTATGTCATTTTTATGACGCCGCGGGAGGCCATCATACACCCCTTTATCGTTTAGAAGTGTGTAGTCAGGCGAAATTGCAAAGTAATCGTGAAACAAAAATTCTAACGTATGCTGACCGGCATGGCTTAGCGTGAGTATTGCATCCGGCACCGACAGCGCGTTGCGATCCCCAACCGCGCAAGAGTAGATCAACCTTCGCGCTTTTATGGGACGTAAAAGTTTGGCGACATAGTCAAGGTTGTTCGTTCCGCCGGAAATCATGCCACCCTGACAGTGCACTTCTATCTGCCACCGCATTGCACCACCCACCCTAATCACGACGGCGGCGCGACCCAAAGCGTGGTGTTTAGATTTCAATCTATGTTGAAGATATGCCTCAGCACCGCCACCCATACTATGCGCAAAGTAAATCGAGACAGGGTAGATATCCTGAGCGCCAAGCCAAGCCAGTGCCAAAGCAAGCCGCGGGGACTTGAGCGGGTCGGACGCGATAAACTGTTGCACATCATTGTCGTATTGGGGGTAGCGACTGGATATGAGTGCGTTGTTCTTCGCAATGAGGCGTAATTTCTCTTCTGATCCGAAACTTTGCCCGCCGCGGTGTTCTATGAATAGGTTAACCGCGCAATAGTGTAGTCCGTCCGAAGCTCTTATTCGCTGACACCAATCAACCTCCTCGCCGTACCCCCGACCAAAGCTGATATCGAATTGTGGTACTTTCTTAAGGTAGTTGGGGTTGATCGCCATACAAAACCCCACGCCTGTCGGCACCGCCACACGATAGGATTCGGGGTTAAGTTGCGCTGCGGTCAAGTCAATGAGATCGCCTTGTCCGGTAGCTAAATCTTGGGGAGCGCATATGAGCGGTGCATTAAATATTTCCGCGTCGTTCGACATGGGAGTTGCGGTCGCTGCGCGCGGATACTGCAGGAGAGGCCGAATAAGGCGGGAGGCCCATTTCGCCGGGACCAAGGCATCTGAATTGAGCAAAATGACGGTGTCGGACCAACGCTGCGCGTAGTGCAGGCCTTTGTTTACGCTTTTCACGAAGCCGAGATTCTGGTCGTTTTCAAGGAGTGTTGCACGGCTTGTGTTTGAAAGGCACCATTCGCGCAGCAAAGGTAGAACGCGTTTGTCCGTTGAGTAATCCTCGACCAGAATAATCCGCCACGGAAGATCCGTGTTTTTGACGATACGTTGCAACGCCTCCTTCAATAGATCGTGCGCGTTAAATACCGGAAGTATGATGGTTACGGATGCGGTTGTATCGGGGGGAACTTTGGTCCGAAATAGGTCGGGATCAAGCTCGCGCGCATGGTGGACGGTGCACAGCGTCAAGCCCCGCTTGATCTGAGCGCGATATGCGGGGTCTCTTTTAACGCACCAACTGATGTAGGCGGGGATTTGCAGTGTCAGGGCGATGAGAAATTGAAACACCAACCGCGTTCGTATCCACCACAGACGAGAAAATTTGAGGTTTGTTGCAACCGTCCATGACGGTTCACGGACCCGGTGAAATTCCACGCCGAAACGCGCAATTTCGTGCAAACCTGTGGGGCCAAGCGGCGCGACTAAGTCAAATCCGACTTGGCGTTTCCCCCCGAATGCTTTGGTCACATCGTCACGTACTAAATCGGCTTTTGTGCTCACTTTGATGCCGTTCATGTGCAGTATGATGTCATCTGCGAACGTCCATCCTGCCAGTCTTAAATTTCCTTCTTGCACGTTCAGGACGTCGATGGCCCCTGCGGTTGCACCGGAAGGGTCAACAATATGCATTGGCTGCCCATCTGCCTTGAAGTGAGCGGCAATGTAGCGGGCAAAAAGAGCTGTGAGCTGTTTATACAAAATCAATCATTTCGATTCTATGTTGCGTTGATAGAGCTCTAGATCAGCACGCTCACTCTTAAAGGGAGGTTAAGTTTAGTCAGCATTGCAGCAGAAATTTTCTCGGATTTGGATGGAGGTGACATAGGTGAGCAAAACGCACCAAGGAGTTTTGGTGACGGATAATGGTCATAATAATCAGGTAGATATATCGCCCACAGCAACCTGCGCCGATGGGGTTCATATTAATATATATGGGCATAATAATCACGTGGTGATCGGTGAAGGTACGGTCATGTCCGCTGGCATGGTTGAGCTAAGGAACCACGGCAGCGCTATTCATATCGGCGCAGATTGTAGTTTGGCAGGGTCATTCCGTTGCCGCGCGCGTGATACGCATATTCGCATTGGCGATCACACCACGATCATGATGGCCCACCTTAGTCTGCACGAAGCGGGCGCGATTACGATTGGTGAGGATTGCATGTTGTCCGGGGATATCACCATGGACGTCAGTGATATGCATTCGATCATTGACGTAGAAACAGGGGAGCGGATCAACCCGCCCCAAAATATCGAAATCGGGGATCATGTTTGGTTGGCTCATGGTGTCAGGATCATGAAGGGAGCGCAGATAGGACAGCACTCAGTGATCGGTAGCCGTTCCATGGTTCTCGGGGCGATCCCCGCGAACTCCTTGGCCGTGGGTGCGCCGGCGCGTGTGGTCCGGGCTGGTATAACATGGGATCGTCGCCGGCTAAGTGCCGGTGGCCATTGGGGCTGAAACCTTATCGGCGTGCGTCAAGGGGCCGCTAACATATCAAAAGTGGATATACTGGTTGGAAATACAGTCTAGAAAGATTGCGATCACATTTAGCTTTGATCATCGAACGCAAACTAGCTATGAGAAGACTTGAGTGGTCCCGTAGCTCAACTGGATAGAGCACCTGACTTCTAATCAGGGGGTTGGGGGTTCGAGTCCTCCCGGGATCGCCAGTCACACTAAATGCCAATGGAGCATAAGCGTGCAAATCGCCGCTATTAGATGCAAATGACTGTCAATAGATTTGTTTGGTGCGTTCAGAAATTTTCGCCGAGCGGAAACGGCCCAGAGCCGACCTTCGCAGTCAGTTCCGATGCCGCAACGCAGCTTAGCCAAACCACCCATTCGTGCTTCGTGCAGCATTGTCCGAGGGTCAAGCTCGCCTCTGCGGGACCTTTCTGCCGTTCGCTGCATCTCACACCAAGGTCCGTTTGGCCCGCATAAACATGTAAACATGCCGGGTCTCTTCCTGGCGTCTGCCTGAGCTCATGTCACTCCGAGGACGATGGATATCGGAGCTGGTTCTGGATCTCGCTCACTCCGGACCGGCCGCGGTCGGATTGAGCGGAACGCCACCGGCTGCGCCGAGGTAGCCGAACTCTAAAATCGGGCGCAATTCTCCGTTCTGTTCACCCCATAGAACCGCGGCACGGTGATTGCGCACCTCGTGCATAACCGCGTCGTATGTCAGTATTAGTGGGGTTGAACGATCCCCGTCATCCGCCATTTGCCACTGGCTGATAACAAGGGCAAAGTGACCGAGATGGTCGTGGTATGTGAACTGAATTCGCGCATCGCTCATTGCCAGTGCTAAAGGGGAACTTGCTTTTGTCACAGCAAGGTGGTGCCCGAGATAGAGCGCCAGGGCCGCGGCAAGTTCCTGAGGCAACGGCTGGCCTGATGGCAACTCCTCCAAAGCGGAAAGCTCCGGCGCCGCGATAATCAGATCGTCCAATGGGAATTGGATGGTCAACTGCAATGCGGATCCTTGCTGTCGCAACAGGAGAACGCTGCCGGGCAAGGCATGTGCCAGCACAGCCCCGATACTGCCGATAAATACCACAAGCGCGAGCAGGCCCGAGCGCCAGATCACTTTTTCTGTCCGCCGTAATCGTCTGTCAGATCACGCCAGACCGAATGCGGGTGGTTCCCCACCTTCTCGGTAGACTTGTTCGACTGCAAGGAGAACTCGATCCAGAGCGACGGCCCATGCACCCGGACGTAGTCATCCTCCGCGCTCATTTGCGGTGTGCCGGAGTAGCCGAGATAAGTTTCGGGCAATTCGGATGTGTATTTTTCCATGTAGTCTGCGGCCTCGGTGTCGGAAATATCACCGACATAGGTCTCGATCGCGGCCAGAAGCAGGGCGGTCTGATCCTCGTCCAATTCGGAGACCGGCAGACCCTCGAAGCTGTGCGGGATCGCGTCATCGGACTGTGGCCCGGCGAGGATGTCGCGGTAGGTTCCTTCCAGTTCGGCACCTGCGCGTTGATCCTCCGACAGTGCGCTGAGCAGCGTAGCAAAGGCGTGACGTTCCTGCGTCAGGGGCTGGTTCACCCGACCGTTCATTTCGAAATAGGGGAAAGGTTCGACGCCACGGAAGGACGGCGTGGCCCCAGCCAACTCCCCGTCGACATAGGTATTGGCAAACGCCACGTGGTGCCCGCCGTAATAGAGCTCCCATACGCCGGTCGTCCCGGGCGTGCCAAGGAAAGCGAACTTGGTGTTGAAAGAGGAATAGCCGGCCTTGTAGTCGGTGCTGACGGTGTTGATGTAGTCGTCGGCGTTCAGGGTCTGGACCATCTCGTCCCAGCCCTCGTCGATTTCACCGCTTGTGGCTTCCATCATGATCGCCTTGACCAGCCCGCGTTGCTTGGTATTCAACTCGCCCAGAAGAACACCTGGTCGCTTAGGAAAGGCCCCAGCGGGCAAGTTGCTCCAGTATTCCGCTTCAGTGCGAGAATAGTCATGTTGCAGGTGCTCGAGGATATCCTCCGACGCGTCCGCCTTCAGCAGATCAATCAAGCACAGCATCCGCTCATAGCCCGACGTATCGCCGCAGTCTGCGGCGCTGTCGGGAATCGGCACTGTCTCCATTAACGTGCTGGTGTCGCCCATGCGCGCCTGAAGCGCTTCGCTCAGCGCCTGATCCTCCTCCGACATCGGCGGCGGACCGCCGTCACCGGGCGGCGGGCCATCGTGACCTTGAGCAAAGACCGGTGAAACCAGAAGAGCGGCCAGCACGGCGACGCCGACAAGTTCAAAACGATGAGACATTTGGCAATCCATTTGTGGAGTCACTGCATTTAGCTCTCAGCATCGGGGAAACCAAGAAGAAAAGCAAGGTGATGCCCGGCAACCGACCAAGCACACCGCAAGCCTCCCGATCTGGCTCCGACTAGCATGAAACGGCAAAAGATCATCGCGACTCGGGCCATCGAAGCCGCCGTTCGCTCGCGGCGCAGCATTCGGCAGATTGGGCTCACACCAGACTTGCGGCGGTGCGGCACACAAATCTTGATCTTGCAGGTTTCAGCGCGACCAACCGAATGACCGGCCCCACCCTTCTTCGACATTCCTACCAAGTGCAGCATCAACGCTTGGCTCCGACGCAAAGGGCGGGGAGTGGGTGTTCGTTGAGAGACGCTCCAAGGTGGGATAGGGATGCCTTTCCAAATCTCAGATAATGGTCGGAGTGATTTCACGGGTCGGTTAAGCAGCTATCGAACCATCAATCATCCTTCTCGTTTGCTTCCTCAGTTGCATCCATGAGCTCGATGCCATCCAAAAGACTATCGTCTCCTTCCCATTTTTCATCGCCTGGAATCTTATACATCTCACGCCAATACTTGACGCTTTCCCAGTCGACATTTTCCGCTTTGGTTGCCTCCTTGGCTGAGTGTTTTGCATCTTTTCCTTCGCTTGCATCGAAGATCTCTAAAAGGTGCGAGGTGCCCGTCGAAACCCCCTTAAGTTCAGCGAATTCTTGTATCAACAGGATTAGGCCCGATACGTATTCAAAAGCGCTGTCGAAAGTTACTGCCCCGCCCTTGTGGGCAAAATCATTCCTAGCTTTCCGCGCGACGGCTAGCGTTTCATAGGCATCTTCTGAGATTATCTTGGCCAACGCCAAAAGCTCCAACATTGGCGCGACATTTCTCGTTGCTTTAAGGCCCTTCCTTCGCTTTTCCGTGCCGTAAATGTCTTGATTTCCAATCAAGAATTCGTCCCATATTTGTTGGATGACTTGCTCGCAGGCCACCCAGCCAAAGACTAGAGCATTACGTGTTTCCGAGCGGCGCAGGCTGGAATATGCCAAAGAGAGGTATGCGGCGTTAAGCTTGGTCAAATGGCTGAAGACCTTCTGGCCCTCGGCGTAAGCATCCCCAACTTCCTTCTCGGTAATTCGCCTTGGAGATAGCAACGAAATATTTAGCTGGCCACCAGCGCCGCCTTCTTGGAGGGCTTGACTGATTTGGGCCTCGGAGCCCAATGCGCGGGTGTATCTGAAGTAGCCGGATGATTTTAACTCGCCAAATCCCATCATTCCGTGGGTTGATGCATCCAGTGCCAACCCTCCCAACATCATCGCAGCCTTGACGCAGTTGAAACAATCCATCGCTGCGTCAGGCGTAGAAACTGAGGGAGTTCGGGGGATTAGCATCGACCCATCGAATCCAAAGCCCATAGGGCTCCCGCCTTCCAATCCAGCATCTAAGAAGAAAGACACGCGATGAAGCTTCAGCGGACTATAGGTGCCGACCTGCCCCCCGAAACTTCCCTCAGTTTAATGTAGAGTTTGCTCAAGCTTTGAAGGAGCAAACAAATGCGACAGAGCCGATTTACCGAAGCCCAAATAATCGGGATGATCAAAGAACAGGAAGCTGGGATGCCGACGGCAGAGGTGTGTCGTAGGCATGGCCTGAGCCCGGCGTCGTTTTACAAGCTCAAAGCCAAGTATGGCGGCATGAACGTGTCAGACACCCACCGGCTTAAATCGCTGGAAGATGAGAACGCGAAGCTGAAGCGTCTGCTGGCCGATACGATGCTCGATAACGTTGTTCTGAAGGATTTGCTGGGAAAGAGCTGACGACACCGAATGTGCGACGGGCTGTAGCACGCAAGGCGATGCGGGATCATGATATCTCGCAACGTCGTGCGTGCAGGCTGGTCGGTGTCGATCCCAAGACCGTTCGGCGCGACAAGCCGCCGGATAATCCTGAAGTTCGCGAAGAGATGAAAGCGATTGCCAGCAAACGGCGTCGGTTCGGCTATCGCCGGATTGGCGTGCTGTTGGAACGCAAAGGCATGATTATGAACCACAAGAAGCTGTATCGTCTCTACACCGAGGAAAAGCCGGGTGTCAGGCGGCGCAGAGGCCGTAAACGTGCGCGTGGATCGCGGACACCTATGCCTGTGGCTTTGCGACCAGGCGAGCGTTGGTCGTTGGATTTTGTGTCTGATACGTTCGGCGCATCCGCTGCCCGGCAGTGGTTTGTTTACAAACCATGAGAGGGGCGCAAGTTCCGCATGCTGGCAGTGAATGACGACTGCTGCCGTGAGAACCTGTGCCTGATGGCCGATACCAGCATCTCAGGTGCGAGGGTGGCACGCGAGTTAGATGCGCTTGTGCGCGTTTATGGGAAGCCTGCCTGTATCGTCAGTGATAACGGCACAGAGTTCACCAGTCGTGCGATCCTGAAGTGGGCTGGCGATAACGATGTTGATTGGCATTATATCGATCCGGGCAAACCGCAGCAGAATGCCTTCATCGAAAGCTTCAACGGCAGTCTGCGCGACGAGCTGCTCAACGAGGAGATCTTCGACACCTTGGATGATGCTCGCCGCAAGCTGGCTCTCTGGCGATACGATTACAACAACGTCAGACCGCACTCATCACTCGGAAACCAAGCACCTGCTGAAGCGCGCCGTGCGCTTGAGCAATTTGAGGGCACCGCACACGACGCGCTTGCCCAAAATGACGATGAAGAATATGAAATCCAAACCCGCAAACTCTCACTATGAATGAGGGAGACTCGGGGGGCAGGTCAAGACCAGTTGCCCAAACCGTGTTGCTAGGTTGGCCCGTTTGGCTGGGATCCGCGCTGAGATTGGTTACAAACGTAAGCCGGGCAAGTATGGTGGAAGGCCGTCAGTCGTCGTCGACAACACGTTAGACCGGCAGTTTGATGTGACAGCGCCAGACACCGCCTGGGTGTCCGATATTACTTACATCAAAACCTATGAGGGGTTCCTCTATCTGGCGGTTATCATCGACCTCTACTCACGACGTGTGATCGGCTGGGCGACACAATCGCGGCAACCAACAGACCTCGTGCTGCAAGCCCTTCTGATGGCTGTCTGGCGACGCAAACCTAAGCGACGCGTCCTGATCCACACGGATCAAGGTTCACAATACACCAGCAGGGACTGGGCGGCGTTTCTGCGGGCCCACAATATCGAACACTCGATGAGCAGGCGCGGGAATTGTCATGACTGTGAGTATGGTATTGCGGCTTGATGGCCTGACCCATGTTACGATTGACTGCGTGTCATTGCGTTGACGTGTCGACCATCAAGTCGCCCCGGCAACGGGCGAGATGTGACCTTATAGGAGCCTGACGGGTACGCCCCATCACAGTCCTGCCCCCTCGGATCGGTGCCTGGGCATTCTTAGCAAAGAGGGCATCATGAAGACTACACATCCAGTAATTATCGGCATCGACACGCACAAGGCCAGCCACGTCGCTGTGGCGATTGATACGCAAGGCACCCGCTTAGCGACGCTCTCCATTCCAACCAATCCGAAGGGGTATTTAGATTTGGAGCGTTGGTCTCAGTCTCTTGGGAAAGTTCAGGCATTCGGGATTGAAGGCACCGGTTCTTACGGCGCAGGTCTTTCGCGGTCGTTGCTCGCCCACGGCCACAATGTCATTGAGGTCACACGGCCAAATCGACAATTGCGATACACACAGGGCAAGACAGATAGTTTGGACGCGGAAGGTGCCGCACGTTCCGTTCTTTCTGGGCAAGCTACGGCACGACCGAAGACACAGACGGGGTCATCAGAAATGATCCGCCATCTGAAGATTGCACGTGATACCGCTGTTAAATCGCGCTCGCAGGCAATGGTCACCCTGAAAACACTAATCATAAATGCACCCGCCGATTTGCGCGACGCACTGAATCATATCCGTGGGAAAATCGCACTAATCCGGCACATCGCCGCCTTTCGACCTGGTGATATCGACAATCCATTGGCCTCTGCTAAAGCCGCCATGCGTGCATTGGCGCGTCGTTGGCTGTGGCTGCACGAAGAGATTATCGCGCACGATAAGGAACTGGAACGGCTTGTCGCAGAACGCGCACCAGAGTTAATGGCATCTCACGGCATTGCCACATTGACGGTCGCAGAGATGCTGATCCTCGTTGGCGATGATCCAACACGCATTCGATCAGAGGCTGCCTTCGCTAAGCTTTGCGGGGTTTGTCCCATTCCGGCATCGAGTGGGAAAACACATCGGTTCCGACTGAACCGGGGCGGCAATCGCCAGGCCAATGCTGCCCTCTATCGTGTTGCCATTGTCAGGATGCGAAGCCACGAACCGACACTGGCTTATATCAAGAAACGCACAAAAGACGGGAAGAGCAAGAGCGAGATTATTCGTTGCCTAAAAACGCTACATCGTGCGCGAAATTTATAGCCAGCTTTGCGCCGCAAAATCGTCCCAGATCAAGGCTTGACGAATATAGGAGCTTCAATGCGCGCGTCCATTGTCCTCGGACCAATGGCGGACAAAGACTTGCCTGAGAGCTTCTTCAACCTGCTCAAACGGGAACGCGTCCGGCGTCAAACATATAAGACCCGCGAGCAGGCCAGGCAGGACATCTTCGACTACATCGAAATGTTCTATGACCCGAAACGCAAACATGTCAGAAACGGTATGCTGTCGCCTGTCGACTTCGAAAACAGACAGTTCAATGTGAACCAAGAAGGTGTCTAGGAAACTAGGGGCTATTCAGTTGTCTTCTTTCTGGTCAAGTCACGTTCAAGGATCTTGGCATCAAAACACTTAGGGCGCTTGGATATGATCTTCACCGGACCCGGACACAGGAGTACATTTGGAAAAGAGTTGTAGATCAAGCCGAGAGACAAGGTGTCATCGGTGTTCATTATGATGAATGCCAGCATGTCTTTATCGATGGCGCGAAATCTAACAAAATTTTTCTTGATAGTTTCAAGTCGATGATGAAAGACCGGCATTGGCCAATGATGCTGATTTTGTCGGGTGTTCCGACCCTCTCCAATTATATTCGTTCGTACGAACAGCTTGAGAAGCTCGTTGACCCAGTCCATTTTGATGAGATTAGACTAAAACGGGACAGTGACCAACTCGTGAAACTCTTGTACTGCTATGCTGATAGCGTCGAGATGAATATCGACGAACTTGTTACCCCAGACTTTTTGGCGCGCCTTGATCATGCATGCTCCCACCGATGGGGGCTTGTAATCGAGTTGTTGATCAAGACGTTAGTAGAAGTAAAACTATCTGGTAAAAATGAGCTTGAGGTAAATGACTTTGCCGTACAGTTCGCCGCAAAAACAGGCACTTTGATGCGATCCTCGCCATTCACCGCACCCGATTTCCTGACGGCGTTCGACTCTCAAAGACTATTTGAAATCAATTCATAGCTAAAATTACCCCAGTTCTTCCCAAAAGATGCTCGCCCTTGGCGGGCATTTTTTTGGCATGCACGTTTATTCTTCCCGGCTGCATGCTTATGATTGAAGATGAATGTGGAACTTAAATTAACCATATGATTAAAAACGTGTTTTTCAGGTATATGCTTGCCGACTAGTGATCCTTTTGCACGCTTATGCTCAATTGGCAATTTACCTACACCAGCGTAGTAGGCCCTTCGCCTTCGGTTAGACGGCCGATGATCCAGGTTTTTTTACCTTCGGCGGCCATGTTGTTAATCGCGACTTGGGCTTCAGTTGGCGACAGTGCTGCAAGCAAGCCACCCGCTGTCTGAGGGTCATAAACAAGTGGATCGCGACGCCCGCGCGTGGGTGCGTTGTCAACATTCGGTTGGAATAGAGAAGATTGCACACCACGATCGGATAGGTCTCGGGCCCCGGAATAGGTAGGGACGGCATCCGTAAAGATTTCAGCGCTTAGATGTGATGCCCGGCAGATGGCAGCGATATGACCTGCGAGGCCAAAGCCAGTGACATCTGTCATGGCATTAGCACTGCGCAAATGAAAAGCTTGGCGGTCCTGCGGCTCGGCCATCTCGTCCAAGGCTTGTGTGACGTCTGCCCCCGCAGCTGTGCCCTCCATATGCGCGGCCATAATTATCCCAGAGCCGATGGGCCGTGTCAGCACAAGGCAATCGCCAGCCTGCGCACCAGACAAAGATATAGGTTGCGTTTCGCGCGTTCCGGTAACGGTGAATCCGATGGTCATTTCGGCACCCATCGTCGTGTGCCCCCCGACAATCGCCGCGCCTGCGCGGTCGAATATCTCGCGGGCGGCAGCTGTGATTTCTTGCAGCGTCCGGGTCTGAAGTTGCTGCGACATATGGGGCAACACGATACTTGAGAGCGCCGCTTGGGGTTGCGCGCCCATGGCCCAGATGTCGCCTAATGCATGAACTGCCGCAATGCGCGCCATCAATGCCGGGTCGTGGATCAAGGCGCGCAAATGGTCAGCGCTGATGACCTGAAAGCCGCCGCCGGGTTGTTTGAGTACCGCGGCATCATCGCCGGGAACGGACAAAATTGCACCACCCGTTGGTTTTTGAAGCACCGATAGCCCGTGCCGCAAAGCAGTATTTCCGACCTTCGCACCACAGCCACCACACAAAGGCTTCGACGCTAATATTTCGCGCGCACCAGTCGCGAGTGTATCTGGCAAAGCGGGTGGTTGCATCGATGGTAGATCGTCAAGTTTATCCATGAAGGCGCGGTCGATCCGGTCTTTCCAGCGCCATAACGCAGGCCCCGAGAATGCAAGATCGAATTTTTCTGCCAAAGCCGATTTTTCCCCAAGGGAGATAAGCTTTAGGTAACGTTTTTGTGGTTTGAAGGGCTTGCGGGGACCATTGGTGAGGGCTGCGCGAAGGTTGTGATACAGGATGGGTGCTGCGCGAACGGCAAACACGCCAGCTTTGGGGCGTGGGGCAAAGGGCATTGCCGCGCAGTCACCCACGGCGAATACTGTTAGGTCCCCGGGAAGTGACAGGTCGGGCGTTGTTTCAATGAACCCATCACGCAGGGGGAGGTCCGTTTGCGTCAGCCACTCATACGGGAAGGCACCTGCCGTGCCGACCGTTAATTGAGAGGGGATTTTGTCGCCGTTGCCCAGAACGACATGATCGGCGGCGATTTCCGTGACGCGTACGCCGGTGCGTAGGGTGACCTTGGCACCGCGAAGCTTGGCCTCGACCGTGTGGCGCGCGCGATTGCTTAGGCCCGATAGGGTGGGACCGGAATGTAGCAAGGTCACGCGTGGCTCGATCCCCTTGCTGCGTACAGCATGGGCCATCGCGAGAGAAAGCTCGCAACCGGCGATACCGCCGCCGATCACGGCGATTTCGGGCTCTATATCGCCGCTCGTCACCGCGGCAAGGAAATCGCGCCAGCGTTTGGCGTAGACATCAAGTGGCTTTGCACCGACAGCAAAACCATCAAACCCAGGGATACCCATTTTAGCGGTGATCCCAATATCAAAGGAGGCAACATCATATGCAATAGGAGCGCGGTCTTCGACATGAACCAGACGCGCAGTGCGATCGATATCTGTGGCGTGGGACAGGATCAGACGCGCGCCCGCAAAGCGGCACAGCCGGACAAGGTCGATTTCAAGTGTTTCACGTGAATAGTGGCCCGCGATATAGCCCGGCAGCATACCTGTATATGGGGCCGTAGGGCCGGGATTGATGACGGTCAACCGCGCGCCCGGTAGCGGGTTCATCCCCCATTTGCGTAGCACCAACGCATGGGCATGCCCGCCGCCGATCAGCACCAGGTCTTGGGTCAGCGGGATATCGTGTCGATACATCGAATGACTTTCTATCAGGCGGGTGTGACAGTCTTAGCCTGCGAAATCGGGGGATCAAAGCCGCAAGACACAACTGCGGCCCGTTGCAACGGAATGTGAACTACGTGACAAAGACCGCAGCGTTTTCCGTGAACAAGGTGGCCTCTGTCCGTGACCCTTCGTATTCTGCACACTGCCGATCTTCACCTCGATTCACCGCTTCGTAGTTTGGCGATGAAGGATGACCGTCTGGCCGCGCAGGTGCGCGGCGCCAGCCGGCAAGCGCTTGAGACGATGGTGCAATATTGCATTGACGAGAGGGTTAGCGCCTTTCTGATATCGGGCGATCTTTATGACGGGCAAGAACGTAGCGCGAAAACCGCCGCGTATCTCGCCGCGCAGATGCATCGTTTGGCGCAGGCTGACGTGCGGGTGTTCTATATTAAGGGGAACCACGACGCGGAAAACCCCATCGCGGGGGAAATCGACCTGCCGCCGAACGTGCATGTGTTCGACGGGCGGGGCGAGAAAGTACAACTGGCCGGCCACCCCGTCTATATTCATGGCGTTAGCTTTCGCGACCGTCACGCGCCGGAAAGCCTGCTGCCGAAGTATACCGCGCCAGAGCAGGGGGCTGTTAATATCGCGATGATGCATACATCTCTCGCGGGCGCCGAGGGGCATGATCTTTATGCGCCTGTGTCGGTCGGCGAATTGGCTGGGGCCGGGTTTGATTATTGGGCATTGGGGCATGTTCACAAACGCGCCGTGCACAGCGAAGCCCCCTGGATCGTGATGCCGGGCATGCCGCAAGGGCGCGATATCGGGGAGGCGGGGCCAAAGTCTGCAAGCCTGCTGACGATCGAGGATGGCAAGATCTCGGTTTCCGAAGTGGCGACCTCGGTCGTGGAATTTCGCCGCTGTGATTGCGATGTGACGGGGGCGGAGACTGACGAAGATCTGCGCGGCAAACTGCGGTCGGTGTTGCAGGCACAGGCCGGGCAGGGGGCGGCGATCTTGCGGTTGCGGATGACGGGGCAAACAGCGCTGGCGTGGCAGATACGCCAGTTGGCGGATGTTTGGCGCGCCCAAGCCGACGAAATCGCGGAAAGCATCGGCGATCTTTGGATAGAGAAGATGTCGGTGGATGTGACGGCTGTATGTGAGGATGCGGTGGATGGCGCCGTGGCCGAGGTGCAGCAGTTGATGACTGACATCGCCCAGGAGCCCGGCACACAGGACAGGTTGCAGCAAGAGTTGAGCCAGATCCTTGGCCTGTTGCCTGCCGATCAGCGCCGCGCCCTCGCACCGGATGCAGAGACGCAAGAGGCATTGTTACGGCAGCTGACAGATGAGGCGGTGTTGTCCATGGCCGCGCAGATGCGAGGGGCGGGCGAATGATGCGGCTGCAGCAGCTTGCGCTGGACCGTTTCGGTCACTTTACCGACCGCGTGCTGGATTTCGGCGCGCGCCCCGCAAGCGGATCGGACTTTCATATCGTCTTTGGCCGCAATGAAGCGGGCAAGACCACCCTGATGGAGGGGTATCTGCGGCTGCTTTACGGTTTTGCCGCGCGTGAACCCTATGCCTTCAAGCACCCCCGCGCGAACCTGCGCGTCAGCGGTACCGTCGATATTGACGGGCAGATCCACCAGCTGTCCCGGTTGCCCAAGCGCTCGGGCAATCTGGTGGATGGGGCGGGCCAACCTGTGCCGGATGCTTTGCTGTCTGGGGCGCTGCGC
Organism: Sulfitobacter sp. M39; assembly: GCF_021735935.1. Taxonomy (NCBI): domain Bacteria; kingdom Pseudomonadati; phylum Pseudomonadota; class Alphaproteobacteria; order Rhodobacterales; family Roseobacteraceae; genus Sulfitobacter; species Sulfitobacter sp. M39. Next base: position 599,463 of record NZ_WMDZ01000001.1, read on the forward strand.
GGTGTGTCGCAAAAGGAATACCAAAGTCTGCTGTGTCTCGACGATGAAACAATCGAAGCCGGCGGCGAAGAGATTACCAAAAGCGAGGGGGATACCGGGAAGCTGCTGTTCTCTGCTGCGGCGGGTATCAGCGATCTGTCGCAGGTCTTGGGGCGGGTAGAGCAGGGCAATCGTGACCTTTATCTAAAAGGCGGTACAAAATCAGAGTTTGCGGCGCTGAAGGCTGCACATGCGGAACTGGTCCAGCAGATCAAGGATCATGACGTCAGCGCCGCCGCGTTTCGCGAGTTGCGTCTTGCGCGGGACGCCACCCAAACCGAAGAGCAGCGTCTGCGCGCCGCCAAGTCCGAGCTTTCCGTTCAGAAAACGCGGCTGGAGGCTATACTTGATGCGCATCCATTGGCGACAGAATGGAAAACGCTAGAGGCGCAGCTTACCCCTATCGCGCATTATCCCATGACGCTGGAGTTCGACAGCGAAGACTTGATTAAAATGATGACGAAACGGATCGCACTTGTTGCCGAAAGGGAACGGTCCGTCGCCGAGGTGCACGCCTTGCGGGCCACGCGAGACGAGGTCGCCGTCAACGCGGATGATTTGACGCGGGGGGCTGATGTTGATGCGCTTGCCTTCAGGAAAAGTCAGGTAGAGGCAGGGCAATCCGACCTGCCCAAACGCGAAGCACAGTTGATGCAGGACATTGCTGACATGCGGGCGCGGCTTGATGCTCTGGGGTTGCCCGCCGATGGCGCGCTTGCACGGTTCATTCTAAGCGATCCCTCCCTTGCGACGCTTGAACAGGCGCGCGTCACTCTGGATGATGCGCAGAAGCATCTGCAAACCACAAAGGCGGAGGCAGAGGTCGCGCGCGACAAATACGAAGACGCGGCACGGGCCCTGCGCGATACCGAAGAAGAGACCGCCGTCGACACGGACGTCGAACGCTTGTTCATACAGGCCGAAGCGGAGGATCTGGTCAGTCGGTATAATGACGCCCTGCGCCGGCTCGCGGCGGATCGTCAGGGCGTTGCCACAGCCTTGCGCGGGTTGGCGCGGCAAAATGTGGCGTTTGACGCGGTTCCGGCACTTCCGCTCAGCAGCCGGCGCGCTCAGGGATTGATGCAGGCCCATGGCGAAGCGCGACTTGCCCTGCGTGCGGCCGTGCAGGCGGAAACCACGGCAGCCGATCGTCTTGCGGCTGCCGAGACAAAACATGCGATGGCCGCATCGGCCCCAGACTTGATCAGCGATGATGCCGCCGCCAAAGGGCGACAAACCCGAGATGATTTATGGGCGCTGCATAAAGATGTGTTGGACATGGCCTCTGCCTCTGCGTTCGAGGCGGCCATGCGGGCGGATGACGCGCAGACTGCATTACGCGCCGGGCAAAGCCAATCGCTGGCGGAAATGCGGCAGGCGGAACGACAGTTGATCGAGGCGCGGCAGGATCATGACAGGGCCCAGACTAAACGTACCGAGACCGAGGCGGCGTTTGATAAGGTGACGGGTGAACTGCGGTCCCACCTCGATGTACTTGGCCTGCCCGAAACCCTTTCCGCCGAGGATTTTGTCGAATGGGTGCGCGACGCAGAGGCGGCGCAAACTGCAGCCGAAACCTTAAAGACATCTGAACAGGCCCACGCAGAGCTATTGTGCGCGGCAGAACAGTTGCGCGACGATCTGGCGGCACGGTTGGAGGCAGGGGATGCGCCTTTGCGGACCGTCGTGCTCATGGCCAAAACCCAGATCGCGGCATCGCGCGAACATCAGAATGCCCAAAAGCTCGCACAGGCCACATTGCGGCAGGCCACGGCAGAGCGGGATCGCCGAGCAGCCGCAGCGGACAAGGCACGCACGGCCGTGGCCGAGGCGCGTGACCAGTGGCGCGATGCCGTCGCGACGCATCTTCCGGCGCTGCAGACTGGCATAGACATGTGGAACGGGCTGACCGGCCTACGCAGTATCCGAGAGGTCGACGCCCGCATGGCAGGTGTCCGGCGTCAGATTGCGGGCATCAAGCAGGATCGCGCCGGTTTCATCGCACAGTTGGATGCACTGGATGGTGGGGCAGACGCGCACGTGCAGCCCTTGGCGCGTTACGCCGCTTTGCAAACCGCGGTGGAACGCGCCCGTCAGGCCCAAGCGCGTCGCAGCGATCTAGACGCGCGCCTTGCCGTGGCCGAGGAAGCCGCGGCTGAGGCGCTGCGCGAGATTGCCGTGCTCGACGATCAGGTGCAACTTCTGGCCCGTGCGTTTGATGACCAGATAGACACCTCTACTCTTGATGCGTTGCGCCAGGCCACGGCGACCGCGCAACAGGCAATTACCCTGCGCCAGCAAAGTGCGGATTTGCGCACCCGTCTGCTCTCGATCCTGGGGGTTGATGCAGGGGAGCAGGCGCAGGAGCTACTCGCTGCCGCGCCGCTCGCACGCGCGCAAGTGGAGCTTGCCGAGCTGTGCGAAGACCTGTCGACACTTGAAGCAGAGCTCGACAGCGCGATTGCTGCGCGCGCACGGGCGCAAGCGGCGCTGGATGCGGTTGGGGGGGATGGTGATATCGCAGCGCTCACCTCGCAAAAGCGCACGATCGAAGAACAGATGCAGGCCGTAATGCTGCGCTATCTAACGGGGCGCTTTGGCCATACTCTGGCCGAGGATGCCATCCGCCGGTATCGCGACACCCACCGCAGCACGATGCTGGCCTCGACCGAACAGGCATTCAGCGATCTGACCCAGGGGGCATACAATACACTAACTACACAGCCTGGCGCGCAGGGGGACGTGTTAATGGCCGTACGGGCAGAGGATGGGGTGTCTAAGGAAGCCGCCGCAATGTCCAAGGGGACGCGGTTCCAGCTTTACCTTGCCCTGCGCGCGGCGGCCTACGAGCAAATGGCGTCGACCGGAACCGTGCTGCCGTTCTTCTGTGATGATGTGTTTGAAACCTTCGACGAAGAACGCACACGCGCGGCATGCCGCTTGATGCAACGGGTGGGGAAACGCGGGCAGGCAATCTATCTCACCCACCACCAGCATGTTGTCGATCTGGCGCAAGAAGCCTGTGGAACAGATGTAACCGTACACCGGCTGTAACGTCCGATATGGATTCGCGATTTTCCGGCCCGCGAGTCGGCGATTCCACCGCAATTACCTACCTGTGGTTGCGTCGCGACGCGCACAGCGCCGTATAAGCGGAGGGAGATGCCCCGAGGGGTCAGGGTGCTGCTATTTCTCGACGCTCAAAAGGCCAATAAAACAGGCGTTTGTGAAGGTTTTTTGACGAAAAGGATAAAATCCGAAAAAAGGGGTTGCGGGTATTTGGAACAAACCTTAGAACGCCCCTTACCGGAGACGCAGACATGCAGACACGGGGCGCTAGACGGGGATGACGGGTTACGGTTCGGGTCTTACGTAGCGGAGAAATTCTGAGGTAATTGAGGCGGGGCGCGCTGAAAGGTTTACGGCGCATCTTGGTTTCTTTTGTCTCGACGCTCTTTGAAATTGATAGATATCTGAAGAGATATGTGGGCGGTTTGGTTCATTCGATGGATCAACGTCTGTATATCGCGCCGATAGCGACGCACTTAGGTGCTTAGCGATTATTCGGTGTCAGCTTCACTGTTTGGACGGCTTGTCGTTACTTTGGTAACTTTAAGCACTTCAAACGGAGAAAACGCCTGTATCATTCAGTAAGTGATGCAGGTTTGATGTGCAGAGGTTCGACGTCAAGGATACGCAGTAATGCGTTTCAACTTGAGAGTTTGATCCTGGCTCAGAACGAACGCTGGCGGCAGGCCTAACACATGCAAGTCGAGCGCACCTTCGGGTGAGCGGCGGACGGGTTAGTAACGCGTGGGAACATACCCTTTTCTACGGAATAGCCTCGGGAAACTGAGAGTAATACCGTATAAGCCCTTCGGGGGAAAGATTTATCGGGAAAGGATTGGCCCGCGTTAGATTAGATAGTTGGTGGGGTAATGGCCTACCAAGTCTACGATCTATAGCTGGTTTTAGAGGATGATCAGCAACACTGGGACTGAGACACGGCCCAGACTCCTACGGGAGGCAGCAGTGGGGAATCTTAGACAATGGGCGCAAGCCTGATCTAGCCATGCCGCGTGTGTGATGAAGGTCTTAGGATCGTAAAGCACTTTCGCCAGGGATGATAATGACAGTACCTGGTAAAGAAACCCCGGCTAACTCCGTGCCAGCAGCCGCGGTAATACGGAGGGGGTTAGCGTTGTTCGGAATTACTGGGCGTAAAGCGTACGTAGGCGGATTGGAAAGTTGGGGGTGAAATCCCAGGGCTCAACCCTGGAACTGCCTCCAAAACTATCAGTCTAGAGTTCGAGAGAGGTGAGTGGAATTCCAAGTGTAGAGGTGAAATTCGTAGATATTTGGAGGAACACCAGTGGCGAAGGCGGCTCACTGGCTCGATACTGACGCTGAGGTACGAAAGTGTGGGGAGCAAACAGGATTAGATACCCTGGTAGTCCACACCGTAAACGATGAATGCCAGTCGTCGGGCAGTATACTGTTCGGTGACACACCTAACGGATTAAGCATTCCGCCTGGGGAGTACGGTCGCAAGATTAAAACTCAAAGGAATTGACGGGGGCCCGCACAAGCGGTGGAGCATGTGGTTTAATTCGAAGCAACGCGCAGAACCTTACCAACCCTTGACATCCTGTGCTAACTCGAGAGATCGAGCGTTCACTTCGGTGACGCAGTGACAGGTGCTGCATGGCTGTCGTCAGCTCGTGTCGTGAGATGTTCGGTTAAGTCCGGCAACGAGCGCAACCCACATCCTTAGTTGCCAGCAGTTCGGCTGGGCACTCTAAGGAAACTGCCCGTGATAAGCGGGAGGAAGGTGTGGATGACGTCAAGTCCTCATGGCCCTTACGGGTTGGGCTACACACGTGCTACAATGGCAGTGACAATGGGTTAATCCCAAAAAGCTGTCTCAGTTCGGATTGGGGTCTGCAACTCGACCCCATGAAGTCGGAATCGCTAGTAATCGCGTAACAGCATGACGCGGTGAATACGTTCCCGGGCCTTGTACACACCGCCCGTCACACCATGGGAGTTGGTTCTACCCGACGACGCTGCGCTAACCTTCGGGGGGCAGGCGGCCACGGTAGGATCAGCGACTGGGGTGAAGTCGTAACAAGGTAGCCGTAGGGGAACCTGCGGCTGGATCACCTCCTTTCTAAGGATGTTTCTAGTCAGATTAGCTTGCTAATCTCGTGAAACACTTAGCAGGTCAGTAAACAAAACTGACCATATTCAAGGCATCGCAAGATGACCTTTCGGACCGAGCCGTCCTCATATCTCTTCAGCAAGCTTATCCGCGCAGCGGATGAGCGTCGCCCCGACAGGGTACCGCGCAGCGGTGTCCCGAGAGGGGTAGGGTTGCCTAAAGCGCCCAAAGTAACACGCCTGACGCTGGCCCTTCTCGGCATCTTTTGAAGTCAAAAGAGCCTGCCAGGGCGACGCGCAGTTCGCAAAGCGAACTACGCTGGGTCGGTAGCTCAGGTGGTTAGAGCGCACGCCTGATAAGCGTGAGGTCGGAGGTTCAAGTCCTCCTCGACCCACCAGTATCCCGCAAGGGTTTGATGGGGCCTTAGCTCAGCTGGGAGAGCGCCTGATTTGCATTCAGGAGGTCAGGAGTTCGATCCTCCTAGGCTCCACCATCACACGCAGTATGCAGAACACATCTTCAAGCATTCATTGAATGTTTGAACGTCTGTTCTACAGACGCGCTGATGCTTCTTCGGAAGTTCAGCACATTGACATCGTAAAGAGAGATACAGTTACTTTAAGAGTAATCTTGAAGTAACAAACAACACGATCTGATCGCACCGCGTTAGGTGGTGATCTCGGTTGCTGCTCCTTATGGGGCCGGCGTTTACTTGACTGTTTCCTCGGTCTTTTGAACGTATCGCGATCGAAAGTGACGTGTTGTCCAAGTCAAGTACACTAACCAGAGTAGTGACGCCTGCTTCCTGCACGGAAGGTAGGCTAGATGCACTGCTCGCTGTCCACTCTTAGAGAGTGGGCGGGTAAAAGTATGCTTTTGATCTGGAATAAGGGAAGACAGTTTCTTACCAGCTTCTGTCTCCCGCGTTGGACTGACGTCCTGCACTCTACCGGCCGTTTGAGGGTCTAAATTGTCCTCAAGTAGCCGAATAGGCGGTAGGACATTAAATCGGTCTTTCTTTTTCTGGATCAAATCAAGCGCGAAAAGGGCGTTTGGTGAATGCCTTGGCAGTAAGAGGCGATGAAAGACGTGATACTCTGCGATAAGCCATGGGGAGCTGAGAATAAGCTTTGATCCATGGATTTCTGAATGGGGCAACCCACCTGATACTTTGTTATTACTGCTCTTCGGAGCAGCTAATAATGAGGTAAACCAGGTATTTATAGACTGAATACATAGGTTTATAAAAAGCAAACCCGGGGAACTGAAACATCTAAGTACCCGGAGGAAAGGAAATCAATTGATACTCCCCTAGTAGCGGCGAGCGAACGGGGACCAGCCGAGCCATGAGTGTGGTTAGAATGCGTTGGAATGCGCAACCAAAGTGGGTGATAGTCCCGTATAAGAAGCATGATTGGACGTATTAAGTAGGGCGGAACACGTGAAATTCTGTCTGAAGATCGGAGGACCACCTTCGAAGGCTAAGTACTCCTTACTGACCGATAGTGAACCAGTACCGTGAGGGAAAGGTGAAAAGCACCCCGACGAGGGGAGTGAAACAGTACCTGAAACCGAACGCCTACAATCAGTTGGAGGGACTTTACGTCCTGACAGCGTACCTTTTGTATAATGGGTCATCGACTTGGTCTCACAAGCAAGCTTAAGCCGTTAGGTGTAGGCGTAGCGAAAGCGAGTCTTAATAGGGCGTTGAGTTTGTGGGATCAGACCCGAAACCGAGTGATCTAGGCATGGCCAGGTTGAAGATAAGGTAACACTTATTGGAGGACCGAACCCACATCCGTTGAAAAGGATCGGGATGAGCTGTGCCTAGGGGTGAAAGGCCAATCAAACTCGGAGATAGCTGGTTCTCTGCGAAATCTATTTAGGTAGAGCGTCATCCGAATACCCTCGGGGGTAGAGCACTGGATGGGTAATGGGGCCCCACAGGCTTACTGATCCTAACCAAACTCCGAATACCGAGGAGTACTAGATGGCAGACACACAGCGGATGCTAACGTCCGTTGTGAAGAGGGAAACAACCCTGACCTACAGCTAAGGCCCCTAATTCATGGCTAAGTGGGAAAGCAGGTGAGACGACCAAAACAACCAGGAGGTTGGCTTAGAAGCAGCCATCCTTTAAAGATAGCGTAACAGCTCACTGGTCTAAATAAGTTGTCTTGCGGCGAAGATGTAACGGGGCTCAAGCCATGAGCCGAAGCTTAGGATGCATTAATTGCATGGTAGCAGAGCGTAGTGTGACATAGTTCCATGTCTCCTTAGCCCTTCGGGGTATTGGAGACGCGGAGCTTTCTGTGAAGCCGGCGCGTGAGCGATCCGGTGGAGAGATCACTAGTGAGAATGATGACATGAGTAGCGACAAAGAGTGTGAGAGACACTCTCGCCGAAAATCCAAGGGTTCCTGCTTAAAGCTAATCTGAGCAGGGTAAGCCGACCCCTAAGGCGAGGCCGAAAGGCGTAGTCGATGGGAACCAGGTTAATATTCCTGGGCCAGATGGAAGTGACGGATCTCGAGGGTAGTTCATCCTTATCGGATTGAATGGGCTGCTTAGAGGTCCCTGGAAATAGCTCCATCGCTAGATCGTACCCTAAACCGACACAGGTGGATAGGTAGAGAATACCAAGGCGCTTGAGAGAACTATGTTGAAGGAACTCGGCAAAATACCTCCGTAAGTTCGCGAGAAGGAGGCCCGGTTTCTAGGCAACAAGAGGTGGGGGGCACAAACCAGGGGGTGGCGACTGTTTATTAAAAACACAGGGCTCTGCGAAGTCGTAAGACGACGTATAGGGTCTGACGCCTGCCCGGTGCCTGAAGGTTAAAAGGAGGAGTGAGAGCTCTGAATTGAAGCCCAGGTAAACGGCGGCCGTAACTATAACGGTCCTAAGGTAGCGAAATTCCTTGTCGGGTAAGTTCCGACCTGCACGAATGGCGTAACGACTTCCCCGCTGTCTCCAACATAGACTCAGCGAAATTGAATTACCGGTCAAGATGCCGGTTACCCGCGGTTAGACGGAAAGACCCCGTGCACCTTTACTACAACTTCACACTGGCATTAGGCCGAACATGTGCAGGATAGGTGGTGGGCTTTGAAGCGTGAACGCCAGTTTACGTGGAGCCTCCCTTGAGATACCACCCTTGTTCTGCTTGATGTCTAACCGCGGTCCGTTATCCGGATCCGGGACCCTGTGTGGTGGGTAGTTTGACTGGGGCGGTCGCCTCCTAAATCGTAACGGAGGCGCGCGAAGGTTGGCTCAGAGCGGTCGGAAATCGCTCGTTGAGTGCAATGGCAGAAGCCAGCCTGACTGCGAGACTGACAAGTCGAGCAGAGTCGAAAGACGGCCATAGTGATCCGGTGGTCCCAAGTGGGAGGGCCATCGCTCAACGGATAAAAGGTACGCCGGGGATAACAGGCTGATACTGCCCAAGAGTCCATATCGACGGCAGTGTTTGGCACCTCGATGTCGGCTCATCTCATCCTGGGGCTGGAGCAGGTCCCAAGGGTACGGCTGTTCGCCGTTTAAAGAGGTACGTGAGCTGGGTTTAGAACGTCGTGAGACAGTTCGGTCCCTATCTTCCGTGGGTGTAGGATACTTGAGAGGAGTTGCCCCTAGTACGAGAGGACCGGGGTGAACGATCCACTGGTGGACCAGTTGTTATGCCAATAGCAGTGCTGGGTAGCTATGATCGGACAGGATAACCGCTGAAGGCATCTAAGCGGGAAGCCCCCCTCAAAACAAGGTATCCCTGAGAGCCGAGATAGACCATCTCGTCGATAGGCCAGAGATGTAAGCGTAGTAATACGTTCAGTTGACTGGTACTAATTGCTCGATAGGCTTGATTTGATCCAGTAGAAGAAAGACTTCTTACTAGGACAAAAGCATACACATACAATCAGTCGTACTGACTTGGACATAGAGGTTTTACTCGGTTTGGTGGTCATAGCGTAAGCAAAACACCCGATCCCATCCCGAACTCGGCAGTTAAGTGCTACTGCGCCAATGGTACTGCGTCTTAAGACGTGGGAGAGTAGGTCACCGCCAAACCTAGCAAAACCTCTACGTATCTCTCAACGATGACAATAAAAACTAAAGCCAATACACAATCATTGGCCCCCGGCGCGGGATGGAGCAGCCCGGTAGCTCGTCAGGCTCATAACCTGAAGGTCGTAGGTTCAAATCCTACTCCCGCAACCAACTTCAGCGAACTTTCTCTCTCACCAACGCCCGCATCACCAGCGGGCATTGCTGCGTTCAGCATCTCCAACAGTTTGCCGCGTAGTTGTTGATTGTCACTGATAACTGACCCGGCATTGTCACTGAGACTTGACCCACCCAGTTGTTATGTTCTTTGCTTTATGATGGCGTCAATGCCGCTTTCTCCTTTCGTTTTTGTTTGGCTGTCGCCGAGCTGGCCTTGAACCGATAGCTGTCATTGCCGGTCTCGAGAATGTGGCAACGATGTGTGAGGCGGTCGAGGAGCGCGGTGGTCATCTTGGCATCACCGAACACGCTGGCCCATTCGCTAAAGCTCAGGTTGGTTGTGATAACGACGCTGGTGCGCTCGTAGAGTTTACTCAGAAGGTGGAACAGCAGCGCGCCACCCGAAGCGCTGAACGGCAAATATCCCAGCTCATCCAAGATCACCAAATCGGCTTTCACCAGCGCCTCGGCGATCTTTCCTGCCTTGCCTTGGGCCTTTTCCTGCTCCAACGCATTGACCAACTCGACCGTGGAGAAGAAGCGCACACGCTTGCGATGATGCTCGATTGCTTGAATGCCGAGGGCGGTAGCGACATGCGATTTTCCCGTTCCAGGGCCTCCGATCAGCACTACATTCTCAGCCGCCTCCATGAACTCGCATCGATGAAGTTGACGGACCAAAGCTTCACGGACTTCGCTGGCGCTAAAGTCGAAGCCAGAGATGTCTTTGTATGCCGGAAAGCGTGCTGCCTTCATGTGGTAGGCGATGGAACGCACCTCACGTTCAGCTATTTCGGCCTTAAGCAGCTGCGACAACATGGGGATCGCTGCATCGAAAGCGGGCGATCCCTGCTCATGCAGGTCCTGCACGGCCTGTGCCATGCCCGGCATCTTCAGGCTGCGCATCATAATGACGATGGCAGCGCCTGCGGGATCATGACGCATGACGTGTTCCTCCTGTAGTGCGTAGCCCGTCATATCGTGCGACATTGGCCTCGGGCTCCTTATTCAAAGAAAGGGCCGCAGGCGGGGTCACATCGGGCTGGTCTATCGGTGCGCCATCCACCAGCCTGTGAAGTAGGTTCAAGACATGGGTTTTTGTTGGTACGCCCGCATCCAGCGCCATTTCCACCGCGCAAAGCACGGCCTGTTCGTCATGGTGGAGCACCAAGGACAGAACGTCGACCATCTCGCGGTCACCACCTGTGACCTGCCCCCCGAGTCTCCCTCATTCATAGTGAGAGTTTGCGGGTTTGGATTTCATATTCTTCATCGTCATTTTGGGCAAGCGCGTCGTGTGCGGTGCCCTCAAATTGCTCAAGCGCACGGCGCGCTTCAGCAGGTGCTTGGTTTCCGAGTGATGAGTGCGGTCTGACGTTGTTGTAATCGTATCGCCAGAGAGCCAGCTTGCGGCGAGCATCATCCAAGGTGTCGAAGATCTCCTCGTTGAGCAGCTCGTCGCGCAGACTGCCGTTGAAGCTTTCGATGAAGGCATTCTGCTGCGGTTTGCCCGGATCGATATAATGCCAATCAACATCGTTATCGCCAGCCCACTTCAGGATCGCACGACTGGTGAACTCTGTGCCGTTATCACTGACGATACAGGCAGGCTTCCCATAAATGCGCACAAGCGCATCTAACTCGCGTGCCACCCTCGCACCTGAGATGCTGGTATCGGCCATCAGGCACAGGTTCTCACGGCAGCAGTCGTCATTCACTGCCAGCATGCGGAACTTGCGCCCCTCTCATGGTTTGTAAACAAACCACTGCCGGGCAGCGGATGCGCCGAACGTATCAGACACAAAATCCAACGACCAACGCTCGCCTGGTCGCAAAGCCACAGGCATAGGTGTCCGCGATCCACGCGCACGTTTACGGCCTCTGCGCCGCCTGACACCCGGCTTTTCCTCGGTGTAGAGACGATACAGCTTCTTGTGGTTCATAATCATGCCTTTGCGTTCCAACAGCACGCCAATCCGGCGATAGCCGAACCGACGCCGTTTGCTGGCAATCGCTTTCATCTCTTCGCGAACTTCAGGATTATCCGGCGGCTTGTCGCGCCGAACGGTCTTGGGATCGACACCGACCAGCCTGCACGCACGACGTTGCGAGATATCATGATCCCGCATCGCCTTGCGTGCTACAGCCCGTCGCACATTCGGTGTCGTCAGCTCTTTCCCAGCAAATCCTTCAGAACAACGTTATCGAGCATCGTATCGGCCAGCAGACGCTTCAGCTTCGCGTTCTCATCTTCCAGCGATTTAAGCCGGTGGGTGTCTGACACGTTCATGCCCCCATACTTGGCTTTGAGCTTGTAAAACGACGCCGGGCTCAGGCCATGCCTACGACACACCTCTGCCGTCGGCATCCCAGCTTCCTGTTCTTTGATCATCCCGATTATTTGGGCTTCGGTAAATCGGCTCTGTCGCATTTGTTTGCTCCTTCAAAGCTTGAGCAAACTCTACATTAAACTGAGGGAAGTTTCGGGGGGCAGGTCAGGGGCTTGGCACCTCTGGATCATCCAGCCGTCGTATCACTCTTGTTATCCGCCATGGACAAGCGTTCAAAAACGTCAAACGTGATCTCTTTTGCAAACGCGGCGTCCAGTGTTCCGCCGTTCAGCAGGCGGTACCAGAATGCGCCGTGGATAAAGCCCGAAACAAGATCGACATTTCGGTGTGTCGAAAGCTCTCCACGGTCTTTGGCCAGCTGCAGCAAATTTGTGATCATTTTCTCGCGGGGGAAGACAAATTTGGCATAGAATGTTTGTTGAAATGCCGCGTCTTGCTGGGCTGCTGCGATTAGCGCGCGCAGAATATCGCCATCGGTGGTCAGGTGGCCAAACACATTCGTCAAGAATTTTTCGAGCAAAACAGGGCTGTCTTGGCCCCCGTCCAGGGGCGGCGCGGCGGCGTAGTTTTCCGTCTCGTCAAACACGGCATCAAGGACAAGATCTGCCTTGGTGTTCCATCGATTGTAGAGCGTTTGGCGCGCGACCCCAGCCTCTTTAGTGATCGCGGCGATCGAGACATTATCGTACCCCTTTTCGCGCACAAGACGCATCGCAGTCGCTTTCAGGTTTGCGCCCGTCTGGACGTTTACAGGGCGCCCGCTCACGCTTGCTTTGGTCATGCACAGCTCCTGTTCATGGATGCAGATTTAGCGCCTCTTTACTTATTGGGCATAAGTCTATTATTGGCAAGTAGACCGCGGTCTAGTAAATAGTAGGAAGCACGATGCCCCAAATTTCTCTGACGCCCAAACACGCAACGGCCATTACTGCGACGTTGGGCTTACTGTCTTTATTCCCCCCGTTGGCCACGGATATGTACCTTGCCGCGCTTGGGGATCTGGCCACCTCAATGGGTTCCACCCATAAAGCCGCTGAGTTTTCGCTGTCGATCTTCTTCCTCGGGCTATGTTTGGGTCAGCTGTTGCTTGGGCCCCTGACGGATTCCTATGGGCGCAAAAAACCCCTGTTGGTGGGGACAGCATTGTTCACCGCGACATCCATCGCACTACCGCTGGTGAATGATATCTCTTGGTTCAACGCATTGCGTTTCCTGCAGGCCATTGGTGCAAGCGCGGGCATGGTCGTTGGTCGTGCTGTTGTGAATGATCTCTATGAAGGTCGTCGTGCGGCACAGGTCATGACGGTGCTTGTGATGCTGCTGACCATCGGACCAATCGCGTCACCGACCCTGGGCAGTATACTGCTGGAAAATTTCGGCTGGCGTTCGATCTTTGCAACGATGGCGATCATCAGCATCGTGGCCTTTGCACTGTCATTGGTCGTCTTGCCCGAAACCCTTCCGGCCTCGGCGCGGAAAGCACGACCGCTTATTGATGGCGCGCGTGCAGCGGGCATGCTTCTGTCACAGCGTAGATTTGTCGTCATGGCGCTTGTGTCGGGCTTTGTTCAGGGCGGCATGTTTGCGTTCATCACCGGGTCATCAGGGGTGTTCCAAGGGATTTTCGGACTAAGCGCGCTTGAATTCGGCATCATGTTCGCTGTCATTGCGGCTGCCTTGATTATCTTTGGCAAGGTTAACGGCGTATTGCTCAACCGCTATAACACGACGCAAATATCAACTGCGGGGCTGCCCGTGTTTGTCGCCTCCACTGTCGTTCTCGCGTCCGTCTCTAGCACCCAGTCACTTTGGGTCTTTGTCCTTCCCCTTTGGATATCCATCGGCATGGTCGGACTGCTTTCGGCAAATGCGATGTCCATCACGATGGAGCTATCAGGCAAGGGGGCCGGCATGGGGTCAGCCCTGCTCGGAGCGGTTCAGTTCGCCATCGCATTCACCGTTTCCACGTGCGTCGCCTTGGGCGGTACGGATACGGCTTTGCCGATGGCCCTTGGGTTGTTCATCCCCGCCAGCTTCGCAACGATCTTGTTCTTTGCATTAGGTGGGCGCGTGCAAAACAATCCGGTGTGCGAAGATTTAGCATGATTGCCGCCCTCGGTGCTGCGGTAAAGTTTGTCTGAATGAATGGCCCGCATCAACCACCGTTGATGCGGGCCGCGCCATTTGTCGGAATAAAATGGTTTTTCATTTTGGATTATTGCACGCTTCGTCCAGAATTCTTGGATAGCGCCATCTGGTTTTTCATCGGCTTCAAACCGCTATAGCGTTCGCCAAACGTCATCAAAGAAGACTAATATAAAATGCTTACCCGTCTACAATCGCTCTGGGCTCTTCACCGTGTGGCTCTTGTCGCTTTTCTCGTGACATTCTGCGTCGCAGGATATTTTGCGTTCAATGCTATCGCTGCGGCGATCTATTGGAGCGACCCCCGGCACCAAGATCAGTTGCTCGCCCCTTGGATGACCCCGCGATACGTTGCGCAGTCTTATGGCATTCCCCCCAATGTGCTTGGACCGGCGCTGTTCTTTGATCCAGGTGACCCGCCACGTCGTCGCAGGCTGGAGGAAATCGCTGTCGCCAATGGTGTGACGCTTGAGACGCTGCAACGCCGCGTCTCAGAGGCCACGGCTGCGTACCGGGACCGTCGCGATGACTGAGACCATTCTTGACCTAATGACCGACTACGGGGTTTCGATCCTATTTGTTGTCACGTTTTTGTCCTGCCTTTGTGTACCTATCCCGTCTTCACTGATGATGCTGGCGGGCGGCAGCTTTGCCGCGACCGGCGATCTTGATATTATCACCACGGCGGCCGCGGCCTATCTAGGTGCTGTGATCGGCGACAATTCTGGCTACATTCTGGCGCGGACATTTGGGAATCGTATTTCAGGCTGGCTTGATGCCAATCCCAAGCGTTCCAAACTGCGTGATCGCGCCAAATCCTATCTGGATCGAAAAGGACCGATTAGCGTCTTCCTGTCCTGCTGGCTGGTTGCGCCGCTTGGTCCTTACGTGAATCTGGTGTGTGGGATTACGCGCTACAACTGGCTTAAATTCGCGGTCTGGGGGGCGATGGGGGAAATCTTCTGGGTCGGTATTTATGTCAGCCTCGGATACAGCTTTTCTGATCAGATCACCTCGCTTGCCACGATGCTTGGCAACGTCAGCGGGTTTATCGTGGCCCTTCTTGTCGTTGTTCTTTTGGGGCGCTGGCTGTGGCAGGTCAGTAATCCTGATCCCACACTTTCACACAATGATGCTTCCTGACGTCGCCGCGACGCTATGCGTTGGCGCCGCTAACCGGCAAGATACGTGCGAAACCAAGCGACCATGCGCTGCTCTGCGAGGGTGGCTGCATCGGCGTCATAGCGTGGCGTTGTATCGTTGTGAAAGCCGTGGTTCACGCCGGGATAGATATGCGCCTCGTACCGTTTGTCATTCTCTTCCAAAGCTTTTTGAAAGTCAGGCCACATGGCGTTGATCCGCTGGTCTAGGTCGGCAAGTTGGATCATCAACGGTGCTTCTATCAGCGCGACCTGAGCGTCGTCCGGTGCGGCCCCGTAAAACGGGACACCTGCCGCCATTTCGGGATAGGCCACGGCAAGCTTATTGACGACCCCACCACCATAGCAGAAGCCGGTCGCGCCGACCTTGCCATTGGTACCATCCAGCTTTTGCAGATATTCGAAACCTGCAAAGAAATCATTCAGCAACGCCTCGCTATCAAGGCTGCGCTGCATCTCGCGTCCTTCGTCATCATTACCGGGATAACCGCCGAGCGATGACAGCCCATCGGGCCCCATTGCCACGAACCCTGCTTTGGCCAGACGTCGGACGACATCGCGAATATAGGGGTTCAAGCCGCGGTTCTCGTGCACCACCAGCACTGCTGCGGGCGGACGGTCGGGGTCGGTCTGCGCGGGGCGCGCCAGATAGGCGGTAATCTCTCCGGTGCCGTTTGGGCTGGCATAGGTGATGTCCTCGGACTGAATATCTGGATCGTCCTCGGTGACCTGCTGGGCAAGTGCATAGTTTGGCGTAAGGGTGCTAAGGACTGCAGCGGCCGTCAGCCCACCCACGGCCCATTTCCCCGCGCGGTCGAGAAACTCGCGTTTGGAGATCTTTCCGTGTGCGTAGTAGTCATAGAGGTCTAGCAGTTCTTGATCGAAGTCCGCCGCAGTCAGACGACGTTGCGTGTTGTGGTGGTCCATCTGCGATTCTCCCGCTGTACAACGGTAGGATAGCACAGGCCTGTGTTTCCGCTGGTCACGAATTGTGACTTCGCAGGGAGGGTGGGGCGTTCAGTTTTTCGAGCTGCGGAAACTTCGCCAGACCTTGAGGTCGGTCAAAACCTTTGCGGTTGCCAAGATTACGCTGAAACACAGTGCTGCCTTGGACCAGCTGCCCATCGTGCCCTCTATCAACAGGGCATGGGCAACGGCGGTGATGACGGCCAAACTGACGCAGGTCGCGTGGCCCACGCGCCATGCGCTGACCCCTAGGTGCCGTCTTACCAAGGACAAAGCCACAGCTCCAAAAAGCATCCACATAGAGATGACGCCAAAGGCGGAAAACGCGGTCGGCGCGGTAAAGGTCAGCGCATCGATCATATCAGGTGGGCTGGTTACCCAAAGCCCTGCAACATGGATTACCACCATCGCGACAAGCACGGCACCCATCACATGGTGGGCGCGCCGACCAGTCCTTGTGGTCAATCCCGGAAGGTATCCTCCCACAAGCAGGGGTTGGCACAGCAGCGTCGCCATGGTCGCGATCCCGGCGAAACCCGCTATGATGTAGATCGGTTGGCGCCATTGCAGCAGCGGGCTTTGCGCAGCCACCAAAAGCGGCAGCAGAACCACAGCGGTCAGACCGCCCCAGATCAGATAACCCCGTGCCACGCGCATCCGGTTTAGACGGCTTCAAGCACGAAGTCAGCTGACAGTGATGTTTCGTCCGCGCTGCGCATAACCGGGCGCAGGAACACGGTCTTGAACTCTACGTCGTCGTCATAGGCAAGGTGCCCGTGCGGTTGACCAAACGCGGGAACGATCTGCGGCATTTCCAGCCGGAAGCGGCCCTGATCATCGGTTAGGGTCGCGCCGTGGCTTCGGGGGTCGCGTTCGTTGCCTTCGGTCGTATGGGCCCAAATTTGGATGCGTCGCCCTGCCAGAGGCATGCCATCACCGGCGCGTCTGACTGTGCCCGACATCCAGAACCCACCGCCGCCGATGCGTTCCACAACCGGTGCGTCGGGTAGATAATTATTCGCCCCGCCCCGCATCGAAGGGGTCGGCGCGACAGGGGCTGCACGCAGCGGGCTGATCAAGCCAGCGGTACCCAAAGCAAGGACCGCGCCAGATGTCACAAGCATCGAGCGGCGCGTGAGTTTATCATCAGTCATGGTGCTTGCTCCGTATCGTTGATGAACGCAAGGATAGCACAAAGGTGCAGGGTGCACCGCTGCGATCAGGCTTTTTACGTAAATGTGAACACAGATGGCCCGCGCGGGGAGGCTTGCTTGAAGGCGTTGATCCTGCCTGCGCGACTGTCGTATCAGCCAATCGCGCTATGCATTCCTCCAAAGTGTGCCATCCTGCGCCCGCTTTGACCCGTGCCGATAAAGGGCGTTCATATAGGTTGATGAAAAACGGTCTGACGGATCATAGACGATGCCCGAACTCGGATCGATTGATGTCACCGAAAAGCGAAGCCCCATTTCGCGCGCGTAGAGCTGTGTCGCGTTGACCTGTAGCAACGCGTTGGCCCGGCCGGTGGTCGTGAGCGCCTGTTGAGAAATGCTTAGCGCGGATCGTGCTACGGTTTCAGGGGCTGGGTTCAGTGTGTTGTTGATAAGAACGTAGATATGCCCGCCTTGCAGCTTGTGGTCAGCTGTGGTGAACGCGAAGTTAGGGACCGCCAGAAACTGCATGTGAACGCCACCGTCGACATGCGTTTCCCCATAGGTTTTATCCCCCATACTGTATCGCAGATTTACCGGCGGAAAGAGCCCCGGCAGCGCGGCTGAAGCGCGCAAGATGCTGCGAAACAGATCGTATTGCCCCGCGGCCGCGATGGCACCCATATCCCAGACCGACGCCCGCGCACTCTCCAGTTCCGAGGTGACAATCAGCAGGCTTTTGCCCGCTTTATGCTTTTGTGCAATGGCGCGAAGGAACGAGGGTGGCGTGTGCTTGGTGATCAAGGCCGCAAGGGGCGCGGTGTCATATAGCGCGTCACTAAAGACTGCCTGAAAGGGCCGCATCCGCATGATGTCACTTGCAGCACTTTGGGTGAAAACACGGGTCAGGACCTCGTCATAGTCTTGTCCCATAAATGCAAACGGCGCGATCAGGGCACCGGTCGAAATGCCGGTAACCAAGTCGAAATCGGGTCTGTCGCCGCGCGCGGACCAGCCGACAAGCGCGCCTGCACCAAAAGCACCATCCTCACCACCGCCAGATAGGGCCAATACGTTCGGCCCGGCGTATGTTTCCGGTAGGGAGCGCGGGGGATGCAGGTGCTTGCGCCATTCATCCGACCCATCATCCGCAAAGAGACGAAACCGAGACAGCGGGTCATGGTCTGTTTCATTACGCGTTTCCAAGGGCATCTGAACGCGGCGTGTGCAGGCTGAAAGAGCGGTGGCCCCAAGCCCCAAAAGAAGCGAACGGCGGCCCATGACATCACTGCTTGGTATCGTGCGTGTCATCTCAATTCCCTTAACGGCACCGAGCAAGCGATCTTGCTCGGTGAACTGTATTCGGCTGGATGGTGTTTACCGGTTGGGCGGTGGGGGAAGGGCGGACCGCAAGTCAGCCTCGTCGATGCCAAGCGATTTGGCCGCGGCAGACATATCCGGTTGTCCCGCTTGTGGATCACCCAACGCGCGCATCAGGTCTTCGACTGTTACCCCCAGCGTTTCAGCAGCTTCCTCAACACCCGGAGGCAGCTGCCCTGACGTGCCATCGCCGGGGCGTGGTGGTTCATTGCGCCCGCCTTCACCAGCCCGCGTTGCGCCAACGCCCGCGGTTGCTGTTGTTGAAAAATTCTCGGCGGCTTGCACACCAACCAGACATGCCGGCAGGTTCGGGAATTCATCCGTCGCGTGATAATGGTATACCTCGCCTGACGGCGTAGACCCGACGTGACCGTTGCAAGCATCCAGACCCGTGACTTCCGCGCCATCTGACTCGGTGCTGCCATACATTGCGTGACCATCGAAAGCATAGCCGAACAACGCGCTGCTATTTTGATCTAGTGTACAATCTGCGGCGACGCCTTCCTTTTCAAAGACAGTTTCAATGTCCGTCGACGTGGCGTGCCAATGATACCAACCGCCGGGGTCGATATGCCCTCCACAGGTATCAAGCGCTGGCATATGCCCCGTTTGTTGAATACTGGGCGCGTCCGAGAATATCGGCACACCATCAAGCGCCACGCCCACTTTCGTCACGGTGCCAAGCTGGCTGGGGGTCTCGGCCATGACGGGGGTTACGGGGAGCAGCATGGTGATTTCGACGCTTTCGTCCGCAGACACGTTGATGCAGGCATGGTCGACCGTTGGCCGTTCGGTTGCGTTGTCGACCGTATGCACGGTTCCGTCATCGTCGAAGAAGCGATAGCCGAGCTCATCCAGCATCTCAAGAAACGACCCATCAATGCGGTAAAGCTTGGCGTTCTCGCCGGTCCAATCCCAGATTCCGCCTGCGTCGTTCAGCGTCGCAGGACAGAACGGTCCGATGTCCAAGTCTTTCGGCATGTAATTGACCTTGATTTCGTAGCAGCGCGATGCTGTGCCGTCTTCAAGCGTGCAATCCACGGTCACGGGTTGCTCGGCAAAGGCCGTATCGGAAAACTCTTCGATGTCGGGATGAGCCAAAGCCGTTTGACCGAAGCCGACAGAGGCCAGCACAAGCATGCCCGGCCAAAGCTGCGATAGATGTTTCATTCCACATGTCCTTGATCATGAAGTTTGCAGCAAACACGGCAACCCGATGCGGGATGCCGTGTAGAGAGGTGTTTCATGAGGGCAGTCTAGCCCTTCTTCGGCATTTTGGTTGGGGCGCAGGCAAGCGGCACATCCGCCTTGGGGGACATACAGGCGCCCTGAACGGCGTCGCCGTCACGACTTGGGAACTCGCAGGCTTCCTTTGGCTTTGCGTTCGCGCAGGCCTCGACCGCTTCGCGCGGCGGGCGGCCACCGCGTTCTCCCTTACCGGACTGGGTAGATTGCGCATACTCGGTGCCTGGACCCGCTGTCGAAACAGTTTCAGCACGCACAGCCGTGACGTTAAGCGCACCCAGAACCACAGCGGCAAAGGTGATCACGAGGATAACACTTTGGTTGCCTTTGATGCGGGGTACGGTTGGCCGGTACATTGGGATCTTCCGTTGGGCCGCGGCCTGATCGCGTCGTGCTCTAAATTTATCCATGAACATCGTAGGTTCTCCTATTGTGGCGTTAAGTCGCCATTCACAGGTTCCTTTTCCATGTTCTTTGAGCAGTGAGTTTGCAGCAATTATGCAGTGAAAATGCAGATCGTAAAAAAATCGACTTTGTCGCTTTTCTGGCGCAATTCGTGAAGGGGAGAGTGCGCGACGCCTTTATCCGTCGTAGGCGTATCCCACCCCATAGACAGAGCGGATCGGGTCCCATGTACTGACCGACGCGATCTTGCGCCGGATGTTTCGAATGTGACTATCGACGGTCCGGTCAAAAACGTCTGTGTCGTCGGGAAAGGCCAGTGCAAGCAGTTGATCACGCGAAAAAACGCGACCTGGTCGGGAAACGAGCGCCTGCAACACCGAGAATTCCCGGCGCGTGAGGTCAAGCTGGCTGCCATCCAAGGTTGCCTGCCACCGGTCGCCATTGATAATCAGGCGATCGTTGGTGACTGGGCTTTGTGCGGGCTGACCGACAGGCCGTCGTCGCAAAACCGCCCTGACCCGCGCGACCAGTTCACGCGGGGAAAAGGGTTTGCACAGGTAGTCATCGGCCCCAAGCTCTAGGCCTAGAAGGCGGTCGATTTCTTCTACCTTCGCGGTGGTCATGATGATCGGCACGTCGGATGATTTGCGCAATTCCCGACAAATCGTCAGGCCATCCACCTCGGGCAGCATCAGATCCAGAATGACCAGATCATGCTGATTTGTCAGGGCAAGCGCGACGGCACCCGCGCCCGTACCCAACATTTCGACGCTCATACCGTCAGCAAGCAGGTAATCCCGCACGACTTCTGCCAGTGCTATTTCGTCTTCTACGATCAGGATGCTCGCTATGGTCACACTGCTTCCTTCGGTAACCGTATGACAATTTGTACCCCGCCCAACTCGGATCGGCCAGCAGAGATGGTGCCGCCATGCGCCTCTACGATCGCCTTACAGACGGAAAGCCCCAGTCCTGACCCTCCATGTGCCCGAGAGCGCGATGCCTCCACGCGGTAAAAGCGGTCAAACAGCTTTTCCTCATCGTCTTCGGGTGCGGCTGGCGGGGTGTCCTCTACAGTCAGCTGCGCGAAACCCTCGGCGTCTTGCAGATTAACGCGTATCTGGCCGGGTCCATCGGTATATCTAAAGGCGTTCTCAAGCAGGTTATCCATGACCTGACCAATCTGCCCTTGGTCACACGGAACCCACATCTGCGCCGGCAGATTGAGATCCAACTCGATCCCCTTGGCGCTTAATTTTGATCGGACCGTTTCAGCCGCCTGTTTCACAAGGCTCGGAAGGTCTTCTTTCTCAAGTGAGCACGTCAGTTCTGCTTCGCGGCCATACGACAGTGTTTTGAGGTCCTGAACGAGACGCGATAGTCGCATGAGCGCTGCATGCATTTCGGTCAGTGTTTTGTCGTCGGGCTGGCGTATGCCGTCCTGTAGCGCCTCAATCTGGGCGCGTAGCACCGCAAGCGGCGTTTGCAGTTCGTGGCTGGTGTTGGAAATCCACTCGCGTTCGGCCTTGGCGGTTTGTTCAAGTGTCGCCGCCAGAGTGTTGTAGTGGCCGATCAACTCCCCCAATTCGTCACTTCTGTCCTGTTTGATCCGTGCCGTGTAATTGCCCGCGGCCATTGTTTTTGCCCCGGATTCCAGCCGTCTTATCGGCTCAAGCAACTGGCGCGCGATAATAAACGCAGCCGCAGCCGAGAGGGCGATGGCGATCAGCGCAGCAAGAGCAAGAGACGCATACTGCTCGCGCAGGAAAAATGTGTCGCTCGCATCGCGCTGCTCTATCGGGGCGTTTAATCCGATATAGCCAAGAAGGTTCGCACCCGCGCAGCTGTTGTTCGCACAAATGGGACGACGCTCGAATAACGCCGAGCGTTCGATATTGCCGGCGACCTGCATGCCATCGCGGTCCAGCAACACGATGCGTTTTTCCAGCCTCATACTGTCGTCGCCTGTCGCAAATGGCGGTGGGTTGGTTGGCCTCGGACCGAGTGGCGCTTCAGGTGAAAATCTTGGGGACCGGCTGGGGCGAGGGCCGAAATTCGCCTTGGGGCGCGGCGCATGCGCATGGACAAAAGCGCCCCACATCTGCGGCTCATCACGGAACTCGGCCCACTTGCTTTGCTCACGCTCAGCCAGAGAGGAGGCCAGTTCGTCGAACCGTGCTAGTTCGCCCCTTAGCAGGTATCGTGCAAAACCGTCGCGCATCCAGACCGCGACCATGAGCGCCATCACCAGTACGACAAGAATGGAAATCGCTGCAACGGCTGTGAATATCTTGGCAAACAATGACGTCCGGATTGGGTTCATATGCGACGTATACCACCGAAATGTGCAGTTAGTTTGCAGATGCCATGATGATCAGCATAACGATCGTTGAACGGTTCAGCTGTGCTGATAGCCCTTGTGTGGTCCGGCGAATATCAAATTGTTACTTTAGCGGTTCAACTGTTATATTTTTGAACTGGCTAGCGGGCGATAGCACCCGATGTCCGCGCTTGGCCGAGATTGGGACTGATGGCTGATCCCGTGCCTGGTTTTACGAAGCAATGGCGTGGATGCAGTTGTGAAACTTGCCTGCCATAGTGTTCGGATACTTAGGACAATCCTGCTGGCAAGCTTGCAAATAGGGAAGGATCGAAATGCCTGTCATTCGCGTTGAAGTACCAGAAGACACAGACAAATCTATCAAACGCCGCATCCGTGAAGGGGTTAAACAGGCCGTGATCGACACCCTCGCGCCCAAGGAGATCAAATACGATTATGTTGCGGTCCGCGAGGCGTTCGGTGAGATCGGGGACGGGCTGCCGCTGGTCACAGTTGATCTTCGTCCCGGGCGCGAGGCAGAGCGCAAGAAAGCGCTGGTGGACGCCATCGCCGAGATTCTTCTTGCCGAGCTTGGCGTTGACCCTGTCGACCTTTACGTTCTGTTTCGTGAGACCGCTGCTGAAAACCACTATACTGGTGGGTCCCCATTGCCTGCATGGGTTCCGGCCGACCAGTAACACGCTAAGAAAGCCCCCCCGATGTCAGACCGCACAGATTTTTCGACCATTGTTTTCGACGTAAACGAAACCCTGCTGGATATCTCGACACTAGAGCCGTTCTTTGACCGCGTGTTCGGCAATGCCGCGGTTCTGCGCGAATGGTTCCCAGAGCTGATCTTGTATTCGCAAACGGTGACCTTGTCCGGGCTCTATGCCCCCTTCGGAGATCTGGCCGGCGGTGTTCTGCGGATGGTTGGCGAGAATAAAAAGATCGCCATACAGGACAGCGACGTATCCGAGCTCAAGTCACTGATTGGATCGATGCCCGCCCACGCCGATGTGGTCCCGGCATTGACCAAATTGCGCGACGCGGGGTTCACGCTTGTGACCCTGACGAACTCCGCCCCATCCCCCGCGCCGACACCACTTGAAAAAGCCGGCATCGCTGCGCTTTTTGACGACCATTTTAGCGTGGCCGAGGTTGGTCACTTCAAACCTCATCCGTCGACATATCAGATGGTTGCCGATCGTCTGGGCGTCGACGTCTCAAGCCTGTGCATGGTCGCATGTCATATCTGGGACACCATCGGCGCGCAGTCCGTGGGGTGCCGCGGTGCCTTTATCGCGCGGCCACACAACAGCATCCTGCACGTGCCCGGCGTGCCCGAACCTGACTTTACCTCACATGATCTCGCCAAGCTCGCAGATCAGATCATTCAGGCACAGAAGGAGGCCGAGTAGGCAGCACAAAGCCCTGTTTGCCGACGAGGTGCCGCAGGACGCGGCCGTGTCGTGACGTCACTTTTGTCATTGAAGAGGTATGTGTTGTTGGGTGCATTTAATTCATATACGAACAAACTAGTTCACATGCGAATTGATTTATGGCCAATACATTCAAGGTTTTCCACAAACTCCAGATCGCACATTCAGCGCTCTTTCGCGCTGCCGACCGTCGGACGCGCAATAAGATAGGGCTTACAACATCACAGCTAGCGGTGCTGTTGATCCTCTCGCGAAAGGACGGGCAGCCCATCAGTGATCTCTCTTCGACCCTAGCAATGGGCAAGTCCAGCTTGACCGGTCTTGTGGATCGCATGTGCGCCAAGGGTCTGGTGCGGCGGTCGCCGTCGCCGGTGGATGGCCGCGTCATACATATCTACCTTGAACAGCCGGGCCGCGCGGTGCTTGAACGGGGTGCGGGCGAAATCAGCCAGTTCAATGCGGCGCTGCTTGCGCCTTTTCCTGCTGAAGAACAGATCATTATTGAACGTTTTCTGACGCATCTGGCGGACAACGCGGATGGCATCGTGAACGGCCCTTTACCGCCCAAGAAAGAGCTGGCCGATGACTGAAGGCATTCCCCCGAAAACGATCCGCTTTGCCGCCAGCGATGGATGGGAGCTGGAGGCCGACATTCATACCTCATCTTCCCCGAAAATCGCGGTATTGATCTCGGCCGGGACGGGGTTCCCGCGTCAGTTTTATAGCGGCCTCGCGACCTATCTGGCCCGCCAAGGTGCCGTTGTCCTGACCTATGACTATCGGGGGATTGGGGGATCAAAGGGCAAGGATTTGGCCGGATCCGGGATCGACTACCCCGACTGGGGACGGCTTGATGCGCCTGCTGCCCTGGATGCGCTGGAAGACGCGGCACCGGGCCTGCCGCTTACCCATCTGTGCCACAGTGTCGGCGGGCATTTTGTCGGCCTCATGCCGAACCAGTCCAAGATCACCCGACATGCATTTGTCTCTGTCGGGACCGGTTTTTTCGGCGGCCACCACCTGCGCAATATCCCGTCGGAGCTTTATTTCTGGTGGGTGTTGGGCCCCTATTTGCTGCTGCGCTACGGCTATATCAAACCGGCGGGCGGCTGGCGGGGCGAAGCGCTGCCCCCGAAACTGTTCAAGACATGGCGCCGGTGGAGCCAGCGCCGCAGCTATTTTCAACCGGACCTCGCAACGAAACTGGCACCGCATCACTACGACGAGGTCACAGCCCCTATCCGGTCGTGGATCTTTTCCGATGACCCGATTGCGACGCCGTCAACCGCATCCGACCTTTTAAACTGTTATCCAGCCGTCCCGCACGAGGTGATCCTCCGCACACCATCGCAGGTCGGTGTAACGCGGATCGGTCACGAGGGCGCATTGCGCAAAGGCCGCGAAGCTTTGTGGGCCGAATTCAGCGATTGGCTCATGGCCGCGCCTTGAACCGCAACCGATTTCCACCGCCATTCAAATTAACAGGATCAAACATGACCGAAAACATCAAGCTACACACCGACCAACGCGTCACGACGATGACCATCGCGCGACCCGAAAAGCGCAATGCCATCACACAGGATATGTACGCCGCCATGGCCGATGCGCTGGAAGACTATGCCAAGTCCGACGCGGTGCGTGCCTTCGTGATCACAGGTGCGGAAGACTACTTTACGTCCGGGAACGACTTGCAGGATTTTGCCAAGGGAACCCGCAGCGACGGCGTGCCGCCGGTTATCCGGTTTCTGACCGCAATCTCCACCTGCCCCAAACCCCTGATTGCCGCCGTAAACGGACCGGCGATTGGTGTTGGGGTGACGATGCTGCTGCATTGCGATCTGATTGTCGCCGCCGACACGGCCACATTCAGCACGCCATTCGTCCAACTGGGACTGGTACCCGAGGCCGCCTCCTCGCTTTTGCTGCCCGCCACCGTCGGCATGGCCGTGGCGAACGATATGCTGCTGGCAAATCGCGTCCTTGATGCAGCGGAGGCGCTGCGCTTTGGGTTGGTGTCGCGTGTCGCTCCCTCGTCTGATCTCGCCACCGAAGTCGCGTCGCTTGCGTCTGGTTTGGCGCAGGCGGCACCGACTTCGGTTATCAAAACCAAGTCGCTGCTCCGTCATGGCAAAGACCAGATGACCGCCCAGATGGACCGTGAATCAGTACTGTTTGCCGAGCAGTTGAAATCTCCGGAATTTGCGGAGGTCGTCGCCGCCAAGATGCAAAAGCGCCAGCCAGTCTTCAAATAGCGCGCCGCTTTGCGCCAAGGCGCGCAGCTGACAAAGTTGACGGTTCAGCCCGGCTTCCGGGCTGAACGCGGTTACGCTTGCTGGATGCTTTCGCCGCGCGTTAACGCCGCCCGCACGTGCGTCAGCCCCCGTTCACCGAGCGGAGCAATGCGTTGATTTCTTCGGCGATAATCGCAGGGTGATCCTCGGGCGTGAAATGCAGCCCACCTTCAATCGACCGAAGCGGCGCGCCAAGGTCTTTAGCAAGACGCTCTGCATACTCGAACTTTTGGAATTCATCCGCCGCGCCCCAGACAATCCGCGCGGGTATATTCAGCGCTGGCAATTGATCGGCAATCGATTTTGTATCGTTAACATCCAGTGACTGCGCCTGTCGCACAAACGCCGCAGCCTCGCCGTGGCGGTCATAGTGCGGCGCGTGCGTTTCAAATGCCGCTTCGGCGGCTGCGTCTGTCTCGTGACCCTTGGAGTATATCAGCTTCAGAAGTTGGTGGAGTGAACCATCGGGCGCATGCTTTGCAATTGCACCGGTTCTCGCAATCACATCGACGATCGGCACAGGCCAGGAGTCGTAGCTGATGGCATTGGTCAGCATCAGACCGCTGACCTTTTCGGGATAGCGCACAGCCGCGATCTGCGCGACGCCGCCCCCCAGATCATGCGCGGCGAGTACTGCGCGCTCAATACCCATGCTGCGCATCCAAGCCACAAGATAATCTGCCTGTGCCGAGATGGAAATGTCGCGGTCTTTCCCTTCAGGGATAGACGCGCCATAGCCTGGCATCTCCCACGCCAGGACCCGATGCCCCTGAACCAGCGGAGCGACATCGCGCCAGAGGGCGGGGCACGTTGGGATTCCGTGAATAAGGATGACAGGGTCGCCTGATCCCGTTTCCTCCCAACGCATGTTGATTCCATCGACGGTGGCGGTGTGACTTTGCATAGCTGTGTCCTTCTACCTAGAGGTGATCCTCTTTGTTCAACACGCGCTTTTCGAGTTCGTTCCAGAAATGTGAAGGTGTAATGCCAGTCACCGCAGAATGACGGCCAAACAATGCACCCCCAATACAGCGCAGGAATTTTGGCTATAAATGCCCCGTCATTTCAACGCAGATTGAAGCGGCGAACTTTGAAGGTTGGGGGCAGGAGGATGGTTTCAGACCATTGCGCTGACAAGCTCTTGCTTTGCAACGCATTCATCAAACTGCCGGGGGATAAGTGGTGCCCAGGAGAGGACTCGAACCTCCACACCGTTGCCAGTACTAGCACCTGAAGCTAGCGCGTCTACCATTCCGCCACCTGGGCACAGGGGGGTTGTGAGGGAGCGTTTATTGTTGTGGGGCGGGGGTGTCAATTGGATTCTCGCAACAAAATGATACGGCGATAAAATAATTCTGGAAAACCGCGGTTTGATGCGGTGGGTCGGGCTTTCAAGGCGATCTCTGCCGGAATTGCTGCTTGTTCCCGAGGGGGGCTGGATGTATCTGTAGCCCTAGATTTTCTGGTCAGGGGTATCATCATGGCAAAGCTGGTCACGGTTTACGGCGGCTCCGGGTTTGTGGGGCGGTATATCGTTCGTCGCATGGCGTTGGCGGGATGGCGTGTGCGCGTCGCGGTGCGTCGCCCGAACGAGGCGCTGTTTGTGCGCACCTACGGCACTGTGGGCCAGGTCGAACCGATCTTTTGTAACATCCGTGATGACGCGTCGGTGCACGATGCGCTGCAGGGCGCTGATGCAGTGGTGAACTGCGTTGGTATTCTGGCCGAGGCTGGCAAGAACACCTTTGACGCTATTCAGGCCGACGGGGCAGAACGCATTGCGCGCTTGGCCGCCGCCGAAGGGGTCGCGCGTTTGGTGCAAATCTCTGCCATCGGGGCGGATGCCGAGGCGGATAGTGAATATGCCCAGACCAAGGCGATGGGGGAGGCAGGTGTGCTCAAGCATATGCCGCAGGCTGTTATCCTGCGCCCGTCGATCGTGTTCGGCCCCGAGGATGACTTCTTTAACCGTTTCGCCGGTATGACGCGGATCAGCCCTGCGATCCCTGCTGTGGGGGCGGATACGCTGTTCCAGCCAGTCTATGTAGATGACGTGGCCCACGCGGCGGAGCTTGCGGTAACAGGCAAGGCCCCTGCCGGTATTTACGAATTGGGTGGCCCCGAGGTCGAAAGCTTTCGCGGCCTGATGCAACGTATGCTTGATGTGGTGAACCGTCGCCGCATGGTTGTCGCCTTGCCGATGTTCGTGGCGAAGGTGATCGCCTTTGGCCTTGATGTGTTGCAATCGGTGACGCTCGGCCTGGTCAAGAACAACACGCTGACCCGTGATCAGGTCAAGAACCTGGCGCATGATAATGTCGTGGGCGAGGGCGCGCAGGGCTTCGATGCTTTGGGGATCAGCCCCGTGTCCATGGGCTCTGTCCTGCCCGAGTACCTGTGGCGGTTCCGCCCCTCGGGCCAGTATGACGAGATCAAGCAATCCGCGAAGAACCTGCGGACCTAACGGTTTCTACGTCGAATTTGGAAAGGCCCTGCCGGCGACGGCGGGGCCTTTTGCTTTAGCTGTAGGCGTATACCAAAAGCGCTGCCCCCAGCAGGATGCGATAGATGACGTAGGGGGTGAAATTCACGCTGCGCAGCAGGCGCATCATCAGGACCAGTGCCGCCAGTGCAGCGACAAAGGCGAAGCCCGCCGCGATCGACGCGTCGCGCGCGAGCTGCGCGTCGGCTTGCCCGATCACGTCCAGTGACAAAAGCGCGCCAGAGGCGAGGATCGTGGGAATCGACATCAACATGGACAGCGTGGCAGCGCTGGCGCGGTCATAGCCCAGTTTGCGGGCGGCGGTAATGGTGATGCCTGACCGCGATGTGCCGGGGATCAGCGCAAGCGCCTGCGCCAGCCCCATCCAGACGGCACCTTTGACATCCCAGTCGCCGGCCTCCCGATCGCTGCGCCCCGTGTGATCCGCCCAATAAAGCACGATACCGAACAGCAGCATGGTCCAGCCGATCACCGCGACAGAGCGGAGCATTTCGTCAATCCCCAGCAGCTTGAACGTCAGGCCGACGACCAGCACCGGAAGTGTTGCGAGGATCAGCAGGGCGGCCAGCCTTGCGCCGGGGGTGTCCATCTTGCCGCGCAGCAGGCGACCAAGTCCGATGGTGGCTTCTGCGACCTCCGACCGGAAGTAGAGCACGACCGCAAGAAGCGTGCCGACATGCACCGCGACATCAATCGCAAGCCCCTGATCCGGCCCGCCGGTCAGCGTCGGCAGCAGGATCAAATGGCCCGAGGACGAGACAGGCAGAAACTCTGTCAGCCCCTGAATGATTGCGACAAGCAGCAGTTGGAACAGGGTCATACGGGGGGCGGCCTTTGGGTCATTCGTGATGCCCTAGGCGTATAACTTTGGAGGGTTGGAAGGGAAGCCCGGTGTTGGGTCCGTATCGGACATAAATATGTGATAAATTTGCGAGAATATCGGGGCTGATATGAAATAAACCGCATATAGGTCAGCAATACTGCCTTTATAAACCTTTAACCCCTGTGTATGAGGGGGCAGCAACGTGTTTCAGGCGGAGAGATCCAAGATGGCAAAGCAGCCAATGCTCAAGTTTACAACGGTTTCCCGGGATATGCCCGAAAAACGGATGCCGAATCTGCGTCGTGAAGACTTTAAAGAGATTTATGCGGAATACGCGGATGAGAAAGCGCAAGAGCAGTCCAGCCGCTGTAGCCAATGTGGCGTCCCCTATTGCCAGACCCATTGCCCGCTGCACAATAACATCCCCGACTGGCTGCGCCTGACCGCCGAAGGGCGTCTGCAAGAGGCCTATGAGGTCAGCCAGGCCACAAACACCTTCCCCGAAATCTGCGGCCGCATCTGCCCGCAGGACCGTCTGTGCGAAGGCAACTGTGTGATCGAACAATCGGGCCACGGCACTGTGACCATCGGCTCGGTCGAGAAATACATCACCGATACCGCGTGGGAAAATGGCTGGGTCAAGCCGATCAAACCCAAGAGCGAACGCGCCGAATCCGTTGGCATCATCGGCGCGGGCCCCGGTGGTCTGGCCGCGGCGGACGTGCTGCGCCGCGCGGGTGTGCAGGTCACCATCTATGACCGCTATGACCGCGCGGGTGGTTTGTTGACCTACGGCATCCCCGGTTTCAAGCTGGAAAAAGATGTGGTTATGCGCCGCAACGACCAGCTGGCCGAAGGTGGTGTTAACTTTGAACTGAACTGCGATGTGGGCGTCGACATCAGCTTTGCCGATATCCGTGCCAAGCATGACGCCGTGATCATCGCGACGGGCGTCTATAAAACACGCGACATCCAGGCCCCCGGCGTGGGCGGTGTGGGCCTTGAGCGCGCGATTGATTTCCTGACCGTGAGCAACCGCAAAAGCTTTGGCGACGCGGTCGAAGAATTCGACTCCGGTCGTTTCAACGCCGAAGGGAAGCGCGTTGTCGTGATCGGCGGCGGTGATACCGCGATGGACTGTGTACGGACCTCGATCCGTCAGGGGGCGACCTCGGTCAAATGTCTGTACCGTCGTGACCGCGCCAACATGCCCGGCTCGCAACGCGAAGTGCAAAACGCCGAGGAAGAAGGCGTGGTATTTGAATGGTTGTCCGCCCCGAAGGGCTTTGTCGGGGACCCGGTCACAGGTGTTATGGTGCAGAAAATGCGCCTTGGTGCGCCAGACGTGTCAGGTCGTCAGGCACCTGAGCTTATAGAAGGCTCGGACTATGTCGAAGAGGCGGATCTTGTGATCATGGCGCTTGGGTTTGAACCCGAAGACCTGCCCACGCTGTGGAACACGCCCGAGCTGCCGGTCAACCGCTGGGGCACGGTCAAGGCCGACTATATCACCGGCGCGACCGAACTGGATGGCGTCTATGCCGTGGGCGATATCGTGCGCGGTGCGTCGCTGGTGGTCTGGGCCATCAAGGACGGGCGCGACTGTGCGCAGGCGATCCTTGAAAAGATGGGGGCCAGCGTGGCCATCGCGGCCGAATAAGCGCCCCTTTCAACTGATATTTCGCGCCTCGGGCGCGCCCGATTTAGGAGATTCCAAATGACCAAATATGATGACGCCTGGGTAGCACGCGAAGAAGCAAAACGCGCCTTCATGGCAGAAAACGGTCTGTATTCCGAAGAAGAAGAGCATTCATCCTGCGGGGTGGGTCTTGTTGTGAACATCGACGGCTCCAGCAGCCGCGCGGTTGTCGAAAACGGGATCAAGGCGCTCAAGGCGATCTGGCACCGCGGGGCTGTTGATGCGGACGGAAAAACCGGCGACGGCGCAGGCATTCACGTGCAAATCCCCGTTAACTTTTTCTATGATCAGGTGCGCCGCACCGGTCACAGCCCCCGCGAAGGCGAACTGATCGCCATCGGTCAGGTCTTTTTGCCGCGCACCAACTTTGCCGCGCAGGAAACCTGCCGGACCATCGTTGAAACCGAAGTGCTGCGGATGGGCTACTATATCTACGGCTGGCGTCACGTGCCCGTCGATACCTCTGTTCTGGGGGAGAAGGCCAACGCGACCCGTCCCGAGATCGAACAGATCCTGATTTCGAACGCCAAGGGCGTGGACGAGGAAACATTCGAGCGCGAGCTTTACGTCATCCGTCGCCGCATCGAGAAAGCCGCGCTGGCGGCTCAGGTGCCGACGCTTTACATCGCGTCGATGTCCTGCCGGTCGATCATCTACAAGGGCATGATGCTGGCGCAGGATGTTGCCAACTTCTACCCCGACCTGATGGACGAACGCTTTGAATCCGCCTTCGCGATCTATCACCAGCGCTATTCCACCAACACCTTCCCACAGTGGTGGCTGGCGCAGCCCTTCCGCATGCTGGCCCACAACGGCGAGATCAACACGCTCAAGGGTAACGTCAACTGGATGAAAAGCCACGAGATTCGCATGGCCTCGGGCACTTTTGGCGACATGGCCGAAGATATCAAACCGATCGTCGCCGCGGGGTCGTCCGACTCTGCCGCGCTGGATTCGGTGTTCGAAGTCCTGGTGCGCGCGGGTCGTTCGGCCCCGATGGCGAAAACCATGCTGGTGCCTGAAAGCTGGTCAAAGCAGGCGGTCGAACTGCCACAGGCATGGCGCGACATGTATTCCTATTGCAACTCGGTGATGGAGCCTTGGGATGGTCCCGCAGCGCTGGCCATGACCGATGGCCGCTGGGTCTGCGCCGGTCTTGACCGGAACGGCCTGCGCCCCATGCGTTTCGTCGTCACCGGTGACGGCATGCTGATCGCGGGTTCCGAGGCGGGGATGGTCCCGCAGGACGAGGCGAATGTCGTGCGCAAAGGCGCGCTTGGCCCCGGTCAGCTGCTGGCGGTCGACATCGAAGAAGGCAAGATGTTCGGCGACACCGAAATCAAGGACAAGCTTGCCGCGTCGCGTCCCTTTGGTGAATGGGTCGGCAAGATCAACGAGCTGGACAAAGCGCTTGGCGATGTCGAGGAACAGGCCCTGTTCTCGGGCGATGAGCTGCGCCGCCGTCAGGTGGCAGCGGGCTATACCATCGAAGACCTCGAGCAGATCCTCGCACCGATGGCCGAAGATGCGAAAGAGCCCTTGGCGTCCATGGGCGATGACACCCCGTCGGCGGTTCTGTCGAACCAGTACCGCCCGCTCAGCCACTTCTTCCGCCAGAACTTTAGTCAGGTGACAAACCCACCCATCGACAGCCTGCGCGAATTCCGCGTCATGAGCCTAAAAACGCGGTTCGGGAACCTCAAGAACGTGCTGGATGAATCCAGCGCCCAGACCGAGATCCTCGTGCTCGACAGCCCGTTCCTCGCGAACGCGCAGTTCGATCAGTTGATGACCGAATTCAACGCGAACTCTGTCACCATCGACTGTACGTTCGAGCCGGGCGGCAACAACCTGAGCGAAAACCTGCGCCGCATCCGGGACGAGGCAGAAGACGCCGTGCGCTCCGGTGCTGGTCACATTGTGCTGACCGACCAGTTCAGCGATGCGACCCGCGTGGCGATGCCGATGATCCTTGCGACCTCTGCCGTGCACAGCCAGCTGACCCGCAAGGGCCTGCGGACCTTTACCTCGCTCAATGTGCGCTCGGCTGAATGTGTGGACCCGCATTACTTTGCCGTGCTGATCGGCTGTGGTGCCACCGTGGTGAACGCCTACCTTGCCGAGGATTCGCTGGCGGATCGTATCGGACGTGGTCTGCTGGACATGACTCTGACCACCGCAATGGCCCGCTACCGTGAGGCGATTGATCAGGGCCTGCTGAAAATCATGGCGAAGATGGGCATCAGCGTCATGTCCTCCTACCGTGGCGGCCTGAACTTCGAAGCCGTAGGGCTGAGCCGTGCGATGTGCGCGGAATACTTCCC
Source organism: Sulfitobacter sp. M39 (assembly GCF_021735935.1). Lineage (NCBI taxonomy): Bacteria > Pseudomonadati > Pseudomonadota > Alphaproteobacteria > Rhodobacterales > Roseobacteraceae > Sulfitobacter > Sulfitobacter sp. M39. Next base: position 633,086 of record NZ_WMDZ01000001.1, read on the forward strand.
CGGCATGACCAGCCGCATCAGCGGGATCGGTGTGACCGGTATCCAACGCAAGGCCGAAGCGGTCCACGACCGTGGTTGGCAGGGTGATGGCGTCGTCATGCCCATCGGCGGCTTCTACAAGGCGCGCAAATCCGGCGAGACCCACGCATGGGAAGCATCGTCGATGCACATGCTGCAAATGGCCTGCAACAAAGCGTCCTACCAGATGTGGAAGCAGTATAGCGCCAAGATGCAAAGCAACCCGCCGATCCATCTGCGCGACCTGCTGGATATCAAGCCGCTGGGGGCCCCAGTGCCCATCGAAGAGGTCGAATCCATCACCTCTATCCGCAAGCGTTTCGTGACGCCCGGCATGTCCCTTGGCGCGCTGTCGCCCGAGGCACATAAGACCCTGAACGTCGCGATGAACCGCATCGGGGCCAAGTCAGACTCTGGCGAAGGCGGCGAAGATCCGGCGCACTTCGTGCCCGAGGCCAACGGTGACAACCCGTCGGCCAAGATCAAGCAGGTGGCGTCGGGCCGTTTCGGTGTGACTGCCGAATACCTGAACCAGTGTGAAGAGCTTGAAATCAAGGTCGCCCAAGGGGCCAAGCCCGGCGAGGGTGGTCAGCTTCCGGGCATGAAGGTCACCGACCTGATCGCCCGTCTGCGCCATTCGACCAAAGGCGTGACCCTGATCTCGCCCCCGCCGCACCACGATATCTATTCCATCGAAGACCTTGCGCAGCTGATCTATGACCTCAAGCAGATCAACCCGCGCTGTAAGGTGACCGTAAAGCTGGTGGCGTCTTCTGGCGTTGGTACGATTGCGGCCGGTGTGGCAAAGGCCAAGGCGGATATCATCCTGATCTCGGGCCACAATGGCGGCACGGGCGCATCGCCTGCGACCTCAATCAAATATGCGGGTCTGCCGTGGGAGATGGGCCTGACCGAAGCGCATCAGGTTCTGGCGATGAACAACCTGCGCGACCGCGTCACCCTGCGGACCGACGGCGGTTTGCGCACAGGGCGTGACATCGTGATGGCCGCGATGATGGGAGCCGAGGAATACGGCATCGGCACTGCCGCGCTGATCGCGATGGGTTGTATCATGGTGCGTCAGTGCCAGTCGAACACCTGTCCCGTCGGCGTCTGCACCCAAGACGAAGCGCTGCGTGGCAAGTTCACCGGCAACGCGGATAAGGTCGTGAACCTGATCACTTTCTACGCCACCGAAGTCCGTGAATTGCTGGCGTCAATCGGGGCGCGTAGTCTGGATGACGTGATTGGCCGTGCCGATCTGCTGGCGCAAGTTAGCCGTGGCTCTGCACACCTTGACGATCTTGATCTCAACCCGCTGCTGATCACCGTCGATGGCGCGGCAGAGATCGTTTATGACCGTAACAAGCCGCGCAACGCTGTGCTGGACACGCTGGACTCTGAAATCGTGCGCGACGCTGCGCGCTTCCTTGAGGATGGCGAGAAGATGCAGCTCAGCTATGCGGTGCAGAACACGCACCGTACCGTGGGCACCCGCGTCTCGAGCCACATCATCCGCAACTTCGGCATGAACAACCAGCTGCAGCCCGATCACCTGACGGTCAAGCTGACCGGTTCGGCAGGGCAGTCGCTGGGGGCCTTCGCGGCACCGGGGCTCAAGCTTGAGGTGTCGGGCGATGCGAATGACTATGTCGGCAAGGGTCTGTCGGGCGGCACCATCGTCGTGCGTCCGTCTATGGCCAGCACCATCGTTGCCTCTGACAACACCATCATCGGCAACACGGTGCTTTATGGTGCGACCAAGGGCTTTTTGTTCGCAGCGGGCCGTGCCGGTGAACGTTTCGGCGTTCGGAACTCGGGCGCGCATGTGGTGATCGAAGGCTGCGGCAGCAACGGGTGCGAATACATGACCGGCGGTGTGGCCGTGATCCTGGGCGAGATCGGCGCGAACTTTGGCGCGGGTATGACGGGCGGTATGGCCTATCTCTACAACCCCGATGGCAAGGCCGACAAAATGCTGAACCGCGAAACGCTGGTGACCTGCCCTGTCACGGTCGAGCATTGGGAAAACCAGGTGAAGGGCCTGATTGAACGGCACCTGCAGGAAACCAACAGCCGCAAGGCCGAAGACATTCTGCAGCACTGGGACATTGAAAAGGATAACTTCCTGCAGATCTGCCCCAAAGAGATGCTGGTCCATCTGCCCGCCCCGCTCAGCGTCGAAGAACACGCGATCCCGGCGGAGTAAGCAAAACGGATAGATCGGGCGCGGGGGAAACCTCGCGCCCGATTTGTTTTGTGCGTCGCCCACGCTTTACCGGGGCCGCAACCGGCCTATAGTTACGGAATGATCAAAACACTTACCTCTCGCGTCCGGCTGATGGCGCTTTTGCTGGTAGGGCTCGCGCTTGCGGCCTGTACCGATGCTGCGCCCAAGGGTGGCGGCGATATTCTGGTGATTGGCGATTCCGTCATGGCGTGGAACGGATCAAGCGATCAGGCGATCCCCGATGCGATGGCAGCCAGCCTCGGGCGCAATGTTGTCAGCAAGGCCGTCCCCGGTGCGCAGTTCAGCAATGACAGCACGCTTTTATCCGCTGTCGGTTTCGACATTCAGGATCAGTACCCCGGCGGGCGGTGGAACTGGATCGTGGTGAACGGCGGGGCCAATGATCTGGGGTTCAACGACTGCAAATGCGGGGCCTGCACGCCTGTGGTCGACACGCTGATCGCGGCGGATGCCGCTACTGGGGAAATACCCGCCTTCCTGACGCGTTTGCGCAGCACGGGCGCGCAGGTGATGTGGATGGGGTACTACGCCGGCAATGGCAAAGGGTCATTCGAGGGCTGTCGCGATGATCTGGTGCTGCTGGAACGCCGTATCGCGCGGTTTGCGGCACAAACGTCGGGGGTGACATTCCTTGATTCCGAAACAGTGATCGACCGTCAGGATCCCAGCCTTTTTGCCAGCGATAACACCCACCCGTCGCCCAAGGCCTCGGCGCTGATCGGGGCCTATCTTGCAAAAGGGATTTCCGCCCGCAGTGCCCGTTCACAATAAGCCATTGCCACGATATAGCTGATGGCTATGGCAAAACGCGCATCCTCCAAATCCAAGGGCAAAGCCAAGTCCAAGACTCCGTCCCCTGTGGCGCAGCTGCGGTCGCTCAAGCAGCGCGTGGTTCGGGGCGCGTTCAAGCTGGTGCTCGCCGTGCTTGGCCTGTTGATCGCCCTGGTGTTGCTGTTTGCGGTGATCAACCCGCCGACGACCCCCTATATGTTCAGCGAAGGCCGCAGGCTGGGGGGCGTGGACCAGCAATGGGTCGCGCTGGAAGACGTGGCCCCTGTCATGGCGCGGTCTGTCGTGGCGGCGGAAGATGCGAATTTCTGCGAACACTGGGGCTTTGATCTGGCCGCGATCAAACGCGCCATCGCCGAAGGGTCAAACCGCGGGGCATCCACCCTGTCGCAGCAGACGGTCAAGAATGTCTATCTCTGGCATGGCCGCACATGGTTGCGCAAAGCGCTCGAGGCCGGGATCACGCCGCTGGTCGAAACCGTCTGGACCAAGCGGCGCATTATCGAGGTCTATCTGAACGTGGCCGAGTTCGACGAAGGCATCTTTGGTGTCGACGCCGCGGCGCAACATTACTTTGGGGTGATTCCCGCCAAGCTGACCGCAACCCAAGCGGCGCGGCTGGCCGCGATCCTGCCGTCGCCGAAAACCCGTTCGGCCGCGCGCCCCTCTGCCGCGGTGCGCAAGCGCAGTGCCCAGATCCGCGATGGTGCGGCGACAATCAGCAAGGACGGACGGGCAGCCTGTTTCGAGAGTTGAAAAACCCAACCAAGACGGGCATGAGGATGAAACCCCTGTTTGTTAGTACCGGAACCCCTTATGGCTCGCCTGTTTCACGTCCCGCTTTCGCCGTTCTGCCGCAAAGTCCGGCTGAGCCTCGCTGAAAAGAAGATCGAGGTTGAACGCGTCGAAGAACGGTATTGGGAGCAAGACCCAGATTTCATGCGCCGCAATCCGGCGGGCAAGGTGCCCGTATTGCAGCTTGATGGCATCATCATGTCCGAAAGCGCCGCGATCTGCGAATATATCGAAGAGACCCGCCCCGAACCGTCGCTGATGCCCTCTGATCCGGTCCAGCGGCTTGAAGTGCGTCGTCTGGTCAGCTGGTTCGACGACAAGTTCCACGACGAGGTCACCTCGAAGCTGCTGTACGAACGGGTCAACAAAAAGGTGATGAAGCAGGGCTTCCCTGACAGCCGCAACGTCAAGGACGGGGCCAAGGCGATCAAGTATCACATTGATTATATGGCATGGCTGCTGGACCACCGGCGCTGGCTGGCAGGCGACGTGATGACGTTGGCCGATTTCGCGGCGGCGGCGCATCTATCCTCGCTCGATTATATCTCGGATGTGGACTGGAACCGGTCCGATGTGGTCAAGGACTGGTATGCCAAGATCAAGTCCCGTCCCGCGTTCCGGTCGTTGCTGGCCGATCAGGTGCCGGGCTTCCCGCCGCCGAAGCATTACAATGACCTTGATTTCTGATCCCCGCCGCGGCCGATGTCTGTGACACCGGCTGCCGATACGGACGCCCTGCGGGGCCGGTTGGTGGCGCAGGCGCTGGACGAAGGCTTTGTGTCGTGCCGGATCTGCCGCCCCGACGCGGTGCCTGATGTGCCCGAACGGCTGCAGGCTTTCGTCGATGCAGGCTATCACGGGCAGATGGCGTGGATGGCCGACCGTATGGCATGGCGTGGCAACCCCGCAGCGCTTTGGCCCGAGGCGCGGTCGGTGATCATGCTGGCCGAAAGCTACACCCCCGAATACGACCCGACCGAGGTGCTGAACCACCCCGACAAGGCGGGCGTGTCGGTCTATGCGCAGGGGCGCGACTACCACGACATCGTCAAGAAACGGCTCAAGCGGGTGGCGCGTTGGCTGGTGGCGCAGGAACCCTGCGAGGTGAAGGTCTTTGTCGACACGGCCCCCGTGCCGGAAAAGGCGCTTGGGCAGGCGGCGGGGCTGGGCTGGCAGGGCAAGCACACCAATCTGCTAAGCCGCGACTGGGGGAACTGGGCCTTTCTGGGCGCGATTTTCACCACATTGGATTTCGCCACCGACACGGCAGAGGTGGATCACTGCGGGTCGTGCCGGTCGTGCCTCACGGCTTGCCCGACCAATGCCTTCCCCGCGCCCTATCAGCTGGATGCGCGTCGCTGCATTTCCTATCTGACGATTGAGCACAACGGGCCGGTCGACCTTGAGCTGCGCAGCAAGATGGGGAACCGCATCTATGGCTGTGACGATTGCCTTGCCGCCTGCCCGTGGAACAAGTTCGCCGTCACGGCGAGCGATTTGCGTTATCACGGCGGTGTTGGTGCGCCCGATCTGGCAGAGCTGGCGACGCTGGATGATGCGGCCTTTCGTCTGCGGTTCAGCGGCTCGCCAATCAAGCGGATCGGGCGCAATCGTTTCATTCGCAATGTGCTTTATGCCATCGGCAACTCCGGTCTGGCGCGTCTGACCCCTGTGGCGCAGGGCCTGCTGGACGATCCAGACACGACTGTCGCCGACGCGGCACAATGGGCCGTGGCTCGTCTGCGCGAAAACCGCGGCTGACAGGGCTGGACCGCTGCGCCGGAACAGGTAAACCCTAGGAAAACGGTGCAAGGATAGTTGAATGGCGCTTTTGCTTGGGGTCGATACGGGCGGCACCTATACGGATGCGGTGCTGATCCGCGATGAAACCACGGTGATCGCATCGGCCAAGGCGCTGACCACCCGCGCCGATCTGGCCATTGGTGTGGGGCAGGCTGTGCGCCGCGTGCTGGCGGCGGCCGATGTGTCAGCGGGTCAGGTGGCGATGGCGTCGCTGTCCACCACGCTGGCAACCAATGCGCTGGTCGAAGGGCAGGGCGGGCGCGTCGCGTTGATCTATGTCGGCTTCAAGGAACGGGATCTTGAGACGCACGGGCTGGCCGGGGCGCTGAACGGTGACCCTTATCTGATCCTTGGCGGTGGTCATGACCACGCAGGCGCAGAGCGTGCCCCGCTGGACGAAGCCGCGCTGATCTCCTTTTTGACCGAGCAGCGTGAACAGGTCAGCGGTTTTGCCGTCGCCAGCCAGTTCGCCACGCGCAACCCCGCGCATGAACAACGCGTCGCCGCCTTGGTGACGCAGGTGACGGGGCGGCCCGTGTCGGCCTCTCACCAGCTGTCGGCCAAGCTCAACGGGCCGAAACGGGCGCTGACGGCGGTGCTGAACGCGCGGCTGATCGGGATGATCGACCGGTTGATCGGGCGGGCCGAGGATGTGTTGACCGACATTGGCGTCACGGCCCCGCTGATGGTGGTGCGGGGGGACGGGGCGCTGATCTCTGCCGCGCAGGCACGGGAACGGCCGATTGAAACGATCCTCAGCGGGCCTGCGGCCTCGATCGTGGGGGCGCGGTGGATGACCGGTGCGGCGCGTGCGTTGGTCAGCGATATTGGCGGCACCACCACCGATGTAGCCCTCTTGCGCGACGGCCGGCCCGTGATCGACCCCGCAGGGGCCCGTGTCGGCAGCTACCGCACGATGGTAGAGGCCGTCGCCATGCGCACCACTGGTCTGGGGGGCGACAGCGAGGTGCATTTCCTGACCGAAGGCTTGCAGGGGGGCGTGACGCTGGGGCCAAAACGTGTCTTGCCCATTGCCCTCATCGCGGCGGAGGCACCTTTGGTGGTCCATGCCGCGCTTGATGCACAGCTGCGCAGCACCACCCCCGGCGAATATGACGGGCGCTTTGTGCGTGCCGTGGCAGGTCAACCGCGCGAAGGCATCTCGGCGCGTGAACAAACGCTCCTGGACCGTATCGGTGAGGGGCTGCACCCGATGGCCGACATCCTGCGCGCACGGATAGAGACAGGCGCGCTGAAACGTCTGGTAGAGCGTGGCTTGGTCCAGCTGGCCGGCGTTACGCCGTCAGACGCAAGCCATGTGCTGGGACGGGTGGCGGCGTGGGACGCAGAGGCCGCAGGCAAGGCGCTGCGGTTGTTTGGACGGCGACGCACAGGCGCGGGGAAGATGCTGGCCCCTGATCCCGCCGCTATGGCGCAGATCATTGTGGATCAACTGACCGAACAGACCGCACTGGCCATGCTGGAAGCGGCGCTGGCGGAAGAAGAGCCCGCCTTTGATACAGAACCCGAAACGCTGGCCCGCCACGAGCTTTTGCAGCGCGGGTTGCGCGGGCACGCGGGGCTTGTCCGGATCGAGGCGGCGTTGAACGTGCCGGTGATCGGGCTGGGGGCCTCTGCCGCGGCTTATTATCCGGCGGTGGGGGAACGGCTGGGCACGCAGATGATCCTGCCCGAACACGCCGCAGTGGCCAATGCCATCGGTGCGGTGGTGGGGCGGGTGACCATGCGGGAAAGCGGCACCGTGACCTCGCCCGCAGAGGGGCGGTTCAGGGTGTATCTGGCCGACGGGCCGCAGGATTTCACTGATCAGACCGACGCGCTGGGCACGCTTGAGGCGACCCTACGCGACAAGGCAGAGGCGGCGGCGCGGGCGGCGGGGGTGGTCGATGTGCAGATCGACGTGCAACGCGACATCCGCCACGCAGAGGTCGAAAGCCGCAAGGTCTTTATCGAAGCGCTGCTGACGGTCGAGGCGACAGGCAGGCCAAGGGTCGCATCGGCCTGACGCTGCCCAAAAGAAAACGGCGCAAACCCGAAGGGGCTGCGCCGTTTTGCGTTTATTCTGCTGCCGCGCGTTTGGGCAGGATCCAATCGGGGCGCGGGAAATGGCAGGTATAGCCGTTTGGAATACGCTCCAGATAATCCTGATGCTCGGGCTCTGCTTCCCAGAAATCGCTGACGGGTTCTACCTCTGTCACGACTTTGCCCGGCCAGATGCCCGATGCCTCTACATCGGCAATCGTGTCCAGCGCCGTGGCTTTCTGGTCTTCGTCGACATAGTAGATCGCCGAACGATAGCTCAGCCCGCGGTCATTGCCCTGACGGTTCAGCGTTGTCGGGTCATGGATCTGGAAGAACAGCTCCAGCAGATCACGATAGCTGATGACGTCGTCGTTAAACATCACCTCGATCGCCTCGGCATGGGTGCCGTGGTCGCGGTAGGTGGCATTGGGTACATCGCCGCCCGAATAGCCCACGCGGGTCGATAGAACCCCCTCGCGTTTGCGGATCAGGTCCTGCATGCCCCAAAAGCATCCTCCGGCCAGTACTGCGCGTTGTTCGCTCATGCTGCATCCTCCACTTGGTTGATATAATCGCCATAGCCTGCGTCTTGCATGTCGTCACGATGAATAAAGCGCAACGAGGCGGAATTGATGCAATAGCGCAGCCCGCCACGATCCGCGGGACCGTCGGGGAAGACGTGGCCCAGATGGCTGTCCCCATGGGCGCTGCGCACTTCGGTGCGCACCATTCCAAGCGACGCGTCGCGTAATTCGGCGACATGGGCCGGTTCGATGGGTTTGGTAAAGCTCGGCCAGCCGCAGCCGGATTCGTATTTGTCCGAGGACGCGAACAGCGGCTCGCCAGAGACGATGTCTACGTAGATGCCTGGCTCTTTGTTATCGAGCAGTTTGCCCGTGCCGGGACGTTCGGTGCCGTTCTGCTGGGTGACACGGAATTCTTCGGGGGACAGAGCGTTAATGGCGGCGTCGGTCTTTTCATAGGTCGGCATGCGAGGCTCCTTTGCGGTTTGATACATTAAATGGGGCCTGCGCGGGTTTTTCAAAGGGGTAATGCACCGACGCACCGATCTGTGACCGCCCGCCTATCGCCCAACCCCTTGGCTTGTAGGTCAGGCCCTGCGCTGCCGCGAGACCTGAACTGCAAGAATACCCAAGGCAATCACGGCGACGCCGATGATATCCTGAACCCCCAGCGGTTCGCCCAGCAACAGCCAAGCAATCGCCACCCCGAAAAACGGGTTGAGGAAATGGAAGGTCGCGGCGCGGGTGGCTCCGATGCGGTTGACCAGCCAGAACCAGACCACCGTCGCCAGCAGCCCCGGCACCAGACAGGTATAAAGGAACGCCAGCGCCAGCGGCCAGCTTGGGCTGATGTGCGGCGTCTCGAACAGCAAGGTCGCAATCGACAGCGCCACGCAGCCGACAAGCATCTGCAAGCCCACCACCATCAGGAAGTTCCCGCCAGAGGTCGCACCGCGCACCAGCAGGGTCGCCGCAGATAGCGCGACCACACCGACCCCGCATAGCAGCAGCCCCGTTAGATCGACGCCACCGCTGATCCGTGCCCCCATAATGATGGCCACCCCGATCACACCTGCGATCAGCCCTGCAATGCCCAACGGCTTGAGCTTTTCCCCCAGAAACAGCCATGTTGCCAGACCGACGAGCAGCGGCATGGTCGAGGCGATGATCGCCGCCAGTGACGCCTGTACGGTCTGCATCGCGACAAAGTTCATCCCCAGATAGACCGCGTTTTGTAGCACGCCGAAAATGATCGTTGCCCGCCATTGCGCGCGCGTCAGCCGCCACGTCTGCCCAAGCGCCAGCGCGACCCCCACGCCGATCAGGCCAGAGATCAGATACCGCGCCGACAAAGCCATCAAGGGGGACGCGTCCGCGACGATAATCCGCGCCGACGTAAAGGCCGAGGACCACATGACGGCGAAGGCCAGCCCCATGAGAATTGCACGTATATCCATGAGGGGGCCTTTCAGGTTTTCCAGTGGGCGGAGACTTCCGCAGTTGCCCGACAGGAGCAAGCGCATTCGGCGCAACACAGACCTGCGCCAAACGCAAAGGGCCGCCCGTGGGCGACCCTTTGTCAGAACAGACTGTAATCAGTCTTATTCGTTAACGCTGTCTTTCAGCGCTTTCGCGATGGTCATCTTAACAACCTTGTCCGCGTCTTTCTTGAACTGTTCGCCGGTGGCAGGGTTACGCACCATACGCTCGGGACGTTCGCGGCAGTAGATTTTGCCAATGCCGGGAAGTGTCACAGCGCCACCGCCGGAAACCTCTTTCGTGATCAACGCGCAAACCGCGTCCAGTGCCGCGCTTGCTGTTTTCTTGTCTTCGCCCATTTCCTCAGCCAAAGCCGCGACGAGCTGGGTTTTTGTCATTGGTTTAGTTGCCATCTTGTTTTTCTCCTTCGTCCGCCCGGATTAGGGCCTCACGCGCAGAATGTAACGGTATGTTGTGGCTGAACACAACGAATAGGTCGCAAGAAACCGCGAAAACATGCTATTTTCAGCCGATTTCGGCCTTTAGAGAAAGGCAGTTTCGTCAAACGAGCGCAATTTTCGGCTATGCAACCGCTCTAGCGGCATATCGCGCAGCTGTTCCATCGCGCGAATACCGATCATCAAGTGTCGTGCGACCTGCGTTTTGTAGAAATCAGACGCCATACCGGGCAGCTTCAACTCGCCATGCAAGGGTTTGTCCGAGACGCATAGAAGCGTGCCGTAGGGCACCCGGAACCGGTAGCCGTTGGCCGCAATCGTGGCGCTTTCCATATCCAGCGCCACGGCGCGCGACTGGCTGAGCCGTTGCACCGGACCGGATTGATCGCGCAGTTCCCAGTTGCGGTTGTCGATGGTGGCAACGGTGCCCGTGCGCATGATCCGCTTCAACTCGTAGCCTTCAAGCTGGGTGACCTGTTCAACCGCATCCTCCAGCGCAATCTGGATCTCGGCCAGCGCGGGGATCGGAACCCAGACCGGCAGGTCGTCGTCCAGCACGTGGTCCTCGCGCAGATAGCCATGCGCCAGCACAAAATCCCCAAGCGCCTGTGTGTTGCGCAAACCGGCACAGTGGCCGACCATCAGCCACGCATGGGGTCGCAGCACGGCGATGTGGTCGGTCGCGGTTTTCGCGTTGGACGGACCGACGCCGATGTTGACCAGCGTGATCCCGGACCCGTTCGCGCGCTTGAGGTGGTAGGTCGGCATCTGCGGAGTCTTTACCGACGCAGGCAGCGGCGCGTCGCCATCCGAAATCTCGACATTGCCGGTAGAGACGAAGGACGTGTAGCCGCTGTCGGGGTCACGCAGCATGGCGCGGGCGTATTCCTCGAACTCGGTCACGTAGAACTGGTAGTTGGTGAACAGCACGTGGCTTTGGAAATGTTCGGGGTCGGTCGCGGTGTAATGCGTCAGCCGTGCCAGCGAATAATCGACGCGCTGCGCGGTGAAGGGGGCCAGCGGGCGCACGTTGTCCAGCGGCAGATAGGTGCCGTTGACGATGTCGTCATTGGTTGTGCTCAGGTCCGGCACGTCAAACACATCGCGCAGGGTGAAATCCGCGGCACCTTCCTGCGGGATCGTCACGCTGTCGTCATTGCTAACCGCGAAATGCACGGGGATCGGCGTGTCGGATACCGCGATGGTCACGGGCTGGCCGTGGTTTTCGATCAGCAGCCCGATTTGCTGTGTCAGGTAATGTTTGAACAATTCTGGCCGCGTGATCGTGGCCGAGAAGGTGCCGGGGGACGACACATGACCGAATGACAGCCGCGAATCCACCTGCGCATAGCTGGAGGTGGTAAACCGGATCTCGGGGTAGAAGGCCCTGATCCGCGTTTCCGGGGCGGCGCTGTCCATCGCCTTCTGGAAATGCGCGCTCAGGAAGCCTGTCGCTTGGCTGTATAGCTCGATCAGCCGGGCAACGGCGGCAGCAGCATCGGTGAATTGTTCGGCGGGGCGGGCGTCTGGGGTCAGGATTCTGGTCATGAAACAGGCTCTAACAAAGGAATAAATTCAAAACTGCGCACATCGACCAAGCCGAGGTCAGAGATGCGCAATTCGGGAATGACAACAAGCGCCAAAAGCGAATGCTGCATATAGGCGTTGTTCAGCGTGCAGCCACAGTCGCGCATTGCCTGCATCATCGCCTCGGTCTTGGCGGCGACATCGGATGCGGGGTTGTCGGACATCAGGCCGGCGATCGGTAGCTCGACCATGGCCAGCTCTGCCCCGTCCTTGAAGATGGTGATCCCGCCGCCAACCTCGCGCAAGCGGTTCGCGGCCATCGCCATATGGTCGGTATCGGTGCCCACCACGATCATGTGGTGACTGTCATGCGCCACGGTGGACGCCATCGCCATCGGCCCCTGATAGCCAAAGCCCGAGACCAGCGCATTGACGACAGTGCCGGTGCCGCGGTGCCGTTCGACCAGCGCGATCTGGCACACTTCGCCCGTTGATTGCACGCGGCCTTCGGTCACCGGCAGCTCGAACTTCAGCGCGCGGGTCGGGGCCTGATTCTCGACCACGCCGATGACATTGGCGGTGACGGCATTGGCCCCCGCAGGTGCGGTGATCTGGAAATCATCCGCGCCAAGCGCTTTGCCCATGTTGACGGTCTGCCGCGCATGGGGTGGCCAGTCGTAATGCGGGCAGTCTACCAGACACGCGCCATCCTCGGCCACGATCTGCCCCCGCGCGATCACCGTCTCGATGGGCAGGGTTTTCAGGTCAGAGGTCAGGATCACATCCGCTCGCCGTCCGGGTGTCAGCGACCCGATCTCGCGTTCCAGCCCAAAATGGGTCGCGGTGTTGATCGTCGCCATTTGCAGCGCGACCAAAGGGTCGCAGCCGCAGTCGATGGCATGGCGCACCACGCGGTTCATATGACCGTCATTCACCAAGGTGCCGGAATGGCAGTCATCGGTGCACAGGATCATGTTGCGCGAATCCAGACCTTTTTCGGTGATCGCGGTGATCTGTGTTTCAACGTCATACCACGCGGACCCCAGCCGGATCATCGACCGCATCCCCTGACGCATCCGCGCAATGGCATCCGCCTCGCAGGTGCCCTCGTGATCATCCGCCGGACCGCCCGCGACATAAGCCGCAAAGGCAGGTCCCAGATCGGGGGAGGCATAATGCCCGCCCACGGTCTTGCCTGCGCGTTGCGTCGCCGCGATCTCGGCCAGCATCTTGAGGTCGCCCGCGGTCACACCGGGGAAGTTCATCATCTCGCCCAGACCAATGATACCGGGCCAGTGCATCGCCTCGGCGACATCCTCTGCCGTGATTTCAAAGCCGGTGGTTTCCAGACCGGGGGCAGAGGGCGCACAGGACGGCATCTGGGTGAAGATGTTCACCGGCTGCATCAGGGCTTCGTCATGCATCATGCGCACGCCTTCCAGCCCCAGCACATTGGCGATCTCGTGCGGGTCGGTGAACATTGACGTGGTGCCATGGGGGATTACGGCGCGAGCAAATTCCGCAGGTGTCAGCATACCGCTTTCGATGTGCATATGCCCGTCACACAGGCCGGGGATCATAAAGCGGCCCTTGGCCTCGATCACCTTGGTCGCATCGCCTTTGCAGTGGCTGGCGTCCGGCCCGACAAATGCGATGCGCCCCGCCTTGATCGCGATATCATGGTCCGGCAGGGTTTCGCGCGTGTGCACGTTCACCCAGATACCGCCGGTGATAATCGTATCCGCGGCGCTGCGTCCTGCCGCAACAGCGACCAATTGATCGGCCACATCGGGCCATGAGGGGAATGTGTGTTCTTTCATACCTGACGTTGACACGAAGATCGCCCGAGGTTCAAGCCAGAGCCGTCCAGCGCCGTGGCGTTTGCACTGTCCGTGCCGACTGGGCTAACTGTCTGCAACCGACAGGACATAAGGCGACCCCATGAAGATCATGTTTGTGCACCAGAATATGCCCGGCCAATACCGCGAGCTGGTGCAATGGCTGGCCGATCAACGCACACACCAGATCTATTTCCTGACCCAACGCAAAAACCCGCCCCGTTTTGATGGCGTCGAGACACGGGTCTACAAGGCGCATCACAGACCGGCAGAGAACGCCTATGGGCTGTCGAAGAACTGGGAGGAATCTACCGGCAACGGATTGGGGGCCGCTCGCGCGGCCAAACAGATCGAGACCCGCGAAGGGTTCAAGCCCGATATCGTGGTGGGGCATGTGGGCTGGGGGGAGCTGACGTTTTTCAAGCAGATCTGGCCCGACGTCCCGATCATCGGTTTCTTCGAGTATTACTACAGCGATACCGGCGGCCCTGTGGGGTTCGACCCCGAAGACCCCGTGACCGAGAATACCCCCTTTCTGTTGCACGCACGCAATGCCGTGCCGCTGGCCAATATCGAAACCGTCGATGTCGGGCTCAGCCCGACCTACTGGCAGCGCGACCGTTTTCCGCAAAGCTTTCATCGCAAGCTTTATGTTTGTCACGACGGGATACGCACAGACCAGCTGCGCCCCGATCCGGCGGTGACGCTCAAGCTGGGGCGGATGGATCGCGCCCTGACCAAGGATGACGAGGTGCTGACCTTTGTGTCGCGCAACCTTGAACGCACGCGGGGCTTTCATGTGTTCATGCGCGCATTGCCACGCATCCTGAAGCAACGCCCCAATGCGCGGGTGTTGGTGGTGGGCGGCAACGACACCTCCTATGGCGGCAAAAGCAAACACCCCGGGGGTCTGCGCGCCGAGATGGAGGCGGAGGTGGGCAAGCACGTCGATTGGTCGCGGGTGCATTTTCTGGGTAAGCTGTCCTACGAGGATTACCAGAAGGTTATTCAGATCAGCCGCTGCCATCTTTATTTGACCATGCCATTTGTGCTGTCGTGGTCCCTGCTCGAGGCGATGGCGATGGGCGCGACGATCGTCGGCTCTGACGTGGCCCCCGTGCGCGAGGCGATTACCCACGGCGAAACCGGCCTGCTGTGCGATTTCTTCGATCCCGATGCGCTGGGCGATCAGGTGGCGGATGTGCTGGGCAATCCGGCGGCCTATGCGCATCTGGGGCCGGCGGCGCGGGCGCATGTGGTCAAAACCTATGACTTCCTGACCAAATGCCTGCCGGAACATATCGCGCAGATGAATGCGTTGGTCCCCGAGGGGCAGCGGATCGCCTTGCCCCAGACCACCACATAGAAAGGACGCCTCATGGAGAAAACGCTGCTGTCGATCGGGCATGGCTTTAGCGCGCGCGCCCTTGCCGCACGGCTGGTGCCGCAGGGCTGGCGCATCGTCGGCACCACGCGCAGCCCCGACAAGGCAGATGCCATCGCGGACACGGGCGTTGAACCCGTCGTCTGGCCGGGTGCCGATCTGGGGGCGTTGATCGCGCAGTTTCCTAATGTGCTCGTCTCGGCCGGACCGGACAGCGCGGGCGATCCGGTATTGAATGCGGTCGAGGATGCAGTCAACCGCGCCGCGCCCGATCTGCGGTGGGTAGGCTATCTGTCGACAACAGGCGTTTACGGCGACCACGACGGCGATTGGGTGGACGAGGACACGCCGCTGACACCATCGACCAAGCGCGGACGCGCCCGTGTCACGGCAGAGGCACGGTGGCAGGCGATCCCCGATTTGCCGCTGCATATCTTTCGCCTCGCAGGCATCTATGGCCCCGGACGCGGCCCCTTTGCCAAGGTGCGGGCCGGAACGGCGCGGCGGATCATCAAGCAGGGGCAGGTCTTCTCTCGCATTCATGTCGAGGATATTGCCCAAGCGCTTGAGCTGTCCTTACAGCGGCCCGACCCGGGCGCGGTCTATAATCTGTGCGACGATGACCCCGCGCCGCCGCAAGACGTGATCGCCCACGCGGCAGAGCTGCTTGGCCTGCCCGTGCCCCCCGCGATCCCCTTTGATCAGGCCGATATGACCCCCATGGCCCGCAGCTTTTACGCGGAAAGCAAGAAGGTTCGGAACGACCGTATCAAGCAGGCGTTAGGCTGGGCACCGCAGTTCCCCACCTATCGGGCCGGGCTGGCGGCATTGCTTGCACAAGACAGCTGACCTTTGGGGGGTATATGCACAATATCGAGGAGCGTAGCCTCACCCATCTGCTGGACGGGATGGAGCAAGCGGCCAGCCGCGAGACGGTCACGATCAACGATGTGCTGAACGAATTCGGAGAGCGGTCCCTGCTCCCGTTCATTCTGGTGGCCGCGCTGCTGTTGGTGTCGCCGCTGTCCGGTGTTTTTGGTGTGTCCAGTTTCATGGCGATGGTCGTCATCGTGCTGTCGGCGCAGGCGGTCTATGGGCGCAAACGTCTGTGGTTGCCGCAGTTCCTGCTGCGCCGCGAAGTCAAGTCATCGCGGTTGCTGTTCTGCGTAAGGTGGCTGCGCAAGCCCGCGGCGTTTTTTGATCGCCACTCGGGTAAAAGGCTCCAGTTTCTGACGACAGGCCCGATGCGTCTGCTGACGTTGGTGACCTGCGTGATCCTGCCCGTGGGCTGGCCCTTGCTTGAATTCGTGCCTTTTGCGTCGTCTTTCGGGGGCGGGACGGTGGCGCTGTTTGCCTTTGGTCTGTTTACGCGTGACGGGCTTTATGTGCTGCTGGGGTATCTGACGATCCTGCTGACGTCGCTGACCTTCTACGCGGTCATTTTCTGACTACCCCAGATAGGCACGCAGCGCGTCGGGCGGGTTGTCCATCAGCGCTGCGGCAGGCTGCGGCGGATGTGCGGTGCCACCTTCGACAAAGATCACCTGATCCGCGATACGGCGCACGTCCTCGGGGGCGTGGGTGACCATGATCAACGCGGCTTTGGTCTCTGCGGCGAGCGCGGCCACCAGATCCAGCATGTCGTTGCGCAAAGCGGGGCCAAGTGCGGCAAAGGGTTCGTCGAGCAGCACAAGCGGGCGGGCTTGTACCAGCACCCGTGCGAGGGCCACACGGCTTTGCTGCCCGCCGGAAAGCTCGGAGGGTTTGCGCCCGGCCATCCCCTGCAGCCCGACACGATCAAGCGCCTCGTGTACACGGGTTTGTTCCGCGGTGCCGAGCCGCAGGTCGGGGCGCAGCCCCAGCCCCACATTCTGCATCACGCTGAGATGGGGAAAGAGGTTGTTATCCTGAAAAAGCATCGTCATCGGCCGCGCACCGGGGGCGGCTTGGGTGATGTCTTTGCCCTGCCACAGCAGCCTGCCGGACCTGAGCGGAATGAACCCGCAAAGCGCCCCCAGCAGGGTGGATTTCCCCGCACCCGAGGGGCCGATCACCGCATAGGTCTGCGCGGGCGAAAGGGTCAGGTCGGCGTGCAGGGTAAAGCTGCCTTGGGTGATCTGTGCGGTCTCAAGCGTCAGCATGCCAGCGCCCTCCCTTGTCGAATATCCAGAAAATCCCCAGCGACAGCGCCAGCAGGATCAGGGCCGCACCGGCCGCGGCCTCCATCCGGTAGGCCCCCATCAACCGGTACATCTGCAGTGGCAAGGTGGCACTGTCGGGGTCGGCGAACAAGGCGATGACCCCCAGATCTCCCATCGACAGGGCACCGGTCAGCCCCGCGGCAAAGCCGATCTGCGGGCGCAAGCGTGGTAGGATCAGCCAGCGCCAAAGCGGCCATCCGGTCAGCCCCAGCATCTGCGCCTGCCGGCCATAGATCTGCACCGTGTCGCGCAGCCGCGGCACCAGAATACGCAGGGCAAAGGGCAGGGCCATCAGCGCATTGACCAGCGCCGTGACGGGTAGGGCCAGCGCAAAGGGGCTGGCGACAGGGTTGATCAGAATGAACCAGCCGGTGCCGATCATCAGCGGAGAGGCCGCAAGCCCCAAGAGTCCCACGGCCTCTACCCCGCCGCGGGCGCGGGTCGCGATCCATCCGGCAAGGGGGAGGGCCAAGGCCAGCAAGACCACCACGCTGATCAGCGCCACGGTGACAGAGGTGCCCGCCGCCTGCCACACGCTGGCGGGCATTTGCGGCAGGCCGATCACCCCGCGCAGCACGACCGAGGTCAGGGGAAGCAGCAGAAACCCCGCCGCCACCGTGATGAACAGCGCGTCAAGCCACCGTTGCAGCCCGCCACGTGCGTCCCAGCGGTGCAGGGGTCGGTCCTGCCCGCCACCCAGACTGATCGCGGGGATGATCCACAGCGCCAGCGCGGCGGTGCTGCCCGCAAGCCCAAGCTGCACCAGCGACAGCAGCGCTGCACGGTTCAGGTCAAAGTCGAAACGGAACGCCTGATAGATCGCAAGCTCGATTGTCGTGGCGCGGGGGCCACCGCCCAAGGTTAGCGCCACGGCAAAGCTGGTCAGGCAGATCACAAAGATCAACGCCGCTGTGCCGGGCAGGATTTGCCGCAGGAGGGGAAGCTCGATGCTGCGAAATACCGCGCGCGGGGTCAGGCCAAGCTGTGCGGCCAGCCGGAACCGTTCCGCGGACACGGTCTGCCACGCTTGCAACAGCAGCCGCGTGGCCAGCGGGAGGTTAAAGAAGACATGCGCCAGCACAACGCCGTGCAGCCCGTAGATCGTGATGCCGGGCAATCCGACCAGCGCCAGCGCCGCATTGAGCCAGCCCGCGCGGCCAAAGACCGCAAGCACCCCCAGCACGGCGACAATCACCGGCAGGATGAACGGTGCTCCTAGCAGCGTGACCAGCAGCCCGCGCCCGACAAAGCGCCGTCGGGCCAAGGCACGGGCGACAGGGATTGCCAGCACGGTAGACAGCAGGGCGGAAAGCGCGGCCTGTAGCACGGTAAACTGGATCGCGGACCAATCGGCCGGGCCAAGCCCGCTGCCGAACTCCGCCCGCCAAAGTACCGCCCCCACCGCAGCAAGGATCAGCGCCGCAACCAAAACGGCGGCGCTGATGCCGGTTTTCGTGCTTATTGCGACAGCGCGGAGAGCCATTCGGCCAATGCTTCCTCGCGCAGGGCGGGCACGTCATCGCTCGGGATCAGCAGCGCCTTGCCCGGTTCGATCAACTTTTCAAAGCCTTCGGGCAGCCCGCCTTGAGGCGTGACGGCAGGGTACATCCAGTTGGTCGTGGGCAGCACCGATTGCGCCGCGTCCGATACCATGAACTGCATGAACTGATCGGCCAGCTCGGGCTGGTCGCTGCCTGCCAGTTTGCCGACCACTTCGATCTGCATGTAGTGGCCTTCGTCAAAGGCGGCGGCGGCCTTGGTCGCGTCCTCTTCGGCGATCAGGTGGTAAGCGGGGGATGTGGTATAGCTCAGCACCATGTCGGCCTCACCCTCAAGAAACAGACCGTAGGCTTCGGACCAGCCCTTGGTCACGGTCACGACGTTATCCGCCAGACCTTCCCAGATCGCAGGGGCCTCGTCGCCATAAGCGTCCTTGACCCACATGAGCAGGCCCAGACCGGGGGTAGAGGACCGCGGGTCCTGGATCACAATCTTGAGGTCACTGTCCGCCAGCGCACGAAAATTCGCAGGCGGTGTAAGATCGGCGCTATGGACAAAGGCAAAATAGCCCCAGTCATAGGGGGCAAAGCTGTCGTCTTCCCATGTGACCGGCAGGTCGTAGTCCGCATCAACTGTGGCCGTCGCGAACAACCCTGTTTCCTTGGCCGCCGCGATCAGGCTGGTATCAAGCCCCAGCACCAGATCGGCGTCAGACCGCGCGCCTTCCAGCTTGAGCCGCGCCAGCAGCGCCGCGCCATCACCCATGCCTACGAATTTCAGATCGCAAGCGCATTCGGCCTCGAAGGCCGCTTCGATCACGGGGCCGGGGCCCCATTCGGCGACAAAGCTGTCGTAGGTATAGACCACCAGTTCGGGCGTCTCGGCCCATGCTTGCGTGGCGACAAGCGTGATGGCAGCAAGTGTAAGATACTTCATGGCATCCTCCAAAATGCGGCGTCAGAAAGCGTTGGAGGTGTATCCAGACCTTCCCTCCGCCGGTGTTAACCGGTTCAGGTTCAACGGGTCCGTGCGCGCACATCTCAGCCTGTCAGGCCCCCCGAGGTATCTTATCGGTAGAACGCCTGTCGCCCGCGCGCAAGGTGAAACCCCTTGAGGCATGGTGCAGCCCCCGTTAAGGATCACCGCCAAAGGAGCACCGCCCATGTCGATCAACAGCTTTGGCCATCTTTTCCGCGTGACCACCTGGGGCGAAAGCCACGGGCCTGCTTTGGGGGCCACGGTGGACGGCTGCCCCCCCGGTGTGACGATCACCGAAGAGATGATCCAGCACTGGATGGACAAGCGCAAACCTGGCCAGAACAAATACACCACGCAGCGCCGCGAAGCGGATGAGGTGCGGATCCTGTCGGGTGTGTTTGAAGGCGTCACCACCGGCACGCCGATCCAGCTGATGATCGAGAACACCGACCAGCGGTCAAAAGATTACGGCGACATCAAGGACAAGTTCCGCCCCGGTCACGCCGACATCACCTATTTCCAGAAATACGGCATCCGCGATTACCGTGGGGGTGGGCGGTCCTCGGCACGTGAAACCGCGTCGCGTGTCGCGGCGGGTGGCCTTGCGCGCGAAGCGATCAAGGCGATTGCCCCGAATGTGCAGATCACCGGCTACATGGTGCAGATGGGCCCCCACAAGATCGACCGAGATGCGTTCGATTGGGACCAGATCGAACAGAACCCGTTCTGGGTGCCCGATGCCAAAGCGGCAGACGACTGGGCGGCGTATCTGGACGGGCTGCGCAAATCCGGATCCTCCGTCGGTGCGATCATCGAGGTGACAGCGCGCGGCGTGCCCGCGGGCCTTGGCGCGCCGGTCTATGGCAAGCTCGACACCGATCTCGCCGCCGCAATGATGAGCATCAACGCCGTCAAAGGCGTGGAGATTGGCGAAGGCATGTCCGCCGCCATGCTGACCGGAGAGCTGAACGCGGACGAGATCAGCATGGGCCCCGACGGCCCTGTCTATTCGTCGAACCACGCGGGCGGTATTCTGGGCGGCATCAGCACCGGTCAGGACATCGTGCTGCGTTTCGCGGTCAAGCCGACATCAAGCATCCTGACGACGCGCAAGACAATCACCAAGGCCGGCGAAGATACGCAGATCATCACCAAAGGCCGCCACGACCCCTGCGTCGGCATCCGTGCCGTGCCTGTGGGCGAAGCGATGATGGCCTGCGTCCTGCTTGACCATATGCTGTTGCACCGCGGTCAGGTCGGCGAAAACCGCGGCATCATCGGCTAAGCTGCAATGAACGCTCGGATTTTCTGCATGTTGGCGGGAATACGACGCGCAAGTTGACGCGGGGTCTTGCAACTTGAAACATGCAGGCGCAAGCATGCGCCATGCAAAGCACCACGACAGAGCACCGCCCCGGCCGGGCCATCGCCCTTAAGCTGGGGGCGGTCTTTCTGTTCTCGGTCATGGCGGCCCTTATCAAGATCGCGACGGCCACCGTGCCCGCCGCCCAGGCCGTGTTCTACCGGTCGTTCTTTGCCTTCCCGATGATCATCCTGTGGCTGTGGCAACGCGGCGACCTGCGCGACGGGCTGAAGCCGAGCAATCTGATGGGCCACGTCTGGCGCGGCGTTTTCGGGACCACGGCGATGGCGCTGACCTTTGCGGGGCTTAGCCTGCTGCCCCTGCCAGAGGTGACGGCTATCGGCTATGCCACGCCGCTGTTCACCGTGATCTTTGCCGCGATATTCTTGGGCGAACAGGTGCGTGTGTTCCGCCTGTCCGCTGTGGCGATCGGGTTGATCGGGGTGTTGATCGTTCTGTACCCCCGCTTCACTGTGGGCGGGGATAGCGTGTCGCAACTGGCGATGATGGGGGCGATGATGGTGGTTGCCGCGTCGATCATGCGTGCGCTTGTCCAGATCCACGTGCGCCGATTGGTGCAAACCGACAGCACGGCGGCCATCGTGTTCTATTTCTCGCTCACCGCGACCTGCCTGTCGTTTCTCACGCTGCCCGCAGGCATGGTGATCAACTGGGAACCGCTTTGGTGGGTGAACCCCGGTTGGCAAGTCTCGGCGCTGCTAATCCTGTCGGGTATGATCGGCGGGGTATCACAGATCATGATCACGGCCTCTTACCGCTTTGGCCCGGTGTCGATGCTCGCCCCGTTCGACTATGCCTCTATGCTGTTCGCGGTGTTGATCGGCTGGGTGCTTTTCAGCGAAATCCCGACGCCTGCAATCCTGATCGGTGCCGGTCTGGTCATCGCTGGCGGTGCCGCGATCATCTGGCGGGAACGGCAGTTGGGGCTGGATCAGTCCAAATCCAAGGCCAGCAGCACGCCACAGGGGGCGCCCAGCTGATCGGTTGAAATTACGTGCCCTGATTGAATTTCATGTTAGCCTAACCCTCTAGGGTGTGGAGTCGCGGGTGTTCCGTCGGAGCTGCACCCTGTTTTCTGGGAGGGAAGAAAGATGAAATTTACCAAGATTATCGCAACTGCCGTGTCCATCGGCGTCGGGGCATCTGCCGCATGGGCGCAAGACTGTGACCATTCGCATTGGGGCCCTGACGACCAGCTGGGATCGGCGAACCTGATCTCGACCGAGCGCACGTTGGAGGCCGCCAAGCTGATCAAGCAGGGCAAATCGATGCCGCTCGGGATCGTGATCGGGCCGGATACACCTGCCTTCCCGCCCCGTTCGCTGAGCCTTCAGGTGGTCCAGCCGAACCAGCACGGCGGCCAAAAGCTGTCGTCCTTTGGCTATGAGGGCAATTATAACGACGATCTGCTGCAAACCTGGATCGGTATCGGGTCGCAGTTGGACGGGCTTGGGCATCTGGGCGAAGACGGGATGTATTATAACTGCCTGGACGAAAAGGAAATCTCGGCGATCAGCGGCCTGACCAAATTGGGAACGCATGCCGTGCCGCCCTTGGTCGGGCGCGCCGTGATCATCGATATGGCCAAGCACATGGGCAAAGATGTGTTGGCCGCCGGTGAGCATTTTGGCGAGGCAGAGATTACCGCGGCGATGGAGGCGCAGCAGATCACGGTAAACGAAGGTGATATCGTGCTGTTTCACACCGGCTGGACCGACGGCATGATGGAAAGCGACCCGACGGCCTGGGGGTCCACCGAACCGGGGCTGAATAACGAAGGTGCGGTGTTTATGGCGTCGATGAACCCGATGGCCGTGGGTGCAGACACATGGGGCCTAGAAGCCATTCCACCGAAAGAGGGGGACAAGGTGTTCTATGGCCATGTCACGCTGCTCAAGGACAACGGCATCTATATTCTGGAGACGATGAACACAGGACCGCTGGTCGCGGAAGGCGTGCAAGAGTTCATGTTCGTGCTGGGACAGCCGCTGATCAAAGGCACGGTACAGGCGATGATCAATCCGGTCGCGCTTTACTGACACGCCGTGCTGCACCGCAGGTGCGGACATGAAAGCGGCGCGGGGGGTGATCCCTCGCGCCGTTTTGTTTTGGTGGGTCGGTTCAGGACCGGACGAGCTTTTCGTAGTCTTCCGAAATCTCGCGGGTGAGCGCGCCAACTTCGAAAGTGTAGTCGCCGATCTGTCCGACGGGTGTGACCTCGGCTGCGGTGCCAGTCAGCCAGCATTGCTCAAAGCCTTCCAGCTCTTCGGGCATGATGTGGCGTTCGTGCACGGTCAGGCCCTTTTCCTTGAGCATCCCGATGACGGTCTGACGGGTCAGCCCGTTTAGGAAGCAATCGGCCAGTGGCGTGTGCACTTCGCCGTCCTTGACGAAAAAGATGTTCGCGCCGGTCGCTTCGGCCACATAGCCACGGTAGTCCATGAACAGCGCGTCGGAACAGCCCTTGGCCTCTGCCGCGTGTTTGGAGGTGGTGCAGATCATATACAGGCCCGCCGCTTTGGCGTGCACGGGGATCGTTTCGGGCGACGGGCGCTTCCATTTCGAGATGTCGAGCTTGGCGCCCTTCATCTTGGCGTCCCCGTAATAGTTGCCCCATTCCCAGCCCGCGATGGCCAGACGCACAGGGTTGCGCGCCGCCGAGACCCCCATGTCGGGACCGGCCCCGCGCCACGCGACCGCACGGACATAGGCATCGGTCCAGCCGTTCGCCTTGAGCATTTCGTATTTCGCGGCTTCGATCTCATCCACGGAATAGGGGATTTCGAAATCGAGGTATTGCGCCGATTTGCGCAGCCGTTCCGAATGCTCGCGGCCTTTGAAAATCTTGCCATTGTAGCAGCGTTCGCCCTCGAACACCGATGACGCATAGTGCATGGCGTGGGTCAGGATGTGGACATTGGCGTCACGCCAATCGACCATTTTACCGTCCAACCAGATTTTGCCGTCGCGATCGTCATATGCGCCGTCCATGATGTATCCTTCCTCAAAGCACCTCGGGATTTATGAAAATTGCGTGAAACCCGCCGCGTGCAGACATATAATTACGCAAAACATGGGATTCGATAGCCTTTGACTCTTGGAAAGTCAATAACGCTGACGTAAGCTCTTGGCGCAGCAAGGGGAGAGTATAATGGCAGACGGACGCGGCCCATCATCACACACGGGCGAGAACCTGCTGTTCCTGACGGATGAACAGCTGCGGCAGGGGATCGAGGCGATGTTCTTTGCCTACCGCGGTTTTACAGCCGACCCTGACAAGATCCTTGTGGATATGGCCTATGGCCGTGCGCACCACCGTGCGATCCACTTTATCAACCGGGCACCGGGCACGACGGTAAACAACCTTCTGGGGATTTTGGGTGTTACAAAACAATCCCTTAATCGTGTATTGCGCACGCTGATCGCCGATGGTCTTGTCAAAAGCCAAGTGGGAAAAGCAGACAAGCGGGAGCGGCACTTGTATCTGACTGACGCCGGGCGCGCGCTCGAACAGACATTGTCTGATGCACAACGGATGCGGATGCGCAGTGCCTTCCGCGACGCGGGGCCCGAGGCGGTCGCCGGTTTCCGCACCGTGCTAGAGGCGATGATGGACCCCGAAATGCACCACAGCTACACCCGTCTGAAGGAAAGCGGCGCGTGAACGAGGCTGACGCGCACCTGCTGATCGTCGATGACGACGAACGTATTCGCACGCTGCTGCAGAAGTTCCTGATGCGGCACGGCTTCCTTGTGACCTCGGCCCGCGATGCCGCCCATGCGCGGCGTATTCTGGCGGGGCTGGATTTTGACCTGATCGTGCTGGATGTGATGATGCCGGGCGAGGATGGTCTAAGCCTGACCCGCAGCCTGCGCGAAGACATGCAAACGCCGATCCTGCTGCTGACCGCCAAGGGCGAGACGGGCAACCGGATCGAGGGGCTGGAAGCGGGGGCGGATGATTACCTTGCCAAACCGTTTGAACCCAAAGAGCTGCTGTTGCGGATCAACGCGATCTTGCGGCGTATGCCCGACACCCGCGTCGCTGATGCCGCGCCCAAGGTGCTGTCGATGGGGCCGATCCGCTATGACATCGAACGCGGAGAGCTGTGGCAGGGCGACGATCTGGTGCGGCTGACCGCCACCGAAATCCAGCTGATGCGCATTTTCGCGGCCCAACCGGGTGCCGCGCTTAGCCGGTCCAAACTGGTAGAAGAACTGGGCCGTGACCGCGGGCAGGCGCAGGAACGTGCTGTCGATGTGCAGATCACCCGTTTGCGCCGCAAGATCGAAGACAATCCCAAACAGCCCCGCTATCTGCAAACCGTGCGCGGCGCGGGCTATATGCTGGCCCCCGACTGATCACCCGCTGCCTTGGCGGTAAATGTGGTGTCGTGGCGTAAGAGAATTTGCGCCCAAGAAATCGGCACGGTCACTGGAAGCTATGGCGCGGGCGGGCTATGGTTAGGCCAAGTTTGATTGATGGGATTCACGGCAATGACGGATACTCCGGTAGAAGAGATGAGCTTTGAGGCGGCGATGGCCGAACTGGAAAAGGTTCTGGGCCAGCTGGAACGCGGCGATGTGGCGCTGGATGAAAGCATTTCGCTTTACGAACGCGGGGCCAAGCTCAAGAAACGCTGCGAGACCAAGCTAAAGGAAGCCGAAGAGAAAGTCGCGCAGATCACGCTGGATGGCGACGGCAACCCTGTCGGAGTGGCTCCCGTTGGCGGGGTTTGACATCTCGCTTGAGACAGAGCTGACGCGCCAACCGTTTCATGCGGCCTTGCCCCATGCTGCGGATCTGGCGATTGGCCAGATCCTGCATGGGCTTGGCGGGGTGGACGGCACCGTGGCCGAGGCGATGCGCTATGCCGTGACAGGTGGCAAGGGCCTGCGGGCCTTTCTGGTGATCGAAAGCGCACGGTTGCATGGCGTGATAGAGGCGCAAGCCGCCCCCGCCGCCGGTGCGATCGAGGCGCTGCACGCCTATTCGCTGGTGCATGATGACATGCCCTGCATGGATGATGACGCGCTGCGTCGGGGCCAGCCCACGGTACATGTGAAATGGGACGAGGCGACGGCGGTTCTGGCGGGCGATGCGCTACAGACGCTGGCGTTTGAACTGGCCGCGGCCACGGGCTGCGGCGACGCTGAACGGGTTGCGATGATCACGGGGCTGGCGCGGGCTGCCGGTGTGCGCGGCATGGTGGGCGGGCAGGCGATGGATATCGCCGCCGAAACCGCACGCCAGCCGCTGACCCTTGACCAGATCACGACGCTTCAGGCCGGCAAGACCGGTGCGCTGATTGAATGGGCGGCGACCTCGGGGCCGGTGATGGCGGGCGATAATCCCGCTGCGCTGCGCAGCTATGCGCGCAACCTTGGTCTGGCGTTCCAGATTGCGGATGACATTCTTGACGTCGAAGGCGATGCCGCCACGGTGGGCAAGGCCGTGGGCAAGGATGCCAATGCGGGCAAGGCGACCTTTGTGTCGCTGCTGGGGCTGGACCCCGCCCGCGCCCGTGCCCGTGATCTTGTCGATGCTGCCTGTGATGCCCTGTCCCCCTACGGCAGTGACGCCGAAACCTTGCGAGACGCGGCCCGCTTCGTTATTGCCCGCAAAAGCTGATCCGGTGGAGAGCCAGATGACCGATAGACCAGATACGCCCCTTTTGGACCGTGTGAACCGCCCTGCCGATCTGAAGAATTTCTCGGATGCAGAGCTGGTGAAACTGTCCCATGAACTACGGGCAGAGACGATTTCTGCCGTCTCCGAGACGGGCGGCCATCTGGGCGCGGGTCTGGGCGTGGTTGAACTGACGGTCGCGATCCATTCGGTGTTTGATACGCCGAAGGACAAACTGATCTGGGACGTCAGCCACCAGTGCTACCCGCATAAGATCCTGACCGAACGACGCGACCGCATCCGCACCCTGCGGATGAAAGACGGGTTAAGCGGATTTACCAAACGCAGTGAATCCCCTTACGACCCCTTTGGTGCGGCGCATTCGTCGACCTCTATCAGCGCGGCTTTGGGCTTTTCGGTCGCACGGGATCTGGGCGGCAATGTCCCCGAAGGTCTGGGCGATGCGATTGCGGTGATCGGTGATGGGTCGATGTCGGCGGGCATGGCCTATGAGGCGATGAACAACGCGGGCCATCTGAAAAAACGGATGTTCGTCATCCTGAACGACAACGAAATGTCGATTGCGCCGCCGGTGGGGGCGATGTCGACCTACCTCAGCCGTCTTTATGCCGAAGAGCCGTTTCAGGACTTCAAGGCCGCGGCCAAGGGCGCTGTCAGCATGTTGCCCGGCCCGTTCCGCGAAGGGGCCAAGCGCGCCAAGGATATGCTCAAGGGCATGGCCGTGGGCGGTACGTTGTTCGAACAGCTTGGGTTTTCCTATCTCGGGCCGATTGACGGGCATGACCTGAACCAGTTGCTGCCGGTCTTGCGCACGGTCAAGGCGCGGGCGACGGGGCCGGTGCTGATCCATGTGATCACCAAAAAGGGCAAGGGCTATGGCCCCGCCGAAGCCGCCCGTGACAAGGGCCACGCGACCGCCAAGTTCAATGTGCTGACGGGCGAGCAGAAGAAAGCGCCGTCAAACGCGCCAAGCTATACCCGCGTCTTTGCGGACAGCCTGATCGCCGAGGCGGCCAAAGACGACAAGATTTGTGCCGTGACGGCCGCGATGCCGGATGGGACAGGGCTGAACCTTTTCGCCGAACGCTACCCCAGCCGGTGCTTTGACGTGGGCATCGCGGAACAGCACGGTGTGACATTTTCGGCCGGATTGGCGGCGGGCGGGATGAAGCCGTTCTGCACGATGTATTCGACCTTCCTGCAGCGCGGTTATGATCAGGTGGTGCATGACGTGGCGATCCAACGCTTGCCGGTGCGCTTTGCGATTGATCGCGCGGGGTTGGTCGGGGCGGATGGGGCCACTCATGCCGGCGCCTTTGACGTGGCGTTCTTGGCGAACCTGCCCGATTTCGTCGTGATGGCCGCCGCGGATGAGGCAGAGCTGGTGCATATGGTGGCCACGGCGGCGGCCTATGACGACGGGCCGATTGCCTTCCGCTTCCCACGGGGCGAAGGCGCGGGTGTGACGATGCCCGAACGCGGCGAACCGCTAGAGATTGGCAAGGGGCGCATCATCGCCGAGGGCAAGCGCGTGGCGCTGCTGTCCTTTGGCACGCGCCTGTCAGAGGTGGAAAAAGCCGCCGAGGCGCTGCGGGCCAAGGGGATCACACCGACCATTGCCGACGCCCGCTTTGCCAAGCCGCTGGACCGCAAGATGATCCTGTCGCTGGCCGCCGATCACGAGGCGCTGATCACCATCGAAGAGGGTGCAGTCGGCGGTTTTGGCAGCCATGTGGCACAGCTTCTGGCGGATGAGGGCGTGTTCGACGCGGGGCTGAAATACCGGTCTATGGTGCTGCCCGATATCTTTATCGATCAGGCGAGCCCTGCGGATATGTATGCGGTCGCTGGGATGAACGCCGAACATATCGAGGCCAAAGTGCTGGATGTGCTGGGCATTGCCAGCATCGGGGCGCAGCGGGCCTGACGCACAGGCCCGCGCGGTAAACCCGTCTTAGGCGTCAAGCAGTTGACGCGCCGCGACGATGCCAAGCGCTGCCGAAGCGGCCTCGCGGCCCTTTTCGACGAAATGCGCGCGGTAGATCGCATTGTGGTGGTCGGTTTCCTGATAATGGTGCGGCGTCAGCGACACCGAGAGGACGGGCACGCCCGTATCAAGGCCTACGCGCATCAACCCGTCAACCACGGCTGTCGCTACGAAATCATGCCGGTAGATGCCGCCATCGACCACGAAGGCCGCGCAGATCACCGCATCGTATTTGCCGGATTTGGCCAGGGTCTGCGCCATCAGCGGCATCTCGAACGCCCCGGGGACATCGACAACATCAATCTGGCTTGCGGGGATGGTTTCGGAAAACCCGTCATAGGCACGATCTACAATATCGGCGTGCCAGCGTGCTTTTACAAAGGCGTAGCGGGTGTGTGTCATAGTGATCTCCTTTTTTACGTCAGCGACACAAGTCACCCAAGGCGATCACGATTGCGGACGGCCCCAAGGGGCCGCAACAAACGCATTCTCTTTCATCCGGACTATGACCGTCGGCTCTGGCATCTCACCAGATCTGCTGACCAAGCACCCCCGAAGGGGCGCGTTGCGCTCGCGGGCTCGTGGCACTGGGGCCACATACCGCCGGTGGGGAATTGCGCCCCGCCCTGAGAATAGGGATACGTTGCCAAGGCAGGGGCGCGTCTGCAATACCAAAAGCGCGTTTGCAGTTTGGACCCTACGTTATGCACCCGAATCCCGTTTACCACGACGCCGACACCGCCAAGAACATCGCCTTTGCCCGCGACCGCAGCTTTGGCGTGCTTGCAGCCAATGGCAGCGACGGCCCGTTGATCAGCCATGTGCCGTTTTTGCTGAACGAAGCAGGGGATCAGGCGGATCTGCATCTGGTCAGGTCAAACCCGATTGCGCGGGCGCTAAAGTCCGCGCTGCCCGTCAAGCTCGCCATCAGCGGGGGCGATAGCTATGTCTCGCCCGACTGGTACGACATCGACGATCAGGTGCCGACGTGGAACTATGTGGCGGTGCATCTGACCGGCACGCTAGAGCTGCGCCCGCAAGAAGAGCTGCTGGATCTGCTGGATCGCCAGTCTGCCTGGTTCGAGGACCGCCTACTGCCCAAGCCGCCGTGGACCACCGCCAAGATGAACCCCCTGACCATGCAGAAAATGATGCGCATGATCGTGCCCTGCCGGATGCGGATCACCGGCGTCGACGGGACGTGGAAGCTGAGCCAGAATAAACCCGATGCGGTGCGACTGGCCGCAGCCGACGGGGTAGAGGCGCACGGCTTTGGCGCGGGAACAGGCAGTTTGGCCGACCAGATGCGCGCGGCAAAAGGCGCCTGATCAACAAGCGATTGCACAGGGCGCGGTTGACGGTGATAGTCCGCCCGAACCCTGAGGAGGAGACACGCATGAAACTATCCTATTCCCCGACATCGCCCTATGTCCGCAAAGTCATGGTGTTGCTACACGAAACCGGCCAGCTTGAAGATGTGACGATTGAGAATATCTCGACCACGCCACTGGCCCCTGATGCGGCGCTGCTGCCGAACAACCCGCTTGCCAAAGTGCCGGCACTGGTGCGCGACGAGGGGCCCGCGCTCTATGATAGCCGTGTGATCTGCGCCTATCTGGATGATCGCGCGGGCGGCAAGCTGTACCCGACCGGCAGCCGCCGCTGGGACACGCTGACGCTTGAGGCAACGGCGGATGGTATGCTCGATGCGGCGCTATCGATGGTCTACGAGGGCCGGATGCGCCCCGAAGGCAAGCAGATGCCGGAATGGGTCGAGGGTCAGTGGTCCAAGATCGAACGGGCCTGCGCGGCGCTGAATACACGCTGGATCAGCCAGCTTTCCGGTCCGCTGGATATGGGGCAGATCGCCGTCGGCTGTGCTTTGGGATACCTTGATTTCCGGCACGACGCGCGCAATTGGCGCAAGGGAAA
Source organism: Sulfitobacter sp. M39 (assembly GCF_021735935.1). Taxonomy (NCBI): domain Bacteria; kingdom Pseudomonadati; phylum Pseudomonadota; class Alphaproteobacteria; order Rhodobacterales; family Roseobacteraceae; genus Sulfitobacter; species Sulfitobacter sp. M39. Next base: position 663,627 of record NZ_WMDZ01000001.1, read on the forward strand.
CGACGCTTTGGCCGATTGGGCGCGCCGCTTTGATTCGCGAGCATCCATGCAGGCCACCGCCCCTCCGGCAGGATAAAAGCGCAAAAAATCCGGTCTGCACCCTTGAAGGAATGCAACACTGCGACGGTTTGCGCGACAAAGGTATCTGGACGTGCGCGACGCAGCCCGCTAGTAACCAAAAGAATTGTGGGAGGTGCGTCAGCGCCGCCCCTTGATTTAATGGCCGTCAGGCCCTCGATTTGGAGTTAACCCGTGTCCCAAGCAGAAGATCACGCAGGCACCCGGAGGGATTTCCTCTATTACGCCACAGCTGGTACAGGTGCGGTCGCCGTCGGCGCGGCAGTCTGGCCTTTGGTCAATCAGTTGAACCCATCCGCAGATGTGAAGGCGCTGTCGTCCATCCGCGTTGATGTGTCCGCTGTTGAGCCAGGTACACAGCTCACGGTCAAATGGTTGGGTAAGCCGGTGTTCATCCGCCGCCGTACCGAAGAAGAAATCGCCAAGGCACGTGACGTTGAAATGTCCGAGCTGCCCGATCCGGGCGCCGAGAACGCCAACATCGCAGCCGGTGCCCCCGCGACGGACGAAAACCGCGCGATGGTTGGCAAAGAAGACTGGCTGGTAATGATGGGCGTCTGTACCCACCTGGGCTGCGTGCCTTTGGGCGACGCAGGTGATTTTGGCGGCTGGTTCTGCCCCTGCCACGGATCGCACTATGACACTGCGGGCCGTATCCGCAAAGGGCCAGCACCGCGCAACCTGCCGGTGCCCGTCGCAGAATTCGTGGATGAAACCACGATCAAACTAGGTTAAGGGAGAACGGGAATGGCTGGAATTCCTCACGACCATTACGAGCCGAAATCTAACGGAGAGAAGTGGCTGCACACCCGTCTTCCCGTTGTTGGGCTGCTGTACGACACACTGATGATCCCGACACCGAAGAACCTGAACTGGATGTGGATCTGGGGCATTGTTCTGACGTTCTGTCTGGCACTGCAAATCGTGACCGGCATCGTGCTGGCGATGCACTACACTCCCCATGTCGATGTCGCGTTCTCGAGCGTTGAACACATCATGCGGAACGTGAACGGCGGCTACATGCTGCGCTATCTTCACATGAATGGCGCGTCGCTGTTCTTTGTTGCGGTCTATGCGCACATCTTCCGCGGCCTGTACTACGGGTCGTATAAAGCGCCACGTGAAATCACCTGGATCGTCGGCATGCTGATCTATCTTCTGATGATGGCAACCGGCTTTATGGGCTATGTTCTGCCTTGGGGTCAGATGTCGTTCTGGGGTGCAACGGTTATCACCGGTCTGTTCGGTGCGATCCCGTTCATCGGGGAAAGCCTGCAAACGCTTCTGCTGGGCGGGCCTGCGGTCGACAACGCCACGCTGAACCGTTTCTTCAGCTTGCACTATCTGCTGCCCTTCGTGATTGCCGGTCTGGTGATCGTGCACATCTGGGCCTTCCACACCACCGGGAACAACAACCCCACGGGGGTCGAGGTCCGTCGCACAAGCAAGGAAGACGCAGAGAAAGACACGCTGCCCTTCTGGCCCTACTTCGTGATGAAAGACCTGTTCGCGCTGGCCGTGATCCTGGTTGTTTTCTTTGCGATTGTTGGCTTCATGCCGAACTATCTGGGCCACCCCGATAACTATATCGAGGCGAACCCGCTTTCGACGCCTGCGCACATTGTGCCTGAATGGTACTTCCTGCCGTTCTACGCGATCCTGCGTGCCTTTACTGCCGAAGTCTGGGTCGTTCAGATTGCGTCCTTCGTGACCGGTGGCATCATCGACGCCAAGTTCTTTGGTGTTCTGGCGATGTTCGGTGCGATCGCGGTGATGGCACTGGTGCCTTGGCTGGACACATCCTCGGTGCGTTCGGGCCGCTATCGTCCCATGTTCAAATGGTGGTTCGCGCTGCTGGTCATCGACTTCTTCGCGCTGATGTGGCTGGGTGCCATGCCTGCGGAAGAGCCATATGCCAGCTTCTCGCTGATCGCGTCGGCCTATTGGTTCGCATACTTCCTGGTGATCCTGCCGCTTCTGGGTGTGATCGAGAAACCAGCGCCGCAGCCTGAAACCATCGAAGCCGACTTTGACGCGCATTACGCGCCAAAAACCGGCGGCACCAAGACGCTGGTCAAGCCAGCAGAGTAAGGACCATGACAATGATCAAGAAAACCTTCCTTTCGGCTGTTGTCGCCTTGGGCTTTGCAGGTTCCGCTGCTTTCGCCGCCGGTGGCGAAGCGCATGTCGAAGACTTTGACTTCTCTTTCGAAGGGCCGTTCGGGGCCTTCGATGCCAACCAGCTGCAACGCGGTCTGCAAATCTATACCGAGGTCTGCTCTGCCTGCCACGGTATGAAGTTTGTGCCGATCCGTACGCTTTCGGATGAAGGTGGCCCCCACCTTCCCGAAGATCAGGTCCGTGCCTATGCGGCGAACTTTGATATCTTCGACGCCGAGCTGGACGACACACGCCCCGGCACGCCGGTTGACCATTTCCCCGAGTCCGCGTTGGAAACCGCGCCGGACCTCAGCTTGATGGCCAAAAAGCGCGCCGGTTTCCACGGACCTTACGGTCTGGGGATCAACCAGTTCTTCAAAGGCATCGGTGGGCCCGAATACATCGCGTCCCTGATGATCGGCTACGAAGAAGCGCCTGCCTGTGCCCCCGAGGATTTCCCCGGCCACTACAACACGGCCTTCCCAAGCGGCGGTATCCCCGAGTCCTGTAAGGACGAGCATGGTCACGCCACAGTCGAAGGCAGCTGGATCGCAATGGCACCCCCGTTGTACGGTGATGACGTGACCTATAACGACGGCCACGCCTCTGACCTGCACCACGAAGCCGAAGACGTTGCAGCCTTCCTTATGTGGACAGCCGAGCCCAAGTTGATGGCACGCAAGCAAGCCGGTTTTGCTGGCGTTCTGTTCCTGACACTTCTGTCGGTCCTGCTGTATCTGACCAACAAACGTCTTTGGGCCCCTGTGAAGCACAAGGAAGACTAATCTTCCTTCACACGGCCAACACTGAATATAGCCCCCTGATCCCTTCGTGGTTCGGGGGGCTTTCTTTTTTGGGGCAATCGGCTGATCGCCAAACTCGCTGGTAGGACACCGGTACAGAGGGTGACCGTGACTTAGCGGTGGAACCCTGCCACGCGGTCAAGCCGCACACCGCCATAGCCCGCAAGCACGGACATCACCGCGGCGGTGGCAGGACCGTAGACGGTTAAACGCACCGGCATGAACAGCTCTGTAAACCGGTCAGCAAAGCGGCCACCGAACTGCGCAAAATGCGCCATCACGGCTGCGTTGTCCGCATAACGTTCCAGCACAGTGCAGGTGCGTCGGTCGTCGGACATGTAGAATTCGCAATGCAGCGTACGCGGTTCGTCTGCCTCTGCAGCCTGTACCATTTCCTCAAGCAACGGTTGGACATTGTCGCCCTGACCATCCCGCACGTCCATCTCGAGGACCCATTCGATAATTTCGCTCATGTTAAACCTTTCTCGCTAGGGAATCACCCTAGAGGAGAAAGGTTTACAATCTGCAACGTCTCACACAGCCAGCAGATGCCCTGCGTTCTGGCCGGTGATCGTGGCCGAAACGATCGCGCCCTCGGTCTGGTGGGTGGCAAAATGGGTTTCGGTAAATTGTTCGGTCCGGCCCATGGTGGGGCTTTCCATCAACACCTGATGGGCGCGTCCTTGTTGGGCCGCCAAATGGCGCGCGACCTGCGCGTCACCCGCAGCACGTAGCTGCGCCGCGCGTTCCTTGATCAGCGTGCCGTTCACTGCGGGCATCCGTGCCGCGGGCGTGCCTTCGCGCGCCGAATAGGGGAAGACATGCAGCCATGTCAGATCGCAGTCCGTCACCAGCTTGAGCGAGTTATCGAACATCGCGTCGGTTTCGGTCGGGAAACCGGCGATGATATCGGCCCCAAAGGTCATGTCGGGGCGAAGTTTGCGGGCCTCTTGGGCGAAGCCGATCGCATCGTCGCGCAGATGCCGACGTTTCATCCGTTTCAGGATCATGTCGTCGCCGTGCTGCAAGGACAGATGCAGGTGCGGCATCAAGCGGGGCTCGGTGGCGATGGCCTGCATCAGATTTTCGTCTACCTCGATCGAATCGATGGAGCTGATGCGCAAGCGCGGCAAGTCGGGCACCAGCCGCAGGATGCGCATCACCAGATCCCCCAGCTTGGGCGTCGCGGGAAGGTCCGCACCCCAACTGGTCAGGTCCACGCCGGTCAGAACGACTTCGTTAAAGCCCTTGTCGACCAGCCGCTTGATCTGATCCACCACGACCCCCGCAGGAACCGAGCGGGAATTGCCGCGGCCATAGGGGATGATGCAGAAGGTACAACGGTGATCGCAGCCGTTCTGGACCTGCACATAGGCCCGGCTGCGCGTGCCGAATCCGTCAATCAGATGCCCCGCCGTTTCGGTCACCGACATGATATCATCGACCTGCAGCGCCTCTGTCTCGCCGATGAAATCAGCCGCCAATCCCTGCCACGTTGCGCCGACCATCTTTTCGGTGTTGCCGATCACCGCGTCGACCTCTGCCATCTTGGTGAAGGTCTCCGGTTCGGTCTGGGCGGCGCAGCCGGTGACGATCAAACGCGCGTCGGGGTTGGCCTTGCGCAGCTTGCGGATGTCCTGGCGGGCCTTGCGCACCGCCTCGGCGGTGACGGCGCAGGTGTTGACGATCACCGCGTCTTTCAGGCCAGCCTGTTCGGCCAGTTCCTTCATCGCCTCTGTCTCATAGGCGTTCAGGCGGCAGCCGTGATTCGAGAAGATTGGAGCGCTCATGTCAGGCTTTCCAGAAACGAAGGGGTCAGGACGCCGCTGAAGACATGGGCCGACGGGCCGGTCATCCAGACGCCATCCTCGCGCCAGTCGATGTGCAGCGTGCCACCGTCCAGATCAATACGCACAGCGCGTCCTGTCAGCCCTCTGCGCGCCGCTGCCACGGCCGTCGCACAACTGGAGGAGCCGGAGGCCAGCGTGATGCCCACACCCCGTTCCCACACGCGCATACGGATGTGGTCGGGGCCGACGATCTGGGCGATCTGCACATTGGTGCGTTCGGGGTAGAGCGCGTGATGCTCGATACCGGGGCCAAAGGCGGGCAGATCAATCGCGTCAACATCATCGACAAAGAAGGTGCAATGGGGGTTACCCATGCCGGTGGCAGTCGGCGCGCCGTCAATCGGCAGCTCAAGCGTATCCATCTGGTGTGCCAGCGGAATTTCGTCCCAGTCAAGCTGCGGATGACCCATGTTGACCGATGTCAGCCCATTGCCGGCATCCCGCGCCGCCAGATCGCCGCGGTCGGTGGTCAGGTGCAGCTGGGTCTTGCCGGTTTCCTCCATCAGGAACCGTGCGATGCAGCGCGTGGCATTGCCGCAAGCGGCAGAGGTAGAGCCGTCAGCGTTGAAGAACGTCAGATGCGCATCAGCCGCGCCATTGGTGATCACGGCCAGCTGGTCGAAGCCCACGCCGAACTGGCGATGTCCGATGGCCTGCGCAAGGGCAGGGGTCACCTTCGGGAGCGCCGGGGTGCCGTCGGTACGCGCATCCAGCACATCTTTCAGGCGCGCATCCAGCACGACTTTTTGGCGCGCATCCAGCACGACGAAATCATTGCCCAGCCCATGCATCTTCATGAAGGGCAAACCGTTGGTCAGATCACTATACATTCGGCGCATATAACGCGGCATTTGAAACTAATCCAGCGAGAGTGAAATTTTTCGTAAGTTTCCGCTTGACCCCAAGGCCGCACCTTTCTAGATACCCGCCTAGTGGGCCGTTAGCTCAGTTGGTAGAGCAACTGACTTTTAATCAGTAGGTCGATGGTTCGAACCCATCACGGCTCACCACTACTTTCCAGTCTGACTGGAACGGATAAAAACAGCGCCCCTCGGGGCGCTGTTTTTCGTTTCAGGTGTTGGGTTTAGGGCTTAGCCCGTATGGCCTTCAAAACATTTCAGCGCGATCCCGGCTTCTTGCAGCGAGGATTTAACCGCACGGGCAATGTCGACGGCTTCGGGGGTGTCGCCGTGCAGACAGATGGTATCGATCGCGGCGGGAATTGTTTGGCCGCCCTCGGTCAGAATCGCACCGGCTTTGACCATTTTGACCATCCGTTCGCCCGCCAGTGCCGCATCGTGAATCACCGCACCGGGTTTAGAGCGGTCGACCAGCGTCGCGTCGTCGTTATAGGCGCGGTCGGCAAAGATCTCTCCGGCCCATTTACAGCCAAGCGATTGCACCGCGTCCTGCTGTGCCGTGGCGGCCAGCACCATGACGATCAGATCAGGCGCGACGCTTAGCGCGGCCTCATAAAGGTCACGGGCCAGCACCTCATCCTCGGACGCCATATTGGCGAGCGCGCCGTGCAGTTTCAGGTGGCGCACCGATGTGCCAAGGCTGCGCGCCATGCCGACACTGGCGGCGACCTGATAGCGGACCTGATTTTGCAGCGTGGCCCGTGGCACCAACATGCGGTTGCGGCCAAAACCGGCCAAATCCATGAAACCGGGGTGCGCGCCGATGCCGACGCCATTGTCACGCGCCAGCGCCATTGTGGCAGACATCACATCGGCGTCGCCCGCATGGCCGCCACAGGCGATGTTGGCAGAGCTTATGATTTGCAACAAAGCGGCATCATCGCCCATTTTCCACGGGCCAAAGCTTTCGCCCATATCGGCATTCAGATCGACGGTCGGCATTTAATGCTCCTCTTCAAAGGGGTTGTCGGTGGCAGAGATCGCGCCCCCCACCAGCTGATAGGCCAGCAGGTTGCGGATTTTGGCAGGGTCGCGGACCAGCGGTGTGACCTTCCCGCCAAGCGCCTTGATATCTTGGCGGTGCTGTGTCTCGAGCGTGATGGCCTGTTCCAGCGTGATGAATTCGAACCGGATCGCGGTACCCGATGCGGCTTGCGCCACGCGGGGCAGGTCGCGGGGAATCACGGTGCCGATGCGGGGATAGCCGCCGGTGGTCTGGCATTCGCCCATCAGCACGAAAGGTGCGCCGTCGCCGGTGATCTGGATGTCGCCGGGCACGATGACCTCGGACAGGATGGACAGGCCGCCCTCGGCGCTGAAGCCGGTGACGTCGTGGTCCATGCGCACGCCCATGCGGTTGGCACGCGGGTCGCGGGTAAAGGCGGTGGTTTCGAAGCGTTTGCGTTCATCAGCGGTAAAGTGGTCGGTCTGCATGCTGGCCACGACGCGCACGGTGCCGCCATCAAAACGACTGTCGCGGGGCAGTTGCAGCCCCGTTTCGCGCGACTTGTCCGCCGCAAGGGGTAGCGCGTCGCCCGCAGCAAGCGGCTGGCCCAGACCTGCGCTCAGGTGGCTGGCCCGCGCCCCCAGCAGTGTGTCAGAGGCGATGCCCCCGCCCACATGCAGATAGCCATAGGTGCCGCCCGTGGTGCCGCCAATGGTCAGCTTTGCCCCAGCGGGCAGCATGTGGCTGGCGTTCCAGACGATGGCATCCCCGTCGATGCTGGCGGCCATGGTGGCCCCTGTCAGGGCGATACGGATGTCGGCGTCGGCCGTGAAGGTCCCGCCGGTGCCTGTCATCTCTATCACGGCAAGCTCGGGCGATTGGCCAAGCAGGGCGGCCCCTTCGTAAAGCGCCACGGGATCGGCGGCACCGCCCTTGGTCAGCCCTTGGGCACGCCAACCGGGGCGGCCCATATCCTGTATCGTCAAAGCGGGGCCGGCTTGGGCAATGGTGAGGGTCGCAGTCATGCCAGCACCTCTGTCTCTGCGCCGCCCTGACCGGTTTCATCCGCCGCGGTGATCTTGTCATACTCGGCGCGCGATATGGAGGGAAAGCACAGCTCGTCCCCCGGTGAGAGGGCAAAGGGCGTGTCGCTGCGCGGGCGGAAGGTCTTGAACGCGGTCTGCCCGATGTGGCGCCAGCCGGTTGGGGAGGCATTGGTGAAGATAATCAGCTGCCGGATCGCCACGATCAACGCGCCGGCGGGGACGGATTTTGTCAGCCCCTGCTGGCGCGGAATATCCCAGTTCTGCGGCAGTTCGCCCATATAGGGCTGGCCGGGGGCAAAGCCGATGGTCAGCACCCGTACGCGCGCCTGCGACAGCTGTGCAATCGCCGCATCGGGGTCCAGCCCCGCAAGCTCTGCCGCTTCTTCCAGTTGCGGCGCAAGGTCGGTGCCATAGACCGTTGGCACATGCCACAGCGTCCGCCCTGTCGGCAGGTCCGAGGTGTACCAGTCGCGCGTTGCCAGCAGGTCGTGCAGCCGGTCCAGCAGGGTGTCCACCGAAGCCGCCACCAAATCGATCTGCAGGAAGGTGGATACAAGCGAGGTGCTCGTCTCTGTCACCTCGGGCCAGTCGGCGGCATCCACGGCGGCGCGAAACGACAGGGCGGCGCGGTTCGCGGGCTCCGACATCGTGTCGGCAAAACGCACCAGCACGCCGGACAGGCCAACGGTCTGGATCAGGGGGAAGTCGGTCATTGGGGCACCTGCCTTAGATTTTCGGGCAGCCAGGTCGCGATGTCGGGGAAGAAGATCAGGATAAAGACCATCACCACCATGATCAGGAACATCGGCAAGGCGGCTTTGGTAATATACCCCATCTCGTGATCCGTCATGCCTTGCAGCACGAACAGATTGAACCCGATCGGCGGCGTGATCTGCGCCATTTCAACGACGACCACAACAAAGATACCGAACCAGATCAAGTCGATCCCCGCACCGCGCACCATGGGTTCAACCACAGCCATCGTCAGTACGACCGACGAAATTCCATCAAGGAACATGCCCAGCACGATATAGAATACCAGCAGCGCCATCAGCAGTTGAAAGCGCGTCAGTTCAAGCGCTGCAATCCCGTCCGCCAGCGCACGCGGCAGGCCGGTAAAGCCCATCGACAGTTTAAGAAACGCCGCACCCGCAAGGATCAGCGCGATCATGGCAGAGGTGCGCATTGCCCCCATCAGGCTTTCCTGAAAGCTGGTCCAGTTCAGCGACCCCTGCATCAACGCCAGCGCCAGCGACCCCAGCACACCGATGGCCGCCGCCTCTGTCGCGGTGGCGTAGCCCAGATACATCGACCCGATCACCACCGAGATCAGCCCGAAGACCGGCAGCAGAAAGCGCGAGTTGCGCAGTTTGGCGGCAAAGCTCATCCCTGTCTCGACGCTGGGGTTCCAGTCCTTCGAGGTCAGCGCGATAAAGGCGACATAGGCCATGAACATCAGCGCCAGAATAAGCCCCGGCAGGACGCCGGCAAAGAACAGTTCGGTGATGCTTTCGTTCACGGTGACGCCATAGACGATCAGCGCGAGCGAGGGCGGGATCATCAGACCCAGCGTGGCGGCACCGGCCAGCGTGCCGATGATCATCTTTTCGGGATAGTTGCGCGCCCGCAGTTCGGGGATCGACATTTTACCCACGGTCGACAGCGTCGCGGCAGAAGACCCTGAAACGGCAGCAAAGACCGTGCAGCCGACGATATTGGTATGCACCAACCCGCCCGGCAATTTTGCCAGCCACGGCGACAGCCCTTTGAACATATCCTCGGATAGACGTGTCCTGAACAGAATTTCGCCCATCCAGATGAACAGCGGTAGTGCGGTCAGCGTCCACGAGCTGGACGAGGCCCAGATCGTCGTGACCATGGCATCGCCGACGGGGCGAGTGGTAAACAGCTCCATCCCGAACCAGGCGACGCCCATCAGCGCCAGACCAACCCAGACGCCGGTGCCCAGCAAGAACAGCAGCACAGTGATAAACAGAATGATCGCGTAAAGTTCCGTCACAGCGTCACTCCCCAAAACTTTGATCGACAAGATCGCGGGTGAGACGGTGTTCGCCTTTTACGATCAGATAGAGCAGGTTATCGGTCAGCGCGATGGCAAGGATGCCGCCGCCCACAACCATCACCGACTGCGGAATCCACAAGGATGTGGCGTCTTGCGACTGGCTGACTTCGTTGAACTTCCACGACCAGTAGACGAACCAATAGGCGTAGTAGGTGAAATACCACGCAATCGCCGCGGCAAGGCCGAAGCACCATATTTCAAGCAGCCGTTTCGGGCCTGCGGGCAGGGCGTTCAGCAGCACCGAAACGCGGATATGCGCGCCACGGTTCAGCGCGTTGGCAAAGGCGAGGAAGCTGGCGGCGGCCATCGCATAGCCGGCATAGCTTGCCGCACCGGGGAAAACCTCGCCGGTCCAGCGGGCAACCATCTGCACCACGATCAGCAGCAGGATCGCGACAAGACTGACGGCAGCCAGGGCACCAGATGCGAAATAGATGAAATCAAGCAGGCGTCGCAGGATGTTCATGGAAAAGGTCTCCGGATTGGCGGATCGAACGTCAAACGGCGGCACCTGTGAGGGGTGCCGCCGTTCGCTGATTTACTGCATGGATTTGTAGCTATCGACGATCGCCTGACCGTCCTCGCCTGCATTCTCCAGCCATTCGGAGGTCATGGTGCCGCCAATATCGCGCAGGCCGGACATCAGATCTTCGCTGGCGGGTTCCACGGTCATGCCGCCTTCGCGCAGCCCGTCATAGGTGAACTGCGTATAATCCTTGGAGGCTTGCAGCCCGCGCGTTTCCGCATCGCTGGCACAGGTGGTGATGATCGCCTTGTTCTCGTCCGAGACATCGTTCCACACGTCGTTGTTTACCATGATGTAGTTGCGCGGCAGCCAGGCGTCGACCTCGTAGAAATGGGTCAGGCTTTCCCAGACTTTCTGGTCATAGCCGGTCGCACCGGACGAGATCATGGATTCCGCAACGCCAGTGGCGAAAGCCTGGCTCAGCTCGGCGGCTTCGATGGTGACGGGCAGCATGCCGGTCAGCTCTGCCAGACGGCTGGTGGCGTTGTTATAGGACCGGAACTTGACGCCCTTCATGTCCTCGATCGTCTTGACCTCTTTCTTGAAGTACAGGCCCTGTGGCGGCCATGGCACGTTATAAAGCAGCGTCAGGTTCTGCTCTGCCAGCAGCTCTTCGATCTTGGGTTTCGCGGCTTGCCACAGCTTGTCGGACGCCTCGAAGGACGGCGCGAGGAAGGGGATGGAATCAAAGCCGAAGATCGCGTTTTCATTCTGGTGCCCCGACAGGATGCGTTCGCCCAGCTGGACCTGACCGGTCTGGATCGCGCGTTTGATGTCGGCACCCGCGATCAGCGACCCGCCGGGGTGCACGGTGATCTCGATCTCGCCCGCGGTGCCTTCGGTCACGCAGTTAGCGAATTCAACGCCGTTCTCGGAATGGAAGTTCGACGCCGAATAGGCCATCGGCATGTCCCATTTCTCAGCCGCGAAAGCGGGCAGTGCGGTGGTGACCGTCAGGGCGGCGGTCGCGACGCCTGTCATCAATGTGGTGGTCCGTTTCATGTGGTTCTCTCCTAGTTGGTATGTCTTTGGCTTGCGGGGTTAGCCCCTGCTAAACCGTTGCGGTGCATAGGGCTGCAGGTCGGTGTTGACGGGTTGCCCCATAACCAATCCTGCGACGAGGCGGCCTGTTTTGGGCCCGCCTGTCAACCCGATGTGGTGATGCCCAAAGGCGGTAAAGACCCGGCTTGTGCCAACCTGTCCGATCAGGGGCAGGCTGTCGCTGGGGGCAGGTCTGTGCCCCAGCCATTCGATTTCGCGCGTGGCCCGAAGCTGTGGAAAGGCGGCCTTGGCCTGTCGCCGCAGCAGCGCCAGCGGTGCCTTGGACGGGGCTGCGTCAAGCCCGCCGAATTCCAGAATACCCGCGCAGCGTAGGCCCTGCGCCATGGGGGTGGCAACGAATTTCCCGCTGGCGATCATCACGGGGCGCGCGGGCCCGCCCGTCGCCCCCTCGAATATCACATGATAGCCGCGTTCGCTTTCCAGCGGGACGTTCAGCCCCAGCTTGGCCATCAGCGGTTTCGACCAGACGCCGGTGGCCAGCACGATATCGTCACAGGCCACGCGGCCTTGGGTCGTCTCGACCCCGGAAATCGCGCCGTCGGACAGGTCGAAATCCTTGACCTCGGCCTGCAGGATCGTGCCGCCGCGTTGTTCGAACGCCCGCGCCAGCGCGCTGACATAGCCGCCGGGATCGCGGATAAAGCCGTGGTTCTTCATAATGGCAAGTAGGTGAATATCCGTCCCGAGCGTGGGTTCATACTCGTGTATCTGCGGCCCCTCGATCAGTTCTGGCGCGAACCCCGCCTCCGCCCGCAGCGCCCAGGTGTAGGCTTCGGCGTCAAACGCGGCGCGGTTGCGATAGGCGAAAACATAATCGCTGTCACTTACCCAGTCGGACAGGCCCAGATCGGCGGTCAGGCTTTTGTGTTGGTCCACACTGTCACTGACAATAGGCGCGAGCCCCTGCGCAATCCGGCGGGTGTCGCGGTCGTTCGCGACCCGCAGATACTTTGCCAGCCAAGGCAGCAGACGCGGCAGATAGGGCAGGCGCAGATAAAGCGGCACATCCGGGTTCAGCAGCATCGCGGGGGCTTTGGCGATCAGGCCGGGGGCGGTGACGGGTGCCACCGCGCAGGCCGCCAGCACGCCCGCGTTCCCATGTGACGTGCCTGTCCCCGGGGCCGCGCGGTCAATGATTGTGACCTGCGCGCCTGCGCGTTGCAGCCAGATCGCCGATGACACACCGACGATCCCCGCCCCCACGACGATCACATGGCGCGTCATGGGCGACCCTTGGGATGAAAGCAAAGACGGTTCGACATGGTTCTTGATTCCTTTCCGCTCACTTTGGCAGGGAAAAGCAATACGTCAACAAAATGTTTACAAATTGTCATCGTCGCCGCGTGCGTAGGCATGTACCGCCAATTCGTTCATCGAAACGGGGTGGGTTAACGAAGCCAGCCGTCTTCGAAAGCGATCTGACTGACGCCTGCCAGACGGGTGATGCGGGCCAGCTCTGCCTCGAAAGCGGCCTGTTTGCCTTTGCCCCAACGGCTGCCCGGCTCAGGCCAAAGCGCGCGCACAACCAGCGTATCGCGGTCACGGTGCGCTTTCATATCCACCCGCGCAATGATGCTGTCGCCCTGCAGGATCGGAAAAACATAATAGCCATAGACCCGTTTGGGCGCGGGCACGAACATCTCTATCCGGTAGCGGAAGCCGAACAGACGTTCGGCGCGTTTGCGATCGCGCAAGGCCGGGTCAAAGGGGCTCAGTACCCGTAGCCGTGCGGTCTGAGCCATGTCTATCGCGGGGTCGCTTGCCAAACCGGGACGGGCAAAGCTGCGATGGACTGTGCCGTCGGCACCCGCGATCTGCACCTGCTCCACGCGTCCGGCGGCCTGTTCCCGCTGGACCCATGCCTTCGCCTCTGCCGGAGAGATATGCGCCCAGAATGCCGCCAGCTCCCCCGGTGTGGCAAAGCCCAGACGATCCAGCGCGCCGTTGCAACACCAATCGATGGTCTGGGCCTCATCCGGTGCCTGCGACGGGTCGCATAGCGCCGCGTCGATCACCCGCTCTGTCAGGTCATAGCGTTTCTGGAAACCGTCCCGCCCCACGACGCAAAGCGCCCCTGCGCGCCACAGATACTCCAGCGCGGTTTTGGAGGGATGCCAATCCCACCACCCGCCGTTTGATCGCGGTTCATCCTGCCCGACATCAGACGACGACACCGGCCCCTGTTCGCGGACCTGGTCCAGCACGGACTGGAACCGCCCCTCGAAATCATGTTGGTGCCAGTCCTTATACCGCTGGCGCAGCATCTGCGCGTCCCGCTGGCGGCGCAATTCCCAATGGGGGTAGTATCCCATCGGGATCACCGCGGCGTCATGGGTCCAGTGTTCAAACAGCGCCCCATCGCGTTCATATAAGGTCTTCAACGCTTGCGGGCGATAGCGTTGGCGGCGCGAAAACAGGATCAGATCATGCGCCCGCGCCACGGTATTGATGCTGTCCAACTGCACAAAGCCCAGGCCCTGGATCAGTTGCAACAGGTCGTTCCCGCTGGCGGGCCCCTGGGGTGCATCGCTCAGCAGATGGCGATTTAGAAAGACGCGACGGGCGTCGCGGTTGCCGATCAGCGGCAGGGTCATACCTTGCGGTTGCGGCGCAGCGTGTCCCCCAGCGACAGGGTCGGTGTCAGGGTAATCTGCGTTTGCAGGTCGGGGTCCGGTTCATCCAATGTATCGTTCAAAATGATACGCGCCGCGGCCTGTCCGATCTCGAGCCGACAGGCGTCCATCGTGGCAAGCTGACGGGGCAAGCCCTGTAGCAGTTCGACGTTGTTGAAACCGGCAAGGCCGATCTGGCCCGGAATATCGATGCCCTGATCGATCAGATACAGCAATCCGCCCGCGCCGATCATGTCGTTTGAATAATACAGGAAATCCAGCTCGGGCGACCGTTCCAGCATGTCCTGCGTCATCTCGCGCCCCTTGGCCAGCGCAGAACCGCCGGAGTAGAACGCGCGGTCCTCGATCTCTATCCCGGCTTTGGCAAGCCCTTCGGTAAACCCTTCGAACCGTTTGCGGGCGCGGTGGTCAAGCGGCATCTTGGTGCCCATGAAACCGATGTGTTCATAGCCTTCCTTGAGGATCGCCTTGGCCATTTCCTGCCCCGCACGGCGGTGCGAAATCCCGACCATCGCATCAATCGGACGCCCGTCCACGTCCATGATCTCGACCACGGGGATGCCCGCGTTCTTGAGCATGGCACGCGTCGCCTCGGAATGTTCCAGTCCCGCGATGATCACGCCCGAAGGCCGCCAGGACAGCATTTCGTACAAAACGCGCTCTTCCTTTTCGGGCATATAGTCGGTGACGCCCACGACCGGCTGCAGCGGCGTGTCTTCAAGCACCTGATTGACGCCGTTCAGCACCTCGGGAAAGACCATGTTCGACAGCGACGGGATAATGACCGCGACAAGGTTCACCCGTTGCGACGCAAGAGATCCGGCAATCTGGTTGGGCACATACCCCAGCTCTTTCGCCGCAGCCAGCACCCGCCGCCGCGTCGCTTCGGACACGTCACCGCGTTTTCGCAGAACCCGGCTGACCGTCATTTCCGACACCCCGCAGGCATCGGATACATCACGAAGGGTCAACGGGCGTTTCGGAGGCTGTGTCAAAGGCGCTTGTCCTGCTTGAAAGTGGTATTCTATCAACAGCGTAGTGCGTCGGTCGGGCGCAGGCAATCACCATATCAAGCCCCCCGCTACAGCGTTGCCGCACCACCCCGCAGTGTGACTGGATCACCACCCCGTTTTGCGCTAAGCCAACCCCGTGGCCCCGTGGCTCAACTGGATAGAGCAGCCCCCTCCTAAGGGGCAGGTTGCAGGTTCGAATCCTGCCGGGGTCACCATTTATATCAATGGTGCACGTTTTCTCCGTGTCCTCGGGTATTGTCCTTCTCGCATCAAGCTCGGACGACAGCGGTCGCGGGGGCCGTTATTAGGTCTGAAAAGGCGCTGGTGTAATTTAGCGCATGCTATCGATCTTATGCCGCTCATGTTGATCTTGGTCATGCGGAAGGCGCTATGCTTGGCCAGATGAGTCAGCAAGATGCGGGCGGATACTGCTCGGGTCGACGAGACAGTCAATTGACCGCAGCAGGTGGCATTGGGCACATGATCGCCGATCCCCTGACATTCACCAACAAATTGCATCAGTGGCAAAGACCAGATCAGAAAACGGTTCTTCACTACAGTTCGCCTCACTTCTCATTTTCTTTACCGCGGTGAAAGTTGGCTTGCCGTATATGCTAGGGCAGCTTACCGTCGTGCCTTATGATGACGGGACGTTCAAGTTTGGTGCTGGAGTGGCGCGCGATGGGTGCGCCATTTGGCAAGACGCAGGAGTGGTGGCCGCCGCCCTGCTGTTGATCTTTGCGATCAACTTTAAAAGCCATCAAAACGAACTGGATAAAACATGACGATCCGCGACCTTACGGTCCGTGCCGACACGCTTGCCGTGACTTGGACGGATATGACCACCACAGATTTCCCAATCATCTGGTTGCGCGACAACTGCCCTTCTGGATTGCACCCCCAGACCCACGAACGCCTTTTGGACTTACTTTCGCTTGAGGATGCGCCCGTGCTGTCGTCCGCAGAGTTTGACGGCGATGAAGTTCATCTAAGCTACGAAGATGGACATATCAGCCAACTGCCATCCTCACTTTTATCGCAGCACCGCCCTGGCCAACGCGCCGCTGATCCTGCCGCAATCGAAGCGCGGCTTTGGCGGTCAGAGCACAGCGTCGCTCGGTATCCGGCCTCACCCATCATGGAGGACGACACCGCGCTTGAGACATGGATGAAGGTCACCGCTGCTGACGGTCTTAGCATCGTTGAAAACCTTGACGACCGGACAAGCGCAGGCGTTGATGTCGCGGAACGGATCGATTTCCTGCGGAAAACCAACTTTGGCACTACGTTTGAAGTGATCAACAAGCCTGATCCCAACAACCTGGCATATACGTCAGTCGCACTGCCATTGCATACAGATTTGCCAAACCAAGAGGTGCCACCCGGCTATCAGTTCCTACATTGCCTCGCCAACGAGGCGACGGGAGGCGGATCATTGTTTGCTGACGGATTTGCAATGGCAGAAGATTTGCGCACTGAAAATCCCGAGGCGTTCGAACTGCTTTGTGATGTCGCAATCCCGTTCCGGTTTCATGATGGCGATGCAGATATCTTGGTCTATAAACCGGTGATCACACTGGGCGCTGCGGGTGACGTGATCGAAATACGCTATAACGCGCACCTTGCAGGCGTCTTTGATATGCCGGCGGATATTATGCCTGCCTATTACCGTGCTTATCGCGCTTATATGTCCAAGACCCGTGACCCTAAATACCGCATCACGTTAAAGCTGAAGGCAGGTGAAATGGTTGTCTTTGACAATCGCCGTGTCCTTCATGGACGAGACTCCTTTGATCCATCTACGGGGTTTCGTCATCTCCACGGTTGCTACGTAGATCGTGGGGAATTTGCCTCTAGATTGCGTTTGCTATCGGGGCGGGCGAGGGCAACCAAAGCGGCTTGACCTGTGCCACAGCTCAAGGGGATCAGCCCCGCCGGTCATCCGGCAGGGCTGCGCTTTTTGTCTTACAGGCTCGCGTCCAGGGCGGCGAGGATCGCGTCGCCCATTTCGGAGGTCGAGATAGGAGAGCCGCCTTCGGGGCCCATCAGATCCGCGGTGCGTGCCCCATCGGCGAGCACTTTTTCAACGGCTTTTTCCAGACGCGCGGCTTCATCGCCTTGGTCGAAGGAATAGCGCAGCGCCATGGCAAAGCTGAGGATACAGGCGATGGGGTTCGCCTTGCCTTGACCCGCGATATCGGGGGCGGAGCCGTGGACGGGCTCGTACAGCGCTTTGGGGCGGCCATCAGCATTTGGCGCACCCAGCGAGGCAGAGGGCAGCATCCCCAGCGAGCCTGTCAGCATCGCGGCACAGTCGGACAGAATGTCGCCGAACAGGTTGTCGGTGACGATCACGTCGAACTGCTTGGGCGCGCGCACCAGTTGCATCGCGCCGTTGTCGGCGTACATGTGGGACAGCTCGACATCGGGGTAGTCTTCGTCATGCACTTTCTGCACGACTTCGCGCCACAGGATGCCGCTTTCCATGACGTTGGCTTTCTCCATCGAGCAGACTTTGTTGCCCCGACGACGCGCCAGTTCAAAGGCTGACCGTGCGACACGGTCGATCTCGGATTCGGTGTAGCGCTGTGTGTTGATGCCAACGCGTTCGTTGCCTTCCTCGAAAATCCCGCGCGGTTCGCCAAAGTAGACACCCGATGTCAACTCGCGCACGATCATGATGTCGAGCCCGGCAACGAGGCCTTTCTTCAGCGAGGAGAAATCCGCCAGCGCATCAAAACACTGTGCCGGACGCAGGTTCGAAAACAGGTCCATTTCCTTGCGCAGGCGCAGCAGGCCGCGTTCGGGTTTGACGCTGAAATCAAGCTCGTCGTATTTCGGCCCGCCAACGGCACCCAGCAGAACAGCATCCGCCGCCAGCGCTTTGGCCATCGTGTCGTCATGTAGGGGGGTGCCGTGTTTGTCATAGGCGGCACCGCCGACCAGATCGTGATCCACGTCGAAGGCCAGATCGCGCTTGTCGCCAAACCAGTCGATGATGCGAACAACCTGGCCCATGACCTCGGGGCCGATGCCGTCACCGGCGAGGATTAGCAATGTGGGGTTGGCCATGCGATGTCTCCTGAAAAATACGTTGATAGCGGGGTAGCGCGGGGAGGCAGAGGGGTCAAGAACGGCTAGCGGTCAAGATCGACCCAGACCACGCCATGGCGGCTGGCAGCAGGGTCGCGAGCCACACCAGTGGCCACGACGCGCCAGTCGGTTGAGGGCAGTAAATAGTCGACGCGCATATCGCCCAAACCGTCGAAGGTGACGGTGGGCTGACCCGCCAGCGGGTCTTGCAGCGCGGGGTGATCCAGCAGCGTCTGGATCGCGGCGCGCAGCCCTTCGCCTTTCGCCGGATCAAGATTTGCATCCCCCAGCAGGATAAAACGGTCTGTTGGCGGCGGGCCGAAGGTGCCTGCCAGATAGTGGTCCCAGAACAGGATCTCATCATGGTTGCGTTTGCCGTTGCGGTCCTCTGGTCCGTCGAACACAGGGGGCGTGGCATAGAAGGTCAGCAGGGTCAGGGGGGCTTGGTCAGGGATGTCGAGCGGCACGACCCATGCCCCGTGCGAGGCAAGACGCTGGACTTCTTGCGCCGCGGCAGAGGGGAAGGGGCCATTAGCCGTCTGCGGCAGCAGCGCATCGGGCAGGTCACGCCACAGAAAATCGCTGTAATCCTGAACGTCGGTGTGTCGCGCGGGATAGCGCGACAGGATCGCCATCGCGCCCGCACCGAAGAAGCGGCCATAGCCCTGACCATCGCGCGCGCCGCCCGTTTTACCGTCGCCGTCCATATCCAAACCCGTAGGCCGTCCCGCATTCGGAGGCAGCGCGAAACGGTAGGGGTAGCTGGGGCCAGCCTCGCCAAGCCTGTCCGCCAAAGCGCCAAGCGTTGTGCCGCCAAGATCGTAATCCACCCCCTGCAGCACGATGATATCGGCGGCAACATCCGCCAGCAGACGCGTCACAGCGGTAACCTGCGGGTCCGCCCCTTTGGCAATGTCGCGCAGCAGCAGACCCGGTCCGGCCCGCGATAATTCGGTGTTGAAGGTGGCGATGCGCAGGGGCTCTGCGACCGCGGGGGGGGCGGCCAGCAAGACGCCTGCGATCAGGCTGGCTGCAAGCCGTGATCTTTCTCCGCCTCGTCGGCATAGGCGCGACGGCGTTTCTCTTCGATCATCTCGGCGATCTTGCCCATGGCAATGCCGCGCATGATGATGCTGGCAGGAAGGAAGGCCCATGCGGCGACTGTCCAGATCTGGGTATGCGGGTTCTGTAATGTAATCGGGTCTAGCAGATCGGCCGCCGCTTTGACTACTGCGGGGATCAGGAAGGGCAGAAGGAAGCCAAGCGCGATATTGATGCGCGCGTCCCGTTGCAGACGATAGATGACATCGCCGCCCGCGGTCGGGTCGAACAGCGGCAGGTTCACCCAGACGTTAAAGGCCCCCTGACGCACCGGCCAATTCATGATGCGCACCAGCACCAGAAACGCCCCCATCGAGATCAGCGAGATCAGATAGGCCATGCCCGCGGACGTACGTACCGATGTCACCAGCGCGTCGCTGGCGCTTTCGGGTAGCATCAGGACAATCATGCGCACCGGCGAAAAGGGGAAATCCATCGCATTGCCAAGGATCGTCCCGATAGAGGTCATGGCACCGCCCAGAACCGAGGGGCTGACCTTTTGCTTCAGGATCAACGTCAGCAGGATGATGGTGACCAGCAAGCAGACATAGCGCAGCCGGTTGAAGGGGGCCGCGTCGCGGAATTCGATGATGCTGGGGAAGTTCGAGTTGTATTCGATGAACGTCAGAAAGCAGGCGATCAGCGCCACCAGCATTGTGATCTGGCTGGAATCGTTCAACGCATCGGGTAACATGAGGGCGGGCGTTGCAATCAACAATGCCACCAGAATGCCACGCGCTGCCGCGCCGGATATACGTGCAATCACAAAACTACCCTTCCAAACTGGCCAGCCACGATTCTTTGCCGCGTGCTTGTTCCAACTTGATGCCCTCGGGTGTCGAAGGCCTGCCTCAGAATTGCCTCAATTGTGTCTTCTTTCGCCACATTCCTCAAGCCCGTTCCTGACGATGGGCGCGGATCTGAGACATTTTGAGCGCAGGTGTGGTGCGATATTGCATCATAGCTGCGGCGAAAATGACGCAACCCGCGGTCTGTTGTGGGCAACAAAGCGGTGCCCACAACCATGTATAGAACTCAACCCGTGGTTAGGTCAAGCGCGCCAGCCCGTCGGGCCGGGCCCGTGAGGGTCAGACCCAGGGGCGTGCCTGTGCAGCGGCAGATTCGAAGCTGTCGATAGAGGCCGCTTTTTCCAGCGTCAGACCAATATCGTCGAGCCCGTTCATCAGGCAGTGCTTCTTGAACGCGTCAACCTGGAAGCTGATGACTTCGCCGTCAGAGCTGGTGATCGTCTGCGCCTCAAGATCCACTTCGATCCGCGCGTTAGAGCCTTTTTCGGCGTCTTTCATCAACAGGTCCACCTGCTCTTGCGGCAGGGCGATCGGCAGGATGCCGTTCTTAAAACAGTTGTTGTAGAAGATGTCCGCAAAGCTGGGCGCGATGACACAGGTGATGCCGAAATCGGCGATGGCCCAAGGCGCGTGTTCCCGCGAAGAACCACATCCGAAGTTATCGCCCGCTACAAGAATCTGCGCGTCACGGTATTGCGGTTTGTTGAGCACGAATTCCGGTACTTCGTTGCCGTCGCGGTCATAGCGCATCTCGTCAAACAGGTTCACGCCAAGGCCCGACCGTTTGATCGTTTTCAGGAACTGCTTGGGGATGATCATATCGGTGTCGATATTCACCATCGGCATGGGGGCCGCGATCCCGGAAAGCTTGTCGAATTTGTTCATGGTTTTGTTGTCCTTTGATCTGCTGGCCGCTTACGCGTCGAGCTTGCGGATATCGGTCAAACGTCCGGTAAGAGCGGCAGCGGCAGCCATCGCGGGGGACATCAAATGGGTGCGCCCCTTAAAGCCCTGACGGCCTTCGAAGTTGCGGTTCGAAGTCGATGCGCAGCGTTCGCCCGGTGCCAGTTGGTCGGGGTTCATCGCCAAACACATGGAGCACCCCGCAAGGCGCCATTCGAAACCGGCATCCTTGAAGATATCGGCAAGCCCTTCTTCCTCGGCCTGCGCCCGCACAAGGCCAGAGCCCGGAACGATCATGGCGCGCATGCCTTCCTTGATCTTCTTGCCCTTCAGGACTGCCGCGGCAGCGCGCAGGTCTTCGATGCGGCCGTTGGTGCAAGACCCGATGAACACGGTGTCGATCTCGATATCGGTCAGCGCCATGCCTTCGGTCAGGCCCATGTATTCAATCGCGCGTTTCGCCGCGTCGACCTTGCCGCCGGTGTAGTCCGAAGCTGCCGGTACGGTGGCGGTGATCGGCAAAACGTCTTCGGGCGAGGTGCCCCAGGTGACGGCTGGCGCGATGTCTTCGCCCTTGATGGTGATGACCTTGTCCCAATGGGCGTCGTCGTCGGAATACAGCGTTTTCCACCAGTCCATTGCGGCTTCCCACTGGGCACCTTTGGGCGCGTGGGGGCGGCCTTTGCAGTATTCGAACGTCTTGTCGTCCGGCGCGATCAGGCCAGCGCGCGCGCCGCCCTCGATGGCCATGTTGCAGACGGTCATGCGGCCTTCCATCGACAGGTCACGGATCGCCTCGCCGCAATATTCGATAACATAGCCGGTGCCGCCCGCCGTGCCGGTTTCACCGATCACGGTCATGGTGATGTCCTTGGCGGTCACACCGGGGGAAAGTTTGCCGGTGATCTCGACCTTCATGTTCTTGGATTTCTTCTGGATCAGCGTTTGCGTCGCCAGCACGTGTTCCACCTCTGAGGTGCCGATCCCGTGGGCCAGCGAGCCGAAGGCCCCATGTGTCGCCGTGTGGCTGTCGCCGCAGACAACGGTCATGCCGGGCAGGGTCCAGCCCTGCTCGGGGCCGACGATGTGCACAATGCCCTGACGCACGTCAGACACGGGGTAGTAGTGCAGGCCGAATTCCTTGGCGTTTGTATCAAGGGCCGCAACCTGAACGCGGCTGTCTTCGGTCATCGTCGCGGCGTTGGCGCGGTCCAGCGTGGTCGGCACGTTGTGATCGGGCACAGCGATGGTCTGGTCAGGGCGGCGCACGGTGCGGCCCGTCATCCGCAGCCCTTCAAAGGCTTGCGGGCTGGTCACTTCGTGGACGAGGTGACGGTCGATGTACAGAAGGCAGGTGCCATCGTCGGCCTCGTGCGCGACATGGGCATCCCAGATTTTATCATAGAGCGTTTTGGGGGACATGTGGTCCTCTCCCGTATGTTATGTAAGCGAAGTATAGGGGTGTACGAAAGACGAGCGCCAAGGCGCGGGCGGGCGTTTATAGTCGCGCCAGCACGGTGTGGGTTGCCCCGAAAAAGCGTTCGCGCAAGCGGGCGCGGTCGCAAATGTTGAACAGATCGTCTGAAACATGTGTCATAGCGGCTTAGCTAGACGCTTTCGGCCATGTGATCAAGGATTCTGACGGTGCACGGTGGTGGCGTGGCTGCATCGGATCACGCGCTTGTGCATGGGTGCGGGTATCCCTTCTTGCGCGGTGCGCGAGATTGTCCCACCATTGAAGCCCTGTACAAGTTTCTTGCCTTGAAAGTTCATGATGACCCCAGACCCCTTTGCCCATTTCCTTGAGAGTATCCAGGCGTTGATCGCAGGGGGTATCGGATTGGCGGAAAGCCTGATGCAGCCCGGCTGGCGTCAGTACCAGATGTTCATCCTGCTCGGGCTTGCGCTGATATCATGGGGGCTGCATCACGCCTCGGGTAACTGGCTGCAAAACTGGGTCCGCTCGCGCGAGGGTTGGTCCAAGTGGCAGCTGCGCATGGTGGTGCAGGTCAAGCGGCGTCTGGGGCTCATGTGGTTCGCCCTGCTGGCAGGGACGGTCTATCTGGTGATGCAGAACATCACCTGGCCGTCGCGGTCCTATCTGATCGGCATATTTGCAACGCTGGTGGCTGTTTGGGTCTGTATCGCCTTTGCGGCGCGGCTGGTGCGCAACCGCCCCATGCGGCGTCTGGTGACATGGGGGCTGTGGATCTACGCTACGCTCTATGCGCTGAACGTCGTTGATGACGTCTCGGCGTTTCTGGATTCGGTGGCGCTGTCGATTGGGGATTTCCGGCTGTCGCTGCTGACGGTGATCACCGCGCTGGTGGTGATCGGCCTGTTCTTCTCTGTGGCGCGGATCATCAGCCAGACCAGCGCTGCCACGATCCGCAAGAACGAAGACATCAGCCCCTCAATGCAGGTGCTGGCGGTGAAGGGGGTGCAGCTGACGCTTTATGGCATCGCGTTCTTTATGGGGGTCAGGGCCGTCGGGATTGACCTTACCGGGCTTGCGGTGCTGTCGGGGGCGATTGGTGTGGGCCTTGGTTTCGGTCTGCAAAAGGTCGTGTCGAACCTTGTGTCGGGGATCATCATCCTTATCGACAAGTCCATCAAGCCGGGGGATGTGATCAGCCTTGGCGACACCTTCGGCTGGATCCAGACCTTGGGCGCGCGCTATGCCTCTGTCGTGACGCGGGACGGGAAGGAATATCTGATCCCGAACGAAGACCTGATCACCGGACAGGTGGTGAACTGGTCCCACTCCAACGATTTTGTGCGGCTCGATATCTATTTCGGCACGGCTTACGGGGATGATCCCCATGTGGTGCGCAAGCTTGCGGTAGAGGCCGCAAGCGGGGTCGAGAGGGTGCTGAGCTTCAAGGCTCCGGTCTGTCATATCGTGGGCTTTGGGGACAGCAGCGTCGATTACATCCTGCGCTTCTGGATCAAGGACCCGACAGGCGGTCTGACCAATATCAGGGGGAATGTTTATCTGGCACTTTGGGATGCGTTCAAAGAGCACGGCATTTCGATCCCCTTCCCGCAGCGCGAGGTCAAGGTTCTGGATGACAGCAAGCTCGCCCTGTCCCGCGCCGGTGCAGATGCCGGATCAACACAGGAATGAGCGGCGGGAATCAGCGGGGCCGTGAGCCTGTCGTGACTGCGCCCGAACCGCCATATCCCCCTGTCGCGGGCGCATGGCAGCTTTGCGACGCCGTGGCGCGACTGCCGGCTCGTGCTGCATAGATGGAGCATATGCCTATCGGCCAGACCTTCATGGCGCTGCGAGGAGGGTGGTCGTGGTACCCCCTGACAACGCCAGTGTCGTCGGCAAAAATGCACAGCAGACAAGAGTTTGCCCGTCAGGGCATGCCATTCTCTCGCCGCGTTACGGGCGGTCTGTCAAAGCGGTGGTGTCGTGGCTCTCGGAACGGCCCCGACTGGCGCGCGCCGGTAAATGCCGGTCATGGCCGCTTGTCATTGAAATTTCACTTCGGCGTGCCTATTCTAGGACATCCCCAGCGCCGGGGGACTGTCGGCGCGTCTAAAGGAGGACAATGTCCTGTCAACGCTTTCAAATGCAGTTCCGACTGCTACCCCGCAGGCAGCCCTGATGACTGCTGAACAAAACACAGCCACAAGCGACGCTCTGCTGGCTTCAATCCTTTCCCAGCTTGACGACGATAAAGCCGAAGAAGTTGTGCAGATCGATCTGCGCGGCAAAACGGCGATCGGCGACTATATGGTTGTGTGCTCCGGCCGGTCTTCGCGTCAGGTTTCGGCAATCGCCGAAAAGCTGGCCCAGATGGTCAAGGACGACTATGGCCGTTCGCCCAAGGTCGAAGGCAAGGAAACTGGCGACTGGGTGCTGATCGACACAGGCGATGTGATCGTTCACGTGTTCCGTCCGGAAGTCCGCGAATTCTACCAGCTGGAGAAGATGTGGATGACCACAGAAGCCCCAGCCGTGATGCCGCATTAAGCTGCCTTTCAGGCAGGGTTCATGCGTGTTCACATCTGTGCGGTCGGGCGCTTGCGCGCCGGACCGGAAAAAGACCTCATTGATGATTATCTGAATCGGTTCGATCGAACCGGTCGCGCGCTGGGCCTTGGGCCCGCGCGCGTGATCGAGGTTGAGGATAAGAAAAATGGCGGTATGCCCGCCGAAGCCGCGCTGCTGCGCCGTGCCATTCCTGCGGGGTCGTTGATCTGCGTGATGGACGAACGGGGGAAGGTCGAAACCTCGCCGGATTTCGCCACCCGTCTAGGGGGCTGGCGCGATCAGGGGCGGGGGGATCTGTGCTTTGTCATCGGCGGCGCGGATGGCATCGACAAAGAGCTACGCCGCGAGGCGGATCATGCGCTGTCATTCGGCAAGATGGTCTGGCCGCACATGCTGGTGCGCGTCATGCTGGCAGAACAGCTGTATCGCGCCGCCTCTATCCTGTCGGGCGGCCCATACCACCGCGTATAAATCCGCTAGCGCTAGCGTCCGGCAGAGCCCAAACCTTACTTGATCTGGACCTTCTTGATCTCTTTCCCCCAACCGGACTGCGTATCGCGGGCCTGAATGCCGACCTCTGTCGTGCCTGCGGGTAGCTCAACGCCGGACAGGGAACGAGTCAGCGGTTGTTCGTCCACGTGGGGGTGGATCAATTCGCGGATCGCCAGCTGGTTGCCATCGGCATCCAGAATGCGCCACGCGTCCGAAAAGTGGTCCCAGCCGGTATCATTGTGGCTGATCGTCACGTCGAACTTATAAAGGCCGCCCTCTTTCGACACGCGCACCGAGTTGATGGAGGTCGGGTCCGCCGCAGCGACCTGTGCTGCAACCAGCAGCGGAATGGAAAGGATCAATTTGTACATGAATACACCAATGTCTGAAAACAGACATATAGACTAGCCTTGCTCATTTTCCAATAGAATGCGCCGTGACAGTGACGTGAACTCGCGCCGCCAGATGATGATGACGGTGACCATAGCGGCGATGGTGAGGGGGATCGGGCCGACGATCCAGCCCAGACTGGCCAGCGCAAAATAGAGCGACCGCAACCCCCGATTGAAACTGCGTGCGGCGGTGATGTTGATCTCTGCCGCCTTGGACGCCAGCGGGGGTGCGCGGCGGTCCTCGGGGTCATTTGGGACGGCGGCCATGAGCACCGAACAATAGCCAAACAGCCGGTTTGACCAGACGAATTTCAGAAAGCCGTTGGTCAGAAAGAACAGTGGCAGCAGCATTTTGAATTCCCACACCACGGTGGGCAGCTCGGTCAAGGCAAGGTCTTCGACCACCGTCGACAGACGCTCACTGTTGCCCAAAAGCGCCAATGTCCCGCCCAAAGCGATCATGCTGGTAGAGGCGAAGAAGGCCGTGCTTTGCCGCAGGGTGCTGATCATCTGCGAATCGAAGATACGCGGCTGACGGGTGATCATCTGGGTCATCCATTCGCGCCGGTATTGCGCCATGATCAGCGACACAGACGGCTTCGCGGGGTTCGGGTGTTCGATGCGCCAGCCAATGGCCAGCCAGGCGCAAAAGATTATCGCCAAAGCGGCATAATCCAGCGGTTGAAACAGGGCGATGCGATCCATCCAAGTCATGTTAAGCTGCATACGCCGACTGGTTCTGTGTTGCCAATGTCTTTAATTGGTCATATTATTTTACCAAACCGGAGGTTCGCCATGGAAATGCCTATTCCCAGCCAAGCCGTGATCGCGCGTAAGACGCGTGTGGTTGATCGGCTGCGTCAGGTTCTGCCGGCTGATGCTGTCATCTCGGACGAACGCGAGACGCGGGCCTATGAATGTGATGCGCTGACCGCCTATAAATGCGCGCCGATGGTGGCGGTGTTGCCCTATACCACACAGCAGGTGTCGGACGTGTTGCGCATCTGCCACGAAGAGGGCGTGCCCGTCGTGCCGCGCGGCTCCGGTACGTCGCTGGCGGGGGGCGCGCTGCCCACGGCGGACTGCGTGATCCTTGGCGTAGCGCGAATGAACGAGGTGATCGAAACCGATTACGCCAACCGCATCATCAAGGTGCAAACCGGGCGTACCAACCTGAGCGTCACGGGCGCGGTCGAGGAAGACGGATTTTTTTACGCGCCCGACCCGTCTAGCCAGCTGGCCTGCGCCATCGCGGGCAATATCGCGATGAATTCGGGCGGGGCGCATTGTCTGAAATACGGGGTGACGACCAACAACCTCATGGGCGTTACGATGGTCTTGATGGATGGCGAGGTGATCGAGGTTGGCGGCGCGCATCTGGACGCGGGCGGGCTGGACCTGCTTGGGCTGATCTGCGGCTCTGAAGGGCAGCTGGGGGTGGTGACCGAGGCCACGCTGCGCATCTTGCACAAACCCGAAGGCGCGCGGCCTGTGCTAATCGGGTTCGACGATAACGAGGTCGCGGGGGAATGTGTCTCTGACATTATCAAGGCGGGTGTCTTGCCCGTCGCTATCGAATTCATGGACCGCCCCTGTATCGAAGCGACGGAAGCCTTTGCCAAAGCCGGCTACCCCATGTGCGAAGCCTTGCTGATCATCGAGGTCGAAGGCTCCGACGCGGAGATTGACCACCAGTTGGGTCTGATTTCCGACATCGCGCAGCGGCACAATCCGGTGGAGCTGCGGCAATCCAAATCCGCAGAGGAAAGCGCCAAGATCTGGCTGGGTCGGAAATCGGCCTTTGGCGCAATGGGGCAGATCAACGACTACATGTGTCTGGATGGCACCATCCCTGTGTCGTCGCTGCCCTTCGTGCTCAAACGCATCAAAGAACTAAGCGATCAGTTCGGGCTGAAGGTCGGCAATGTGTTCCATGCGGGCGACGGTAATATGCATCCGTTGATCCTGTTTGATGCCAACAAACCGGGGGATCTGGAGCTGTGCGAGGAATTTGGGGCCGAGATCCTCAAGCTCTGCGTCGAGGTGGGCGGCTGTCTGACCGGCGAACATGGCGTCGGCATCGAAAAGCGCGACCTGATGCATGTGCAATACGCCCCCGACGACCTTGAGGCGCAAATGGCCGTAAAAGACGTGTTCGACCCCGCATGGCTGCTGAACCCCGCCAAAGTCTTTCCGCTGGACGCGTCAGAAACCCGCCGCGCCGTGGCGCTGGCGGCGGAATAATCCGCGCCCTGATTAACTGCTGATCTTCAACAGATCACACGCACGACGAAGGAGCTGAGCTATGGCCATCACATCCGAAGAGGCGCTGGTCGATGCGGTCAAAGACGCCGCTGGCCCGATCTCGGTTCAGGGCGGCGGCACGCGCGGCCTGCCCGCGACAGGTCAGATCGTGAGCGTCGCGGGGCTGCAGGGGATCACGCTGTACGAACCCGGCGCGCTGACCTTGGTTGCGAAACCGGGCACCCCCGTGGCCGAGATTGAAGAGGCACTGGCCGCCGAGAACCAGCGTCTCGCGTTTGAGCCGATGGACCATCGCGGACTGTTGGGCACCAGCGGCACGCCGACGATCGGTGGGGTGATGGCAGGCAATATCAGCGGGCCGCGGCGGATCTCGGTCGGGGCGGCGCGGGACTTTCTGCTGGGGGTGCGCTTTGTCGACGGGCGCGGTTCCGTGGTCAAGAACGGCGGGCGCGTGATGAAGAATGTCACCGGCTATGATCTGGTCAAGCTGATGGCGGGGTCTTACGGCACTTTGGGTGTGCTGAGCGAGGTATCGATGAAGGTGCTGCCACGCCCTGAAAAGCAGGCGACCTTGGTGTTGCACGGGCTGGACGATGGGGCCGCTGTGGCTGCGATGGCCCGCGCCCTTGGCAGCCCGTTCGAGGTGACAGGGGCCGCCCATGACCCTGCCACCCGCGAAACCGCACTGCGCATAGAGGGGTTCGAGGCATCGGTCAGCTACCGTCTGAGCCAGCTTCAATCATTGCTCGCCGGCGCGGGGGCAGAGATTGAGCAACGCGTAGCTGCGGCGACGCAGGCGCTTTGGTCCGGCATCCGCGATGTGGCGGCGTTTCACGACGGGCAGGGTGATGTGTGGCGCGTGTCGTGCAAACCCTCTGACGCGCCGGGGATCGCGGCGCGGTCGGGGGCAGAGCGCTGGACCTATGACTGGGCGGGCGGGCTGATCTGGCTGCGCAGCGCCGCGGGCCATGATCTGCGCACGGCCATCGGGCCGATGGATGGGCATGCAACACTGGTGCGGGCCAATGCACAGACCAAGGCGCGCTTGGGCGTGTTCCACCCCGAACCCGCCGGTGTGGCGCGGCTGACAGCGGCCTTGCGGGCGCAATTCGATCCCAAGGGCATTTTTAACGCGGGCCAGCTGGACCGCGCGGCATGAGTTTGCTTGCGGTCTTCCTTGTCGTCTTTATCGGCGGGCCGTTGGTGTTCCGCCTCTTGACCCGTGGCAAGCCTGACCGGCGCAGCCTGCGTGCGCTGGTGCTCTTGGCCTTTCTTTGTGCCGTGGCGGGGATGGCGATACGCTATGGCGTGGCGCAGTATTGGGGCGAAAACCTGCTGGCATCGATGGGGGCGATTGCCTGTATCTGGCTGGGCTGGATCGCCGTTCTGGCCTTTGTCGCGCAGGTGTTGCGCCGCGCCTATCCCGGAGCCACCTCGCAGCGATGGACCAATGTGCTGGGGATCTTGGCCACCACGCTGCCCTGGTTCGGCCTGATCTGGGCCAGCACCGTCGCCGCTTAACTCTTTACCTCGTCAGGGTCTCGTACCCGCAACGCCGGAGCTTTCATGCAAACCACATTCACCGCAGAACAGTTGAAAAACCCCGCGACGGCGCGCAGCAACGAGATCCTGCGCGCCTGTGTGCATTGCGGCTTTTGCACTGCCACATGCCCCACGTATCAGGTGTTGGGTGACGAATTGGATAGCCCGCGAGGGCGTATCTATCTGATCAAGGACATGCTCGAAAACGACCGCGATCCTGATGAAAAGACGGTCAAACACATCGACCGCTGCCTATCCTGTCTGGCGTGTATGACGACCTGCCCCTCGGGCGTACACTATATGCATCTGGTGGATCACGCCCGCGACTACATCGAAAAACGCTACAAACGGCCCTTCAGCGACCGTGCCTTGCGGTGGGTTCTGGCGCGTATCCTGCCCTATCCGACGCGGTTCCGGCTGGCGCTTCTGGGGGCGAAGATCGGGCGCCCCTTCGCGCGGTTGATGCCCGACGCGCGGTTGCGTGCGATGATCGAAATGGCCCCCAAGACGATCCCGCCGGTCAGCCGCAACGACGACCCGCAAAGCTTCCCGGCGCAGGGGGCACCGCGTAAACGGGTGGCGCTGATGACGGGCTGTGCGCAAAAGGCGCTGAACACCGACATCAACGACGCCACCATCCGCCTGCTGACACGGCAGGGCTGCGAAGTGGTCGTCGCCGAAGGCGCGGGCTGCTGCGGGGCGCTAACCCATCACATGGGCAAAACCAGCGAAAGCCATGCCACCGCGGCGCGCAACATTAAGGCATGGTGCGCCGAGATGGACGGGCAGGGGCTGGACGCCATCGTCATCAACACCTCGGGCTGTGGCACCACGGTGAAAGACTACGGCCATATGTTCCGCAACGACCCGCTGGCGCCGGATGCGGCGCGGGTTTCGGCGATCGCCAAGGACGTGTCCGAGGTGCTGCACGATCTTGCGGGGGACGCAGACCCAGACGCCATGCCCAACCCCGCCAAGGGGGATATCGCGGGCACCGATGCGCCAAAGGCCCCCGCGCCCGCCCCTCACGGGCTGACCGTGGCCTATCATGCCGCTTGTTCCCTGCAACACGGCCAGCAGATCAAGAGCTACCCCAAGGATTTGCTGAAACGCGCAGGCTTTACCGTGGTCGAGCCTGCGGATTCACACCTGTGCTGCGGGTCGGCGGGGACGTATAACCTGATGCAGCCCGAAATCTCTAAGCAGTTGAAAGACCGCAAGGTCAAAACCCTGCAGGCCAAGAACCCCGACGTGATTGCGGCGGGCAATATCGGCTGCATGATGCAGATTGGATCGGCGGCGGGCGTGCCCGTGGTGCACACGGTAGAGTTGCTGGATTGGGCGTCGGGCGGGCCGAAGCCTCCTGCGTTGTCGCAAGAAAAAGGCGCAAATTTGCAGATTCCTCGCCTCCGCTAGGGTTTTCGCCGCATTTTCGCCTTATCTCGCGGCTAGGAGAGGCTAAAGACCAGACCTCACCGAAGTAGGAGCAATATCCGTGCGCCGTTGGGTAGCCATCTCTATCATGTGCCTGACCGTTGCGACGGCCGGGCTTGCTCAGGATGCGCGGTTGCGCAGGCTGGACACGGGGGTGGATGCCGGCGCGTGGGAGGCCGTGGGCCGTCTGGATATCGGCGGTAAGGGGTTTTGCACCGGCGCGTTGATCGCGCCCCGTTTGGTTCTGACAGCGGCGCATTGTCTGTACGACAAGGACAGCAAGCAGCGCATTGATCATGGCGAGGTCGAATTTCTTGCCGGTTGGCGCAACGGGCGGGCGGGTGCCTATCGCAATGTGCGCCGTGCGGTGGTGCATCCCGATTATGTCTACGACGGCGTCGTATCCTCGGACCGTGTGCGCAACGATCTGGCCCTGCTCGAACTCGACCGGCCGATCCGCAATACCACGATCAAACCCTTCGACACCGCCCGTCGTCCGCGCCGCGGCGACCAGTTAGGGGTGGTGAGCTATGCCAAGGACCGGTCAGAGGCACCGTCCCTGCAAGAGGTCTGCAGCGTGCTGGCCCGCCAAGAAGGCGTGCTGGTGACCACATGCTCCGTCGATTTCGGGGCCAGTGGTGCGCCGATCTTTACCTTTGAAAACGGGGTGCCGCAGATTGTGTCTGTCGTATCCGCCAAGGCCCATGTCGAGGACAAGGAAGTGTCCCTTGGTACCGCGCTTGGTGCGCCGCTGGCCCGGCTTCAGGCGGATCTGGTGGCGGGCAAGGGTGTTTTCCAAGGCGGTGGTGTGGTCAGCAAGCGCATCACGTCAGAGGATCGCCGCCGCACCACCGGCGCGAAATTTGTCAAACCCTGACTTGTCATCAGGGGTGATTTTGTCCCCTTGAAACGCGATTTATCCATCCCCACATGCATGTCACCGGAACGCCTGTTGAGGGTTCCGGCAGACAACCCAGGGTCTGTCCATGATGGAAGGCCTGAATGATTATCGCTCAAACGAGGATGAATACCTATGCGTAGTTTTGATTTTGCACCGCTGCACCGTTCGACTGTCGGCTTTGACCAGATTGCCAATCTGATGGATCGCGTGATGGCCAACGACGCACCGCAGCCAAGCTATCCCCCTTACAACATCGAAAAACTGGACGATGATTCCTATCGTATCAGCATCGCCGTCGCCGGCTTTACCGAAGGCGACCTGAGCGTTGAAGTCCGTGAAAAATCGCTGATCGTCTCGGCGCGCAAAGCTGATGAAGATACGGACAAGACCTATCTGCATCGTGGCATCGCGACCCGCGCGTTCGAACGCCGCTTCCATCTGGCGGATCACGTGCAAGTGACCGGCGCGGCCCATGCCGACGGTATGCTGCACATCGATCTGGAGCGTCAGGTGCCCGAAGCGCTGAAACCGCGCCAGATCCAGATCGCGCGTTCGACAAAGGCGATTGAAAAGGATGTGGTTGACGCGAACACCGTCAACTAAGCGACACCTCTCTGACAGACGAAGCCCGGTGCATTTGCGCCGGGCTTTTTTGTGCGCGCATGGGGGCTAGGTCACAGTTGTTGACTTAAAATAGCGCAAACGGCACAGTGCGCCGATCCAGTCGGGGGAGGAACGCCGGATGTCACTGCAGGAAATATTTGCCACACGCGCCAATCGCATGAAGGCGTCGGAAATTCGCGAGCTGCTTAAGCTGTTGGACCAGCCCGATATCATCTCTTTTGCCGGTGGTATCCCTGACCCTGATCTGTTCCCCAAAACGGCTTTTCAGGACGCTTTTTCCGAGGCGCTGAACGGGCCGATGGCGGCGCAGGGGTTGCAGTATTCCACCAGCGAGGGGCACAAACCGCTGCGTGTCTGGATTGCCGCGCAGATGCAGGCGATCGGTATTCCCGCGACGCCGGACAACATCCTGATCACCTCGGGCTCGCAGCAGGCGCTGGATTATCTGGGCAAGCTGTTCCTGTCGCCGGGGGATACCGCGCTGGTGGGCTGGCCGACCTATCTGGGGGCTTTGGGCGCCTTTAACGCCTACGAGCCGCGCTATGACAAGCTGGACCCGCTGAGCAACCGCAGTGGTGCGGATTATACCGCCGCCGCGAAAGAGGCAGGCGGCGCGACCAAGTTCGCCTATCTTTCCGTTGATTTTGCCAATCCGACAGGGGCCACCGTCAGCCGCGCCGCGCGCGAGCGGGTGATTGATCTGGCCGAGGAAATGGACATCGCCGTGATCGAAGACGCGGCCTATCAGTCGCTGCGCTTTGACGGCGACGCGATCCCGCCGATCCTCGCGCTTGAGGCCGAACGCCGGAACGGTGATCTGGAAGCCTGTCGGACGATCTATTGCGGCAGCTTTTCGAAAACACTGTCGCCCGGGCTGCGTGTGGGCTGGGTCTGCGCCGCGATGCCGGTGATCTCGCAACTTGTGCTGATGAAACAGGCGGCGGATTTGCACAGTGCGACACTGAACCAGATTGCCGTGGCCACGGTCGCGGAACAGCATTTCGACAGCCACATCGACACGATCCGAAGCGCCTACCGTGCCCGTCGAGACGCTATGCTGGCAGCGCTGCAGGCACATATGCCCGAAGGGGTGAGCTGGACCAAACCCGAAGGCGGCATGTTCATCTGGGTGACACTGCCTGACACGCTGGACGGGGCCGACCTGCTGAAACAATCGCTGGAAAGCGAACGGGTCGCCTTTGTACCGGGGCACGCGTTTTTCGCGGACGGGTCGGGGCGCAATACCTTGCGGCTCAGCTATTCCACCTCGACCGAAGGCAAGATCGCTGAAGGGATCGAGCGCTTGGGCCAGTTGATCACCCGCGCGCTGAACGGCTGATACGAAAACGGGCGGCAGGATGACCCCGCCGCCCGTTTCTAATCCCAGATGATCCGCAGGTCAGACCGACATGCAGATATATTTCATCTCAAGGTAATCTTCGATCCCGTGGTGGCTGCCTTCGCGGCCCAGACCGGACTGCTTGACGCCGCCAAACGGCGCGACCTCGGTCGAGATGATGCCGGTGTTCACACCCACGATGCCATATTCCAGCGCCTCTGCGACCTTGTACACGCGGCTTAGGTCTTTGGCGTAGAAGTAGGACGCAAGACCAAAGATCGTGTCATTGGCCATCTCGATCACGTCGTCTTCGTTGTCGAACTTGAACAGCGGGGCGAGCGGGCCGAAGGTTTCCTCTTTCGAGACTTTCATATCCTGCGTCACACCGGTGATGATGGTCGGCGCGAGGAAGTTGCCCTCCATCTTCTCTTCTTTGCTGCCCAGCAGGATTTCGGCGCCTTTCGACACCGCGTCCTCGACATGTTCCTTCACTTTTTCGGAGGCATCGCCGTTGATCAGCGGCCCCAGTTCCACGCCGTCTTCAAAGCCGTCGCCGACCTTCATCTTTTCAACGCGGGCTTTCAGCTTTTCAGCGAAGGCGTCATAGACACCGGCCTGCACGTAGATGCGGTTCGCGCAAACACAGGTTTGGCCGTTGTTGCGGAACTTGCACAGGATCGCGCCTTCGACAGCGGCGTCCAGATCGGCGTCGTCAAAGACGATGAACGGCGCGTTGCCCCCCAGCTCCATCGAGCATTTCATAACCTGATCGGCAGCCTGTTTCAGCAGGATGCGGCCCACTTCGGTTGATCCGGTAAAGGTCAGTTTGCGCACGGCGGGGTTTTCGCAGAACTCCTTGCCCACGGCAGAGGACGACGACGACGGCACGACGTTGAACACGCCTGCGGGGATGCCCGCGCGTTCGGCCAGCACACCCATCACGATCGCCGACAGCGGTGTTTCCGCAGCGGGGCGCGCCACAAAGGCGCAGCCAGCGGCCAGCGCGGGCGCGGCCTTGCGGGTGATCATCGCATTGGGGAAGTTCCACGGGGTGATCGACGCGGCCACGCCGATGGGCTGCTTGATCACGGTGATCCGCTTATCGCGCTGGTGGCCGGGGATGGTCTCGCCGTAGACGCGTTTGGCCTCTTCGCCGAAGAATTCGATAAAGGACGCGCCATAGCCGATCTCGCCCTTGGCTTCGCCCAGAGGCTTGCCCTGTTCAGCGGTGAGGATGGCCCCCAGATCGTCCTGGTTTTCCATCATCAGGTCGAACCATTTGCGCATGACGCCGGCCCGTTCCTTGCCGGTCCAGCTGGCCCATTCCTTCTGTGCCTTTTCCGCTTGAGCGATGGCACCGGCCACCTGCGCACGGCTGAGGTTGGCGACCTTGGCAATCACATCGCCGCGGGCAGGGTTCACCACATCAAAGGTGCCATCGTCGCCATCAACCCATGCGCCACCGATATAGGCGCGGGTCTCTAGCAGACTTGGATCCTTGAGCATTGATTTCAGGTCAGTCTTTGCGTCAGTCATTTTGATCTCTCCGCTTTTGTCTGTGGTTACCCAAAGCAACAAACGCTATGATTGTCTAGTTCCGTTCGTATCGGGACGCTGACGGAGGACCACATGCAGCTAGACGACGCCTATGCCAACGCCGCTTATATCGATAACGCAGAGGCATATCCGCCCCGCTGGAAAGAAGCCGCAGCGGCATTCCGCAAGAAGCTGGGGTTTCGTGCGCAAAAGAATATCTCTTACGGGCCGACCGACCGCGAAGTCTATGACTTGTTCGAACCCGAAGGCGTCTCGCGGGGCACGGTGATCTTTGTCCACGGTGGCTATTGGAAAGCGTTTGCCCCTGCCGATTGGTCCCATCTGGCGGCGGGCCCCCTGGCGCGCGGCTATGCGGTTGCGATGGTCGGCTATGACCTGTGCCCCGATGTGCGGATCAGCCAGATCACCGGTCAGGTCGCCCGCGCCATTTCCCAGATCGCGAAACGCACCCAAGGTGCGCTGGCGCTTGTCGGCCATTCCGCAGGGGGGCAGCAGGTTGCCCGCATGACCGACCCGCTGATCCTGTCCGGCGATGTTCGCGACCGGATCGAGAATATCGTGTCCATCTCGCCCGTGGCAGACCTGATGCCGCTGTTGCAGACCTCTATGAACGACATTCTTCAGCTGGACGAAGCCGAAGCGACGGCGGAAAGCCCCGTGAACATGACGCCACCCCATGGGGTGAACGTCACGATTTGGGTCGGGGCTGATGAACGCCCCGCCTTTCTGGAGCAGGCCGAACAATTCTCGCGCGTGTGGGGGGCCAAGCAGTTCGTCGTCGAGGGGCGGCATCATTTCGATATTATCGACCTGCTGGAAGACCCCGACAGCGATATGGTGAAAGCGCTGCTTGGCATAAAGTGAGCCTTGATCGGGCCGCGCAAATCGGCGAGACAGGGGGCGGGTTGGGACGATGGCGTCGTCCTGCATTTCACGGCCCTTGCGTCCTGCACGCCGGGACCTTTCTGAGAAGGAGGGTCTGATATGACCAATACATCCAAAACCGCCCGCCCCGATATGTACCGTTTCCATAACGGCACGAAGTCTCCGCTGCCGTTTGACACCGCTGAATACGAAGCGCGTCTGGAAGAGCTGCGCGAACGGATGGATGCGGCCGGTGCGACGGCGGCGGTCTTCACGTCGATGCACAATATCGCCTATTATTCGGGCTTTCTGTATTGCGCCTTTGGCCGCCCCTATGGGCTGGTGGTGACCGAGACAGAGTGTGTGACCATTTCCGCGGGCATCGACGCCGGTCAGCCGTGGCGCCGCAGCTTTTGCGACAACATCACCTATACCGACTGGCAGCGCGACAATTATTGGCGCGCCGTCGCCTCGGTTACGGGCAAGGGCGCGGTGATCGGCTATGAGGGGGACCACCTGACGCTAATGCAGCGCGACAAGCTGGAAGATTTCCTTGAGCCGGTGGTGATGATCGACCTGTTCGAGACGACCATGCGCCAGCGGATGCACAAGTCTCCGGCAGAGATTGACCTGATCCGTCAGGCCGCGCAGGTCGCTGATGTGGGCGGCTACGCGATCCGCGATGCGGTCAAGGTCGGCGCGCGCGAGATCGACATCGCAATGGCAGGCCGCGACGCGATGGAGCTTGAGATTGCCAAGCGGTTCCCCGACGCCGAATACCGCGACACCTGGGTGTGGTTTCAATCCGGCATCAACACCGATGGTGCGCATAATCCGGTCACTGCGCGGCAACTGGAACGCGGCGATATCCTGTCGCTGAACACCTTCCCGATGATCTCGGCCTATTACGTGGCGCTGGAACGCACCATGTTCGCCGGAGAGGTGGACCCCGCCAGCCTGAAAATCTGGGAGGCCAATGTCGCTGCCCATGAATACGGGATGAGCCTGCTGAAGCCCGGTATCAGCTGCGCCGATGTGACCCACAAGATCAACGCCTTCCTAGAAGAGCGTGACCTGCTGCAATACCGCACCTTTGGCTATGGCCACTCGTTCGGCGTGTTGTCGCATTTCTATGGCCGCGAAGCAGGGCTGGAGCTGCGCGAGGACATCGACACGGTGCTTGAACCCGGCATGGTCATCTCGATGGAGCCGATGCTGACCCTTCCCGAAGGTCAACCCGGCGCGGGCGGCTACCGCGAACATGATATTCTGGTGATCACAGAAGAAGGTAACGACAATATCACCGGCTATCCTTATGGCCCTGATTTCAACGTCGTAGGCTGATTGAGCTGCCCCCCTGATTAAGGGGGGCAAACGCCCTTTTAGCTGCTGAGGATGCCTGCGAGTACAAACAGGGAATATGGCTTGACCTGCACGGTCACGTCGATATCTTGACGCATCGCTGTCACAGGGTCGGCGCGGCAGGTGAAATCCTTGCCTATCGCCCGCTTCCCAAGTCTTGTTAAAAGTGCTTTCCGCACGCTGTTTCGTGAGTGTTACCGATGAAAGCATCTTTGATAGAGCAAGAAGAAATGCGCCTCGCTTTGCTGCGGGGGTATAATATTCTGGATACCGCCCCCGAAGAGGGGTTCGACGACATCACCCGCCTCGCGGCAGAGATTTGCGAGGTGCCGATCGCGCTGATCTCTTTGGTGGATGAAGACCGCCAGTGGTTCAAATCCAAGGTCGGGCTCGAGATTGACGGCAGCGACATCACGGACAGTATGTGCGCCCATGCCATCGCGGGGGATGACTACCTTGAGGTGAACGACACGACCGCCGACCCGCGTACAGTGGATAACAACTTTGTCACGGGCGAGGATTCGATCCGGTTTTATGCCGGTGCCTTGCTGGAGGACGACAAGAATCTGCCGCTCGGGACGCTGTGCGTGCTGGATAAGAAACCGCATCAGCTCAATGATTTTCAGCGCCGTGCGCTCAAGGTGCTGGCAGGGCAGGCGATGCGGCAGATCGAATTGCGCAAGGCCCTGGCCGATGCCGAGGTGCTGCGCAAAGAGGTCGACCACCGCGTGAAAAACTCGCTCCAGTCCCTAGAGGCATTGATCCGCATCCAGATCCGCAGCGAAAAATCCCCCGAGGCCCGCGCCGCGCTGGACACCATTCAGGGCCGCCTGTCGACCATCAGCAGCCTGCACGAGGCATTGTACCTGACTGAAACCGGTGCCGCCGTGGATATCGCAGCCTTCCTGAAGAAGGTCGCCCATTCCACCAGTGAACAATTGCCCGACGGGGTGCAGGTGAACATTGAGGTCGATCCGGCGCATCTGTCGTCCCGTTCGGCGTCATCCGTGGGGATGATCGTGAACGAGGCGATGACCAACGCTGCGAAATACGCCTATGAGGGCCGCAAACGCGGGACACTTGACCTGCGCGGCGAACGCAAGGGCGGCTTCTACCACCTCAGCTGCATTGACGACGGCCCCGGTATTCCCAAAGATCGGACCACGGGCACGGGGCTCGGCATGCGCATCCTGCTTGCCGCCGCCCAGCAATTGGGCGGAGAGCTGGAAACCCCAGAGCGTGAAAGCGGCGGCGAGATCAAGATCGTCTGGCCGCTGACCGACTAAGCCCCGATCCGGGGCGCAAGAAGAGGCGCGGGATTATGCTGGGTTTGCTGAGGTTGATCGTCATCGGGTTCGTCGTCCTAACGATCATCTATATCGCCTTGTCGCTCTATTCGCGTCGGGTACGGCGCGGCAAGCTCTACCAGAAGTGGGCGGACGGGCCGCGTCTTGTGGATCGCGACATTTTCGTGCAACGAGGGCTCAAACGATATGACGGGTCGATCCGTCGCAAGCTGATCCTTGGGGTCTATATTGTCCCGGTGGGGCTGGTCATCCTGACTGTCTACCTCACGAACTTTAACTAAGGGGTAACGCCGATGGCGATCATCAAATGGACCTTCTGGGGTGTGATCTGGCTGATCATTGCCGCGTTCTTTCACTATACGCTGCCTCAGGTCGATATCGTACGGATTACCGACACCTATGAAAAGCGCATCGACTTTGGCGAAAACTCGATCTTCTGGTCGCATGCGGATGTGGGCAACAGCACCGCCTTGGGCAACCGCGATGTGTTCTTCATCCAGACGCGTCGGGCCAAGGGCGACGTCATGGTCTACCGCAACGAAGACACCGGCTGGGGCTGGCCGCCGTATTTCAAGTTCGACACGACCAACCTGCAGGCCGAGGCATCTGATCTGAAGTCCGCCGCCGGTACGCCGCAGTATGTCGCGGTCAAGCATTACGGCTGGCGCAATGAATTCCTGTCGATTTTCCCCAACGCGGTGTCCGTGCGCGTGGTGGACGGGCCGGACGCCAGCAAGGGCATCCCGTTCCTGAATATCATTATCCTGACCCTGTTTGCGGCCGTGGTCTATGCGATCTGGGTCCGTTGGCGTCGGTTCAGGCGCGCGCGCATTGATCCGACGTTAGAGCGGTTGGAAGATGACATCGCCGAAAAGCAGGGTCGTTTCGCGCGCTGGCGGGCGGGTCGTAAAAACAAATAAGCGCGGCGCAAGATCACGCCGCGCCTTTTGCGCACTGATTAATGTCGTGACGGGTTAGCTGGGGCGCGCCACCATGCGCCCCATGGGCCGACCGCCCAGAATATGCACATGCAGGTGCGGGACTTCCTGAACCCCATGCGCGCCGGCATTGGCGATCATACGAAACCCTTCGCCCGCGTCCAATGTAACCCCTTCGGCTTTGCAGACTTCCGAGATGGCGCGTACATAGCCGACGATTTCGGCATCGCTTGCCTCTGCCGCGAAGTGGTCGAAGCTGATGTAGGGGCCCTTGGGGATCACCAGCACATGCGTCGGCGCTTGGGGTTCGATATCGCGAAAGGCAAGCGCGTGGTCGGATTCATATACCGTGTTGTTCGGGATTTCGCCGCGCAGGATTTTGGCAAAGATGTTCTGGTCGTCGTAGCTGTAAGCCATGGGATGTCCTTAATCGGTGAATAGATAATGTGTGTCGGCAATGGGCTGCGCCTGTTCCGGAGAGATGCGCAGGAAAGCGGCCAGCGCCTCGGCATTGTCCTGCGCCGAGGCTGTTTCGCGCATCCGGGCGTAGTTTTCAAACTGCGCGTCGCGGATGCGGTCGGATTCAAGGGTCAGGTCGTTCCGGATGGTGGGCAGCAGCCGTTCCAGCGTGTCAGCCGAGGTGCGTTCGCCCGCCAGCCCCACGCGCATGGCGTGGCCGATCAGGTAGTCATCCGAGAACTGGCATTCGATCTCGAGAACCCGTGTCATCGACCGGTCAGAGGCAAAGTCGTTCAGCAGGTCGATATCGCCGGGATCCATGCAGACGATCAGCCGGTCGGCCTCGTAATAGTCGAACAGCATCCGCATCAGGGATCGCCGGTGGCGGGTGCGCTTGCCCAGACTGTTCTGGATGCCGCCAAGATCGGGCAGAGGGGTGTCCTGTTCGCTGAACAGATATTCGATCGCGGGCAGGTTGGTGACCTGACGCATCTGCTCTAGCACGCGTTTGGCGACATGCCACTTTTTGCACACGACAATCAGCAGCTCGCGCTCGCGCCCCAGCGTGCTCTCCGTCTCCCAGAAACGGGTAGAGAACCGTCGCCCGATCCGGCCCCGACCGGTCAAGAACTTGAACAGGTTGCGCCCTTCGTTGCTGATCTGCATTTCGACATCCTTGGCCGAATAGAGCAACCCCAACCGGCGCTTGAGGTCCGTCGCCTCGCTGCTGATCTTGCGTGCGAACAGATAGTCTTGGGCAAGCAGCAGATCGTAGTGGTCGTTATAGAAGGTCACCGGCATGCCGTAGTCGGTAAACATCAGGAACGTCAGCGTGCGCGCACGAATTTCGTTATCGGGCACGATGTGGCGCACGATGGTCTGAAAAAACGTCTCGTCCGGGATCCAGGTGGTCCTGAAAAACCGCATCACGTCTTTGCGCTTGCGGGTGAAGGCCATCACCGCCTCTATGGTCTGGCGGCGCAGACACCACCACTGGCTGCCGATCTGGATTTGCAGGTCCGCAGGAATGTCGCGAGTCAGACCAAGGCGTTTCTGCAACTCGAACATGCCGTAGAATCGCTTTTTCTGGGTGCGCTCGTTGAACCAGTGACGGTAGATCAGCCGCTCTTCCTTCCAGCCGGTCTTGATCCAGTCGCTTTCGAAGTAGTCAAAACTTTCGATGAAATCGACGTCGTTATCATCAAGGTAGTCGTGGATGTATTCGGCGGATTTGATTGCCATGCAATCGCCCGACAGCATGTAGAAATGTGTGGCACGCGGAAAGGCATCAATCGCGCTTTCGACGGCGTTCAGCGTCGCCTGTACCAGCGACCATTCTCCCCAGCCGCAGCGGATGCGTTTGCTTGCGAAGGTCACATTGGGGTTCTTGCCAAGCGCTTGGGTGATCTGTGCGAAATCGGTCGGGCTGGCCGAGGCGTCAAAGTGGATCGACATGTAATCGCCAGACGCCGTCAATCTCTCCGCCTGCTTGATGATTGCAACGGTGTCTTTGTGACACAAAAGGATATAGGCAATTCTGGCCATCGCGAAACACGCATCCCCTCTGCTCTGGACGAGTTTGTTAGATAAAGGCGAACAGCGATTGAATAAACCGCGAATATTTGCTTTTTCTATATTTCAGGCCATTCTGTCGCCATAAATGGCAGCATAAGTGCGAAAAAGTTTAGGAGGCAGAGCCGATTATGGGTTTCCCAGGGACATGGATGACAGAAAGCGAAAGCGTGGTATACCGCGTGGTGCCCAAATGCGCCTGTTCGACGATCGGGCAGATCATGTTCTATTCGGACCATGGCGAATTCTTTGACGGCGACATCCATGACGCGAAATCGGGCATGCACAAATGGGCGCATGACGACTCTCAGCCGTTGATCACGCGCAATGTGGAAAACCACAAATCCTACGCCTTCACCTGCGTGCGCAATCCCTACACCCGCATCCTCAGCTCGTTCTTTGACAAGATCTGCGGCATCCAGCGCAACGGTCGGCGGTATCGCGGCAATCTGGTGCCGCTGCTCGTGCAGAAATACGGGATCGAGGTCGGCGGCGATGACGGCAAGCAAGAGTTTGACCAGATCGCCAGCTTCCGCCGCTTCCTGCTGTTTGCCCGCGACACCATCCGCTGGCGTCGCCCGATGGACCCGGACATCCACTGGTCCGCGCAATCGGGGCATGTC
The DNA here is from genome assembly GCF_021735935.1 of Sulfitobacter sp. M39. Classification (NCBI taxonomy): domain Bacteria; kingdom Pseudomonadati; phylum Pseudomonadota; class Alphaproteobacteria; order Rhodobacterales; family Roseobacteraceae; genus Sulfitobacter; species Sulfitobacter sp. M39. The sequence continues at coordinate 706,330 of NZ_WMDZ01000001.1, forward strand.
AGCACGTTCATCGTGAACGGCGGCACCTATGACAAGATCATCTGGACCGAGAAATTCAACGACGGCATGCAAAGCGTGCTGGATGCCATCGACACGCCCCATACGGTGAACCTGTCCGAAATTCCGCGGTTTAACGAATCCGAAGGCCACGGCCCCAAGCGCGCCCACCCGGTTGAGGATTACTTCGACGATCTGTCGATGCATCTGATGCGCGAGATCTTCAAAAAGGATTTCGAGCTGTTCAAATACGATTTCGACGACCCGGGGAACAAGATGCCCACGGGAGAGGTCGACCTCGCCGAGGTGCACGCCAAGCTGGGCGACTAAGCGGGCAGGGCCGGCGCGCCCCGCCTGATGGTCCATGCGGTTATGCCCGCTGCGGCATCTTGCGCGCAGGGCCGCAACGCCCTACATCCTTGGCATGTCACAGGTTAAATCATCTTCCAAATCCGACCCGAACTACAAGGTCATCGCCGAAAACCGCCGCGCGCGGTTCGATTACGCGATCGACGATGATGTCGAATGCGGCATCATCCTTGAAGGGTCCGAGGTCAAATCGCTCCGCAACGGCGGTGCCAATATCGCCGAAAGCTACGCCGCCGTGGAAGATGGCGAACTGTGGTTGGTGAACTCCTACGTCGCGCCTTATACGCAGGCCAAGACCTTCACCCACGAGGAACGCCGTCGCCGCAAGCTCTTGGTGTCCAAGAAGGAACTGTCGAACCTGTGGAATGAAACCCAACGCAAAGGCATGACGCTGGTCCCGATGGTGATGTATTTCAATCACCGTGGCATGGCCAAGATCAAGATCGGCATCGCCAAGGGTAAAAAGCTGCACGATAAACGCGAAACCGCCGCCAAGCGCGACTGGTCCCGCCAAAAGCAGCGTCTGCTGAAAGACCACGGCTGACGCCCAGTCCCGCACTCGACGCCTGAACGGAACACATTCCCCCCATTTCCGGCCTGTGCTGCATGTGCACAGTCGCGGGCTCTTGCTTGCGGGGGCCGTCGCGGGTAGGCATTGAAAAACCTGTTCTAAAAGGGGGTGGACCCATGGCTGACAACCCGAAAACGCTTGTTTCAACCGATTGGCTGGCGCAGCACCTCAAGGATCCCGACCTGCGTCTGCTGGACGCGTCATGGTATTTGCCCGATGCAGGGCGCGACCCCAAAGCCGAGTACAATCAGGCGCATATCCCCGGCGCCCGCTTTTTCGACATCGACGAAATCTCTGATGGGCGGTCGGATATGCCGCATATGGCCCCGCCTGCTGAAAAATTCATGTCGCGGATGCGCGCTATGGGTGTGGGCGACGGGCATCAGGTGGTGGTCTATGACGGGGCCGGCTTGCTGTCGGCCGCGCGTGTGTGGTGGCTATTCCGTCTGATGGGGCAGGAAAATGTCGCCGTGCTGGATGGGGGCCTGCCCAAATGGGTCGCCGAAGGTCGCCCCACCGAAGACATGCCCCCTATCCCCCGCGACCGCCACATGACCGTGCGCTTCCAAAACCAACTGGTGCGCGATGTGACGCAGGTGGCTCAGGCGTCCAAGCTCAAGGCACCGCAGATCGTGGATGCCCGCGCAGCGGCCCGCTTTCGCGGCGACGCGCCCGAACCCCGCGAAGGTCTGCGCGCCGGCCACATCCCCGGGGCGCGCAACCTGCCCTACACAGAGCTGTTGAACGACGACAAAACACTGAAATCCGTAGCCGAGACCAAAGCGGCTTTTGAAGCGGCGGGCATTGACCTGTCCCACCCTGTGATCACGACCTGCGGGTCCGGCATCACCGCGGCGATACTCGCGCTGGCACTGGAACGGATGGGCCATACCGATTGGTCCCTTTACGATGGATCTTGGGCAGAATGGGGGATGTTCCCCACCGTGCCCGTTGCGACCGGAGACGCATAATGTTCGAAACCCTACAGGCGCAGCCCGCCGATAAAATCCTTGCCTTGATGCAGATGTACAAGGACGACCCCCGCGAGACCAAGATCGACCTTGGCGTGGGCGTGTACAAGGATGCCACGGGGCTGACGCCCGTCATGCGCGCGGTCAAGGCGGCTGAACACCAGCTGTGGGAAGCCCAGACCAGCAAGGCCTATACCGGTCTGGCGGGCGATCCTGCCTTTGGCGATGCGATGGTGCAGATGGTGCTTGGTGATGCGGTCCCCCGCGCGCAGGTCGCCGCGGCGGCAACCCCAGGCGGGACCGGCGCGATCCGTCAAGCGTTCGAGCTGATCCAGATGGCCCGCCCGCAAGCGCGGGTGTTTGTGTCGAACCCGACATGGCCGAACCATCTGTCGATCTTGAAATATCTGGGGATGGAGATGGTCCCCTACCGCTATTTCGACGATGAAACCCGTGGCGTTGATTTCGATGGCATGATCGCCGACCTCAAGACCGCGCAAAAAGGCGATGTGGTCCTGCTGCACGGCTGCTGCCACAACCCGACAGGGGCCAACCTGAACGCCGCCGAATGGGACGCGGTGATCAAAGTGTTGCAAGACACCGGTGCCACCCCGATGATCGATATCGCCTACCAGGGCTTTGGCGACGGGCTTGACGCGGATGCGGCGGCCACGCGCAAGGTCGCGGCGGCGGTGCCTGAATGTCTGATCGCGGCAAGCTGCTCCAAGAACTTCGGGATTTACCGCGAACGCACCGGTATCCTGATGGCGCTGTCGGCAGACAGCTCGGCGCAAAAGCTGAACCAGGGCACGCTGGCCTTTCTCAACCGCCAGAACTTCAGCTTCCCGCCCGATCACGGGGCCCGCATCGTCACCACCATCCTGAACGACGACGCCTTGCGCAGCGACTGGATGGCCGAGCTCGAAGACATCCGCAACACCATGCTGGGCCTGCGCAGCCAGCTCGCGGGCGAACTGCAGCGCCTCTCCGGCTCTGACCGCTTCGGTTTCCTTGCCGAACACCGCGGCATGTTCTCGCGTCTTGGAACCTCGTCTGACATGGTCGACAAGCTGCGCGAAGACCACGGCATCTATATGGTGGGTGACAGCCGCATGAACATCGCGGGGCTGAACGCCGAAACCGTGCCGATCCTCGCCAAGGCGATCATCGAGGTCGGCATCTAACCCGCCGCTTCACCCTTTTAAAAATACTCAAACCGCCACGCTGGCATCTGGCGCGGCGGTTTTTGTTTGGGCGCATTGCCAGCCCGGCCGAGCATATCACCCGCGCAGCAAAAAGCCCGGGCGCGAACGCCCGGGCCTCTGCCTGCCTGCAGGAGTTTAGACCTTAGCTCTTGGAGAACTCAGGGTAGGCTTCCATGCCCAATTCGGACACATCCAAGCCAACGATCTCGGCTTCTTCGCTGACGCGGATGCCGGTGGTGGCTTTCAGGATCATCCAGACGATCAGCGACACGATGAAGACAAAGGCACCGATTGAGGCAAAGCCGATGATCTGTGTCACAAAGGATGTGCCGTCGGTGTAGACGGGAACAACCAGCGTGCCCCAGAAGCCTGCGATCAGGTGAACCGGGATCGCACCGACCACGTCATCGATCTTGAGCTTGTCAAGGAAGGGCACCGCGAAGACCACGATCGCACCGCCCACAGCACCGATCCAAAGCGCACCGAAGAGCGTCGGGTCAAGCGGACCAGCTGTGATAGAGACCAGACCGGCCAGCGCGCCGTTCAGCACCATTGTCAGGTCGGGCTTTTTGTACAGCATCTGGGTCAGGACCAGCGCGGCGATGGCACCGGCAGCAGCCGCCATGTTGGTGTTGGCAAAGATCTGCGCGACAGCGTCGGCGTCGATCATCGACCCCATAGCCAATTGCGAGCCGCCGTTGAAGCCGAACCAACCCAGCCACAGGATGAACGTCCCCAAAGTGGCAAGCGGCAGGTTCGAACCCTGCATCGGGATCACACGACCGTCTTTGTATTTGCCGATACGGGGGCCAAGCACCAGCGCACCTGCCAGAGCCGCAAAGCCACCGGCTGCGTGGACCAGAGTGGAGCCCGCAAAGTCGCTGAAGCCCGCGTCAGACAGCCAGCCTGCGCCCCACTGCCAGCTTGCTTCGATCGGATAGATAAAGCCGGTCAGTACGACAGTGAAGATCAGGAAGGGCCACAGTTTGATACGTTCGGCCAATGTGCCCGAAACGATGGATGCGGTGGTCGCGCAGAACATCAGCTGGAAGAAGAAGTCAGACGCGTTGGAATAGCCGCCCGCGTCAATCGCCGTCTTGATGTCCTTGGTTGCAAAAGTGCCGAACACACCGGGGATGATCCACGCGTCGCCGGGGTACATGATGTTATAGCCGACCAGCCAGTAGAGAATGGCGGCCAGTGCGAAAAGCGCGATGTTCTTGGTCAGCTGGGTGGTCACGTTCTTGGACCGCACCAGACCGGCTTCGAGCATGGCAAAACCCGCCGCCATCCAGAACACCAGAAAGCCGCCGATCAGGAACAGGATCGTGTTGAAAATGAAAGCAGTGTCAGCCGCGGTTGCATACTCGGCCTCCTGCGCGAAACCCAAGGACGGCAGCAGCGTCGCTGCGGCGGCAAGGGGAATAAGAAGTCGTGATGTCATGTCGTCAATTCCTCGGACGTGGGGGTCAGATGGCGTCTTCGCCGGTTTCGCCGGTGCGCACGCGCACGGCTTGTTCAACGTCGAGGACAAAGATTTTGCCGTCGCCGATCTTGCCGGTATGTGCGGTGCGGGTGATCGTCTCGACCATCTGGTCGGCCAGCGCATCTGCGACCACCAGTTCAAGTTTCACCTTGGGTACGAAGTTCACGACATATTCAGCGCCGCGGTAGATTTCGGTATGGCCGGATTGGGCACCAAAGCCCTTGATCTCGGTCACCATCAGGCCGCGCACGCCCGCTTCGGTCAGTGCTTCGCGCACTTCCTCGAGCTTGAATGGCTTGATTGTTGCGATAATGAGTTTCACCTATAATCCCTCTTCCAGATGGCAGGTACTTCCCTGCGTTATGCCTTGGATAAAAGAGCGGCCGGTGCCCCTTGAAGGAAGGGTGCATCGCGCTTAGTCCCTCTCTGGGCGGGCGCGTTTGCCTGATTATTGGGCGCTGTGGGAAATGTGCCTGATTATTGGGCGTTAATTAGACGGCGCAGCGGGGCGTCTGCGCTAAACAAACCGCGCCGTGCAGGATAGAGTGCGAAAAAAAGAATGGTTCAGCGAGCAGCATATGAGTGATTCATCCAAACGGAAGCGGCCCTTGGTTGCCGATAAACGCACCGCGGGCAAAGGCGGCAAACCGCCCCGCAAGCCGGTCGCGAAAAAGGCTCCGGCCAAGCGCAAGCCTGCACGTCGTGCGCCTGCGCGCCCCAAAGGGCCTATTGGCTGGCTGGCCGCGCTGGTGCGGTGGGTCTTCCGGTTGATCTGGACGATCGTCTGGCGGGTAACTGCCGTGGCGGTGCTGATGGTTGCGTTGGCCGTCGGCTATTTCTACACCACGCTGCCGCCGCTCGAGGCGCTGCTGGACGGGCGTGCGCGAGGGTCTGTCACGCTCAAGGATCGCTATGGTGATGTCTTTGCATGGCGCGGGGATCAGTTCGGCGGCGTCGTCACTGCAGACAGCGTATCCCCCGCCCTGAAGAACGCGGTGATCTCGACAGAGGACAAACGCTTCTATCGTCACTTTGGTGTCAGCCCGCGCGGCATCGCTTCGGCGGTCAAGATCAACCTGAGCGAGGGCCGCGGGCCGTTGTCCGGTCACGGTGGTTCGACGATCACGCAGCAGGTGGCCAAGCTGCTCTGTCTGGGTGAACCCTATGATGCGTCTTCGGGGCAGACGGAAAAGGAATACGAAGCCGAATGTCGCCGGTCCTCGCTGTCGCGCAAGGGCAAGGAAGCCCTGTTCTCCATGGCGATGGAGGCGAAGTATTCCAAGGATGATATCCTGTCGATCTACCTGAACCGCGCCTATATGGGCGGCGGTGCCTTCGGAGCCGAAGCCGCGGCGCAGCGTTTCTTTGGCAAACCGGCCGCCGCGTTGAAGCCTGCCGAGGGCGCGATGCTGGCGGGTCTGTTGACCGCACCGACCACGCTGTCACCGACCAATAATCTGGATCGGTCGCAAAGCCGTGCGGCAACCGTGATCCGCCTGATGGAAGATCAGGGCTATCTGTCAGAGGCCGAAGCGGACAGCGCCATTGCCAACCCCGCAGAGCTGTCAGAAGCCGCAGAGGCCGAGGCGGGTGGCTATTTCGCGGATTGGGTGATGTCGTCGGGGCCGGAGTTCTTTACCCGCAACACGACCGAGGATGTGGTGATCAAGACCACCCTTGACCAAAAGATCCAGCGCGCCGCCGAGGAAGGTCTGAGCTGGGTGTTCGAAAACAAGGTCCGCGAAGGTTCCAAAGCGCAGGCGGCTGTGGTGATCATGTCTGCTGACGGGGCCGTGCGCGGCATGGTCGGTGGGCGCAAGACCAAGGTCGCGGGGGCCTTTAACCGCGCGACACAAGCGATGCGCCAGACCGGCTCTGCCTTCAAACCGTTTATCTATGCAGCGGCGCTGGATCTGGGGTATTCGCCCAACGATCTGATCGAAGACGCGCCCTATTGTCTGAACGTGCCAGGGTCGGGCCAATGGTGCCCGAAGAACTATACCAACAGCTTCAAGGGTAACGTGACGCTCACCACCGCGCTCAAGGATTCGCTGAACATTCCGGCGGTCAAGGTCTCTGAGAGTGTCGGCCGCGATGTGGTCAGCCAGGTGGCAGAGCAGTTCGGCATCAAAAGCGATCTGGCCGCTGGTCCGGCGCTGGCGCTTGGGGCGTCCGAAAGCACGCTGCTTGAAATGACAGGTGCCTATGCCGGCATCCTGAACGGCGGGTCATCTGTTAAACCCTATGGGCTGATTGATCTGACGTTGCAGGGCGACACTGATCCGGTAATGGGCACGGGCGGCGGTATCGGCGAGCGGGTCATTCAGGAAGATGCTGCACTGCAACTGGTCTATATGATGGAAAAGGTCGTGTCCGAGGGCACCGGCGGGCGGGCGCAATTTGGTGGCCGCGAGCTGGCCGGCAAAACCGGCACGACACAGGCCAACCGCGACGCCTGGTTCATCGGTTTCTCCGCCGACTATGTGGCCGGTGTCTGGATGGGCTATGACGACAACACGCCGTTGACCGGTGTATCGGGCGGCGGGTTGCCCACCGAGATCTGGCAGCAGGTCATGATGCGCGTTCACGAAGGGCTGCCCAATACGCCGCTGCCGATGATCGTGCCGGAACCGCCTGTCGTACAGGCCCCGCCGCAGCCTCAGCAACCGGCGCAGCCGCAGCGCGTGCCGCGTCAGGACAACCCATTGGGCGTCATCGACAGGGTGCTGCGCGATATCTTTGGCGGGTAAAGACCCTGCCTCTACGGCAGCACAATCCTTTGGAAACGAAAGAAGGGAGGCCGGAATACTCCGGCCTCCCTTCCTTTTGTCGCATCCCCGAAAGCGGTACGAGGAGACCCGCCCCCGAGGGTTTGACAGTCTGGCTTAGAAGCCCAGAACCAGCGACACACCCAGGGTGTTGTCAGTGGATTTCAGGCCCGCAACCGGATCGGTGTTGTAGTCGGTACGGTAGCTTACGCGTGTCGACAGGTTGTCGGACATCTTGTAGTTGATGCCAGCGTCGTTCGACACGATGGTGTTCACGTCAGAGCCGACAATGTCGGTGTCCATGGTGAAGGATACGATGTCGTTGAACGCGTAGAAGTAGCGCGACGAGGCGATGAAGCCGACTTCGGTTTCGGAGGTGCCGGTTGCGTCTTTAAAGTAGCGTACACCGGGGCCCGCTTGAACGCGCCATGTGTTGTCTTCTTTATTGATCGCGCGGTAACCCGGACCAAAGCCCAAGAATGCGTCTGTTTCGGAACCGTCCACGGCTGCACCGGATGTGTCGGTCAGGTAACCGTCATATTGGTAACGGGCCAGGCCGAACGCATAGAACTCGGGTGTGAAGTAGCGGCTACCTTCATAGGTACCAAAGAACTTCTCTTCGCTCTTTGTGCCGTTTGCTTCGCCGTATTCTACCGCAAAACCAACCAGGTGGTTCCAGTCGCCGACACCGTATGTCAGGCGGCCAGCGCCCGATACTTCGCCGTTGTCTGTGTTGCCGCTGGTGCCCGATGCGGACAGGGCGAAAGACCCGCGCCAGCCTTGGGCAACACCATTGGCGCCATAACGTTCTGCGTCAGCGCCGCGGGCCAGGTCGGTGTTCACGTCATCGGTGATGTCGTCGATCTGGTCGTTCAGCGTTTCAATGCCAAGCGCACGTTGCTGCGCGAAAACGGGAGCAGCAGCCAAGAGTGCGATTACGGAAACCGCGGACGCTTTAAGTACTGTGTTCATTGGGGAATCCTTTCCCTTAGAAGTGACCCGCCTCGTTGATTGAGGCGAGAGCATCTCTGCTGAGAATGGATTTAAGACAGGGGGTAAGATAAGTGAAATTCGAATAAATCGTGCATGAAGCAAGTATTACTCGTGTTAACTGCCCTTGAAGCGGAATTAAGGCGTGTCTGGCGCGTTGTCCAAGCTCTCGATCAGAATATTCTGTTGATTTTCAGCCGCTTGAGCGAGGTCCATCAAACTACGCCGTGCGATCGACAGCATCTCGGGGTCCAGATCTTCGCGCCAGACCACCCATGCGGGGTACGCAAAGCGTGGGGAATTTGCCACAACATGCAGTTTTCCAACGTCGAGATACCGTTGCACTGCCCGTGCGGGCAGGTAGGCAGCGGCGCGACGGTTGACGATATAATCGGCGGCAAGCCCGCCAAGCGCCAATGATCGCCCCGAATTGGTCAGATGGGGCAGGGCGCTGGCGTGCATATGCGTAAACTCCGGCCCCCAGTCGACCGCGACATACTCTTTGCCAAGATCTTTGACGTCCGTTTCAAAGGACGCGACAAGAATCAGTTCTTCCTCCAGCACGGGTTCGACGCGCAAACCGGGGCGCAGCTGCGGGGTGTAAAGCAAGGCGGCCTGAATAACCCCTTCGACCAGAAACCGCGTCAGCCGGTCGGACATGCCCATTTCGGCGTGAATACTAAGTTCGGGCATCATCGCTTGCATGGCGTCGATCCAGCGAAAGCCAAGCTTGTGCCAAAGGGCGTGCTGCGCGCCGAAGGAAAAGCTGCGGCTGTATCCTTCGGGGATGGCGATCTGCTGCCGGGCTTCTTCCCATATCTTGAGAAGGCTCAGCGCATATGAGGTGAATTGTTCGCCTTCCGAGGTCAGCACCGCCCCCGCTTTTGATCGTTTGAACAGCGGGTGGCCTAGGCTGTCCTCAAGCCGTTGCACGCGCAGGCTGACAGCGGATTGGGTGACAAACAGCCGTTCGGAAGCAGCGACAAAAGAGCCGGTGTTGGCGACTTCGATAAAGGTTTTGATCAGGGTGATATCCATGCCCTGATAATGATCCTCCGCAGACCCGTTGCCAAGCTGCCCTGACCTGAATCGCGCACCCCTATCCGAAAGAGACCGGGAGGGAGGCGCGTGTTATTTGATGCTTAGTCAACCATGCGCGGGCCGGTGGTGGCGGCGATGCTGGTGGGGCGCGCCAGATCGGCACGGCGCTTTTGCAGATAGTCCTGACGGGCTTGGGCATAGCTGTCGCCCGATGCGGAGATTGGCACTTGCTTGCCATTCACGATGCGGCGGTTTTTCTCGAATGCGCTATCGGCATAACCGGTGACGGTGCCGACATAGCTTTCGGGGCTATCAAGCGTATAGGACAGCGGGTTGGTGAACAGGTCCACGACGCGGCCGGTGGTGTCGCGACGGGTGGACGGGCCGATCAGGGGCAGTTCGATATACGGGCCTTCGCCCACACCCCAGACATATAGCGTTTCGCCAAAGTCGGTATCATGCTCGGGCACTTTGAATTCGCTCGCGACGTCGAACAGGCCGCCCATCCCAAGCGTGCTGTTTACCAAGAAGCGGTAGGTCGACAGGCCAAAGCCCGCGACATCCGCCTGCAAGGCGCTGTTGACGGCAGCTTGCGGCATCGACAGGTTCTCGGAGACGTTATGCACGACCGTCTGGAATTCGATCGGTACCGCCCCCAGCACGCGGTTGGGTTTGCCCGATCCGCCGATCTTTTGATTGAAGGCATGCACCTTGCGGTTACCGGCCTCGTGCGGGTCATTGACCCCTGCGGGCTGGGGTCGCGATGCACCGCTACAGGCGGCAAGACCTGCAACCAAAGTGACACCCACAAGGGCGCGCAGCGATGTGGAGAGGGTCGTGGCCTTGAACATGGTATAAATCCCGAAAACGCGTGACAAACATGGTTCGTTATGCGCAGCGTCCCCGAAATACGCAACATGAGTTTCCTTGGGCGGCTCGCGTTGGTGGCAGGTGTTGCAGTTCCTCACTGATGGGTCTTTTCGTTTCGGTATCGCATCGCTATCGTCCCGCCAAAGCCATTCATTCCAAGGAAGTCCCCCATGAGCATCACCAGCCGTCTGAACGATCTTGGCGTCACCCTGCCTGACGCACCTGCCCCTGCGGCGAACTATGTACCCTTCGTGAAAACCGGCAACACGGTCTATGTTTCGGGTCAAATCTCGAACGGGCCGGACGGGTTCATCACCGGAAAACTGGGCGCGGATATGGATGTCGCCGCGGGTGCCGAAGCCGCCAAGACCTGCGCGATCAGCTTGCTGGCGCAAGTCAAAGCCGCATGTGACGGCGATATCGAACGGCTCAAGCGGGTGGTGAAGCTGACGGCCTTTGTGAACTCCACCGCCGACTTCACCGACCAGCCCAAAGTGGTCAACGGGGCCTCTGACTTCCTTGTCGAAGCTTTGGGGGATGCGGGGCGTCACGCGCGCTCGGCGGTTTCTGCCGCGTCCTTGCCGCTGGGTGTCGCGGTCGAGATCGAAGGCATTTTCGAAATCGAATGACCCTACCTCAGACGTTTTACACGACCCCTATTGCGCATCGCGGTTTTCATCACCGCGATACCGGTCGGCCCGAAAACAGCTTTGCCGCCTTTCAGGCCGCGATTGATCGGGGCTATGGCATCGAGCTTGACGTGCAACTGTCACGCGACGGTGTGGCGCTGGTGTTTCACGACTATGCGCTGGATCGGCTGACGGGGCAGACCGGTGCCATCCGGCAACGCGATGCGGATGACCTGTGCCAGATTACGCTCACCGGCGGCAGCGACACTATTCCCACCCTGCCGCAGGTGCTGGAACTGATCGCAGGACGCGTGCCGCTGCTGGTCGAGATCAAGGATCAGGACGGTGCAATGGGCACCGACATCGGGCCGCTGGAAGATGCGGTGGCAGCAGCCCTGCGCGACTATGCGGGTGATGTCGCTGTCATGTCGTTCAACCCCAACAGCGTTGCGCGCATGGCTGACCTGCTGCCGGATGTGCCGCGCGGTTTGGTGACCAGCGCCTATCGCTATGTCGAATGGCCGCTGCCCAAAGCCACCTGCGACCGCCTGCGCGAGATCCCCGATTACCACCGCACCGGCGCGTGTTTCATCAGCCACGAGGTCGACGATCTGCCCCGCCCCCGCGTGGCAGAGCTGCGCGAGGCAGGCGCGATGATCTGCTGCTGGACCGTGCGCAGTCTTTCAGTTGAAAACGGCGCACGCGAATTTGCGCATAATATCACCTTCGAAGGCTATGACGCGCCGCTGCAAGGTTGAACCGTCCGGCTTCGGCCACAGATAAGGCCTATGACAACGGGACACCCAGAATGAACGCGCGCGACGTCGAAATCAGAATTGCCTCGCGCATCGCGCAAATCGGTCAGGCGGATTGGGATGCCTGTGCCTGCCCCGAAGCCTCTGAGGGCGCGCGCCCCGCCGACCCTTTCACCACCTTTCGTTTCCTTTCAGCGCTAGAGGAAAGCGGCAGCGTCGGCCCCGGTACGGGGTGGCAGCCGCAGTACCTCAGCGCTGCCATTGACGGTCAGATCATCGCGGTCGCGCCGATGTACGCCAAGTCACACAGTCAGGGTGAATACATCTTTGACCACAGCTGGGCCCATGCGTTTGAACGGGCGGGCGGGCGCTATTACCCCAAGCTACAGATCGCCGTCCCTCACACTCCCGCCACGGGCCGCCGTTTCCTGACCCGTCCGGGGTTTGAAGAGACAGGCACCGCAGCGCTCATCCAGGGGGCGGTCCAGCTGACCGATTCAAACGGGCTGTCGTCCTTGCACATTACCTTTTGTACCCAAGACGAAGCCGCCGCCGCAGAGCAACTGGGCCTGCTGGCCCGCAAAAGTCAGCAGTTCCACTGGCACAACGCGGGCTTCGAGGATTTCGACGGGTTCCTCGCCACGCTCAGCTCGCGCAAGCGCAAGAACATCCGCAAGGAACGTCAACAGGCACAGGCCTTTGGCGGAGAGATTGAGGTGTTTACCGGTGATGATCTGCAGCCCGAACATTGGGATGCCTTCTGGCAATTCTATCAGGACACAGGCGCGCGCAAATGGGGCACGCCCTATCTAACACGCGCATTTTTCGACATCGCCCAGGACCAGCTACGCGACGACATGGCACTGGTGCTGGCCAAGCGGGATGGTGCATGGGTGGCGGGCGCGCTGAACTTTATCGGTGCCGATGCGCTTTATGGGCGCTATTGGGGCTGCACTGAACATCATCCGTTCTTGCACTTTGAACTGTGCTATTATCAGGCCATCGATATCGCGATCAAACTGGGCCTCTCTACCGTCGAGGCAGGTGCGCAGGGGGAACACAAGCTCGCGCGCGGTTACCTGCCACAGGCGACGTGGTCGCTGCATTGGATGCGGGACGAGGGTTTTATGCGCGCTGTTGAAGACTATCTTGTACAGGAACGGGCAGCCGTTGACGAAGAGATAGATATTTTGACAGATTACGGCCCGTTCAAAAGGGTCGAGGTTGAGGAACAGGAATGAGCGAAAGATTAAGCGAAGAGACGCGCAAAACCGTATTGGCACCCTTGTTCAGTACAGGCTGGGCCATGGTGGATGACCGCGACGCCATCGTCAAAACATTCAAGTTCAATGATTTCGCGGATGCTTTCGGCTGGATGACCCGCGCGGCGATCTGGGCCGAGAAATGGAACCACCATCCAGAGTGGGAGAACGTCTATAACAAGGTGATCGTCACCCTGACGACCCATGACGTGGATGGCCTAAGCTCGCTTGATGCCAAGCTGGCGCGCAAGATGGATGGATTGATGGGCGAGGTCAAAGCGGGCTAAGGCACCATTGATCGTCGCATTATCCAAAGAAAAACGCAGCCCCGGTGTCCCCGCGGCTGCGTTTTTCATTTTCAGGGTCGTGCCGGATTACATGTTGTCCAGCAGCGCCTCGCCGCCCGACATATCGCAGACACCGGGTTGGACCTCGGCCTGGAACAGCGTGACCTTGCCGTCATCCACCAGCATCGCATAGCGTTTGGAGCGCGAGATCAGCCCTGCGGGCTCGGCCGAGAATTCCATACCGATGGCTTTGGTAAAGGCGCTGTTGGCATCGGCGAGCATGGTGATGCCAGCCGCCGTCGCACCTGTCGATTCACCCCAGGCGGCCATAACAAAGGGGTCATTACAGGACACGCAGATGATCTCGTTAACGCCTTTGGCGTCGAACTGGTCCTTGGTGCGCACAAAGCTGGGCACATGGGCGGAATCGCAGGTGGGCGTATAGGCACCGGGCACGGCAAAGACGACGACCTTGCGGCCCTTTAGCTTGTCAGCCATCTGCACAGGCTGCGGGCCGTCCGGCCCCATTTGCACCAGCGTTGCATCGGGCAGCGTGTCGCCTTGGGAAATCGTCATATGCGTGACCTTTCGTGTCATTGCGTTTGTCTTCACGGAAGATATAGGCTTTGCAGGCAGGCAGGAACACGGTTTTTTCGAAAGGGGCAAGGATGGGTCATGTGGTGGTGATCGGGGCAGGGCAGGCGGGGTCATCCTGTGTGGCCAAGCTGCGCAACTCCGGCTTTGAGGGTAAGATCACGTTGATCGGGGCCGAAACCGCGCCCCCCTACCAGCGCCCGCCCTTGTCCAAGGCCTATCTGCTGGGCGACATGGCGCTTGAGCGGCTCTATCTGCGACCCGAGAGTTTTTACGCCGACCACGGGATCGACCTGATGCTGGGCTCCACGGTCGACAGCATTGATCCGGCGGCGCAGACCGTGCGGGTCAACGGCGGGGATATGGCCTATGACGATCTGGTGCTGACCACCGGATCTTTCCCGCGTCGGCTGCCCGCGCATATCGGTGGCGATCTGGCGGGCGTGCATGTGGTGCGCGACCTCAGCGATGTCGATACGATGGGTCCGCGCTTTACCAAAGGCGCGCGGGTGCTGATCGTCGGCGGTGGCTATATCGGGCTAGAGGCCGCCTCGGTCGCGGCCAAGCTGGGGTTGCAGGTGACGCTGGTAGAGATGGGCGACCGCATCCTGCAACGGGTCGCGGCCCCGCAGACCTCTGACTTTTTCCGCGATCTTCACGCCTCGCACGGTGTGACCATCCGCGAAGGCGTCGGGCTTGAGCGTTTGACAGGCGACACGCATGTCACCGGCGCTGCACTGTCTGACGGCACCACGCTGGACGTGGATTTCGTGATCGTCGGCGTTGGCATCGGGGCGGCGACGGCGCTGGCCGATGCGGCGGGGATCGTGAATGACAACGGTATCATGACCGACACCCACGGGCGCACCTCTGCGCCGCATGTCTGGGCAGCGGGCGATTGCGCGTCCTTCCCCTATCGCGGCGGGCGCATCCGGTTGGAATCTGTGCCAAACGCCATTGATCAGGCCGAGCTGGTCGCGGAAAACATCATGGGCGCGGTTAAGGAATATGTCGCCAAGCCGTGGTTCTGGTCGGACCAGTATGACGTGAAACTGCAGATCGCGGGGCTGAACATGGGCTATGATCGCGTGATCACCCGTCGCAGCGATGCCGATAGCGTGGCCTTCTGGTACTATCGCGGGGACGAGCTCTTGGCGGTGGATGCGATGAACGATCCGCGCGGCTTCATGATCGGGCGCCGGTTGATCGAGGCGGGCAAATCCCCCGCACCTGCGCTGATCGAAGACCCGAGCACAGATTTGAAGGCACTGCTGAAGTCATGAGGATCATCGCTGGCAAACACCGTGGCACCCAACTGGCCGACGTGGGCAAGGGCGATGCGGATGCGCATTTGCGCCCCACCTCTGACCGCGTGCGCGAGAGCCTGTTTTCGATGCTGACCCATCACAATGTGATCAACGGCGCGCGGGTGCTTGACCTGTTCGCGGGGACCGGTGCCCTGGGGCTAGAGGCGCTGTCGCGCGGTGCGCGCGAGGTCGTGTTCATCGAAAACGGGCGCGTCGGGCAAAAGCTGATCACCGAGAACATCAAGAAGCTGCGAGCCGAGAGCGCGACCGCGCTGATGCGCTCCGACGCGACGGCACTTGGTGACTGGATCGCGGCCCCCTTCGATCTGGTTTTTCTTGACCCGCCTTATGGCAAGGGGATGGGCCAGACCGCCTTGGTCAAGGCGCGCGCGGGCGGCTGGCTGACACCCGATGCCATGATCGTTTGCGAGGAAAACGCCCCGCTTGATCCGCCCCAAGGGTTCACGCGCGAGGACAAGCGCAAGTATGGCGACACCTGGATCACCCTGCTGCGCCAAGACTAGCCCAGTGGGCATCAACAGTTGCCGCTTTGCATTCGCTGCGCTGCGGCCTATGTGCTAACAAAGACGTAAAGGAAAGTAGACCGCCATGAGCCTGAGCATGACCAGCACCTTCATCAAGCCGATGCACCCCGAGGGGCGCAAGTTCGTGGCAATCTTTGCCGCGATCACGCTGGTGCTCTTTATCATCGCTGAACCACTGGGGTGGCTGGGTGTGGGCGCAACCGTCTGGTGCTACTACTTTTTCCGTGACCCTGAACGGGTGACACCCAAGGGCGATAACCTTGTTATCAGCCCTGCAGATGGCATCGTATCATTGATCGAACCTGCCGTGCCCCCCGCAGAGTTGGGAATGCCCGACACGCCGTTGACACGGGTCAGCGTGTTCATGAACGTATTTAACTGCCACGTGAATCGCGCCCCCGTCGCGGGCGAGATCACCGAAATCGCTTACCGCCCTGGCAAGTTTTTCAACGCCTCGCTGGACAAGGCGAGCGAGGATAACGAACGCAACAGCCTGCGCATCAAGATGGCCGACGGCCGCGAGGTCGCCGCCGTCCAGATCGCCGGTCTGGTGGCGCGTCGTATCGTGTGTTTCACCAAGAAGGGCGCGCATACGCAGGCGGGTCAACGCTTTGGTCTGATCCGCTTTGGATCGCGCGTCGATGTCTACCTGCCCGAGGGGGTTACCCCGCGCGTCAGCATCGGTCAGACCATGGTCGCAGGCGAAACCGTGCTGGCAGAGCTTTCCTGAGATGACCGATCAGCCCCCCGTCGCGCCGGATAAGACGAAGACCGAATTCTCGCTGCTGCAGCTGTTGCCCAACATGCTGACGATTGCCGCGATCTGTGCCGGTATTTCCGCGATCCGTTTCGCCGCCGAGGGGAATATCGCGCTGGCTGTGGCTCTGATCACGCTGGCGAGCATCCTTGACGGGATGGACGGGCGCACCGCGCGCTATTTGGGCTTCAATAGCAAGATCGGGGCCGAACTCGACAGCCTCGCGGACTTCTTGAACTTCGGTGTTGCCCCGCCGTTAGTAGTGTATTTCTGGGGGCTTCAGGACAGCTATCGCGCGGGCTGGCTGGCGGTACTGGTCTTTGCGATCTGCTGCGTCATGCGTCTGGCGCGGTTCAACGTCGATTCCCGCACCAAAGACCCGCTGGACGATGGCGGCTATTTCACCGGTGTACCGTCTCCCGCAGGTGCGATGCTGGTGATGCTGCCGATCTATCTGCCCTATGCCTTCGGCCCCGGTGCCGCGCTGCCCGACGTTGTATCCAGCCTGTATATCGTGCTGGTCGGCTGGGTCATGGTCAGCCGCATCCCCACGTGGTCGTTCAAGTCGGTCAGCTTTTCGCGCGCCAACGTGACCTATTTCCTGATCTTCTTTACTGGCTTCATCGCCTGCCTGGTCAGCTTCCCGTGGGCCACATTGGTACTGTGCTGCTTTGCCTATGCAGGCAGCGTGGTGTGGGCCGTGATCGAGCTGAAGCTGGCCAAGCGCCGGGGTTGAGGATCAGCCCTGGCTATAGGTCGGGTGGAACATGCCGGCGGGGGATTCGGTAAAGATCTCGTATCCGGTTTCGGTCACGCCGATAGAGTGTTCAAACTGCGCTGACAGGGATTTGTCGCGGGTGACCGCTGTCCAGTCGTCGGCCAGCACCTTGGTCTCTGCGCGGCCCAGATTGACCATCGGTTCAATGGTAAAGAACATGCCGGGCTCAAGGACGGCACCGGTGCCGGGGCGGCCATAGTGCAGCACGTTTGGCGGTGCGTGGAACACGCGGCCCAGCCCATGACCGCAGAAATCTGTCACAACGCTCATCCGGTGGGATTCTGCGAATGTCTGGATCGCGTGGCCGATGTCGCCAAAGGTATTGCCGGGCTTCACGACCTCGATCCCGCGCATCAGCGCGTCATGGGTCACGTTGATCAATCGCTCTGCCTTGCGCGACAGCTTGCCCGCGACGTACATGCGCGAGTTATCTCCGTACCAGCCATCGACAATCACCGTGACGTCGATGTTCAGGATGTCGCCGTCCTTCAGCTTCTTGTCACCGGGGATGCCGTGGCAGACGACATGGTTCAACGAGATACAGCTGGCGTGTTGATAGCCCTTATACCCGATGGTGGCAGACTTCGCGCCGGCGTCTTCGATCATCTGCGTGATAACACCGTCAATGGCACCTGTGGTCTGTCCGACAAAGACATGTTCGGCGATGTCATCAAGGATTTGCGCCGCCAGCTTGCCCGCCGCGTGCATCCCCGCGAAATCCGAGGGGTCGTAAATGCGAATGCCATCTTTGGTCTGGCGTCCTCGGTGTTCGTTCATCACCGCTGTCTCCGTCATATGAATTTGCTGCTGTCTAACCCGCTTGGCCCTTACACGCCAGTGCAGGCGGGTCGATTAGGGGGATTGCGCCCGCAACGCTGACCCCGTCGGGGCTGATATGGGTGCCGATGACATGGGTTTCCAGCCCCGCGGCGCGGGCGTCGGCAAAAGCGGCGGCATAGGCAGGATCGATATCGGCCGCCACGCTAAAGGCGCTGCAATCGGTCCGCTGCACCAGATAAAGCAGCACGGCGCGGTGCCCGTCCCGTGCCATCTGCGCCAGCTCTCCCAGATGCTTTGCGCCGCGTTTGGTCACGCTGTCGGGGAATTCGACCAGCCCCTCGCGGCGCGACAGGGTGGCGGATTTCACCTCGACATAGGCGTCGGGCAGGCCGGGTTCTGTCAGCAGAAAGTCGATGCGCGAGTTTTCACCGTATTTCACCTCGGGCCGCACGGTCGTGTAGCCCGCGAGCGGGGCGATCTGCCGATCCATTAACGCGGCCTTGATCGCACGGTTCGGCAGCGCGGTGTCGACGCCGGTGAAATGCCCGTTCTCGTGGTCAACCAGCCGCCAGCCGTAATTCAGCTTTCGTTTGGGGTCGTCGTTCGGCTCAAGCCAGATTTTCATGCCCGGTATGGCCAGCCCCATCATCGACCCGGGGTTGGCGCAATGGGCTGTCACCTCGGTGCCGTCCTCAAGCTGGCAATCGGCCAGAAACCGTTTGTAGCGGCGGATCAGGCGGGCGGGGACAAGTTCGGTTTGAAAGCGCATGGGGGGTGACCTATACCTCAATCAACGGCCCCTCAAGGAGACAGCCATGCCCAACCCCACTGCTGCGATGATCGTCATCGGCGATGAGATCCTGTCGGGGCGCACCCGCGATTCAAACATGCACCATTTGGCGGGGCAGTTGACCAGCGTCGGGATCGACCTGAAAGAAGTCCGTGTGGTGGGGGATGAAAACGGCACGATTATTGCCGCCGTGCAGGAACTGTCGCGCGTCTATGACAGCGTGTTCACCAGTGGCGGCATCGGGCCGACCCATGATGACATCACCGCCGATTGCATCGCCGCGGCCTTTAACAAGAATATCGACGTGCGCGAGGATGCCCGCGCCATTCTGGCCGATCACTACGCCAAAAGCGCGACAGAGCTGAACACCGCCCGTCTGCGCATGGCGCGTATCCCCGATGATGCCACGCTGATCGATAATCCCGTGTCTGCGGCACCGGGGTTCAAGCTGGAAAACGTCTATGTCATGGCGGGCGTCCCCGCCGTGTTCGAGGCGATGGTCGCCAGCGTTCTGCCAACCCTGACCGGTGGGGCCCCCCTGATCAGCGCCACCCATCGCATCGAACGGGGAGAGGGCGACATCGCCGGACCGTTGGGAGAGCTGGCGCATAGCTATCCCAACCTCTCTATCGGGTCCTACCCCTTCCAGAAAGACGGCAAATACGGCGCGCATATCGTGATCCGTGGCAATGATCAGGCCGAGGTCGACGCGGCGATGGCAAAGCTCGCGCAGGTGTTCCCGTGACCGATCTGGCGCAGCTTTATCAGGTCATCGACCACACATGGCCCGCCGCGAAAATCTGGACCGAAACCGGCTGGACCTTGCGGGACGGGCAGGGCGGGGGCAAACGCGTCTCTGCCGCGACGATGGCCGAACCCAATGCGGATATCGGTCAGGCCGAGGCCGCGATGCACGCCATGAACCAGCGCCCAATCTTCATGATCCGCGACGGCGACGACACGCTGGATACAGAGCTGGCCGCGCGCGGGTATGACATCGTCGATCCGGTGAATGTCTATATCGCGCCGGTCGGCAAGCTGACCGATGTGCCGATGCCGCGGGTGACCGCTTT
Organism: Sulfitobacter sp. M39; assembly: GCF_021735935.1. Taxonomy (NCBI): domain Bacteria; kingdom Pseudomonadati; phylum Pseudomonadota; class Alphaproteobacteria; order Rhodobacterales; family Roseobacteraceae; genus Sulfitobacter; species Sulfitobacter sp. M39. Next base: position 726,155 of record NZ_WMDZ01000001.1, read on the forward strand.
CCAGATCTGGGAGCCGCTGGCCATCATGACAGAGATTTGGGCCAAGGGCGGCGTGGGCCCTGAACGGATCAACGTGATGCACCGCGCCGCGACCAAAACCGCGATCCTGACCCGCTGGAACGAGATGCCCGGTGGCGTCGCCTTTGCCGCGCTGCATGATGGCGTATGCATGGTCCATGCGGTCGAGGTGCTGGAACACCAGCGCGGGCAGGGTGTGGCGAAATGGCTGATGCGCAGCGCCGGTTTCTGGGCGCAGGCGCAGGGGGCGACCCAGGTGGCGGTTCTTTGCACAAAGGCGAACGCGGCCGCGAACCGCCTGTATCAAGGACTGGGCTTTGATCTGGTAGGCCACTATCATTACCGTCAATCCCCTGACTAAAGGAGCCGCCCCATGGCGCATGATGCCCCCACTGCCCTGAACCTGCCGATGGTCGATCCGCTGCCCGAGGACACGCAGAAATACTTTGATGTCTGTCAGGAAAAGCTGGGGATGGTGCCGAATGTGCTGCAAGCCTATGCCTTTGACATCGACAAGCTGAATGCCTTTACCGCGATGTACAACGACCTGATGCTGGGCGCGTCGAACCTTTCAAAGCTGGAACGCGAAATGATCGCGGTCGTCGTGTCGTCCGTGAACAAATGCTACTATTGCCTGACGGCCCATGGCGCGGCGGTACGGCAACTGTCTGGCAATCCGATCCTTGGGGAACAGATGGTGATGAACTGGCGCGTCGCGGATCTGGATGCGCGACAAACCGCGATGCTGGCTTTTGCCGAACACCTGACCGTTGCCAGTGCCAAAACGACCGAGGATGATCGTCAGGCGCTACGCGATGTGGGCTTTTCCGATCGCGATATCTTTGACATCGCGTCGGTCACGGGGTTATTCAACATGACAAACCGCGTCGCCAGCGCGACCGAAATGAAACCGAACGACGCTTACCACGCGCAATTCAGATGATCATCTGGCGTGCCGGGCTGATCTGGCTTTTACTGGCGGGCACGGCCCAAGCGCTGGACCTGTCGCTGCCCGCTGCGGCGCGGCAGACCGTGACGCGCGATACCGACCCTGACAGCTACCTTGCCCCGACCTCTGCCTTTGAGGACGGCGGCTTTGCCAGCGTCAAGATCGAAGGGTCCATCGCGCGCTCTGCCTGGCGGTTAGAGGCTCCGGGCCTCACGCCGCTACAGATTATGCGGCCCCTGCGCACCCAGCTAGAGGACGCAGGCTACAGGATCGTGCTGGATTGCAGCGCCGAGGTCTGCGGCGGTTTCGATTTCCGCTTTGCGATCGAAACACTGCCCGCGCCGAACATGTATGTCGATCTGCGCCAGTACCAGTTTGTCACCGCCGTCAAAGGATCGCTGCAATCGCCTGAAGCCGTTGTGACCCTTCTGGTCAGCACAACCGATACCTCTGCCTATCTGCAGATCGTCGAGGCGGATGCGCAAGGCCAAGCGTCCAGCCCATCGGTCCCAGAGGGGGGGGAAGACAGCCAGCCCTTGGCCCCCGATGCCCCTGCGCAAAGCCAGTCAGAGATGGCTGCGGCGTTGCAGAATACCGGCCATGTGGTGTTGGCCGCGCTTGATTTCGGCACCGGCACCGCGGCCTTGGGGCAGGGGGAGTTTGATGCGCTGGCCAATCTGGCGGCGGTGCTGAAAGACCAGCCCGATCTGCGGATTGTTCTGGTGGGCCACACCGATAGCGTCGGCGGGCTGCAAAACAATATTGCCCTGTCGCGAAGCCGCGCGGCGGCGGTGCGGCGGCGGCTGATCACGGCGCATGGCATCGCAGGCGATAGGATCGAGGCGCAGGGCATGGGCTATCTGTCGCCAATCGCGTCCAACCAGACCAAAGCGGGGCGCGACGCCAATCGACGGGTCGAGGCCGTGCTTTTACCCGCGCCCTGACCTAACAGAAAAATCCCCGCATCCCTGGAAAGGGAGCGGGGGCAGCCACATGGGGCTCAGTTCACCGAGGGCAGTTGGTGATCTCGTGTTACCAGTCCGTTGGACCTTTTTCGGCAAAGGTATGGGCTAGAAAATCAATGAAGGCGCGCACCTTGGGCTGGGTGAACCGGCCCGGAGGATAGACGGCGTAGATGCCTTGGGTCTCAAGCGGGAGATCGGGGATCGCGTCTTCGACCAGCCCTTTCTCCATCGCGTCGGCATAAAGAAAGCTCGGCAGGTAGGCGATGCCAAGGCCAGAGATGGCGGCGTTCAGCAGCGATTGCCCGTCGTTCACCGACAGCCAGCCAGCGGTGCGCACCTGACGCTTTTCGCCCGACGGCGAGGTCAGCTTCCACATATTGCCGCTGGACTGGTTGGAATAATGCAGCAGCTTGTGATCGTTCAGATCGTCGATCTTTTCGGGGCGGCCGTATTTCTCGAAATAGGCGGGGGAGGCGATCATACGTTTGGTCGTCTCGGTCAGCTTGCGGGCCCGCAGGGTGCTGTCTTCCAGCTCTCCGATACGGACGGCCATATCGAAACCTTCGCTGATCAGTTCGACGTAGCGGTTGTTCAGCACCATGTTGACGGTGATGTCGGGGAAATCGGCGAGGAATTCGGACAGGGCGGGCGACAGATGGTTCACGCCAAAGTCCGTCGCGACCGAGATCCGCAAAAGGCCCGATGGCGCGGATTGCATAGAGGTCACAAGCGCATCGGCTTCGCCCGCGTCATTCAGCACGCGGCGGGCACGGTCGTAATAGGCAAGCCCGATCTCTGTCGGGCTGACACGGCGGGTCGTGCGGTTCAGCAACCGCGCCCCAAGCCGCGCTTCAAGCGAGGATACGTGTTTGGATACGGCGGATTTGGAGATACCCATCTTCTTGGCCGCATCGGTAAAGCCACCCTGGTCCACGACCGTGGCGAATGCTTCCATCTCTGTCAGGCGGTCCATACCCGTCCCCTTTCATCATCTGCGTCTGGAAATGGTATGGCGGCCAAATCAGGCAGGATCACGGCAGCGGTGAGACAGTGGAGAGGTATTTATAGGGATCGTTCGCGGCGGGGAAACAGGGCGCGCCGTGCTGTGGCTAAATCCAGCGGACCAGTTTCAGGACCAGAAACATCAGCAGTGCCAGCCCCGCCATGCCAAGACAGAGGATGGTAAACGCCCAAGGATGGTCCATTCCGGGCATCCCGCCGACGTTGACCCCGAACAGACCGGTCAGGAACCCCAGCGGTAGAAAGATCGCCGCGGCGACCGACAGCACATAGCCGTGGCGTGCCTGGCGCTGCGCGATATTGGCGTCGTGCTCTTCCTGCACCGACACCAGCCGGTCGCGCAGCTCGTCCAGCTCTTCTACCGCGATCAGCGCGCTGTTGGCTTGCTCGCGCAGCTCAAGCTGGCTTTCGTCGGGGATCAGCGGGATGTCAAAGGCGGCCAGCTTGGCCAGCGCCTCGCGTTGGGGGTCAAGATAGCGCCGCAGCCGGATCACGCTGCGCCGGATTTCGGGCAGCTCATGGGGCATCGGGGTGTTCTTGTCCTCTAGATCATCCTCGAAGAACTCCGCCTGTTCATCCAGTGTTGCAACGTGTTCCTGCACCCGCAGGGTCAGGCGACCCACGAGCGCTTCGAGGAACTCGGCAGGGCTGGGAGGGGCCTTTTGCGCTTCGGCCTCGCGGCGGATCGCGTCGATGGCAAATACTTTCTTGCGGCGCACGGTGATCAGCAGGTCGGAATCCACATACATCCGCACCGATACCATTTCATCGGCGTCCTGCCCTTCGTTCATATTGATGCCGCGCAAGTTCAGGATCAGCCCGCCTTCAAACCGGTCACAACGGGGGCGTGTCTGTTTCTGGATCAGCGATCCGGCGGGGATTTCATGCAGGTGTTCGCGGACCCAGGGTTCAAGCATCGGGTCGGCCAGATCAAAGTGCCACCAGCGGTAGATGCCCGGCCCCGTAAGATGCGTGTCGGTGGGCACTTGGGACGTGCCATCGGCAAAGATATCGAAAACGCAAATCGGCATGGCCACACCCTGAAACACCTATTGATCCGGGCATTTTGACAGACCGGCGCGGAGGCGCAAGATGTGCTGCCCTTGTGGCGCGGGCGAAAGACGGGGCAGGCCACGACAGCCTGCCCCGTTTTGGTCGAAATACCTTACAGCGCAGCGGCCAGACGGGTGCCTTGGTCAATCGCGCGTTTCGCGTCCAGTTCCGCCGCGACATCCGCGCCGCCGATAACGTGGCACGGGATGCCCTTGACCTCTAGCGCGTCGGCCAGCGACCGGTCCGACAGCTGACCGGCACAAAGCACGATCGTATCCGCCGCGATGACCTGCGGCTTTTCACGCGCTTCGCCAAAGCTGATGTGCAGGCCCTCTGCGTCGATCTTCTCGTAGTTGACGCCCGCGATCATCTGCACGTTCTTCATGGTCAGGGACGCGCGGTGGATCCAGCCGGTCGTCTTGCCCAAGCCCTTGCCGACCTTGGTGGTCTTGCGCTGCAGCATGGTCACTTCGCGCGCGGGGGCGTGCGGCTGCGGCCCTTCGGGCGCGAGGCCAGAGCGGTGATCGGCGGGGTCGGTGACGCCCCATTCCTTCATCCATTCGGGCAGGTTGGTGGTGGTGCTGTCCCCGTCATGCACCAGATGTTCAGACACATCGAAACCGATGCCGCCCGCGCCGATGACGGCGACGCGCTGACCGGCGGTGACGGTGCCGTTCAAGATGTCGATATAGCTGACCACATTGCCCGCGTCCTGACCGGGGATTTGGGGGTCGCGGGGGATAACGCCGGTGGCGATGATCACCTCGTCATAATCGCCCAGATCATTGGCCGAGACTTCGGTGTTCAGCTTCACGGTGACGTCGTATTTCTTGACCATCGCCCGATACCAGTCGACGAGGCCCCAGAACTCCTCTTTGCCGGCGACCTGCTTGGCAAGGTTCAACTGGCCGCCGATCTCGGCTGCGCGGTCAAAGACAGTGACCTTATGGCCGCGCTCTGCCGCGGTGAAGGCGGCAGAGAGCCCCGCAGGCCCCGCGCCCACCACGGCGATTGTCTTGGCCGCGTCAACCGGATCGACGCGCAGTTCAGTCTCGTAGCAGGCGCGCGGGTTGACCAGACAGCTCGAGATTTTGCCGCCAAAGGTATGGTCCAGACAGGCTTGGTTGCAGGCGATACAAGGCGCGATCTCGGCCGATTTTCCGGCGGCGGCCTTGGCGACGAAATCGGCATCGGCCAGCATGGGCCGCGCCATCGACACCATGTCGGCACAGCCGTCCACCAGCACCTCTTCGGCGACCTCGGGCGTGTTGATCCGGTTGGAGGTGATCAGCGGGATGTTCACCTGACCCATCAGCTTTTTCGTGACCCATGCAAAGGCCGCGCGCGGCACCGAGGTCTGGATCGTCGGGATGCGCGCCTCGTGCCAGCCGATGCCGGTGTTGATGATCGTCGCACCTGCGGCCTCTACCGCCTTGGCAAGCTGCACGACCTCTTCAAAGGTGGAGCCATTGGGGATCAGGTCGATCATCGACAGACGGTAGATGAGGATGAAATCGGGGCCGACGGCCTCGCGCACGCGGCGTACGACCTCGACTGGCAGCCTCATGCGGTTCTCGTACGACCCGCCCCATTCGTCGGTCCGTTTGTTGGTGTGGGTGACGAGGAACTGGTTCAGGAAATACCCTTCGGAGCCCATCACCTCTACCCCGTCATAGCCTGCCTGTTTGGCACGCAGGGCGCAGGCGGCGATATCGCTGATCTGCTTTTCAATGCCTTCCGCGTCCAGTTCTTTCGGGGCAAACATCGAAATGGGGGATTTGATCGCCGTGGGGGCAACGCAATCGGGGCTGAAGGCATAGCGCCCCGCGTGCAGAATCTGCATCGCGATCTTGCCGCCTGCCTCGTGCACGCGGTCGGTGACGATGCTGTGGTTGTCCACGTCCTTTTGCGACAGCATCATCGCGGCACCATGCGCGACAGACCCTTCGGGGTTCGGCCCGATGCCGCCTGTCACCATCAGCCCCACATCGCCACGCGCGCGCGTGGCGTAGAATTCGGCGACGCGGTTCCAGTCCTGTGTTTCCTCAAGCCCGGTGTGCATAGACCCCATCAACACGCGGTTCTTCAACGTCGTGAACCCCAGATCAAGCGGGGCAAGCAGGTGCGGATAGTCGGACATTTGGCAAACCTTTCGAGGGCTGAATGTAGGGTACTGGACCGTTCTGTGCGGCAGTTCACCCCAAGCCTGCGGTTCTGTCACGCACAACGCTGCGTAAGCCAATATACATGGGCGCGGGATTCGTGCTAACGCCGGTATGACTTCTCTTGCCGCGAAAGGCCCCCGAAATGACGCCAGAAGAAATCGCCCAACTGCCCTATCGCCCCTGCGTCGGGGTCATGCTGGTAAACGCCGACGGGCATGTGTTTGTCGGGCAGCGTCGTGACCGGGATCAGGACGCATGGCAGATGCCGCAAGGCGGCGTCGAACAGGGTGAACACGCCGAAGTCGCCGCCCTGCGCGAACTGGAGGAAGAGACAGGCATCCCCCCAAGCTCTGTTACCGTGGTGGCACAGACCGAGGGCTGGTTGCCCTATGACCTGCCGATCGAACTGGTGCCCAATATCTGGAAAGGCCGGTTTCGCGGGCAAGAACAGAAATGGTTCCTGCTGCGCTTTCACGGGTCGGATGACGAGATCAATCTGGATACCGAACACCCCGAATTCTCGGACTGGCGCTGGTTGCCGGTGCGCGAACTGGTCGACAACATCGTCCCGTTCAAGCGCGAGGTCTATACCGCTGTGGTCAACGCCTTTGTGAGCCATTTCGCCGACGCCTGACAAAGGGGCAGGCCGCGTTCACCGTCTGCCTGATTGCGTAGCGGATATGGGTCAATGTGCATGATCGGAAACCGATTGTGCTGATTTGACCGGCTGCGCGGGCGTCGCGTGTCTTTTTCGGCCCTCCCGAACTTGACGGGGCGGGGGCGGATAGGAAACAGGTGGCTATCGGCGCGCGACGTCGGACCGCTTTGCCACAGGAAAAATCCCGATGAAAACATATGCCCTGACCGTGACCTGCCCCTCTGCGCGCGGGGTTGTTGCAGCGATTGCGAACTATCTGGCCGATCAAGGCTGCAACATCTCGGACAGTGCCCAGTTCGACGATAAGGAAACCGGCGGTTTCTTCATGCGCGTCAGCTTTGAAAGCGAAGCCGAGGTTGATCTGGCGACGCTTTCGGACGGCTTTGCCGATGCGGCGCGGCCCTTTGACATGGCCTATGAGTTCCACGACGAGGCGGTGAAGATGAAGGTCGTCATCATGGTCTCGCGCTTCGGGCATTGCCTGAATGACCTGCTATATCGCTGGCGCATCGGCGCGCTGCCGATTGATATCGTCGCGGTGGTGTCCAACCATATGGAGTATCAAAAGGTCGTCGTGAACAACGACATCCCGTTCCACTGCATCAAGGTCACAGCGGAAAACAAGGCCGACGCCGAAGCGCGGATCATGGCGGTGGTAGAAGACGCAGGTGCCGAGCTGATCGTGCTGGCGCGCTACATGCAGATCCTGTCGGACGAGATGTGCCAGAAGATGTCGGGACGGATCATCAATATCCACCATTCTTTCCTGCCCAGCTTCAAGGGGGCGAACCCGTATAAGCAAGCGTTCCAGCGCGGGGTAAAGCTAATCGGGGCGACATCGCATTACGTGACCGCCGATCTGGATGAAGGGCCGATCATCGAACAGGACATCGTGCGCGTCACCCATGCACAATCCGCCGAAGACTATGTCTCGCTCGGGCGGGATGTCGAAAGTCAGGTATTGGCGCGGGCCATTCACGCGCATATCCACCGGCGCGTGTTTGTGAATGGCAACAAGACGGTGGTCTTCCCTGCCTCGCCGGGGTCTTACGCCTCTGAACGGATGGGGTGAGCCACGGGGGCGCTAGCCGATGGTCGGCACATGCGCCCCTGCGTCCTTGTCCAGCAGATCGATCAGCCGCGGATCATCCGCGACCTCGACCTGCCGCTTGAACGGGGTAAACCCGCTGCGGATGTAAAAGGACAGCGCCTGCGGACTGTCTAGCGTGCAGGTATGGAGATGAAACCGCGAGATCGGCCGCGCCCAAGCCGTGCGGATCGCGTGGTTCATCAGGTAGCGGCCGGCACCCGATCCGATCAGCGCGGGCGTCAGTCCAAAATAGGCGAGCTCGCACGTGCCATCAGCCGTGAACTTGAGCTCGAGCAGCGCCTCGTCGCGACCATCTTTGGTCAGCGTGAAAAACTGCGTGTCCGCATCCGACAACAGCGCCTGCAATTCGGCGTCGGTTTTTGTGAGCCGTCCGAACCACAGCCAATCCTGTCCGACCCGCCGAAAGATATCACGGTACCAGTCCAGCGTGGGGGTCAACGCGCGCAAGGTCACGCCCTCGGGGGCGGGGACATCCCGCAGGGGGGCGGCCTCGCGCATCTCAAGATGTGTGACAACCATCGCCAGCTTGCCAAGCGGTACGTCGTGATATCCGTCGGACAGCATCAGACCAGCCCTTTTTCCTTGAACAGCTCCATCATCGAGGTCTGCGGGCGTGGACCGATATGGCTGATAACCTCGGCCGCACAGATGTTGCCCATCTTGCCGCATGTCTCGAGGTCGCGACCCGTGGCCATGCCATAAAGGAACCCCGCCGCGAATTGATCGCCGGCGCCTGTGGCATCCACGGGGGTCACCTTGGTCACCGGTACGTCGACGCGTTCGCCTTTGCGGATAAGCGTCACGCCGTCGCCGGAACGGGTGCAGACGACCGTGTCACAGATCGCCGCCGTGCGGGTCAGCGCGTCTTCCAGATCGTCGGTTTCCCACAGGGCGCGGATCTCGGCTTCGTTGCCGATGACATAGCCTAGATCGTTTTCAATCAGTGCAAGGAAGTCATCCCGGTGGCGTTCCACGCAGAAGGGGTCGGAAATCGCGATCCCCGCCATGCCACCGCCCGCCGTCGCCGCACGCGCCGCTTCGCGGAATGCGGTTTTGCCGGCGTCGTGGTCAAAAAGATAACCTTCGAGGAACATCAGCTTGGCCTTGGAGGCCACCGCCTGCGGAACGTCGTCCGAGGTAAGACCCGTGGAGATCCCAAGATAGGTGTTCAAAGAGCGTTCCCCGTCCGGGGTCACAAAGATCATGCAGCGCGAGGTCGGGTTCTCGCCCCCGGTCACAGGCGCGTTGACAAAATCAATGCCGATGTCGGTCATTGCTTTGGCATAGAATTGACCCAGATCATCGTCATTCACCCGCCCGATAAAGGCCGTGGGCAAGCCAAGCGCGCCTATGCCCGCAATGGTATTGGCGACCGACCCGCCGGGGGTCTGCAGACGGTCTTGCATTGTCGCATACAGGTTTTCGGCGCGGTCACGCTCGATCAGCTGCATGATGCCTTTTTCGATGCCGTTATCTTGCAGAAACGCGTCATCCGCATGCGAGATCACATCGACAACGGCGTTGCCGATGCCAACCACTTCGTATTGGGTCATTCGGTTTTTTCCTCATAGGGGCAAAGGTCACGGATGATGCAGGTTCTGCATAGGGGTTTGCGTGCTTTGCAATGGTATCGCCCGTGCAGGATCATCCAGTGGTGGGCATGGTGTTGGAAATCAACGGGGATATTATCCTCGATCGCGCGTTCTACGGCATCGACGGTTTTGCCGGGGGCGATGCGTGTGCGATTGCCGACGCGAAAGATATGCGTGTCCACCGCCTGCGCCGGATAGTGCCACCACATATTCAGCACAACATTCGCGGTCTTGCGGCCCACGCCGGGCAATGATTGCAGCGCCGCGCGGCTGTTGGGCACGACCCCGTCATAGTCATCCACCAGAATCTGGCTCAGCTTCATCACGTTCTTGGCCTTCTGGCGGAACAGGCCGATCGTCTTGATATGTTCGGTCAGCCCCTCCAGCCCGAGGTCCAGCATCTGCTGCGGGTGCTCAACAATCTCGAACAGGGATTTGGTGGCCTTGTTTACCCCCGCATCCGTGGCCTGCGCGCTCAGCGCGACAGCGACCAGCAACGTATAGACGTTGGTGTGATCCAGCTCGCCTTTCGGTTCCGCCTCGGCGTCCTGAAAGCGGGTGAAAATCTCGCGGATCGTGTGATAATCAAGGGTTTTGGCCATGCGCCAAGGGTATGCGTGGTTTCGCCTCTCAGGGCAAGCCGCGCGCGGCGGATTTTACGGGCGTCGCTGCGGCAGGGGGCTGCGTCATTTGGCGCATGTTTCGGGTCGCGCGGGGGCGGGGCCTGCCGTAGTCTGCCCCTATGACACATGCACAGCACACACCCCAAACTATCGCCCCCGAAGATGCCGCCACCGCTGACGGCAGCGCCTATCACTACGGTGTGATGCGGCGGGCGATTGATCTGATCGATGCCGCCGCCGACCCGCTGGCGCTGGATCAGATCGCGGGCGAAATGGGGATGAGCCCGGCGCATTTCCAGCGGCTCTTCTCGCAGTGGGTTGGGGTGTCGCCCAAACGCTATCAGCAATATCTGATGCTGGATCACGCCAAATCACTGCTGCGCGACCGCTTTACCACGCTCGACACAGCGCACGAGCTGGGGTTGTCCGGCTCTGGACGGCTGCACGACATGTTCCTGCGGTGGGAAGCCATGAGCCCCGGCGATTTCGCCCGCAAGGGGGAGGGGCTTGTGATCTCGTGGGGGTGGTTCGACAGCCCCTTTGGCCCGGCATTGGTCATGGGCACGCCACGGGGGATCTGCGGGCTGGCTTTCTCGGCCGAGATGGGCACCGACGCCGCGATGGAGGATCTGTGCCGCCGCTGGCCGGGGGCGACATTCCGCGAGGATCCGACGGTGCTGCGCGACTGGGTGCAGATTGCATTCGGCGTGCAGGGAGACGGGACCGACAAAGCCCCGATGTATCTGATCGGCGCGCCCTTCCAGATCAAGGTGTGGGAGGCTTTGCTGGCGATCCCGTCGGGTCATGTGACCACCTATTCCGAAATCGCCCAGACCATCGGCACGCCCAAAGCGGTCCGCGCTGTGGGCACGGCGGTGGGGCGTAACCCGATCAGCTGGTTGATCCCCTGCCATCGCGCCCTGCGCAAATCCGGCGGGCTGGGAGGTTATCACTGGGGGCTGCCGGTCAAACGCGCCATGCTGGCCTTTGAATCTGCCCGCGTCGACGCGTGAGGGTATCGGCGGGTTGCTGCCTATGGGTTTGAAGCTGCCGGTTCAACGGGAACAAAGGCTGGTGTAAGGCGTTATGTGACGATTGCCTCGCCCGAACGGGGCCACAACTTAAAGGCAGAATAAGATATGACACTTTCGAAAACCTCCATTGCTGTAGCTCTGACAAGCGTTCTGGCGCTGGCTGCTTGTGAACCCGGTCCGATTGGTGGCAACCCCAACGACCCGAACGCCAACACTCGTAACGGTGCGCTGATCGGTGCAGGTACCGGTGCTGTGATCGGTGCGCTGTCCAAAGGCGACGGCAACCGTGCACAAGGTGCCTTGGCCGGTGCGGTCGCTGGCGGTGCATTGGGTGCTGGCTATGGCTATTCGCTGGACAAGCAAGAGGCCGACCTGCGCCGTCAGCTGGATTCCGACGTGATCATCACCAACACAGGTGACCGCCTGATCGTGACCCTGCCGCAGGACATCCTGTTCGCGACAGACAGCACGCAGGTTCAGTCCGGTATGCAAAACGATCTGGCTGCACTGGCGCGGAACGTGAACGTCTACAGCAACTCCACGCTGCAAATCGTCGGTCACACCGACAGCGACGGCGAAGCGTCCTATAACCAGCAGCTGTCCGAAGGCCGTGCGCGCGCCGTTGCGAATGTGCTGGTGTCGAACGGCGTCCCCGGCAGCCGCATCCAATCTGTGGGCCGTGGCGAAAGCCAGCCGGTTGCAAGCAACCTGAACGCAGCGGGCAAAGCGCAAAACCGCCGCGTTGAAATCGTGATCCTGCCAAACGCTGCCTAAGCGTTAGCGACATGAACGTGAAAGGGTCTCGGCATCTGCCGGGGCCCTTTTGCGTTTGAGGGGTGCCATACGGGGGTTGACGGGCCGCCGCGGCGCTAGAGGTTGTCTTCGACGCGGAACCCATCAGGGATGGTATCGCGCCCGTCCAGCATCAGCTCGGCCATGACCTCGGCCACTTTGGGGGCCATGCCGAACCCGATCTTGAACCCGCCGTTGGCCACGAACTGCCCCGGAGCGTCGGGCAAGGCCCCCAGCATCGGGGCACGGCTGCGGCTGCGGGGGCGCACGCCGGCCCAGCGGGTGATCACCGGCGCATCACGTAACACGGGCACTGCAGCGCGTGCGGCGGCGACCACACCGTCAAGCTGCGCGTCCGTCGCGGTGGGCGAGGTATACGTGCGCTCTGTCGTTGATCCGATGGCGGTGGTGCCGTCGCTATGCGGGATGATATGCACACCGCCCGCAAAAAGCTGCGGCAAGCCGCGCGCGTCATAGTCTAGCAGCGCAGCCTGACCCTTGACGCCTGCACCGACCAGACGGCTGTGATTGGCAGTCATATGCGCCAGCCCCGCGACGCCTGTCGCCCACAAAACCTGTCCGTGATCTTCGCCTTCCGCCTGTACGGTCACGCCTTTGGCCGCCAGTGCCCGCACCAGCGCGTCGCAGGCGTGGCGGGGGTGGATCAGACCGCTTAGCGTGTCGTGGATCAGCCAGCCGCTGGGGCTGTCAGGCTGCCACGGGGTGTCACTCGCGCGGATCACGGACCATGTGGCCTGACCCTGCCACAGCGCCTTAGCGGTTTCGGCCCGCTGCTGTGCCAGTGCCAATGCCGCGTCATCGGCCACGGGTTGCAAGCGCCCCTTGCGGGCATAGCCCGCGTTGCCGCCGCCCGCCTGTTCAACCGCCTGCCAGAACCCTTCGGCCATCAGCAGGCTGTCGCGTTGAAAGGCTTTCTTGGCGTTCCAGTTTTCAGGCACATGCGGGGCCAGCGCGCCGACGATACCGCCGCTGCTGCCTGCGGCGGGCCCATTCGGGTCGATCACCTGCACAACCGCGCCGCGTTGCACGCAGGCCCATGCCACGGATAGCCCGAATATCCCCGCGCCGCGTATCGTGATTTCGGCCATTGCCAATCCTTGCCCTTTTTGCGCAGTGTTCGGCAACGCCCATAGCACAAGGCCATCCAATGGAGAACCAGACAGCTGATATCGAATGGAAAGACAGCGGTGTGCCTGTGTCCTCCAAGTTCGACGACCCGTACTTCAGCCTTGATAACGGGGTAGAGGAAACGCAGCATGTCTTTATCGACGGGAATGATCTGACCAACCGCTTCCGCGACGGGTTCCGCATCGGAGAGTTGGGGTTCGGCACGGGGCTGAACTTTCTCGTGGCTTGGGACGCGTGGGCGCGGCATGGCGCGAAAGGCACGCTGCATTTCACCTCGTTCGAAGCCTTCCCGATGTCGTCGGAGGATATGGCCCAAGCGCATCGGTCCTTTCCTGACTTCGATGGCAAGCGCGACGCGCTGCTGGACGCCTGGTCGCCCGAGGGTGGAGAGATGCGCTTTGGCGATGTGGTGCTGACCGTGGTGATCGGCGATGCGCGACGTGCGGTGCCCGCGTGGGACGGGCTGGCGGATGCATGGTTTCTTGACGGGTTTTCCCCCGCCAAAAACCCCGAGTTGTGGGAGCCGGAGCTGCTGCACGATGTCGCACGGCACACTGCACCGTTTGGCACGGCCGCGACCTATACCGCCGCTGGCGCAGTCCGTCGCGCGCTGGAAAGCGCGGGCTTCGCGGTCGAGCGCACGACCGGCTATGGCCGCAAGCGGCACATGACGCGGGCTGTGCGCGTATGAGCATGGCCACCAACCGCGCGGCGGCTGCGGCGCAATCGAACAATATCCCGCTTGGCATCACCTTGATGGTGATCACGACCTTTGTGTTTGCGGTGCAGGACGGGCTGTCGCGGCATCTGGCCTCTGAATACAACGTGATGATGGTGGTGATGATCCGCTACTGGTTCTTCGCGGCCTTTGTCATCGCGCTGGCCAAACGCCATGCGGGCGGGCTGCGGGCGGCGGCGCGGACAAGCCAGCCGGTGCTCCAGATATTCCGCGGGCTGCTGCTGGCGGCCGAGATCTGCGTGATGATCGTCGCCTTCACGATCCTTGGCCTTGTGGAAAGCCACGCGGTCTTTACCTGTTATCCGCTGCTGGTGGCCGCCCTGTCCGGCCCCGTCCTGGGGGAAAGCGTCGGCTGGCGCAGATGGGCGGCGATCGGGGTCGGCTTTATCGGGGTGTTGATCATTCTGCAGCCGGGGATGAGCGTCTTTGACCCCGCCGCCGTGATCCCGCTGGTGGCGGCCGCGATGTTCGCGGTCTACGGGCTGCTGACCCGCTATGTCGGGCGCAAGGACAAGACCGCCACCAGCTTTTTCTGGACCGGCGTCACGGGGTCAGTGGCGATGACAGCCACAGGGCTGTGGTACTGGGAGCCGATGATCGCCAGTGACTGGCTGATCATGGGGTGCCTGTGCATTACCGGTGTCACGGGCCACTGGCTGTTGATCCGCTGCTACGAAGTGGCCGAGGCCAGCGCGGTGCAGCCCTTTGCCTATTTGCAACTGGTCTTTGCCGCGATCATCGGCATCAGCGCTTTTGGCGAAACCGTGCGCCCCAATGTCGCCATCGGGGCGGCGCTGATCGTCGCGGCGGGGCTATTCACCTTTTGGCGCGAACGGCAAAAGGGTCGTGCCCGTTAGTTCCTCGGTAAAGGGTTGGGGCAGGGGGTCTTTGCCCATGCGCGCGCGGTAAACGGGCAGGCTTTCGGTCACCCGCATCACATAGTTCTGCGTCTCGCGGAAAGGGATCATCTCTATCCAGTCGACGATATCGATGTCGCCCTCGCGCGGGTCGCCGTAGGTGTCCATCCAGCGCGTCGGACGCGAGGGGCCCGCGTTATACGCGGCAGAGACCATGACCACATTCCCGTTAAACCGGCCCGCAATTTGCGACAGGTATTCGGACCCCAGCAAAGCATTGTATTCGGGGTCGGCGGTCAGCCGGTCGGTGGTGTGCAGCGCGCTGATATCCAGATCGCGCGCGACATCCTTGGCCGTGGCGGGCATCAGCTGCATCAGACCGCGCGCGCCCACATGGCTTTGGACCACGGGATCGAATTCGCTTTCACGGCGGGCGATGGCCAGCACCATTTCGGGGGCCATGTTCAGGTCCAGCTTGATCGCATCATGCAGTGCGTAATAGGGGCCGGCGATGGTGATGCCCCGTTGCGCCACACGTTTGCCGATCATCACGGCCAGATGCGGCTGGCCCACGTCAATCGCGGCCTGCCCCAGAAGGGCGGCGTCATCGGTGATCAACTGCTCTGCCAGATGGGTCCAGAACCGTTCCGCGGTCGACAGCTCGCCCGAGGCTTGCAGTAGCAGCCCCGCCTGAAACAGCGGTGCCTGTGCCAGCGCCGATGTGCGCCAATCCTGTTCAGGGCGCGCGCCCGCAAGGCTCGTGTCGAACGGCAGATTGCCCCGCTCTGCCGCAAGCAGACCGTAGAAAGAGGATTGGAACTTCGCGCCTTGGGCATAGGCTTTGGCCGCGCCCTCGGCATCGCCCCTGGCTTGATACGCGCGGCCCTGCCAATAGCCTGCGCGCCCTTGGCTGATGGGGGATTCTACTGCGCCGTCATGGGCCTGAAAGTGACCAAGCGCCAGCTTGGGGTCTTTGAGGAAACGCAGGGCGATATAGCCTGACAGCCATTCAAGGTCCGCATAATGCGACCCTTCGGACAGGAAGTGTTTCGACGCCATCTGATAGGCCCGCGCCGGATCGCCATTGCGCATTTCATCCCGCGCCAGCGCGCGGCGGCGGTTGGCCCATGCAGCGGGCTGACCAAGGGCCGCAGCGCTGATCGATTGCGATAGCATCAGATCCTTGGCGCTTTCGCCGTAGCCTTTGCGGATCCGCCATTCAAAGCGGTCGGCCTGCAGCCCCGGATCACCGGCCTTGCTGGCGGGCAGCGCGTCGATCAGGGCGTTTACATCGCCGTCCAGATTTTGCAAGGCGATGCGGGTTTCGGCCAGCGCCTTGTCGGCATCACTGACCAGATCGAACATCTGGCGGGCTTCGGCGTGTTCCCGTTGCCATAGCATCTCGTCCAGACGAGCGGCGTGGTGCTGTTTCAACAAAGACCCATGCGCGTCAATGAACTTTGCCTGATCGTTCCCGCTCATAGGGAGGGTACGCCACGCCAGCACCAGCCGCGCCTGTGCCTCGCCCAGACGATCCGCACGCAGCAGCGCTGCGGCATGGGCCAGCACACCCTCGGGCGTCTGCGGGCCCTGACCGGTAAAGAAATCCAGTATCGCCTTGTCACCTTCGCGGAGCACGGCCTCTTCGGACTGTCTGCGCAGATAGGCTTCGCCCGGCCAGTCTGGGCGGCGGTTGAGGAAATCGGTCACCTCGGCATAGGTGCCCCGTCCGGCGCGCAGGCGGTGCCATTCGATCACATCAACCGCAACGGCCCCGTCACGGCGCGCGATCAGGGCGGCATTCTCCCAGCTGCCCGCGCGCATGGCGTCCATCGCCCATCCCAGCGGACGCGGCCTTTCGGCGTGGGCCGGAAGGGCGAGGGCAAAAACCATCGTCAGCGTTGCCAAGGCGCGTCTCATCACTTGCATTTCCTACTGGTCAAAGGCTACAGCCTTGCAACATACGGCGCGGCGCGGGGGTTTCAACTCAACTTGCCGCTATCAGCAATTGGGCGCTTGCCCAGCAACGCAAGAATAGGAGCGTGCATATGCTACAAGGTTCACTACCTGCACTCGTCACGCCGTTCACGGACGGCGCGCTGGATTTGGACACGCTCAAGAAGCTGGTGGAATGGCACATCGCGGAAGGATCGAACGGGCTGGTGCCTGTCGGGACCACCGGTGAATCGCCCACCCTGACCCATGCCGAGCATGAAACCGTTGTCGCCGAAGTCGTCAAAGCCGCCGCGGGGCGTATCCCTGTCGTTGCAGGTGCCGGTTCGAACAACACGACTGAAAGCATCCGTCTGGCCAAACACGCCGAAAGCGTCGGTGCCGATGCGGTTCTGGTTGTCACGCCCTATTACAACAAGCCGACCCAAGCCGGTCTGATCGCGCATTTCACCGCGATCCACGAGGCCTGCGGTCTGCCGATCATCATCTACAATATCCCCGGCCGTTCGGTCGTTGATATGCTGCCCGAAACCATGGCGGAGCTGGCCAAGCTGCCGCGCATCATCGGTGTCAAGGATGCCACCGGCGATCTGGCGCGGGTCTGTGACCAGCGGATGCTGTGCGGGCCGGATTTTGTCCAGCTCTCGGGCGAGGACGCCACAGCGCATGGGTTCAATGCCCAAGGCGGCGTTGGCTGTATCTCTGTCACCGCGAACGTCGCGCCCAAGCTGCTAAGCCAGATGCAAGCGTTCTGCCTTGCGGGGGACTATGCCTCGGCGCTGGAAATCCAAGACAAGCTGATGCCGCTGCACAACGCAATCTTCACCGAGCCGGGCTTGGTGGGTGTGAAATACGCGATGGCGCGTCTGGGGTTGTGTTCAGACGAGGTGCGCCTGCCACTGGTGCCGCTGAACGAGGCCACCAAAGCGCTGGTGGATCTGGGGTTGAAGCACGCGGGTTTGCTTGACTGATCACTTCGGTAAATCAGGGTTAAGACGGGGCGGCATCTAGCCGCCCTTTTTTATGCGCAACACTCAACCCGCGCGTCAGCGCATAAAAAAGGCCCCGGCGAAACGCCGAGGCCTAATGTGAATATCTGCCTTCGGGAGCAGAAAACGCTTATGGGCAAGCAGCCGTGTAACGCTGACCTGCGGAGTTCTGGTAGACACACTGGCCGTTTTTGCCGCGGCCCAGGTATGCACCTGCAGCAGCGCCAGCCAAGCCACCCAGAACGGCGCCTTTGGTTTTGTCATCGTCGCCCGACACGACAGCACCCAGAGCCGCACCAGCAGCAGCGCCGGTTACAGAAGATTGAGTCTGCGTTTCGCAAGCGGCGAGTGCGCCAACCATAGGCAGGACCAAAAGTAGCTTTTTCATGATATACTCCATACTAGCTTCAGTACTTAACGCTATGTAACGGGTTTGGTTCCAGTAAGATTATTTTGATCGGCAACAAAGTGCCTGAGCGGCAGCCTATTTGCTGCCGAACACCCGCCCCATTGCCCCATCCACGGCGGCGATGATCTGATTAATGTCGTCTTCTTTAGCGATCAAGGCGGGGCTGAAGCAAAGGGTGTTGTTCTTGCCCGGCACCGACCGGTTGGTCGCCCCGATGATCACGCCCTGCGCCATACAGTCTGCGACGACCGCTTGAATCTGCGCTTCGACAACGGGAACGCGGGTGCTGCGGTCTTGGACCAGCTCTGCGCCAAGGAACAGACCCTTGCCGCGCACCTGACCGATCACGTCATATTTGTCGGATAGCTCTTCAAGCTCTTCGAGCATGTATTGCCCCATGTCGCGGGTGTTTTGCAGCAGGTTTTCGCGTTCGATAATCGCCATGTTTTCAATCGCGGCGGTGGGGCCAGCAGTGCATCCCCCGAAGGTAGAGATATCGCGGAAGTAGTTCAGCGGGTCGCTGGCGTCGTCCTTGAACAGGTTAAAGACCTCTTCGGTGGTCACAAGACAGGCAATCGCCGCATAGCCCGAGGCCACACCTTTGGCCATCGTGACCATATCGGGCTGGATGCCGAAATGCTGGTAGC
Organism: Sulfitobacter sp. M39; assembly: GCF_021735935.1. Lineage (NCBI taxonomy): Bacteria > Pseudomonadati > Pseudomonadota > Alphaproteobacteria > Rhodobacterales > Roseobacteraceae > Sulfitobacter > Sulfitobacter sp. M39. The sequence continues at coordinate 744,878 of NZ_WMDZ01000001.1, forward strand.
CGAACCATTCGCCGGTGCGCCCGATGCCGCAGACGACTTCGTCGATGTGCAGCAGCACGTCATACTTGCGGCAAATCTCTTGCACCCGTTCCCAGTAGCCGTCCGGAGGCGTGATGACACCGCCGCCCGCCGTGACGGGTTCAAGACACAGCCCGCCCACGGTGTCGGGCCCTTCGGCGAGGATGATCTTCTCGATCTGATCCGCAGCCCAAACGCCGTAGTTATCCTCTGGCGCGCCGTCTTGTTCGAACTTGCGATACTCTAGGCAGTGGGGCACGCGGACGAACCCATCGGTGAAGGGGCCGTATTGCGCATTGCGTTCTTCCTGACCGCCCGCAGACAGACAAGCGATGGTCGTGCCGTGGTAGTCGCGGTCGCGATACAGGATTTTGTGCTTCTTGCCGCCATAGCGTTTGTGGGCGATCTGACGGATCATCTTGAAGGCTTTCTCGTTCGCCTCGGAGCCGGAGTTGCAATAGTACAGTCGGCTCATGCCCGGCATCTTGTCGATCAGCTTTTCCGCAAAGATCGACCCCGGAATAGACCCGGCAGAGCCCGCAAAATAGTTCAGCTTGATCAGCTGGTCGCGCACGGCGTTGGCAATGCTTTCACGGCCATAGCCGACGTTGACGGTCCAGACACCACCGGACACCGCGTCCAGATGCTCTTTGCCCTTTTGGTCCCAGACACGCATGCCTTTGCCTTCGACAATGATCCGTGGGTCCGTGGTTTCATAGGCTTTGTGCTGGCTGAGGTGGTGCCAGATGTGCGCGCGATCTGCCTCGACCACACGGGAGATATCGTTTTCGCTAAATGTACCATCCATGTGCGTGACCTTTCCGAGGTTGGGATTGGGGGCGGGTGGTAAAGCACCCTGTTTTTAAGGCCGCATCGCAAACGCGCCTCGCGTCCGTTTCGGCCCATGTGCAGTGATTGTTAGGAGCAACTTCCCCCTCTGAAAAGGAAAAACCTGCCACATAGGGGGGCGGGGCGGGGAAGATAGACGCAAAAAGGGCCGGAATTGATTAAAATTCCGGCCCCTAAGCGTTTGATTGATCTGTATTTCCCCGTTTTCAGACTGGGGGTAGGTCTTGCCGCTTATTTCGGGCGAAAGCTCGACTTGCCGCGTTTGGGGGCTGCATCGCCGCCACCGGCTTTTCCCGAGGGTTTGCCGCCCTTGGGTTTCGCGCCCACTTTGCCCGGTGGGACAAAGCGTTTCGACGGGTCAGCGGCGCGGGCCTTGAACGGTTTATCCGCTGGTTTGCCGTCGCCACGGGGGCGGTCCGCCCCACGATCCGCTGGCTTTTCCTTTTTCCAGACGGCTTTGGCTTTGGGCTTGCCGCCGGGTTTGTCAAAGCTGTCGGGCTTGCCCGCAGACTTGGGTTTAGGCGCGGCACCGGGCTTCATCGGAGACCGTTCGGTCTTGTGCGACTTGGGCGGGCGTTCGCCTTTGGGGGCCTTGGGCTTGTCAAACTTCGGCTTGTCGCCGCGCGGTTTGTCGAACCCTTTGTCGGGGCGCGGGCCACGTGGCTTGTCGTAGGAGACCGATGCTTCTTCGGTGCTGGCCGCACGTGGTTTGCGCGGTGCACGTGGTGCGTCAGGGTCATAGGGTGCGCGGTCGGGGCGGGGGCCACGATCGGGGCGTGGGCCGTTGTCAGAACGGGGGGCGCCGCGGTTCGGTTTGGGGCCACGGCCGCCGGGCTTGGGCCCGCGCGACAGATCGGGGGCCTTGTCGAGCTTGGTCACAACCGCGCCGTCTTCGACCTTCATGTCGGGGCCAAGCGCGTTGGTGAATTTGTCTGCCGAGGTCGCGAGGATCTCGACAAAGGTATGGCTGGGCTGTACGCGGATCGCGCCCACGTCATCCTTGGTCAGATCGCCCATGCGACAGATCATCGGCAGGATGGTGCGGGGTTCGGCGTCATCATTGCGCCCGATCGAGATCGAGAACCAGACCGACGGGCCAAAGTCACCACGGGGGCGTTCGTCGGCAGGGGTGCCGGGCTCTGCCAGCTGCTCGGGCGCGGACTGGCGTGCACGGTACAGGTTCACAAAGGCCGTCGCCAGTTGCTCGGCGCTGAACTGATCCACCAGATTGGCGACAAAGCCAGTCGCATCATCGGGGATCGGGTTCGACCAAGCGGAATCAGCCAGCAATCGCTTTTCGTCTTCGGCGTTTACTTCTTCGGCAGAGGGCGGGTTGGCCCATTCGACCTTCAGCTTGGCGCCGCCCAGCAGACGGTTTGCCTTGCTGCGCATCTTGGCCGGAACGATCAGCGCGGACACACCCTTGCGACCGGCGCGACCGGTACGGCCCGAGCGGTGCAGCAACGTGTCAGAGTTCGACGGCAGATCGGCATGCACCACCAGTTCGAGGTTGGGCAGGTCGATCCCGCGTGCGGCCACATCTGTCGCGATACAGACGCGCGCGCGCCCGTCGCGCAGCGCCTGCAGCGCGTTGGTGCGTTCGGATTGCGTCAGCTCGCCCGACAGCGCCACGACTGAAAATCCGCGGTTGGTAAAGCGAGTGGTCAGGCGCGCGACGGCGGCGCGGGTGTTGCAGAAGACGATGGCGTTTTTCGCCTCGTAGAACCGCAGCACGTTGATGATCGCGTTTTCAGTGTCGCGCGGGTGCACGTTCAGCGCACGGTATTCGATGTCGGCGTGTTGTTTCTTTTCGCCCACGGTTTCGACGCGCTGCGCATCACGCTGGTAGGATTTGGCCAGCTTGGCGATCGCCGCAGGCACGGTGGCCGAGAACAACAGCGTGCGGCGTTCTTCCGGCGCTTCGGAGAGGATGAATTCCAGCTCTTCGCGGAAACCCAGATCAAGCATCTCGTCCGCTTCATCCAGCACCACGGCACGAATGTCGGACAGGTTGATGTTGTTGCGTTTGATGTGGTCGCACAGGCGGCCCGGTGTCGCGACGACGATATGCGCGCCACGGTCCAGCGCACGACGTTCGGTGCGTGTGTCCATGCCGCCAACGCAGGTGGTCACGACCGCACCGGCCTTGCCATAAAGCCACGTCAGCTCGCGGCTGACCTGCATGGCCAATTCGCGCGTCGGTGCGATGATCAGCGCCAGGGGCGCGCCGGCGTGTCCGAATTTTTCATCGTCGCCCAAAAGGGTCGGTGCGATGGCGAGACCAAAGGCCACTGTCTTGCCGGACCCCGTTTGGGCTGACACCAGAAGGTCGGCCTCGACCAGATCTGGGTTGGTAACCGCCTCTTGGACGGGGGTAAGCGAATCATAGCCTTGGGTGGCAAGCGCGTCTGCGATGGTTTGGATCAAGGGATTGTCCTGTCTGAGAAAATGTCGCGCTACAAATACGCGCGTCGCGGCAAAAGCGGATACGCCAGCCACGTGTTGCGCCCGTCCCTAGTCGGTTGTGGCGCAAATGTACATCTCTTTGTCAGGCGCGCAGGGCAAGGCAGCTATGCTTGCCCGTCGCTGTTTCAGGCGCTGACGGCATCCCCCCACGCGGACATCACCTCTGTCACGCCGGTATTTTCATCGCCCGCACGCCCGACGGCTGAGGGGCAGGCGAAGTGATAGGGGAAGATCGTGCGCGGCGCGGTCACCACATTGTCCAGTGTGTCTTGCAACGTCGCGATCACTTGCGGCGGCAGCGCCAGATCCACGATGGTCACATCGGCAAGGCTCATATCCGTGCGCGGCGCATGAAAGGCGGTTTCCAGATCCATTCCGTAGTCCAGCAGCAGGGATGTCAGTTCGACCACAGCGGGCATGATCTTGCGCCCGCCCGATGCCCCAAGCGCGAATTGCGCACCGTCGGCACGCTCCAGCAGCGTGGGGCACATATTCGCAAGGCAGCGTTTATCCGGCCCAAGCGAGTTCGGCTTGCCCTGTTCAGGGTCAAACCACATGATGCCGTTGTTCATCAGGATGCCCGATTGCGGCAACATCATCCGCGAGCCAAAGATCGACAGCAGCGTTTGGGTGACGGCGACCATATTGCCTGCCGCATCAACGACGCTGAAATGTGTGGTGCAGGACGGGTCGGGTTCATGTTCGATATCGCCCATCGTGTCATAGCGTTCCTGGTTGGCCTGCCGGATGGCACGGTCATAGGCAATGAACGCCTCGGCGTCGGGGGTGTCGGTGCCGGGCTGCCAGGCGGTCATCAGGTCAAGCGCGCGGCGCATGGTCGGGCCAGCGGTCAGGGTCGGTGTGGCGATGACCTCGTGCCCGCGATAGGCATAGTGCATCGCGTCGACCAATGTCGCCTGATACTGCGCCAGATCCTCCGCCGTATGGTGCCCGCCGGCGGCTTGCAGATCGGCCACGATAGACTGCGCCAAAGGCCCCTCGTAAAACGCGCGTGGTCCGTCCTTGGCCACGGTGCGCAGCGACGCGGCAAGACGGCTAAGGTCGCATTTCGTCTCGCCCAAGGCGGTCCAGCCAGAGGATTTGGGAAAGCCGTCTTCGTCCAGAAACGTCTCGGCCGAGGCGGGGAAGGGGGCGAGGTCTTTGGCCGAGCCGCCAAGGATCAGCTGTGTGTACCAGTCCACAGGCAGACCATCATCGGCAAGCTTGATCGCAGGCGCCAGCAGATCGGCCCAAGGTTTCGTGGCAAAGCTTTCATGCGCCAGACCCATGCCCGCGACCTGACCGGGAATGGCAATCGCCTTGGCCCCAAACACATTGCGGTCTTCCAGCACCGAAGGCCAGGGGAACAGATCGCCCGCCTTGCCGCCCACGATGGGATAGTCCGCGACATCCAGCCCCTTGGGGGATTTCATCCCGAATTCGATGACCTTGGCCGTCTTTTCGCCCGCCATGCGCACGACCATAAAGCCGCCGCCGCCCATACCGCTCATCCAGGGTTCAGCCGCGCCAAGCGCAAAGGAGGTGGCAATCGCCGCATCCACCGCATTGCCGCCCTGCGCCATGACATCCGCCCCGACCTGCGCGGCGACACGGCTTTGCGAGGCGACGATCCCCTTGCGGCTGCGGGTCGCGGGTTTGGTGATCTGCCAAGAGGCATTCTGCTGCTGGGTCATTGGGGGCATCCTGATGTTTAGATGTGCCTACCCAACGCCAGTGTCAGCAGATTTGCAACCTTGAGGGGCCCTGCGGCCCCATTGGTCAGTTGCTTTGTGTCGGTGCCGCTGAAAATGCGAACACGGGGGGCTGCGTCATCTCGTTCGACGGCGCGGATTTCGCATCGGGATAGATGAACCCGTTGATCGGATAGACACTGCCGTAGGACCCAGCCTGGCTTTCAAGGCGCACATCGGACCAGTCGTTCAGCGGAGATACGTCTTGTACGCTCATCCCAAGCGAGATCTTGTTGCGCTTCCAATTGGCGTGATCGACCTTGATCTCGCGCGGGGAAACGACTTCGGAGACGACGGCAACATGGCCCATAGGGTTCCGGCTGGTGCCTTTGAACGCCATGACCGACCCGACGACGGGTTCTTTGCCGCGTTCGTACAGGCCGTTGGCTTGCGCCCACCACGTATTGGCATTGCCGCGGATTTGAACGCCGCTGGCATTGCGTGCGAAGGGCACGCACCAGACGCGCTGCCCTTTGGATTGCAAAACGCGAACCTCGCGGATCGCCATGGCGTGCAGGTCGGGGTTGATACCCGCCTGACCAATGGTCTGAATTTCAGACGGGCCGCGGGCGCAGGCTGCTGTCATCAGCAGGGCCACACACAAAAAAGGAATTCCAACTTTCGATGACCACTGGCGTTTCACGCTCATTTATCTGTCCTGCTGCCCGTTTCATTCACCTTACTGTCCCAGTAAAGTCCGGCAGACATTCCGCGATTCTTGCCGAAAAACAAAGCGTCAGGATTCCTGTGGGCAAAATTCCGCCACTATTATTGCAAATTGTTAATTTTCGGGAACCGGCCGAAGGCCGCCGATTTTGACAATTAGGTCCAGCAGCTCTGCCACACCCTTATCGTGTTTCATCTCGGCAAAGAGATAGGGCAGATCGCCGCGCATCCGTTTGGCGTCACGGTCCATCACCTCTAGTGATGCGCCCACATGCGGGGCGAGGTCGGTTTTGTTGATGATCAGGATATCCGACTTGGTGATCGCTGGCCCGCCCTTGCGCGGGATCTCTTCGCCCGCAGCAACGTCGATGACATAAAGCGTCACATCCGCCAGCTCGGGGCTGAAGGTCGCCGACAGGTTATCGCCACCGGATTCGATGAGCACACAGTCCAGATCGGGGTGGCGGTCGCGCATCCGGGCTACGGCGGCAAGATTGATCGACGCATCCTCGCGGATGGCGGTGTGGGGGCAGCCGCCCGTCTCGACCCCGATGATCCGGTCCTGCGGCAAGACCTGAAGCCGCATGAGCGCTTCGGCGTCCTCTTGGGTGTAGATATCATTGGTGATCACGCCGATCGACCAGCGGTCGCGCATAGCACGGCACAGGGCGGCGGTCGTCGTTGTCTTGCCCGCGCCAACGGGGCCACCAATGCCAATACGAAGCGGTCCATGGGGGGAGGTCATGTCTGGAACATCCTTGAGTAAAGCGTTTCATGTCGCATCGACGCGATATCGGCCAGAAAACAGGCGCTGCCGATGTCGTCGATGGTTTGGGTCAGGGCCAGCGTCACCGTTTGGTGGCACAGCGGGGCAAGGGCGGTGATCACCCGCTGCCCGTCCGTTTGCCCCAAGGGCACCGCGCGGATTGCAGCAGACACCAATGCGCTGACGAAGGCGTGCAGGAACAGCTGCGCGCCTTGTGCCACGGGCAGCCCCTGCGCCGCGCAAGCCGCGCCAAAGGCGACGGGCAGCGTCAGGTCGGGGAGGTCATGCCCCCAGACGTCATTGACCACCCGCACAAAGGCCGCGCCCTGCTGGGTCATCTCGGTCAGCCGCTCTGACGAGGGGGCCAGCGCGCGCGCCAGCGCATCCACCTCGTCCACCCCCTTACCCGCAAAGCCAGCGTTCAGCAGGATCGCATCGGTCCGGCCTGCACCGTGGGTGATGATATCCGACAGCCACGCCTGAAGGCTGGCCGCATCGTGAATGGTGCCGTCCTGCACGGCCATTTCCAGCCCGTGGCTATAGCTGAACGCGCCGATGGGAAAGCTGGGCGACAGCCATTGCGCGAGCGTGATCAGGGCTTGGGTTTGCATCGTCCGGCGGGCCTAATGTGCGTGGCTGTGGGTGCGCCCGTGGCCATAGGCACCGCCCTCGGGAATGAACGGTTCGGACACATCCCGCAACGTCGCGCCGAGCTTGGTCAGCATGTCGCGGATCACATGGTCGTTCTGGATCAGCAGGCGGGCGGGTTCAAGCTGGCAGGGGCAGTGCCGGTTGCCGATATGCCATGCCAGCCGCACCAGATCGTCGCCGGTGATTTCCAGCAAGGCTTCCTTGGCCGCGATGACCTCGATGATCTGCCCGCCTTCAAGCTCGAACGCATCGCCGTGGTTCAGCGATTCCGTATGGGCGAGGTCCACGAGGAATCCGCGGTTATGGCTGGTCAGCAAGCGTTTGCGGCGCAGGAAGCGGTCGTCATAGGTCAGCACGCAGCTGTCATCCGCATGGTCCCACTGGCCGTGGCGCTTGATCGTATGGGCGGGAGGAAGGTCGGTCATCTAGGGGCCTCAGAACATGAAATAGCGTTGCGCCATGGGGACGGTTTCAGCGGGCGCGCAGGTCAGCAGCTCGCCGTCCGCGCGGACTTCGTAGGTTTCGGGGTTTACCTCTACCTTGGGGGTGGCCGCATTATGGATCAGATCGGATTTGCCGATGTTGCGGGTGTTTTGAACGGCAATGGTCTGTTTGCGCAGGCCAAGGCTGTCGCGCAGCCCGTTCGATTGCGCGGCTTCCGAGATAAAGGTCACCGCACAATGCTGGAGCGCACTGCCATAGGCCCCGAACATCGGACGGGTATAGACCGGTTGCGGCGTGGGGATCGACGCATTCGGATCGCCCATCTGCGCCACCACGATCATGCCCGACATCAATACCATTTCCGGCTTCACACCAAAGAAGGCGGGGTTCCACAGCACCAGATCGGCCTTCTTGCCGACCTCGATCGACCCGACCTCGCGGCTGACACCATGGGCGATGGCGGGGTTGATCGTGTATTTCGCGATATAGCGTTTGACGCGGAAGTTATCGTTGTCGCCGGTTTCTTCCGGCAAGCGCCCGCGCTGCTTGCGCATCTTGTCAGCGGTTTGCCATGTGCGGATCAGCACCTCGCCCACACGGCCCATGGCCTGACTGTCAGAGGCGATGATAGAGAACGCGCCGATGTCATGCAGGATATCCTCGGCGGCAATCGTTTCGCGTCTGATCCGGCTTTCGGCAAAGGCAACGTCTTCGGGGATGGATTTATCAAGGTGGTGACAGACCATGAGCATGTCCAGATGCTCTTCGAGCGTGTTCACCGTGAAGGGGCGTGTCGGGTTGGTCGAAGACGGCAGCACGTGTTCTTCGCCGCAAATCTTGATGATGTCGGGGGCGTGGCCACCGCCTGCGCCCTCGGTGTGGAAGGCGTGGATGGTCCGGCCTTTCATCGCGCCAAGCGTATGTTCGACAAAGCCGGATTCGTTCAGCGTGTCGGTGTGGATCATCACCTGCACGTCCATATCGTCGGCGACCGACAGGCAGCAATCAATCGCGGCGGGGGTGGTGCCCCAATCCTCGTGCAGCTTCAGCGCGCAGGCCCCGCCGTTCACCATTTCAACCAGCGCGCCGGGTTGGCTGGCGTTGCCCTTGCCCGAGAGACCGATGTTCATCACCACACCATCCATCGCCTGCAACATGCGCCCTATGTGCCACGGGCCGGGGGTGCAGGTGGTGGCAAGCGTGCCATGCGCAGGACCGGTGCCGCCGCCAAAGCAGGTGGTCACGCCGGAATGCAGCGCGTCTTCCATCTGCTGGGGCGCGATAAAGTGGATGTGGCTGTCGAAACCGCCCGCGGTGAGGATGCGGCCTTCGCCTGCGATCACCTCGGTCCCCGGTCCGATGATGATATCGACATTGGGTTGGGTGTCGGGGTTGCCCGCCTTGCCAATCGCCGCGATGCGCCCGTCTTTCAGCGCGACATCCGCCTTGTAGATGCCCGAATGATCCACGATCAGCGCATTGGTGATCACAGTATCCACCGCACCGTTTGCCCGCGTGACCTGCGACTGGCCCATCCCGTCGCGGATCACCTTGCCGCCGCCGAATTTCACCTCTTCGCCATAGGTGGTCAGATCGCGTTCCACCTCGATGATAAGATCGGTGTCGGCCAGTCGCAGTCGGTCACCCGTGGTGGGGCCATACATCGCTGCATATTCAGAGCGGGGGAGTGTGGTGGTCATTGGTCTCTCTTTCCTCGAAGCGCCTTAGAGCGCGCCCATCACTTCAGCGTTGAACCCATACACCTTACGGTCGCCCGCCAGCGGGATCAGCTGCACCTCGCGGCGTTGACCGGGTTCAAAGCGCACTGCGGTGCCGGCGGCGATGTCCAGACGGTGACCACGCGCGGCGGCGCGGTCGAAGTCGAGCGCGGGGTTGGTTTCGGCAAAGTGGTAGTGACTGCCGACCTGCACGGGCCGGTCACCGGTATTGGCAACCATCAGGGTGATGGCCGTGCGATCGGCGTTCAGGGTGATGTCCCCTGTGGCGCACAGCACCTCTCCGGGGATCATTTGCGCGCCTTTTGGGGGGCCTTGACCCGCCCCCGCAGCGCGATGGCCGCGACGGTTGCGATGACGGCGAGCCCCATGAAGACAGGCATCCATTCGGCCCCGTGGGGGGCGATATGCACACCGGGGTGGGCAAGGGCAGGGCCGGCCATCAGGGCGGCGGGCAGGATCATCAGATGTTTCATAGCAGGGGCCTTTCTTGCGAATGGTGTCTAGCGGATAGGGTTGTGCACGGTGACCAGCTTGGTTCCGTCGGGGAAGGTGGCTTCGACCTGCACGTCGTGGATCATCTCGGCGATGCCCTCCATACAGTCGTCGCGGGTGATGACCTGGGCGCCAGCCTGCATCATCTCGGCCACGCTGCGGCCATCGCGCGCGCCTTCGACGACGGTGTCGGTGATCAGGGCAATCGCCTCGGGGTGGTTCAGCTTGACGCCACGGGCCAGACGCTTGCGCGCGACTTCGGCCGCCATGGCGATCAGCAGTTTGTCTTTTTCACGGGGGGTCAGCTGCATGTCAAAGCATCCATGTTTTAGGAGGGGCCGCGCCGTGCAGGCGGGCGATGATCGGCACCAGAGACTGGCGCAGGATGTAACTGTCGGGCGCGAGGAGCCGCGCATAAAGCACGCCGTCGCGGATCAGGCTGGCACCGGCTCTGGCAGGCAGCAGCGCGCGCAGGGGGGCAAGCAGCGCCTCGGCATCGGGGGCGGCGTAGATCACGCTCGCCATAGCGCAGTTGCCGCCCGCCGTGGCGGTGCCAGTAAGTTGCGCGTGGATATCGCCGGACAAACGCACAGCATCGGCAAAGATAGGGTGCCCGTCGCGGCGGATCGTGATGTTATCGGCAAAGCGCGCGTCGCGCAGCGTCTCGCCCATGGAGACGCGGCCAAAGACCAGCGGCTCTACACCGAAGAAACAGGCGTCGTCCGTCAGGTCCACCTCCAGCTTGCGGCGCAGGGCGGAGCCGTTGAACAGGATCGTTTCTTGCGGCAGCCAATCGACCCGTGCCCCCGCTTCGGCATCCAGCCGCGTGGTCATCTGCGCCATGGGGCCGGGTTGCGCCAGATAGACGCGCTCGGCCGCTTGGCTGGTCAGGGTCAGCCGGCTGCCCGCACCCGCCGTGGCGGTGATCGACAGTTCATCGCCGCCCGTCATTCCGCCCGAAGTATTGAGGAAAACCCCCGTCAGCCCGCCCGCCGCCGCGCGTGGAAACAGCGCCTTGAAGCAGCCTTGCTGGTAGAGATCGCCAATCACGGACGCGCTGCCATAGGTCTTGCTGCTGATGCGCAACGCCCCGCGGGCGCGGGGTTGCATCGGCACGGAGAAAGCCTGATCGGTATGGGCGGCGATGTTGATGGGGGGCCTCGTCCAGCTGAAAATAACTCCCATCTGGATAGCGTGATTCCCGTCGGGTGCGATCCGAAACGGGCATTTTTGGCGCAATTTCAGGCTGTAACTCGACAGCTGCCTATTATTTGAGCATATTCCGTCAGGGGCTTTGACCCGCAGGCGTGCCGCGGGTCAAAGCAAAAGCATGAGCGGTCTACCCGTAGAAATACTTGGGCAGATAGGTCGCGATCTCGGGGATCAGGATGATCAGCAAGACCCCGATCAGCGTCACGATCACGTAAGGCGTCACAGAGGCATAGATATCGCCCATTGTGACGTCCGGCGGGGCCACCCCTTTGAGGTAAAAGAGGTTAAAGCCGAAGGGCGGGGTCATATACCCGACCTCCATCATGATGATGAAGAGGATGCCGAACCAGATCGGATCAAAGCCATAGCTCTGCACCACGGGCAGGAACACAGGCAGGGTGATCAGCATGATCCCCACCGGATCCAGCACCATGCCAAGGATGAAAAGCACCGCCAGCATAAATACCAGCGACCCCCAACGCCCACCGGGCACAAGGTTCATCATATCCTGGATCAGGCTTTGTGCCCCAAGCGCGGTATAGGCCGTGCTAAAGGCGTGGGCCGCGAACAGGATCCACATGATCAGCGCGGTCAGTTTCAGCGTCGCGACAGAGGCGTCACGGATCACGGCCCATGACAGTTGCCGGTTCACGCCCGTGGCGACCATCGCACCAAAGACACCGATGGCGGCGGCTTCGGTCGGGGTGGCGAACCCGCCAAAGATGGCCCCCAGCACGATCACCACGATCAGGATCGGCAGGATCACCGCCTTGAGAGACCGCAGTTTCTGCCCCCAGTTCGCGCGTTCCTCTTTCGGGAGGGCGGGACCCAGTTCCGGCTGCATCCAGCAGCGTCCGCCGATATAGACGGACACAAGGAAGAACAGCAGCAGCCCCGGCCCGATACCGGCCGCAAACAGACGCCCGACCGACACTTCGGTCAGCAGCGAATACAGTACCATCAGGATCGACGGCGGGATCAGGATGCCCCAACCCCCGCCCGCGTTAATGGCCCCAAGCGCGAGCTTCTTGTCATAGCCGCGTTCCAGCATCTTGGGCAGCGCAATTGTCCCCATCGTGACAACCGCCGCACCCGAGATGCCCGACATGGCGGCAAAGATCACGCAGATCAGCACCGTGCCGATGGCCAGACCGCCGCGCAGCCCGCCCCACCATTCGTGCATCATATCGTAAAGGTCATTCGCGACCCCCGATTTTTCAAGCAGGATCGCCATGAAGACAAACAGCGGAATTGCCATCAGCGTGGGGGATTGCATCGTTTCCCACATTTTGGAGGCGAGCAGATAGAACCCCAGATCGCCCATTTCCGCATAGAGGAAGATGACCGATATCCCCCCAAGGGCAAAGGCCAGCGGCGTGCCGAGCATCACAAACAACAGCAGCGCGCCAAAGAACAGCATGGTCAGGATTTCAACGCTCATGACTGGCCTCCTGCGGCTTGGGCGGCGTGGGTGTCGCCGGCGGCCGGTTGTCCAAAGATCGCGGGATCATTGGGCAGCCCCATCAGGGTGCGCACATCGGCCCAAAGGCGTACAAAGCCCTGCAACAACAGCAGCAAGGCGGCGACGGGGATCAGCGATTTTGTCGGCCACAGCGGGGCCTTCCAGACAGAGTTCGACCGCTCCATATCCGCGATGGCTTCGGACGCGATGTCGTAGCCTTGCCACAGCAGCACGCCGACAAAGATCAGGAACAGCGGCCATGTCACGATGTCCACCAAGGCTTTGCGTTTGGGGGAAAACTGGCCGTAGATGATATCGACGTTCACGTGACCGCGTTCGGTCAGCAGATAACCGCCCCCGATGATCGCATAGACACCAAAGATCAGCGTCGCCAGTTCGGCAGTCCAGATCGCGGGCTGCCCGATCAGATAGCGCATGACCACATCGGCCAGCAGCAAGGCAAAGATGATCAGCACGCAAAAGCTGATCCAATAGCCGATAATGCGGTTCAATTGCGTGATGAAGCGCGCAAGTTTAAACAAAACGTTTCTCCCTCAAGACATAAAAGAAGCCGCCCGAAATGCAGGGACATGTCAGGCGGCTACATTGATTTTCACTGTGGCATCACCGGGGTTTAACCCCCGGATCAGGCCCCTAGAGGTAGCCGAGGTCGGTCATCAAGGTTTTGTAGATATCCGCCGCCTTCGCTGCGCGTTCGCCTTTCTGCGCCTCTGTGTCGAGGATCTTGGCCGAGGCATCGGCAAGGATCGCCAGAACGTCGTCGGGCAATTCGGATACTTCGATGTTGTTCTCGGCAATGCCCGAAGAAATCGCGATGGCTTCGGCGTGCTGGTATTCGGCCGACCGCTGGAAGAACCGCGTCTCCATCGTGTCGAGCAGGGCAGTGCGCAGATCGTCCTCCAGCCCGTCGACGGCCTCCATATTCAGGATAAAGGCGTCGGTGGTCTGACCAAGCGCGGGTTTGTAGTGGTATTTGCAGACCTCCCAGAGGGACATGGATTTCGCCCCCACGGCAGCGCCCCAATGTGCGCCATCCACAACGCCCGAGCTGAGCGATTGATAGAGTTCGGACCCGGGGATGTATTGCGGCGCGGCACCGGCGGATTGCAGGTAATCCAGCATCGTACCCGACGACCGCAGCTTGAGCCCTTTGAAGTCTTCGGCGGATTCGATCTTTTTCGACACGACGATTTCGACGGGCAGGACTTTCTCCGTCTTCATCATCACGCCATCGGCGTTCAGGTCTTCGTTCACCAGCGCCTCAAGGCCAAGGTTCTTGACCGCGTGTTCCATTTCCCAGGCCTGACGGAAGGTGCCGGGGATGCCGAACAGGAAGGACGCGGCCTGCGCCTGATCTTGTACATAGGACGGGCTGACCGTCCCCATCGGCACCACGCCCTTGCGCACGATATTGTAGATGTCGGGCCCTTTGGCGAATTCGCCGGCACCCAGCAGATCCATTTTGAACGCGCCTTCGGTACGCGTCTCAAGCACTTCGGCCAATTTGCCAAGGCTGTCGGTGAAAGAGCTGGACGCTTTGGGCCAATGGGCTTGCACGCGCCAGTTGACTTTGCCCTGTGCGATCCCTTTGCCGACCAGCGCCGGTGTCGCCAACGCGCCAAGCGCGGCGCCGCGCAGCATGGTGCGACGGTTCATATTGCCTTTTGTCATTCTATTTCCTCCCAGAAACTTCGGTTTCTCTTATCTGCGCGGCACGGGTTGCGCAGGCTCCCTAACGTCACCTTCACGTATCATTTGGGGTAGGTCAAACGGCTGTTAGCGATAACGGTTAATAATTCTGACATTTGTCAGTTTTGTGAGCACTGATTTGCCCAGTCTTCAACCTGTGGTCCTTTAGTCGTGATCTCAGGTTACGAATTGCTGACGGTATTGCGACGGGGTCACCCCCTGTACGGTGCGGAAACGGCGCGAGAAATAGGACGGATCGGCGAACCCCAGACGATAGCCAACCTCGGCCACTGACAGGCGGGTAAAGGCCAGCATGCGGCAGGCTTCCTCGACGTGGCGGGCTTCGATGTAGGCGGTGGCGGACAGCCCCTTTGCCGCGCGGCACAGGCGCGACAGATGTCCGGTGCTGATCCCGAGGGTGCTGGCAAAGTCCTTGGCCGTCCAGCCCGCACTGCCCGGATCGCCGATAAGCTGGTCGAGCCGCGACAGGCGATCATCCTGCGGTGCGTCGTTACTGCGGTTTTGCGTTGTCCCCCATGCCGCGATGCTGGCCAGAACCGCATGTCCCAGCCCCACGGCAATCTGCGCCCGAAACGGCGCCCCCGTCTGGGCCGCCACGGTTTCCAGCTGGGTCATCAGCGCGATCAGCGGGCCCGCGGCGCGACCAACCGTCGGCTTGGTCAACGCCTGTGCGACCTCGGCATTGACGGGCCCGATGCTGTGCAGGATCGCAATGGGAAAGGATTGCACCATGCCTTGGGTGTTGGGGGCAAAGTCGAAACTATGCACCATGCGGGGCGGGATAAAGACGACCGATCCCTGCGTCAGGGCAAAGCGGTCGCCATCGATGTTCGCCGTGCCACCCCCCGAAAGGATGTAGAGCACCTGCGCCAGCTGCGCGTGCCGATGTGGCGCGATGTGCCACGCGTGATCTGGTGCGCGGTCCTTGATCCGTTCGCAATGCAGCACATCGGGAAAGTCTTTGGTTTCGCCAAAAAGCGCATAGCTGGGGATCGGAGAAAGCTCTGTCATGCACGGATTGTACCAGCAATTGCGCTAACGATCCATTCATCATGCACGTTCCGTACAATAGGTTAATCCGGCAGTCAGGCAGGGAGCAGCTATATGAAAACCGAAGTCGTCATTATTGGCGGCGGGCCATCGGGCTTGCTGCTGTCGCAATTGCTGAACGACGCAGGCGTCAGCACTGTCGTGCTTGAAAGGACCACCCGTGAACACGTGCTGTCTCGCATCCGCGCAGGCGTGCTTGAGGACGGCACAATGAACCTGCTGCGCCATGCCGGTGTCGGTGCACGGATGGACCAACAGGGCTTGCCGCACAAAGGCTGCTACCTGACTGACAACGATCAGATGGTGCATATCGATTTCCACAAGCTGATCGGCAAGAAGGTCATGGTCTATGGCCAGACAGAGGTCACCCGCGATCTGTACGACGCACAGGACCGGATGGGCACGACGATCATTCACGAGGTCGAAAATGTGGTGATCGACGGTGCGGACAGCAAAGCGCCCACGGTATCCTTCACCAAAGACGGCCAGCGGCAAGAGATCAGCTGCATCTACGTCGCGGGCTGTGATGGGTTCCACGGTGTCAGCCGCGCGACGATCCCCGCCGCCAAACGTCGGGAGTTTGAACGGGTCTACCCCTTTGGCTGGCTCGGGATTCTGTCGCGCACGAAACCGGTGAACGATGAATTGATCTATGCCAGTTCGGCGCAGGGCTTCGCTCTTGCCTCCATGCGTAGCGCAAGCCTGAGCCGCTATTACATTCAGGTGTCGTCGACCGAAAAGGTCGAGGATTGGAGCGATGACCGCTTCTGGGAGGCACTGAAGCAACGTTTGCCGCGACCTGTGTCAGAGGCGCTTGTGACCGGCCCGTCGATCGAGAAATCCATCGCGCCGCTGCGCTCCTTCGTGAGCGAGCCTTTGCGGTGGGGAAACCTGTTTCTGGTGGGGGATGCCGCGCATATCGTGCCGCCCACCGGTGCCAAAGGGCTGAACCTCGCGGTGTCCGATGTCTTCTATCTGCATGACGCACTGATTGCCGCGCTGAAGCGAGGGGATCACAGCGGGGTTGACGGTTATTCCGCCCATGCGCTGTCGCGGATCTGGAAGGCGATGCGGTTCAGCTGGCAGATGACAACAATGCTGCATCAGTTCGAGGGCGAAGACAGTTTCGCCCCGCAGATGCGGCGGGCGTCGCTGGCCCATCTGGCGCAAAGCGAAACAGCACGGCGCGATCTGGCAGAGAATTATACGGGGCTGCCGTTCTAAGCGCAGCCGCCCAAACTTGGGTGTCGAGATGAAAGCAGGGCGGCCCTTGATCCCGGATCAAGGGCCGCCCTGTTTGGTTCTGTGGTATCCGGCTGCGTTTAGCCGCGGATCATCACCTTGCCGGGGCGGCCCGGTGTCAGCGAGGCTTTCAGCGCACCAGAGAGATCATCCAGCCCGAACTGCCCACCGTCTTCCAGCACCAACTCGCCTTTGGCGACCAGCGTAACCAGTTCAGTGATCAGGCGTTTGCGCTCTTCGGGGTCCATGTCGCCGCTCACGCGGGAGCCCCAGAAGCCTTTGACGGTGATATGCTTCATGATTAGCGCGCCAGAGTTCAGCGGCATCGGCGCACCGGTCGCGGTCCCGAACACAACAAGCTCCCCGTCCAGTCCCAGCAGATCGACCAGATCGGCAGAAATATCGCCCCCCACGGAATCGATCGCGGATGCGGCACCTTTTTCGCCAATGATTTCGCGCGCTTTATCCTGCCAGCCCGCTTCCGAGGTCGACAGCACGTTGTCGATGCCCAGATCCGTCAGCTCTGTCACAGCGTCTTCGCGCCGCACGAGGTTCAGCAGGTTGATGCCGCGGCTTTTGGCGAGCGTGGTCATGATCTTGCCGACGGCCCCGTTTGCTGCGGTCTGGACGATCCAGTCGCCTTTCTGCGCCTTAAGCGTTTCCAGCAAAGAGATGGCGCTGAAGGGCATCGCGATCAATTGTGCGCCAGCAACGTCCGAGATCATGTCGGGCAGGGGCAGAACGCCAGTGGCGGGGGCGACGAAGTATTCGGCCCATGTGCCGTGCACGCCCGCGATCGACACACGCTGGCCGACCATCGCGTCGTCCACGCCTTCACCGACAGCCTCGACGGTGCCAAGCCCTTCGCTGCCGGCAATCGCGCCGGGAAGCTCGGGCTTGTAGCCGTAGTTCCCGCGGATCGTCCAAAGATCGTGGTTGTGGATGGGCGACAGGGTCATCTTGACCAGAACCTCGCCCGCCCCTGCGGTGGGGGTGTCGATATCGGTCGCTTCGATGACGTCGATGGGTTCGCCAAAGCTATTGTGCACTGCTGCTTTCATGGTGGTCTCGCTTTCTTGTGGTTATCGAATGGTTAGAAAATCGGTGGTTTCTGACAAAGCCTGCTGCAACGGGATCTGATCCTGCGACAGTTTCGACAGGATCGCGGCCCCCAGAAACTTGGCATAGAGCATCTGCGCTGCCGCCCGTGCTTCATCGACTGGTGGGATTGAGCCTTCTTCGGCCCCGGCAACCAGCAGCTGTGCGATGCGGCCGACCAACTGTGCCACGCCATCATCCAAGATGCGCCGCATGTCGTCGGACAGATCGGCAACCTCGGCCCCAAGCTTCACAACGAGGCACTGGTTGGCGATGCCTTCGGAATGGGCATGGGCAAGCCACGCAGACCAGAACGACAGCAGCTTGTCACGGGCAGAACCCGACCCGCTGCACAGCGCATCCATGCGCGCCAGATAATCGTCGACATAGTCGTGCAGCAAGGCCTGGCCAAAGGCATCCTTGGACGGAAAGTAATAATAGAACGACCCCTTGGGGACATCACTTTCCCTCAGGATGCGCGCCAGCCCGACAGCGCCAAACCCGTGCTTGCTGATCAGCGCACGTCCGGCGGTCAGTATCTTTAGCCGCGTTTGATCTGATTTCTTTTGCTCTGTCATACGGGGGGAGATAAGAAGTAATAGACCGGTCGTCTAGTGGCGCGGCCAATTTAATTTTGTGCGCGGCTGTTCCTTGCCGTACAGCTTGGGATGGGGCGGCGTTTCAACGGGCGGGGTGCGCAATGGGAAAGGTGACGGACCGAGCGGTCATTTGGGTGTTCTTCGCCTCAGGCGCGCTTTGCCTTGGCATCGTCGCATTCCTTGGGGTGCAGCACTGGGTCGAAAGCATCCCCTACACCGACACATGGGCCTATTTCCGCAACTACCACCCGATACGGCATACTCTGCTGGTTGCGCTTGGGTGGGTCTTTGCTGGCGTCAGCGTGACTGCGGGCGTTGTGTACGCATGTAGGCGTGCGATACGTCGGAAACGTTGAAACGCGTCAGTCAGCCCCGCGTGGTGCGTGACGTGTGTGCTGGAATGTAGGGTGGTGTTTGGTGGAGCCTAGCGGGATCGAACCGCTGACTCAGAGTGTCCGCCTCGCGGACGCGCGTCAGTCAGCCTCGCGTGGTGCGTGACGTGTGTGCTGGAATGTAGGGTGGTGTTTGGTGGAGCCTAGCGGGATCGAACCGCTGACTCAGAGTGTCCGCCTTGCGGACGCGCGTCAGTCAGCCCCGCGTGGTGCGTGACGTGTGTGCTGGAATGTAGGGTGGTGTTTGGTGGAGCCTAGCGGGATCGAACCGCTGACTCAGAGTGTCCGCCTTGCGGACGCGCGTCAGTCAGCCCCGCGTGGTGCGTGACGTGTGTGCTGGAATGTAGGGTGGTGTTTGGTGGAGCCTAGCGGGATCGAACCGCTGACCTCCTGCATGCCATGCAGGCGCTCTCCCAGCTGAGCTAAGGCCCCATCGTGGATCAGAGATCCGGGAAGTGTATCAACCATTCAAGGCCGATGCGCCGCTGAATAGGCGGTCGCGAAGGCGGGATCAAGAGGAAAATCTATCCCGCCCTCGCAAAAATCAATCAATCTTCGTCGTCGGATGCAACGTCGGCGATTTCTTCGAGTGGAACGGTATCATCATCGTCGTCGTCATCGTCCAGGATGTCGTCGTCCAGATCCACATCTACATCGTCGTCATCTACCAATGTCTCGTCATCATCCGAGTTGCCTTTTTTGGCTTTGGCTGTAACGGCATCTTCGGCGTCTGCGGCGATCATGCGGGATTTGGAGTTATCCACCTCGACCACTTCGCCGGAGTAAGGGCTGATGATCGGATCTTTGTTCAGGTCGTAGAACCGCTTGCCCGTTGTGGGGCACAGGCGCTTGGTTCCCCATTCTTCATTGGGCATCGAAGTCCCCTTTTTGAAAGTGTTGTTGCGTATAGATGATTCAGGCCAAGTGCCATATGAGATAGGCACTGTCAAAGGCAATCGCCACCCCATCGCGACCCGGAACCCTGAAATGCCTGATCCTGTCCTGCCCGGAAACCCGCCTATCCCGCTGATCCTGCGCCGCTCTGCGCGGGCGCGGCGGATATCATTGCGGATATCGCAGCTGGATGGGCGGGTGACGCTTACCATGCCGAAACGCTTGAAAGAGGCCGAGGGAATCGCCTTTGCCCGCGAAAAGGAGGCGTGGATTCGGCAACATCTGGAAGCGCGCGGCGCTGATGTTCTGGTGGGTATCGGGGCCGAGTTTCCCTTGGGCGGTCGGATGCTGCGGGTTGAGGCGGGGCAGGGCAGGCGGGTGGTGCTGGGGACCGATACGATTTCCGTGCCCGGCCCGGCAGCGCGTGTGCCGACACGGCTTGCCGCGCATTTGAAAGAGCTGGCGCGGGACCGGCTGACCGGGGCCTGCGACGATTATAGTGCGCTGCTGGGGAGGCCCTATAGCAAGCTGACCTTGCGGGATACGCGGTCGCGGTGGGGGTCTTGTACCTCGGACGGGGGGCTGATGTTTTCGTGGCGCTTGATCCTGACGCCGCCCGACGTGCTTGATTACGTCGCCGCCCACGAGGTCGCGCATCTGGCGCAGATGAACCATTCGCCCGCCTTTTGGGCCGAGGTTGAAAGGATTTACGGACCCTATCAAGAGGCGCGTGGCTGGCTGCGCACCCACGGCAGCGACCTGCACCGGTTCAAGTTTACCACGCAGGCATAGGGCGCGTCCACGTTGCGCCATTGACGCAGCAGCGATTCGTGATCACAACGGCGATATGAACCTGAACCCTCGTCCCCTTGATGCGCATCCTTTGGCCCATGACCGTGTCTATCGGCAGTT
This sequence comes from Sulfitobacter sp. M39, assembly GCF_021735935.1. NCBI lineage: Bacteria > Pseudomonadati > Pseudomonadota > Alphaproteobacteria > Rhodobacterales > Roseobacteraceae > Sulfitobacter > Sulfitobacter sp. M39. The sequence continues at coordinate 765,312 of NZ_WMDZ01000001.1, forward strand.
GCGGACCCGCATCATGCACGGCGATCTGGCTCCGGGGCAGGCGCTGACCCTGCGGGGAATCGGGAAGGAATACGAGGTGTCGATGACCCCCGCCCGCGAGGCCGTGCGGCGGCTGGCGGCGGAAGGGGCGCTGACCATGTCGGCCTCTGGCCGGATATCGACGCCGGAGCTTAGCAACGAACGGATCGAGGAGCTGGCCGCCCTGCGTGCCCTGATCGAGGTGGAGCTGGCGAGCCGCGCCCTGCCGCGGGCCCACCTAGCGCTGATCGACCGGATGCAGGCGATCAACAATGCCATCTCGGATGCGGTGATCCACCGTGACGCGGTGAGCTATATTCGCACCAATCTGGAATTTCACCGCACCCTATACCTGCGGGCGCAGGCCCCTGCGATGCTGGCGATGGCGGAAACGGTCTGGCTGCAGATGGGCCCGACGATGCGGGCGCTTTATGGGCGGCTCAGACGGACAGAGCCGCCGCATTTTCACAAGCTGATTATCGCGGCGCTGCGCGCGGGCGACGAACCGGGACTGCGGCTGGCCGTGCGCACCGATGTGACCCAAGGTCTGCGGATGCTGGCGACGTGATGCGCCAGCGGGCGGCGTTGGTTACGCCGCCAGCCCCTTGGCCCCGAGGTCGAGGAATTTCTTGCGACGATCAGCCACCAGCGCCTTTGGGTCTTTGCCCGACAGGTCATCCAGCATCGCGGCAATCGCCTTGCGCACCGATGCAATCGCCTCTTTCTGATCCCGATGCGCGCCGCCACGGGGTTCGGGGATGATGCGGTCGTTGACGCCCAGCTGTTTCAGATCTTGCGCGGTCAGGCGCAGCGCTTCGGCGGCCTCGCGCATTTTCTCGGCGTCTTTCCACAGGATTGATGCGCAGCCCTCGGGCGAGATCACGGAATAGACAGAATGTTCCAGCATGGCGACGCGGTTCGCCGTGGCAAAGGCAACCGCCCCGCCGGACCCACCTTCACCGATGATGACAGAAACCAGCGGCACACCGATCTGCAAACATTTCTCGGTCGCGCGGGCGATGGCTTCGGATTGGCCACGCTCTTCCGCGCCTTTACCGGGGTAGGCACCGGGGGTGTCCACCAGCGTGATCACGGGCAGCCCGAACTTGTCGGCCAATTCCATCAGGCGCACGGCTTTGCGGTAGCCTTCGGGGCGGGCCATGCCGAAATTGCGTTCGATACGGGATTTGGTGTCGTTGCCCTTTTCGTGGCCGATCACGACGACAGGCGTGTCGTTGAACCGTGCCAGACCGCCCATTACGGCAAGATCATCGGCAAAATTCCGGTCCCCTGCCAGCGGGGTGTATTCGGTAAACAGGGCCTCGATATAGTCTTTGCAATGGGGCCGGTCGGGGTGACGTGCCACCTGACATTTGCGCCACGGCGTCAACGACTTGTACAGATCGTCAAGCATTTGGTGGGCTTTTTCGTCCAGCGTTTTGGCTTCGGCGCTCACGTCCATCCCTTCGGAGGACCGCGCCAGAGCGCGCAGCTCTTCCGCTTTGCCTTCAACTTCGGCCAGTGGTTTTTCGAAATCCAGATACTGTGTCATCACCTGCTCCGCGCTTTGTTCAGGGCTATATGGCGTTGATTTGCGGTCTTTGCAACGGAACCTGTCAGCTGGCCGGCCAAAGGGCGGGCAGCAGCGACGCCACAAGCAGCGCGGCCATGGTCACGTTAAACACCCGCAAACGCCGGGGATTGGTTAGAAAACGGGCCATCTGCCCGCCAAGAAGGGTCCAAAGGGTGACCGACGGCAGCGCCATCACCGCCACGACAAGCGCCGTGATCACCAGCGGCAATATGCCAGCAGAGGGCACGTAGATCGTGATGATGCTAAGACCAAAGGCCCAAGCCTTGGGGTTGACCCATTGAAACCCCGCCGCTTGCAGAAAGCTCAGCGGCTTGGCGTTCGGGTCTGCGCTTTGCACCGGGGCGGCAGTGGCGATCTTATAGGCAAGGTAGATCAGATAGATCAGGCTCAGGATCTTGAGCACCGTATAGATGACAGGAAAGGCGTCAAACACGCGGATCAGGCCAAAGCCCACCAGCAGCAACATGACCATAAAACCAAGAGTGATGCCCATCATATGCGGGACCGTGCGCGCAAAGCCGAAGTTCGCGCCCGATGCCATCAGCATCAGGTTGTTCGGCCCCGGCGTGATTGAGGTGATCAGCGCGAAAAGCGCGAGCGCAGAGAGGACATCGATGGTCATGCTGCCTTGATGCCCCAAGCCGCGGGGCATGCCAAGCCCGCTTTGCTGCGGGGGGCTGTCGCGGCGCGAGGGTCGCCTCGCGCCGCTGTCCAGTATCGCGGGGTTAGCGCGAGGCGATCATCTCGGACTGGCGCACGATGACTTCGGCCTGTTTGATGCTGGCGATGTCGACCAAACGGCCTTTGTAGACGGTCGCACCCTCGCCGTTGGCCTTGGCTGTTTCCATCGCGGCCAGAATTTCGCGCGCTTCAGCGACGGCTTCTTCCGAAGGAGTGAAGACCTCGTTCGCGACGGCGATCTGTTTGGGGTGAATGGCCCATTTGCCGACCATGCCCAAAGTTGCCGACCGACGCGCCTGCGCGCGGTAGCCTTCGTCGTCCGAGAAATCACCGAACGGACCATCGACCGGCAGCACGCCGTGGGTCCGGCAGGCGGCAACGATGGCGGTCTGCGCCCAATGCCACGGATCGGACCAATGCTTGGTCCCGTCGCGCAGCATGTAATAGTTTTCTTGCGTGCCACCGATGCCAGTCGTCTGCATCCCCATAGAGGCGGCAAAGTCGGCCGCACCAAGGCTCATCGCTTGCAGGCGCGGGCTGGCGGCGGCGATCTCTTCGACGTGGGCGATGCCTGCGGCCGATTCGATAATCACCTCGAACGAGATTTTCTTGGTGCGGCCCTTGGCGGTTTCGATCGCCGTGACCAGCGCGTCGACGGTATAGACGTCAGCGGCGCAGCCGACCTTGGGGATCATGATCTGGTCCAGACGCTCGCCCGCTTGCTCCAGCAGATCGACGACATCGCGGTACCAGTAAGGTGTATCCAGCCCGTTGATCCGCACGGACAGTGTTTTGTCGCCCCAGTCTACATCGCTGATCGCCTTGATGATGTTGGCGCGGGCGCTGTCCTTGTCCGTGGGGGCAACGCTGTCTTCCAGATCAAGGTTGATCACATCGGCTTCAGAGCTTGCCATTTTTTCGAAGATTGCCGGGCGCGAACCGGGGCCGAACAATTGGCAGCGGTTGGGACGTGCAGGTGCTGTAGGCTGGATGCGAAAGCTCATATGCGGAATCCTTGAGTAATAAAGTTACGACTTGCTTGCCTTGGGTGGTATTAAATTGCGCTGCGCCCTGCAAGGGTGATCTCGCACCTGCAGCATCGGCGGCTGAAATTCTGTGCACAGTTCTTGCTTGCATCGGCAGATACCCGCAAAATTTCCGCGCGATCTCTTGCACCTACCATTCATTTGCAACCTTATCGCGCTGAAAGGCTGCGAAACTGAGCCAAAGCCAAATTGCAGGAGCATGTGATCATGATCAAAACACCTTATCTTCTTTTTCTGGGCGACGCGCCGGATCACCTTGCGGTTAAAGTGGCGCAGGGCATCAAGGACTGGCGTCCTGAAAATGCCGTCGGTCAGCTGCGGCTGGACGGGTGCAAAGCGGATCTGGGTCTGACCGATATGACGCTTGCGCAAGCGAAAGAGGCCGGCGCGCAGACCTTGGTGATTGGCGTCGCCAACCGCGGGGGCACCATCAGCGCCACATGGCGCGCCGTGCTGGTCGACGCGCTGGAGGCCGGCTTCGATCTGGCATCCGGCTTGCATAACCTGCTGCGCAACGAGCCAGAGCTGGTGGCTGCTGCCGAGAAACACGGGCGTACCTTGCATGACGTGCGTATTCCGTCGGTGCAGTACCCGATTGCGAATGGCGTCAAACGCAGCGGCAAGCGCGTGCTGGCGGTCGGTACCGATTGTTCGGTCGGCAAGATGTATACCGCGCTGGCGCTAGACGCGGCGATGAAAGAGAAGGGGCTGAAAAGCAGCTTCCGCGCGACGGGCCAGACCGGTATTCTGATCACCGGCGAAGGCGTACCTTTGGATGCCGTGATCGCGGATTTCATGGCCGGCTCGGTCGAGTATCTGACCCCCGACAATGACGATGATCACTGGGATATCATCGAAGGGCAGGGCAGCCTGTTTCACGTGTCCTATTCCGGTGTCACCATGGCGCTGATCCACGGCGGCCAACCCGATGCTCTGATCCTGTGTCACGAGCCGACCCGCAAGACCATGCGCGGTCTGCCCGACTACACGCTGCCCACGTTGGAAGACGTGCGCGACGTGGCACTGACACTGGCAAAGGTTGCCAACGCAGGCTGTCAGGTGGTCGGTATCTCGATCAACACCCAGCATCTGTCGGAGGCAGAGGCAGACGCCTATCTGGCCGAGGTCGAACAACGCTTGGGCTTGCCAGCCGTGGACCCGTTCCGCCAAGGTGCCGCAAGATTGGCGGATGCTTTGGCAGCCCTCTGATCGGCCCTTCGGGGAGAGTTTAAGTGGCAAAATGAAGGAGCGGATATGCGTATTGAGGTAAGCCGGGATGTCTTTCGGCTGGCGCAGGTCTTTACCATTTCGCGTGGATCGCGGACCGAGGCGCAGGTGCTCACGGTGAGGATCACCGATGGCGGCGCGACGGGATGGGGCGAATGTGTGCCCTATGCCCGTTATGGCGAGACGCTGGAGTCGGTCACGGCAGAGATCGAAGCGCTGCGCGGGCCGCTGACGCGTGATGCGCTATATGACCTGCTGCCGGCTGGTGCAGCGCGCAATGCAGTGGATTGTGCCCTGTGGGATCTGCAAGCCAAGCAGGCGGGTAAGCCTGTGTGGGAACTGGCGGGGCTGGCGCGACCGGGGCCCGAGATCACGGCCTTTACCCTGTCGTTGGATAGCCCCGAAAAGATGCGCGAACAGGCCGCCTTGCACGCGCATCGCCCGCTGTTGAAGATCAAGCTGGGCACGCCGGATGATATGCCCCGCCTTGAGGCTGTGCGCGCCGGTGCCCCTGATGCGCAGATCATCATCGATGCGAATGAGGGCTGGTCGGCCGCGGTATACGCCGATCTTGCCCCTCATCTGGTGCGGCTGGGTGTGTCATTGGTTGAACAGCCTTTGCCCGCAGGGGATGACGATGCCTTGATCGGGATGGAGCGGCCCGTGCCGGTCTGTGCCGATGAAAGCTGTCATGACCGTGCGAGCCTTGCTGGGCTGAAGGGCAAATACGATGTGGTCAACATCAAGCTGGACAAGACCGGTGGTCTGACAGAGGCGCTGGCGCTGCGCGATGCGGCAGTCGCACAGGGCTTTGAGGTCATGGTGGGCTGCATGGTCGGGTCGTCGCTCGCGATGGCTCCGGCGGTGCTGGTGGCACAGGGGGCGAAGGTCGTGGACCTTGACGGCCCGCTGCTTCTGGCCGAAGACCGCGAGAACGCTTTGACATTTGACGCCGCCGGGGTGCATCCGCCTGCGGCCAAGCTTTGGGGATAAGACATGCGGACTGTATATGTGAACGGCGAATACCTGCCCGAGACCGAAGCCAAGGTTTCGATTTTTGATCGCGGGTTTCTTATGGCGGACGGGGTCTATGAGGTCACCAGCGTGCTGGACGGCAAGCTGATCGACTTTGACGGCCACGCGATCCGGCTGAGCCGGTCGCTGAATGAATTGCAGATGCGAAACCCGATCTCGAAGGAGGACCTGCTGGAGGTACACCGCGAGCTGGTGCGCGTGAACGAGATCGACGAGGGGCTGATCTATTTGCAGATCACGCGCGGGTCGGACGGGGATCGCGACTTTGCCTTCCCTGACCCCGAGACGACGGAGCCGACGATTGTCTTGTTCACCCAGTCCAAGCCGGGTCTGGCCGACAGCCCTGCCGCCAAGAAAGGTGCCAAGGTCATCAGCATCGAGGACATCCGCTGGGGCCGCCGCGACATCAAGACGGTGCAACTTTTGTACCCGTCGATGGGCAAGATGATGGCCAAGAAGGCGGGCTGCGATGATGCCTGGATGGTCGAGGACGGCTTTGTCACCGAAGGCACCAGCAACAACGCCTATATTGTGATGGGCAACAAGATCATCACCCGCGCCCTGAGCAACGAGATTTTGCACGGCATCACCCGCGCTGCGGTTCTGCGTTTCGCCAAAGAGGCGCAGATGGTGGTGGAAGAGCGTAACTTTACCATCCACGAAGCGCAGCAGGCGGACGAGGCGTTTACCACCTCCGCCAGCGCCTTTGTCATGCCCGTGGTCGAGATCGACGGCGTGGCCTTGGGCGATGGAACACCGGGCAAGGTCGCGCCGCGGCTGCGCGAGATCTATCTGGACGAGATGCGCAAGGCGGCGGTCTAACCCGCCTTGCCAAGGGGCTGGCTGCGCGCGGTCAGCCCTTTTCCCCGACGTTCTGTTCGAAGGCGACCTTGAACGCTTCTTTCTGCGCGTCCTTCGCGTCGGTCTGATAGTTGGCTTTCCATGCGTCCATGGTCATGCCGTAGAACAGCTCGCGCGCTTCTTCCTTGCCCATGTCGATCCCGCGTTCGTTTGCGGCTTCTTGATACCAGCGCGACAGGCAGTTGCGGCAAAATCCGGCCAGGTTCATCATGTCGATGTTCTGCACGTCCGTGCGGTCTTGCATCAGGTGCTGTTGCAGCCGGCGAAACGCCGCAGCCTGAAGTTCGATTTCCTGTTGTGTGGGCATTATGCTCTCCTGCGTGTGGGGTGGGGCCAAGCTATGGGTTGGCCGGTGTGGGTTCAAGGCGGCGGGCCATGAATGTGGCGCGGCCTTGCGCGGTGCGGTGTCATCGTGCTGTCATATTGTGGTGGGCATAGACGGGGCGGGCGATCTTCGCTAATTGCTAACGCTAACAAATGTTAACGCTAACTTATTTACTATCCACTCTGACCGCCGCGCGTGTTAAACCCGTGGCAATGAGCGCAGGGGCTGTCAAAGCCCGCAGATGAAAAGGGACGTCACCAGTATGAAACGCACGCGGAATGTCAAAGTAGTTGCCACCTTGGGTCCGGCCTCGGACACGCACGAGACGATATCGGCACTGTTTCACGCGGGCGCGGATGTGTTCCGGTTGAACATGAGCCACGGCAGCCATGACGAAATCCGGATCAAGCACCAGATCATCCGCCAGATCGAAGAGGAAACGGGATCCACGATCGGTATTCTCGCGGATCTTCAGGGACCAAAGCTGCGTGTGGGTGTCTTTTCGGGGGACAGCGAATTGCTGGTCGAGGGCGCGTCGTTCCGGCTGGATCTGGACGAGGCAGAGGGCAACGCCCGCCGCGTGTGCCTGCCGCACCCCGAGATTTTCCAGGCGCTTGAACCGGGCGCATCGCTGTTGGTCAATGACGGCAAGATCCGTCTGAAGGTCAAGGAATGCGGCCCCGATTTCGCTGAGTGCGAAGTGATGATCGGCGGCGTGATCTCTAACCGCAAGGGCGTGAACGTGCCGGATGTGGTGCTGCCGCTGGCCGCCCTGTCGGAAAAAGACCGCGCCGATCTGGAATTCGTGTGCGAGCTGGGGGTCGACTGGCTGGCGTTGAGCTTTGTGCAGCGCCCCGAAGACGTGACCGAGGCGCGAGAACTGGCCAAGGGCCGTGCCGCATTGCTCAGCAAGATCGAAAAGCCGTCGGCGGTGGACCGGTTCGAGGACATCCTAGCGGTGAGCGACGGTATCATGGTCGCGCGCGGTGATCTTGGGGTTGAGCTGCCAGTGCAGAACGTACCGCCGATCCAGAAACGACTGGTGCGCAAATGCCGTGCGGCGGCAAAGCCGGTGATCGTAGCGACGCAGATGCTGGAATCGATGATCGAAAGCCCGATCCCCACCCGGGCCGAGGTATCGGATGTCGCGACCGCCATTTATGAAGGGGCCGATGCGGTGATGTTGTCAGCGGAATCCGCGGCTGGTGCCTATCCGGTCGAGGCGGTGCGCACGATGGATAACGTGGCCACCGAGGTAGAGCAGGACCCGACCTACACCCAGATTATCGAATCGTCGCGCAAGGTTGACCGCATGACCGTGGCGGACGGTATCGTTGCCGCCGCACGCGAGATTGCGGAAACCGCGAACATCAAGGCAATCTGCTGCTTTACCCAAAGCGGGACCACGGCGCTGTTGACTGCGCGCGAACGTCCTCGGGTGCCGATCATCGCGTTGACGCCCCTGGTCAAGACCGCGCGCCGTCTGGCGCTCACCTGGGGCGTCAATTGCGTTCAGACCGGCACGCTGGAACGCTTCAAGATGGCCGTGGTCAGCGCCGCACGCGTTGCCCGTGACGAAGGCTATGCCGGGCCGGAAGATATGATCGTCGTCACCGCAGGCGTGCCTTTCAACGTCGAGGGCAGCACAAATATCCTGCGCGTCGCGCCCTGCGACGAACGATTGATTTTTAATACCGATCCGGAATAACCTCTGGTCAGGTAATAAGAATATATCGAGCAAGGGCAGGAATAATGGATACTGATCTGATTTTGGTGATTGGTCTTGCCCTTGCTGTGCTTTCTATCCCCTCTGTCGTGTCGGCCTTCTCTGATGGCCGTGCGCCGCGCGCGTCGGCCTTGACGGTGCTGATCGCGGGCGGGATGATCGTCTATGCCATCAACACCCATCCGGGCGGCTACGCGTTGGAAGACGTGCCAGACGCTGTTTTGCATGTGATTGCGCGCTACAAGTTCTGGTAAGCGCAGGCGTTTCGCGCTTTTGCCCTTGCTTTGGGCCCCTGTCCCTCCTATACGCCAGCTTCGTTCCGCGCGTCCGGCCTTCGTGGCATGCCGAGTCGCGCACTTACCGAACTCAAGTTAAGGAGACGGAAATGCCCAAGATGAAGACGAAATCGAGCGCCAAGAAGCGCTTTAAGATCTCGGCGACCGGCAAGGTCATCGGCGGTCAGGCTGGCAAACAGCATGGTATGATCAAACGGACGAAAAAATTCATCCGTGACGCGCGTGGGACAACAGCTTTGTCTGCACCCGACGCCAAGATCATCAAGGGCTTCATGCCCTACGACCGCTAAGATAGGAGAGCCGATATGTCCCGTACAAAAGGTGGTGTCGTTACCCACGCCCGTCACAAAAAGGTAATCAAAGCAGCCAAAGGTTACTATGGCCGCCGCAAGAACACCTTTAAGGTCGCCCGTCAGGCGGTCGACAAAGCCAACCAATACGCCACGCGCGACCGTAAGAACCGCAAGCGGAACTTCCGCGCATTGTGGATCCAGCGGATCAACGCCGCTGTGCGCAGCCACGACGAAGCACTGACATACAGCCGCTTCATCAACGGCCTGTCCCTGGCTGGTATCGAAGTGGACCGGAAGGTTCTGTCCGACCTGGCCGTCAACGAACCCGAAGCATTCGGTGCCATCGTGAAGCAAGCACAAGACGCACTGGCCGCGTAAGCGCCCTTTGCCGATCCAAAGTTTTAGAACGCCGCCCTGACATCGGGGCGGCGTTTTTCGTTTGTGCGGTGATCAGCTGGGGTCTTGTTGCGGCAGCGGTTTTTGAAACACCACCACAGCGGCCCCTGTCAGCAGGATCGCAGCGGCAGCCAGCAGGCTGGACCCGATATTGCCCGTCAGGTCGCCCAAGGCACCGGCGGCGAAGGGGCCTGCGGTCTGCGCGATGGCAAAGACCACGGTGAACAGGCTCATCGCAGCGGCCCAGCTTTCGGCAGGCAGGTTCTGGCGGATAAAGCTGGTGATCGCGCCGGGGGCCATGAAGACGCAAAGTCCGAAAACCACGGCTGAAATCACCACGGCCCCACCCGCGGGCAGGACGAGCGGCAGCGCCGACCCAACTGCGATGCCGGTCAGGATCATCGCCAAGGGCTTGCCCGAAGCATGTCGCGCCAGCACCCCGCGCCACACGAAGGGCGAGGCGATCAGCGCCACCCCCATGATGATCCACACCGCCGAGATCAGCAGCGCCGGTGCCTGTTGATCCGTCATCCACGCAGACAGGAACGTCAGATAGACGATATAGCCCATGGCAAAACCGACGTAACCTGCAAGCTCTCTCCAGATCAGGCGCAGCTTGATGCCGCCGGCCGCCGTGTTGCGTTGCGCAGGCACCGACAAACGCGCCGCGGCCCATAGGGACAGGGGCAGGCAGGCCACGCTGATCGCGCCGATGATATACCAGCCATAGCGCCATGATCCGGTGCCCCAGAGCTCTATCATCAGGGGCAGGGACGCGCCTGCCAGCATGATCCCGATACCGCCGCCCGCGCCGAACAGGATCGCGATTGCCAGGGCATTGCGGCGCGCGTCGCCCGGAAACAGCCGCGCGGTCAGCACCCCTGCGGTGGAAAAGGACATCGCCCCGAACACCCCCGCCGCGATCCGCCAGAAGGTCTGCCAGCCCATCGTCGCCTCGTACCCCGTCGCCAACAGCGTCAGCGTCGTGGTCACCATGCCGAACCCGAACAACCGCGCAGGCGCGATGCGCCCGATCAGCAGCAGCGTCAGCACTGCGCCGATGATATAGCCGATTGCATTCGCCGTGTTCAGCCAGCCCGCCTGCGCATAGGTCCAGTCCAGCTCGGTCTTCATCGCGGGCAGGATCAGCCCGTAGGCAAAGCGCGCGAACCCGTTGGTGACCGTCACCCCCAGCGTCAGGCCAAGCAGCGCCAGCCAGGGCCGTGTGACAGGTCGGGGCAGGGACGGGTTGCCGTCGGGTTGTAAAATCTCTGCCACGCGCGGCACCCCCTTGATGGTTTGCGCCACTATGTGCCCGCGGTTTCAGCATCACAAGCCCCGCTTCAAATGGCCCTGCCGCTTGTATTCGGGCCCAATTCTGCTAGCACCAGCCCGAGCAAAAGACATGAGGCCGATATGGACGACCTGAAAGCGAAATATCTGGGCCAGATCGCTGGTGCCGCCGACGAAGCCGCGTTGGAGGACATCCGTCTGGCCGCCGTGGGCAAAAAGGGCGAAGTCGCCCTGAAGATGCGCGAGCTGGGCCGTATGACGCCCGAAGAACGCCAGACAGTCGGCCCCGCGCTAAACGCGCTCAAGGACGAGATCAACTCCGCCATTGCCGCGAAGAAAGCGGCGCTTGGGGATGCGGCGCTTGATGAACGTCTGCGCAGCGAATGGCTGGACGTGACATTGCCCACGCGGGCGACGCGTCAGGGCACGATCCACCCCGTCAGCCAGGTGACCGAGGAAGTGACCGCGATCTTCGCCGAGCTGGGGTTTTCGGTCGCCGAAGGCCCGCGCATCGACACCGATTGGTATAACTTCGACGCGCTGAACATCCCCGGCCACCACCCCGCGCGCGCCGAGATGGATACGTTTTATATGGCCCGTGCCGAGGGCGACGACCGTCCGCCCCACGTGCTGCGCACCCACACCAGCCCCGTGCAGATCCGCACGATGGAGGCCGAAGGCGCGCCCTTGCGCATCATCTGCCCCGGTGGCGTGTACCGTGCCGACTATGACCAGACCCACACACCGATGTTCCATCAGGTCGAAGGTCTGGCGATCGACAAAGACATCTCTATGGCGAACCTGAAATGGACGCTCGAGGAATTCTTTAGCGCGTTCTTCGAGGTCGAGGGCATCAAGACCCGCTTCCGCGCCTCGCATTTCCCCTTCACCGAGCCGTCGGCAGAGGTCGATATCCAGTGTTCGTGGGTCGACGGCCAGCTGCGCATCGGCGAAGGCGATGGCTGGATGGAGGTGCTGGGCTCCGGCATGGTCCACCCGAAGGTGCTGCAAGCGGGCGGGATTGACCCTAACGAATGGCAGGGCTTTGCCTTCGGCATGGGCATCGACCGCATCGCGATGCTGAAATACGGCATTCCTGATTTGCGGGCATTCTTTGATTCAGACCTGCGCTGGCTGCGCCACTATGGCTTCGCGAGCTTGGACCAGCCGACGCTGCATGGTGGTTTGAGCCGCTAATTGATCGTCGCGGTGTCCGTCGTAGGGCACCGCGCCGCTTGTCCGGCAAATAAGGGCAGGGCCCGATGAAAATATTTCGCAATGAACGTCGGGACCAATCCGAGGCGCACCGCAGGCTTTATGCGCGGTTCGAGCTGGCCCATACGGTTGTCGATTTCATGGCCGCGTTTTGCTTTATCGTCGGGTCGATTATGTTCTTTAGCGACGCTTGGCTTACGCCGGGCACATGGATGTTTCTGATCGGGTCGCTGCTGTTTGCTGCCAAACCAACCCTGCGTCTGATCCGCGAGATCAAGCTTTATCGCATGGGCGATGTGGACGATCTCGCGCATCGGCTTGAGGATTAGAGAAACCTGTGAGCCTAGCTGCCTTTCTCCACGCGCTGACCGCGCGGCCAAAAGCACTTGTACAGGCCGCGATGCTGGCCTGCGCCGTGTCCGCTTCCCCCGCCGCCGCCCAAACCCTCCCGCCCTGCGGCGGGGATACCGTCTGCAAAATTGGTGACCGCAGCTACAACATCCTGATGCCCGACGATTGGGATGGCGTGACGCCTCTACCTGTCATGATGCATTTCCACGCTTTCCTGCGGCGCGGGCGTACCGTGATCAACCATCCGCGCATCGGGTCTGAAACAAAGCCGCGTGGTGTGATGCTGGTGGCCCCGTCGGCGCAGCATCGGGCGTGGCGGTTCTGGCAGGATGACCCTGCGGATATCGCCTTTGCTGATGCGGTGCTCGCGGATGTGGCGAAACGCTATCCGGTGGATCAAAGCCAGATCTATATCTCGGGGTTCAGCTTTGGCGCGGCGATGGCGTGGCGCTATGCCTGCGCGCGCGGCGACCGGATCGCGGGGCTGATGACCATGTCGGGCACGATCAAACAGGCCAGTACCTGCGCCAACCCGCCGCGTCAGGTCCGCCATGTGCATGGGCTCAACGACCTGTGGATGAGCCTGCCGCGCGGGCCCGAACATGACACCACCAATGTCGTCGCCCTCTGGCGCAAGGCGTTCCGCTGCGGCAAGGGCCGGCTGGACGGTGCGCTGACCATCGCCCCTGGGGTAGAGTTCGCGCATTTCGCTTGGGACAATTGCGCCGGCGACCGCAGCGTGACGCTGGACATCCACACCGGCGGACATTTCATCCCGACCGGATGGCTTGGCTACCAGCTGGACGGGTTGATGCCCAAAACACCGGGCTAGGCGCAAAACGCGGCCGCACCGCATTGAAACCGCGCCGATTAAACGCTACGCCCTAGCGCAAGCATTGCATGAGGATCACCGCCATGAAATTCACACTGTCCTGGCTGAAGGAACATCTCGACACCACCGCGTCGATCGATGAAATCACCTATGCGCTGACCGATCTGGGGCTCGAGGTCGAAGGCGTCGAAGACCGTGGCGCGAAGCTGGCGGATTTTACGCTGGGCTATGTGCAATCGGCAGAAAAGCACCCCGACGCGGATCGTTTGCAGATCTGTCAGGTGGATACCGACGAAGGCGTCCAGCAGATCATCTGCGGTGCGCCGAACGCGCGTCAGGGCATCACCGTGGTTGTGGCAAAGCCGGGCGTCTATGTGCCGGGCATCGATACCACCATCGGCGTTGGCAAGATCCGTGGCGTCGAAAGCTTTGGCATGATGGCGTCAGAGCGCGAGCTTGAGCTGTCCGAAGAACATGACGGTATCATTGAACTGCCCTCGGGCAACGTCGGCGACCGTTTCATCGACTGGCTGGCGGAAAACGACCCCGCCAAGGTCGACCCCGTGATCGAGATCGCGATCACCCCCAACCGACCCGATGCCTTGGGTGTGCGCGGGATCGCGCGTGATCTGGCTGCCCGTGGTCTGGGCACGCTGAAACAGCGCGATGTGCCCGCGGTCGAGGGGCAGTTTCCGTGCCCGATCTCTGTTTCGATCGACGAAGACACGCTGGACCAATGTCCGGTTTTCTACGGTCGTGTGATCCGCGGCGTCAAAAACGGCCCGTCGCCGGCATGGTTGCAGGACAAGCTGCGCGCTATTGGCCTGCGCCCGATCTCGTTCCTCGTCGATGTGACGAACTTCTTCACCTATGACCGCAACCGTCCTTTGCACGTGTTCGACGCGGATAAGGTCGCGGGCAACAGCCTGCGCATCCACCGCGCCAAGGGTGGCGAGACCCTGATGGGGCTGGACGACAAGGAATATACCTTCAGCGAAGGCATGACCCTGATTTCGGACGATGAAAAGGTCGAAAGCATCGCGGGTGTGATGGGCGGCGCGGAAAGCGGCTGTTCCATGGACACGGTGAATGTCTTTGTCGAAGCGGCCTATTTCGATCCGGTGCGCACCGCCTACACGGGCCGCGGGCTCAAGATCAACTCGGACGCGCGCTATCGCTTTGAACGGGGGATCGACCCCGAATGGACGCCCTATGCCATCGAACATGCGACCCAGATGATCCTGGACATCGCCGGCGGCGAGGCGTCCGAGGTTGTCGTCGCGGGCAAGGTGCCGGACTATTCCCGCGCCTACAAGCTGGACGCCGCCCGCGTGCAATCGTTGGTGGGGATGACCATCTCGGAAAGCGAGCAGCGCAAGACGCTGACAGCGCTTGGCTTCCGTCTGGAAGGCGACATGGCGCATGTCCCAAGCTGGCGCCCCGATGTGCAAGGCGAAGCCGATCTGGTCGAGGAAGTCGCGCGGATTGCGTCACTCACCAAGCTTGAAGGGCGCCCCTTGCCGCGCCTGACGACCGGCGTGCCCAAACCCGTCCTGTCGCCGATGCAGCGCCGCGAGTCCATCGCGCGCCGCGCCTGCGCCGCCTTGGGCTACAACGAATGTGTATCCTACAGCTTTATCGATCAGGCGTCTGCCGCGCTGTTTGGTGGTGGCACCGATGACACCCGTCTGGAAAACCCGATCAGCAACGACATGAGCCACATGCGCCCCTCGCTGCTGCCTGCCTTGCTGCAGGCCGCGGCCCGCAATCAGGCGCGGGGCTTCCCTGACATGGCGCTGTTCGAGGTCGGCCCCGTCTTCACCGGTGGCGAGCCCGGTGATCAGCATCTGCAGATCAGCGGTCTGCTGACCGGCAGCACCGGTCCCAAAGATGTGCATGGCGCATCGCGTCCGGTCGATGTGTTCGACGTCAAAGCGGATATCGAGGCAGTCCTGTCCGCGATCGGTGCCCCCGCAAAGGTGCAGATCAACCGCAATGGCGCTGACTGGTTCCACCCCGGGCGTCACGGGCAGATCTGCCTTGGCCCGAAAAAAGTGCTTGGCGTCTTTGGTGAAATTCACCCGCGGGTTCTGGCGGCACTGGATGTGAAAGGGCCCGCGATGGGCTTCACCATCTGGCCAGCCGAGGTGCCCTTGCCGCGCAAGTCCGGTTCCACACGTCCCGCGCTGAACACCAGCGCGCTGCAAGCGGTGGAACGTGACTTTGCGTTTGTGGTGGATGCCGATGTTGACGCGCTGACCTTGGTCAATGCAGCGATGGGGGCGGATAAGGCCCTGATCGACGATGTGCGCGTCTTTGACGAATTCATCGGCGGTGCCTTGGGCGAGGGGAAAAAATCGCTCGCCCTCACGGTACGGATGCAGCCAAGCGACAAGACACTGAAAGACGCGGATATCGAGGCGGTTGGCGCCAAGGTCATCGACAAGGTGACCAAAGCCAGCGGCGGCGTGCTGCGCGGCTAAAGCGAACGGAGGCGGTATGACACTGCATGTATATCTGTCGGGTGAAATCCACACCGACTGGCGCGATCAGATCATCGATGGCGCGGCAGGGTTGGATGTTGTGTTCACCGGCCCTGTCACCGACCACGCGGCCAGCGACGACTGCGGTGTGGCGATTCTAGGGGCCGAGGAAAACAAGTTCTGGCACGACCGCAAGGGCGCACAGCTGAACGCGATCCGCACCCGCAAGGGCATCGAAGAGGCGGATGTCGTCGTCGTGCGTTTTGGCGAAAAGTACAAACAGTGGAACGCGGCCTTTGATGCGGGCTATGCGGCGGCTCTGGGTAAATCGCTGGTAATCCTGCATGGGGCCGACCACGCGCACGCGCTGAAAGAGGTCGACGCAGCAGCTTTGGCTGTCGCCCAAGAGCCCGCGCAGGTCGTGCAAATCCTGCGCTATGTGCTGACGGGCACCCTGCCAGAGTAAGCAAGCTTTGCACCGGATTGCGCGGTTTTCGCCTCTGTAAGGGGGAAAACCGTGCTTATCCGACAAAAATCCATCGTTATTTGGAAAACTTGTGCTAACGCATGCGCAGTATGTCGTGCGACGTAGCAGACACGGCTTTCAATCATACGAGGGACAGACATGATTCAAGAATTCAAGGATTTCATTGCCAAGGGCAATGTTATGGACCTGGCAGTCGGTATCATTATCGGCGCGGCGTTTACGGCTATTGTGACCTCGCTGGTCAGCGATCTGATCAACCCTGTGATCGGTCTGGTCCTTGGCGGCGTTGATTTCACCAGCATGTATGTAGTGTTGTCCGGCGATGTGCCTGCGGGTACCGGTCTGGACGCGGCGCGCGAAACCGGCGCGGCGATCTTTGCCTATGGCGCGTTCATCACGGCCTGCATCAACTTCCTGATCATCGCTTTTGTGGTGTTCATGCTGGTAAAATCCGTCAACCGGCTGAAATCGCTGGCCGAACGCCCCGATGATGTCGCCCCCGAAGTGGCAACCGGCCCCAGCCAGTTGGACGTGCTGCTGCAAATTCGCGACGAGCTTGCCAAGAAGTAAGCGTTTCAACGGCGTGAAACGAAAAGGCCCGCAGGTTCACTGCGGGCCTTTTGCGTGGTGAGTAGGGGGTGGTTAACCGGCGATGGCCTGATCGGCGGTGATCGCCTCCATCCCGAGCGCTTCGGCCACGGCGGCGTAGGTCAGTTGACCTGCGTGCACGTTCAGACCTGCCTTGAGGTGGGGATCGTCGGCGCAGGCTTGCTTCCAGCCTTTATCCGCCAGTGCCAGCATGAACGGCATCGTGGCGTTGCCAAGCGCGATGGTCGATGTCCGCGCCACGGCACCGGGCATGTTGGCAACGCAGTAGTGCATAATGCCGTCCACTTCGTATACGGGGTCTTGGTGGGTGGTCGCTTTCGAGGTTTCAAAGCAGCCACCTTGGTCAATCGCTACGTCCACCAGCGCCGCGCCGGGCTTGAGCTCGGACAGTTGCGCGCGGCTGATCAGCTTGGGGGCGGCGGCACCGGGGATCAGGACGGCACCGATGATCATATCGGCCTCGCGCGCCAGTTCGATCGTATTGCCCGCCGAGGCGTAAGAAGTGTTGAATACGCCACCATAGATGTCGTCCAGATAGCGCAAACGGGGCAGGGACCGGTCAAGCACGGTGACATCCGCACCCATACCAGCGGCAATCCGTGCGGCGTGTGTGCCGACAACACCGCCGCCGATGACGACCACGCGCGCCGGACCAACGCCGGGAACGCCGCCCATCAGCACGCCGCGCCCACCGTTGGCTTTTTGCAGCGTCCATGCGCCCACCTGCGGGGCCAGACGACCGGCGACTTCGGACATTGGCGCAAGCAGTGGCAAGCCGCCATTGCGGTCGGTGACGGTTTCATAGGCGATACAAGTCGCACCGGAGGCCAGAAGATCCTTGGTCTGTTCGGGGTCGGGGGCGAGGTGCAGATACGTGAACAGGATCTGTCCTTCGCGCAGCATCTTGCGTTCAACCGCCTGGGGTTCCTTGACCTTGACGATCATGTCGGCGCTGTCGAAGACCTCTTGCGCGGTGGCAAGGATCGTCGCGCCTGCGTCGGTATAGGCGGCGTCATCAAAACCAGCGCCGATGCCGGCACCTGCTTCGATAACAACCTCATGTCCCTTGTTCACCGCCTCGTAAGCGGCATTCGGGGTCATGCCGACGCGGAATTCCTGTGGCTTGATTTCTTTGGGGCAACCGATTTTCATGAGCTCATCCTATTGAGGGTGCATTTGAATTACGGTACGCCCCTCGATACGCAATTGGGCACGGATTATGGGCCGTTATCCCCCTTGCTCTTCGAATACTCTGCTGCATATTGGTCATTTCACGCGAAAGTATTGCGCCACATGAGTCTAGACGACATCGATCGCCGCATCCTTACTGCCCTTCAACGCAATGGGCGGATGTCGAACTCTGACCTATCTGAAAAGGTACATCTGTCGCCGTCGGCCTGTCATCGGCGCGTGCAGCGGCTGGAGGCCGAAGGGTATATCCGTGATTACGTCGCCCTGCTGAACCCGCGCAAGATGGGCGTCCCCACGACGGTGTTTGTCGAGATCACCCTACAAGGCCAAGCGGACGAGGTGCTGGACGCCTTTGAAAAAGCGGTCGCGCGTATTCCCGATGTGCTGGAATGTCACCTGATGGCGGGGGCCGCGGATTACCTGCTTAAGGTCGTGGCCGAAAATACCGAGGATTTCGCCCGCATCCATCGCCAGCATCTGGCGCGGTTGCCCGGTGTGGGGCAGATGCAATCCAGCTTTGCGCTGCGCACGGTGTGCAACACCACAGCGCTGCCAGTCGGTTAAATCGCAGACGGAAACAGCGCCATCCAGATACCTGCGAACATCGCGATGCCGCCGATATTGACCCAAGCGTGCCATGTCGCATAGCGAAAGCGCATGGCCCGGCGCACGTAAAAGCCGACGCCGATCACATAGGCAAATGCCCCGCCGAGAATGCACCAGAGTGTTGCCAGCGGCACCCCTGTCAGGTCCGGCAGTGCGCAAAGGCCAATGGCGCCCAGCCCCAGATAGGATGCGGTGGACCACTTGCCCTGAACCTGCGGGTCGGTGATCTTTTTATACATCGCCACAAGCGCCAGCCCCCATGACACACAAAGCAGCGTGATCGTCCATGTCGTGCCTGCCTGCACGAAGAACGGCGTAAACGTGCCCGCGATACTGGGATAGATCGCCGCATGATCAATCCGCCGCATCAATTTGCGCGCGTCATGCCACGGCGCGAAGTGGTAGGCGCAGGATGCAAGGTTCGATGCCAGTGCGCAAAGCACATAGACCACCACCGCGACCGTCACCGCCGTTTGCAGCGATGTGGCCGATTTCATCACCAACGCGCCGCCAGCCCCAAGAATCAGCGCAAGCCCCACAAGGTGGACGATTAGATCAGCCCGCCGGTGGATCGGGGCAACGCTGGGGTAGGTGGGCTGGGTCATGCTCTGTCCTGTCTTTGGCCGCTTTGCGATACGCTCTGCCGTCGGGTCCTGTCTACTGTACCCATGCGTCACCACGCGCGCAGCGGCAGACAAAAGAAAACCCCCGGCACCGAAAGGTAACGGGGGTTCGTATTCGTATGCGTCGCTTGGATGATTTACATCATGCCTTCGCGCTGCAATTTCTTCCGTGCCAGTTTGCGGCTACGGCGGATCGCTTCTGCTTTCTCGCGTGCTTTTTTCTCGGAAGGTTTCTCGAAATGCTGCTTAAGCTTCATTTCACGAAACACACCCTCGCGCTGAAGTTTTTTCTTCAGGGCGCGCAGCGCTTGATCGACGTTGTTATCGCGAACACTAACCTGCATGTGGTTTTCACCACCTTTCTAGTTTGAAGTTGCAAGGATTTGCAGGAACTGGCCATATAGCAACCGAAACCTATATTGTCTAGAGCAAAGCCAATCACCCCTTCAGGAGGCCGCTATGACGAACACATCCCAGACACCGAAAGAACAACTGCTGGATGCCGCGCTGATGCATGTCGCGTTTGACGGCTGGTCAGAGGCGACGTTCAAGGCTGCGGTCAGCGATACTGGCATGGACCCGACCGTCGCGCGTGCTGTCTGTCCGCGCGGTGCCGTTGATCTGGCCGTCGCCTATCACAAGCGGGGCGATCAGCAGATGATCGCCCGGATGAAGGCCGAAGATATGACCGAGATGAAATTCTCGGCCAAGGTTGCCGCTATGGTCCGCTTCCGTCTTGAAGCCGCCACGGACAAAGAGGCAGTACGTCGTGGGACAACCCTATTTGCTTTGCCGCAATACGCTCCTGAGGGGGCCAAACTGGTCTGGGGGACGGCGGATGCCATATGGACTACCTTGGGGGATACGTCCGAAGACGTGAACTGGTACACCAAACGGGCCACGCTGAGCGCGGTCTATTCCTCGACCGTGTTGTTCTGGCTGGGCGACACCAGCGAGGGCCACGCAGAGACATGGGCCTTCCTTGATCGGCGGATCGAGAATGTGATGCAGATCGAAAAGGTCAAGGCGCAGGTGAACAGCAGCCCGACGCTCAGCATGTTGATGGCTGGCCCCAACTGGTTGCTTTCCCACGTAAAAGCCCCCTCTCGCCTGAGCCGCAGTGATCTTCCCGGCAGCTGGGGCAGCCCGCGTCCCTAGGCTGGCTTTCCTCGCCAGACCAGACCTGCTAGGTGCTGCGGCGTCCGCATCCGGCGCGGGCGCGGCTTATTGGTATTCACGCATATGCACCCGTTTCTGATTGATCTGGACAAGGTTTCCTACACCCCCGAAGGAACCTCGGTGCTATGTGATGTGACACTGCAGGCATCCGAACGGCGGATTGGTATCGTCGGGCGTAACGGGTCGGGTAAGACATCTCTGGCGCGGGTGCTGGCGGGGCTGGTGACCCCGTCGTCGGGCAAGCTGCGGATCAACGGGGTGGATGTGGTCAAGGACCGCAAGGCGGCGCTGCGGCAGGTCGGTATCCTGTTCCAGAACCCCGATCACCAGATCATCTTCCCCACGGTGGAGGAGGAGATCAGCTTTGGCCTGACCCAGCTGAAACACTCCCCAAAAGAGGCGGCAGAGAGAACGGCGGATATCCTCGCGCGCTTTAACCGCAGCCATTGGGCGAATGCGGCAATCCATCAACTATCGCAGGGGCAGCGGCAGCTGGTCTGTCTGATGTCGATCCTTGCCATGCAGCCGCGTCTGATCATCCTCGATGAACCTTTTGCGGGGCTTGATATCCCGACGATGATGCATCTCACGCGCGTGCTGCACGCCGTAGAGGCGCATTTGGTGCACATCACCCATGACCCCGCGCATCTGGCGACCTACGACCGGATGATCTGGATTGATCAGGGTCAGATCGTGCAGGACGGCGCGGTGCCTCAGGTGACCCAAGCCTTCGTGGCAAAGATGCAAGAGATCGGGGAAAGCGATGATTTCACTCACCTCCCCGGTTGAGACCCGGGCCCACGGTTGGCCTGCGGGTGCAAAGCTGGCAGCGCTTTGCGTGGCGACGATGGGGTTATTCAGCCTGACCCATCCCGCGCTTCAGGCGGCGGCCTTGGCGGTGACCCTGCTGTTCTATGCGCTGCCGGGGTGGCGCTTTTTCAAGGTGGGGCTGTCGCGCTTGCGGGTGCTGCTGCCCTTCGTTGTGCTGATCATGGTATGGCATATCGTGACCCATGACATCATGGCGGGCGCGACCGTGACACTGCGGATGATGACAGCGGTGGCGCTGGCGAATCTGGTGACCATGACGACCAAGCTGGCACAGATGGTGGCTGTGGTGACATGGCTGACCACGCCGCTGCGCCGCCTTGGCATCCAGACCCGCGCGATCGAACTGGGCATCGCACTCGTCATCCGCTTTACTCCCGTTCTGGCGCAAAAGGGTCAGTTGCTGGCGCAGTCATGGCGCGCGCGTTCCACCAAGCGGGTCGGCTGGCGGATGATCATCCCGTTTACCGTGCTGGCGATTGACGACGCCGAACATGTGGCCGAGGCCCTGCGTGCCCGTGGCGGGCTTTGACGTGAGACCCTCCGCGACCTGACGCCTGTCAGTTCGCATTGTGTGTGCGGAAAACCGTGCCTATGGTGCGGCAACACAGATTTACGGAGGAGACGTAGTCGATGACAGAAACCATGCGCGCGATAGAGATCACCAAGGCCGGCGGGCCCGAAGTGCTGCAACCCACCGACCGCCCCATGCCACAGCCCGCCCATGGGCAAGTAGTGATCAAAGTGGCCTATGCCGGTGTGAACCGCCCCGATGCGCTGCAACGCGCGGGCATGTATGCGCCGCCCCCCACTGCCAGCGATCTGCCCGGGCTTGAAGCCTCGGGCGTGGTGTCCGCCGTGGGCGAGGGCGTCAGCGGTCTGGCTGTCGGCGATAAGGTCTGTGCGCTGCTGCCCGGTGGCGGATATGCGGAATATGTCGCGACGCCTGCGGCCCATTGTCTGCCGGTGCCCAAGGGCATGGACATGAAGGAAGCCGCCTGCTTGCCCGAGACATTCTTTACCGTCTGGTCCAACGTGTTCATGCGCGGTGGCCTGAAAGCGGGCGAACGGTTCTTGGTGCATGGCGGGTCGTCGGGCATCGGGACGACAGCGATCCAGCTGGCGCGCGAATTCGGCGCACGGGTTTTTGCCACGGCAGGGACCGACAGCAAATGCGACGCCTGCGCCAAACTCGGGGCCGAGGCCGCGATCAACTACCGTGACTCGGATTTCGTTGATGTGCTGAAAGCCGAGGGCGGGGCAGACCTGATCCTTGATATGGTCGGCGGCGACTACATTCCGCGCAACCTGCAAGCGCTGGCCGAAGACGGCCGTCTTGTGCAGATCGCTTTCCTTAGCGGACCGAAGGTAGAGGTAAACTTTGCCACGCTGATGACACGCCGTCTGACGATGACCGGCAGCACCCTGCGTCCGCAAAGCGATCTGGCCAAGGCCAAGATCGCCGAAGAGCTGCGCGAGAAGGTCTGGCCACTGCTGGACGCGGGCAAAATCGCACCGGTGATGGACAGCGAATACGCGTTCGAGGACGCGAGCGAGGCGCACGCCCGCATGGAAACAAGCGGCCATATCGGCAAGATCGTGTTGAAGGTTGACGCCAACGCCTAAGCGGCGGGTACTGAGATGTGGCAAGGGGCGCTCTGATATCAGGGTGCCCTTTGTCGTTCAGGGGGCGTTACGCCGACAGGCGCGCCTCCCACGCATCTAGGGTTTCGGCCCATGCCGCAGGCACTTTGGCGACCTGATCACGGGCTTTATCCACGTCGCCCTGTTTGCAGTCCTGTTCGATGGTGGCGAGCAGCGCGTGCATACGCTCTGCGCCGAACATCCCGCACAACCCGGCAAGGTCGTGGGTCTTGCGTTGCAGATCGTCGCGGTCCTCGGCAGAGGCCAGGGGCGGCAATTGCCCCTCTACACGTTGGCGCAGATTGCCAATGCGATCGGCAAGCTTTTCAGGACCAAGCAGTTCGAACAATTCGTTCACCTGATTGGCGTTCAACACCGGATGCTGCGGCTCGGCGTGCGTAACTTCAGCCGCACCAGAGGCACCGTCAGCGGCGGGCATCACAAGCTCGCTTAGCGCGGTTTTCAGACGGCGCGTGTTGATGGGTTTTTGCAGAAAGCCGGTCATCCCGCCCGCGGTAAAGGCCGCGCGTTCGTTGGGCAGGGCGTGGGCGGTCACGGCCATGATCGGGGTATTGGCATTGGGCCCGCCCCCTTGAAGGATCACCTGCGTGGCCTGTAGCCCGCTCATCCCCGGCATCGAAATATCCATCAGGATCGCGTCAAACGGCTGTTCCGCCGCACGATCAATGCCTTCTGGGCCGCTGCTGGCAAGGGTGACTTCGTGACCCAGACGGCCGAGCATTGCCTTAAGCAGATCGCGGTTGATCTCGTTATCGTCGACGACCAGCAGGTTCATCGCGGGGGTGTCTTCGGTATCAAGCTGCGGTTGGGCGACGGGCTGCGGGGCTTCTGTCTGCACGAAGTCTGCGGGCAGTCGCACGATAAACCGCGCGCCTTTGCCAACCTCCGAGACGCAGGTGATCGTGCCGCCCAGACGGTGCACCAGCCGCCGCACGATCCCCAGCCCCAGACCGGTGCCCCCCGTGCGCCGCTCGTAGCGGCTGTCGAGCGATACGTAATCCTCGAAGATGCGTTTAAGGTCATCCGGCGGGATACCGGGGCCATTGTCTGCCACTTCGATATGCAGCATCGGCGCATTGGCCGTTTCCATGTCATAGGTCGCGCTGAGCACGATATCGTCGTCGGGGCTAAATTTGATCGCGTTGCTGATGAGGTTGACCAGAATCTGCTGCATCGCGAGCGGGTCCGTCAGGATGGGTGTGTCGGTCAGCCCGTCCTGATCCAGATGCAGGCGCGTGTCCGACGTTTTGGCCAGTGGAGTCATGGTGTTGACCATGCCGGCGGTCAGCGCGACCATATCGCTGGCTTGCAATTCGTGATCATTGGTTTCGGCCTCGCTGCGTTCGATGGCCAACACGTCGTCGATATGGCCCAGCAGGATGTCACCGGATTTCAGTGCTGCTTCGACATATTTGCGCTGTTCGGCGTCCAGCTTGTCGTCATGCAGCAAGTGGATGGCAGAGAGGATGCCGTTCAGCGGGGTGCGCATCTCGTGGCTCATCATCGCGAAGAAACGCGATTTTTCCTGATAGGCGTCCAGTGCCTCGTCGCGGGCGCGGATGATCTCCTGCTCTTTTTGCAGCTTGTCGGTGATGTCGCGGATATAGGTGACGAAAACCGGCGCGTCGTTTGACCGCGCCAGCGACACCGAAAGTTCGACAGGGAAGATGCGGCCCGTGCCGTCGATCATCTCTGTCTCGTGACGGCCGGTTTCGGCCAGCCGCGTTTTGCCGGTCTCGTTGAAATGAGCAAGGTTATCCCGTTGGCGATGGCGCAGTTTAGGGGGGACCAGCAGTTCGATGTAGCTGCGCCCAAGCGCGTGATCGCGCGAGATGCTAAAGACCTCTTCGGCAGAGCCGTTGAAATCGATAATCTCGCCGTCCACCGACAGCACCATCACCGCATCAAGCGAGGCGCGTAGCATGGTTTCAAGCTGCGAGTGGTTGCGTTCGACCTCGCGCGAGGCACGGTTGAGCGTGATCGTCTGGCGCGACAGCCGGAGGATGGCCCCCAGCAGCGCAATGGTCACGGTCACCACGATCACCAGCAAGATCTCGATCAGCTGCGCGATCTCTTTGCGCTCTGCCTCGGCGGCTTTGGCGGCAAAGGAGATGGAGGCAAGCCCGATGCTGCGCGGCATATCCCCGACCGTGGCCAGCGCTTCCGATAGGGCGGGCACACCTGCGGCGAGCGCCTCATCGCTGCCGTCGATCAGGGGGATCTGTGTGTCCAGAACCGCTTGGATTTGTTGGATTTCGCGGGTCAGGTCGCCGCTTTGCTGCACCCGTTCCGCGACTTCGGTGCGGCTGTAGAAGATGTCGAACCGTTTGCGCAGATTGTCCAGATCGTTTTCGGCACCCGACCGCGCCTGTTCAACGGCACCATCCAGTTTGAGAAAGTCGATTTCAAGCTGCGAGAACACCCATTCGGCATGGTCCTGCTGCGCGCTGCCAAGGGCGCGCACGCGGTCCCAGACGTTGAACGCCAGGTAGCCGGCAAGCAGGATGCCGACCATCAGCGCCAGGGCAAGAACGTATCTTACCCTGCTGCGCTGTGGGCCGTGCTGCATCAAATCGGCCATGGTGAACATGCCTTGCGGTTACTTGATCGCCAGCCGGTTCAACTGCCAGATAGAACGGCTATAGATCGTCTCTGTCTGGTACTTTACGTCGCTGTCATAGGGATAGACAATCCATAGCGGACCTTTCCCGCGGCGCGACATCTCTTTGTCGTTGTTGGCATAGGCGATGATCGGCCCGTCGGACACCGCATCCTCCATCGGGATTTCGATCGCATAGTCGTTGATCGCGGTTGCTTCGATCATACCTTCGGACACGTCCAGCGTGTCCATCAGATCCTTGAGCGATACGCCCTGAAAGGTCTGCGCGCCTTCGGTCCAGATGGTTTCGGTCTCGAAGCTGGACGACGGCAGTTCTTTCAGCTGCTCCATCGTATATGTGTGTTCCATGTCGCCTGCCGTGACGGTCAGAACGGCATCTTCTTGTGCGCTAACAGCAGTGGCCAATGCGGCACCGCACAACGCGGCGGTGATTGTTTTGGTAAAAGCTTGAAACGTCATAACTCGGTATCCTTCCCCTGTGTTTGTACATCAACCTTAGGTTAACGCCGTTTGGAGAGCGACTGAGATTAAGGGTATTCTTACTATACGAAGGTATAGTCGCCAAAAATTCGACACAGTTATCCTATCCTCATGTGTGCTATTATTCGCCCATAAGTTGGTCTACGACTACTTAAGCAGCATTGAGGTGGTGGCGAGGGAAGGAAAGAACTTATGGCATTACGGATACTGATTGCGGACGATCACGATATGGTCCGCGAAACGATTGCAATGTTTCTGGACGCCGATGGCGAGACAGAGACGGTTGCAGCAAGCGACCTGCCCGAAGCGATGGCCAAGATAGAGGCAGAGGGGCCGTTTGATCTGGTCCTGCTCGACTATACGATGCCTGGCATGAAGGGGCTTGAGGCGCTGCCTAAGGTCATGAAAGCCAACGAGGAAAAGCCTGTCGGTCTGATTTCGGGCACGGCAACGCGGTTGATCGCGGAACAGGCGCTGGCCATGGGCGCGATCGGTTTCCTGCCCAAGACGTTGCCCGCGAAATCACTGGTCAACGCGGTCCGCTTTATGGCCGCGGGCGAGATTTACGCGCCCGTCAACTTTATGTCTGGCAAGGACGATCCCTAAGAAACCGACTTTGAAAAGGCCCTGTCAGAGCGGGAGCGTCAGGTTCTGCGCGGCTTGATGGAGGCGAAATCGAACAAGGAAATCGCCCGCGATCTAGAGTTGCAAGAGGTCACGATCAAGCTGCACGTCAAAACGCTGTGCCGCAAGCTGGACGCCCGCAACCGCACCGACGCCGCAATGATTGCACGTAGCGCGGGGTTTATCTGATCGGGGTAAACAGCGCGTCGTCCAGCTTGCAATCCTTGATCACGTCGCGCCCGCAAGGCACCGGCTCCAGCGTTTTTGACAGGCATAGACGCACTTCTTGAATGTAGCCGCTTTTGCAGGTGACGGTGACGCCATCGGCCTCCATTGTCGGGTTCGCTTTCAAAAACGCTTCCTCCACCACAGAGGCGGGCAGGCGGATGTCGCCCGTGATCTTGCGAAACACAGCGGGGCGGGTCACGGCATCATAAGCCTGACGCGAAAGATCGAAATATCCGGCGGCGGGCAGGCCGGTACAACTGCCGTGTTTCTTCCATTGATGCCACGCCAGACCGGGCGTTCCCATAATGTCAGCCATGGCGGCGGTCATGCCACGGTTGGGGGGCCGTTCGGCGGTGCGGCAGTAGGAGGGAAACCCCCGATGCAGCTGCGGCCAAAGCCCGTGCATGATCCAGCCGTGATCGTGGCGCGCGTCGCATTGCGCGGAATCGCGCGCATCGCCTTCCAGTGCGCACCAGTTGGGCGACCAGCTGAGCGCCAGCACGTAATAGTCGAATTCTCCGGCAATTTCGCCCTTAGCCGCCGCGGGGCGGGGCATCGGGGCCAGCAACAGACACAGGCACAGGATCAGCAATCGCATTGGGGTCTTTCCTTATTTTGCCGGTCCGAGTATAAGGCGTTCAAGTTCCCCCACAATGGAAACCGTTCTGCCCCGCAGGACAGCCTATTTCAGGCGACGGGGAAAGTGCGTTTTAAGGAGAGACCGACATGGCAAAACCGATTATGGCCCGCGCCACTGCCGTATGGCTGGTGGACAACACAACCTTGAGCTTCAAACAGATCGCGGATTTCGTGGAAATGCACGAGCTTGAAGTGCAGGGCATCGCGGATGGTGACGTGGCGCAAGGCGTGAAGGGCTTTGACCCGATTGCCAACAACCAGCTGACCGAAGAAGAGATCGAAAAAGGGCAGGCAAGCCCGCTGCACAAGCTCAAGCTCAAGTTCAACGCGTCTGCCCAAGGCGAAGAGAAACGTCGCGGCCCGCGCTATACGCCGCTGTCCAAACGTCAGGACCGCCCCGCGTCGATCTACTGGCTGGTCAAGTTCCACCCCGAACTCTCCGACGGGCAGGTCAGCAAGCTGGTCGGCACCACCAAGCCAACCATTCAGGCGATCCGCGAGCGGACGCACTGGAACATTGCGAACATCCAGCCGATCGATCCCGTGGCTTTGGGCCTGTGCAAACAGTCCGAACTGGACGCCGCCGTTCAGAAAGCCGCTGCCAAGAAAGCGGCCGAAGGGGGCTTGATGACCGATGACGAACGCCGCCGTCTGGTCAGCACCGAACAATCGCTTGGCATGGATGCGGAACCGAAGATGCCGACCTCTATCGAAGGTCTGGAAACCTTTACCCTGTCCGGCAACCCTGCGGATGACGAAGAAAAAGACCACGGCGACTATTCTGACGCCGACAGTTTCTTCAAGCTGCCCGAGGGCGGTTCCGACGCGGATGAAGACGACGACAAATAATTCGGTTCCGCCCATCTGGCGGCTTCGGAACAAATCCGCTTAACCTCGTGTTGGGCTAGGGGTGCAGGGCAACCGCTCTGCGCCCCTTTTTTGACGTAGGGGGCATGCATGCTGGCGACGATATTACTCGGGCTGTTTTGGGGCGTTGTTGCACTCATTGCCGCGATCAGCGTGCTTCCCTTTAGCAAGATACCGCACGGCGCGATCCGGGGGATGGCATTCCCCCGTGAGCAGCTGTTTGTGTTGACCGCTGCGCTGGCTGCCGTGGCGCTGGTGTTTCTTGAACCTGACCATCGCAATCCGGCGCTGGCGATCCTTGCTGTGATTGCGGCGATCCACACGGGCTACATCCTGAAATTCACGCCGCTCTGGCCGCGCCAATCGGTGGATGCGACAAAGGCAGAGGCCGCTGACGCGGAAAACCGTGTCACCATCCTTGCGTCAAACGTGAAACAATCCAATCGCCAGTATCAGCGATTGGTCGACCTGATACGCAACGAAGACCCCGATATCGCCGCGGCGCTTGAGGTGGACCCCGACTGGGTCGATGCGCTTTATGACGCGCTGAAAGGCCAGTACCCCCATTGGGTGAAGGTGCCCAAGGACAACTCCTATGGCGTGGTCATGATGTCCAAGATGGAGGTGTCAGAGACGCAGGTGCGGGACCTGCTGGTTGATGATGTGCCGTCGATCCGGACCAAGGTCGCGATGCCGTCGGGGCGGATGTGGCGGTTGTATATCGTGCACCCCGAACCCCCCGTGCCCTATCACGATACCAAGGGCCGCGACGGAGAGATCGCGTTGGTCGGCATCGAAGCCAGTAAGGACGATCTGCCCGCTATCGTGACAGGCGATCTGAACGACGTGGCCTGGTCCACCACCACCCGCCGGTTTCAGCGGCTATCGGGATTGCTGGACCCACGGGTCGGACGTGGATTCTATAACACGTTCCATGCGGGTATTGCCGTCATGCGCTGGCCGCTTGATCATCTGTTCCATGATGCAGAATTCTGCCTGATCCGTATGTCGCGTATGCCCAATATCGGGTCCGACCACTTCCCGATCCTGTTCTCGCTTGCCCTGACAGGGGAGCCGCAGTCGAATTCCACGCCCGAACAAAGCGACGCCGAAGAGCGCGCGGAGGTGCGGGAAATGGCAGCCGAAGAACGCGAAAAGGACCGCGAAGCCATCGGCACGGATTGGGAAAAATAACCCCGATCCGTCACTGCTCACCGGTACGCAGCGCTTTGCGTGCCGCCTTGAAAAACGAATTGTCGTATCAAGTATTTTGCCACTTGCGCGAATCTGAAAACAGCGTAAATGCGCGCTTACAGACGCCAACGCACGCGCCTCTGGCCGGTCCGTCTGTCCGCGGATTGACCCCGCGCCTATGCAGCGACGGTAACGTCTCTTGAAACGACATGTTAGGGTACTCCCGCCCTTCCTTGCTCTTTGGAGATGACCATGAACGCCACAGCTACCGCCACCGTGAACACATCCGCAGCATCGAACTATGACGAAGCGGCTGATTACATCTGGAACAACAGCTTCGACAAACCGACTCTTGTCGTCAGCCGCGCCCGTGTGGGTGTACAATACGACGCGCTGCAAGCCGGTCTGGGCGATGCGCGGATTCACTATGCGGTAAAGGCGAACCCCGCCCCCGAGATCATTCGTATGCTGGTCGAACGCGGCTCGGGCTTTGATGCGGCGTCGCGTCAGGAGATCGAGCTGTGTCTGTCCCAAGGGGCGGATCCTGCGAAAATCTCTTTCGGCAACACCATCAAACGCGGCGTTGATATCGCCTTTGCCCATTCCATCGGGGTGACCATGTTCGCCGCCGACTGCGAGGCGGAGCTCGACAAGATCGCAGAGCACGCCCCCGGCGCGCGCGTCTATATCCGTCTGATCGTCGAGAATTCCATGGCGGACTGGCCGCTGACCCGCAAGTTCGGCTGCGCGGGCTCGTTGCTGCCAAGCCTGCTGGAGTACACCAAATCCGTGGGTCTCGTGCCTTATGGCCTGTCGTTTCACGTCGGTTCGCAAACCCGTCGCGCCGAATACTGGCACCCCGTTCTGGATCAGGTCGCCCCGCTATGGCACGCCGCGAAAGAAGCAGGGCACGACCTGCAACTGCTCAACATCGGCGGCGGTTTTCCTGCCTATCACGGTGATCCGGTGGATGCGCCGCGCGGCTATGCCGCCGCAGTCGTTGCCGCTGTCAACGAACGCTTTGGCGAGATTCCGGTCCTGATGGCAGAGCCGGGCCGCGGCATGGTCGCAGAGGCAGGGCATATCGCGGCCGAAGTGTTGCTGGTGTCGCGCAAATCGGCAGAGGCGGCGCGCCGGTGGGTGTATCTGGATATCGGGCGTTTTTCCGGTCTGGCCGAAACCGAGGGCGAGGCGATCCGCTATGAATTCGTGACCCCGCATGACGGCAAGCCTGTCGGCCCCTGCGTGCTGGCGGGGCCATCTTGTGACAGTGCTGATGTGCTTTATGAAAAGAATCCGGTTGACCTTCCACTTGACCTAAGGGACGGTGACAAAATCTTGATCAAGAACTGCGGCGCTTACACCAGCTCGTACAGTTCGGTCGGCTTTAACGGGTTTCCGCCGCTTGATGTATTGGTCCTGTAACAGGATCATCAACGTCGCGCGGGAAGGGCCGTCTGCTTTGGGAGGAGCAGGCGGCCCATCTATTGTCAGCCCTATGGTTTGACGCGGGGGTTTTACCCGCGGTTTGTGCCGTTTTTACGGGAAACTCTTGACTTCCGCGGCCCCAAACGGTGTACCTGCCCCGAACAATTCTAGCCCTCGAAAGGGACCCGTCATGCACGCATATCGCAGCCATACATGCGCCGATCTGAGCAAGGAAAACGTTGGCGACAAGGTTCGCCTGTCCGGGTGGGTGCACCGTGTGCGCGACCACGGTGGTATCCTGTTTATCGACCTGCGCGACCATTACGGCATGACCCAAGTGCTGTGCGACCCTGATTCCCCCGTCTTTGCCGAGGTGGAAAAGGTGCGGTCTGAATGGTGTATCCGCATCGATGGCGAGGTAAAGGCCCGCGACGCCGATCTGGTCAACACCAAGATCCCCACCGGCGAGATCGAAGTTTTCGTGCGCGACATCGAAGTGCTGGGCCCGTCGAAAGAGCTGCCTTTGCAGGTCTTTGGCGATCAGGAATACCCCGAGGAAACCCGTCTGCGCTATCGCTACCTCGACCTGCGTCGCGAGAAAATGCAGGACAACATGGTGCTGCGGTCCGATGTTGTGTCGTCGATCCGCAAGCGCATGTGGGACCAGAACTTCAAAGAATTCCAAACGCCGATCATCACCGCGTCTTCCCCCGAAGGGGCGCGCGACTTCCTCGTGCCGTCGCGTCTGCACCCGGGCAAGTTCTACGCTTTGCCGCAGGCCCCGCAGCAGTTCAAACAGCTGCTGATGGTGTCCGGCTTTGACAAGTATTTCCAGATCGCGCCGTGTTTCCGCGACGAAGACCCGCGCGCGGACCGGTCCCCCACCGATTTCTACCAGCTCGACCTCGAGATGTCCTTTGTCGAACAGCAAGACGTGTTCGACACCATCCAGCCTGTGCTGACCGGCATTTTCGAAGAATTCGGCGGCGGCAAGACTGTGGATCAGGAATGGCCGCAAATCTCTTATAAAGATGCGGCGCTGTGGTATGGCTCTGACAAGCCCGACCTGCGTAACCCGATCAAGATGCAGGTCGTGTCCGACCATTTCGCGGGCTCCGGCTTTGCGATCTTTGCCAAACTGCTGGAACAGGAAGGCACCGAAATCCGCGCCATTCCCGCGCCCACAGGCGGCAGCCGCAAGTTCTGCGACCGCATGAACGCCTTTGCGCAAAAAGAAGGGCTGCCCGGCATGGGCTATATCTTCTGGCGCGAGAAAACCGCCGACAGCGTGGCGCAGGAACTGGGTATCACGGTGAAAGAAGCCCAAGCCAAGCTGAAAGCCGGTGAGGTCGAAGGGGGCATGGAAGCAGCGGGCCCGCTGGCCAAAAACATCGGGCCAGAGCGTACCGAGGCGATCCGCCAGCAATTGGGTCTGGACGTTGGCGATGCAGCGTTCTTCCTTGGCGGCAAGCCCAAGTCCTTCGAAGGTGTCGCGGGCCGTGCCCGTAACGTCATCGGTGCCGAATTGGGTCTGACGGATGAAAACCGTTTCGCCTTTGCTTGGATCGTCGATTTCCCGATCTACGAGAAAGACGAAGAATCCGGCAAAATCGACTTTGAACACAACCCGTTCTCCATGCCGCAGGGCGGGATGGACGCGCTGATGGGCGACCCGCTTGAGGTGCTTGGCTATCAGTATGACCTTGCGTGTAACGGCTACGAACTGGTGTCCGGTGCCATCCGGAACCACAAGCCAGAGATCATGTTCAAGGCGTTCGAGATCGCAGGCTACGGCAAGGACGAAGTCGAGAAGCGCTTCGGCGGCATGGTTAACGCGTTCCAATACGGTGCCCCGCCCCACGGTGGTTGTGCGGCCGGTATCGACCGGATCGTCATGTTGCTGGCAGAAGAGGCGAACATCCGCGAGGTGATCCTCTTCCCGATGAACCAGCGTGCCGAAGACCTGATGATGAACGCGCCAAGCGAGCCTCAGTCGGATCAGTTGATGGAGCTGGGTCTGCGAGTCATCCCGCAGGACTAAGCCCTGCAACATACCCATAGAAAAGCCCGCCTTTGATTTGTCAAAGGCGGGCTTTTTCGTTTGAACGCGATGGAACCGCGTTGGTGTCGGGGTGGTGGTCTATGTCGGGATGGCATGTGCCCGAGGCTCAGAAACCGGCTTGCGCAACCTCTACCACGGTCTGTGCGCCAAAGTCGCGCGCATGGGCAAATGCCAGTGCCACGATCGCCACACCCACCACATTCGCCGCAAAGACGGTCCAGTCGAAACTGGTTTCCTTGGCGTAGATGCGGCGCAGTTTGATGAACATGACGTGCCCCCTTGGGATGGATGGCGTGGGTGGGTTGGTGGTTGCGGATGCCGTCAGCCTCGCAGGCGTTTGTGGCAAAAACAGGACTTTTCTGCGCTCTGGATTGGGTGATGTCATATGACATTCGGGTCTTGGCGCTGACAGCGCTTGGCCTTAACGTAAGCGCATGAAACAAGATGACCAGCCCCCCGGCCCACTTGGTGCCCCTGTCGCAGATTTTTCCGTCCCGCAGCGTCCGCCGCGGTTGGTGATGACGGGCCGCTACGCCCAGCTTGAACCGCTGAACGCCGAGGCCCACGCCGCCCTGCTGTTCCGCGCCTTTGAAGGGCAGGATCAGCTGTGGCATTATATGTATGACGGGCCGTTTTCATCCTCGGCCCAGTTTCACCGCTGGGTGCGCGAGGTCGAAACCAAGGACGACCCGCTGTTCTACGCGATCAAGAACCTTGAGACAGGGCATATCGAAGGGGTGGCAAGCTATCTGCGCATCGCGCCAGAGGCCGGATCGATAGAGGTCGGGTCAATCACCTTTGGGCCCGCGTTGCAGCGCACACGGGCGGCGACGGATGCCATGTATCTGATGATGAAATGGGCGTTCGAGGCGGGATACCGTCGGTATGAATGGAAGTGTAACGCGCTGAACATGCCGTCGCGCCGTGCCGCGCAACGCTTGGGCTTCAGCTACGAAGGCATCTTCCGGCAGGCGGCTGTCGTTAAAGGGCGCAACCGCGATACGGCATGGTTTGCGGCGATTGACGCCGAATGGCCGGGCCTGCGCGAAGCCTTCGAGGCGTGGCTTTCCCCCGCAAACTTTGACGCAGAGGGCAAGCAGCGCGAACGGTTGGGCGATCTGACCAGCCTCGTGCGGGTGTCGAGTGACCCGTTGACGTGACCCGCGACTAGATCGCGATCTGCCGCATCAGGCGTTGGCGCAAGACCGACCGGATCACCCGTTGTTCTTCCATCGCAGGCAGGCCCAAGGTGCTGCGTGCTGCCAGCGCTGTCGCCGCCTGTTCCAGTGCTGCATCCCGCGCACTGCGCGCCACGCCGGTCAGAAACTGCGCGACATATTCCAGCGTCTGAGGCGTACAGGGGCCGGACAGAACGTCATCCATATGCGCCATGTCATCCTGCAACGCGATAGTGTCGGGCGTGATCGTTTCATCGGCAAGCACGGACAGCCCCAGCGGACGGTGATGCTGGGGCAGGGCGGCCAGCACGACCTGCTGAAACTGTGACAAAGATTGCAACGGTTTGCTCATGAAGCGGTCTGCCCCTGCGGCCAGCGCATCCGCCGCCAGATGGGTCTCCCCCGAAATCGCCAGTAGCGCATCCACGCGGGGCTGCGATTGTGCCAGTTCCGCAATCAGATCAATGCCGTTTCCGTCTGGTAACCCCAGATCGGCAATCACGATCGACGGGCGGTAGACCTGCAAATGCCGCCGCGCGGCGCGCAGGCTGTCGGCCCGTCTGATCCGCGCGCCAGAGCGGAGACAGAGCAGTCGCATCGCCTCGCAGGCAAAGCGGCTGTCTTCGATCACCAGAACGGTAAGACCCAAAAGCGGGCGGTCGGCCGTGGGGGCGGGCAGGCTTTGGGCCTGATGTTCAAGCGTATCCATGATTCCTCCGTTATGCTTTGTGGGTGACCTATGGTTAGGCGCGCTTCGCTAATACGGTGTTAACGTGACGCATTGCTCTTGCGGCAGCGGCAGCCCATAAACTGCGTCAAATGTAGATTTGAGGGAGAAGAATGATGATCGGTCGCCTAAACCACGTAGCCATCGCCGTGCCGGACCTTGAGGCCGCTGCGGATCAATATCGCAACGCTTTGGGTGCGAATGTCGGCCCCGCGCAAGACGAACCCGACCACGGCGTCACCGTGATCTTTATCGAACTGCCCAATACCAAGATCGAACTGCTTTACCCGCTGGGGGACGATAGCCCGATCAACGGTTTTCTGGAAAAGAACCCCGCCGGTGGCATCCACCACATCTGCTATGAGGTCGAAGACATCATCGCGGCGCGGGATCGCCTGAAAGAAAGCGGCGCGCGTGTTCTGGGGAACGGAGAGCCCAAGATCGGAGCCCACGGCAAGCCGGTGATCTTCCTGCACCCCAAAGACTTTAACGGCGCGCTGGTCGAGCTGGAGCAGGTGTAACCATGGCCGTCATGTCAGGCATCGTTCTGTTCACCGTGATCTGGTCGATGGTCTTTATGATCCTGCTGCCGGTGCGGGTGCAAACCCAAGGGGATCTGGGGCAGATCGTCGAGGGCACCCATGCAGGGGCCCCCGAACATCACCATCTCAAGAAAAAGGCCCTGTGGACCACAGGTATCTCGGTCATTCTTTGGGCGATCATCGCAGGGATCATCCTGTCAGGTTGGTTCACCGTGGCCGATGTCGAACGTCTGTTGCACGGGGCCCCGACGCCAATTGGTGGAACAAATGGGTAAAGGTCGCCGCACCTAAGATCGGAATCACCAGATTCAGCAGGGGCACCGACAAGGGAATCGCCATCAACACGCCAGCGGCGAATATCGTAAGCCCATGTTTGCCACGCAAACGCTTTGCCTCGGTCCGGCCCACCCGCCGGATCGCGGCAAGAGTGAAATACTCGCGCCCCAGCAAGAAACCGTTCACGCTCCAGAAGATCAGGGGCGCGAAGGGGGCGAACATCAGGTACAGCACCAACGCCACGACGTTCACACCGATCAGCACCCCCATGAAGTTCACCGTATCGCGCAGCGCATCGCCAAAGGGCACGGGCGTGGCGGGGGGCAGATGGGGGTAGTGTTCGGCCTCTACCGCGTCGGCCACATCATCCAGAAACATCGACGTGATGGCCGAGGCGACGGGCACCATCAGGAACACCGACAGCACCATTAGCAGCAGCGCTGCCCCCCAGCTGAACAAATCGTCCAGCCAAGACACTTCGCCGAGGACGGGCAGCCAGTTGTCCTCTCCGGTCAGCCAGTCAATCAGCCAGACAAAGCCCGCAGACGCACCGACCAGCAGCAGCAACGCCAAGCCGACACCCAGCAGCAGCACGCGGCGAAAGCTTGGATCGCCGACCTGTCCAACAGCCAGCCCGAAGGCGCGAAAAATCTGTGCTATTGCCATGTGGTGATCGCCGTGATGTCGGGGCGCCCGCGCTCTGGCGGAGCGGAGGTTTCGGTGCCGATATGGATGATGCCGGCGATGCGTTCATGTTCGGCGAGGTCGAAAGCCTCGGTCATGAAGGCGCGGTCGTGGCTGACCCAACCGCTCAGCCAGTTCGCGCCCCAGCCAGAGGCGAGCGCGGCATTGACCAGCGACAGGCAGACCCCGCCCACGGCATAGGTCTGTTCCAACGGCGGGATCTTGGGCGAGGGTTTCTGCACCTCGACCACAACAACCGCCAGATCGCCCTGATCGAATTGCCCGCGGCCCTTCTGGATCTGCTCGGGGTCGAGCGCCAGGGCGGTGCCGCGTGCTTCGGCAATGTCGGCCAGACGCGCCATCGCGGGCTTTTCGATCACGATAAAACGCCAGGGCTCCAGCATCCCGTGATCCGGCGCGCGCGAGGCCACGGTCAACAGCACGGTCAGCGTGTCGCGGTCAGGGACCGGTGTGGTCAGGGTCTTGGCAGGGCGCGAACGGCGGGTTTGCAGGAAATGCAGCGCGTCGGGATTGGGTGTGGGCATCGGGGTCTCTCTTATAGGTTCAGCTTTTGCGCCATGTCGTCAATGGACGCGCGCAGGAAAGCGTCGAATGCGGGGCTTGGCTGGCGAATGCGAAAGTTCTTCGCATGGGGATCTGGCGCTGTGATGTCACTGTCTGCGAGGGCTGCGATGGTGGCGTGGCCACAGAAGGGAACATAGGCCTCTGAATAGCCGCCTTCATGGACGAGCACCAGCTTGCCACCGCAAAGTTTTTGCGCCGCTGCTTTGATCCGCTGTGTCATCTCGGCAAAGGTTTCCGCCGTGGCCTGCATGCGCGCCAGCGGGTCCACGATAGAGGCATCGAAACCGCAGGCGACGATGATCATATCGGGCTGATACGCGTCGAGCGCGGGGATTACGACGCGATCGAGCGCATGCAGATAGGCCGTATGCCCCGACCCCGCGTGCATCGGCAGGTTGATATTGTAACCGGCTCCCGCGCCGTCGCCCCGATCCGCCAGCGCGCCGGTATCAAGCGGGTAATTACCTTCTTGATGGAGCGACATCGTCAGCACGTCGTCGCGGTCATAAAAGATCGCCTCGGTGCCATTGCCGTGGTGCACATCCCAGTCCAGCACGGCAACGCGGCGCACCAGCCCCTTGGCCTTTGCTGCCTCGATCGCGATGGCGATATTGGCGAGCAGGCAGAAGCCGTTGGGGAAATCAGGCAGCGCATGGTGCCCCGGTGGACGGCTGAGCGCATAGGCATTGTCGAGGTCACCTTTGGCAACGGCCTCTACCGCGGCGATGGAGAGGCCCACGGACAGCGCCGCAATCTCAAATCCGCCAGCGGCGAAGGGGGTGCGCAACCCCAGCTCTCCACCGCCCGCGTCGGAAAGGCGCTTGAAGTGGTCGAGATAGGCCGCCGGATGGACCCGCAGCAGATCGTCGCGGGTGGCAGGTGCTGCGCTGCGCACGTCGAGCTCGGCCATCAGGCCGGTGACCTCCATCAGGTTGCGCAGCCGGCGTTTGGTCTCGGGGTTTTCTGGCAGGCCGCCCGCTGCCAGCGGCTGCACCAAACCGCCCACGGGCATGGTAAAGGCATAGTTGCCACCTGCGTGCCAAAAGCAGCGTTCATCCATGAAAAAACCGGTGGTCATCGTCTATCCCCTTCGTGGTTCGGGCGAAGGCTGGCAAAACGCCAAAGGATTGTCCATGGGGGCAAGGCCCGCAGCCGGGGTGCTGCGGGGGATCTGTGGAGTGAGTATTTGGGAAAGGGTGAAGGGGGCTGGTTTAGCCTACCATGCCCACAATCTCGTAGGTTTTCTTGAGGATCGGCGTGGTGATCTCGCGCGCTTGGGTCGCGCCGTGGGCGAGAATGCGGTCGATCTCTGCCGGGTCGGCCATCAGCTCTGCCATGCGGGTGCTGATCGGGGCCATTTTGGCGACGGCGAGTTCAGCCAGTTTGGGTTTGAAGGTGCCGAACTGCTGGCCGCCGACATCGGCCAGAACCTGTTCTACGGTCTGGTCGTTCAGCGCGGCAAAGATATTCACCAGATTGCGCGCCTCTGGCCGGTCCTTGAGGCCGTCCACCTCGGAGGGGAGCGCATCGGCGTCGGTCTTGGCCTTGCGGATTTTCTTGGCGATGGTGTCGGCATCGTCGGTCAGGTTGATACGGCTGGCATCGGAAGGGTCGGACTTCGACATCTTCTTGGACCCGTCGCGCAGGGACATGACGCGGGTCGCTGCCCCTTCGATCACCGGTTCGGTCAGCGGGAAGAAATCGACGCCGTAGTCATGGTTGAACTTGGCCGCGATGTCGCGGGTCAGTTCAAGGTGCTGTTTCTGGTCCTCGCCCACGGGTACATGGGTTGCGTGATAGATCAGGATGTCGGCGGCCATCAGCGCGGGATAGGCAAAGAGTCCCAGCGAGGCAGCTTCGGCGTTCTTGCCGGCCTTATCCTTCCACTGGGTCATGCGGCCCATCCAGCCCATACGCGCCACGCAGTTGAAGACCCAGGCCAGTTGCGCGTGTTCGGGCACCTGGCTTTGGTTGATCAGGATGGATTTATCGGGGTCGATGCCCGACGCGATGAAACCGGCACAAAGCTCG
Organism: Sulfitobacter sp. M39; assembly: GCF_021735935.1. Lineage (NCBI taxonomy): Bacteria > Pseudomonadati > Pseudomonadota > Alphaproteobacteria > Rhodobacterales > Roseobacteraceae > Sulfitobacter > Sulfitobacter sp. M39. The sequence continues at coordinate 804,337 of NZ_WMDZ01000001.1, forward strand.
CGCGTGCTGCGCTTGAGGTCCGCAGGGTCCTGCCAGACAGTAATCGCGTGCAGATCGACCATGCAGTAGATCGACTGCACCCCCTTGTCCTGCGCATCGGCAAAACGTTTGAGCGCGCCTAGGTAGTTTCCAAGATGCAAATCGCCCGACGGCTGGATGCCGGAAAACACACGCGGGGTGAAAGAGGTGTCGGTCATTGGATGCTCCGATAAGGCTGGAAACTACGGCCAGATGGGCTTACCCATGCGCACCATGCCCGTCAAGGAGGCCCTATGGAAGACCCAGATTTTCACCCCCCCGTGAACCCGATGCCCGCAACCGTCACGCTGCTTTTTCTGGCGTTGGCGGGGATAGAGGTCGCGTTGTCGCTGGCCGAAGCCGGGATCATCGGCGGCCCTGCAGCCGTGGGCTGGCGTCTGGCCTTGATCCGCGACTTCGGGTTTTCAGGCGATGTTTTTGACTGGATGGTCGCCAATATGCAGTTCCCCCTGCGCGAGCTGTCGCGGGTGGTGAGCTATAGTTTCATCCATCTGGGCTTCACCCATGCGATCTTTGCCTGCGTGCTGTTGCTGGCGCTTGGCAAGATGGTGGCCGAGGCAATGGGGCAGGTGGCGTTCCTGGCGATCTTCTTTGTGTCGGGCATTTTCGGGGCGGTGGTCTATGCGCTGGTGCTGGATGATCCGGTCTGGCTGGTCGGGGCCTATCCGTCAGTTTATGGGCTGATCGGCGGTTATTCCTTTGTCATGTGGCGCAAGTTGGCGGTGCAAGGGGAACAGCAGTACCGCGCGTTTTCCCTGATTGCCGTGCTGATGGGGTTGCAGCTGATCTGGGGCGTGTTCTTTGACGCGGGCACCCAGTGGGTGGCGGAGCTTTTGGGCTTTGCCTGTGGTTTCGCGCTGAGCTTTGTTTTTGCGCCGGGTGAATGGGGCAGGCTGCGGGAGCGTATTCGGCATCGGTAGTATGTGACGCAGGGTAGGAAAGGGGGCCAGCCCCCTGACCCCCGGGATTTAAGGCCATTTGGAAGCGGGTCGGGTTAGCCGCGTTTTAGGGCGCGTTTGAATTCGGCCAGTTTGAACGCACCGATGAGTTGGCCGGTGCCGAAGTAGCTGACGGCCGCCAGGGCAATGAGGATCACCAGGGCGACCCCGCGCCACCAGGGTTCGGCGAGCAGGGGTTGCAGAGCCAGGTTGCTGATCCAGAGCGCGCCGCCCATGACCGCCGCCGCCGCCATGATGCGCCAGATGCGTTTGTGAAACCGTGCGTCGAATTTCGCGGCCAGCCCGAAGCCACGTGCGCCATAGGCCAGCAAGGCAAACATCGCCCATCCCGCCAGTGTCGTCGCGATGGCAGGGGCAATCCAGCCGATCACGGGGCTGAGGCCGACGGCCAGCACCACATTCACCACCATTGCCACCACGGCAAAGTAGAAGGGGCGGCGGGTGTCTTCACGCGCGTAGTAAAGCGGTTGCAGGATCTTTTGCAGCACGAAGGCCGGCAGGCCGAGCCCGTAGATCGCCACCGCAATGGCGATGGCCGCGGCGTCATCTGTGGTTGTGGCCCCGCGTTGGAACAGCACCGTGGCCAGCGTGAAGGGGATCACCATCAGCGCAACCGCCGAGGGGATGGTCAGCGCCAGCGACACCTCGGCAGCGCGGCTGATCTGGGTGTGCGATCCCTGTTCGTCTCCGGCCTTGAGCCGTCGTGACAGGTCGGGCAGCAGCACCACGCCAATGGCGATCCCCACAACGCCCAAGGGCAGTTGGTAGAGGCGGTCTGCGTAATTGAGCCAGGCCACGGCCCCTTCGTAGAAGCTGGCGACCTGACGGCCTACCAGCAGGTTGATCTGCATGACCCCGCCCGCCAGGGCCGCAGGGGCGGCGATGATGGCGAGGCGTTTCAGCTCGGGCGTCAGGCGGGGGCGGCGGCCGAAGGTCAGTGTGAAGCCTGCGCGTTTCGCGGCCCACCAGACCAGTGCCAGTTGCGCGATCCCCGCCAGCGGGACAGACAGCGCCAGCGTGTCGCCGATCTGCAGGCCAAGCGCCTTGTCGATGCCCATCCCGATTGCCTCTGATCCGTCGCGGCCAAGGGCGGCCCCGATAAGGACGGCGAGGATGAAGATGACGTTCAGCACCACAGGGGCTGCCGCTGCCGCCATGAAGCGGCCCGTGGCGTTCAGCACGCCCGACACAAGAGCCGCGAGGGAGATAAACAGGATATAGGGGAAGGCCAGCCGCCCGTATTCGACCGCCAGATCGAACCTTTCGTCCCCCGCAAAGCCTGACGCCATCAGCAGTACCAGCCCCGGCATCGCGACGATCCCGATGATGGTGAACAGCGTCAGGATGAACGCCATGCCGACGAAAGCATCCTGCGCGAATTTTTCCGGATCATCGCCGCTTTCGAGCTTTTTCGAGAACATCGGCACAAAGGCCATGTTAAACGCCCCCTCGGCAAAGAAGCGGCGGAACATGTTGGGCAGGGAAAAGGCGACCAGAAACGCTTCGGCTGCGGGGCCAGAGCCAAGGTAGCCCGCGATCATCACATCGCGCACGAACCCCATGACCCTGCTGAGGAGGGTCCAGATCCCGACGGTGAAGAAGCCGGACATAAGGCGGATAGGTTTCATGGTGGTGCTGCCCCGTAACTGCGGTGCAAATGGCCTAGCCGTTGGCGCCGCACTGCGCAATCAGGGAAATGCGAAGACAGCCGTCATGCCCGCGCGAAAGCGCCGATGTCAGTCCTGCGCCCGTGCCACACCGTCGATGATCGCCGTGCGCAATCGTTTCTCGAGCGTCTTTTGCTTGCTTTCGGTATAGTATTTCAACCCGAACATATCCTTGACGTAGAAGGTATCGACCACCTGTTCCCCATAGGTCGCGATCACCGCATTGGCGATATAGACGTTGGATTCAGACAGCGACCGCGTGAGGTCATAGAGCAGGCCGGGGCGGTCGCGGGTATCCACCTCGATAATCGTGTAGATTTCGGAGCCTTCGTTATCAAAGGTGATATGCGTGGGCACCTTGAACACTTTCTCGCGCTTTTTCACCTTGTCGCGGGATTTCAGCGCATCGCGGGCCAGAATTTCACCCTTGAGCGTCTTGGAGATCATCTGCCGCAGCCGTGGCAGGCGCGAGACGTCGTAGGGGTTGCCCTCGGCGTCCTGGATCCAGAACGCATCGGTCACCCAGCCGTCCTTGGTGGTATAGCTGCGGGCATCGACGACATTGGCCCCGACCAGCGCCAGTGCACCGGCGAGCCGTGCAAAGATGCCCGGGTGGTCTGCCATGACAAAGCAGGCGCGGGTGGCGTCGCGGTCATCGTCAGGATGCAGGTCAATGCGGATTTCACCGTCCTGAATATCGCGGAGCTGCTCGGCGAATACCACCTGCGAGGCCGTATGAAGCCCCTGCCAATAGGGCGGGTAGTGGCGTGCGGTTTCGGCCTGAAGATCCTTGCGCGGCCAATGGGCAAGGGCCGCACGCAGGGCCTTTTTGGCCCCCGCGCCGCGGTTCTCGCGGTTGAGGTCTTCGAGCCCGGTTTCAAGCGCGCGTTTGGTTTGCCGGTAGAGCCCGCGGATCAGCACGGCTTTCCAGTTGTTCCATGTGTTCGGGCCGACGCCGCGGATATCGCAGACGGTCAGCACACACAGCAGATCAAGCCGTTTGACGGTCTGCACCGCCTTGGCAAAGTCCCGCACGGTGCGCGGATCGGAAATATCGCGTTTTTGCGCCATATCCGACATCAGCAGGTGGTAGCGGACCAGCCATTCGACCGTGTCGACCTCGGCCTTGTTCAGGCCCAGACGGGGCGCGATCTTGCGGGCCATTTGGGCGCCAAGGATCGAATGGTCTTCGGGGCGGCCCTTGGCGATATCATGCAGCAAGAGAGCCACATATAGCACCTTGCGGTTCACCCCACGTTGCAGGATCGACGAGGCGACGGGCAGGTCTTCTTCCAGCTCGCCCTTCTCGATGAGGGCAAGGTTCGTAATGCACTGGATTGTATGCTCGTCCACCGTATAGCTGTGGTACATGTTGAACTGCATCATCGCCACGATGGGCTCAAACTCGGGGATGAAGGCCGACAGTACGCCCAGTTCGTTCATCCGGCGCAGGCCGCGTTCGGGGTTGCCGTGTTTCAGCATCAGATCAAGGAAGATCCGCCGCGCTTCGGGCGTGTTGCGCATGTCGTCGTCGATCAGGGCGAGGTTCGCTTTGACCAGACGCATCGCATCGGGGTGGATCAACATGCCGGTGCGCAATGCCTCTTCGAAGATGCGCAGCAGGTTCAGCTTGTCGCTGATAAACGCCTTGCCATCGGTGACGGCCAGCCGCCCGCCCACGACCTCATAGCCGTCCCGCAGCTTGGGGCGACGGCGAAAGATGCGTTCGAGCAGGGGTTCCGCCTTGACGTGCAAGGCTTCGAGCTTGGTGAGGAAGATGCGCGTCAGCTCGCCCACTTCGGTGGCATGGCGGAAATAGGCCTGCATGAACACCTCGACCCCGCGGCGGCCCCGCGTGTCGCGGTATCCCATCGCCTCGGCCACGGCGACCTGCATGTCAAAGGTCAACTGTTCGGTAGCGCGTCCTGAAATGAGGTGCAGGTGTCCGCGTACCGCCCAAAGAAAATTCTCGGCCGCGACGAAGGTCTTGAACTCTTCCTCCAGAAACACGCCGCGGTCGACAAGATCGGCGGCATGTTCGACGCTGTAGATATGTTTGGCGATCCAGAACAACGATTGCAGATCGCGCAAGCCGCCCTTGGCCTCTTTGACGTTGGGTTCCACCACATAACGTAGGCCCTGCTTGCGGTGCCGCGCGTCGCGTTCCTCCAGCTTGGCTTCGATAAAGCTGCGACCGGTGCCTGCGAACAGATCAGTCTTGAGCGTTTCATCCAAATCCTGCGCCAAAGCCACATCGGCGGCGATAAAGCGGTGCTCCAGCAGGGCTGTCTGGATCGTAAAATCCTCGCGGCCAAGGGTCACGCAGTCGCGGATGGTGCGGGTGGAATGGCCGACCTTCAACTTGAGATCCCATAGCATGTAGAGCATGGATTCGATCAGGTTTTCAGTGCGCTGGCTAGGAGTTTGGGGGATGAGGAACAATAGGTCCACATCGGAATAGGGGGCCATCTCCCCGCGGCCATACCCGCCGACGCCGATCACGGCGAGCCTGTCGTTCGGGCCAAGCGTTTCAATCGGGTGGAGCCGTTGTCCGGCGATCTGCAGGGTCGTGCGGACAAGCTGATCGGTGAGGTAGCAATAGGCCGACGTCATGGGGCGCGCGTTGAACGGTGACGCCGCAAAGGCGCGGGCGATTTCGGCGCGTCCGTTCTTCTGCGCGTCTTGCAGGACGGCGACGGCGGCGGCCTGAATCTCTGCCGGATCGGACAAACCGTCCAGCACATCCTTGAGCGCGGCGGAAACAGCCGCTTCGTCAAAGATGCGTTTGGGGGTGCTAATCAGGTGACGCGCGGTGGCCTCACCTGATTCTGCTGGTGCAACAAGGGGTTTCACAAAAGGCGGTCCCTTAGAAACCGGCCCCGCCAAAGGCTTGGGGGGCAGGGCTGATGATGACGACCTGCTGGTTGCGGATCGTGGCAATGGCAAGGCCGCGTTCGGCGGTGCCGTCCGCCTTGAGGCGGAACACGCCGCTCGCCCCGCGGAAGCCCGCGCCTTGGGTCAGACGTGCCGCGGACAACGCGTCGGATTTGCCGGATTTCGCAAGGGCACCCACGGCTGCGATCCCGTCAAAGGCCAGACCAGCGATCGGGCCGGGTGTGTCGCCATAGGCTGCGGCATAGCGCTGCGAAAATGCGGTTGTCGCACCGGGATCGGGCAGGGCGAACCAGCCACCTTGCACGCCGGGCAGTGCCAGCGTTTGGGGCGGGATGTCCCAGCGGGTCAGACCGATGTACTGCGTGGTGGCACCGCTGATCCCCGCCTCTGGCAGCAACTGTGCGAACAGTGGCAGCGCACTGGCCGAGGATGTCGTCAGGAAGATCGCATTCGCCCCGTTGCTTTCTACGGCAGCTTTCACGCGCGGCACGGCAGACATTACGGCTTCTTGGCTCAGCGCGTAATCAACCGTACCGGCAGAGGTCGCCCCGTTTGCGGCAATCGCGCGCAGGATGGCATCGCGGCCCAGCTGGCCGGCCAGATCCTGACCGTGCAGCACGAGGATCTTGTCTTTTCCGTTGCTCTTGGCGTAGCGGACCAGACGGTTGGAGGTGTCGTTAAAGTTCTGACCCAGCACAAAGACATTGCCGCCCGCGATGCTGGGGTTGTTCGAGAAGGACAGGACATTCACGCCCTGCGCGGCAACCGCGTTGCCCGCCGCATTTGCGGCCTCGCCATAAAGCGGCCCCAGAATGATCTGCGCCCCGTCGGTGACGGCCTGCGCCGCCGCGGTGCCCGCAGTGCCAGCATTGCCGCCCGTGCCATAGACCCGCAGGTCAATCTGCACGCCGCCCAGATCACGGATCGCCAGACGCGCGGCGTTCTCAAGCTCTTGCGCCAGCAGGTTATCCGCCGCCGAACCGCCGCGTGGGATCAGCAAGGCCACCGGAATAGGTTTGCTCGAGTCGACTTTGGGGCCCTTGGACCCGTTCATATTGGTCATCGCCACAGGTTCACAGGCGGCAAGCGCCAATGCGATCAGTGGCAGGATCAAAAGCCGCAGTGGCTTGCGAAGGATGTTGAAAACAGCGATCATAACAGTGTCACTCCATTGGTGGCAGGTCGGCGGCAATGGCCCCGGGGACATATGCACTGATCATAGAGGGTGCGAAAGGCGGGTCCAGCTTGAATTACCAAAAGATTCCCCTTGCGGCGGGGCTTTACTTTGTCGGGGTGCCGATCGGCTCTGCCCGCGACATAACCTTGCGGGCGCTCGACGTGCTGGCCTCGGCTGATGTGCTGGCGGCTGAGGACACGCGAAGCCTGCGTAAGTTGATGGATATCCATGGGGTGCCTTTGAACGGGCGGCAGATTGTGGCGCTGCACGACCATTCGGGCAGTGGCGTGCAGGATAAGCTTGTCGCCGCGATCCGCGATGGGCAATCCGTCGCCTATGCCTCCGAGGCGGGGATGCCGTTGATCGCGGATCCGGGGTTCGAACTATCCCGCGGTGTCGGCGAGGCAGGGCTCATGTTGACCTGCGCCCCGGGCCCCTCGGCGGTGCTGACCGCGCTGGCTTTGGCAGGGCTGCCGACGGATGCCTTCTTTTTCGCAGGGTTCCTGCCCAATGCGAAAGGCGCACGGCTCACGGCACTGCAAAAGTTGAAAGAGGTGCAAGGCACGCTGGTTTTCTACGAATCACCCAAGCGGGTGGGGGCGATGCTGCGCGATGCCGCACAGGCGCTGGGCGGGACACGTCCGGCGGCAGTCTGTCGCGAGCTGACCAAGAAGTTCGAGGAAATTCAGCGCGGTACCCTGGATGAGTTGACCGAACACTACAGCGGTAAAGCCCCGAAAGGCGAGATTGTTGTGCTGATTGATCGCGGGCGTTTACCGGCTGTTAGCGAAAGTGATCTAACCTCTGACCTTGCGAACGCATTGGAAACGAATTCGATGCGCGATGCCGTCGATATGGTGGCGCAGGCATATGATGTGCCGCGCCGACAGGTGTATCAGGCAGCATTGGAATTGGGGAAAGAAACCTAAGATGACCGACACACTGACGACATTGGCGAAATCCGTTCAAGGGGCTGTTTCCTATCACGCAGGTCGTGCGGCCGAACTGCAAGTCTCGGATGACTACCGTCGCCGCGGCTTTGATCTGGCACATGAACGGTGGCGCGGTAAGGCGGGCGAAATTGATCTGATCATGCGTGATGGCGACGGGATCGTCTTTGTCGAAGTGAAGAAAAGCAAAAGCCATGACAGCGCGCTGCAGCGTCTGAACCGGAAACAGATGCGCCGTATCTATCGATCCGCCGAAGAATTCATCGGTGGCGAACCCAAAGGCGCGCTGACGGACGTGCGGTTTGACGTGGCGTTGGTCGATCAAACCGGTGAGCTGCGTATCCTTGAAAACGCCTTCGGGCACGACTGACCCATTGCACCCCACGCCCTGCTGCGCCATCTAGAAAGGAACAACAGGGAGACCCCTTATGAAAATCGCCTTTCAGATGGACCCGATCGGGGACGTGAACATCAACGCGGACAGCAGCTTTCGCCTGGCCGAAGAAGCACAGGCGCGCGGGCACGCGCTTTTCTACTACACCCCCGATCACCTCGCCTATCAAGAGGGCCGCATAACCGCGCGGGGGCATGATCTGACCGTACAGCGTGTGCAAGGTGACCATGCCACGCTGGGTCCCGAGCGCGAGGTTGATTTGGCGGATTTCGACGTGGTCTGGCTGCGACAGGATCCGCCGTTCGATATGCATTACATCACCTCGACCCATTTGCTGGACCGTCTGAAAGAGACAACGCTGGTGGTGAATGACCCATTCTGGGTGCGGAACTACCCCGAAAAACTGCTGGTGCTCGATTTGCCGCAGCTGACCCCGCCCACCACAATCGCCCGTGATCTGGATACGATCAAAGCGTTCAAGGCGAAGCATAAGGATGTCATCCTCAAGCCGCTATACGGTAACGGGGGCGCGGGTGTCTTCCGTCTGGACACCAATGATCGCAACCTCAGCTCTTTGCACGAACTGTTCACCGGTTTCTCGCGCGAGCCGTTGATCGTACAGAAATTCCTGCCTGCTGTGTCCAAGGGCGATAAACGGGTGATTCTGGTGGATGGCGAAGCCGTCGGGGCCATCAACCGCGTCCCGGCAGAGGGCGAAACCCGGTCGAACATGCATGTGGGCGGACGCCCCGAGAAGGTCGGCCTGACAGAGCGTGACCTTGAAATTTGCGCCGCCATCGGCCCGTTGCTACGCGAGAAGGGGCAGATTTTCGTCGGTATCGATGTCATCGGCGACTATCTGACCGAGATCAACGTGACCTCCCCCACCGGCATACAAGAACTGGAACGTTTCGACGGCACCAATATCGCGGCTAAGATATGGGAAGCGATAGAGCGTAAGCGCGCATGAGCTTGCTGCGCCCTCTGCTGAACGGCTATTTACGTTTGGTAGAGAAGCGCAAGCTGGCGCGCACGCGCGATGTGCACAAGATACGTCGCGATTTCGCGAAAACCGCGCGGCTGCTGTTTCGGGCACCGCGCGGCACCCAGATCACCCGCAGCCGCTTGGTTGGCGCGGGCGAGGTTCTGCGGGTGACCCCTGCGCAGACACGCTCTGATCTGGTGGTATTTTACATTCATGGGGGCGGTTTCGTGTTCGGCAGCCCCGATACCCACGGGGCGATGCTTGGGGCCTTGGCGCAGCGTCTGGGGGCTGCGGCGGTCTTGCCCTATTACCGTCTTGCCCCCGAAGCGCCGTTTCCCGCCGCAATCGAAGATGTCGCCGCGGCGTATCAGGCGTTGCTCGACAGCGGTGTGGCGGCGCAGAATATCGTTGTCGGCGGCGATAGCGCTGGTGGCGCGCTGGCGTTCAATCTGCTCAGCCGGCTTTGTGCAGGCAGTGGCCCCGTGCCGCGCGCGGTTTTTGCCTTTTCACCGCTGACCGATTTTCTGCACGAGGGGGCCAGCTTCCGCGAGAATGCGGCGCGAGAGGCTGTATTGCCCGCCACGCAGGCCGGTCTTATGGCAGAGATGTATCTGGCCGGTGCCGACCCCCGCGATTCGGCTGTAAGTCCTTTGCTTGCGACCTATCCAGGGGCGCCGCCAATCTGGATCACCGTCGGTTCCACGGAGATTTTACGCGATGACGCGCGCCGGATGGCAGCGCATTTGCGGGATCAAGAGGTTACCGTGACGCTGGAGGAAGCGCAGGACCTGCCCCACGTCTGGCCGATATTCCACAATACCCTGCCCGAAGCGCGGGCCACGCTGGACGCATTGGCGCGCTGGATCACGCAAGTGCCACCGACGGCAGCCGAAAGCTGAGCGCTTCGGCCAGATGCGGTTTGCGCACGTCGCCGGCCCCGTCCAGATCCGCGATGGTGCGCGCCACACGCAATACCCTGTGATACCCACGCGCCGATAGGTGAAACCGCTCAGCCGCGCGGGACAGCAGTTGCCGCGCCTCCGTATCTGGGGCGGCGATCTGTTCCAGCAGATCCCCTTCGGCATCTGCGTTCAGGGCCGCTGTGGGATGGTCGGCAAATCGGTTGTGCTGGCGGCGGCGCGCGGCTTGCACCCTTTGGGCGACTTCCGCCGAGCCTTCCGCACTGGGGGGCAGGTCAAGGTCGGTATAGCCCACGGGCGGCACGTCTATGCGTAGGTCGAAGCGGTCGCGCAGCGGGCCTGACACGCGGTTCATATAATCCTCTCCGCACGCGGGGGCTTTGCTGCAGGCGCGGGAAGGATCGCTGAGATAGCCGCATTTGCAGGGGTTCGCCGCGGCGACAAGCATGAACTTGCACGGGTATTTCACATGTGCATTGGCGCGAGCGATCATCACCTCGCCCGTCTCAACGGGTTGGCGTAGGGTTTCGAGCACGGTGCGCGGAAATTCGGGGAATTCATCCATGAACAGCACGCCGTTGTGGGCAAGGCTGACCTCCCCCGGTTTGGCCAGCCGACCACCGCCAATGATCGCCGCCATAGACGCCGTGTGGTGCGGTTCGCGGAACGGGCGCAGACGCGAGATGCCGCCATCATCCAGAAGCCCGGCAAGCGAGTGGATCATAGAGGTGCTGAGCGCCTCTTGTGGGGTCAGCGGGGGGAGGATGGAGGGTAAACGCGCCGCCAGCATGGATTTACCCGAGCCGGGCGTGCCGACAAACATCAGGTGATGACGTCCCGCCGCCGCGATTTCCAAGGCGCGTTTGGCGCGTTCCTGCCCTTTCACATCACGCAGGTCATGTTGGCTGGGGCTTTGGGTGACTTCGCCCGGTGTGGCAGGCGGCAGCGGGGTTTGGCCGGTATAATGCCGCACCACCGCGCCGAGGCTGGGGGCCGCGATCACCTGCGCATTGCCGACCCAAGCCGCTTCGGCACCTGAGGCAGCGGGACAAAGCAGGCTACGCCCGTTTTCCGCCGCAGCCATCGCCGCAGGCAGCGCGCCGATCACGGGGATCAGGCTCCCGTCCAGCGAAAGTTCGCCCAAGGCGACGGTGCTTTGGATGACATCATTTGGCAGGATATCGATCGCCCCCAGCAGGGCCAGCGCGATGGGCAGGTCGAAATGGCTGCCTTCTTTGGGCAGGTCGGCCGGGCTGAGGTTGATCGTGATCCGTTTGCTGGGTAAGGCGATGGCCATCGCACCAAGCGCGGCACGGACCCTTTCGCGCGCTTCCGACACCGCTTTGTCGGGCAGGCCCACGATTGAAAAGGCGGGCATGCCGGCAGAGAGTGCGCATTGCACCTCGACGATGCGCGCGTCGATGCCCTGGAATGCGAGCGTATATGCCCGTGCGACCATTCTACCCCTGATGCCTTGCGATACCTCAGGGGTAGGGCGGGGGTGTTTAATAAGCGTTAACGAACGTGGGAAGCGCGGGATTTGAGTTTAATTGGCAAAATGAAGGTAGGGGCGGGGCCGTCAGACTTGATGGTTGATCGTGCCGATGTCCCATCCCTGCGGGGTGATGTGGATATCCGTGACCGACAGGTTGTCGATCTTATGGGCCATCGCGGCATGGGCATCCACACCAAGCGCGCGTTGGACCTGTGTCAGGATCACGCCGAAATGCGCCACGGCGATGATATCTGTGTTCGGATGGGCCTGTGTGATCCGGTCAACGGCGGCGTTGATCCGGCGGGCCGCGTCATTCCAGCTTTCGCCTTCGGGGGCGGCGATGTCACCCGGGGTGGTCCAATAGGCGCGGCTGAGCTCGGGGTGGCTTTGCGATACATCGCGGGCGTGCATGCCGTCCCACAGCCCGAAATCAAGCTCGCGCAGGTCACGGTCATGGGGCAGGCGCAGGCGGCTGGCAGAGGCCAGCGTATCGGCGGTGGCAGAAGCGCGGATGAGGTCGGAGGATACCATCATGGCAGTTTGCGGGAGATGCGCGTTTAGCCGCGCGATCAATGCGTGATCGGACAGATCGGCGGGGACATCGCGCCATCCGACAAAGTTTTTCTCGTGGGTCGGGCCGTGGCGCACCCAATGCCAGATTGTCATGATCAGCGCGCCTTATTCGCCCAGTGGTTTGCAATTTATTTAGCGTCATTGTCACAAAGTCAAAGCAAGCTGCGCGGAAAAAAAGCCGATTCTTTTTTGATTCCGCGTGAACCAACGGGCGGTTTTCCGCGTTTACATGAAAAGGCGCAGTCAGATGTGCCTCAATAATAGGGATGGACATCATGACGCTGGCGCAATCACGTGAATTTTCTTTGACCCGCACCGCAATGAAAGCAGAGCTTTTGGATGCGGAGACAGAGCTAAAGCTTGCCTATGCTTGGCGGGACGAACGCGATGAGGAAGCGCTGCACCGGCTGATCACTGCTTACATGCGTCTAGCTATCTCGATGGCGGGTAAATTCAAGCGCTATGGCGCGTCGATGAATGATCTGATCCAAGAGGCCGGATTGGGCCTGATGAAAGCCGCCGACAAGTTCGACCCCGACCGCGGGGTTCGCTTTTCTACCTATGCCGTCTGGTGGATCAAGGCGAGCATTCAGGATCACGTCATGCGCAACTGGTCGATGGTGCGCACCGGCTCTACGTCCTCTCAGAAATCGCTGTTCTTCAACATGCGCCGTGTACAGGCACGTCTTGAGCGCGAGGCCCAGGCCGCGGGCGAGACCCTGGACAAGCACCAGCTGCGTCAGATGATTTCTACCGAGATTGGCGTGCCGATGCATGACGTCGAGATGATGGAGGGGCGTTTGTCCGGCTCTGACTTCTCGTTGAACGCGACGCAATCGGCAGAGGATGAGGGCCGCGAGTGGATCGACGCGCTGGTCGATGACAGCGCGCAGGCCGCCGAACGTGTCGAGGAAAGCCACGACACGCTGACGCTGCGCAGCTGGCTCTTGTCGGCGATGCAGGCCCTGAACGAACGCGAACAATTCATTGTGCGGGAACGCAAGCTGCGCGACCAGCCGCGGACGCTTGAAAGTCTGGGTGCCGAGCTGAGCCTGTCGAAAGAGCGTGTGCGCCAGCTAGAGGCCGCGGCCTTTGGCAAGATGCGCAAAACGCTTGAGACACAATCCTCCGAAGTGCGCCACTTCCTGATGTGAGCCCCCAGATATGATCCCGCGGTCTGCGCGCTCTGCCGCAGGAACGGGCTGGCGGAAAATGAACCGCCCCCCTATGGTCGGGACGAACACCGACGACGGGGGCGATCATGCTGGCTGGGAAACATATTCTGCTGATAATCGGGGGCGGCATTGCCGCTTTCAAATCCCTTGATCTGATCCGCCGCCTGCGCGAACGCGGGGCCACTGTGACGCCCGTGCTGACCCGCGCGGGCGAAGAGTTTGTGACGTCGCTGTCCGTTTCGGCGTTGGCGGGGCAGAAGCTTTATCGCGACTTGTTCGATCTGGGCGACGAGGCCGAGATGGGGCATATCCAGCTCAGCCGCGTCGCGGATCTGGTTGTGGTGGCCCCTGCCACGGCGGATCTGATGGCCAAGATGGCGAGCGGCGTGGCGAATGATCTGGCCTCTACCCTATTGTTGGCGACAGATACGCCGGTGCTGATTGCGCCGGCGATGAACGTGCGCATGTGGGACCACCCCGCGACGCAACGCAACCTTGCGACCCTGCGCGGTGATGGCATCCATGTGGTCGGCCCGAATGATGGTGATATGGCCTGCGGAGAATTCGGCCCGGGGCGCATGTCTGAACCGCTTGAGATCGTCGCGGCGGTCGAGGCGCAGCTCGCCGATGGTCCGCTAAAGGGCCGACGTATTCTGGTGACCTCCGGCCCTACGCACGAGCCGATTGACCCTGTCCGCTATATCGCGAACCGGTCATCGGGCGCGCAGGGCACAGCGATCGCGCGCGCGCTGGCGGCATTGGGTGCCCGGGTGATCTTTGTCACCGGTCCGGCCGACGTGCCCCCGCCGGAGGGGGTAGAGGTGATCCGCGTGCAAACGGCGCAGCAGATGCGGGAGGCGGTAGAGGCCGCCTTGCCCGTCGACGCAGGCGTGTTTGCCGCGGCGGTGGCGGATTGGCGCATGGCCAGCGCCAGTGCTCGCAAGCTCAAGAAATCGAAAGACGGGCTGCCGGTGCTGAGCTTTGCGGAAAACCCCGATATCCTGAAAGCCGTCAGCGCGGCGGGTGCGCGGCGGCCCAAGCTGGTCGTGGGCTTTGCTGCCGAGACGAATGACGTCGTTGAAAACGCCACGGCGAAACGGCTGCGCAAAGGCTGCGACTGGATCGTTGCGAATGATGTCTCACCGGCGACAGGCATTATGGGCGGTGCGGAAAATGCTGTGACCCTGATCACGGATGCGGGTGCCGAAAGCTGGCCGCGTATGGGCAAGGATCAGGTGGCACAGCAGTTGGCCGCGCGCATTGCAGAGACGTTGCGCTAGAGTTTTCTTGCCTTCGGCTAGGATTTAAAACCATTTGGAAAGTGCGCGTGCGGTGGAGCGGATGATGAGCGAGATCAAATTCAAACGGGTCAGCGGCAATGATGATCTGCCGCTGCCGTCCTATACCACTGCCGGGGCGGCGGGGATGGATTTGCGGGCCTTTCTGCCAGACGGGCCTATGGAATTTGTGAAAGGGCAGATCAGTCTGATCTCTATCGGGTTCTCGGTCGAGCTGCCGCGCGGGACAGAGATGCAGATCCGGCCACGGTCGGGCTTGGCGTTGAAGCACGGGTTTCTGATCCCCAATGCGCCCGGCACGGTGGATAGCGACTACCGCGGCGTGGTGATGGTCGGACTGTACTATGTGGGGGATGCGCCTTTTGTTATCCGGCACGGAGATAGGATCGCGCAGGCTGTTATTGCACAGGTTCAACAATACGCCTGTGTCGAGGTCGATGCCTTGTCCGATACCACGCGCGGGGACGGCGGGTTCGGCTCTACCGGCCTGAAATAGGGCTGATCGCGAAAGGTTCCGCTGTCGTGAAACTTTCATAAAGCTGAAACGAATGTGAATTAATGCCGCCCTAGGTTCCCCGAAAAAAGGGGAACCGAATGCTTCAGCTTCAAGCCGTCACCAAAACATTTGGCGCGAATACAGCCGTTCACGCAGCGAGCTTTTCCGTCGACCGCCCGATGATGATTGGCATCATTGGCAGTTCCGGTGCCGGTAAGTCGACGCTGCTGAGAATGATGAATTGCCTGACCCCTGCCAGTTCGGGTGAGATTCTGGTCAACGGGCGCGACATTACCAAGCTGCGCGGGGCCGAGAAACGCGACTGGCAATCCCATTGCGCGATGATCTTTCAGCAGTTCAATCTGGTGCCGCGTCTGGATGTGGTATCGAACGTGCTGCATGGCACGTTGAACCGCCGGTCGACATTGGCGACGATGTTCAACCTCTACCCCGAGGACGACATCATCCGCGCCATCGATATTCTGGACCGTCTAGGCATTGCCGAGCACGCTCCCAAACGCGCCGAGGCCCTGTCGGGCGGGCAGCAGCAACGTGTCGCCATCGCGCGTGCGCTGATGCAGGACCCCACGATTATTCTGGCCGATGAACCCATTGCCTCGCTTGATCCGATGAACGCGCAGCTGGTGATGCAGGCGTTGCGGGATATCCACGAACAGGATGGGCGCATGGTGATCGCGAACCTGCACACGCTGGACACCGCGCGTCGCTATTGCGACCGCGTGATCGGCATGCGGCAGGGGCGGGTCGTGTTTGACGGCACACCCGCGCAGCTGACCACCGGTGTGGCACGCGACATTTACGGGGCGGATGCCAGCTTTTCCGAAGCGACGACATCGACCCAGATCGAAACGCTGTCCGCCCGTCCCGAAACGGTGGCGGCGCAATAACCCCAACCAACTTTTCATCCCCAGCCTCCGATCCTCGGGGGCCTATCTGCAAAAAGAGAGACGACCGATGAACAAACTACTTGCTGCTGCTCTGGCGACGACCACCCTTGCAACGGGTGCTGTGGCCCAAACCGAAGCCATTTCCGAATTCCGCATCGGCATTCTGGGCGGCGAGAACGCGCAGGACCGGATGAATTCGAACGAATGTATGCGCGCCATGACCGAGGATGCCTTGGGCGTCCCGACCAAGCTGTTCGCGCCTGCCGATTATAACGGCGTTATTCAGGGTCTGATGGGTGGCACGCTGGACATGGCATGGTTGGGTGCTTCCGCCTATGCCGCGGTATATCTGCAAGACGCCGAAGCGGTTGAGCCTGTGCTGGTGAAAATCAACGTGGACGGGTCCTACGGCTACCACTCCATCGGGTTTGCCCGCGCCGACAGCGGCATCACCAAGCTAGAAGACGTCAAGGGCAAGGTCTTTGGTTTCGGTGACCCGAACTCCACCTCGGGCTATCTGATCCCGTCGATCGAGATCCCCCAGATGGGCGAAGAGATCACCATGGAGTCCGGCGCGTATTTTGGCGAGGTCAAGTTCACCGGCGGTCACGAGCAGACCATCGTTGCGGTCAACAATGGCGACATCGATGCAGGCGTGACCTGGGCTGATGGTCAGGGCAACTGGGAAGACGGCTACAACTCCGGCGCGCTGCGCAAGGCCGTGGACGCAGGCCTGGTCGATATGAACGATCTGGTGGAAATCTGGCGCTCCAAGCCGATCCCTGAAGGCCCCGTCGTGCTGCGCACCAGCCTGCCTCAGGACGTCAAAGACAAGATGACCGCGCTGGTCGACAGCCTGCACGAGAACGACCCCGAGTGCGCCTATGGTGTGGCGGCGGGCGAAAGCCTTGGGTTCGATCCGATTACCCATGACGCCTATGTGTCGATCATCGAAGCCCGCAAGGCAAAATCGAATTGATCCAAGTGATTTAAGCACTGTCGCTGGCTCCGATCCGCATCGGGGCCAGCATTTTTACGTAAGGGCTTCCCATGACCGCGACATCGCAAACCGACCCTGATCTGGCAGGGATTCAGGAAAACTATCTGGCACTGGCCCGATCAAAACGCTGGATGAATCTGGTGCTGCTGATCCTTTTCGTGGCGCTGCTGGTGGGTGGATTTAACACCGCAGGCAACCGCAATGCGGGCGGGTTCTGGGACGGCTTGCCGAATATTCTGGATTTCCCCGCCGATGTGATCGGCGAAGCGATAGAACGCGGGCACCTGCTGCCCGGTTATATGGCGAAATACCTGCCGTCGCTGATCGAGACGGTGAACATCGCCGCCGCCTCGACCCTGCTGGGGGCGATGGTCGGGCTGTTCTTGTCGCTGATGGTCACGCGCGGGTTGGCTCCGGTGCCGTGGCTCGTGGGCCCTTTGCGCCGCGTCTTGGATCTGCTGCGCGCCATCCCCGAGATTGTCATCGCGCTGGTGCTGATCTTTCTGCTGGGGGGCGGGCCGGTGCCTGCGATGATCGCCATCGCGCTGCATACCATCGGTGCCTTAGGCAAATTGTTCTCGGAAGTGAATGAAAACGCATCGCTCAAACCGGTAGAGGGGCTTGCCTCTGTCGGGGCGGGGTGGAGCCAGCGCATGTGGCTGGGCGTGATCCCGCAGGTGGCCCCGAACTACATCAGCTATGCGCTCTTGCGGTTCGAGATCAACATCCGCGCCTCTGCGATCCTTGGCTTCGTCGGGGCAGGGGGTATCGGCTATGACCTGCGCAACACCATGAGCTGGGGGCAGGGCAAGTTCGACGACGCCGCTGCCATCTTCCTGCTGCTGTTCCTGACGATTGTGATCGTCGACCAGCTTTCTTCTGTTTTCCGTAACCGTCTGACCCACGGCCTGCCGAGCGCAAAGGTGACCCTATGACCGCGACCGCCCTTCACACCCAGACGATGGTCCATTTCTCGCGCAAGCGCATGACTGCATTGGCGTTCCCTGTGATGGTACTGGCCTATTTCGTCTATATCTTCTTTGCCTTCGATATCGCGGGGCTGGGGGATCGGATCAATGTGCGTAATGCGCGCACGCTGGTGGCCGATGCCTATAGCTACAAGACCCATGTCACGCAGGATAACCGCGACGGCGCGTTTTCCATCGCGATCGAAGGGGAGCGTAAGGGCGCATATGAAGCCGGCACGGCCCCCGATTGGGTCACACTGGGGGATCGCCCTGTCGCGGATCTGGGGGGCGGGCATATCGTGACCTTCGGCCCGCAGGTAAGCTATGACATCCCAGCCTATGGCACGATCGTGGCCGAGCCGGGGCAGCGCGGCGTTCAGGCGACATTCCCGCCCGGCGATGTGCCCGACTATATCAGCGCGTCCAAGAACCGTGTGATGATCAACACAGAGGCAGGGCGGCTGACGATCACCCGCAACCGGACCGAGGTGTTCAAATACGACTACGGGTGGGAGCTGTTCTTTTTCACGCTCGACAGCCCCTATCACGGGATGGGCCCGGTCGCGCTGATGGGCCGCGCGTTCAGCGGTGAAGCGGGCGCGATTTTTCATGACTTCTGGACCAACCGCATGTGGCGGCACAGTGATGTGGCCTGGGCGCTCTACGAGACCTTGCTGATGGCCTTTCTGGGCACATTCGGCGCGGCGATCATCGCCCTGCCGTTGGGGTTCCTTGCGGCCAAGAACTTTACCCCGCTGCGATCCTTGCGCTTTGCTGCGCGGCGGATGTTCGATTTCCTGCGCGGTGTCGACGGGCTGATCTGGACCATCGTCCTGTCGCGGGCCTTTGGGCCGGGGCCGCTGACCGGTGCGTTGGCGATCCTGCTGACCGATACGGGGTCTTTCGGCAAGATGTTCTCGGAAGCGCTGGAGAATGTGGACGGCAAACAGATCGAAGGCATCGCCTCTACCGGGGCCAAGCCGCTGCAACGCTACCGCTTTGGGGTGATCCCGCAAATCGTGCCCGTGCTGCTGAGCCAGATCCTCTATTTCCTTGAATCCAACACCCGCTCCGCGACGATCATCGGGGCGATCACCGGCGGCGGTATTGGTCTGCTGCTGACCCAGGCGATTGCTACCCAAAAGGACTGGGAAGAGGTGACCTATTATATCGTGCTGATCGTGCTTATGGTCATGGCGATGGACAGTTTCTCGGGCTGGCTGCGCCGCAAGCTGATCAACGGTGACGAGGGCGGTCACTGATGCCGCGCCTGACTGCCGACAGCCCCTTCATCCACCCCGACTGCGAGATCAAAGATGCCACATTCGGAGCCTATACAGAGGTCGGGCGCGGGTCGCGGATCGCCCACAGCCAGCTTGGCGACTACAGCTATTGTGACCGCTACGCCGACATTGCCAACACCACCGTGGGCAAATTCTCGAACATCGCGGCCTATGTGCGGATCGGGGCCACAGACCACCCGATGGAAAAAGCCAGCCTGCATCACTTTCACTACCGCGCGGGCGACTACTTTGACGATGCGGCTGACGATGACGCTTGGTTCGCACACCGTCGCAGCCGGCGCGTTACCCTTGGCCATGACACATGGCTTGGCAATGGCGCACAGGTCCGGCCAGAGGTAACGATCGGCCACGGCGCGGTTGTCGCGGGTGGGGCCATCGTGACCAAGGATGTCGCCCCCTATATGATCGTCGCGGGTATTCCCGCGGTGCCGCTGCGGGCGCGGTTCAGCGCGGGCATCGCTGACCCGCGGTGCCGCTGCGGGCGCGGTTCAGCGCGGGCATCGCTGACCGGATGATGGCGCTGGCGTGGTGGGACTGGCCCCATGACACCTTGCACCGCGCGCTGGATGATTTCCGCACGCTGTCAGTCGAGGCATTTCTGGAGCGCTACGAATAACGCCACGCGATCTCAGGTATCTGCCAGTGTTAGGGTCACTTTGTCCCCTGCGAACCACGTGCGCCCGTATTCCAGCGGTTGCCCTTGATCATCCACATTCAGGTTGATCGTGCGCAAGATCGGTGCGCCCTCGGCCACGCGCAGATGCAGCGCTTGGGTGGCGCTGGCGAGCTTGGCGTTGATGCGGGTCGAGGCACGGGTATAATCCGTCACGCCCCCGAGCCGCAGCGCCGCCGTTACGGATTGCGCCTGTTCAAGATGCGCCAGCATGTCGGGGAAGCGCGCGGCAGAGAAGACGCTGCGAAACAGCGCGATCACCTGACCGTCGGCAAAGGACAGCCCCTCGCAGACCTGCACCTGTGCGTTCTGCGCCAGCGCAAGTGCGTCGCTTTCTTCGGGGCGCGCGGTGCGGGTTTCCAACGTCAGGAACTCCTTGCTTGGCATCCGCCCCTGCGCCGACAGGTTCTGGTGAAACCGCACGCGGCGGCCAATCGGGTAATCGGTGGGGGTCGAGGTCACGAACACCCCCGCACCGCGCCGCGGCAACACCAGCCCTTCGTCCGTCAGCGCCTTGATCGCGTGCCGCACCGTGTGCCGGTTCACCCCGAACCGCGCGGCCAGCGCGCTTTCGGTCGGCAGCTTGTCGTCGGGGCCATAGACACCCGCTGCGATGTCGCTGCGCAGACTATGGGCGATGGCGGTCCAGATCGGGGTGCGTTGGGGCATGTCACAAATATTTCGCAAAAGGAGGGCTTGGCGCTGGTCGGCGTCACAGGTAGTATTTGTCTAGTTGTATAGACAACTCGAAAAGGTGTCTAGATGAATATGATGAACTCAGAAATCGACCCCAACGCGCCTCGTAAGGCGTGGTTGGGGCTGCTCGCTAAATCCCCTGCTACCGAGGTCGCGCGCCTTTGGGCCGCCTATGGCACCAACCCAGACCACAGCATTCTACGCGCACCGGAAATCGGCGGCGTGATGGTGCGCGGGCGGGCAGGGGCCGTGGGGGCCGCGTTCAACCTTGGCGAAATGTCCGTCACCCGTGCGTCTGTCAAACTGGGCTGCGGTACGGTGGGCCACGGCTATGTGCAGGGCCGCAGCAAGGACCACGCGCTGCAGACGGCGCTGATTGACGCGCTGATGCAAACCGACGCGGCGGCGCAGGTAGAGGCCGCGATCCTCGCCCCCCTGCGCAAGGGGCGCGACACGGCCAAGGCCACCCGCGCGGCCAAGGCGGCGGCGACCAAGGTGGATTTCTTTACGATGGTACGAGGGGAAGACTGATGCAGACACACGCTTTGGAGGGCGGCTTTACCGACGCCCCGATCGACGCCGCCCGCGCCTTTCGCGGGCTGATGACTGCGATGGCTCGCCCCGGCACGATCTGTGACGTCTCAGGGGCCACGCCGCCCGCCCCGCTTGGCGCGGCCGCCGGCACCGCGATCCTGACGCTGTGTGATCCCGATACGCCAATCTATCTCGGCACCTCTTGTGACACCCAAGATGTGCGCGATTGGATCACCTTTCAGACCGGCGCGCCCTTTGTGCCGCCCGCACAGGCGATGTTTGCCGTCGGGGCGTGGGATGATCTTCCGCTCTGCGAATTTGCCATCGGCACCGCCGAATATCCCGACCGGTCAGCGACGGTGGTTGTCGAGATGCCTGACCTCACGTCTCTGGGTGCGACCCTAAGCGGTCCCGGGATCAAGGATACCGCCAACCTGTCGCTGCCGGATACTGCCGCGTTCCAGCGCAACGCCGCGCTGTTCCCGCTGGGGCTGGATTTCATTTTCACCTGCGGTGACCGGCTTGCCGCGCTGCCACGCACGACGAGGGTTCGCTGATGTATGTTGCAGTCAAAGGGGGCGAACGCGCCATCGACAACGCCCATACCTGGCTGGCCGAGGAACGGCGCGGGGACCGTGATGTGGCGGAACTGGGGGTAGACCAGATCCGCGAGCAGATGACGCTCGCCGTCAATCGGGTGATGGCGGAAGGGTCGCTTTATGATCCCGACCTTGCCGCGCTGGCGATCAAACAATCGCGCGGCGATCTGATAGAGGCGATATTTCTGATCCGCGCCTACCGCACCACGCTGCCGCGTTTTGGCGGCTCTAACCCCGTGGATACGGCCACCATGGCCTGCGACCGCCGCGTGTCTGCAACGTTCAAGGATGCACCCGGTGGGCAAGTGCTGGGGCCAACATTTGACTACACCCACCGTCTGCTGGACTTCAAACTCGCCGCCGATGGCGAGTTTGGCGAGATGCCGCAAACAGAGCCTAATGCAGGCGAAACGCCGCATATCATGGGGTTCCTTGATCGCGAGGATCTGATCCAGTCGGAACCCGCTGGGGCGGACACACCGGACGATCTGACCCGCAGCCCGCTGGAGCTTCCGGCGAGCCGTGCCTTGCGTTTGCAGGCTCTAACACGGGGGGATGAGGGGTTTATCCTTGGCATGGCCTATTCCACCCAACGGGGCTATGCGCGCAACCACGCCTTTGTAGCAGAGCTGCGCATCGGTGCGGTCGCGGTCGAGATGGATATCCCCGAGCTCGGCTTTGCCATCGACATCGGCGAGATCACCCTGACCGAATGCGAAACCGTCAACCAGTTCAAAGGCTCTAAAACCGAACCGCCGCAATTCACGCGCGGCTACGGGCTGGTCTTTGGGATGACTGAACGCAAGGCGATATCAATGGCGCTGGTCGACCGCGCGCTGCGCTGGAAAGAACTGGGAGAGGATAACCTAGGTGCCCCCGCGCAGGACGAGGAATTCGTGCTGTATCACGCCGACAACATCCAGGCGACGGGGTTTCTGGAGCATATCAAACTGCCTCACTACGTCGACTTCCAATCCGAACTGGAGCTGATCCGCAAACTGCGCCGCGAGGCACAGGCATCAGAGCAGGCATCAGAACAAGCGGCGGGACAGTCCGAGGGGGAGGGCCCCTCCGGGGGGAGTTTAAAAGGCAAAATGAAGGAAGGGGTGGCGTCATGAGCGACTATAACTTCGCCTATCTGGACGAGCAGACCAAACGCATGATCCGCCGCGCGATTCTGAAAGGTTTGGCGATACCTGGGTATCAGGTGCCTTTTGCCAGCCGCGAGATGCCGATGCCTTATGGCTGGGGCACGGGCGGTGTGCAGGTTTCGGCAGCGGTACTGACGCCCGAGGATCGCTTCAAGGTGATCGATCAGGGGGCGGATGACACGACCAATGCCGTCTCTATCAGGCGGTTTTTCGAGAAAACGGCGGGCGTTGCCGTGACCGAGGCCACCACAAAGGCCAGCGTTATCCAGACCCGTCACCGCATCCCCGAAACACCCCTGCGCCAAGACCAGATCCTTGTCTATCAAGTGCCGATCCCCGAACCCCTGCGGTTTCTTGAACCGTCAGAGGTCGAGACACGCAAGATGCACAGCCTTGAGGAATACGGATTGATGCACGTGAAACTTTACGAAGACATCAGCCAGCATGGCGCGATTGCCACGGCCTATGCCTATCCGGTCAAGGTCGAGGGGCGCTATGTCATGGATCCGTCCCCGATCCCCAAGTTCGATAACCCCAAGCTCGAGATGGCGGGAATCCAGCTGTTCGGCGCAGGCCGCGAACAGCGCATCTATGCGGTGCCGCCCTATACGCAGGTGGTTAGTCTGGACTTCGACGATTATCCGTTCGAGCCGACCAAGGCGGATCATGCCTGTGATCTCTGCGGCGCGACGGACAGCTATCTGGACGAGCTAATCATGGATGACGCCGGCGGGCGGATGTTCATGTGTTCGGATACGGATTACTGCGGTGCGCGACGTGCGGCGGGGCATCTGGGTGCGCAGGGCGCTCCGTTGGCGGAGGACGCGGCATGACGCCTTTGTTGCAAGTAAAAGGCATCGCCAAGATGTACGGCGCACGGATCGGCTGCACCGACGTGTCGTTTGATCTTTATCCGGGCGAGGTGATGGGCATCGTCGGGGAAAGCGGGTCGGGCAAGTCGACGCTTCTGAACTGTTTGGCAGGGCATTTGCAGCCCGACGCCGGGGCCGTCCGTTTCGACACCCGCGCCGAGGGCTTGCGCGACACGGTCATGATGAGCGAGCCTGAACGCCGCATGTTGTCGCGCACCGACTGGGCCTTTGTGCATCAGCACGCCCGCGACGGCTTGCGCATGAATGTCAGCGCAGGCGGCAATGTGGGCGAGCGGCTGATGGCCGTGAACGCACGCCATTATGGCGACATCCGCGACAAGGCGATCGACTGGCTAGGCCGTGTCGAGATCAGCGCCGACCGGATTGATGACCGGCCCACGGCGTTCTCTGGCGGTATGCAACAGCGCTTGCAGATCGCGCGCAATCTGGTGACGGGCCCGCGATTGGTGTTCATGGATGAACCCACCGGCGGTCTGGATGTCAGCGTGCAGGCGCGGTTGCTGGACCTGCTGCGGGGGCTCGTGCGCGAGATGGGGCTGAGCGCCATAATCGTTACCCACGATCTGGCTGTGGTGCGTTTGCTGGCCGACCGGCTGATGGTCATGAAAGACGGCCGTGTGATCGAAAGCGGGCTGACCGATCAGGTGCTCGACGATCCGCAGCATGCCTATACGCAGCTTCTTGTTTCCTCTGTCCTACAGGTATGAACCCGATGATTACTGTTGAAAACGTGTCGAAATCTTTTGTGTTGCACAATCAGGGAGCTGCCGAAATCTCTGTTATGGCGGGGGCGTCGCTGTCGGTGGCACAGGGGGAGTGTATTGCTTTGGTGGGCGCCTCGGGC
Organism: Sulfitobacter sp. M39; assembly: GCF_021735935.1. Lineage (NCBI taxonomy): Bacteria > Pseudomonadati > Pseudomonadota > Alphaproteobacteria > Rhodobacterales > Roseobacteraceae > Sulfitobacter > Sulfitobacter sp. M39. The sequence continues at coordinate 828,930 of NZ_WMDZ01000001.1, forward strand.
GCAGGTAAATCGACCCTGATGCGGATGATTTACGGCAATTACCTGACCCAGTCGGGGCGCATTATGGTGGGCGATCTGGATGTCGTGACCGCGGCACCAAGGCAGGTGATCCAGCTGCGCCGCACCACATTGGGCTATGTCAGCCAGTTCCTGCGGGTTGTGCCACGGGTATCGACGCTGGACGTGGTGGCAGAGCCGCTGATGGCCACCGGATCGGACCGCGCCAGTGCCGAAGCGCAGGCGAAAACCCTTTTGCAGAGACTGAATATACCCGAACGTCTGTGGCAGCTGAGCCCCACGACCTTCTCGGGCGGAGAGCAGCAGCGCGTCAATATCGCGCGCGGTTTTGCCTATCCCTATCCCGCGCTTTTGCTGGATGAACCGACCGCCAGCCTTGATCCGGTGAACCGCGCCACCGTGCTAAAGATGATCGCCGAGGCGAAGGCGCGTGGCGCTGCCATCATCGGGATTTTTCACGACCACGCCGCGCGCGACGAAATTTGCGACCGGCAGTTTGACGTGACCCGGTTCACCCCGGGGCTGGCCGCATGACGGGGCGGTTCATTGCAGTCGTCGGGCCTTCTGGTGTGGGGAAAGACAGCGTGATGGAGGGGCTGGCCGCGGCGGACCCGTCGCTTTGCCTTGCGCGGCGCGTGATCTCGCGGCCCGCAACCCTTGGCGGAGAAGCATTCGACGGCGTGTCGGAGCGTGCCTTCAGAAAGGCAGAGGATGACGGTGCGTTTATCCTCAGCTGGCATGCGCATGGTTGGCACTACGGCATCCCGCAGTCCGTCGCCCTAGAGGTGGCGCAGGGGCGCGATGTGCTGGTGAACCTGTCACGGGCCGTCCTGCCGCAGGCGCAGGCTCTCTTTGCGCGGTTTTGCGTGATCTTGTTGCGGGCGGATCATGACATCCTCGCCGCCCGTCTGACGGCGCGCAACCGCGAGGACGCCGCCGAGATCAAACGCCGTCTGGCCCGTGCGGATTTCGCCATGCCCCTCGGTATTCCCCATCAGGTGATCGACAACAGCGGCCCCTTGGCGCAGACCATTGCCACGATACGCCAGCACCTTTCCCAGACAGCCTGCGACGCTGGCCAGTCCAATCAGAAGATGATGCCATGACCCAAGAGACAATTTTCGCCAATGCCCGCCTGATCCTGCGTGATCGCGTCGAAACCGGAACGCTCCGCATCGCAGATGGGGTAATCACCGACATCGATTTCGGCACCGCCGTGCCCAAAGGCGCGCAGGACATGCAGGGCGACTACATCGCGCCCGGTCTGGTCGAACTGCACACGGATAATCTGGAACGGCATATGTCGCCGCGCCCCAAGGTCGACTGGCCGCACCGCGCGGCCATCCTCGCCCATGACCGTGAACTGGCGGGCACCGGCATCACCACCGTGTTCGATGCGATCCGCGTCGGGTCGATGATCTCGGCCGAGCACCAGTACCAGAGATATGCGCGCGGCATGGTCGATACCATTCTGACGATGCGCGCCGCCGGAGCCCTGCGGATCAGCCACCACATCCACCTGCGGGCCGAGATCTGTTCGGAAACGCTGGCCGAAGAGCTGGCCGAATTCGGCCCAGAGGATCGCGTTGGCATCGTCTCTATGATGGACCACACGCCGGGTCAGCGTCAGTTTCGCGATCTGTCGAAATTCGAGGCCTATGTGCGCGGCAAACACAGCTTTGATGCCGCCGCCTTCCAGCGTCATGTGGACTATCTATATGACGTGCAAAATCGATATGGCAAAACCCACGAGGCCGCGACCGTTGCGGCAGCCACCCGATATGGCGCAGCGCTTGCCAGCCACGACGACACCACCGCAGAGCAGGTCGAGACGAGCCACCGCTACGGCGTCCGGCTTGCCGAGTTTCCCACCACGATCGAGGCGGCGCATAGCTGTCATGCCAATGGGATCGCGACCATCATGGGCGCGCCCAACGTCATTCGCGGCGGGTCGCATTCGGGCAATGTGGCCGCCCTTGATCTGGCGAAGGCGGACCGGCTGGATATCCTGTCGTCCGACTACGTACCCGCGGGCTTGCTGATCGCGGCATTGCAACTGGGGGATCTGTGGGGGGATCTGGCGCGCGGGCTCGCGACGGTCACCCACGCGCCCGCACAAAGCGTCGGGCTAACGGACCGCGGCACGATAGAGGTCGGCGCACGCGGCGATGTGATCAGGTTTGCGCGGTTCGACGGCTTGCCGATCCTGCGCGAAACATGGGTCGAAGGGCAGCGCGTCTTTTGACCTGATGCAGCGGCGCGACGCTTGGGGCGCTCTGGCGGGCGGGGCGTAGCTTTGGGGTTGGTGTCGGCGGAAAAATGCTTAGGTTGCCGCTTTAGGGTCTGAACACCCGGAAACAAAGCGGGGGCCTTATGCGCCAATCATTCATGCAACCATATCCCCATGTCACAGGCGGAGGCGTCTGATGCTGTTGGTGCTGGGACTGGCCGCGTTGATCTGGGGCGCGGGAGCCGCGTTCGGCCAGCCGCGCGAACGACGCGTCGTGGTGTTGGGGATGCTGTTTGGTCTGGTGATCGGGTTGAACCTCTTGCTGCCCCAAGCGCACCCCTTGCGCGTGGCGACTGGTGGCTCGGCAGCACCATGGCTGCTGCTGACGGGATTTCTGCTGCTGATCTTTGGCTATAGCTGGGTGTTGAACCGCCTGCGCGCCCGCGCCGAACCGGTGGCCGCACCCACGCCCGCCGCGCAAACCGGCACATTCTCCGAAACGGAGCTGAACCGCTATGCCCGCCACATCGTGCTGCGCGAGGTCGGCGGACCGGGGCAGAAGGCGCTAAAGCAGGCGCGGGTTCTGGTCATTGGCGCGGGTGGGCTTGGCGCGCCGGTGCTGCAATATCTGACGGCGGCCGGTGTCGGCACGATTGGTGTGATCGATGACGACGTGGTCGAGAATGCCAATCTGCAACGGCAGGTGATCCACAAGGACAGCGCCATCGGCACGCCCAAGGTCTTTTCAGCGCAGGCCGAGATGGAGGCGCAGAACCCTTTTGTCACCGTGCGCCCCTATCACCGCCGCCTGACCGAAGACATCGCGGCAGAGCTTTTCGCCGACTACGATCTGGTGCTGGACGGGACGGATAATTTCGATACGCGCTATCTGGTGAACCGCACCTGTGTCGCGGCCGGTTTGCCGCTGATCTCGGGGGCGCTGTCGCAATGGGAAGGGCAGCTGAGCATCTTTGACCCCTCCAAGGGCGCGCCGTGCTACCAGTGCATTTTCCCGCAGGCCCCGGCGGCCCATCTTGCTCCCAGCTGTGCGCAGGCCGGGGTGATCGGCCCGTTGCCCGGCGTGATCGGCGCGATGATGGCGTCCGAGGCGATCAAGCTCATCACCGGGGCCGGTGCGCCCCTGCGTGGGCAAATGCTGATGTATGATGCGCTCTACGGCGAGAACCGCGTGATCGGCGTCTCCAAACGCGATGACTGTCCGATCTGCGGGAACGCGGGCGAATAGTCGACCCGACATGGTGGCTTGGTGCGCGGGTATTGCGATTGTATTGCCCCGCCGCAGTGCATAGCTTGATCCGTAAAGGAGACCGCCATGACAAACCCTTTGCTACAGGATTGGGACACCCCGTTTCAGATCGCCCCTTTCGACAAGATTTCCGACGATGATTTCGCCCCTGCGCTGGACGAGGCCCTGCAGACGCACCGGATGGAGATCGACGCCATTGCCGACTGCGAATATGATCCGACGTTTTCCAACACGATCGAGGCGCTCGAGGAAGCAGGCAGCCAGCTGGACCGCGTGTTGGGCGTGTTCTTCACCGTCGCAGGGGCCGATAGCAACCACACGCGCGAAGACCTGCAGCGCAAATTCTCGCCGCTGCTGTCTGCGCATTTCTCTGACATCTCAAGCAACAAGGCGCTGTTTGCGCGCGTGGCCTCCGTCTGGGAAAACCGCGACAGCTTTGATCTGACGCCCGAACAGGCGCGGGTGCTGATGCTGACCCACCGCGGCTTTGTGCGCGCAGGCGCGGCGCTGGACGGTGCGGATGATGCGCGGATGAAAGAGATCAAGAACCGGCTGGCGGTGCTGGGGACACAATTCACCCAGAACCTGCTGGCGGATGAACGTAGCTGGTTCATGCCGCTGGAGGAATCCGATCTGGAGGGGCTGCCCGACTTTGTCACCGATGCCGCCCGCGCGGCAGGCGAGGAGAAAGAGGCAGGCGCGCCGGTCATCACCCTATCGCGGTCTTTGATCACACCGTTCCTGCAATTCTCGCCGCGCCGCGATCTGCGAGAAAAGGCGTTTCTGGCCTGGCAGTCCCGTGGGGCCAATGGCGGCGAAACCGATAACCGCGCCATCGCTGCCGAGATCCTCTCCCTGCGCGAGGAACGGGCCAAGCTTCTGGGCTATGACAATTTCGCTGCCTACAAGCTGGAAACAGAGATGGCGAAAACACCCAAATCGGTGCGCCAGCTGCTGATGGATGTCTGGACCCCGGCAAAACGCCAAGCGCAGGCGGACGCCGAGGTGCTGACCCGTATGATGCACGACGATGGCGTGAACGCCGATCTGGCCCCGTGGGACTGGCGCTACTATGCACAGAAACGGCGCGTGGCAGAGCATGATCTGGATGAAGCCGCGTTGAAACCGTACTTCCAGCTGGACCGGATGATAGACGCGGCCTTCGACTGCGCCACGCGATTGTTCGCTCTCGAATTCAAGCGCCTCGACGTGCCGCTCTATCACCCCGATTGTCGCGCGTGGGAAGTGACCCGCAACGGCGAACATGTGGCGGTGTTCATCGGTGACTACTTTGCACGCGGATCGAAACGGTCGGGCGCGTGGTGCAGCGCCATGCGGTCTCAGGCGAAATTCCCCGACGTGCAGTCGCCCATCGTGATCAACGTGTGCAACTTTGCCAAAGCCGCGCCCGCGCTACTGTCCTATGACGATGCGCGCACGCTGTTTCATGAATTTGGCCATGCGCTGCACCAGATGCTGTCGGATGTGACCTACGAATCCGTGAGCGGCACATCGGTCGCGCGTGATTTTGTCGAACTGCCCAGCCAGTTGTTCGAACATTGGCTCGAAGTGCCCGACGTGCTCAGCCAATTTGCCACCCACGCCAAAACAGGCGACCCCATGCCGCCCGAGATGCTGGAAAAGGTGCTGGGGGCCGCGAATTTCGACATGGGGTTCGCCACGGTCGAATATGTCGCCTCTGCGCTGGTCGACCTCGAATTCCACGACGGTGCGGCGCCTGCCGATCCGATGGAGAAACAGGCGCAGGTGCTGGCCGATCTGGGCATGCCACCCGCAATCACCATGCGCCACGCCACGCCGCAGTTTGCCCATGTCTTTTCCGGCGACGGCTATTCCAGCGGCTACTACAGTTACATGTGGTCCGAGGTGATGGACGCAGACGCCTTCGCCGCCTTCGAAGAGGCCGGCAGCGCCTTTGATCCCGACCGCGCCGCCGCGCTAGAGCAGCACATCCTATCCACCGGCGGCAGTCAGGACGCGGCAGAACTGTACAAGGCGTTCCTTGGCCGGTTGCCGGGGGTAGAGGCTTTGTTGAAGGGGCGCGGCCTGACAGCGGGCTGAACGCCCGCGGCTGGCCTGCCTTCGGCGAGAGTTTAAGAGGCAAAATGAAGGGGCACGCGGCTACAGCTTCATTTTGCCAAATAAACTCTAATCCCGCCCTCGATACGGGGCGGGTCAGTAGCCTTTGGCGCGATCCACCAGATGCAGGAACTCCTCACCTGCTTCGCCGCGGCGGATGTTTTCGACGATGGCCTGTGCAGCGGTTGTCGCGCGGGTTTCAGCGGCGATGTGGGGCGTGACGGTGACCTTGGGATGCGCCCAATAGGGGTGGTCTGCGGGCAGGGGCTCGACACGGAACACATCCAGCGTAGCATGGGCGATCTGGCCGCTGTCGAGCGCTGCCAGCAGCGCGTCGTCATCGATCAGCGCGCCGCGGCCGGGGTTGATGATACAGGCACCAGCGGGCATTTGCGCCAGCGTCTCGGCATTCAGCGTGTTTTCGGTATCGGGCGTGTTGGGCAGCAGCAGCACCGCGATCTCGGCACGGCGCAGGGCATCTGCGCGCCCGGCGTCCCCATGCAGGCAGGTGACGCCCGCGATGTCCTTGGGACTGCGCGACCAACCGGTGACGTTGAAGCCCAGATAGACCAGCGTTTCCGCCACCGCCGCGCCCAAGGCCCCCAGACCCAGAATGGTGACCTGTCGTTCCTGTGCCAGCGGCGGGGTGCGCGGGGTCCAATCGGTGTCCGTTTTGCGAATGTCCGTGTCCAGCCCCAGATGATAGCGCATCACATGGCCCGTGACCCATTCCACCATCCCCTTGGTCAGCCCCGGGTCCACCATCCGCGCTAAAGGGATCTTCAGCGTCTCGTTATTGGTGATGTTTTCCACCCCCGCCCAGAGGTTCAGCACCGCCTTGGCCCGCGTGTAGGGGGTGAAATCCTGCAAGGGGCTGTTGGGGGCATAGACGATGTAGTCCACGTCCTGCGGGGTGATATCCGTCGATAGATTGGCCGTAATCCCCGCGGCATCAAGTGCTTGGCGCAGAGGCGTTTCATACGTCACCCAGCGTTCGGGGCGCGCGGCGAAAAGGATATTGAGGGGCATGGGCTTCCTATCTGGGGCGGTGGACATGGGCCGATTGTACAAGGCCAAAAGCCAGCAGCAACACCAGCATCGCCGACCCGCCGTAGCTGACCAGCGGCAATGGCACACCGACAACGGGCGCAAGCCCCATCACCATCGACATGTTCACCGCGAAGAACAAAAAGAAGTTCAGCGCGATGCCAAGGGTCAGCAGTGACGAGAAACGGTCCTTGTTGATCAGTGCCGCTGCGACGCAGAAGACGATGATTAGCGCATAGAGACCCAGCAGGGAGAACCCGCCGACAAAGCCGAACTCCTCGGCCAGGGTGGTAAAGATAAAGTCGGTGTGTTTCTCCGGCAGGAAGTTCAGACGCGACTGGGTGCCTTGCATGAACCCGCGCCCCGTCCAACCGCCGGAGCCGAGCGCGATCTTGGATTGCGTGATGTGATACCCTGCGCCCAACGGGTCGGTGCTGGGATCGATAAACGTGTCGATGCGCCGGAACTGGTAATCCTTGATCAGCTGCCACGGCGTGCCGCGTGACTGGAACACTGCCGTCACCAGTCCGACGGCTCCGGTGATGACCACGGCGAAATAGCCCCAGTGCACACCGGCCAGAAACATCAGCCCGCCGCCCGCTGCCATCAGCAGGATCGCGGTGCCCAGGTCGGGCTGTTTCAGCACCAGTGCCGTGGGGATCAGGATCAGCAGCACCGGCAGCAACACCCAAAGCGGGCGCGAGGTTTTCTTGGGCGGGAGCCAGTCGTAATAGGCGGCCAGCATCATCACCAGCGTGATCTTCATCAGCTCGGAGGGTTGCAGGCGAAACGATCCGAGCTCGATCCAGCGCTGCGCGCCCATACCGACAGCGCCGAAAAGCTCTACCCCGATCAGCAGGATCACGGTCCCGAAATAGGCCACGCCTGCGAGGTTTCGCCAAAGCCAGATCGGCACCATCCCCGCGGCGATCATCAGCGCGATGCCAAGTGCAAAGCGTTTCATCTGCGGTTCGGCCCAGGGGGTAAAGCTGCCACCGGCCACGGAGTAGAGCATCAGGAACCCCACCCCCGAAACAGCGGCCAGCAGGATGGTCAGCGGCCAGTTCAGGTGCAGGATTTTGGCAAATCCCGTGGGGACATGTTTGACCGTATATTCAAGGTAGCTCATGCTTGGTCTTTCCCGCTGAAGTCCGCTTGGGGCTGGATCGCGCGCAGGGCTTTTTGCTGCTCGGCGATGCGGCCGCGGTCGGCGGTGGGGTAGGCCTCTAGCGGCGGTTCGCCGCCATAGATCGCTTGCAGTATGACATCGCGGGCGATGGGGGCCGCTGCGGTCGATCCGCCGCCGCCGTGTTCCACCAGCACCGATACCGCATAGCGTGGCTTGTCATAGGGGGCGAAGGCGACAAACAGCGCGTGGTCGCGGCGTTCCCAGGGCAGGTCCTCGTTGCGGCTGACCCCGCGCGCGCGTTCGGCCGCGGTGATGTTGCGCACCTGACTGGTGCCGCTTTTGCCGGCCATGCGCACATCCTCGGCGATGACGCGCGACCGGTAGCCGGTGCCGCGTCGGTCGTTCACCACCGAATACATGCCCTTGCGCACCTGCCGCATGTTGTTCTCGTTCATGCCCAATGGCTCGCCCGCGCCGCTGGGTTGTTCGACACCGTCGATGGATTTGATCAGCCGTGGGACCACGGCGCGGTTGGTGGCGATCCGCGCGGTCATCACCGCCAGCTGCAGCGGCGAACTGAGGGTGAAGCCTTGCCCGATAGAGGCATTAACCGTGTCGCCGATCACCCATGAATCGCCCTTGGTCGCTTGCTTCCACTCTTTCGTGGGGGCAAGACCGGCGGCGACCGAGGACAGCGGCAGGTCGTGTTTCCAGCCGAGTCCAAAGCGGTTTGCCATGGCCGAGATTTTCTCGATCCCGACTTTCATCGCCAGATCATAGTAATAGACGTCGCAGGATTGCTTGAGCGAGTTCTCAAGGTCGATCCAGCCGTGACCTGCGCGTTTCCAGCAGTGGAAACGGCGACCACCGACCTCCAGGTGGCCGGGGCAATAGACGGTTTCTTCGGGGCCGACGATGCCCTCTTCGAGGGCGGCCAGGGCCACGACCATCTTGTAGGTCGATCCGGGCGGGTAGGTGCCCTGCACGGTCTTGTTGACCAGCGGGCGGTATTCCGATTGCAGCAGCGGGTTATAATCGGCCGAGGATATCCCCCCGATGAACAGGTTCGGGTCGTAGCTGGGCGAAGACGCATTGGCGACCAGATCGCCGTTCTCGCAATCCATGATCACGACGGCGGCGCTTTCGTTGCCCAGACGGGCCTGCACAAAGTTCTGCAGTTTGGAATCGATGGTAAGCTGCAGGTCCGCCCCCGATTGCCCTTCGCGGCGGGCCAGTTCGCGCATCACACGGCCGGTGGCGTTGACCTCGACCTGTTTGGTGCCGGCAGAGCCGCGCAATAGGGATTCCTGTCGGGCCTCTACGTTGATCTTGCCGATCTGGAACCGGGGGATGCGCAGCACCGCGTCGGGGTTTTCCAGCGCATCCAGATCGGCTTGGCTGACGCGGCCTACACGGCCGACAATATGCGCAAAGTCCGACCCGCGCGGATAGACACGGGTCAGGCCGACCTCGGGGCTAACACCGGGCAGGGCGGGGGCGTTGACCGACACGCGGCTTACCTCGTCCCATGTCACATCATCGGCGACAGTCACCGGCAGGAACGGGGCGGAGCGTTTAATCTCGGCCATCGCGCGGTCGCGCATTTCGGGATCAAGGTCGATGACCTTGCCCAGCCGGTCCATCACCGCATCCACATCATCGGCATCCTCGCGCACGATCACAATCCGGTAGGACGGCACGTTTTGTGCCAACCGCACGCCGTTGCGGTCAAAGATTTCGCCTCGTGCAGGCGGAATCAACCGGATGTTGATCCGGTTCTCTTCGGCCAGCAGGCGGAACTGGTCAGCCTGATCGACCTGCAAGTAATTCATCCGCGCGGCCAGACCGCCCATGAACAGCAGCTGCGCGCTGCCCAGCAAAACAGCGCGGCGGCTGAGCTTGGAGTGGCTGGCGTCGCTATCGGCCCTGCTGCGTCTCATCTTGGTCTCCTCATGAGCGGTTGCCCATACTGTCCAGATCGCCGGGGGCGGATTTGCGCACGCCCATCAGCGCATGGGTCACAAACACCACAGCCGGATAGGTCAGGATCGTGACAGCCAGTTCAAACAGGCTCAGCGACCATTGTGGCGGTGGGACCAGCAGCAACGATAGCACGATCCGGTTCAGCATCAAAATAGCGATCAGCCATACGGAGACCGCCAGCCATTCCGCGCCAAAGGTGCTGTCGCGCAGGGTGCGGCCACGGGTTTTCATATTCTCGCATGCCAGCAACGCCAGCAGCGCCCAGAGGCCGGGCGGGCGTTGCAGCAACAGGTCCGTCAGCAGGAACGCGACGGCGAGCAGCAGGGCGGGGACATAGTCGGGCCGCCGCACAGACCACGCCAGCGCAAAGGCGATCAGCAGGTCCGGGGCGATCCAGATGCGGTCGCTGCCTTGGTCCAGCAGGGCACGCAGACGCGCCTCTGCTGGGTCGATGGTGGCCAGTGGGGGCGACAGCTCGGGCGCGAACAGCGCGATCGGCTGGGTATCAAGCGGCAGCAGATGGAAAAACAGCAGGACCAGCGTCAGTGCCAGAAACGCCGCGCGCATCAGCCACAATCGCAGGGGCGACAGCTCGTCCATCATTCGGTCGCAGGATCAAGGGGCAGGGGCGCGATCATGCCCGTGGCGTCATCCCGCACCACGGCTGCATCCTCGTTCACTTTTTCGGAGCCGTGGTGGCGCAGCACGCGCAGGAATTCGAGCCGCTCGAAATCCGCCGCAAGACGCACGCGCAACCGCCCGCCAGGGTCGGCGGCGACCTGACCGATCAGGATACCCGCGGGAAACACGCCGCCATCGCCAGAGCTGCTTACCCGATCGCCGGGACGCACGAGGTCGGGGTTCTCAAGGAAATCAATCGGCGGCGCGGCGGAGTTGTCGCCCGCAATAATCGCCCGCTGCCCCGACGGCTGGATCACCGCCGGTATGCGGCTAGAGGTATCGGTCACCAGAATGACGCGCGCGGTGTTTTCGCCCACGCCGGAAATACGCCCTACCAGCCCGATGCCGTCCACCGTGGCCCAGCCATCGACAATGCCGTCACGGGCCCCGACGTTCAGCAACACCGATTGGCGGAAGGGCGAACCGGAGTCCGCCTGCACCACACCGGTGATATGGGTCAAACGCGGATCAAGCCGCACCTTGTTCAGGTCCAGCAAACGGGCGTTTTCCTGTTCAAGCTGCAGTGCCGCCTCTTTCCAGGTCTGCATCTTGCGCAGCTCGGACCGCAGTTCCTGGTTCTGCACGGTCAGACGTTGATAGCTTTGGAAATCGCGAAACAGGTTCACCGTGCCGGTAACAGGGGTCATCGCCCAATCCAGATTGGGGACGATCCGGTCGGTGATCTGCGCGCGAAACCGTTCAACACGCGGGCTGTCGATCCGCCACAGCAGAAAGATGCCCGCCAGGACCAGCACGATGACAGCCAGCAGCAAGCGGCGCAGCGGGCGCCCAAAATCGTTCGAAGAGGATCGGTCGATGGCCATGCGTTATACGTTTCCCACCGCGAGGGCAGCGCCGTCCTGCCGCATCGCGGGCTGTTATAGCTGCGCTGATTAGCTGTCGTAGTCGATGGCGTGGCGCAGCTGCTTTTCATACTCCAGCGCTTTGCCGGTGCCCAAGGCCACGCAGTTCAACGGTTCATCCGCCACGGAAATGGCCAGCCCGGTCTGTTCGCGCAGCGCCAGATCCAGATCCCCCAGCAAGGCCCCGCCACCGGTCAGCATGACGCCACGGTCCACGATGTCAGCCGCCAGATCGGGCGGGGTGGTTTCCAGCGCGGTCATCACCGCCTCGCAGATTTGCTGCACAGGCTCGGCCAGCGCTTCGGCGATCTGCGCCTGGGTCACTTCGATCTCTTTGGGGACACCATTCAGCAGGTCGCGCCCGCGGATCTGCATCGATGTGCCGCGCCCGTCGTCGGGCATCCGTGCGGTCCCGATAGAGGTTTTTACCCGCTCGGCCGTTGTTTCACCGATCAGCAGGTTCTGCTGGCGCCGCAGGTAGCTGATGATCGCCTCGTCCATACGGTCGCCGCCCACACGGACAGAGCGCGCATAGACGATATCGCCCAAGGACAGCACCGCGACCTCGGTTGTACCACCACCTATATCAACGACCATGTTCCCGGTCGGATCGGTGATCGGCATGCCCGCCCCGATGGCTGCCGCAATCGGTTCGGCAATCAGGCCGGCGCGGCGTGCGCCCGCAGACAGCACCGACTGGCGGATCGCGCGTTTTTCAACGGGCGTCGCCCCATGCGGCACGCAGACGATGATCTTGGGCTTCGAGAAGGTCGACCGTTTGTGCACCTTGCGGATGAAATGCTTGATCATCTCTTCGGCGGTGTCAAAGTCGGCAATCACGCCCTCGCGCATGGGGCGGATCGCTTCGATGCTGCCGGGGGTCCGGCCCAGCATCAGCTTTGCGTCTTCCCCCACGGCCAGCACCTTTTTGACGCCATCCTTGACGTGATAGGCGACAACCGACGGTTCGGACAGGACGATGCCCTTGCCTTTGACATAAACCAAGGTGTTCGCGGTCCCGAGGTCGATGGCCATATCGGACGAGAACAAACCACGGAATTGATCAAAAACGGACATGGGCAGCAGGACCTTGCAAAAATTCATTTTGGCCCGTCGACTCTGACAAGTCACGGGCTAAACGGCTTATAGGCCGATGAGGTCAAAGACGAAAGGGGGGTTGACCTTTGTGGTGGCATGATGCCGCCACCGCGCTATGGTTTGCGGCAAGCCGGACAATAGGGGGAGAAAGAAATGCAGAAGATTCAAGTTATTGGTGTGCATCACATCACGCTGATGGGCGCGGACCGTCAGACCAGTATCGACTTCTGGGAGGGTCTGCTGGGCATGCCGTTCATCTTCGACCAGCCAAACCTGGACGATCCCGACGAAGGGCACCTGTATTTCGATCCCGGCGATGGCCGATTGATCACCATCTTTACCAATGAAAACCGCAAGCCCGCGTACAGCCGTACCCCGACCGACGCAGGCTGCGTGCACCACCTTGCGTTCGAGGTCGACCGCGCCATGTTCGACCAAGTGCTCGACCGGCTCAAGGAACGGAGGATCGGCAATTCGGGCGTGAAGGATCGCGGGTTCATGCACTCGATCTACTTCAAGGACCCGCTGGGGTTCCTGATCGAACTGGCCTGCTACACCTTCATCCCGCCGCGCGGATCGTCCCACGCGGAAGTGATGCTAGAGGCGCATAAGCTGCGCGTCGCGCGCGGAGATCACCATATCGAACGCCAGCATCTGGCCGATGCCACAGTGATGATCGTCGAACGCTCGCAACGGTCGCTGTCAGAGGATCGCAGCCCCAAGGATCCCTATCGCTAAGGGGCGTCGGGCAGCGGTTCAGGCGGGTTAAAAATACCACAGGTAAACGGATCGTAACGGCGGTTTCGCTTGGGTGTTGCGGGCGGATTCCGCTGCGCCTAAGAGCCATGGAACGAGCAACCGTAAATTGTGCGAAGGAACCAGCATGATCCGTAATATTTTTGTCGCCTCGCTTCTGAGCGTGACCGCAACCGCAGCTGCTGCCGAACTGACCTATGGCACGGCTTTCGCGAAATTCCACGACTTCGACGTTGACGGCGCAGGCACGATCGACGTGAAATCCTTTGGCGGCGGCATCGAATACCGCTACGACAACTTCATCTTCTCGGGTGAGCTGTCGAACATCTCTATCGAGGGCGTCGATATCGATCTGGGCACAGTGGGCGTCGAATACGCTTTGGCCAACGGCTTTAACATCGGCCTCGACTATTCGCGTTTTGACATCGAAGGCTTCGACGCGGATGTCACCAGCCTCTTCGGGTCCTATCAGTCCGGCGCGCATACCTTTGGCGCCGCGATCGGTGATTCCTCCGATCTGGACGACATGACCTTCAGCATCTTCGCCGCTTGGGATGTTACCCCCACCGGCACCGTCGGTCTGGACCTCGTTCACATCGAAGACGAGACGCTTTACGCCGCCTATGCCGATTATGATGTCGCGCAGTACAACGTGCAGGCCGACCTGCTGAAACTGGATGATCTGAGCGTCGTCGCTGTCGCAGGCAGCTATGAATTCGCCAACGGCTTCTCTGCCATCGGTTCTGTTGGCTTCCTGGATCTGGGCCCCGAAGACGTGCGGTCGATCACCATCGGCGGTCAGTATGAATTCACCCCCGGTGCGAACGTAGAGCTGGCCTTGGGCCGTCTGGACTTTGACAGTGGCGAGGACGTGGACCAGCTGACTTTCGGTGTGAACTATGAACTGGGTCGCCGTACCTCCAAGCGTCGTTCGCTGGGTAACATCTTTTCAAGCGCGACCGGTACTTTTGCGGGTCTGACAGATTTCTAATCTGCGCTGACAGATCACGAGATACAGAAAAGGCCCCCGACTTCGGGGGCCTTTTTGCGTTCAGGGGTAAAGAACGGGTGGGTTAACCCACCACGTCCTTATAGCTGATCTCGCGCTTGTCGGTGCCGCCCTTCTCGCGGCGCACCAACAGACGGTTGAGCGCGTGGATATAGGCGCGGACCGATGCGACCACGGTGTCTGTATCCGCCGACTGACCGGTCACAATGCGGCCGTCTTCCTCAAGCCGGACAGAAACGGTGGCCTGCGCGTCGGTGCCTTCGGTCACGGCGTGCACCTGATACAATTGCAAGCGGGCCGTATGTTCAACCAGCGCCTTGATGCAGTTGAACGAGGCGTCCACAGGCCCGTCACCGGTTTGCGAGGTTGAGGTTTCCGCACCATCCACAGACAGCGACATCTCTGCCTTCTGCGGGCCTTCGGTGCCGCAGACAACGGTCATGCTATTCAGCACAATGCGGTCGCTTTCAGGATCGGTGGCGGTGCGCATCAGGGCGATGAGATCGTCGTCGTAGATCTCTTTCTTGCGGTCGGCCAGTTCCTTGAAACGGACAAACACGTCCTTGAGCTGGTTATCCCCCAATTCATAGCCGAGGTTTTCAAGCTTCGAGCGCAACGCCGCACGGCCCGAGTGTTTGCCCATCACGATGTTGGTCTCGGTCAGGCCCACGTCTTCGGGGCGCATGATCTCGAATGTTTCGGCGTTCTTCAGCATGCCGTCTTGGTGGATGCCGCTTTCGTGGGCAAAGGCGTTCTTGCCGACGATGGCCTTGTTGAACTGCACGGCGAAGCCCGAAACAGCGGCAACGCGGCGCGAGATATTCATGATCTTGGTGCTGTCGATCTTGGTCTGGAACGGCATGATGTCATTGCGCACTTTCAGCGCCATCACGACCTCTTCCAACGCGGTGTTGCCCGCGCGTTCGCCCAAGCCGTTGATCGTACATTCGATCTGGCGCGCGCCCGCTTCGACGGCGGCAAGGCTGTTGGCGGTCGCCATGCCAAGGTCGTTGTGACAATGCGTGGCAAAGACGATCTCGTCCGCGCCGGGCACGTTTTCCAAGAGCTTGCGGATCAGATCGGCGCTTTCGCGGGGGGCGGTATAGCCGACGGTATCGGGGATGTTGATCGTGGTCGCCCCCGCCTTGATCGCGATTTCGACGGTGCGGTAGAGGTAATCAAGCTCGGTCCGCGTGGCGTCCATCGGCGACCATTGCACATTGTCGCAAAGGTTGCGCGCGTGGGTCACCGTTTCGTGGATGCGCTCGGCCATTTCGTCCATCGTGAGGTTCGGAATGGCGCGGTGCAGCGGCGAGGTGCCGATAAATGTGTGGATGCGGGGCTGGGCCGCGTGTTTGATCGCCTCAAAGCAACGATCAATGTCGCCGAATTGTGCGCGGGCCAAGCCGCAGATGACCGAGTTCTTCGAAAGCTTCGCGATTTCGCTGACGGCGGCGAAATCCCCTTCGGAGGCGATGGGGAAGCCGGCTTCGATCACGTCGACGCCCATCTCGTCCAGCAGGCCCGCGATCTCGATCTTTTCGGCGTGGGTCATGGTGGCGCCGGGGGATTGTTCGCCATCGCGCAATGTCGTGTCGAAAATCAAGACGCGGTCTTGTTGTGTGGTATCTGTCATCGTTTGGGTTCTTTCATTCTGCTGTATAAATCCGTGGCGCGCGGCACTTCCCTCTGAGCGGGCGCGCCGGATGGCACGCTCAGAGGCGGATTAGCAGCAGTAGGTTGGCACGCAGGAAAGTCGCGCAGCGGCGCGGCAGGATCGCAATATGATCGGCGTGTGTCATGGCGACAAGTTATACCCGTGCATTCGCAAATGGGAAGGGTTTTTCTGCGCCCTTTTTTCGGCGCTTGAAGGGGGGCTGTTTTCCGCTACTTCCCCTTGCATGAAACAGGTTTTGATCATCGGGGCGTCGGGCGGTGTGGGTGCCGCCTTGGCCGCCGCTTACGAGGCGCGTGGCGATACGGTCACGCGGCTGTCACGGTCGGTCGATGGGTTCGACATCACGGACGAACGCAGCGTCGACACGCACTTGACCGCGCTGAACGGGCCGTTTGACGTGGTGCTGGTGGCCACAGGCGCGCTCGAGATTGACGGTGCCGCACCGGAAAAGACCATCAAGTCCATCAGCCAAAAGGCGATGTTGGACCAATTCGCGTTGAACGCTGTGGGCCCTGCACTGGTGCTGCGCCACGCGGGCGACTTGCTGCGGCGGGACGCGCCTTGTGTCTTTGCCGTATTCTCTGCGCGGGTGGGGTCGATCGGCGACAACCGCATCGGCGGCTGGATCAGCTACCGCAGCGCCAAGGCGGCGGTGAACCAGATCGTGCACACCGCCGCGATCGAACTGACGCGCAGCCACAAGCGCAGTATCTGCGTCGCCCTGCACCCGGGCACGGTCAAGACCGCCTTTACCGCGAAATACCTTGCCCGCCATCCCGCTGTCGCACCGTCGGAGGCGGCGGAAAATCTGCGGGCTGTGATCGACGGGCTGACGCCTGCGGACACAGGGCAGTTCTTTGACTGGGCCGGAAAGCCGGTGCCATGGTAGGGCGCTTGGTGCTGGTTCTGGGCGACCAGCTGACAGAAACGCTCAGCGCCTTGGCGCAGGCGGATAAGGCGCGCGATACGGTCGTGATGGCCGAGGTCGCGGACGAGGCGGCCTATGTCCAGCATCACCCCAAGAAAATCGCCCTGATCTTTGCCGCGATGCGCAAGTTTGCCCATGCGTTGGAACAGGATGGCTGGACGATCGCCTATACGCAACTGGACGATACGGATAACGCGGGCTCTATCGTGGGGGAATTGCTGCGCCGGGCTGCGCAGACGGGGGCCAGCGAGGTGCTGGCGACAGAGCCGGGGGAATGGCGCTTGATCGACAAGCTGAAATACGCCCCGCTGAAGGTGCACCTGCTGCCCGACGACCGCTTTCTTGCCACTCATGCCGAATTCGAGGCATGGGCCGAAGGCCGTAAGGCGCTGCGGATGGAGTATTTCTACCGCGAGATGCGCCGCAAGACCGGCCTGCTGATGGAAGGGGACCAACCCGCTGGCGGCAAGTGGAACTTCGACCATGACAACCGTAAGGCGGCACCCGAGGATGTCACCGTAGATGGCCCCCTGCGGTTCGACCCCGATGCCACGACGCGCGAGGTGCTGGAGCTGGTTCAAGCGCGCTTCGGCGATAATTTCGGCGCGCTAGAGCCTTTCTGGTTCGCCACCACCCGTGCCGAGGCGCTGCAAGCGCTCGACCATTTCATCGCGAACGCCCTGCCGCGGTTTGGCGACTATCAGGACGCGATGCTGAACGAGAATGAATTCCTGTATCACGCGATCCTGTCGCCCTACCTAAACATCGGGCTGCTGAACGTGACCGAGATTTGCGAGGCCGCTGCCGACGCCTATGCCGCAGGTCATGCGCCGATCAACGCCGCCGAAGGGTTCATCCGGCAGATCATCGGCTGGCGCGAATATGTGCGGGGCATCTATTTCCTTGAAGGGCCGGACTATACCGCCCGCAATATTCTGGGGCACGACCGCGACCTGCCGTGGTTCTACTGGGGTGGCGAAACGCGGATGAACTGTGTGGCCAAGGCCGTGGGGCAGACCAGAACCCAAGCCTATGCGCATCATATCCAACGGTTGATGGTGACGGGCAACTTTGCCCTGTTGGCCGGGATTGATCCGGCGCAGGTGCATGAGTGGTATCTGGCGGTCTATGCCGATGCCTTTGAGTGGGTAGAGGCCCCCAATACCATCGGCATGAGCCAATTCGCCGACGGCGGCGTTATCGCGTCCAAGCCCTATGTCTCGTCCGGGGCCTATATCAACCGCATGTCGGATCACTGCAAAAGCTGCCACTATTCAGTCAGCGCCAAGACGGGTGACAAAGCCTGCCCGTTCAACCTGCTCTACTGGCACTTTCTGGACCGCCATCGCGACCGGTTCTCGAACAATCCGCGTATGGGTAATATGTACCGCACGTGGGACCGGATGGACGCCGACAAACGCAGAGCGGTTCTGGCCGAAGGCGATGCTTTGCTCGCCCGCCTGGACGCGGGAGAGGTGATCTAGCCGTCGTTGCTCTCGGCCTCGTCCGTGCTGTCGGCGGGTGCCTCTGACGGAGTTTCGGCCTCTGACGGAGTCTCATCCGTGGCGTCGGGCGTGGGCACCGCCTGTGCATCCTCGGCTGGGGCAGCGCCCGCTTCTTGCAGCGCGCCGTTGACCCACTGGCCCGAGACTTCCTCGCCTGTTTTATAGCGCATTGTGCCCTGACCCTGACGTTTACCGCCCTCGAACGCGCCTTCGTAGATGTCGCCGTTGGGGTAGGTGGCGGTGCCGGTGCCTTCGATCTCTCCGCCGGACCACTGGCCGTCATAGGTGAACCCATCGGGCATAGTGATCTTGCCGGTGCCGTCGCGCAGTCCGTCGACAAAGCCGCCGGTATAGACTGTGCCATCGGGATAGGTCGCCGTGCCCATGCCGTTGCGCTGGCCGTCTTTCCAGCTGCCGTCGTACCTATAGCCGTCGGCATAGGTCATCACGCCCTGACCGTCGTTGCGCGCGTTCTTGAACCCGCCTTCATAGACGATGCCGTTGGGGTAGGTCGCGCGGCCTTCGCCTTCGATCACGCCCGCGACCCATGACCCTTCGTAGGTTGATCCGTCGGGATAGGTGATCTTGCCCTCCCCATCGGCCAGATCATCGCGGAAACTTCCCTCGTAGACAGAGCCGTCAGGGTAGGTCACCTTGCCTGTGCCTTCGATCTGCCCCGCGACCCATGATCCGGTGTAGACATAGCCATCTGTGCCGGTGAACGTGCCCTGACCCTCGCGGCGGTCGTCCTCGAAGCCGCCCTCGTAAGTGTCGCCATTGGCATAGGTCACCTTGCCGGTGCCCTGGCGCTGACCGGCGACCAGATCGCCTTCATAGACATCGCCATTGGGCTGGGTCAGCGTTCCGGTGCCGTCGATCTGCCCGTCTTTCCACTGGCCGGTATAGGTCAGCCCGTCGGGCATGGTCAGCGTGCCCGTGCCATTGCGTTCGCCATCGGCGATGTCACCGTCATAGAGCGCGCCATCGGGATAGGTGATCTTGCCTACGCCCTGCTTGACGCCATCGACCCAGTCGCCCTGATACTCGTACCCGCCGGGGGATTGCATGACGCCTTTGCCGTGGTGGTTGGCATTGCGGAACGACCCTTCGTAGCGCACCCCATTGGCATAAAGCGCGATGCCCTGACCGGTGATCGCACCGGCCTCCCATTCGCCCTCGTAGGTGCCGCCATCGGCAAAGGTGATCTTGCCGAAACCGTCCGGTTTGCCCTTTTCAAAGTTGCCCTCGTAGACAGACCCGTTGGGGAAACGCGCGACGCCTTTGCCCTTGATCTCTCCGTCCACCCAAGAGCCTTCGTATTCATAGCCGTTGGGCAGCGTATAGGTGCCGGTCCCGTGCTGTACGCCATCCTTGAACGTCCCCTCATAGACGCCGCCATCGTCGTACTGCTTGCTTTGAACCTCGCCGTCCTGCGCAAGCGCGGTAAAGGGCAGCAGCCCAAGGCAAAGGATCAGGGGGGTCAGGGTCAATTTCGTCATACAGCAACTTTCAAAAGAGAGTGCGGCCAAGAGCGGCGGGCGAGTTTGTTAACGCTTAGCCTATTCAATGGCCTGCAAGGGGGCAATCGTCTTTTGCCCGGCGGTGCGCCTTGGCCTTTCACTTGGCGCGTGATCTGCTACATCACTTGCGTAGATTATCGAAGGACTGCCTTATGACATCGCGTTTTCGCATCACGCTTGGCCAGTTGAACCCCACCGTCGGGGATCTGGCCGGAAACGCAGACCTCGCGCGGGAGGCCTGGGCGCAGGGCAAAGAGGCAGGCGCCGATCTGGTTGCTTTGCCCGAAATGTTCCTGGCCGGGTATAATGCGCAAGATCTGGTGATGAAGCAGGCGTTCCAGCTGGATGTGATGACCCACCTCGAAGCGCTGGCGGCTGATTGTGCCGACGGGCCCGCGCTGGCCATCGGTGCGCCCTGGGTCGAAGGGGCCAAGCTCTATAATGCGTACCTGATCCTTAGGAACGGCAAGATCGCCAGCCGTGTCTTCAAGCACAACCTGCCGAACGAGACCGTGTTCGACGAGGTGCGCATTTTCGACAGCGCGCCTTTGGGTGGGCCCTATGCCGTTGGCGATACCCGCATCGGCAGCCCGATCTGCGAAGACGCATGGCACCCCGATGTGGCCGAAACGCTGGCCGAAACCGGGGCGGAGTTCCTGCTGGTGCCCAACGGGTCGCCCTATTATCGCGGCAAATTCGAGACGCGGTTGAACCATATGGTCGCCCGCGTGGTCGAGACTGAACTGCCGCTGATCTACCTCAATATGGTGGGCGGTCAGGATGATCAGGTCTTTGACGGGGCGAGCTTTGCGCTGAACCCCGGCGGCAAGCTGGCGTTCCAGATGCCCGCCTTTGACGCGCAGATCGCGCATGTCGATCTTGAACAGACCCCCGAAGGCTGGCGCGTGGTCGAGGGCGAGATGGCGCATATGCCGTCGGACCTTGAGCAGGATTACCGCGTCATGGTGCAGGGCTTGCGCGACTACATGGGCAAGACCGGGTTCAAGAAAGTGCTGCTGGGTCTGTCGGGCGGGATCGATTCGGCGATTGTGGCGACGATTGCTGTGGATGCGCTTGGCGCTGACAATGTGCGCTGCGTGATGCTGCCGTCCGAATATACGTCCCAAGCCTCGCTGGACGATGCTGAGGCCGTCGCCAAGGCGCTTGGCTGCCGCTATGACTATGTGCCGATTGCGCAGGGCCGTGCCGCGATCACCGACACGCTGGCCCCGCTGTTTGACGGCACCAAGCCAGACCTGACCGAGGAAAACATCCAGTCACGCCTGCGCGGTTTGCTCTTGATGGCGGTCAGCAACAAGTTTGGCGAGATGCTTTTGACCACGGGCAACAAGTCAGAGGTGGCGGTGGGCTATGCCACGATCTATGGCGACATGGCGGGGGGCTATAACCCCATCAAGGATATGTACAAAACCCGCGTTTTCGACAGCTGCCGCTGGCGCAACGAGAACCACCGCGACTGGATGAAGGGCCCAGAGGGAGAGGTGATCGCGCCGCGCATCATCGACAAGCCGCCCTCGGCCGAGCTGCGCGAGGATCAGAAGGACAGCGACAGCCTGCCCGACTATCCCGATCTGGACGCGATGCTGACGATCCTTGTCGACGACGACGGGTCCATCGCCGATTGCGTGGCAGCGGGCTTTGACCGCGAGGTTGCCAAAAAGGTCGAACACCTGCTCTATATCAGTGAATACAAACGGTTCCAGTCCGCCCCCGGTCCGCGTTTGACCAAGGGCGCGTTCTGGTTGGACCGCCGCTATCCCATCGTGAACCGCTGGCGCGACCCTAGTTGATCGCCCAGGCGACGCTGCACGTTATCTAGACAATGACGCCGCGCTGTGACAAGCCAGCGGCCAATCAGGAGAACCCAATGACCATCACCCGCTTCGCCCCGTCCCCGACCGGCTATATCCACGTAGGCAACCTGCGCACGGCGCTGATGAACTATCTGATCGCCCGCAAGAACGGCGGAGAGTTCATCCTGCGGATCGACGACACCGATCCGGTGCGCAGCAAGGAAGAATACGTTGACGGTCTGAAAGAAGACCTGACATGGCTCGGCCTGCATTGGGATCGCGTTGAACGCCAGTCCGAGCGGTTGGACAAATACCACGCTGCCGCGGACGAGCTGCGCAAGATCGGGCGGTTCTATGAAGCGTGGGAAACGCCGACCGAACTGGACCTCAAGCGCAAGAAACAGCTGAACATGGGCAAGCCGCCGGTCTATGACCGCGCTGCGCTGAACCTGTCGGATGCGGAAAAAGCCAAGCTGCGCGACGAACGCGGCCCCGGTGTGTGGCGTTTCAAACTGGATCAGGAACGGATTGAGTGGAAAGACGGTATCCTGGGCGATATCTCGATCGATGCGGCATCGGTGTCCGACCCTGTGTTGATCCGCGGCGACGGGCAGATTTTGTACACGCTGGCGTCTGTGGTCGATGATACCGAGATGGGCGTGACCAATGTCGTGCGTGGCTCTGACCACGTGACCAACACGGCGACGCAAATCCAGATCATGCAGGCGCTTGGCGGCACTGTGCCGAGCTTTGCGCACCATTCGCTGCTCACTGGCCCGCAGGGCGAGGCGCTGTCGAAACGTCTGGGCGTGCTGGCGCTGCGCGACCTGCGTGAGCGCGGTGTGCATCCTTTTGCGCTGCTGTCGACAATGGCGCGCCTGGGCTCTTCGGACCCGATTGAACTGCGCACCGATATGGAGAGCCTGATCGACGGCTTCGACATCGAACGCTTTGGCTCAGCGCCGACCAAATTCGACGTCGAGGACCTGTTCCCCATGACCGGCCGCTATCTGCAGACCCTCCCGCTTGAGGCCGTCGCAAGCGACATCGCCGCCCTCGGTGTGCCCGAGGACAAGGCCGCGCTGTTCTGGCAGGTCACCCGCGAAAACATCACCACGCTGCACGATCTGAAAGGCTGGTGGCAGATGTTCAGCGAAGGCGCAGAGCCGGTGATCGCGGACGAGGATAAAGAATTCGTCGCCGAAGCATTGGCGCTTCTGCCCGAGGGCGAATTTGACGAAACCACCTGGGGCACATGGACGGCCGCCGTGAAAGAACAGACCGGCCGCAAGGGCAAGGGGCTGTTCATGCCGCTGCGTCTGGCGCTGACTGGCAAACCCCACGGCCCCGACATGGGCGCGGTGCTGCCATTGCTGCAAGTCGTGAAGGCACGCGGGTGAAACGGGCCGGGTTCACGGGCGCAAGTTCGGGAGCCTTCGGCGAGAGTTTATCTGGCAAAATGAAGCCGCTGTCGGCTGACATAGGGCGCGTCTATCATGGTTGATGGGCGCGCCAAATTTTTGTCGGGCAATCTGTTCGGGCATGTCGCCAATATGTCTTTGCTGGCCTCTGTCGGGCTGGTGGCGGTATTTCTTGTCGATTTCGTCGACATGATTTTCATCTCTATGTTGGGCAAGGCAGAGCTGGCGGCGGCCATCGGCTATGCCGGTGCGATCTTGTTTTTCACCACCTCCTTCGGGATCGGGTTGGGCATCGCGGCGGGGGCCTTGGTCGCGCGGGCCTTGGGGCAGGATAACGCGCAGCTCGCACGAGAGAGGACGACCCATGCGCTGTGTTACGGCGCGGTCTTTGGCGTGATCTTTGCGCTTTGTGTGTTCCTGTCGCTGGATGTGCTGGTCGGCTGGGTTGGCGCAGGCGGTGAGACGGCGGCGCTGGCGGTGGATTTCCTGCAGATCGTCGTGCCCTCTGTGCCGTTTCTGATGGTCGGTATGATGGGCAGCGCGATCCTGCGGGCCCATGGGGATGCGCGGCGGGCAATGATGGCGACCATCGCGGGGGGCATCGTGAATGCCATCCTCGATCCGATCCTGATCTTTACCTTTGATCTGGGGCTGACGGGTGCGGCTTGGGCGTCTTTTGTGGCGCGGGTGGTGATTGCCTATACCGCCCTGATGCCAATTGTGCGCCACTATGGCGGGATCGCGATGCCGCGCCCCGCGGGGCTGTGGCGCGATCTGATGCCCGTGTTGTCTATCGCGGTGCCCGCCATTCTGACGCAGGTCGCCACGCCGGTGGGGCAGGCCTACGTGACCCGTGCAATGGCGGCCTATGGAGAGGATGCTGTCGCAGGCATGGCGATTGTCAGCCGCATGATGCCCGTCGCCTTTGCCGTGATCTTTGCCCTGTCGGGGGCGGTGGGGCCGATCATCGGGCAAAACTTTGGCGCGGGCGATCTGGGGCGGGTCAAGCGGACCTATGCCGCGGGGGTCAGCTTTGCCGCTTTGGTGATCGTTGTCATCTCGGCCGCGCTGTTTGCGTTCCGCGCGCCGCTGGCTGCGATGTTTGATGCGCAGGGGATCACCTTGACGTTGATCTATCTGTTCTGCGGGCCGCTGTCCTTGGCGTTCTTTTTCAACGGTGTGTTGTTCGTGTCGAATGCGGCGTTCAACAATATGGGACACCCCTATTATTCGACCGTGACCAACTGGGGCCGCAACACGCTGGGGATGATCCCGCTGGTCTGGGTTGGCAGCCTGCTGTTCGGGGCCCCCGGTGTACTGATCGGGCAGGCGGCTGCGGGGGTGCTGTTCGGGGCGCTGGCCTGGGTGCTCGCGCGGCGGATGATCGCGCAAGGCGGGCAGCGCAAACGCGCCAAGCCCGAGGTTTTCGCCCGCGACGGGCGGTTGATGTCGCTACTGCACCTGCGCCGATAGGCGGGTCAGATGCTGGTCGACCAGCGCGGTTTCCTGCGCGGTAAGCTCTTGCGCGCGCGGGTATTTCGGCGCGGCGCGGTCGTTCAGGATCGGCGTATCCCAGCCCCGCGTCGTGTCAAAGAAGCGCTGCACCCCGTCGATGCCATATTCGCGCAGGAACCCCTGCACCACCACATCAAGATAGCTGAGCAAGATGGTATGGTCGCCCGATGTCACATGGGTGTCTGTGGGCACGGAATAATGCGCCATATCGGGGGCCGGGATGATGTCATGCACCACTGCCCCGTTCGACCCGATCCGATCATAGTTGGTTTCGCGCGTATCCAGCGCCACCCAATCGGCACCGGGGACCGCCGCGATCAACCCGTCGATCACGGTGCCCTCTTCGGGCAGGACGCTCAGGAACACATGCGATGCCCCTTCAATACGCACCCAAAGCCGGTGCCAGCCGCGAAGCTGCGCCGGACGGGCGTCTGGATAGGCGTGGGTATTGCGGTTTACGAGGCTGCCGTAGCCGAAAAAATATGGTGTCATGCGGGTGTTTTGGCGCCGCTTCGCGATGATGTCCACATCTTGCACGCGCAGCACCCGAGGCACTGCCCAATATCGCGGCACCGGAGGAAAGTTTTCGCGCCGTCCTGTCAACTTGGCTTGACGCAGCGCCGCGTTCCGGCATAGCACTTGCCCACACCGTTACGGGAGAACCGGCGCAAGCCGGTGCCGAAGGAGCAACCGCCCCGGAAACTCTCAGGCCAAAGGACCGCAACGGGACCTAACAACTCTGGAGAGTGACGCGACAGCGTCCGCCGAAGGGATAACGATCTCAGGCGAAAGGACAGAGGGGGCATTTGACAGGCTGCATTCCTGCGGTCTGCTGGGTGCCAGTATGGTCGATGGCCTTCTGGATAGGGAAAGGCCGCGTGACCATGAGCGATTTGCAACAGACACCGCTATACGATCTTCATCTGGAACTGGGTGGCAAGATGGTGCCCTTTGCGGGTTATTCCATGCCCGTGCAATATCCGATGGGCGTGATGAAAGAGCACCTGCATACCCGCGCTGCAGCGGGCGTCTTTGACGTCAGCCACATGGGGCAGGTGATGGTGACCGGCCCGTCGTGGGACGCCGTGGCGCTGGCGTTCGAGACATTGGTGCCGATGAATGTGTTGGGGTTGGAAGACGGGCGTCAGCGCTATGGGTTTTTCACCAATGACGCCGGCGGGATCGAGGATGACCTGATGTTCGCGCGCCGTGGCGATGACCTTTTCGTCGTGGTCAATGCCGCCTGCAAGGATGCAGATATCGCACGCATGAAGGCGGCGTTGGAGCCCGAGATCACCGTGACCCCGATCACCGACCGCGCGCTGGTCGCTGTGCAGGGCCCTGCGGCGGGGGCGGCTGTGGCGTCGCTTGATGCCGCTGCGGACGGAATGCGGTTCATGGATTTCGGCACGTTGACGTTGGACGGGGTAGAGGTCTGGGCCTCGCGGTCTGGCTATACCGGCGAGGATGGCTTCGAGATTTCGGTGCCAGAGTCGCAGGCCGAAGCGCTGGTCCGCCGGTTGCTGGAGATCGAGGGTGTGGAGCCCATTGGTCTGGGCGCGCGGGATTCGCTGCGGCTTGAGGCGGGCTTGTGTCTTTATGGCAATGACATCGACTCGGGCACCAATCCGGTAGAGGCCAGCCTGACCTGGGCGATCCAGAAAGCGCGCCGCGCCGGTGGTGAACGCGCGGGCGGCTACCCCGGAGCCGATGTCGTTCAGGCGGCGTTCGACGATGGTGTCGGCCGCAAGCGTGTCGGTCTGGCCCCCGAAGGCCGTGCGCCGATGCGCGACGGGACACCGCTGTTTGACGCGGCGACAGGGGGCGCGCAGGTGGGCGAGGTCACCTCGGGCAGTTTCGGGCCGACGGTAGGCGGGCCTGTCGCAATGGGCTATGTCAGTGAGGCGCAGGCGGGTATTGATACGATGCTGTGGGGCGAAGTCCGTGGCAAGCGTCTGCCGGTGACCGTGGCCAAGCTGCCCTTTGTTGCGGCGAATTTTAAAAGATAATCTAGCGAAGGATGAAAGAATGAAGTTTACCGAAGAGCACGAATGGCTGCGGGTTGAAGGCGACGAGATCGTCGTTGGCATCACCATTCACGCCGCCGAACAACTGGGTGACGTGGTGTTTGTCGAGCTGCCCGACGAAGGCACGACCGTCAGCAAGGATGACGAGGTCGTCGTGATCGAATCCGTAAAGGCGGCGTCTGATATTCTGGCACCGATCGATGGCGAGATCATCGAGGTCAACAGCACCCTGACCGACAACCCCGCGATGGTGAACGATGATCCGCAGGGCGATGCATGGTTCTTCAAGATGAAGGCGTCCGATCCAAGCCAGATGGACGAGTTCATGGATGAAGCCGCCTATCAGAAGTTCATCGGGTAAATCCCGCTGCCCCCGCCGGAGCCTCCGGCGGGGATTTTTATACCATTTGGAAGAGGGGCCCCGCGCCATGGTTTTCAAACCGACCGAATATTTGCCGTATGATTTTGCCAACCGCAGACATATCGGGCCGTCCCCGGCAGAGATGTCGGACATGTTGAAAACCGTCGGCGCGCAGAGCCTTGGCGCGTTGATTGATGACACGATGCCCGCGCAGATCCGCCAGAAAGAGCCACTGGATTTCGGCAAGCCCATGTCAGAGCGCGAAGTGCTGGAATACATGCGCGTGGTGGCGGGCAAGAACAAGGTGCTCACCTCGTTGATCGGGCAGGGCTATCACGGGACGGTGACGCCGCCTGCGATCCAGCGCAATATCTTTGAAAACCCCGCATGGTACACAGCCTACACCCCCTATCAGCCCGAGATCAGCCAGGGGCGTCTTGAGGCGTTGTTGAACTTCCAGACGATGATCAGCGATCTGACCGGGCTTGAGGTCGCCAATGCGTCGTTGCTGGACGAGGCGACCGCTTGTGCCGAGGCGATGACCATGGCGTTGCGTCTGTCGAAATCGAAGGCCAAGGCATTCTTTGTCGACCGCGATTGCCACCCCCAGAACATCGCCGTGATCCAGACCCGCGCAGCCCCGCTGGATATCGAGGTGATCATCGGCGACCCTGACAAGATGGACGCGAGCGCTGTCTTCGGGGCGCTGTTCCAGTACCCCGGCACCTACGGCCATGTGCGCGACTTTACCGACCATATGGCCGCGCTGCATGAGGCCGGTGCCTTGGGTGTTGTCTCGGCCGATCCTATGGCGCTGACGCTGTTGAAAGAGCCCGGTGCCATGGGGGCCGACATCGCTGTTGGCTCCACCCAGCGGTTTGGCGTGCCCGAGGGCTATGGCGGTCCGCATGCGGCCTATATGGCATGCAAGGACGCTTATAAACGCGCGATGCCGGGGCGGATTGTGGGTGTGTCGATCGATGCGCACGGTAACCGCGCCTACCGTCTGTCCCTGCAGACCCGCGAGCAGCATATCCGCCGCGAAAAGGCGACCTCTAACGTTTGCACGGCGCAGGCTTTGCTGGCGGTGATGGCGTCGATGTATGCGGTGTTCCACGGGCCCGAGGGGCTGAAGGCCATCGCGCAGCGCATCCATCGCAAGGCGGTGCGTCTGGCGAACGGGCTGGAGGAGGCCGGCTTTAAGGTCGATCCCAAATCCTTCTTCGACACGGTGACGGTTGATGTCGGCCCCTTGCAGGCCGCGGTCATGAAATCCGCAGTGGATGAAGGCATCAACCTGCGCCGCGTCGGTGAAACACGTGTCGGTATCACGCTGGACGAACGTACAGTGCCCGAGACGATCGAAGCTGTCTGGCGCGCCTTCGGCATCCGCCGCAGCGACGAGAAATTCGAGGCGCAGTATCGGTTCCCCGATGATATGCTACGTGAAAGCGCCTATCTCACTCATCCGATCTTCCACATGAACCGCGCCGAGACCGAGATGATGCGCTACATGCGCCGTCTGGCCGACCGTGATCTGGCGCTGGACCGCGCGATGATCCCGCTGGGGTCTTGCACGATGAAGCTGAACTCGGCTGCGGAGATGATGCCCGTTAGCTGGCGCGAGTTCTCGATGATCCACCCGTTTGTGCCGCAGGATCAGGCGCTTGGCTATAAGCATATGATCGACGACCTGTCGGCCAAGCTGTGTGATATCACCGGGTATGACGCGATTTCCATGCAGCCGAATTCCGGCGCGCAGGGGGAATATGCGGGTCTGCTGGCGATTGCGTCCTATCACCGTGCCAACGGCCAGGGGCATCGCAACATCTGCCTGATCCCCATGTCGGCTCATGGCACCAACCCCGCCAGCGCCAATATGGTCGGCTGGAAGGTAGTCGTGATCAAGACGGCGGCCAATGGTGACATCGATCTGGATGACTTCCGCGCCAAGGCGGAAAAGCACAGCGAGAACCTTGCCGGTTGCATGATCACCTATCCCTCGACTCACGGCGTGTTCGAGGAAACCGTGACCGAAGTGACCAAGATCACCCATGACCACGGCGGTCAGGTCTATATCGACGGGGCGAATATGAACGCGATGGTCGGTCTGGCGCGTCCGGGCGATGTGGGCGGTGATGTAAGCCACCTGAACCTGCACAAGACCTTCTGCATCCCGCATGGGGGCGGTGGCCCCGGCATGGGTCCGATTGGCGTGAAATCACACCTCATCGCGCATGTGCCCGGCCATCCCAACGGCGGTGAAGGCGCTGTTTCGGCGGCACCCTACGGGTCGCCATCGTTGCTGCCGATCTCGTGGTCGTATTGCTTGATGATGGGCGGTGACGGGCTGACGCAGGCGACGCGGGTGGCGATCCTGAACGCCAACTACATTGCCAAGCGGCTCGAAGGGGCGTTCGAGGTTCTGTACAAGGGGCCGACGGGACGTGTCGCGCATGAATGTATCTTCGATGTGCGCCCGTTCGAGGACAGCGCAGGCGTCACTGTCGATGACATCGCCAAACGTCTGATCGATGCGGGCTTCCACGCGCCCACGATGAGCTTCCCTGTCGCGGGCACCTTGATGGTGGAACCGACCGAGTCGGAAACCAAGGCAGAGCTGGACCGTTTCTGCGACGCGATGCTGGCGATCCGTGACGAGATCCGCGCAATCGAGAACGGCGATATGCCGCGCGAGAACAACGCGCTGAAAAACGCGCCGCACACGGTCGAGGATCTGGTCGGTGACTGGGATCGTCCCTACACGCGCGAACAGGGCTGCTTCCCCCCCGGTGCGTTCCGCGTCGACAAATACTGGCCTCCGGTCAACCGTGTCGACAACGTGCATGGTGACCGTAACCTGATCTGCACCTGCCCCCCGATGGAGGAATACGCAGAGGCGGCTGAGTAAGCTGACCCTATGTGAGTGATCGAACGGGTGCGGGGGAAACCTCGCGCCCGTTTTGCATTGGGGGCTCAATCGTCGGCGAGGAAGGCAAAGACCTTGCGCAGGCGGTTCCATGTCGTTTTGTCCGGTGCCACCAGAATATGCCCTGTGCGCAGCGTCGCGTCATAGGGGCCGCCCGACAGCATCTCGACATGGGCACCGGCTTGGGCGCAGATCAACGCGCCGGCTGCGTGGTCCCAAGGGTGCAGCGTCCCGCTGAGCACGAAATCGGCGTGCCCTTGGGCGACAGTACGGTATTCATGCGCCGAGCAACGAAGCGAGTTCACCTTGGCAAAGCTGGGCAGGGTGGCCGCGACTTTGACCCGCAGCTCTTTGCTGAAGTTCCCCAGCGGGACGAAGCCGCTCAGATCCTCGATCTGTTTGCCCATGTTGACCCGCAGCGGGCGCGACTGCCCAAGGGCGCGTTCAAAGCGCGGGGTGCTGGTGTCGTCGCTGATCACCCAGTCGTCATTGACCGGGTCATAGATGACGCCGAAGGCCGGTTTGCCAAAGCGCGTGACCGCCAGGATCATGCCGAAGGTGGACAGCCCGTGGGTGAAGTTCGACGTGCCGTCGATGGGATCAAGGATAAAGGCCAGCGGGGCTTCGGCGATCTTGTCGAGTAATCCGGGGTCTGCCGATACCGCCTCTTCGCCGATGATCAGCGCATCTGGATATGCCGTGGCGAGGGCGCGGGTGATCATTGCTTCGGCCGCCAGATCGGCAGCGGTGACCAGATCATGGGGGCCGGATTTGGTGTCGATGTCAGCGGGGGCGAGGTTGCGGAAACGCGGCAGCACCTCGGCCCGTGCGGCACGGCGGAGGACATTCACCACATGCGTTTGCTGGGCTGCCGTCAGAACGGGTGGCAGGGGGGCGGGCAGTGTCTGGGTGGTCTGCGTCATTGTTGTATCCCTCTTTCGGTCTATCGGTTCCATCTATTCGCGGGCGCGCAGCACTTGTGCGGGTCTGGCGTTCAATGCTTTGATCGCAAAGCCAAGCGAGGCAAGGATCGACGCCAGCGCTCCGCCGGTGATGATCAACAGTGCCGAGGGCCAAACCACGGTAAAGTTGGTGTCCATCACAAAGCGGCTGACGGCCCATCCGCCCAAAATACCTGCCAGCAGCGCGACGGTCCCTGCGAACAGCCCCAACATGGCGGCGCGCATCAGAAAGCTGGTGGCGATGCTGCGGCGCGAGGCCCCCAGGGTTTTCAGCAAGGCGGCTTCATAGCGGCGGGCGTCCGCCCCTGCGGCGGCTGCCCCGATCAATACCAGAAAGCCGGTCAGAAGAGTAGCCGCCGCGCCGTAGGATGTCGCCGCAGCCAACCCGCTAAGCACCGCCGCCACGCGGTCGATCGCATCGCGCACGCGGATCGCGGTGATGTTGGGATAAGCGGTGGCCAGATCGCGCAGGATCGGTGCCTCGGCCTCTGCATCGGCGTAGACGGTCGAGATATAGGTGTGCGGCGCGCCGGTCAGGGCGGCGGGGTTCATGGTCAGGATAAACCCGATCCCCGCGGTCGAGAAGTCGACCTCTTGGAAGCTGGCAATGGTGCCGGTGATGTCGCGCCCCAGCACGTTGATGGTCAGCGTATCGCCAAGCTCTAACCCGATCTCCTCGGCCTCTTCGGCGGCAAAGCTAATGAGCGGCGGGCCGTCATAGTCAGGTGCCCACCATTCGCCCGCGGTGATCACCGTGTCGTCATCGGGGGCCTCGGCATAGGTTAGCCCGCGGTCGCCGCGCACCACCCAGTGATCGCCCGCGACCTCTTTGGCGGGCCTGCCGTTGATCTGGGTCACGACGCCGCGCAGCATCGGCGCGCTGTCGATGCGCCGCACAGCTGGGTCATCGGTTAGCCGTTTGGTATAGCCCTCGATCTGGTCTTTCTGGATGTCGACAAAGAAATACGATGGGGCCACATCGGGCAGGTTGCCCGAGATCGCCTGCCGCAGGTTGCCGTCGATCTGCCCCACGGCGGCCAGCACCGACAGGCCGAGCCCCAGCGAGAGCACCACGGCCCCGGCACCTTCGCCACTGCCGCCAATCGCGGCGAGGGCCCAACGCAGCCGCGGTCGCCCGCGTGCCAGAACCGCAGCGCGCTGTGCGAGGAACCGCACCAGCAGCGCCGCCAGCGTGAGTATCCCGAGCGCGCCTGCGATGCCGCCCAATGTCCAGAGCGTCAGCCACCAGCTGCCGTTGAACCACCCCGCCAGCGCGACCAGCAGCGCCACGGTCATCACGATAATCGCCACATAGCGCGGTGCCGGAAAACGCGCGGCCCCGTCCCATGCATCGCGAAACAGGGTCGCTGCGCGGATATTCTCGCTGCGGGCCAGCGGCCAGAGGGTGAAGGCAAAGGCAGTCAGCAGCCCGTAAATCGCCGCCTCGGCCAGTGGTGCGGGATAGATGGCAAAGGCCGCAGGGATCGGCAGTCGCGCGGAAATAAGCGGCGCGAAGACCAGCGGGGCCACAGCCCCAAGCACCACGCCGATGGCGACGCCCAGAAGCGACAGGGCACCGATCTGCATGAAATATGTCTGGAAGATCGTCGCGCGGTCTGCCCCTAACGCGCGGAGCACGGCGATGACTTCGGTCTTGCCGGTGAGGTAAGATCGCACCGCAGCCGATACGCCCACACCGCCCACAGCCAGACCGGATAGGCCCACAAGGATCAGAAACGCCGTCAACCGTTCGACAAAGCGCGACACCCCCGGTGCCCCGTTGCGCGCATCGGTCCAGCGCATCCCGCTGTTTTCAAACCGCGCACGGGCGGCAGAGCGCAGTTGATCAAGGTCGGTATCGGCAGGCAGCAGCATCCGGTATTTGGAGTTGAATAGCGTCCCTTCCGCCAGCAGGCCGGCACCCTCCAACGCATCGGTTCGCAGCAGGGTACGGGGGCCAAGGGCAAAGCCGCTGGCGGCGCTGTCGGGTTCGCGGACGATCAGGGCGGAGAGGCGGAATTCCTTGACGCCAAGTTTGAAGGTATCGCCGGGGGATAGGCCCAGACGGTCGGACAAGGCGCGCTCCATCACGGCACCCGACAGGCCGTTTTCCAGCCCAAGCGCCTGTTCCAGCGGCATCGCCGGTTCCAGCAGCATCTCGCCCACCAGCGGATAAAGATCATCAACCGCCTTCACCTGCGTCAGCGCACGGTCAGCGGCGGCCCCGTCACCAGCGACAGCCATGGACCGGAACTCGACAACCTCTGAGACGGCGCTGGCTTGGCTCTCGATCCAGTCGCGTTCGTCATTGGTGGCGAAACGATAGGTGAAATCAATCTCTGCCGCGCCACCAAGCAGGGCCGCACCTTCGCGCTGCAAACCGCCCTCGATCGCAGAGCGGACAGAGCCGACGGCAGCGATTGCCGCGACGCCAAGGGCGAGGCAGGCCAGAAACAGACGGAAACCCCGAAGCCCCCCGCGCATCTCGCGGCGGGCAAAGCGGCCGGCCAGACGCAGGCTCATGCGCCCGTCCCGCTGACGATCCGCCCGTCGGTCAGGGTGACGACCCGATCACAGCGCGCGGCCAATTCATCAGCGTGGGTCACCAACACCAAGGTCGCCCCATGCTTTTCGCGCAGATCGAACAACAGCTCCATGATTGCGGCACCATTGGTACTGTCGAGGTTCCCTGTCGGCTCATCCGCCAAAAGGATCGCCGGACGCGGGGCAGAGGCGCGGGCCAGTGCAACCCGCTGCTGTTCGCCACCCGACATCTGCGCGGGATAGTGGTTCAGGCGGTGCCCCAGACCCACCGCGTGCAATTCCGCCTCGGCCCGGTCAAAGGCGTCCGCGACGCCGTTCAGTTCCAGCGGGGTGGCGACGTTTTCCAGCGCGGTCATGGTGGGGATGAGGTGGAAGGACTGAAACACGATGCCCATCCGCCCGCGGCGAAACTTGGCCAGCCCGTCTTCGGACAGCGTGCTCAGGTCTTCGCCCAAGGCGCGCACCGATCCGCCGGTCGCACGCTCCAGCCCGCCCATGACCATCAGCAACGAAGACTTGCCCGACCCCGACGGGCCGGTAAAGGCGACCGTCTCTCCTTGTGCGACGTCCAAGGTGATCCCATGTAGGATATCGACCTTTCCGGCGTTGCCATTCAGTTTCAGGGATGCATCTTGAAGCTGGAACACCGGGTCGGTCATAGGGCTGCCTTTTGAAATACGGTCCCTGTTGGATATGGAGGTTCGACCATGATGCGCAAGGTTACGACGGCACTTGTTCTGGTATTATCAGGCCCCGCACTGGCGGAACCGCTTGTTATTGCGGCATTGGGCGACAGTCTGACGCAGGGTTACGGCCTGCCCGCCGAGGACGGGTTCGTGCCGCAGTTGCAAAACTGGCTGGATCAGAACGGTGCAGATGTGACGGTGATCAACGCAGGCGTGTCGGGTGATACGACCGCTGGCGGCTTGGCGCGGGTCGCCTGGACCATGACGCCCGAGGTCGATGGCATGATCGTGACCCTGGGCGGGAATGACCTGTTGCGCGGGATCGACCCCGCGGTCAGCCGCGCCAATCTGGACGGTATCATGAAGGCCGCCCAAGACGCCGAGGTCGAGGTGCTGCTGGTCGGCATGACCGCGCCGGGCAACTTTGGCCCCGACTATAAAACCGCCTTTGACAGCATCTATCCCGATCTTGCCGCGCAATATGACGCGAGCCTGATGGGCAGCTTCTTCGACGGCCTGTCCGACAATGGCGAGACACCAGATCTGGTGCAGGCACGCGGGTTTTTCCAGGCCGACGGGGTGCATCCGAACGCGCAAGGCGTCACGAGAATCGTCGACGCTTTGGGCCCGAAAGTGCTGACGCTGATCGATCAGATCAACAACAGCAAGTAGTTTTGCACAAAAAACGGGCACCGAAGCGCCCGTCGTCAAAAAATATCATGATCCGGCTTCGGCCCGGTCAGGCCAGTGCAATATTCGCGGCGCTTTCGCGGCCATCACGGCCCGCTTCTACGTCGAATGTCACCTTCTGATTGTCGGCAAGCCCGGTCAGGCCAGCGCGTTCAACCGCCGAGATGTGAACAAAGATATCTTTGCCGCCACCATCCGGCGCGATAAAGCCGTATCCCTTTGTGGTATTGAACCATTTTACGGTGCCAGTCGCCATGCCCCGTTTCTCCTCGTGTTTGTCCTGCCCACATTATGCGGCAGCGTGGCTCGGTCAGAACTTGATCGCACCAGCGCCAAAGGGCTGAGGGGTCGAAAGTCTTTCGCGTCGCACCTCTGACTTTGGCGCCAAAAAGGACAAAATCAAGAGTTTTTGCCCCAAAACGCGCAACCGGCGGGCATTTGCGCATGAAATTTCACAACTTTGAAATAATTTTACCAGTTGATAAAAAAATCATTCCGTGGGAGCGTTTCAGCATAAATAGTGACAGCAGGGATAAAAAAATGTCGCAGAAAATCTTTGAACCGGGGGTGGCTGCCGGACGGCTGGACGCCGACGCCTATGCCGCGCAGTTTTCCGATTTGCACCCGCCACTGGATGTGCACGAGGCGCTTGTCGCGGCGGACCGATGCTACTTCTGTCACGACGCGCCGTGCATCACGGCCTGCCCGACGGATATCGATATTCCGCTGTTCATCCGGCAGATCGCCACGGGCACACCGGATGCCGCCGCCAAAACGATCCTGAGCCAGAATATCATGGGCGGTATGTGCGCCCGCGTTTGTCCGACC
Source organism: Sulfitobacter sp. M39 (assembly GCF_021735935.1). Taxonomy (NCBI): domain Bacteria; kingdom Pseudomonadati; phylum Pseudomonadota; class Alphaproteobacteria; order Rhodobacterales; family Roseobacteraceae; genus Sulfitobacter; species Sulfitobacter sp. M39. The sequence continues at coordinate 864,519 of NZ_WMDZ01000001.1, forward strand.
GAACAGCTGTGTGAACAGGCCTGTGTGCGCGAAGTGGCCGAGGGCAAGCCGGTCAAAATCGGCGAGCTTCAGCGCTATGCCACCGACCATCTGCAAGCACAGGGCGCACATCCGTTTGAACGCGCGGCCTCGACGGGCAAGCGCGTGGCCGTGGTTGGCGCAGGTCCGGCGGGGCTGTCCTGTGCGCACCGTGCGGCGATGATGGGGCATGATGTCACCGTCTTTGACGCGCGGCCCAAGCCCGGCGGTCTGAATGAATACGGGATCGCCACCTACAAGACGCCCGACGGCTTCGCGCAGGCAGAGGTGGACTGGCTGCTCAAGATCGGCGGCATCACCGTGCAGAACAATGCAGCCCTTGGGGCGGCAATGACGCTGGACAGCTTGCGGGCTGAATACGACGCCGTTTTCCTTGGTATGGGCCTTGGCGGTGTGAACGCCTTGGGGGCCGAGGGCGAGGATAAGACCGGCGTGCTGGATGCCGTCGATTTCATCTCTAACCTGCGTCAAGCGAGCGATGTGGCTGCGGTCCCGATCGGCCGTGACGTGGTGGTGATCGGCGGCGGGATGACCGCGATCGATGCCGCCATTCAGGCGAAACTGCTGGGCGCGCTCAATGTGACGCTGGTATATCGTCGCGGGCGCGACCGGATGAATGCCAGCGTGTTCGAACAGGATCTCGCGGCCTCCAAGGGCGTGCGGATCGTGACCCATGCCACGCCGGTCGCCGTGATCGGCAACGGTGCGGTGCGCGAGATCGAATTCGAATATGTCGACGACCAGATGAACGGCACGGGCCAAACCCTGCGTCTGCCCGCCGATCAGGTGTTCAAGGCCATCGGCCAGACCCTTCAAGGCGACGCGCTGCCCACGCTAGAGGCGCGCAAGATCAAGGTGGATGGCACCGGACGCACCAGCGTCGACGGGGTCTGGGCCGGTGGCGATTGTGCCAGCGGCGGCGATGACCTGACCGTGACCGCTGTCGCCGAAGGGCGCGACGCGGCGATGGACATTCACATGGTATTGATGGGCTAAGCCCCTACAGGAGAACGCAAATGGCTGATCTAAGAAGCGACTTCGTGGGCATCAAAAGCCCCAACCCGTTCTGGCTGGCATCCGCGCCACCCACGGATAAGGAATACAACGTCCGCCGCGCCTACGAGGCAGGCTGGGGCGGTGTCGTGTGGAAGACCCTCGGGATGGAGGGCCCGCCCGTCGTCAACGTCAACGGCCCGCGCTATGGCGCGATCTACGGCGCGGACCGGCGGCTGCTGGGGCTCAATAACATCGAGCTGATCACCGACCGCCCGCTTGAGGTGAACCTGCGCGAGATGAAGGCGGTGAAACGTGATTACCCTGACCGCGCTCTGATCGCGTCGATCATGGTCCCGTGCGAGGAGGAAGCGTGGAAAGCGATCCTGCCGCATGTGGAGGAAACCGGTGCCGACGGGATCGAGCTCAACTTCGGCTGCCCGCACGGCATGGCGGAACGCGGCATGGGATCGGCCGTGGGGCAGGTGCCGGAATACATTGAAATGGTCACCCGCTGGTGCAAGCAATACACGCGCATGCCGGTGATCGTGAAGCTGACGCCGAACATCACGAATGTGCTCTACCCCGCCGAGGCCGCGAAACGTGGCGGCGCCGATGCGGTGAGCCTGATCAACACGATCAACTCCATCACCTCGGTCGATCTGGACCTCTTTTCGCCCGAACCGATGATCGACGGCAAGGGCACGCATGGCGGCTATTGCGGGCCGGCGGTAAAGCCGATTGCGTTGAACATGGTGGCGGAAATCGCGCGCAACCCTGAGACGGCGGATATGCCCATCAGCGGCATCGGCGGCGTGACCACATGGCGCGACGCGGCAGAGTTTCTGGCCCTTGGCGCAGGCAATGTGCAGGTGTGCACGGCGGCGATGACCTATGGCTTCAAGGTTGTGCAAGAGATGATCTCGGGCCTGTCGGAATATATGGACGACAAGGGGATGACCTCGGTCGATCAACTGGTGCGCCGCGCGGTGCCGAATGTGACCGACTGGAACCAGCTGAACCTGAACTATGTCGCCAAGGCCAAGATCGATCAGGATCTGTGTATCTCGTGCGGGCGCTGCTTTGCCGCCTGCGAAGACACGTCGCATCAGGCGATTGCCATGTCCGAAGACCGCACCTTCAGCGTGATCGACGACGAATGTGTCGCCTGTAATCTCTGCGTCAATGTCTGCCCGGTCGAGGATTGTATCTCGATGGTGGAGCTGGCCCCCGGCACCACGGACCCGCGCACGGGCAAGCCCGTCGATCCGAATTACGCCAACTGGACGACGCACCCCAACAACCCCTCCGCCACTGCGGCCGAGTGACCCTTGCCCCCGCCGCTACTTTTGAGGCGCGGCGGGGGTCAACAACGTCGAGAACATCAGTCGCAGATGGTCCGACGCCTGCTGGTGCTGATCGGCATCGCCGTCCAGCAGCAGCGCGACTTGCGGCGCGAAATCGGCATAGTGTTGCGTGGTCGACCAGATCGAGAAAATCAGATGGCGCGGGTCCATCCGCGCGATCTTTCCCGCCGCCATCCAATCGGAAATAACGGCGCATTTCTCGTCGACCAGCGGTTTCAGATCGCTTTGCAAACGCGGCTCCATATGGGGCGCACCGCGTAAAATTTCACCAGCAAACAAGCGGCTTTCACGGGGCAGATCCCGCGCCATATCCAGTTTGCGCTGCACATAATCCAACAGCTCTGTGTGCGGGTCACCATCGGCGTCCAGCTCGACCAGCGGGTCGAGCCATGTCTCCATCAGCTGGCTCAGCAAGGTCGTGTGGATTTCTTCCTTCCCGCTGAAATAATACAATATATTCGGTTTGCTCAGCCCCGCCTCGCTGGCGATCTGATCCAGCGTGGCCCCGCGAAACCCGTAGGTCGAAAACACATCAAGCGCCGCATCCAGGATCACACGGCGGTTGCGCCTTTGGATTCGGCTGGGCTTTTTCTTGGCGGTTGTCTCGGGCATGGCGCGGTCCCTTTCGGTCTAATTGCCTGAAAATGCGGCACCCCACTTCGGACGGGTGGTCCTATGGGAAAGCATTTCTTGACAGACTTAACCCTAGCCGCAATCGTGGATTTACCAAATGGTAAAAATTTACGCCTTGCACAAGGTAGAAAACGCAAAGGAAACCGCTATGGCCGCGCCCGGTGAAAACCTGAAGATCAACCCGGATCGTTTGTGGGACAGTCTGATGGACATGGCCAAGATCGGCCCCGGTGTGGCAGGCGGCAACAATCGCCAGACGCTGACCGACGAAGACGCCGAAGGTCGCGCCCTGTTCCAGAAATGGTGCGAGGAGGCGGGCTGCACCATGGGCCTTGATACGATGGGTAACATGTTCGCGCAGCGCGATGGCACCGACCCCGATGCGCTGCCGGTCTATGTCGGGTCGCATCTGGATACGCAGCCTACGGGCGGGAAATATGACGGCGTATTAGGCGTGCTTGGCGGGTTGGAATTGCTGCGCACGATGAACGATCTGGGGATCAAGACAAAGCACCCCGTGGTCGTGACCAATTGGACCAACGAAGAAGGCACCCGCTATGCCCCCGCCATGCTGTCGTCCGGTGTCTTTGCCGGCATCCACACGCAAGAATGGGCCTATGCCAAGACCGACGCCGAAGGCCTGAGCTTTGGTGATGAGCTCAAGCGGATCGGCTGGCAAGGCGACGAAGAGGTCGGCGCCCGCAAGATGCACGCCTTTTTCGAGCTGCACATTGAACAGGGCCCGATCCTTGAGACCGAAGGTAAGGATATCGGTGTCGTCACCCACGGGCAGGGGCTGTCGTGGACCCAAGTCACCGTCACCGGCAAGGATGCACACACCGGATCAACCCCGATGCCCATGCGCAAGAACGCAGGGCTTGGCATGGCGCGCATTCTTGAAGCGGTGGACCAGATCGCATGGTCCCACGCGCCCCACGCGGTTGGTGCCGCAGGACATTTCGAGGTCTACCCGAATTCGCGCAATGTCATTCCGGGCCAAGTGATCTTTACCGTCGATTTCCGGTCGCCTGATTTGAGCGTGATCGAAGATATGGAAAAGCGTCTGCGCGTCGAAGGCCAGAAGATCGCCGATGACATGGGGCTTGAGGTTGCCTTTGAAAAGGTCGGTGGCTTTGATCCCGTGACCTTTGACGCGGGCTGCGTCTCTGCGATCCGGTCTGCAGCAGAGCGGTTGGGGTATAGTCATATGGATGTCATCTCGGGGGCCGGTCACGATGCCTGCTGGATCAACGGGGTGGCCCCGACCGCGATGGTCATGTGCCCCTGCGTCGATGGGCTAAGCCATAACGAGGCCGAAGAGATCACCAAAGACTGGGCCAAAGCGGGTGCCGATGTTTTGCTGCATGCGGTGCTGGAAACGGCAGAGATTGTGGGCTGAACCGCAAGGGGGGCGCAGCGATTGCGCAGTGGGGGCCAGCCCCCACACCCCCGGGATTTGGGCCAATTGGAAGACAGATAGGGGAGAGGACAGATGAGCAAGGTTATCAAGGGCGGCATGGTCTGCACGGCGGATCGGACCTGGAAAGCGGATGTGCTGATCGAGGGCGAGATCATCAAGCAGATCGGCGAGGATCTGGTGGGCGACGAATATATCGACGCCGAAGGGGCCTATGTCATTCCCGGCGGTATTGATCCGCACACCCACCTCGAGATGCCTTTTATGGGCACCACAGCGGCCGAAACCTTCGAGACGGGGACTTGGGCCGCGGCTGTGGGCGGGACCACGATGATCGTTGATTTCTGTCTGCCCGGTGCGGATGGGTCGATCAAGAACGCGATCAATGAATGGCACCGCAAATCCGCGCCGCAGATCTGTTCGGATGTCGGCTATCACATGGCGATCACCGGTTGGAACGAGAATGTCTTTGACGAGATGAAAGACGCCGTCGACATGGGGGTGAATTCGTTCAAACACTTCATGGCCTATAAAGGGGCCTTGATGGTCGAGGATGACGAGATGTTCGCGTCCTTCCAGCGCTGTGCCGAACTGGGGGCGCTGCCGATGGTCCATGCCGAGAACGGCGATCTGGTCGCGGCCTTGCAGGAAAAGTACTTCAATCAGGGGATCACGGGGCCAGAGGGTCACGCCTATTCCCGCCCGCCCGAGCTGGAAGGCGAGGCCGCCAACCGCGCGATCACCATTGCCGATGCCGCCGGCGTGCCGCTTTATATCGTGCATGTCTCTTGTGAGCAGACCCACGAGGCGATCCGCCGTGCGCGGCAAAAGGGGATGCGGGTCTACGGCGAGCCGCTGATCCAGTTCCTGACCCTGGACGAGAGTGAGTATTTCAACAAAGATTGGGACCACGCCGCACGCCGTGTCATGTCGCCGCCTTTCCGGTCCAAGGACCATCAGGACAGCCTTTGGGCGGGCTTGCAGTCGGGGTCGTTGCAGGTGGTTGCCACGGACCACGCGGCGTTTTCAACCGAACAGAAACGTGCGGGAAAGGATGACTTCCGCATCATCCCCAACGGGTCTAACGGGTTGGAGGAACGTCTGGCGGTGCTCTGGACCGAAGGGGTGGAGACGGGCCGTCTGACGCCGAATGAATTCGTCGCTGCCAGCTCGACCAATGTGGCGAAGATCCTGAATATCTATCCGCGCAAGGGCGCGATTGTCGAAGGGGCCGATGCGGATATCGTGGTGTGGGACCCCAAGATCAGCAAGACGATCTCGACGGCGAACCACCACTCCATTCTGGATTACAACGTCTTTGAAGGCTTCGAGGTCAAGGCACAGGCGCGCTATACCTTAAGCCGTGGCGAGGTCATCTGGGCCTGGGGGCAGAACTCGCAGCCCAACCCCGGACGCGGGCGCTTTGTGCCGCGGCCTGCTTTCCCGTCGGCCAACCTTGCGCTGAGCAAGTGGAAAGAGTTGACTGCGCCGAAACTGATCAAACGCGATCCGCTGAACATCCCTGCGGGGATCTGAACGCGGCACAATCAACGCAGCGCGGCGGTTGCGCCGCGCTGCCCTGAAGAAGAAAGAGGCCAGCATAGATGCGAGCACGTTGTACGGCAGAAGAGGGACGCAGCTTATGAGCAGCGCGCCCGTGATCTCGGCCCAGAACCTATCCCTGACATTTGAAACCAACGATGGCCCTGTGCACGCGCTGAAAGACGTCTCGCTTGATATCGAGAAAGGCGATTTCGTCAGCTTTATCGGGCCGTCGGGCTGCGGCAAGACGACGTTCCTGCGCTGTATGGCGGACCTTGAGCAGCCCACGGGGGGCGAGATCACCGTGAATGGCGTGAGTGCTGCCGAGGCACGACGGGCGCGGGCCTATGGCTATGTGTTTCAGGCGGCGGGGCTGTATCCCTGGCGGACGATCGGCGGCAATATCCGGCTGCCGCTTGAAATCATGGGGTATTCCAAGGCGGATCAGGCAGCGCGGGTTAGCCAAGTGTTGGAGCTGGTCGAGCTGGCAGGGTTCGAGCGCAAGTTCCCTTGGCAGCTGTCGGGCGGGATGCAGCAACGGGCATCTATCGCGCGGGCGCTGGCGTTTGATGCGGATATCTTGCTGATGGATGAACCCTTTGGCGCGCTGGACGAGATCGTGCGCGACCATTTGAATGAACAGCTGTTACGCCTGTGGGCGCGCACACAAAAGACGATTGCCTTTGTCACCCACTCGATCCCGGAGGCGGTGTATCTGAGCACCAAGATCGTGGTGATGAGCCCGCGTCCCGGACGGATTGCAGATGTCATCGACAGCCCTTTGCCGAAAGAGCGCCCCCTGGACATTCGCGAAACGCCCGAGTTTTTGGAGATCGCGCATCGGGTGCGTGATGGATTGCGGGCAGGGCATGCGGATGATTGATCGCGCGCCTGCTGCAGCCCGGCCCTTCGGGGAGGATTTTCGGACCATCTGGAAGCAGGGGGGCGCGCGATGAAGTCGAGCTTCTTGCCTGTCCTGACTGTAGTCGGGGTCTTGTTTGCGCTGTGGTATGCGGCGGCGGTCTGGCTGAATGCGGACTGGACCTATGACAAGGCCACACGGTCGGGAGAGACGGTGACCGCCACGTCACTGGTCGCGGATACCTGGGCGCAGAAAAAGCCCAAACTGCCCGCGCCGCATCAGGTCGCGTCAGAGATCTGGGACACGACGGTGATGAAGAAAGTCACGTCGAAGCGGTCCTTGGTCTATCATTCCTGGATCACGCTCAGCGCGACCCTGCTGGGCTTTGGCATGGGGACTTTGCTGGGGGTGTTGTTGGCGGTGGGGATCGTGTTCAACCGTGTGATGGATATGTCGGTGATGCCTTGGGTGATCGCCAGCCAGACCATTCCCATTCTGGCGATTGCGCCGATGATCATTGTGGTGCTGAACGCCGTGGGCGTGTCGGGGCTGCTGCCGAAAGCGATGATCAGCATGTATCTGTCCTTCTTCCCCGTCGTTGTCGGCATGGTCAAAGGGCTGCGCAGCCCTGACCAGATGCAGCTGGACCAGATGCGCACCTGGCATGCGAGCGCGGGTCAGACCTTCTGGAAACTGCGGTTGCCTGCGTCGATGCCGTATTTCTTTACCTCGCTTAAGATCGCGATGGCGGCGTCGCTGGTGGGGGCCATCATTGGTGAGCTGCCAACGGGTGCCGTTGCGGGTCTGGGGGCGCGGTTGTTGGCTGGCAGTTACTATGGCCAGACGATCCAGATCTGGAGCGCGTTGATCATGGCGGCAGCTCTGGCAGCGTTGCTGGTGGGGATCATTGGCTTGATCCAGCGTGTGACGTTGAAACGGATGGGGATGGCGCGATGATCTGGCTGGTTTTTGCCGCAGTGGCCTGGGCCTTTGGCATGTGGGTCAACATCCGGTTGGCGCGGTTGCGGCCGGCCCGCTGGGTGTCCCTTGCAGCGCCCTTGGTTTTTGGCGCGACGCTGATCGCTGTCTGGGAGGGCATTGTTCGCGGGCTCGAGATTTCGCAGGTCTTGCTGCCTGCACCGTCGCTGATTGCCCTGCGGCTGGTGTCATCGCTTGATATCCTTTGGGTGGATTTCGTGCAGACCGTGCTGAAGGGCGCGTTGTCGGGCTATGTGCTGGGCTGTGGTGCGGCCTTTTTGATCGCCGTTGCGATTGACCGTTTCCCCTTCTTGCAACGGGGGCTTTTGCCGGTAGGGAACTTTGTGGCCGCGTTGCCCGTGATCGGGATGGCCCCGATTCTGGTGATGTGGTTCGGCTTTGACTGGCAGTCCAAGGCCGCCGTGGTCGTGGTGATGGTGTTCTTTCCGATGCTGGTGAACACGGTGCAGGGCTTGCAAGCTACCGACGCCATGCAGCGCGATCTGATGCGGACCTATGCGGCCAGCTATTGGGCGACGCTGTTCAAGCTGCGCTTGCCTGCCGCGATGCCTTTCGTATTCAATGGGCTTAAGATCGGCACGACCCTTGCCCTGATCGGGGCGATTGTTGCTGAATTTTTCGGCTCTCCTGTGCGGGGGATGGGGTTTCGCATCTCTACCTCGGTCGGTCAGCTTGCGCTTGATCTGGTCTGGGCCGAGATTGTTGTCGCGGCGATTGCCGGGTCCGCATTCTACGGCGCGATGTCATTGTTTGAACGGCGGGTGACCTTTTGGCACCCGAGCCAGCGGAACTAACGCGGAACTAACCAAGACGACCAACCAACCAAGAGGGAGATATAAAAATGAAAAAACTATCAACATATGTCGCCGGGGCCGCTGTGGGCCTGATGGGGACCATGGCCCAAGCGGCGGATGATGTGACGCTTCAGCTGAAGTGGGTCACGCAGGCGCAGTTCGCGGGCTATTATGTGGCGCAGGATAAAGGGTTCTATGACGCAGAAGATCTGAACGTCACGATCAAGCCGGGCGGTCCGGATATTGCGCCGACACAGGTGCTGGCCGGTGGTGGTGCCGATGTCGCCGTTGAATGGATGCCTGCCGCTTTGGCCGCGCGCGAGAAGGGCCTGCCGATGGTGAACATCGCGCAGCCGTTCAAATCCTCGGGCATGATGCTGACCTGCCGCAAGGATGCCGGGATCGAGACCACGGATGACTTCAAGGGCAAGACGTTGGGCGTCTGGTTCTTTGGCAATGAATTCCCCTTTCTCAGCTGGATGAGCAAACTTGAGCTGCCCACCGAAGGCGGTGAGGATGGTGTGACCGTGCTGAAACAGGGCTTTAACGTGGATCCGCTGCTGCAAAATCAGGCCGCCTGCGTGTCGACCATGACCTATAATGAATACTGGCAGGTGATCGACGCAGGTCTGACGCCGGATGATCTGAACGTGTTCAAATACGAAGAGCAGGGTGTTGCCACATTGGAAGACGGGCTTTACGCGCTGGAAGAGAACCTTGCCGATTCGGCGTTCGAGGACAAGATGGTGCGCTTTGTGCGGGCCTCTATGAAGGGCTGGAAATACGCCGAGGAAAACCCCGATGAAGCGGCGGAAATCGTGTTGGACAACGATGCCTCCGGTGCGCAAACCGAAGAGCATCAGAAACGCATGATGGGCGAAGTGGCCAAGCTGACCGCAGGCAGCAACGGCGCGCTGGACGAGGCGGATTACGAGCGGACCGTGCAATCGCTGCTGTCCGGTGGGTCGGACCCCGTCATCACGGTAGAGCCGTCGGGCGCATGGACCCATGCAATCACCGACAAAGCCTTGAACTAAGGCGCGCTGAACTAAGGGGACACGTCCCCGACACAGCGCAGAAATGCGAAGGGGCTGGCAGCGATGCCAGCCCCTTTTGCGTGGTGGATAACCTCAGCGGCGCTAAAGCACTGTGACCTTGGTGCCGATGGGCACACGTTGATACAGGTCTTTGACGTGTGCGTTCAGCATGCGGATACACCCGTTCGAGACAGAGCGCCCGATGCTGCTGGGTTGGGTGGTGCCGTGGATGCGGAAGAATGTATCCCGGCCGTTCTGGAACAGATAGAGCGCGCGCGCCCCCAGCGGATTGGACGGGCCACCGGGTTGCGCATCGGTATTGCCGATGAACCGCGCATAGGTCTTGGGCTCCCGTTCGATCATCTCGTCCGTGGGGCGCCAGGTGGGCCATTCCTTTTTGACGTCGATTGTCGCGGTGCCGGTGAATTCCAGACCCGCTTTGCCGACGCCCACGCCGTATCGCATGGCCTGACCGGGGGCGGTCACCAGATACAGGTAATGGCTGCGGGGCAGGATCAGCAATTCGCCTACGGCATATTGCGGTTTGATCGACACCATTTGCGGCGTGGGATCATAGGCGGCACCAGCGGCGAACAGCGCGTGCGGAAAGGCGAGGGCGGCCAAAGAACCTGCGATAAACTGACGGCGGCGCATGGGGGGCTCCTTTAGGATGTGATGGCGGTATTTTGCCCCTTGGGTTGTGTTTGGCAACCCTGAGGACATAAAAAAACCGGCTGTCCCCAAAGGGTCAGCCGGCAAATTCATGGTGCGGGCCTAAGGCCCTGCATGGCTTATGCCAGTGCGATGTTCGACGCGGATTCGCGGCCGTCACGGCCAGCTTCGATGTCGAATGTCACTTTCTGGTTGTCGGCCAGACCGGTCAGGCCTGCGCGCTCAACAGCGGAGATGTGTACGAATACATCTTTGCTGCCGCCATCGGGTGCGATAAAGCCGAAGCCTTTTGTTGTGTTGAACCATTTTACGGTGCCAGTGGCCATATCCGTAGTCTCCTCTAGTATGCCATCCGCGTCGTGCGATGGCTTGGCGTTGTCGGTCTGGATCGAAGTCTGAACGCCGTATGAGGGAGACAGTTGGTCGAAAAAGAATAACGTTAGCCATTTGGATATGGCAGGTCGTGGGGATTCGCGCAAGGGGCTGTCAATGGGCCTTAAAAAACAGGCCGATCCTTGCTGATTCCGACACATTTGCGCCTTATTCTTCGGAGGGGCAAGACGAAACCCTAACGCGCATTGGCAGAGACCGCGGGGCAAAGCGTTAGCGGATTGGCCGAATTTGCCCAACTGCTGCCAGATTCATCTGCGATTTTGCTCCGAGCCTTAAGAGAATTTAACCAGTCCCCCTTCTGCCGACACGACAACGAGTGAGCCACCGTATGAAAATCCTAGCCGTAGATGACGATCCCACCATTCTTGACCTGTTGCGCGACTGTCTAACGTCGTCGCTGGGGTTCGATCTGGTCTGTGCAGACTCGGCCGAGGATGGGTTGGCCAAGATCGACGAACACGGGGCAAGCTTTGACTGCTTCTTGCTGGATATCATGCTGCCCGGCGTTGACGGGATCACCCTATGTGACGACATCCGCAATATGCAGGCCTATAAAAGTGCGCCGATCATCATGATTACCGGCAGCCGGAAACATGACCTGATGGACACCGCCTTCCGCGCCGGGGCGACGGATTTCATCTTCAAGCCCTTGAACGGGATCGAGTTGGGCGCGCGTATCAACATGGCGGGCATGCTTAGCGACAGCCTGCGGCGTGAACGCGAGGCCGCGCATACGCTGGCAGAGCTGTCGGGCCTAATGAAGGTACGGGTCGAGGAAAGCTTTGATCTGAACGTTGTCGGCGTCGACGATCTGCACGGGTTCGAAAACCACATGCTGCGTCTGCCCGAAGGCTGCTATGCCATGAGCCTTTTTGCGGTCAAACTGCCACAGATCCGCAATATCTTCGAGGCCGCAAGCCCGGCTGAATTCTGTCGCCAGATGGGCTTGGTCGCGCAGGCCACGGTCGCGGCGTTGGCCCATGAGAAATGCTTTATGGGCTATGCGGGCGAGGGGATCATCGTGGGCACCGTGATGGGCCGCCACCGGATCAAGCCCGAAGAGATACAGAAAGACATCGAAGACATCCTGTCCCATGATGGCACCGCCGCACGTATCGGCGGGGATTTCAGCGCCGATGTCACGGTCAAGCTGGTGTCGAACCAGCGGCTGTGGTCGGGGCTGTCTGCCTGCAACACGTTGCGCGATTTTCTGGGCCGTGAAACCGTGCCCGACAGTACCAGCACCGACCGCACTGATGGCTATGCCGAGCTAGCCGACGGGCTGTAACGGCAAACCCGTGCCGCGTCGCTGCGGCGCGTGACCACCACATAAAAAGGCCCCCGCAGTTTCCTGCGGGGGCCTTTTTAATAGAGCTTTCGCCTAGATCAGCGCGAGAATTTCTTGTGCTTCATGCGCTTGGGCTCCATGGCATCTTCGCCCAGACGACGCTTCTTGTCCTCTTCGTAGTCAGAGAAGCCGCCCTCGAACCATTCAACATGCGCGTCGCCTTCAAAGGCGAGGATGTGCGTACAAATCCGGTCAAGGAAGAAACGGTCGTGCGAGATGACCACGGCGCAGCCCGCGAAATCGACCAGCGCGTCTTCGAGTGCGCGCAGTGTTTCAACGTCCAGATCGTTGGTAGGTTCATCGAGCAGCAGCACGTTGCCACCCTCTTTCAGCAGACGTGCCATATGCACACGGTTGCGTTCACCGCCCGACAGCAGGCCGACTTTCTTCTGCTGGTCACCGCCCTTGAAGTTGAAGGCACCGCAATAGGCGCGGGAGTTCACTTCGGCGTCGCCAAGCTTGATGATCTCGGCCCCGCCCGAAATGGCCTGCCAGACGTTGTCGTCAGGGTTCAGGTCATCGCGCGACTGGTCAACATAGGACAGATCAACGGTATTCCCGAGTTCGATCGTGCCGGTATCGGGTTGTTCGTGGCCGGTGATCATCTTGAACAGCGTGGATTTACCCGCGCCGTTGGGGCCGATCACGCCGACGATCCCGCCTGGTGGCAGAGAGAAGCCCAGCTTTTCGATCAACAGCTTGTCGCCCATGGCTTTGGACAGACCCTCGACCTCAAGCACCTTGTTGCCCAGACGGGGACCGTTGGGGATAACGATCTGGGCGCGGGTCAGACGCTCGCGCTCTGAGCTGTCGGCCATTTCGTTATAGGCGTTAATACGTGCTTTGGATTTTGCCTGACGGGCCTTGGCCCCCTGACGCATCCATTCCAATTCGCGCGACAGTGTCTTTTGCTTGGATTTATCTTCGCGGGCTTCCTGCTCAAGCCGTTTGGCTTTCTGGTCGATCCAGTTGGAATAGTTCCCCTCGTAGGGGATGCCATTGCCGCGGTCGAGCTCGAGGATCCAGCTGGTGATGTTATCAAGGAAGTACCGGTCGTGGGTAACGATCAGGATCGTGCCCTTATAGTCGATCAGGTGCTGTTGCAGCCATGCGATGGTTTCCGCGTCCAGGTGGTTGGTCGGTTCGTCAAGCAGCAGCATTTCAGGCGCTTCAAGCAGCAGCTTGCACAGCGCCACGCGGCGGGCTTCACCACCGGACAGTTTGGTCACATCGGCATCGTCTGGCGGGCAGCGCAGAGCTTCCATCGAGACGTCGATCTGGCTGTCGAGATCCCAAAGGTTTTCCGCGTCGATCTGATCCTGCAAGGCGGCCATTTCGTCGGCTGTCTCGTCGGAATAGTTCATCGCCAGTTCGTTATAGCGGTCCAGAATGTCTTTCTTGGCTTTTACGCCCAGCATGACATTTTCGCGCACGGTCAGGGCAGGGTCCAGATAGGGTTCCTGTTCCAGGTAGCCGACCTTGGCCCCTTCAGCGACCCATGCTTCGCCCGAGTAATCCTTGTCCTTACCGGCCATGATCTTCATCAGCGTGGATTTACCCGCGCCGTTGACACCGACCACACCGATTTTCACACCGGGCAGGAAGTTCAGGTTAATGTTGTCGAAACACTTTTTGCCGCCCGGGTAGGTCTTTGAGACACCGGACATGTGATAGACATATTGATAGGCGGCCATTGAGAATCCTCGGATAAGCTGAATACGGTTTGGAACGTGCAATATCGCCACAGGCGGGCAAGAGCAAACATTCAATATATAAGGCCTGTGCCGCGGTTTTGAAGCCCGTGTGTTACCGGGCGATTCACAGGGCGCAAGGGCGCGACGCACAAGGCGCCTATCGCGCGGGCGGCAAAGGCTGTTTCCCCGATAACTATCCCTTTTTACCGTTTTAGAGCGGTGAACTGGGGACGAATGACCGAATTTTACGTGAAATTCAGTCGAAAAAAAATTTGGACCTCGTTTATATTCACCTAATCCGGGTGCGTTCAGCGCCCCGGTACAACGCGGCCGCAAAAAGACCGCGTCTTACACAAAGGGACAAATACATGACAGCATCCACTATTGTTGTTGGACTGGACGGGGGGGAAGCCGGGGCGCGCGCTTTGGATTTCGCAACGAAACAGGCCAAATTGATTGGCGATTGCGAGCTCAAGCTCGTTTACGTGATTGAATGGTCTCCGTTCAGCTTTCAGACCTCGGAAGAGAATGACCAGCGCCACAAGCGGCGCGAAGAGGAACTGGCGCTGGCCCGCGAACGTATCGTCGATCCGGCGGTCAAGAAGGTCAGCGAAGAGGGGGTCACCGTTCAGGGCATCGTGAAACACGGCGATGTGGCCGATATTCTGGACGATCTGGCCAAAAAGCACGGCGCACAGCAGATCGTGGTGGGCCGTGTCGGTCTGCGCGGCCTGAAAGAGCGTATGTTCGGCGGCGTAACGGGCCGCTTGGCTGTGGCGTCCCGCGTGCCTCTGACGATCATTCCTTGAAAGGTCATATCATGAAAAAATTTCTGACAACGGGTGCGGGGGCTGCTGCTGTCTCTGCCTCGCCCATGATTGCCGCGGCACAAGAAACCGTCGGCATGGATCAACGCATCAATGATATCTTCGCAGGTTCGACGGGCTGGTTCGTCAATCTGATCTTCATGTCGCTGCCCGGGACCAACTTCCCGTGGATCGTGCTGTGGCTGGTGGTCGCGGCGTCGGTGTTTACGCTGTATTTCGGCTTCATTCAGGTCAAGGCGTTCTGGCATGCGATCTCGCTGGTCAAAGGCGATTATTCCGATCCCGATGACGCGGGCGAGGTGAGCCACTTTCAGGCGCTGGCAACGGCGCTGTCGGGGACTGTCGGTCTGGGCAACATCGCGGGCGTCGCGGTGGCCGTCGGCATCGGCGGGCCGGGGGCGACCTTCTGGATGATCCTGGCCGGTTTGCTGGGCATGGCGTCCAAGTTCACCGAATGTACCCTGGGTGTGAAATACCGCAATGAATACGCCGATGGCACCGTTTCCGGTGGTCCGATGTACTATATGACAAAGGGCTTCAAGGAACGCGGCCTGCCTTTGGGCGGGGTGCTGGCGGTGATCTTTTCGATCTTTACCATCGGTGGTGCCTTGGGCGGCGGGAACATGTTCCAGGCCAACCAAGCACATGCGCAGCTGTCCGGTATCATCGGGGAGTATCCGGGCTGGATCACGGGCATCGTCTTTGCCGCAGTGGTCTTTGCGGTCATCGTTGGCGGGATTAAATCCATCGCCAATGTCACCGAGAAAATCGTGCCGCTGATGGGCGTGATCTATGTTGGTGCCGCACTGATCATCCTGATCGTTGAATACGACAAGATCGGTTGGGCCTTTGGTCAGATCTTTGAAGGCGCGTTCAGCGGTCTGGGTGTTGCGGGCGGTCTGGTTGGTGCGCTGATCCAGGGCTTTAAACGGGCGGCGTTCTCGAACGAGGCGGGTGTCGGCTCGGCGGCGATCGCACACTCTGCCGTGCGCACCAAAGAGCCGGTGACCGAAGGCGTCGTTTCCCTGTTGGAGCCCTTCATCGATACCGTTGTCATCTGCACGATGACCGCGCTGGTGATCACCATCTCTGGCGTGCTGGTGATGGACCCCGAAACGGGCCGCTTCATCCTGAATGACGCTGGCACCGCGATCCAGACCATCGACGGGTCAAGCGGCGTTCAGCTGACATCGGCTGCCTTTGCGACCGGGTTCAGCTGGTTCCCCTATGTGCTGGCGCTGGCGGTGATCTTGTTCGCCTTCTCCACCATGATCAGCTGGTCCTACTACGGGCTGAAGGCGTGGACCTATCTGTTCGGTGAAGGCAAAACCAAAGAGATCGTGTTCAAGCTGATCTTCTGCCTGTTCATCATCGTGGGGGCGGCGGCCAATCTGGGCGCGGTTATCGACTTCTCTGATGCGATGATCTTTGCGATGGCGGTTGTGAACATCACGGCGCTGTACTTCCTGATGCCGATCGTGAAGCGCGAGATGAAGAGCTATTTCGCGCGGTTGAAATCCGGCGAGATCAAGAAGTTCGTCGATTAACGCACGGATAACGCGATTGACAAAGGGGCGTTGCTGCCCTTCTTTCGGCCCCTGATGTATATCGGGGGCCGTTTTCGTTGGGTTATCCATTTCCATATGCGCCCCCGGGGCAGGTGATCGGGCTGCTTGGCGGGTCGTTTGATCCGGCGCACGAGGGGCACGCCCATATCACCCGCGAGGCGATCAAGCGTTTCGGGCTGGATCGGGTGTGGTGGATGGTCAGCCCGGGCAATCCGCTCAAGGCGCATGGGCCGGCCCCGATGGCATCCCGTCTGGCCCGCGCGCGCGAGGTGATGCAGCACCCGCGGGTCGAGGTCACCGATATCGAGGCCCATCTTGGCACCCGCTACACCGCGCAAACTCTTGCCGCGCTGCGGGCCCGCTATCCCGGTGTGCGCTTCGTCTGGCTGATGGGGGCGGATAATCTGGCGCAGTTCCACCTGTGGCAGGACTGGCGGCAGATCATGGAGACAGTGCCCCTAGGGGTGCTTGCACGGCCCGGCCAGCGCATATCAGCACGGATGAGCCACGCCGCGACGCTTTATGCACCCTACCGGATTTCGGGGCGGCAAAGCCAGCTCTTGGGGCAGACACCGGCCCCCGCGTGGTGTTTCGTGAACGTCCCGATGGTCGATGTCAGCTCAAGCGCGATCCGGGCCGCGGGCAAATGGTCAGCGCAATCTGGCAGAGGCGATACCCGCCCCTAGGATTATCGCCATGCCGGCCCATGTCAGTGCGTCGGGCCATGCGCCAAACACCAGCCAACCCAGCCCCACGGCGGATAGCAGTTGCAGATAGACCAGCGGCGCGACCTTGGTCGCAGGGGCCATGCGATAGGCGTATAACATCAGCAGGTTGCCCAGCATCGAACAAAGCGCGCTTGCGAGGCTCAGCCCCAGAACAGGGCCGGTCAGCGGCGGGAAATAGGCCAGCCCCAGCGGCAAAAGCAGTAGCCCGCTGATCACCAGCTGGCTGAAGGTCAGCGCAAGGGGCGGGGCCAAATGCGATAGCCAGCGCGACATCGTGAGGAACACGCCATAAAGCGTCCCCGCGGTCAGCGCCCAAAGCAGCCCCGCACTGGGTTCAAGCCCCGGTCGGACCACGACCAGCACCCCCAGAAACCCCGCCACGATCAACGCGCTGCGTTGAAGCGATATCGTCTCGCGCAGGAAGAGCGCGGCCAGCACATAGCTGAGCAGCGGACCGATAAAGAAGGCGGCAAAGACATTGGCCACGTCCTCGGTCACCAGTGCTGTCTGGATGCAGGTGATGCTGCCGCACAAGATGGCGGCACGGACCCAGATGCGCCAGTTGCCGAACAGGGCGCGCGTTTGCGGCGGGGCGAAGGGCACCAGCAGCAGCGCCCCTATGGCAAACCGCGACCACGCCACAAAAACGGGGGCCACGCCAAGCTGTGAGGTCAGGATCTTGCCCGCGCTGTCGCCTGCGGGAATCAGTGACATGGCGACAAACATGATCAAAATAACGCGTTGCATGTCTTGTCAGTTAGCATGGGCCCCCGCCCATGAAAATGTGATTTGCAAGCGCTTGTGTCGCTCTGTCCTGTCAGGTTTAAGTCGCCCCATGAAAACTGTTTTATCCCGTCGTTTGTTTCTGAGTACCGCTGCGGCGGCTGTTGTGGCTCCGGCGGCCTTTGCGGCCCCGCCAACTGAATCGCTGCGCCCCGTCTTGCGCGGGGATGATCTGTTCCGGCAGGCGATCCCCTCGGCGCAAGAACTGATCGACAAGGCGCGGTTGAACGGTGCCGTGACCTTTAGTCTGGCGGATGCGGAAACCGGTGCGGTGCTGGAACAGAACGGCCCGCTTGACGGGATGCCCCCGGCGAGCGTGACCAAGGCGATTACCGCGCTTTACGCGCTGGATACCTTGGGCGCGGCGCATCAATTCCAGACGCGCATCATGGCGACCGGCGGCATTGTGGACGGCGAAGTGCAGGGCGATCTGATCCTTGTGGGCGGGGGCGATCCGACGCTGGATACTGACGGGCTGGCCAAAATGGCCGATGACCTCAAGGCGGCGGGCATTGTCGGCGTCAAAGGCGGGTTGAAGATTTACGAGCGCAGCCTGCCGGTCTTCCCGTTGATTGATGCGGATCAGCCGGATCATGTGGGCTATAACCCCGCTGTGTCGGGGCTGGCGCTGAACTTTAACCGCGTCCACTTTGAATGGAAGCGCGAGAACGGCAGCTATTCGGTGCTGATGGACGGGCGGTCGGGGTCTTATCGCCCTGATGTAGCGATGGCCGCGATGGAGATCAGCGACCGCAGTGCGCCGGTGTTTGCCTATCGTGACGCAGGCACCCGCGATGACTGGAGCGTCGCGAAAAGTGCCTTGGGCAATGGTGGGTCGCGCTGGCTGCCGGTGCGCAAGCCGGGGCTATATGCGGGCGACATCTTTAAGACATTGGCGGGGGCACAGGGCATCCGTCTGCGAGACATGGCGTTGATCACCAGCCTGCCCGAGGGCGAGGTGCTGGTGACCCGTTCCAGCGCGCCGCTGCGCGATATCCTGCGCGATATGTTGAAGTATTCCAACAACTTGATCGCAGAGATGGCGGGGCTGTCCGCCACGGTTTACCGCACGGGCACGCCCGCGTCACTGCGCGCGTCTGCGGCAGAGATGAACGTTTGGGCCAAGGCCAATCTGGGCATGGATGCACCCGCGCTGGTGGACCATTCTGGGCTGGGCGAAGACAGCCGCGTGACCGCGCAGGATATGGTGACGGCGCTGGTGCGGGTCTATGGATCGGGTACGTTGAAACCGTTGCTCAAGTCGATTTCCCTGCGCGATTCCAAGGGGCGGCCCGTGCAGGATCACCCGATCAAAGTGGAGGCGAAGACCGGCACGTTGAACTTTGTCTCGGCACTGGCGGGGTACCTGACGGCACCGGACGGGCGGGTGATGGCCTTTGCCGTGTTCACCGCCGATATGCCACGTCGCGACACCCTGACCCGCGCACAACGCGAACGCCCCGAGGGGGGGCGAGCGTGGAACGGGCGCTCCAAACGGTTGCAGCAAGGGCTGATCGAACGCTGGGGGGCGTTCCATGTGGCTGCGGATTCGGCGTCCCTTTGATCGCGGTGACGCGGCCTATTTGACGTGACGGGCTCGGGCACCGCGTTCGATTGCGGCGGCGTGCAAGCGGTCGAGGTCAAGCTCGTAGCGGATTTCTTCCAGCAGACGCAGTTCGGCTTCGTCCAGCGTGCCGTCGGCGGCGGCCACATCGCAGGCCAGCGCATAGGCTGTTTCATTCAGCCGGTCGGGCAGCGCGCCCTTGATCAGGCCGAACAGGGCATCCAGCCCGTCTTCCTGTTCGAAGAGATCGAATACCATCGAGCTGACAGAACTGATGCGGTCCACATCATAGCCCGAAAAGACGGGCAGCATGTTCACAGCCGTCTGGATCTTGAGCAATTCGGTGGTGCGGATGTCCTCGTCTGATGCGGAAACCGCGATCATCACGGCGACAAGGCAATCCTGCGCGCTGAGGGTGAGGGAGGTGTCGTCATTCATGCGCATTTCCGTTCGGTCATTCCGTTGTTCTGCAGATTATTGACGGGCCTACGGGGACGCAATAGGTACGGGCTGCCTGCGCGCATTGGGTGCGGGGTGAAAATGATGGAATTGATGACATGTCGCAGATGCGTGAAGCAGCCCTAACCAGTAAAGCGTGGCCGTTCGAGGAAGCACGTCGGGTGTTGAAACGCTATGCAAACAAGGCCCCCGAGAAGGGATACGTCTTGTTCGAGACCGGCTACGGCCCGTCGGGTCTGCCACATATCGGTACCTTCGGCGAAGTTGCGCGCACGACGATGATCCGCCGCGCATTTGAGCAGATCAGCGACATTCCGACGCGGCTGGTGTGCTTTTCGGACGATCTGGATGGCATGCGCAAGGTGCCGGGTAACGTGCCCGACCCCGAAGCCTTGGCCGAACATCTGCAGCGCCCGCTGACATCGGTGCCCGATCCTTTCGGCAAATTCGACAGCTTTGGCGCGCATAACAATGCGATGCTGCGGCGTTTTCTGGATACTTTCGGGTTCGAGTATGAGTTTATCTCGGCCACGGAATTCTACGGCTCCGGCAAGTTCGACGAGGTGCTTTTGCGCGCCGCCGAGAAGTATGACGAGATCATGGAAGTGATGCTCAAGTCGCTGCGCGAAGAGCGTCGGCAGACCTATTCGATCTTCCTGCCGATCCACCCTGAAACAGGGCGGGTGATGTATGTGCCGATGAAAGCGGTCAACGCCAAGGAAGGCACGATCACTTTCGACGATGAAGACGGCACCGAGATGACTCTGCCGCTGACCGGTGGCAACGTGAAATTGCAGTGGAAGCCCGACTTCGGTGCCCGTTGGGCCGCCCTTGATGTCGACTTTGAGATGTACGGCAAGGATCACAGCACCAACACGCCGATCTATGACAAGATCTGCCGTATTCTGGGCAACCGTCCGCCCGAGCATTTCACCTATGAGCTGTTCCTTGATCAGGACGGGCACAAGATTTCCAAATCGTCGGGCAATGGTCTGACCATCGACGAATGGCTGACCTATGCCAGCGCGGAATCGCTGTCGTATTTCATGTACCTCAAGCCCAAGACGGCCAAGCGCATGTATTTTGACGTGATCCCCAAGGCGGTCGACGAATACCACCAGCAGCTGCGCGCCTATGAGACGCAGGACGACAAGGGCAAGCTGAACAACCCCGTTTGGCATATCCACGGGGGCGATGTACCCAAGTCGGATATGGTTGTGCCGTTCTCGATGTTGCTGAACCTCGCGTCGGTCTCCTCGGCCGAGGACAAGTCGCAACTGTGGGGCTTTATCCAGCGGTATGCGCCGGATGCGACGCCCGAAGGCAACCCCGGTATGGATGCGGCGGCCGAGCATGCGGTGCGCTATTACAATGATTTCGTGAAGCCTGCCAAAGTGTTCCGCGCCCCGTCAGATCTGGAGCGGGAAGCCTTGGAAGACCTGCGGGACCAGCTGAAAACATGGGACGGCGGGTTGGATGCCGAGGCATTGCAGACGATGGTTTTCGCCGTCGGGAAAGAGCGTTTCGACCCGCTGCGCGACTGGTTCACCGCGCTTTACGAAGTGTTGCTGGGCGCCAGCCAAGGCCCACGTTTCGGTGGGTTCATCGCGCTGTATGGCGTGGATGAAACGGTCGCCCTGATCGATGACGCGCTGGCGGGCAAGCTGACCACGGCGTGAAACTATTGCCCTATGGTGTGCGTGGCTTAGGTTAAGTTCAACACATCATAGGGAGCATTCTCATGCGTGGCGCGGTTCTTTCGGCCCTTTTCGGGATGGTTTTGACCTTTGCGACGGCGCTTGGTGCCGTGGCGCAGCAGGCGGATATCGAAAGCACGATCAGCGGCCAGTTCGACGCTTTCAAGGCAGATGATTTCGAGGGTGCCTTCGCATATGCGAGCCCCAATCTGCAGATGATGTTTCAGTCTCCTGAGAATTTTAAACGTATGGTGACCACGGGCTATCCAATGGTCTGGAAACACGCCGAGGTGCGGTTTCTGGATCTGCGCGAGATCGCCGGTGCGCAGTGGCAGAAGGTGCAGGTGACGGACCTGAAAGGCTTCACCTATTTGCTGGATTATCAGATGGTTGAGACGCCCGAGGGCTGGCGTATTGCCGCCGTTCAACTGCTGGATGCGCCAAGCGTTTCAGCCTGACAGGCGCGACATCTTTGGCACGCTCATGTGACTGCCTGCGGCGTACGCTGCGGTTAGGCGTGGTTAACCCTTTGTGCATAAATCTTTCCCCCTGCCGGCCAAGCGCCGGAGTTTTGCAATTCATGGGGGGCGACATCGCAACCCGACGAAGGGGATGACGATGAACAAGGCAATCACGGACGGTCTGCTGCTGACACCTGCGGCTTTTGCGCAAGGCTTGGATGTGTATTCAAGCGGGGATGGCACGGCGGGGTCTGATACCTATGCCAATGCCATAAATGCGGCGTTTATCCCTGCGGATCAGGACTTTGGCGGGGCGCTTGAGCTGATAAAGACGCAATCCACGCAAAAGCTGCGATACATGGGGCAGACGCCACTCTTGCCGGGGTGCTATCTGCGGATCACGGCGCGGGTGAAGGCGATCAGTGGGAATTTACCGTCGGTGCGGATCGCGGGGTATCCGGCGCTTGGCAATGGCAGCCGCGCGGGCGGGCTGGTGGAGGCCGGTCCGGCGGTGACGCTGACCAGCTATGGCGAGGTGGTCGAGGTCAGCGCGATTGTCGGGTCGGGGCTGCGCGGCGGGGTCGATATGGTCTGGGGCAACGCGCCGGTCTATGGGCATTTCGGGCTGGACCTGGCGGGGCAGAATGGCGGGGTCGTTCGCATTGATGACTTGCAAATCGAGGATGTGACAGGCGTCTTTCTGCGGGACATGCTGGCACAGGTAGATGTGCGGGACTATGGCGCGGTGGGGGATGGCAGCACCGATGATACGGCGGCCTTTGTGGCGGCGAATGCGGGTGCGCAGGGGCGTAGCGTGTTGATCCCGCGCGGGACGTATCTGCTGAACGGAGACGTGACCTTTGACGCGCCGACGCGGTTTGAAGGGACGGTGATTATGCCCGCCAGCGCGATCCTGCTGCTGCGCCGCAACTTTGATCTGCCAAACTATATCGAGGCGTTCGGGAATGAAGAGATCGCCTTTCGCAAAGCGTTTCAGGCGTTGCTGAACAATGCGGATCATGAATCGCTGGATCTGGGCGGGCGCAAGGTCAACGTGACTGGTCCGATTGATATGCAGGCCGCGACGCCCGAACGCAGCAGCTATGCCACGCGGCGGGTGATCCGCAACGGCCAGTTTGAAGCGGCCACGAATGGCGATTGGGATACGGTCACGGTGACCTCGCAGGCCAGCTATTCGCCCTCGGATGCGCGCAAGCTGACAAATGTGGTGAATGTGGCGAATGTGCCTGTGGGGGCGTTGATCACGGGCAATGGGGTGGGGCGTGAGATTTATGTGCGCGCCAAGAACGTCGCCACGCAAGAGATTACCCTGAACGCGCCTTTGTATGATGCGGCGGGGACGCAGAATTTTACCTTTACGCGGTTCCAGTATCTGCTGGATTTCAGCAACTACAGCCAGCTGAGCAAATTCGTTCTGGATGACATCGAATTCCAGTGCAACAACGTGGCCAGCGCCATCAACCTTGCGCCATCGGGGACGATTTTCCATGTGCGGGACTGCTTTATCTCGCGCCCAAAGGATCGGGGGATCACGTCGATTGGTGGCGGCTGTCAGGGAATGTTCGTGGACCGTTGCCAGTTCCTGTCCGCCGAGGATGCGCTGGACGTGCCGGACCGGACCACGATCGCGATCAACTGCAACGCCAATGACGTCAAGATTCGCGACAACCGTGCCACGCGCTTTCGCCATTTTGCACTGCTGGCGGGGCAGAATAATATCGTCACGGGGAACCACTTCTTTCAGGGGGATACGGTCAAGAACGGCGTCCGCTCTGCTGGGTTGATCCTTGCGGCGCAGCACACGGCGAGCGTGGTCAGCGGGAATTATATCGACAATTGTTTTGTCGAATGGACCAATGAACAAGACCCGGCGCCGGACTACAGCAGCGAGTATTCTTTCAGCTCCCTGTCGATCAGCGGTAATATCTTTCTGTCGGGCGAGGTGGCCCCGTGGTTCAGCTATATTGTGATCAAGCCCCATGGGGCGGGCCATGTGATCAATGGGCTGACGATCAACGACAACCGCTTCCGCAGCATCAACGGGTTCATTGATCGGGTCGAACGGATCGATACGAGCTTTGCCGATATGGATTTCTCGCGTATGCGCAATATCGAGATGACGGGCAATTCGTTCCACGGCATCCACAATCCGGTGTCGAACCCTGTGCAGGTTGAACATACCGAAGCCAGTCTGGCCAAGACCTGGGTGGTGGATATTGCCGACCGCTTTCCGTTCGGCGGGTGGGCGATTGCGGTGGATAGCATCACGATGGACGGGCCAGTGCGCAACGGATCGAATGTGGCGCAATACAGCGTGCCCTATGTGCTGACGGATCAGGGTGCGGATCGTGATCTACTGCATTTGGTCTGGAGCACCAGCGTCAAAGGGTCGATCTTTATGCAGACGCGCATGGATAAACGCTAGAACTCGCGCCAGATAGAGAGTTTTAGCGCGGGGTTAGACGTGTCGTTGATCAACGTCTCTGCCCCGATCTGGAAGCGGATATCGGGGCGGCTTTTCAGTGGGCGCATGACGATAGAGGGCGCGACGGAGGTGGCGCTGGCGGCAGAGGTCGAGGCATAGTAGATTTGCAGCATTCCCGAAAACCGGTCGCCGAAGTTGATGCCTATGGTGCTGTCGACTTTGGCGAGATGCTCTTGCAGGTAGATGTCCCACGCGAGCGAGCTGTCGATGGTCACCCAGCCGTGTTTCTGACCCAGCGTATAGCCGCGGCCCCAAGACAGCCCCGCTTTGACATTGGGATAGACCGCTTCCCCCACCCATGCCGCGCCGAACCCCAGCTCTGCCGACCAGACGTTTGGGCGGTCGCGGCGGCCTAAGGGGCGGCGCAGGAAGACTGAGGCAAACCCAGATTGCAGGCCGATGGAACTGGCGAGAAAGCCGACCTCTGCCCCTAGGGTCAGATCGTCGCGCACGCCATATTCCATGAAGGTGCTTTCCGAAATGTCGTAGCTGCGCGTGACGTTAACCGTGGTGGACGTAAATCCCGTGCCCTTTTCGCGCAGCCACGCGCCGCCCTGTGCAGGGGTGGGAAGCTGCAGTAAGCCAAGCAGAAGGATCGGCCAGTAGCGCATGGGATACCCTTTCGGCGGGTAGCTTGGCGCGTCATGCTTAACAAATTACTTACAGACCTTTGGGGCGGCATGCGAAAAGGCCCGCAGCAATGCTACGGGCCTTTGTCGTCAAATCGTGTGTGCGTCGCTTAGACGTTGACGCTGCCGCCGCGTGGGCCAGCGATCAGCCATACGATAAAGCCGACGACGGGGAAGATCAGGACGCCGAGAATCCAGAGGATTTTCGCAAGCCCCGAAGCGCCGGAGGTGAAGATTTGATAGATCGCGTAGATGTCTGCGATCAGGATAATGAGTCCGAGAAGGCCGAATTCCATTGTAAAGCTCCTGGGTTGTAATCTGCATTACTGTCTGGGTTCACAACTTCCCGTGCGGCCCAGATGTTCCCGAAAATGTTACTGGAACCATTTCCCGCTTCGCCGAGTTGCCCTTGCATCGCCTAGAACGGCAAGTGAATTTGGAAGGAAGAACCATGAAGACCTCTACAGCAGTAATCGCAGGCCTTGCCGCAATTCTGGTCATCGCATTCGCGATCTTTTTCATCGATATCGATCAGACTGAAGAAGGCGCGCTGCCGGATGTTGATGTGTCCGTCGAGGGCGGCAACCTGCCCGAGTTTGACGCACAGACCGGTTCGGTTTCCGTGACTGAAGAAGAGGTCGACGTTGAAGTTCCTGACGTTAAAGTGACCACCGAAGAAAAAACGATCACCGTCCCTGGTGTTGAGGTTACTCCGCCCGCAGACGACTGATATCGTTTGATAGTTTGAACGCAGAAAGCGCCCTCTGATTTGGTCAGGGGGCGCTTTTGTTATGGGATAAGGCTCAGTTGCGGGTCAGTTTGGTTGCGGGTTTCGCACCGTTGTCGCCGTCGGAGGCGAAGGTCAGCGTGACTTTATCGCCGGCCATCAGGTCGGACGGGACAAGGGTTTTGGCATCCAGCGTCCAAGATGATTTGTCTTGCAGGACGATGATATTGGCGAGCCGGTCATAGGCAAGGATCGTGCCGGTTGTCTCATCGGCAAAGGCGGGGGCAGAGAGGGCGGTCAGGCCCAGTGTAGCAAGGGCGATCAGGCGCATTTTGGATCCTCCGGATAAAGCGCAGAATCCGAATGTGGGGTGGGTGCGGGTGCAAAGCAATCACCTTGCAACGGGCGCATGAAAATAATTATGCGCCAACCCGCTGCGGGGGAACTGCGGGCGGGGCGACGGGTTGTGCCGCTACATCCAACTGAGAGGAGACAACGATGAAAGCCCAATCGAAAGCCCAACAACGCGCCGCCGGTGCAGCCCTGTCTGCCAAGCGGGGCGAGACCAAGGTCAAGGATCTGCAAGGCGCATCGAAAGATATGTACGACAGCATGTCAGAGGACGAGCTGGAGGAGATGGCCTCGACCGACCATGACGGGTTGCCGGACGAGGTGGACGACTAGGCGCGCCGCCTAGCGTTTCTTGCCGCCATAGCGGGACTTGCCGCCGCGCATCCCGCCGCGACCGCCGGTTGATCGGCCCGACGCCTTTTGCGCGTCGTCGACGGCTTTTTCGACAGCGTACTGACGCGCCATCGGATCGTCGGCGATGGCCAGATCGACAGATTCGAGCCGCTTGACCTCGTCGCGTAGGCGCGCGGCTTCTTCGAACTCAAGGTTCTCGGCCGCTTTGCGCATGTCGGTGCGCAGCCCATCGAGCACGGTTTGCAGGTTGCCGCCTGCGAGCGGGTTGTCGATCTTGGCAGTGACGCGGCTCATGTCCACATCGCCTTTGTAGAGACCGGCGAGGATATCATCGACGTTCTTCTTGACCGTGGTCGGCGTGATCCCGTGTTCTTCGTTATAGGCGACCTGCTTGGCGCGGCGACGGTCGGTTTCGCCCATGGCCCGTTCCATCGAGCCGGTGATGCGGTCGGCGTACATGATCACGCGGCCTTCGGCGTTCCGCGCGGCCCGACCGATGGTCTGGATCAGCGAGGTTTCCGAGCGCAGAAACCCTTCTTTATCCGCATCGAGAATCGCCACTAGCCCACATTCGGGAATGTCCAAGCCTTCGCGCAAAAGGTTGATCCCAATCAGCACGTCAAAAGCGCCAAGCCGCAGGTCGCGCAGGATTTCGATCCGTTCGATCGTGTCGATATCGCTGTGCATATAGCGAACGCGGATGCCCTGTTCGTGCATGTATTCGGTCAGGTCTTCGGCCATGCGTTTGGTCAGCACGGTACATAGCGTGCGATAGCCGTCGGCGGCGACCTTGCGGACCTCGTCCAGCAGATCGTCGACCTGCATCTCGACAGGGCGGATTTCGATCTTGGGGTCGATCAGGCCGGTGGGGCGAATGATCTGTTCGGTAAAGACACCGCCGGATTGTTCGATTTCCCACGCAGCGGGGGTGGCCGAGACAAAGACCGACTGCGGGCGCATGGCATCCCATTCCTCGAACTTGAGCGGGCGGTTGTCCATGCAAGAGGGCAGGCGGAACCCGTGTTCGGCCAGCGTGAATTTGCGTCGGTAGTCGCCTTTGTACATCCCGCCGATCTGCGGCACGGAGACGTGGCTTTCGTCCGCAAAGACAATCGCGTTGTCGGGGATGAATTCGAACAGTGTGGGGGGCGGTTCGCCCGGGGCGCGGCCCGTGAGATAGCGCGAGTAGTTCTCGATCCCGTTGCAGACGCCAGTGGCTTCAAGCATCTCGATGTCGAAGTTGCAGCGCTGCTCAAGCCGTTGCGCTTCCAGCAGTTTTCCTTCGGCGACAAGCTGGTCCAGCCGCATCCGCAGCTCTTTCTTGATGCCGATCACCGCCTGGTTCATCGTTGGTTTCGGCGTCACATAGTGGCTGTTCGCATAGACGCGGATCTGGTCGAAGGTGCCGGTTTTTTCGCCGGTGAGCGGGTCGAATTCGGTGATGCTTTCCAGCTCTTCGCCAAAGAAGGACAGACGCCATGCGCGGTCCTCAAGGTGGGCCGGGAAGATTTCAAGGCTGTCGCCACGCACGCGGAAGGTGCCGCGCTGAAAGGCGGCGTCATTGCGTTTATACGCCTGCGCGATCAGGTCCGCGATCACTTGGCGTTGGTCATAGTTGTTGCCGGTCTTGAGGTCCTGCGTCATCGCCCCATAGGTCTCGACCGAGCCGATACCGTAGATGCAGGACACCGACGCGATAATGATCACATCATCGCGTTCCAGCAGCGCCCGCGTGGCAGAGTGGCGCATCCGGTCGATCTGTTCGTTGATCTGGCTTTCCTTCTCGATGAAGGTGTCGGACCGCGCGACATAGGCTTCGGGCTGGTAGTAGTCATAGTAGCTGACGAAATATTCCACCGCGTTGTCGGGGAAGAACCCTTTGAATTCGCCATACAACTGCGCCGCCAGCGTCTTGTTCGGCGCGAGGATGATCGCGGGGCGCTGCGTTTCCTCGATCACCTTGGCCATCGTGAACGTCTTGCCCGTCCCCGTGGCCCCCAAAAGCACCTGATCGCGTTCGCCTGACCGCACCCCTTCGGACAGTTCCTTGATCGCCGTGGGCTGGTCGCCTGCGGGTTCGAATTCGGTCGCCAGTTTGAACTTCTTGCCGCCCTCAAGCTTGGGGCGCTCGCGCACGTTGGGCGCGGGGTTGGCAAGATAGGCGTCTTTGCGCTCGGGCAAACTATCAGAGTGGGCGTAGGCCATAACATCGTCCTTTGGGGGTGTTCCCTAAGGTGTCATGTTTTTGCGTAGGTTCAAGGGGCGGAGCCTTGCGCGACTTGCATATGTCGCTTTCGTCGCAGGCTTATTTGGTCAGCCGCTTGCGGTTGGCGCTTACCTTTTTACTGACCGGGACCATCGCGGCCGAGAAAATCTGGTCGGGCGTGCCCCCGGCAAAGGCGGCTTTGGTGGCCGCCTGATAGGCTTTGGCCATGGCGGGGCCTTTTTCATTCACCATGCGGGCGTTCTCTCCGCGGGTCTGGGGAAGGGCGCCGGCCATTCCCAAAAGCCTAAGCGTCATAACGGCTTGGGTGTCGATCATCAGCTTGGCGAGGTTGGCATTGAGCGTCATCAGGGTCAGGGGGTTCATGAGAGGTGCTCCGATTGCATAAGCTCAGTCTATGCTGCGCCGCAGCATATGTAACGCGAATTCGGCACAAATCACTGTGATGCCTTGATCCTTGGCCGTATTTGGCTGATAAACCGCCTGATCACAGCGGAGATTCAGCTATGCGCGCGCGTATTTATCAGCCTTCCCGAACTGCCATGTCCTCTGGCACGGCCAAAACCCGTGTCTGGTTGCTGGAATTCGACCCAGAGCACGCGCGCGAGATTGACCCGTTGATGGGCTGGACGTCGTCGAAGGACACGCAAACGCAGGTGCGTTTGCAATTCGCCACCAAGGAAGAAGCGGTGGAATACGCCCGCGACCACAATATCGATGCGATGGTGCAAGACCCCAACAAACGCCGCGCAAATGTCCGCGCCGGCGGCTATGGCGAAAATTTCGCCACAGGACGCCGCGGGGCCTGGACTCATTAACTCTTGCGACAGGGATGATTGCGGGCATGCCGCCCGCAATCACCCTAGGCTTTGATCCCTGCGCTGTCGAACGACTGGTTCAGGGGGCTTTGGCGCTTTGACGAAAGGATCGTCAAAGCGTTGATTTAAGATAGTCGAAATGCCTTTGCGCCATGCCGCGATAGGATTTCCAGCCTTCCGCAGTGGCTTTTGCGACATCATCGCTGAGTACCGCCAAGGGCTTACCCGATGAAAGCGCAAGTATCTGCGTTTGGGCCGCTTTCTCAAAAAAATAAAGATCTTCGAATGCGTCGGCGACGGTGGGGCCTGTTACCGTGATGCCGTGGTTGCGCATGACCAGAACGGTGTTGACCCCCATCGCTTGCGCAAGGTGGGCCCCCTCTGCCGCGCTGTCAGAAATTCCGCCGAATTCTAGATCATATCCGACCCGACCCCAAAACCGTGCGGTGTTGTTATCGATCGGTAGCAGGGTGGGGTCCTCTAGGCTGGCCAAAGCCGTCGCATAGGGCGAATGGCAATGCAGGATCACGCGCGCGGCAGGGATTTCGCGGTGCAACGTTCCATGCACGGCCCAGGCCGAGGGGTCCGGTGCATTGTCGCCCAGCATCGTCTGGTCATCATCCACATCCAGCAACAGCAAATCGTCAGGGTCAATCGTCGCGAAATGCTGCCAGCATGGGTTCAGTAGAAACTGACGCCCGTCGTCTGACACGGCGGCGCTGAAGTGGTTGCCGACGGATTCGCTCCACCCGAATTGGTGGCACAGTCGAAACGCAGCGGCGAGGTCAGCCCGCAGGGTCGCTGTGGTATCAACGTCTGCATGTACATTCATGACTTGAACCGCCCTTCGGAGACCAGCGACCGATATGTTGATCGCATTTCCGCCCTGTCTGTATAAGTGCCGCGCAGATAACGTTCACCGCTTGTCGCTGAATATGCGGCGCGGCCATGCACGATGCGGTGGTTGTCAAAAACGATACACTCCGTCGCTTGGAGCGTAAACTTCATGATATATTTATCATCCTGCAACAGTTTCCCGAACCGGCAGAAAGCCGGGTAGTAGGTATCCAGCACCTCTTGCGGCAGGTCGATCAGATCCAGCATGTGCTGGCTGATTGTCAGGCCGGACACCGCGCCGTTCTGGTCAAGTTCAATCACGCGCTGATAGCTGCGCATGTCGTAATTGTCGTGTTCGCAGTAAAACGGCACGTCGATTTCCGACAGCAGCTTAAAGCCTTCGGGGTCGATATCGCGAAAGTCATTGGCCGCGGCAACGCCGTCCCCGAACAGGTTGAGACCACCCTTTACGCTGTTGGCGCGCATGTGCAGGTATTGAATGCCGGGCGCGGCCTCTTCTGCGGGGACATCGGTGTGCAGTTCAAGGGCGGCAGCGGTGTAGGCGCTGTTGGTAGGTTTGATATGCGTCCGCACATCGAAATAATCACCGAAAAAGGTGGGGCGCACGGTTCCGGCCAAGTTCGCAAGGTCAGTAAGCGCGGCATCTGTGTCGGGCATCTGGGTCACGATCGAAATGCCTTCGACGATCATCGCCTCAAGCCAAGCCGTGCGCTTGGTGCGGTCTGTCTTTAGCTCTTCAAGGGTGAAGCGCGTCACATCCGCGAAGTGATCCCCGAACCACGGCGTGCGTGGCAGGTCGGCGGGATCGGGCCGTGCCGCGCCATTTGCATATGCCTCAAGCGTTGCCAGCGGCATGCGCGTGACGTGGTCTTCGTCCGCCCATGTGATCACCAAATTATCGTCTTCGACCTGCGCCGCGCTGGCCCGAGGAGGGAGGCTGAGATGAAAGATATCAAACGTGCGTTCACGTGTGACGGTATTGAAGGATGTAGGGCAGTTGTCGCGCAGCCAATAGTAGTTGAAATAGGCCATTTCCGCGTTTGCAAGCGCGATGCGAAGGCCGTTTTCTTCTAGTGAAATATGAGTTGCGGGGGTGGTTTGAATGTTCATGGCATGATCCATCAGGAGGGGGAGGTGTTTCCTAATGCCTATCAAAATAAATCTTTTGAAAAAGCCGCAAAAATTGGAATATAAGTTAACCAAAGGGTTAACTTATGGCTGATCGATCTTTTTTCCATGCGCTTGAAACGCTTGAGCTGGTGTGCCGCTTGGGGTCTATGCACAAGGCTGCGGCGCGGTTGAATGTTTCGCCTCCGGCAATCACGCGGGCCATTCGTTTGTTGGAAAACGACGTCGGTGCCGCCCTCATGGATCGCAGCACAAAACCCGCGCGACCCACCGAAGCGGGCGAAAGGCTGGCGCGCGCCACGCGTAATGGCTTGGCCTTGATTGAAGACACCATTGCCGACATCCGCGCCGAAAACAGCAGTAACGACAACCACGTGACCTTGGCCTGTACCATCGGCATGGCGACCTATTGGCTGATGCCGCGCCTGCCGGATTTCTATGCCAAACACCCGTCGATCACGGTCAATGTTCAGGCTCCGCCGCTTGACCGTCCGGTGCTGTCGCGCGGCATCGATATTGCGCTGCGCTATGGCACCGGGGATTTGCACGACGGCGAGACCATCAAACTTTTTGACGAACGGATTTGTCCGGTAGGGCGGCCGGATGTGATTGAACGTGCGCTGAAGCAGGGCGGGTTGTCGCACGCGTGGCTGATTGATGTGCGATCAACAACGCAGCACTGGCTGGGGTGGTCGGAATACCTGAGGACGTCGGGCGAAACGTTCAAGCCGGTGGGAGAGGTGTTCGACAACTACATTCAGGCCGTGCAGGCGACGCTGGATGGGCGCGGGTTAATGCTGGGATGGAAGTCCATCACATCAGAGCAGGTGAGTGACGGCACATTCGGGTCGTGGCCCGACGGCGACACAGATATCGGGACGGCATATTTTATTTCGTCGTCCGAAACGGGGGGCAGGAAAGCGGCGGCTCAATCGTTTGTTGAATGGGCCGTTGAGGTGGCGCGGGACCAATAGCCCCGCGCGGTCCGGTGGAAACCCGGATGCGACGCTCTTAGCGCCCTTTCCAGACCGGATCCCGCTTTTCAGCAAAGGCGCGCGCACCTTCGGCGTTATCCTCGGACCCGTAAAGCACATCGACAGTCTTTAGTTGGCGTTTGGTGATCCGGTTCATCGCGTCCTGAAAATTGCTATCCTCGGCATCGCGCACGATTTCCTTGATCGCGGCATAGACCAGCGGGGGGCCAGACGCCAAAAGGCGTGCCATATCCCACGCCTGTGTCATCAGATCATCCGCCGCGTGGACGTGGTTCACAAACCCCCAGCGGTGGGCTTCTTCGGCGTCTAGCCAGCGTCCTGTGAACAGCATCTCCATCGCGATGTGGTAGGGGATGCGCTTTGGCAATTTGATGGATGCTGCATCGGCCACCGTGCCGGACGTGATTTCGGGCAGTGCGAAACTTGCATGATCCGCCGCTAGGATAACGTCTGCAGACAGCGCCAGTTCAAGCCCGCCGCCACAGCAAATACCGTTCACCGCAGCGATCACCGGTTTGTTCATGTCGCGCAATTCTTGCAGGCCGCCAAAGCCGCCTACGCCATAATCACCATCCACCTCGTCGCCATCCGCGGCGGCTTTCAGATCCCAACCGGGGCAGAAGAATTTCGACCCTTCGCCTGTGATAATCGCAACGCGCAAATCAGGGTCATCGCGAAAGGCGGCAAAGGTATCGCCCAAAATACGGCTGGTTTGCAGATCAATGGCATTGGCCTTTGGGCGATCCAGAGTGATTTCAAGTACGGCACCTTCGCGGCGCGTTTTAACGGGGCTTGTCATGTTGTTCCTTTCACCAAAAGCGTATCGGCGATGATCGCGCGGTCTTTTGTACAGATGAGGGGATTGATTTCGATTTCGGCAATCTCGTCGGCGTGGTCGCTGACGAAGTCTTGCAGCTTTAGGACCGCGTCAACAATGGCGTCTATGTTCGCTGCCTCGCCACCGCGATAGCCGCTCAGCAGGGGGTTTATTCTTAACTGCCGCAAGGCGTGTCGAATGTCAGCGTCCGTGGTTGGCAACAGCAAGGATTGTCCGTCCTCCAGAATTTCCGTCAGGGTGCCGCCCGCGGCCAACGTCAGGACAAACCCGTGAGCGGGGTCCGCGACGACGCCCAGCAAAAGTTCGGCGACGGTGCCGGTGATCATTTCTTCGACAAGGAAGGTTCCGGCCTGCATCGCCTGCGCCGCCGCGCCGACTTGCTCGGCGTCTGTCAGGTTCAGCTTTACCGCGCCGGCTTCGGTTTTATGGGCGACCCCTTCACCCTTCAGGACCACGGGAAAACCGATCTTTTCGGCGCAAGCGATCACATCTGCAAAGGCGATGCCTGCACGGCTTTTGGGGATATCCAAGCCGTATGCCGCAAGGGCCAGTTTGGCATCGCCTTCGGTGGCCGTGGTGGTGGTTGCGAAGCTGGGGGCAGGTAGCAGGGGCTGGTGATTTTGGGGTGTCGGCATGCGAACTGCGCTGATCGCTTCACAGGCCGTGCCAAAGTCGCACAGCGGCACGATCCCCGCGCCAAGCAGGCGTTTTGCAATCGCTTCGGGCAGGTTTTCCACGATTGACCCAACCACGCCAAAGGGACGGCCCGTTTGACGGGCTGCGTCTTCTATCGCCTCGATTGCGATCATCCAATCATCGGCGGTGCAGCTGTCTAGGCGCGGGAAATCAAGCACCACGAGCGTCAGGTCGATATCATCGCCCGTCATGGCCGCAAACACCGCTGTCATGGCCGCCTTATCGCGCCAGATTTGCGTGTGGTAATCCAAAGGGTTCGCCAGATGGACCAGCGTGCTTAGGTGCTGCGCAAGTGTATCTGCTTGGCCAGATGTCACGGGCGGGAAGGTCAGGCCATATTGCGCCGCGGTATCCGCCATGACGCTCGCCTCGCCGCCCGAGCAGCTTAGCGATGCAATTCGGGTTCCGGACAGGCGGCCATGGCAGTGAAACAGCTTTAACGTTTCAAGCAGCGCGGCGGGGGAGCCGACCCGCGCAATGCCAAGGCGTGCCAGTACCGCATCCGAACCAGCGCTGCTTCCGGCGAGCGAGGCCGTGTGCGAAATGGTCGCCAGTTGCGATTCCTGCGAACGGCCCACTTTCAACGCCACGATCGGTTTGCCTAGCGCGCGCGAAAGCCGCGCCAGTTCTTCGAAGGCCGCGATGTCGCCAAAGCTTTCGATGTAAAGGCCAAGTGCCGTCACGCGGTCGTCGCGGATGACCGTTTGAGCAATGCTGGCGAGCCCTTGTTGGGCCTGATTTCCCGCGGTGATGGTATAGGCAATGGGCAATCCGCGTTGTTGCATCGTGAGGTTGATCGCGATGTTGGACGACTGCGCCAAGATCGCCACGCCGCGTTCAACGGGCACCAGCCCATGTTGATCCGGCCAAAGCGCCACCTGATCCACGGCATTTAGAACCCCGTAGCAATTCGGCCCGAGAATGGGCATTCCCCCTGCTGCGGCCAGCAATTGGTCATTCAAAACGGCGCCGTCGGCGGTTTCTTTGAACCCGCTGGCAAAACACACGGCACCACCTGCTCCCATCTGGTTCAGCTCGCCCACCAGATCGATGGTTGCGCTGCGGTTTACACCGATGAACGTCGCATCCGGCGCGTTTGGCAAATCGGCAAGCGTCTTGAAGGCTGGCAACCCGCCAACACTGTCTTTTTTAGGATGCACGGGCCAGATATCACCCTTGAACCCGATCTTTTGGTTCTGCTCGATCACGGAGTCGCACCACGCCCCACCGCCGACAACGGCAATGGAGCGGGGGCGCAAGAGACGCTCAAGATCACTCATGTCTTGGTCCTAGGCGCCAAGGGGGCGCAATAGATCGCGGCTTATGATGTGGCGTTGGATTTCAGATGTCCCGTCCCAGATCCGTTCGACCCGCGCATCGCGCCAGAACCGTTCAATGGGGAAGTCATCCATCAAGCCCATGCCGCCAAAGATTTGCAGGGTAGCATCCGTCACCCGCGCCAGCATTTCCGACGCGTAGAGCTTGGCACTTGCGATTTCGCGGTTTGCGGGCAGGCCTTGATCCAGCCGCCACGCCGCCGCCAATGTAAGGTGATCCGCCGCATCTATTTCGGTGATCATGTCGGCCAGCTGAAAGCTGATGCCCTGATACTTGCCGATCTGCTGACCAAACTGTTTGCGTTCAGCCGCGTAATTCAACGCCATGTCAAAACAACGGCGTGCTCGCCCTACAGACATCGTGGCGACCGTGATCCGCGTGGCATAAAGCCATTCGTTCATCACCGCAAAGCCACCATCAACCTCGCCAAGAACCTGAGCATCCGGCAGGCGGCAGTTGTCAAATTCGAGGATCATGTTCTTGTAGCCGCGGTGCGAGACGGATTTGTAGCCGTCGCGGATGGTGAAACCGGGGGTGCCGCGGTCGACCAGGAAGGTCGTGATGCGTTTTTTGGGGCCGTGCGGCGTGTCGTCTTCGCCGGTTGCCACAAAGACGATCAAGAAATCCGCATGATCCGCGCCAGAGATGAAATGCTTGGTTCCGTTCAGAACCCAGTCACCGCCATCGCGTTTGGCTGTACATTTCATGCCGCGGACATCGGACCCTGCATCGGGTTCGGTCATGGCCAGCGCATCCATCTTTTCGCCGCGAATGGCGGGGGTAAGATAGCGTTCAATCTGATCGTCCTTGCAGGCCATCAAGATATTCTGCGGCCGCCCGAAAAAATGGTTCAACGCCATAGAGCCGCGGCCCAGTTCGCGTTCAACCAGCGCAAATTCAAGATGCGAGAGGCCAGCCCCGCCAACGCTTTCGGGGAAGTTGCAGGCATAAAACCCCAGATCCAGCGTCTTTTGCTTGATTGCCTGCGCGACGTCATCGGGGACTTCGCCAGTGCGCTCTACCTCGGCCTCGTGGGGGTAGATCTCGTTTTCCACGAAGGACCGCACGGTGGAAACGATCATTTCTTGTTCTTCGGTCAATCCAAAATGCATCAGGTCAACTCCGGCTTGGGCAGGGCGGCTTGGTCCGCGATGATGGATGCGAGCTTGTCGCCGACATGCGCCGCAGGGTCGCAGGATTTGCGGGTTTCCAGACTGACGTGCAGCAGGAACTGGTTGCAGGTTGCCACCACATCACCAGCGGCGTTTTTCAATTCGTGGAACAGCCGCAGCTTTTTGCCCGCACCCTCAAGAATGGTCGTGACGACGGTAACGTTGTCGCCGGCATGACATTCATTGCGGAACTTGGTGTGGGTATCGGCGGTAAAGTAGCTGAAGCCCGATTTGATATAGGCGTCATCGGCCCCGATCATGCGCATAAGTGCATCGGCGGCATCCGACCACAGCTGCCCATAACGGCTTTCGTTCATGTGGCCGTTGTAATCCGTCCAATCGATTGGAATGGCGCGGGCGACACTGATGATGGGTTTGGTGAAGTCAGGGTCGGCTTTGCCGTATAGACGGGCGTCATGCGCGTTCAGCAACGCCCCTGCACCCCAGTCACGTCCCTTCAGGGACCGCATCATGGACACCAGATTGTCGTCGCGAATGCGTTCAAGCTCGCGGATCGTATGGGCACCGGATTGCGCGTCCGATTGGCTGGCGATCCTCTGTACCAAATCATCGGTCAGCTCGGGCACGTCCATCAATTTGGTCCAAGGCCATTGCAGGCAGGGCCCGAACTGTTCGATGAAATGGGCCATCCCGGCCTCGCCGCCCGCCACGCGGTAGGTTTCAAACAAGCCCATCTGACCCCAACGCAAGCCAAAGCCGAACCGGATCGCGTCGTCAATTTCTTCGGTCGTGGCGATGCCGTCTTTGATCAGCCAAAGCGCCTCGCGCCAGACCGCTTCGAGAAAGCGATCGGCCACATGCGCGTCGATTTCTTTTCGTACTTTCAGGGGCTTCATGCCGATCTCAGTAAGCACCGCCTGCGCGCGTGTGGTCGTGGCATCGTCACCGACCAGTTCGATAAGCGGCAGCAGATAGACCGGGTTGAACGGGTGCGCGACGAAAATCTGGCTGGGCTGCGTCGCCCCTTGCTGCAGTTCGGACGGTTTGAACCCCGACGTGGAGGACCCGATCAGCGCGTCTTTGCGGCAATGGGACTGAATCTCGGCGAAGATTTTGTGCTTCATCTCAAGCCGTTCCGGCGCGCTTTCCTGAATCCAGTCGGCGTCTGCGACGGCTTCGGCCAATGTGGGGACGATTTTTACCTGACCTTCGGGCGGCAACGCCACGTCGGACAAGGCAGGCAGGGACCGCCGTGCGTTCGCCATGACTTCACTGATTTTGCGTTCGGCTTCGGGATCGGGGTCAAAAATGGTGACGTTCCATCCCGACAATGCAAAGCGTGCGACCCAGCCGCCGCCAATAACACCACCGCCGATGATTGCTGCTGTTTTGGTCATCGTGGTGCCTGCTTTGTTAGGTTCAGTTTTTGGCGTACGGCATCAGGGCCCATGACGGTTGCCCCCATGCTTTCGATGATGGTGACGGCACGCGAGACAAGCGCTTCGTTCGTGGCAAGCTCGCCTTTGCTGAGCCACAGGTTGTCCTCCAGCCCGACACGCACGTTCCCGCCTGCCAGAACCGACGCGGCCACATAGGGCAT
Source organism: Sulfitobacter sp. M39 (assembly GCF_021735935.1). NCBI lineage: Bacteria > Pseudomonadati > Pseudomonadota > Alphaproteobacteria > Rhodobacterales > Roseobacteraceae > Sulfitobacter > Sulfitobacter sp. M39. The sequence continues at coordinate 902,591 of NZ_WMDZ01000001.1, forward strand.
CTCGTCACGGCCGATTGAAAAGGCGGACCAGTTCCAGTCGTCAGGCACATTGTTAACCATCGCCATAAAGGTGTTCAGGTCATTAGGCGCGCCCCATGGGATGCCCATGCACAGCTGGACCAGCGCTGGCGAAGACAAGACGCCGTCTTTAACCAGTTGTTTTGCATACCAAAGGTGGCCTGTATCAAAGGCTTCGATCTCTGGCTTCACGCCAAGCGCTTCCATCCGCGCGCCCATCGTTGTCAGCATGCCGGGTGTGTTGGTCATCACATAGTCGGCTTCGGCAAAGTTCATCGTGCCGCAATCAAGGGTGCAAATTTCGGGCAGGCAGTCTTCGATATGCGCCAGCCGTTCTTCGGCGCTGACCATATCGGTGGCGTCGTTCAGCGGCAGCGGCGCGGAAGGCGGGCCAAAGACCATGTCGCCGCCCATGCCTGCGGTCAGGTTCAGGACCACATCGACTTCGGCATCGCGGATGCGTTCTGTCACTTCGCGGTAGAGTTTCGGATCGCGTGAGGGCACGCCGGTTTCAGGATCGCGCACGTGGCAATGCACAATCGCAGCACCCGCTTTGGCGGCGGCGATGGCCGAATTGGCGATCTGTTCAGGGCTGCGGGGAACATGGGGCGACCGATCTTGGCTTCCGCCGGATCCGGTAACAGCGCAGGTAATAAAGACATCACGGGTCATGTGCAGGGGCATCGTAGTCTCCTTTAGGATTTGCCCGCACGGTACATGGATTGTTCGACAAGGGTGTGCAGTGTAAGACATAAACATGCAGGAAAAGACAAAATCACCGACCGAGACTGTAAAAATCGATCTTCTGCTCTTCGACGGGTTTTCGAACCATTGTCTGGCCAACACGCTAGAGCCGTTTCGCGCCGCAAACACCATCACCGGCCAGTTGCCCTATCAATGGCGTTTGCTTTCGCTTGAGGGTGGCCTTGTGCGGTCTTCAAGCGGGATGTTGGTGCAAACCGAAAAGGCCACAGCGACAAAGCCAGCGTGTGATTACCTTATGGTGACCGCCAGCTACGGTCACCTTGCATTGTGTCGCGGTCAGGTCCTGTCCGCGCTGCGGGTCCTTTGCGCCAACGCTAAATGTTTGGTGGGGCTTGATATGGGATCTTGGCTGCTCGCGGCTGCAGGGCTGTTGGACGACAGGCCCGCCACCATCCACGCACATCTTTTTGAAAGCTTTTCTGAGACATTTACGCAGGTAGACACCCGGCAAGAGCGGTTTGTGATAGATGGCAACCGGATCACCTGTGGGGGTGCCATGGCGTCCTTTGATCTGGTCCTGACGTTAATCGGGGAGCACTGCGGCGAGATCACTCGCCTTGATGTCGCGTCGCTTTTTCTGCACCAAGGCGATCAGCCGTTTGGAGATGCCGACAATATATCCGTGCGTTCGCAACTGGTTTCCCGGGCGCTTGTCCTTATGGACGAGAATATCGAAGCACCGGTGCCGATCCCCACGATTGCGCGTCGCCTTGGGTGTTCGTTGAAAAGCCTGCAAAGACGGTTCGCACGCAGTTTGAATGCGACGCCGGCCCAAGTCTATCGCCACAGACGCCTGATCGCCGCCAAAAGCTTGGCCGAAAGCACCGATCTGTCCATCGCAGAGATCGCCGCCCGGTGCGGGTATGAGAACGCAAGTTCTATGACGCGCGCATTCAAGAGCCAGTTCGGCGCGACGCCAATGGACACGCGAACAGATTGATCGGCATTTTTTGCCCTTCTTTCAGATGGGCGTGAAGCCCAGCCAACCGCTGGTGCCGCGATAAAGCGATGCCGAAGGGGTGTGCGGGGCGGTAATCCGTTCTGCCGCGTCCATTGGCTGTCCTTGTACCGCGGAGGTGCTCGCCATTTGGTGCCGCCGAAAATATTGCCTTGAAATCGGGGCCGTATTCCGCAATTATCCAAGTGTATAATTACGGAATACGGAAGCGCCCTTTGTCGGATCACACGCCCAAGTTCAAACGAGAGCCAGCAGCCCACCGCAGGGAGGCGTTGATAAAGGCCACCTTGTTGGTGATCGCCGAAAAAGGCGTTCAGGCTGCGACGGTCCGGACGATCGCTAGCCGTGCGGATGTGTCACAAGGTATGATTCGGCATCACTTTTCGTCGAAAGAAGAGCTGATTGTCGCCGCCTATGAACATCACATGGACCGGCTCACTGATCTGACATCTGCCTTTGTGGATGCCGACAGTGACGCGCCAGCAGCGCGGTTGGCGGCGTTCGTCGTCGGCAGCCTGACGCCGCCGGTTGTCGACGCCGGTTCGGTCAGTCTTTGGGCGGGGTTCCTGACCAAGGTCCATGACGACGCGCAGATGCGCGAAAGTCACGAACGGACCTACTACAAATATCGCAATCGCCTTGAGGCGTTGATTGCGGCCGTATTGAACGAAACAGATCAGCCACGCTCGGCGCCAGAACTGCGGCATCTGGCGATTGCTTGCAACGCCGTGATCGACGGTCTGTGGATGGAAGGTGGTGTTCTTCCAAGCGCTTTCGCAGCGGACGAGCTTTCAGAAATCGGAATTAGATCCGTCGGAGCAATCCTTGGGATAGACCTCGCAAACGTAAGGCAACAGACATGAGACAGACAGATATAACGCAACGGCTGGCGGGGCTTGGCGGCGCGAAATGGGAAGTTCACCTGAAGGCCCGCGAGCTTGCCGCACAGGGCCGTGATATTATTGAACTGACCATCGGCGAGCCGGATGTGCCCACACCCGACGCGCTTGTGGACATCGCGGCTGATGCAATGCGCCGTGGCCGTACCGGCTATTCTGACGGACGAGGCGAAATAGGGCTGCGCACCGCATTGGCCGAGCGCTATTCGCGCAGCGCGGGCCGCCGCATCACGCCGGACCAAGCTATGTGTTTTCCCGGCACGCAGACAGCACTTTATGCGGTGCTGTTGGGCGTGGCCGAGGCCGGACAGCAGGTTTTGGTCGGTGATCCCATGTATGCCACTTACGAAGGCGTTATCCGTTCCAGCGGTGCCGAGATCGTGCCAGTCCCGTTGCGGCCGGAAAACGCCTTTCGCATTCATGCCGATGACATCGCTGCAAGGATCACCCCGCAGACCACGGCAATTCTGCTGACCACGCCGCATAATCCCACGGGTTCGGTCCTGACCCGCGCGGATATTGATGCTGTGGGTGAACTGGCAATTGCCCATGATCTGTGGATTATCTCTGATGAGGTCTACGAAGATCTCACCTTTGACGGCTCTGAATTTTGCTCGCCTCTGGGGAATCCGAAGCTGGCTGACCGCACCATCGTCGTCTCTTCGATCTCAAAATCCCACGCCGCACCGGGCTTTCGCAGCGGTTGGTGCATCGGACCGGAAGCCTTTACCGAGGCCCTCTTGCCGCTGTCGGAGACCATGCTTTTTGGCAACCAGCCCTTCATCGCTGACATGACCGAAAAAGCAGTGCGCGAAGGGTCGCCCGTGGCCGAAGGGATGAAGCAGCGCTTTGCCGCCCGCGCCGAGCGTCTGCATCGCCGCCTGTCGCAAGAGAGCCCGTTGAAAGTTCACCAACCGGAAGCGGGTATGTTCGCCATGATCGACGTTTCCGCCACCGGAATGAACGGCACCGACTATGCCATGCACCTGCTTGAACACGCCGGCGTTGCGGTCATGCCCGGTGCGTCATTTGGTGAAACGCTTGATGCTTGGGTGCGAGTGGCGCTGACCACCGGCGACGCGGCCTTTGATACAGCCTGTGACCGGATCATCCGGCACGCGGCACAACTGGAATTGGAAATAGCATGAGCAGTATTGGCGAGGCGCTGGTCGCCCAACTTTCAGATCGCGGTGTCGACTGTGTTTTTGGCATCCCCGGCGTACACACGATCGAGCTTTACCGTGGCTTGGCGGCCTCGGGTATTCGTCACGTGACACCCCGACACGAACAGGGCGCGGGCTTTATGGCGGATGGCTATGCACGGGTTTCGGGCAAGCCCGGTGTTGCCTTTGTCATCACAGGGCCGGGGCTGACCAATACGCTGACCGCAATGGGCCAAGCCCGCGCGGATTCTGTGCCGATGCTGGTGGTCTCTGGCGTCAACACGCTGACCAGCCTTGGCAAAGGCATGGGTCATCTGCACGAGCTGCCGAATCAACGGGCAACGACACGGACCGTCGCGCTGGTCTCGGAACGTGTTGAAAGCGCCGATGACCTGGCCCCCATGCTCGACCAAGTCTTTGACCCGTTCCAGTCCGGCCGACCGGGACCCACACATCTTGAGATACCGCTGGACGTGGCCGGCGCGCCCTATGCCGCCGAAGCGCCCACCCAGTCTATCGCCGCTGTGCCTGCGCTGTCTGGCGAACAGATATCAGAAGCAGCAGCGATATTGGCGCAGAGTAAGGCACCCTTGATCCTTGCCGGTGGCGGGGCCCGAAAAGCGGGGGATGCCCTGCGCGCCCTAGCCGAAAAGCTAGGCGCGCCGGTGGTGCAGACGGTGAATGCACGCGGCGTTATGTTTGATCATCCCTTAGGCGTACCAGCGAGCCCCAGCCTGCAAGCCGTGCGCGGGCTGATCGCGCAATCGGACGTCGTGCTGGCTTTGGGCACCGAATTGGGCCCGACCGATTATGATATGTACGCCTCCGGCACCATGCCCGAGATACAGAGGCTTATTCGCGTCGATATATGCGCTGAACAGCTTTCCCGCCATGCGGCAGAACTGTCGATTGTCGGCGATGCGGCTTCTGCAATTGACGCGCTGAATGCTGCAGTCGACGGGGATGCGGCACCAGACGGGGCCGCGCGGGCCGCCAAGGCCCGCGAGGGGGCCTTCGAAGAAATCGGTCCGGAGATGCGCGCGCTTTGTGATACCCTTGCTGAGGTGCGCGGCGCCGTTCCGGGGGCGATCATGGTCGGCGATTCCGCCCAGCCGATCTATGCAGGCAATCTATACTATGATCATGACCGCCCCGGCGGCTGGTTCAACGCCGCCACCGGATTTGGCGCGCTTGGCTATGGCATCCCTGCTGCAATCGGGGCGGCACTGGCGGCGCCGGACACGCCTGTTATCTGCATCGCCGGCGATGGCGGCGCGCAGTTCAGCCTGCCTGAAATGATGTGCGCGGTGCAAGAAAACCTGCCGATTTGCTTCATCATCTGGAACAACCACGGCTATCAGGAAATCGCTACCTCGATGGTGGATGCGGGCGTAAGCGTTGTCGGATGTGATCCGACCCCGCCGGAGTTTGCCGCCGTTGCACAAGCTTGCGGCTTGCCCTTCTGGCGCTGTGATACGAAGCCGGGTGCCATCGCCGAAGCGCTACGCGCGGCCACGGCGGCAGGCGGTCCAACTTTGATTGAAGTTCAGGCACAGCCATCCCCCCGCCCGTGACCGAAAGTGCATGACATGACAGCCCCCAGCTATGAGCCCACGCGCGCCATCACGCGTCGCGCATAGTATACGGTTCAATTCATGATTGCTCGGCCCCCCTCTTTTGCGCACTGCCAAAGGGGGGCAGGGCGGATCGGCCTTTTAGATGCTCGTATTCTGTGGTTTATCGAGCTGCGTTCTTGCGTTGAGAAAAACTTGGTGTAGTTTTACGAATTCTTTCTACTTTTCTTATACGACGCCCGTGACGGGCGGTGTGAGCGACACATATTCACAGGGCGGCCCCTCGCACGGTCGCCCGTTTTCATTTCGACCTGCTGAACAGACGCGCAAAGGTACACATTCATGACGATCACCCAACTCGTGACCCACTCCGGCGGTTTTCATGCGGATGAACTCCTATCCTCTGTCATCCTGACGCGGCTGTTTCCAGACGCCACGGTACTGCGCAGCCGCGACAAGGCGCTGATCACACCGGCCGAGGGGCGCATCATCTACGACGTGGGCGGTGACTTTGATGCCGAGGCAGGGATTTTCGATCACCACCAGCGTTCCAATCCGCTGCGTGAAGACGGGCAGCCCTATAGCTCTTTCGGGCTGATCTGGGCGCATTACGGGCATGATTATCTGCGCGCGCTCGACGTGCCCGAGGCGGATGTGAATGCGATCCACGACAGTTTCGATCGCGGGTTTGTTCTGCCGATCGACCTGCTGGACAATGGTGCCGTCAACGCGTCAGAGGCGGGGCCGCTGTTTGCCGGTCTGACCTTGCCCGCGCTGTTGGAAAGCCTGAAACCCGTCTTTGATGACCGCGAGGAAGGCGTGGATGACCGCGCCTTTGCCGCCGCCTTGCCCATTGCGCGCGCCTTTGTCGAAGCGTCGATCCGTCGCAAAGCCGCCAAGTTCCGCGCCGAAGCGATGGTGATGACCGCCATTGATGCCGCGGGCGAGGGCCATGTGCTGGACTTGCCCATGGGGATGCCGTTTCGCGGGGCCGTGGTAAAAGCGGGGGCGGATCATCTGCTGTTCGTCATCCACCCGCGCGGCGAGGAATGGACGCTGACAACGATCCGGTCGGGGGATGATACCTTCGAGAACCGCGCCGATCTGCCGGTGGCTTGGGCGGGTCAAAAAGACGTCGGGCTTGAGGAAGCATCGGGCGTCAAAGGGGCGAAGTTCTGCCACAACGGCCGCTTTATCGCCGTCGCCGATAGCCGCGAGGCGATTTTGCAGATGGCCGACATCGCGGTGAAGGAAGCGCTGGCAGCGTAACCCGCGCGGCGGGCCTCTTGGTTGCACGCCTTTGGCCTGCGTTCCGGCTTGCCCCCGTGGCCCGCGCGATTACACTGCGCGTTCAGCCATCGGGGGGCGTGACGCATGAACAGCCAGCTTAGACATTTGCCGCAGATCGAGATGCTGTTGCAGCAACCGCATGTGGCGTCTTTGGTTGCGACCTACAGCCATGCCGAGGTGCGCCGCGCCCTGCGCGAAACGCTCGACCAGCTGCGCCGTGATATTCGGGGCGGCGGGGTGGTCGATTTGCCCAATTTCGCCAGTGAACCCTTTGCCCAAAGCCTTGCCGACCGGATAAAGGCAGCCCGCCAGCCGAACCTGCGCCCTGTCATCAATGCCACGGGTATCATCATCCACACCAATCTGGGCCGCGCCCGTCTTGCCCCCGAGGCGCTGCAGGCTATGGACCAGATCGGTGCGCGGCCTTCGAACCTTGAGCTTAACCTAAAAACTGGCAAGCGCGGATCGCGCTATGACCATGCCGAGGCACTGATCTGCCAGTTGACGGGCGCAGAGGCGGCGCTGATCGTAAACAACTGCGCCGCGGCGGTGGTCTTGGCCCTGACGGGCACCGCCGCGGGGCGCAAGGTGATCGCCTCGCGCGGGGAGCTGATCGAGATTGGCGGGTCTTTCCGTCTGCCCGATGTGATCGCGCAAAGCGGCGCAGAGCTGAAAGAGGTCGGTGCCACTAATAAAACGCGGCTTAGCGATTACGCCGATGCGGTGGACGACGATACGGCGGTTCTGTTGAAAAGCCACACCAGCAACTTTCGTATTGTGGGCTTCACGTCCGCCCCGTCACGCAATGATTTGGCGCAACTGGCGGCGGAGCGGGATCTAATCTTGATGGAGGATCTGGGCAGCGGCGTGCTGATTGACCTTGCCCCCTTTCGGCTGCGCGATGAACCCGTGGTGGCGGATATCCTGAAGGCGGGTGTCGATCTGGTCATGTTCTCGGGCGACAAGCTGCTTGGCGGGCCGCAGGCGGGGATTATCGCGGGACGTGCGGATATAATCGCGGGGCTCCGCAAGCACCCGTTGCTGCGGGCGTTACGCATCGACAAGCTGTCGCTGGCCGCGCTCGAGGCGACCTTGCGTCTTTACCTGCCGCCCCATGATCCGCTGGCGCGGGTGCCGGTCTTGCGCGCGCTCTCGCAGCCTTTGGCAGAGGTAGAGGCGCGGGCGCAAAGGCTCGCGGGTTCCCTCGCTCCGGTGCGTGGGGTGGATGCTGAGGTGATGGCGTCAGCCGCCTATGTCGGGGGCGGGTCGCTGCCGCAGCAGGACCTGGACAGTTTTAGTGTCGTGGTGGCCTCTGCCGCGCTGCCTGCTGATATCCTCGCGGATCGTTTGCGGGATGGCGTCGTGCCCATTGTCGGGCGTATCCATCACGGCAAGCTGTGGCTGGATATGCGCACGGTGACGGACGGCGAGCTGCCCGATATCGTCGCGGCGCTGGGCGCGATCGCCGCCATATGACATCGGCCTGCGTGATTGTGATCGGCCATGTGGATCATGGCAAGACGGCGCTGGTGCGCGCCCTCACGGGGATGGAGACGGACCGGCTGGCCGAGGAAAAAGCCCGTGGTCTGTCGATCGCGCTGGGTTTTGCCCATTGCGAGATGTCGGGTGGGACGCTCGACCTGATTGATGCGCCGGGGCACGAGGATTTCATCCGCACCATGGTGTCCGGTGCAAGCGGCGCGCAGGGCGCGATGCTGGTTGTCTCGGCCGTTGAGGGCGTCGCGGCGCAAACGCGCGAGCATCTGCAGATCGCACGGCTGTTGCAGGTGCCCGTGGCGGTGGTCGCGGTGACCAAGGCGGATTTGATCCCCGAGGTGACATTGCCCGCCCGTCTGACGGAAATTGAGGATGCCCTTGCCGCGCAAGGCATTAAAGGGGCCGAACTGGTGCCCTGTTCGGCCACGACCGCTGGCGGGGTAGATCATTTGCGGCAGGTCTTGGCGCGGCGGTTCACCGCCTTGCCCGCGCGGGCTGCGCCGAGGGGGGCGTTTCTGCCGGTGGACCGCGCGTTCACACTGGCGGGGCGCGGAACGGTGGTGACGGGCACGCTGCTTGGCGGCGCGTTGGCGGTTGGGGAGGCGTTGACCGTGCAGCCAAGCGGTGCTGCGACGGTGGTGCGAGGGTTGCAGTCGCGCGGCGCGGCGCGGGAGACGGTCGCGGCGGGCGAGCGGGTCGCGGTGAACCTGCGCGGTATCGCGCTAGAGGATATTGCCCGCGGCGATGTGATCTGTACGCGCGGGCAGGGGGCGACGCTTTGCATGGATGTGGCCTTGACCGTTTCTGAAACAGCCTCGCGACCGGTCAAACATATGCAGGATTTGCGCGTGCTGTGGGGCACGGCACATGAGGTTGCGACCCTGCGGCTGATGGGCGGTGGCCAGATCGCGCCGGGGGGCGCGGGGCTGGGGCAGCTGCGCTTTAAACGCCCCGTGGTGGGGTTTGCCGGGCAGGCGGCGGTGCTGCGCCAGCTTTCCCCTGCGGCGACGCTGGCGGGCGCGATGATCCTTGACCCGCAGGCCGCGGCAGTCGGGGCGGGTGACAGGCGGCGGTTGGCGGTGATGCAGGCGGCACAGCAGCAAGATCGCCCTGCCCTTGCCGCAGCGCTGTGTGCGCAGGGGCAAGGGGTGGCGCTGTGGTCTGATCTTGTCCGGTTGGCGCGCTGCGATGCGACGGCTGCGCTGCCCACGGGCGTTGTGCGGTTATCGCCGGAACATATCGCGCTGGCCGACGACCTTGTCGCTGTGCAAACGGCGGTGGTGGCGGCTTTGCAGCGCTTTCATACCGACCACCCGATCAAGCAGGGGGCGGCGCTTTCGATGCTGCAACCGGTGACGCCGCTGCGGGGTTTGGTGCCTTTCGCCCAAGCCGAATTGGTTAGGGGCGGAGAGGTGGTTTTGCGCGACGGTTTGGTCTGTCTCGCACGGCATGACCCCTTGGCAGCCCTGGCCCCGCAACAGCTTGCCCGCCTGACGGAGATCGAAGAGAGGATGCGCGCAGGCGGCACCTCCCCCTCTGATGTGCGGCAGTTCGATTCGCCTGATGACGCGGATCTGATCGCGCTGATGGTGGTACAGGGGCGGTTGGTGTCCTTGGCGAATATCGCGTTGAAACAGCAGGTCGTGTTTCACGCGGCGACCATTGGCCAAGCGCGGCGGAACCTTGCAGCAATCTTCCCCCCGCCCACGGCCTTTACCACCAGCGCGGCGCGCACCGCCTTGGGCACCAGCCGCAAGTTCATCGTGCCGCTGCTTGAGCATCTGGATGCGCTAGGCATGACCCTGCGGATTGGTGACACGCGCCAGATCGCGCCGCAGGCGCATTAGGCTTTCGCTTGCCCTGCGGCAGGGCTACGGTGTGGCAACGCGGAGACGACCGGAGTCTGGTGGCTTCCCTGGTCTTCAAAACCATGGACGCGTCGATACGGCGTGTGGTGGGTTCGATTCCCATCCGTCTCCGCCAACCTGTCTGGACATGCCTGACGATCCCCCACAGTATGCAGCGGCATACTTGGGAGGGGGCGACATGAGTGATCGGAAACCGGAATTTACCCTGAAGGATCTGCAAGGCGTGGCCCACCCTTTTGACGGCACGGGCCCTGCGCTGGTCTGTTTCGTGAAAGAGGATTGCGAGACCTGCAATATCGCGGGTCCGGTGCTGCAGGCGCTGTCGCAAGCCTATGGCGATGCGGTGCGGTTTCTGGTGCCGGGGCAGTCGGGCGAGAAAAACGCCGATTTCGCACAGCGTCACGGGCTGACCATGTCGGTGCTTGAGGATACGGGCTGCAAGACCTCGTTCGACTGGGATTTCGAGATTGTGCCCGCGCTCTACTGGATTGATGAAAGCGGCGCTGTCGTGACACATTTCGAAGGGTTTGTGCGCGATGACTGGCAGGCTTTGTCCGACCAGATGGCCCGTGCGACGGGCAAAGCTGCGGCGCAGATCGATTGGGACAGCCTGCCCGCCTGGCGTCCCGGATGCGGGTCGAAACACTTTGACCCCGAGGTGTATGACGCGCTGCGGGCAGAGGCCGAAGGCAGCCGTCTGCGCGCCCGCAAGGTCGAGGTCGCCAGCGGCGATGACATGGCGGAATTCATGTTCGATCAGGGGTTCTCGGACGGGTTGCCTTTGGTCCCGCCGACGCCCGAACGGGTGATCCGCATGTTGGAAGGGACGCATCGTGATCCGCAGGATGTCATCGCCACGGTGCCGCCGAATATGGGGCCCGCTACGGTCGAAAAGATCGCGATTAACGCGGTGATGGCGGGGTGTAAGCCTGAATATCTGCCCGTGGTGATCGCAGCCGTCGAAGCCGTCTGCACGGATGACTTCAATATCCACGGGGTCACTGCGACGACCATGGGCGCGGCGACGGTCATGGTGGTGAACGGGCCGATCGTTGACAAGATCGGGATGAACGGCGGCTTGGGCGCTTTGGGTGCGGGGAACCGTGCCAATGCCACCATCGGGCGCGCGCTGCGGCTGATCATCCGCAATGTCGGCGGGGCGACCACGGGCGGGGTCGAACGGTCGGTCCTGGGCAATCCGATGAAATACACCATGTGCTTTGCGGAGAACGAGGCGGCCTCGCCATGGGAGCCGCTGCATGTGGAGCGCGGGTTCAACGTGGAAGATTCGGTCGTGACTGTCTTTGCCATGACGGGCGGGCCGGTGCATCTGGTGGACCAGACCTCGCGCAGGCCGGACCAGATCGCGGGGTCGTTGGGGCAGGGGCTTGAAGGGGTGTTCCTGCCGAAGATGCACAACCTGCCGATTGATGCGCTGCTGGTGGTATGCCCCGAGCATATTCAGACGCTGACCGTCGATGGCCCCTATTCCAAAGACCGGCTGCGCGACCGTATCCAAGAGGTCACCGCGCGCCCCTTGTCAGAGATGGTGCAGGATGACCATTCGGGTGCGGGTATTCCCGTGGCGGACGCTGAACGCATGGGGCCAGAGATGCTGGCGCAAATGGCCCCTAAATTCGCGAGTAAGGAATACATCCATATCGTCGTGGCTGGTGGTGATGCGGGCAAATTCTCGTCCGCGTTCCACGGGTGGGCCACGGGGGAGGTGGGGTCGATTTCCGTTTCCAGAAAGATCGATCTAGGATAGCTTTCACAGCAGAGGAGGACGTGAATGACAATAATTCTTGACCCGACGGACGAACGTGTCCCCGTCGCGCGTCAGATCAGCGAACGGTCCGGTTCGGTGCAGGGGGTTGTCGGGCTGCTGAACATCAGCAAGCCGCGCGGCAATATCCTGCTGGATGAACTGGACAGGTTGCTGACCGAAAACGCACCCGGCGTTGAGATCCGGCATTATACCAAGCCGACTTTCGCCAAACCGTGCCCCGACACGCTGCGCCACCAGATCCGCGATGAATGCGACTTTCTGGTCGAAGGGCTGGCGGACTGAGGATCATGTACCACGTGCAGTATGCACGATACAGTCTGGTTTGAAATCCAGGGGATCCCGTCTGTTTCCATCGCTTCAAGCGTGTTTGGCCAAGCCGCTGAAACGCAGCGCAAGGCGTTAGGCATGGAGGGCGCGCGCTATGTGCTGGTGCCGCATCCTATTCAGGATGCCACGGACGACGAAATGCGGGCAAAAGCCCGCGAGGCGTTCGACCAGATCATCGGGGCGTTGCGCGACGCGTAAGCGACGTGAAAAGATATAAGGCGGCGCGGGGAGGCTCGGGCCGCCTTTTTCGTGGGCGGATGTTGGGTGAGGGTTACAGATCGGTCAGCCAGTGCAGCTCTGACAGGTCGTCGTTGATCCAGATCATCGCATCAACACGGTCCGCTTCGGGGGTGTGCGCCAGCAATTGCGCAGGAATCACCGTGGCACGGGCCAGCGCCCGCTCTAACGGTTCGTCCACGGTGTTGTGCATATAGCGCACGGCTTGCAGCAGGGTCAGGTCGGCCCCGGCCAGCGTTCCATCGGCCAGCGTCAACCGTCCGTCGCTGCGCAGGATCTCGCGGTCGTTCAGGGTGAAGCTGGTGATATCAGAGCCGCCAGTCGCCATGGCGTCGGTCACCAGAAACACCTCTGCCGCGCCGCGGTTGGCGGCAAGGGCGGCGCGGATCATGGCCGGATGCACATGCACCCCATCGGCAATCAGCCCCGACGCCACGCGCGGATGATCAAGCGCCGCTCCCACCAGCCCCGGACTGCGCGCGTTGGCCTGGCTCATGGCGTTGAACAGATGCGTTGCCATGCGGGCACCGGCGTCAAAGGCGCGCATGGCGGTGTCATAGTCGCAATCGCTATGGCCCAGCGACACCAGCACGCCCGCTTGCGTCAGCGCCGCGATCTGATCGGGGGTGGCGTTTTCGGGGGCGAGCGTCATCATCAGGTTCGGGATCCGGGCCACGGCATCGGTCAGCATCGCCATATCATCGTCAGACAGGGGGCGGATCAGGCTGCCCTCATGGGCACCTTTGCGGGCAACGCTCAGATGCGGCCCTTCAAGGTGGAGCCCCGCAATACCCGCCATGCCGAGGTGCAACGCCTCTGCCACGGCGGCGATGGCGGCGCGACTATGGGCGGGTGTGTCGGTGATCAACGTGGGAAGAAATGCGCGGGTGCCAAGCCGTCGGTGCGCGGCGGCCATCGTGCGCAGCGTGTCCAGATCGGGCGCGCTATTCAGCATCACGCCGCCCCCGCCGTTCACTTGCAGATCCACAAACCCGGGCGAGAGGATGCCCCCGTTGAGGCTCCGGGTTTTGGCTCCCGTCGGCAGCGCGGTCAGGGGCGTGATGCGCGGGATGCCGTCGGGGTGCACCACAAGCGCGTGACCGGTCAGCAGATCGTGCCCGTCGAAGATGCGCGCGCCGGTATAGGCGGTGAGGGGGGCGGTCATGCCCGCGCGGCGCGCAGGGCCAGTGCGACGGCCCCATCCAGCGCGCGGCCTTTGGTTTCGACCAGATGGGCGGTCTGCGTGGCGGGCAGATAAGCGGCGTAATGGGGGCCGACGCCGCCGGTCAGGCACAGTGGGCCGCCGGGTTGGTGGTCGAGCGCGATCAGGGCGCGGGTCAGGTAATCGGCCCCGCTGGCCATTATCGCCCGTCCGATGCTGTCGCCCGCCGCGGCGGCCTGCACTACATCGGGGGCGAGGGTGGCGAAATCGCCGGGCCGCGCCTTGAGGCTGAACTGCACGATGCCCGCGCCACCGCCGAATTTATCCAGCATTTGCTGAGACAGGGGGCTGGCGGGGGTGATCCCGTCGACGACGAGCAAGGTCTGCTCCAGCACGCCATGCCCCAGCCACGCGCCCGACGCCTGATCCGACACCTGATAACACCAGCCGCCGATACAGGTCTGCACGCCGGCCTTTTGGCGGCCCACGATGGTGCCGGTGCCAAGGGCGATCAGGTGGCAGTCCTGCTCTCCGACGGCACCGACGATGGTGGTGGTGGTGTCTTCGGTCAGGACAGATTTGGCAAAGGGTAGACCCGCCTGCACGCGCGGGCCCATTTCCGGCCCCGTGTATCCCGCAAGCCCCAGATGAGCCACGGCACGGGGCATGTCGGCGACATCCAGACCGGCGCTCTCTATCGCGTTGCGCGTCGCGGTGAGCACGCTGTCGATCGCGGTGGCGCAATCGGTGCTGACATTTGCCCGCCCGCCTTTGCCTTCGGCAAGGATACGGCCATCGGGGGTGGCAACAGCGGCGCGGCAACCAGTGCCGCCTCCGTCAACGCCGATCAGGAAAGGAGGGTCTATTTGTGTCATCCGAATTGTTTAGGGCACCTGTTTTGGCGGGGAAAGACAATTTTCGCCATTCGTTTTACCCATCGTTGCAACGGGTTTGCAAATGGCACGTGCGCGTGATAAGTTAGCGCTAACATATTCACGTCTTTGTAGGAAGGCCCTTAGGCCCGCCCACGTCACGAAGGAAAGCATGATGTTGAACGATACCGTAGCCCGTGTCACCGACCGGATCATCGAACGCAGCGCGCCAAGCCGGGGTGCCTATCTGGCGCGGATGCGCCGCGCCGCCGAGGAAGGGCCAGCGCGGGCGCATCTTTCGTGCAGCGGTCAGGCGCATGCCTATGCCGGTGCGGGGCAGGACCAAGCCGCGCTCGCGACGCAATCGACGGGCAATATCGGGATTATCACGACTTATAATGACATGCTGTCGGCGCACCAGCCGTTTGAACGCTTTCCGACCCTGATCCGCGACACCGCGCGCGCGGCGGGCGGGACGGCACAGGTCGCAGGCGGCGTGCCTGCGATGTGTGACGGCGTGACCCAAGGCACCCCGGGGATGGAGCTGAGCCTGTTTTCGCGTGACATCATCGCCATGGCGGCGGGCGTCGGGCTAAGCCACAACACTTTCGATTCCGCGATTTATCTGGGGGTCTGTGACAAGATCGTGCCGGGTCTGGTGATCGCGGCGCAGGCTTTCGGGCATCTGCCGGCGGTGTTCCTGCCTGCGGGGCCGATGACTTCGGGTATCTCCAACGACGAGAAAGCGATTGTGCGCCAGAAATTCGCCGCAGGCGAGGCCACGCGCGAAGAGCTGATGGCGTCAGAGATGGCGGCCTACCACGGGCCGGGCACCTGCACCTTCTATGGCACCGCCAACACCAACCAGATGTTGATGGAGTTCATGGGCCTGCACCTGCCCGGCGCGTCTTTTGTGAACCCTAATACTCCCTTGCGCGATGCGCTGACCGTTGCGGGTACGCAGCGGGCGCTGGCGATCAGCCATCTGGGCAATGAATACACACCCGTTTGCGATGTGCTGGACGAAAAAGCCTATGTGAACGGCATCGTCGGTCTGCATGCGACGGGCGGGTCGACCAACCTGCTGATCCACCTTGTCGCGATGGCGCGGGCCGGTGGGATCGTGCTGGACTGGCAGGATTTCTCGGACCTTGCCGATGTCACGCCGCTGCTGGCGCGGGTCTATCCGAACGGCTTGGCCGATGTGAACCACTTCCACGCGGCGGGGGGCTTGGGCTTTATGATCGGTCAGCTCATGGCGGGCGGCTTGCTGCATGACGAGGTCAAGACCATCGCGGGCGACGGGCTGTCGCGCTATACTCAAGACCCCAAGCTCAACGATGGCGCCGTCGAATGGGTCGCAGGTCCGACCGAGACGCTGAACGAAAAGATTGTGCGCCCCATTGGCGACCCTTTCCAGCCCACGGGCGGGTTGAAACGTCTGGCGGGGAACCTTGGCAATGCGGTCACCAAAGTCTCTGCCGTGAAGCCGGAGCATCACATCGTCGAAGCCCCGATCCGCGTGTTCCATGACCAGGAAAGCGTGAAAGACGCTTATCGCAATGGCGAGTTCAACGAGGATGTCATCGTCGTCGTGCGTTTTCAGGGGCCCAAGGCCAACGGCATGCCCGAATTGCACAGCCTGACGCCGGTGCTGGCGAACCTGCAGGCGCGCGGGCTGAAGGTGGCGCTGGTCACCGACGGGCGCATGTCCGGTGCCTCGGGCAAGGTATTGAGCGCGATCCACGTGTGTCCCGAAGCGGTGGACGGCGGGCCGATTGCACGTTTGCAAGACGGTGATATCGTGCGCGTCGACGCCCGCGACGGGCAGCTGACGGTCCTGACCCCCGGCGCGATGGAGCGCCCGGTCGCCACGGCTGATCTGTCGGGCAATGAATACGGGCAGGGGCGCGAGCTGTTTGCCACTTTCCGCAACACGGTTGGCGCGGCTGATACCGGCGCCAGCAGCATTTGAACCTGACCAGAGGATGATCCGATGACCCCGCAAGACGCCAGCGCCGCTGCCTATGCCATCTGTAAACGTGCCCCCATCGTGCCGGTCCTGGTGGTGCATGACGCGCTGCACGCCCGCCCGCTGGCCGAAGCTTTGGTCGCAGGCGGATTGCCCGCGCTAGAGGTGACGCTGCGCACCGATGCCGCGCTTGAGGTTATCGCCGAGATGGCAAAGGTCGAAGGCGGCGTTGTCGGGGCGGGCACGTTGCTGACCCCCGATGATGTCAAACGTGCGGTGGATGCGGGCGCGACCTTTGGTGTGTCGCCCGGTGCCACGGATAAACTACTGCAAGCGGCCGAAGATCTGGGCCTGCCGATGTTGCCCGGTGCCGCCACCGCGTCAGAGGCGATGCGTCTTTATGAACGTGGCTATGATATGCTCAAGTTCTTCCCCGCCGAAGCTGCGGGTGGGGCACCCTTCCTGAAATCGCTGTCCTCGCCGCTGCCTCAGGTGCGGTTCTGCCCCACGGGCGGCGTGAGCCCTGCCAATGCGGAAAGCTACCTGTCGCTGCCTAATGTGGTTTGCGCGGGCGGCAGCTGGGTCGCGCCGGACAATCTGATGCGCAAAGGCGATTGGGCGGCGATCACCGAACTGGCCCGCGCCGCCAGTACCCTAGGCAGCCGCGGTTAAAGCGACGCCGCCGCGCGACTGGCCTGATCATACTGACCCGAGATCGCGCGTAGCTGCGCCGCGATCTCGCGCAGGTCGTCGCCCTTGATATCGGTGCGCCCCATGCTGTCGATCAGGCAGGTGTTGCGCACCGCGCGGTAGGTCTCTATTAGCTCGGCCCCGCTGGCGGAGGTGCGATAGAACACCTCTTTGCCGCGTTTTTCAGCCTCTAGTAGGCCGGATTTCAGCAGTTTGCGCAGCGCGTAGTTCACCGTATGCGTATCTTCGATATTCAGCAGAAAGCAGATGTCCGTCAGCCGTTTTTCACGGTCGCGGTGGTTGGTGTTGTGCAGCACCAGAATTTCCAGCGGGGTCAGGTCGGCATTGCCCGCCGCCGCCATGCAGCGCGACATCCAGCGCGAGAAGGCGTTGTAGGCGATGATCATCCCGTATTCGAGCTCGGACGCCTCCCATCCTTCGCCCTCGGCAAGATGACGGGACGAGACGATACGGCGGGACGGGTGCGATTTTGGGTCTGACATCAGTGCCTCAAGGCTGGTTTTCACTGTCGTTATGTTAGCGAATTGTCGGTATCGCGCAATCGGTCTGTGCGCCAAGGACACGCCCGTCCGAGAAAAATGTGCCAAGGATGGCGCGACGCGGCAGGGCGCGGTAGCAAAGGGGCAACGGGTGCCGACCCTGACTGCCATTGCGATAGGAGTGACGATGCTGCGATTTCTTTTACCGGTATTGGCCGCGCTTTTGCTTCTGCCCGTGGATGCGCAGGCGACAGAGCGGGAACGCCTTGGCTATGGCCGTCTGATCTCCAATGACGCCATCGCAGACTTCCGCGACCGCGAGCGCACGGGCTCCTATGTGTCGTCCCGCGTTTGGGGGCCGGAATGGACGGGGCGCTTGCCGGACCGCTTTGGGCAGTTGATCGAGCTGCGTTTGGGGGTAGATCTGCTGGCCCCCGCGAACCTGCGTCGCCCGCAAGCCGGATCGCGCCCGTGGGCCGGTGCCCTGTCCGTCGGGATGCACACCCATTTCGAACGCGATGCTGTGGAATATTCGGTCGGGGCGGCGATCTATGCCACCGGTCCGCAGACCCATCTGGATGATCTGCAACGCGGTATTCACGACATCATCGACGCGACCTCGCCCTCTGATCGGGTGCTGGATAACCAGATCGAAAACGGCTTTCACCCTACGGTTCTGGTCGAGATTGGGCGCAGCTTTCCGATTGGCGCACGGACAAGCCTGCGCCCCTTTGTCGAGGGGCAAGCGGGGATAGAGACATTCGTTCGCGCGGGCTTTGACCTGACCTTTGGCGACATCACACGCGGGGAAATGTTGGTGCGCGACAGCACCACCGGCCAGCGTTACCGCGTGGTGCAGAACCGCGACGCCACGGGTTTTGGCTTTGTCGTCGGGGCCGATATCGCGCGGGTCAGCGACAGCGTGTTCCTGCCGTCGGATCGTGGCTATGACCTGACCCCGCGCCGCGATCGTGTGCGTGCGGGGGTGCATTGGCAAGGCAAGCGGGCCTCGGCCTTCTATGGTCTGACGTGGCTGGGCAAGGAGTACGAGACGCAGCCCGATCACCAGCTTGTCGGCTCGGTACGCATCAAGATCGACTTCTGACGCGCAAGCCCCGTGCATAGGGTGATTCGTTCTTTCCAGCGGGGAACGGTTTTGATAGCCTTGGGGCAATAATAATACGACGAGGCACGAACAGTGGTCAAAACGGGCTTTCGAGGCACGTTTGTCATAAGCTGGTCGCAGACAGAAATAGACGGGCTGGACGCCGCACCGGTGCAATCCCTCAAGGTGGGGGCAGCCTGGGCGTGGCGGGGCGATTCACTTCGCGTTGACGGGCCGAATGACGTGTTGCGGCTGGATCAGGCAGACGAGGCAGGGGATCTGCGCAGACGGGCTGCGCGGATGGTGCATCGTTTGGTCGGTGCTGCCCTAGACGGCACCACGCCGCCGCACCGGTCTTTTGCCAGCGACCGCGACACCCCTTTGATGGACAACAGCTTTACCGTGACCGACGGCGCGCAGACCTATCTGGTGACAGTGATCGAGGTCGGGCAGGGCAGCCAGCCGCTGCTGATGTTCCTTGACGCGCTGCCGCCGCGCAATACCGATCTGTGGGTCGTCGAGCACACGTTGAACACCGCCGCGGCGGATCGGGCGGCGCAATACAGCAGCGGTGTAATCTGCTTTACCCCCGGCACGATGATCCGCACCGCCGATGGCGCGCGCCGGATCGAACAGCTGCGCGAGGGCGATCACGTCCAGACGAAAGACAACGGCCTGCAACCCGTGCGCTGGATCGGTAGCCGCCGCATGAGCGGGGCGCGATTGTTCGCGATGCCGCAACTGCGCCCCATCCGGTTTCGCGCCGGTGCTTTGGGGGTCGCGCAGCCTGACGCGGATTTGCTGGTGTCGCCCAGCCACCGGATGCTGGTGAAGGGGCGCGTCGCGCATGACTTGTTCAACACGGACGAGGTGCTTGTCACCGCGCGGGATCTGGTGAACGGGCGCAGTGTCACCATCGATGCCCATGCGCGCGAGGTGACCTATATCCACCTCCTGCTCGATTTCCACGAGGTGCTTTGGGCCAATGGAGTAGAGACGGAGAGCTTTCACCCTGCCTCTGCCGCGCTAGAGACATTGGACGCGACCGACCGCGCGCGGCTGCTGGACCAGTTTCCGCAGATCGCCTTTGATCCGCATACCTATGGCGGCTATGCGCGGCGCAATCTGTCGATGTCCGAAGCGGCGATCCTCGCGCACGCCGCCTGACGCTGCCGGATCGCCTGCTTTCTTGGGGCGGGCCTAGCTGTCTGCCTTGCCCGCGATCAATGCCTGCACGATGGCTTTTGCGCTGTCGCTCGACCAATCCGCATCACCGCGCAGGCGCGCGATTTCGCGTCCCTCAGGGTCCATGATCACGGTGATCGGCAGGCCGAAAATGCCCATCTGGCTGGCCAGCGCCTGTTTCGGGTCCTGGTGGCGTGGCAGGCTGTCGACGCCCGCATCCGCAAAGAACCGTTTGATCCCGTCGGGCGTGTTGCGGCCTGTGGCGATGGTCAGTACCTCGAAATCATCGCCGCCGAATTCCTTTTGCAGCGCGTTCAGCTGCGGCATTTCCTTGCGGCAAGGCGCGCACCACGTGGCCCAGAAGTTGATCAGCACATATTTGCCCTGCCATGCCTCAAGCGTCGTCTCGCCGCCGTCATCCTCAAGCTGGAACGCGACAGAGGAGGTGGCAACGGGGGAATCGTGCACGACCAGTTTCTTCATATCACCGTCGCGCAGGGGCTTGATGTCGGCGCTTTGCGCAAAGCTGGGGTTTGCACCAAGGGCAAGGGCCGTATAAACGAGCGCGAGCATAATCTTTTTCATTTTCCCTCCGAGGGGTTGCCTGATGACCGATACGACTTCGAACAAAATGTGGGGTGGCCGTTTTGCCGCCGGACCGGACGCGATCATGGAGGCGATCAACGCCTCGATCTCGTTTGACCAGCGTATGGCCGCCCAGGACATTGCCGGGTCGCGCGCCCATGCCGCCATGTTGGCTGCACAAGACATCATTAGTGATAGCGATGCTGACGCCATTCGGAAAGGGTTGCTCACGGTGTTGTCAGAGATCGAGGGCGGGACATTTGCCTATTCGACCGCGCTGGAAGACATCCACATGAACGTCGAGGCGCGCCTGAAAGAGGTGATTGGCGAACCCGCAGGCCGTCTGCACACGGGCCGGTCGCGCAACGATCAGGTCGCGACCGATTTCAAACTGTGGACCCGCGACCAGTTCGACGCCGCCGAAAGCGGATTGTTGGCGTTGATCAAGGCTTTGCTGGGTCAGGCAGAGGCTGGAGCCGACTGGGTCATGCCCGGTTTCACCCATTTGCAGACCGCACAGCCGGTCACCTGGGGCCACCACATGATGGCCTATGTCGAGATGTTTGGCCGCGATCTGAGCCGGATGCGCGACGCACGGGCGCGGATGAATGAATCGCCTTTGGGCGCGGCTGCGCTTGCGGGCACGTCCTTTCCGATTGACCGCGACATGACCGCACAGGCGCTTGGCTTTGACCGTCCGGCCGCCAATTCGCTGGATGCGGTCAGCGACCGTGACTTCGCGCTTGAATTCCTGAGCGCGGCGTCGATCTGCGCCATGCACCTGAGCCGGTTCGCCGAAGAGCTGGTGATCTGGTCCTCGGCGCAGTTCCGTTTCGTGACCCTGTCGGACCGTTTCTCGACCGGGTCCAGCATCATGCCGCAGAAAAAGAACCCCGACGCGGCAGAGCTGATCCGAGCCAAGATCGGCCGCATCATGGGGGCCAATGTGGCGCTTATGATGGTGATGAAGGGGCTGCCACTGGCCTATTCCAAGGACATGCAGGAAGATAAGGAGCAGGTCTTTGACGCCGCTGACAACCTGATGCTGGCGCTGGCTGCGATGGAAGGCATGGTCAAGGATATGTCCGCCAACCGCGAAAGCCTTGCTGCTGCGGCGGGGTCGGGCTTTTCCACCGCGACCGATCTGGCCGATTGGCTGGTCCGCGTGCTGGGGCTGCCGTTCCGCGATGCGCATCACATCACCGGATCGCTGGTGGCGCTGGCCGAACAGAACTGCTGCGACCTGCCGGATTTGACGCTGGAACAGATGCAATCGGCGCATGGCGACATCACGGCGGACGTCTTTGACGTTTTGGGCGTGGAAAATTCCGTCAATTCGCGTATGTCTTATGGTGGGACCGCACCTGCCCAAGTGCGCGCGCAGGTGGCCCGCTGGAAAGGGATCATCGGATGAAACCCGTCGCTGCTATTGTCTTGTTGCTGACTCTCGCCGCCTGTGGTGTGGACGGGGAACCCGTGCCGCCGCAGGTCAATAGCACGGTGACGCTGTCGTCCTCCGGCATGTCGGTGGGCACTGGCGTCACCCTTGGCCGCGGCCCGTTCCGGTTGGGTCTGGGGGCGGCGCTGTGATCCGCGCGGCGGTGCTGGCCGTGGTTGCGCTGGCGGTGCTGGCGGGCTGTGACAGCGCGCAACGCCATGCGCCAAGCGCCCATGACAGCCGCGCCTATCCCCCCGCGACGGATACCGCCACCCGCAAGCATCGCAGCAACTATGAACCGGGTGTGCATATCTCGGGGCATGTGGATGTGGGCGTTTCAAAGACATTCTGACCGGCGGGGCGGGTGGCGCTGATTGCCATTCCCGCCGCCTTTGGTATTGGGGTAAGCTGTGGTCTGCCGCGATGCCTTTCCCTGCGGTTCGCCGCCCGTAAACGATCGCCGGCAGCTTTCGGCGGGAAAAGCTTAGGAGCCTGAAACTATGGATCATTTCCTGTACCGCGATGGCGCGCTGTTCGCCGAGGATGTCGCCATCTCCGAGATCGCAGCCGCGGTCGGCACGCCCTTTTACGTCTATTCGACCGCCACGCTACTGCGCCACTTCAAGGCTTTTGACGATGCGCTGGACGGGATGGACCATCTGGTCTGCTACGCGATGAAGGCGAACTCGAACCAAGCGGTGCTGAAAACGCTCGCGCAGGCGGGGGCGGGCATGGATGTCGTGTCGGCGGGGGAATACCTGCGTGCCAAGGCGGCAGGCGTGCCCGGCGACAAGATCGTTTTCTCGGGCGTGGGCAAGACCATCTCTGAAATCCGGCTCGCACTTGAAGGGGGCATCCGCCAGTTCAACGTCGAATCCGAACCCGAGATGGAGGTGCTGGACGCCGTCGCACTGTCGATGGACAAGGTCGCGCCGATCACCATCCGCGTGAACCCCGATGTCGACGCCAAAACACACGCCAAGATCGCCACCGGCAAGTCCGAGAACAAGTTCGGCATCCCCATCGCCCGCGCGCGCGAAGTCTACCGCATGGCCGCCGCCATGCCGGGGCTAGAGGTCGTGGGCATCGACGTGCACATCGGCAGCCAGTTGACCGATCTGACGCCGTTCGAGCTGGCGTATCAAAAAGTTGCCGAACTGACAGAACAGCTGCGCGCCGACGGGCATACCATCCGTCGTCTGGATCTGGGCGGCGGGCTGGGAATCCCCTACGAGCGTAGCAATGCCGCACCGCCGCTGCCCACGGATTACGGCGCGATGGTGCAAAAGACGCTTGGCCATCTGGGTTGCGAGATCGAGATCGAGCCCGGCCGCCTGATCGCGGGCAACGCCGGTCTCATGGTGAGCGAGGTGATCTATGTCAAATCCGGAGAAGGCCGCGATTTCCTGATCATCGACGGTGCGATGAACGACCTGATCCGCCCCGCCATGTACGAAGCCCATCACGATATCATCCCCGTCGTCGAAGCCGAAGCAGGGGCCGAGCAGCAGCCCTATGACATCGTCGGGCCGGTCTGCGAATCCGGTGATACCTTTGCCAAGCAGCGCATGATGCCAAAGCTGGCGGCGGGCGATCTGGTGGCCTTCCGCAGTGCCGGTGCCTATGGCGCGGTGATGGCCAGCGAATACAACTCTCGTGCGCTGATCCCCGAGGTGCTGGTCCATGGCGATCAATTTGCGGTTATCCGCCGACGCCCGACCTTTGACGAAATGATAAATCGCGATACCATTCCTGAATGGCTGTGACCGCGCCTTGCGTGTCCGGCTTTTGAAAGCGGGGCCCGCATGACGTTTTTCACCGCCAAGGATGACGACCACTCGCCCGAGCAGGGTCTCAAGTCGATCCGCTGGCCCCTGCGTCTGACCTGGGCCGGTATCTGGGCCGAGGTGTTGGTGCAGGCGTTCTGGCCGCTGATCGCCTTGGTGCTGGCTGTTCTGGCGGTGCTGATGCTGGGGCTGCACGATACCGTGCCGATGTCCGTCGTGACGGGCGCTGTCGTTGCTGTGACGCTGGCCGCTGTCGGGGCGCTGGTCTATGCGCTGCGCCATTTACGCATCCCCCGCCGGATAGAGGCGCTGACCCGCCTGGACGCCAGCCTGCCCGGACGCCCCATTCAGGCGCTGATGGATGTGCAGGCGATCGGCACGGGGGATGATGCCTCGGCCACGGTGTGGCAGGCGCACCAACGCCGCATGGCCGCCCGTGCCGCCGCTGCGCAGGCGGTGCCTGCGGACTTGCGCATCGCGCGCCGTGATCCCTTTGCCCTGCGCTATGTTGCGCTGCTCGCTTTCGTTACGACGCTGGTCTTTGGGTCGGTGCTGCGCATCGGGTCGGTTGCGGGTCTGACGGCGGGCGGGGGGGCTTTGGCCTCGGGGCCGGTCTGGGAAGGCTGGGCGGAGCCGCCGCGCTATACCGGCAAGCCGACGCTGTATTTGTCCGACCTTGCGGAGGGGCCGCTGAACCTGCCTGCGGGCACGCTGATCACCCTGCGCATGTATGGCGAAGTGGGGGCGCTGTCGGTTTCCGAGACCGTCTCGGGCCAGCCCCAGCCAGAGGGAGACGCCCCCGCCATCGTGCAGGATTTCAAGGTCAGCCAAAGCGGGCAGATCGCCATCGACGGGCCGAACGGGCGCGCGTGGGACGTGACGATGCTGCCCGACGCCAAACCGCAGGTGGAGATTGCAGGCCCGCCCGAGGTGACCGCCCTTGGCGAGATGCAACTGCCCTTTGTGGCGCGCGATGACTACGGCGTAGAAGCGGGCGAGGCGCGGATTGATCTGGATCTGGCCGCTGTGGACCGCCGCTATGGGCTGGCTATCGATCCTGACCCGCGGGCCGAGGTGATCGTGCCGCTGTCGCTGCCCATTGCAGGGGACCGCCGCGATTTCGAAGAGAACCTGATCGACGACTTTTCCAAACATCCTTGGGCCAATCTGCCGGTCACGGTGACACTGAGCTTGCTGGATGCGTCGGAACAACAGGCGACCACCCCGCCGACGCAGATGACCCTGCCGGGACGACGCTTTTTCGATCCGCTGGCGGCGGCAGTCATTGAACAGCGGCGCGATCTGCTGTGGGCCAAGGGCAATGCCGACAGCCTCGCGCAGGTCTTGCGGGCGGTGTCCTATCGCCCGGAGGATGTGTTCCGCTCTGACACGGCGGCGCTGCGCTTGCGGCGGCTGATTGAACGTATCGAAATTCGCGCCCGCTATGGTTTGTCCGACGAGGTGCAGACCGAGATCGCGGATGATCTGTGGGATTTGGCGATTGAACTGGAAGAGGGCGTGCTGGCCGATGCGCTCGACCGGATGCGCCGGGCGCAAGAACGTCTGCAAGAGGCGATGAAGAACGGCGCCTCGGACGCCGAGATCGCCGAACTGATGGAAGAGCTGCGCCGCGCCACCGACGACTATATGCGCCAGTTGCAACGCCAGCAGGCGCAAGAAGGTGAGAACGGCGACCAGCAGCAAGGCCAGCAGGGCGAAACCATGCAGATGACGCAGGACGACCTGCAACGCATGATGGACCGGATTCAGGAGCTGATGGAGCAGGGCCGCATGGCCGAGGCGGAACAGGCGCTGCGCGAGCTGCAGGAGATGATGGAGAACATGCGCGTTACCCAAGGCCAACCGGGCGAAGGTGGGCAATCCGAGGGTGAACAGGCGATGGAGGGGCTGGCCGATAGCCTGCGTGAACAGCAAGAGCTAAGCGATCGGGCGTTCCGCGATTTGCAGGACCGGTTCAATCCCAATGCCGATGACGGCCAGCAGCAGGGGCAGGACCAGGGCCAGCAACCCGGCCCGCAGCAGGAGGGCAACCAGCCCGGCCAACCGGGGCAGCAGCCGGGCCAGAACAATGGCCAGGGCGAACCGGGGCAGGGACAGGGATCGATCGCTGACCGTCAGCAAGCGCTGCGCGATGAGCTGCGCCGTCAGGAAGGGCGTTTGCCCGGTGGCGGTACCCCCGAAGGTGACACTGCGCGCGATGCGCTGGACCGTGCCGGCCGCGCGATGGACGGTGCCGAAGAGGCTTTGCGCCGCGACGATCTGGCCGAAGCGATCGATAACCAGTCGCAGGCGATGGAAGCGCTGCGCGAGGGGATGCGCGCCTTGGGCGAAGCGATGGAACAGGATCAGCAAGCGTCCGAGCCAGGGCAAGGCACCGCGCAGGGCAACCGCCGTGCCGAGAACACGGACCCCTTAGGGCGCGAACAGGGGGCGAATGGCGCGCAGGGGTCAGAGGGTGATCTGGCGCTGGATAACGACGCCTATGGCCGCGCGCGTGAACTGCTGGACGAGATCCGCCGCCGCTCGGGCGAGGCGACACGGCCAGAGGTCGAACGCGACTACCTGCGCCGTCTGCTGGACCGCTTCTGATAGGATTGATGACGCAAGGACGGGGCCGCCAAAAGGACGGGCCCGATCCGTTTTAGCTGCCCGACTGCGACGCCCGTGCATCCAGCCATTGCAACGTTGATTGCAGCATCTCGTCCAGCCATTGGCGCGCGCTGTCCACCTGCGCGACGTAAAGCGCAAGATAGGGGCGCAGTGCGGGAACCGCTTCCGAGATGTGCGGTGAAAAGACGTATAGCAGCACCAGCACAGAGGCGAGCGCGACAATCAGCACGAACCCGCGGCTGAACCCGCTACGCTGTTTCGGGTCCGCATGGGTATTGCGCCCGGCGTCTGCGCCCGTGTTTGGGATCACGCGCCGTTCTGATCCGGTGCGCAGGGTGGAGTTGATCTCTTCGATATCGGGCAGCAATTCGCGGCGTGATGCAACGGCCGCCGCGGCGGCTGTGGTCTCGGCAACGCTGTGCTGCTCTTCGCCGCGCAGACGCGACATGCGGGCCTTGGCCTGCTGCGCGCGGTCGCTTTCGCTGGGTTGGTCTGCTTCTTCAAGCCCCAGATCAGGCTGGCTTTCAAGAGTCTCTGCCTGACGGCGACGGCGGGCTTCTTGTTCCGCCTCGGCCTCTTGCCGGAGAATATCGGCGACCGAAGGGTCAAGCTGCTTGCGCGGTGGCGGGGCGGGATGCGCGGGTTCGCCCGCGTCGGGGTCTTCCGCGGCGTCTTCGTCGGGCTCGGGTGTGCTTGCTGGGGCGGGCGCATCTGCATCGCGTTCGGGCGCGACGCCATCATCCGCATCATCGCGCGCCGACAGAGCGGCGGAAACCGTGCTGATCCTGCCGTCGTCCTCTTCATCGAGAGGGGGGAAATCGGGGTGGTGCTGGAACCAGGTCTGGCCACAGTTCGAACATTGCACATCGCGACCGGAAGAGGGCATCACCTCGTCCGGGACCTCGTACTGCGCATCGCAATTGGGACAGATCAGTCTCATGTTGCGCCCCGAACCATTGGAAACCTCTTCGTTTTCACGTCAGATCAACCTTATGTCCTAGAAAACCGTAGGAAAAGTGCAATCTTCATGCAATGGCTGCGCCGGGGTGCATTGAAACCCAAGCGGTGCTGGGGCACAACAGTTCAAACCAAGCGGGATATGCGTGTGATCGAGTTTGAAAACGTGGCCTACAGCTATGGCGGGGGCGAGCTTTTGTCCGATATCTCGGTCAAGCTGGCACCGGGATCGTTCCATTTTCTGACGGGTCCATCCGGCTCTGGCAAGACCACGTTGATGAAGCTCTGCTATGGCGCGCTGCTGCCCACGGCGGGGCATGTGTCGCTGTTTGGCAAGGACGTGCGTGCGATGGACCGCGATGACATCGCGATGATCCGGCGGCGTGTCGGTGTGGTGCACCAGGATTGCCAATTCCTGAACCATTTGCCGGTTGCGGAAAACATCGGTTTGCCGCTGACCGTGTCGGGCCGCCATGCGGAAACCGGCGGGGATGACCTGCTTGAGCTGCTGTCGTGGGTGGGGCTGAGCAGCCGCGCCGACGCCCTGCCGCCAGAGCTGTCGGGCGGTGAACGCCAGCGTGCGGCGCTGGCTCGTGCGGTGATCATGTCGCCCGATGTGGTGCTTGCGGATGAACCCACCGGCAACGTCGATTGGGAAATGTCGCAGCGCCTGCTTCGCCTCCTGGTAGAGCTGAACCGCATGGGCAAGACCGTGTTGATCGCGACCCACGATCTGGGGCTGATCCGTGCCACCAAGGCGCAGGTGCAGGCGCGGGTTCTGCGCATCGCCAACCGGCGCATCCAGTTGGCGGGGGCGGATCTATGAAGATGCTGCGCATTGCGCTGACCGCGCTGTGGAACGGCGACCGTCAGGCGGACCGTGTGGTGCCGCCGTCGGGGTTTACCGCGCAGTTGACCCTGTTTGCCGCGGGGACGATGGCGTTTCTGGCGGTCTTTGCACTGGCGCTGTCACTAGCGTCGGGACGGTTGGCGAATATCTGGGGGCAAGAGCTGGCACGCACCGCGACGATCCGTGTTGTGGCCCCCATCGACCAGCGCAGCGCCCAGACCGAGGCCGCCTTGCGCATCCTCGAGACGACCAAAGGGGTCGCCACAGCCCGCGCCCTCACGGATGAAGAGCAGCAATCTCTGCTGGCCCCATGGTTCGGTCCGGAACTAGCCATTGACGCCCTGCCGGTGCCCCGCCTGATCGAGATCATCGAAGAAGACGACGGCATGGATGCCGATGGCCTGCGCCTGCGCCTCGCGGCAGAGGTGCCGGGGGCGGTACTTGATAACCATAGCCGCTGGCGCGCGCCGCTGGTCAAGGCCGCGTCGCGGCTGAAGCTTCTGGGCTGGGTCTCCATGATCCTGATCATCGCGACACTGGCCGCGATGGTGACGCTTGCCGCCAATGCGGCGCTATCGGCCAACGCTCAGGTCATTGCCGTTTTGCGTCTGGTGGGCGCGACCGACAGCTATATCGCACAGGCTTTTATCCGGCGTTTCACCCTGCGTGCGTTGACCGGCGCTGCGGCGGGCACGGCGGTCGGGCTGCTGGCGATACTGCTGTTGCCAAGCACCGCTGACGCGGGGGGCTTTCTGACGGGTTTGGGCTTTCAGGGCTGGCACTGGGTTGTGCCACTGGTGATCCCGTTTCTGTCCGGTGGTGTCGCCTTTGCGGCGACAGGGGCGGCCGCGCGCCGTACATTAAAGGAACTCGCATAATGTTGCAGTGGATACGATCCTTGACCTTCATCGTGCTGGCCACGGTCTATATGCCGCTTCTGGGGCTGTTCTATGCGCCTTGGGCGATGTTCTCGCGGCGGGGGGCCTATGCGGCGTGCAAGGCCTATGCGGCAGGGACCATGTGGATGGCGAAGGTCATCGTCGGGTTGCGGTGCGAGGTGCGGGGCGACGTGCCGGACGGGGCCGTGTTGGTTGCCGCCAAACACCAGTCTTTCCTTGATATCCTGATGATCTTTCACATTCTGCCGCGCGCGAAATTTATCATGAAACGCGAGATCCTGATGACGCCGGTGATCGGGCAATATGCCAAGCGTATGCAGATGGTCGCGGTGAACCGTGGCAAACGCGGCGCGGCGATTTCCAAGATGCTGGCCGATGTCAAAGCGGGCGAGGCCGAACCGGGCCAGCTTGTCATCTATTCGCAGGGCACACGCGTCGCGCCCGGCCTGTCTGTGCCCTATAAGGCAGGCACTGCCGCACTTTACGAGCAGATGAACCAGCCCTGCGTCCCCGTCGCCACCAACGCGGGTTACTTCTGGCCACGGCGCGGGCTGTACCGGCGTCCGGGTGTGGCAGTGGTCGAGTTCCTGACCCCCATCGCGCCGGGGTTGGAGCGGGCCGCCTTCATGAAACGGCTCGAGGAAACGGTCGAGACACGGTCGGACGCGCTCTTGGCCGAGACGGGGTTCAAAGCCCCTCAACCGAGATAGGCGCTGCCCCTACCGATCGGCGCGCACGACGGTTAGGACACAACGGTTAGAACACAAAAAAGGGTGGGCCAAACGGCCCACCCCTTGTCGTTTGGATGCAGGCGCGGCTGCCTTACATGTGGATCGGACCGTCGCCACAGGCCAGCGCCGCTTCGCGGACCGCTTCGGAGTAGGTCGGGTGCGCGTGGCAGGTCATCGCCAGATCCTCGGCAGAGGCACCGAATTCCATCGCAACGCAGACCTCGTGGATCAGATCGCCGGCACCGGGGCCGATGATATGCGCGCCGAGGATGCGGTCAGTTTCCTTGTCGGCGATCAGCTTGACGAAGCCTTCGCCCGCGAAGACGGCCTTGGCACGGGCGTTGCCCATAAAGCTGAACTTGCCGACCTTATAGGCGCGGCCCGCTTCTTTCAGCTGCTCTTCGGTGGCACCGACATTGGCAACCTCGGGGTGGGTGTAGATCACGCCGGGGATCACGCCATAGTTCACGTGGCCATGTTTGCCCGCGACGACCTCTGCTGCGGCCATGCCTTCGTCTTCGGCCTTATGCGCCAGCATCGGGCCTTCAATGACGTCGCCGATGGCGTAGATGCCTTTGACCGAGGTTTCCCAGGTGTCGCTTACCGCGATCTGGCCGCGTTTGGTCAGCTCGACCCCCAGACCTTCAAGGCCCAGCCCGTCGTGGAACGGCTTGCGGCCTGTGGAGACGAGAACAACATCGGCGTCCAACGTGTGTTCGCTGTCATCCTTGCGCAGCTTGTAGGTCACCTTGGCTTTGGTCTTGGAGGCCTCGGTGCCTTGTACGGCGGCGCCCATGACAAAGTTGACGCCCTGCTTTTTCAGGATACGCATAAAGTTCTTCTGCACTTCGCCGTCCATGCCGGGGGTGATCGCATCGAGATATTCGACAACCGTCACCTCGGCCCCCAGACGCGCGTAGACAGAGCCGAGTTCGAGCCCGATGACGCCCGCGCCGATCACGACCAGCTTTTTCGGGATCTTGTTCAGCGACAGCGCGCCGGTGGAGGTGACGACGACCTTTTCGTCAACCTCGACACCGGGAAGGGCGGAGGGTTCGGACCCTGTGGCGATGATGATGTTCTTGGCCTCGTGGACCTCGTCACCGACCTTGACCTTGCCGGCTTCGGGGATGGTGGCCCAGCCTTTGATCCAGTCGATCTTGTTCTTCTTGAACAGGAATTCGATCCCCTTGGTGTTGGTGTCGATCGTGTTCTGTTTGTAGGTCTGCATCTGCGCCCAATCGACCGAAGGGCTTTTGCCCTTGAGGCCCATATCGGCAAAATTGTGTTCGGCTTCGTGCAGCATATGCGTGGCATGCAGCAGCGCCTTGGACGGGATACAGCCGACGTTCAGGCAGGTGCCGCCCAACGTCTCGCGGCCCTCGACACAGGCGGTTTTGAGGCCCAGTTGGGCGCAGCGGATGGCGGATACATAGCCGCCGGGGCCGGAGCCGATGATGATGACATCGTAGCTGGACATGGAAGGTCTCCTTGGTGGTCGGGAATTGGGGTAGAGTCGAAGGTGTGGCGTTCAGACATAGACGAGCGGGGCGTGATGCGGTCAAGGCTAGGGGGCGCTGCCCCCGTGCGCAAGCGCACGCCCCCGGGATCTATGCCATTTGGAAGATCAAAACAGCGCGGCCAGCAGCATCAGCACCGTCGCACCAAGGCCCACGGCCCAGATCAGCGAGCGTCCGGGCCGCAGGCCAAGCGCATAGGCTGGCACATAGGCGACGCGGGCCGCGAGGAAGATCCATGCGAGAATGGCGGTGTAGGTCGTGTTCTGGCCGGACAGCTGCAGCACCACGACGGCGACGGCGAAAAGCGCCAGCGCTTCGAACATATTGTTGAACGCGCGGCCCAGACGGGCGGTGCTGTCGGAGAGCGATTTCGACGGTTCACGGTCGCGCGCGGACATGGTGTAGCCGGGGCCAAGCTCGCGGTTGGCAGGGATCGCATAGGCGACAAAGGTCACGACCTGAAGCAGCGCTGCGAGGGTCAGAACGGTGAGTTCGGGTGTCATCTTGGCGGTCCGCTATAGCGCGAGGAAGTAGAGAATGGCGGTGGCGGCAAAGCCCGCCAGCCATGCGAGGGTCCGGATCGCGGGCACGCCAAGGGCATAGACCGGCAGATAGATGATCCGCGCGATGAGGAAGACCTGTGCGGCCAGCAGGGACGTGGCAGTGGTGCGGTCCAGCATCTCGAGAATCAGCACCGCCGGGGCAAAAAGCGCCATTGCCACGATGGAGTTGTCCAATGCGCGTTTCACCCGGGCCGTCATACCGGTCATCGACCGGTCTTCGTCGCGCGACGAGATCAGATAGCCCAAGCTGAGTTGTTGGACACCGCCCAGAACCTGAAGCAAGATTGTCAGCATAACGAGCAGGCCGTATGCGGCAAGGATCGTGGTCTCTGTCATCATTTGTCCTTTCCGGGCGGTGGGTGTGGTGGGTTACAGGTCCATCAGCAGGCGACGTGGGTCTTCGAGCGCTTCTTTCACGCGGACGAGGAAGGTCACGGCACCTTTGCCGTCCACGATGCGGTGGTCATAGCTGAGCGCCAGATACATCATCGGACGGATCACGACCTGACCATTGATCGCCATGGGGCGGTCCTGGATCTTGTGCATCCCGAGGATACCCGATTGTGGCGGGTTCAGGATCGGCGAGGACATCAGCGAGCCATAGACACCACCGTTAGAGATGGTGAAGGTGCCGCCCTGCATATCCGCCATGGACAGTTTCCCGTCGCGGGCCTTGGCCCCCAGTTCACCGATTTCCTTTTCGATGTCGGCAAAGGACATTGCTTGCGCGTCCTTGACCACGGGTACGACCAGACCGGTGGGTGTGCCAGCCGCGATGCCCATGTTGACGTAGTTCTTGTAGACCACATCGGTGCCGTCGATTTCGGCGTTCACTTCGGGCACTTCGTTCAGGGCGTGGATGCAGGCCTTGGTGAAGAAGGACATGAAGCCGAGTTTAACGCCGTGCTTTTTCAGGAACAGGTCTTTGTATTCGTTCCGAAGGGCCATGATCTCTGTCATGTCGACCTCGTTATAGGTCGTCAGCATGGCGGCGGTGTTCTGGCTGTCTTTCAGACGTTTCGCGATGGTCTGGCGCAGACGGGTCATCTTGACGCGTTCCTCGCGGGCGGCGTCCTGGGGAGCCGATGGGGCGCGTGGCGCGGCGGCGGCAGGTTTTGCCGCGTTCTTGCCCGCGGCAACGGCCTTGGCCACGTCTTCCTTCATCACACGACCGTCACGGCCTGTGCCGGTGACCTGATCGCGGCTGATGCCGGCTTCGGCCATCGCTTTCTTGGCGGAAGGCGCGTCTTCGACATCGCCCGAGGGGGCGTTGCCGGGGGCAGGGACCTGACCGCCCGCTTTGGGTTCAGCGGTATCGTCGGCGGGTTTGCTTGCGCTGCCGCCTTCGCCCTGGCTGATCACGGCGAGCTTGCCGTTGGCTTCGACCGTGCTGCCTTCTTCGGCGATGATCTGGGTCAGCGTGCCCGAAGTCGGCGCGGGCACTTCGACGCTGACCTTATCGGTTTCCAACTCGCACAGCATTTCATCGGCTTCGACGTGGTCACCGACGTTCTTAAACCACGTGCTGACGGTCGCCTCGGACACGGATTCGCCCAAGGTGGGGACCATGACGTCGACATCATCGGCAGCGTCGCGGGGTTTCACGTCTTCGGCACCAGCATCGACCGCCTTGGGGGCTTCGGATTTCGCTGGGGCCGCATCCCCTTCGGAGATATTGGCCAGCAGCGCGTCAACGCCGACGGTTTCGCCTTCGGCGGCAACGATATCGGCCAGAGTGCCCGCCACGGGGGAGGGCACTTCGACGGTGACCTTATCGGTTTCCAGCTCGCAGAGCATTTCGTCGACTGCGACGCTATCGCCGGGCTTTTTGAACCATGTTGCCACGGTCGCTTCGGTTACGGATTCACCCAAGGTAGGGACGCGTACTTCGCTAGTCATGGTTATTTTCCTTCGATGGTCAGCGCATCGTCAACGAGGGCTGCTTGTTGTGCTTTGTGTTGGGAGGCAAGGCCGGTCGCAGGCGAGGCCGAGGTGGCGCGACCGACATAGGTCGGACGGGTGTGGGTGGCGTCGATACGGCCCAGAACCCATTCGATATTGGGTTCGATGAAGGACCATGCCCCTTGGTTCTTGGGCTCTTCCTGACACCATACCATTTCCGCATTCTTGAAGCGTTCCAGCTCTTTCACAGCGGATTGCGCGGGGAACGGGTAGAATTGTTCGAAACGCAGCAGGTAGATGTCGTCGATGCCACGGGCGTCGCGTTCTTCCAGCAGGTCGTAATAGACCTTGCCCGAACACATGACGACGCGCTTGATCTTGTCGTCCGCCGCCAATGTGGTGTCCGAGTTGCCCTGTTCCGCATCGTCCCAGAGGACGCGGTGGAAAGAGGAGCCGGTGGTGAATTCCTCGGCCTTGCTGACGGCCAGCTTGTGGCGCAGCAGGGATTTCGGCGTCATCAGCATCAGCGGCTTGCGGTAGCTGCGGTGCAGTTGGCGGCGCAGCAGGTGGAAGTAGTTCGCGGGTGTGGTGCAATTCGCCACGATCCAGTTGTCACCGCCGCACATGGTCAGGAACCGTTCAAGACGCGCGGAGGAGTGCTCGGGCCCCTGGCCTTCATAGCCATGGGGCATCAGGCAGACGAGGCCGGACATGCGCAGCCATTTGCTTTCGCCCGAGGAAATGAACTGGTCGAACATGATCTGCGCGCCGTTGGCAAAGTCGCCGAACTGCGCTTCCCACAGGGTCAGCGCGTTGGGTTCCGCCAGCGAGTAGCCGTATTCAAAGCCCAGAACCGCGTATTCCGACAGCATGGAGTCGATGACTTCGTATTCTGCCTGACCTTCGCGGATGTGGTTCAGCGGATAGTAGCGGTCTTCGTTCTCCTGATTGATCAGGGCCGAATGACGCTGCGAGAACGTGCCGCGGGCGGAGTCCTGACCGGACAGGCGCACCTTGTACCCTTCGGTCAAGAGCGAGCCAAAGGCCAGCGCCTCGGCTGTGGCCCAGTCGAAGCCTTCGCCGGATTTGAACATCTCGGCCTTGGCGTCCAGCAGGCGCGCCACGGTTTTATGCAGCGGAAAGCCGTCGGGTGCGGCGGTCAGCGCCTTGCCCACATCCGCCATGGTTTCGGCGGCTATGGCTGTCTTGCCACGCTGGTATTTCTTTTCCTTGGCCTTATCGAGGTGCGACCACTTGCCATCCAGCCAATCGGCCTTGTTGGGGCGGTATTCTTTGCCAGCCTCGAATTCGGTGTTCATCTTCTCCTGGAAAGCGGCTTTCATATCCTCGATTTCCCCCTCGGGGATCAGGCCGTCTTTCACCAGCCGCTCGGTATAGAGCGTCAGCGTGGTCTTTTGCTTTTTGATCTTCTTGTACATCACCGGGTTGGTGAACATCGGCTCGTCGCCTTCGTTGTGACCAAAGCGGCGGTAGCAGATCAGGTCGATGACCACGTCTTTCTTGAACTTCTGACGGAATTCCGTCGCCACGCGCGCGGCGTGCACGACAGCTTCGGGGTCGTCGCCGTTAACGTGGAAGATGGGTGACTCAACCACCAGCGCGTTATCGGTGGGGTAGGGGCTGGAGCGGCTGAAGTGCGGCGCTGTGGTGAAGCCGATCTGGTTGTTCACCACGATATGCATGGTCCCGCCGGTACGGTGCCCGCGTAGGCCCGAGAGAGCGAAACATTCGGCCACGACACCCTGACCGGCAAAGGCCGCATCCCCGTGCAGCAGGATCGGCATCACGGAGGTGCGTTCCTTGTCGTTCAGCTGGTCCTGCTTGGCGCGGACCTTGCCCAGAACAACGGGGTTTACGGCCTCAAGGTGCGAGGGGTTGGCGGTCAACGACAAGTGGACGGTGTTGCCGTCGAATTCACGGTCAGAGGACGCGCCAAGGTGATATTTCACATCGCCGGACCCGTCGACATCATCGGGTTTAAAGCTGCCGCCCTGAAATTCGTTGAAGATAGCGCGGTAGGGTTTCTGCATGACGTTTGCCAGCACCGACAGACGGCCACGGTGCGGCATGCCGATCACAATGTCCTGAATGCCCAGCTGACCGCCGCGTTTGATGATCTGCTCCATCGCGGGGATCAGGCTTTCGCCCCCATCAAGGCCAAAGCGCTTGGTACCCATGTACTTGACGTGCAGGAATTTCTCGAAGCCCTCGGCCTCTACCAGCTTGTTCAGGATGGCTTTTCGGCCATTACGGGTGAACTGGATTTCCTTGCCGTAGCCCTCGATCCGCTCTTTCAGCCACGCGGCCTGTTCGGGATCAGAGATGTGCATATATTGCAGCGCGAAGGTGCCGCAGTAGGTGCTTTTGACGATATCGACGATCTGTTTCATCGTCGCGATCTCAAGGCCAAGCACGTTGTCGATAAAGATCGGGCGATCCATGTCCTTGGGCCCGAAGCCATAGGCGGCCGGGTCCAGTTCAGGGTGGGTGTCGCTGTCGCGCATGCCAAGCGGGTCAAGATCGGCGGCAAGGTGGCCACGGATACGGTAGGCGCGGATCAGCATCAACGCGCGGATACTGTCGAGCACGGCACGTTGTACCTGCGCGTCAGACAGTTCGATCCCCTTGGAGGAGGCTTTTTCGGTAATCTTCTGACCGGCGGCTTTCGCTTCGGTCGGGACGGGCCACTGGCCGGTCAATGCAGAGGTCAGATCGTCCTGCGGGACGGGGGGCCAATCGCTGCGCGCCCAGGACGGGCCTGCGGCCTCTGCCTGAACATCGGCGTGATCGTCGTCCATCGCTTCGAAGAACGCCTGCCATGCGCCATCAACCGCATTGGGATCGCTGGCATAGCGGGCATACATTGCCTCTAGGTATTCGCCGTTTTGCCCCTCGAGAAAGGAGGTATCGTGGAACTGGTCGTTTTTCGGGTGGTCTGTCATGGCGATACCTCTGATGAGAGCGCGACGTTTAAGTAAGAGCGGCGGGGCCTGAAAAGTCAGGCCCCACCATCTGGCGTTAGCCTTTGTTGATAGCTTCTTGAACAGCTTCACCCAGAGTTGCGGGGCTATCCGCAACAACGATGCCTGCTTCTTTCATAGCTGCGATCTTGGATTCCGCGTCACCTTTGCCGCCTGCGACGATCGCACCGGCGTGGCCCATACGACGGCCGGGAGGGGCTGTGCGGCCCGCGATGAAACCGGCTGTGGGCTTCCAACGGCCTTTTTTCTTCTCGTCGGCCAGGAACTGTGCCGCTTCTTCTTCGGCAGAACCGCCGATTTCACCAATCATGATGATCGACTGTGTTTCTGGATCGGCCAGGAACATCTCGAGGATATCGATATGCTCGGACCCTTTGATGGGGTCGCCGCCGATACCAACCGCAGAGGATTGGCCGAGGCCAAGATCGGATGTCTGTTTCACAGCTTCGTACGTAAGCGTACCCGAGCGCGAGACAACCCCGCAGGTGCCGCGCTTGTGGATGTGGCCGGGCATGATGCCGATTTTGCAGGCGTCAGGCGTGATCACGCCGGGGCAGTTTGGCCCGATCAGGCGCGACTTGGACCCTTCGAGCGCGCGCTTGACGCGCATCATGTCCAGAACCGGGATGCCTTCGGTGATGCAGATGATCAGCTCCATCTCGGCGTCGATCGCCTCGAGGATGGAATCCGCGGCGAAGGGGGGCGGAACGTAGATGACCGTGGCGTTGGCTTCGGTGACGTGACGGGCTTCGTGGACAGAGTTGAACACGGGCAGGTCAAGGTGCGTCTGGCCGCCTTTGCCGGGGGTCACACCGCCGACCATTTTGGTGCCATAGGCGATGGCCTGTTCGGTGTGGAACGTGCCCTGCGAGCCGGTGAGGCCCTGGCAGATCACTTTGGTGTTTTCGTTTACGAGTACGGCCATGTTATGTGCTTTCTTCTCAAGTTCAATTCAGGTGGCGCCGGTCTCAGGGCGCGGTGGAAGGTGCCGCCGCCGCAAGGCGCGGCAGTCGGTATGTCAGATAGATTGCAACAGCGAACATCAGCGGGATGCCCAGTTCGCCGACTTCCTCGATGACGTAGGCCAGATCGATCTGATCCTGGCCTAGCGTGATGCCAAAGGGTTCCAGCTTGCGCGCCAGCCCGTCGGTCATCTTGTAGACGACGATGAACAGCAGCCCGATCAACACAGCAAGCTGCGGTGCCGCGCCTTTGGCGACCCCACGGATGAAGCCCCATGTCTCGCGGCGCAACAGGATCAGACCGGTTGCGATGATCGCCAGCAGGATGACGCCGGCAACGCCCTTTTCCATCAAGCTGACGCCATCGCTGGAAAATTGCCGCGCCTTCAGCAGTCCTTCGGTGAACGGCTTTTTATCAAGGTCCAGTTCGCGGGCTGCGAACAGGGCCATGAACACCGCAAAGTACCACCGACGCGCCACCGAACCCGCGGGCCACAGCACAAACATCAGCAAGATGCACAGGCCATAGCCAACGACCGACAGTGTCTCGAACGGGCCGCCTTCGGCCAGCAGAGAATCCTGCATCGGCATGGGCAGCTGTGCGACGACAGCCATCATTGCGAAGACCAGAACGGTCATCCCAAGGACGATGGCCTTGCCACCGGTGACGGTGTTTTGTGCGGTCGTGGTCATTGGCTTGCCTCGTTCAGCGGGATCAGGCGTTCGACGCGGGCAAAGGTTTCAACCCCCTGCGCCCCGTCGCGTACCCCCGATTGTACCACAGCCATGCGGTTGGCGTTCAGCATGACGGCGGCGCGATAGGTGGCCCCCGTTGTGGTGGGGAACCCTGCGGGGACATCTACCAGATCGGTCAGGTTTTCCTGTGCCAATCCGGTGGCGATCCCCTGTTGTGCAACCTGCGGTGCCGCCCCGTCAAAGGACACTTCGCAGCGGCGGTCTGTACCCGCCGTTGCTGCCGCGCCCGTCACCGGAGACTGAGGTGCCGAGGTAAAGGGACGCAGGTCATAAAAGTCGACCCGTGCCCCTGTGCTGCCAAGCTGTGCCTGCGCTGTCCGTGCGGTCAGACGCGGGCTGAAACAATGGTCTGCAAAGGCCTGAGCGATGTCGGCTGCGCGCGTTGTCTGTGCCATAGCGTTACTGGCCGCCCCGAAAGGGACAGCCAGCGCAGCAATGGAAAAACAAAAGGCGAGACGATGCATCATCCAAGCTTTCCAGCCAGTTTTAGCCTTTGACCGCTTTCACGATCTTTTGCGCGCCATCTTTCAGGTCGTCCGCAGCGATCACGTCCAGGCCGGAGTTGTTGATGATGGCTTTGCCTTCTTCAACGTTTGTGCCTTCCAGACGGACAACCAGCGGAACCTGCAGGCCGACTTCTTTCACGGCTGCGACCACGCCTTCGGCGATGACGTCACAGCGCATGATGCCGCCGAAGATGTTGACCAGAATACCTTTGACCTGCGGGTCGGAGGTAATGATCTTGAACGCTTCGGTCACTTTCTCTTTGGTAGCACCACCACCAACATCAAGGAAGTTCGCGGGCTCGGCACCGTAAAGCTTGATGATGTCCATTGTGGCCATCGCCAGACCGGCACCGTTCACCATGCAGCCGATTTCACCGTCCAGAGCGATGTAGTTCAGGTCGTACTTGGACGCCTCGAGCTCTTTGGGGTCTTCTTCGGTGGTGTCGCGCAGATCGGCGATATCGCCGTGGCGGTACATCGCGTTGCCGTCAAAGCTGACTTTGGCGTCCAGCACTTTCAAGTCGCCGCCGTCGGTGACGATCAGCGGGTTGATTTCGAGCATTTCCATGTCTTTTTCGACGAATGCTTTGAACAGCTGGCCCATCAGGGTAACGCACTGTTTGACCTGCTTGCCTTCAAGCCCCAAGGCGAAAGCAACGCGGCGGCCGTGGTAGGGCTGGAAGCCCGCGGCGGGGTCAACAGAGAAGCTGATGATTTTCTCAGGTGTGGACTCGGCCACTTCTTCGATGTCCATGCCGCCCTCGGTAGAGCAGACGAACCCGATGCGCGAGGTCTGGCGATCCACCAGCAGCGCGAGGTACAATTCGGTTTCGATGCCCGAACCGTCTTCGATGTAGATCCGGTTGACCTGTTTGCCCGCGGGGCCGGTCTGGTGCGTGACCAGGGTGCGGCCCAGCATTTTCTTGGCTTCCTCGGCGGCTTCTTCAACCGATTTGGTCAGGCGTACACCGCCTTTGTCGCCAGCGTCGGCTTCTTTGAAAGACCCCTTGCCGCGGCCACCTGCGTGGATCTGTGCCTTGACGACCCAAAGAGGTCCGTCCATCTCGCCTGCGGCTGTTTTCGCTTCTTCAGCTTTCAGCACGACCCGGCCGTCGGATACTGGCGCGCCGTAGCTACGCAAAAGGGCTTTTGCCTGATATTCGTGGATGTTCATAAAAAACGGTCCCGTCTTTGTTCCAGTCTAATCGCGGTATACGATTGAGTCTTGATACTCGGTAAACAGTTTTTCGGAGAAATACAGGGTTTTCCAGATAAAAGCGACATTTGTGATCACACGAATTTCGCGTGTGATCACAAAATAGCGCTAACGGTGGAAAATCTGCGAAATGTTGCCGACGCAGCGGCTGTCGCGCTCGGAAACCCCACGTTTTAAGGGCCGAACGCGACATATAGTTGTTTGTTTTGCGACCAGCCAGCCGCTGTCAAGGGGGCGTCTTACTTGGGAATCAGGGCCCAGTAATCGAGGTCGAGCAGGACATCGGGCAGGTATTTACCGTCTTCACCCTTCAGCTTGAACGGTTCCCCGCCTTTGGTGGCGACCAAGCGCAAGCGCAATGCGCCGACGCCGGGTTTGTCGGTATCGGCTTTGTCCAGAACCTCGGTCCAGGCGCGGATTGTGTCGCCGGACAGGCAGGGGTTCG
Source organism: Sulfitobacter sp. M39 (assembly GCF_021735935.1). Classification (NCBI taxonomy): domain Bacteria; kingdom Pseudomonadati; phylum Pseudomonadota; class Alphaproteobacteria; order Rhodobacterales; family Roseobacteraceae; genus Sulfitobacter; species Sulfitobacter sp. M39. The sequence goes on from NZ_WMDZ01000001.1 coordinate 943,212, forward strand.
CATGCGCCCCGCCGTTCAGCCCCACGATCATCTGCGCATTGGCCAGCCCGTTGAACGACAGCGCCCGCGCCATAGAGATCACGTGCCCGCCATAGATCAGCCGCGACCCGTCGGGGCGGGCAGAGGTGTCAAAGTGCACTTTTGCCGTGTTCTGCCACAGGCGGGTGGCCATCATATGCTCCGCCTCTTCGACGGTGACGCCATCCACGTGGTCGATCATCTCGCCCACGGTATAATTATCCCAGCGATGCGCCTCGCCCGCGAGGGTAAAGTCATAATTGCTGAAGTCGAGCGTTTCGGGGATCGACAGATCGTCAACCGTCAACGCCTTGGGCAGATCGGGCACGACCGTTTCAGGGGCAGGGGCGTCCACATCTCGTTTGCGCACCATCACCCAGCGGACATACTCCAGCACTTTGGTGTCATTCTGGTTAAAGCCGGTGGTGCGTACATAGACGACGCCGGTTTTCCCGTTCGAGTTTTGCTTGAGCCCGATCACTTCGGATTCCGATCGCAGCGTATCGCCAGGCCAGACCGGCGCCAGCCAGCGTCCCTGCGCGTAGCCAAGGTTGGCCACGGCGTTCAGCGATACATCCGGCACGGTCTTCCCGAACACGATGTGAAAGGTGATCATATCGTCCAGGGGGCTGGCAGGCAGACCGCAGCTTTGGGCAAATTGGTCAGAGGAATAAAGCGCATGACGTGCGGGATACAGCGCGTGGTACAGCGCGCGTTCACCATCCTTGACCGTGCGGGGCACAGCATGATGCAACGTCTCGCCTACTTTATAGTCCTCGAAGAAACGGCCCTTGTTGGTCTTTGCTTGTGCCATCAATGCGCCCCCAGCTTGGTGTCGGGCGTATAGGTGCCTTCGACTTCCTTGGTCACGGCTTGACCGCAGCGCATGACATTTGCCTTGGCATCCCATGTTTGTGTGGGCGTGCCGTAAAGCTCCCACCCCTTGTTCAGCGCGTCGGTGACCTTGTGGCAAAAGGCGGAAGTGTCCTCTTCGGACAGGAAACGATAGAGTTTCATGGGGGTTCTTTCAGTAACTCAGGAAAAGGGAGAGACGCCAAGCAGGGTATGGATCGCGGTCACAACGACCAGCATCACCAGCGTGATCACCGCAAGGCGGATATAGGTGGCCTTGCCCGCGGGGGCAGGGGGTGTCCAGCTGGGTTCGGCGCGGTTGATCAGGATCACGGAACCGACCGCCCAAGCCAGCATAGAGCCAAACAGCAGGATAGACGCGAGATCCCCGTTCACCAGCAGATGCGCGACCGCCCATATTTTAACGGCCATCAGCTGCGGGTGGCGGGTTTTATAGGCGGGCCAGGCCTTGGCCCCTTTGGCCGCACTGGATCCGTAGACCCAGAATGCCAGCACCATCAGCAGGTTGTTCAGATGCGTCAGGAAGGGCGGGGGCGTCCAGACGGGGATAAACTCGGCCCCACGGTATCCGATAATGATCATGACCAGCGCCGCCACGATGGCGACGGCGATGATGCCTTTGCCCTGTCGGCCCATAGCTGCGCGCTGGTCCGGCATGAAGCGACGGAAATAATGGGCACCGACCCATAAGATCAGACCAAGGATCAATAGTGCCATCATCAGGTTTACTCCGTTTGCAGGGCCGCGATTGCGTCCAGCTTTGCCAATGTTTCGCGTGCGGTGGCGACATGCAGGTTTTCAACGATGCGCCCGTCCACAACGGCCACACCCTGACCTGTCGCCTGCATTTCGTCAAACGCCTCGATCTGGCGGCGCGCCAAATCGGCTTCGGCCTCGGAGGGGGAGAATGCCTCGTTCGCGACGTCCAGCTGCGCGGGGTGGATCAAGGTCTTGCCGTCAAAGCCCATGTCGCGGCCTTGGTCGCATTCAACGCGGTGGCCTTCGTCATCCTTGAACGCATTATAAACGCCATCGACAATGGCGATGCCATTGGCCTTGGCTGCCAGTACGCATAGGCCAAGCCCTGTCATTAGGGGCAGACGGTCGGCGCGCACGCGGGTTTGCAGGTCTTTGTTCAGATCGTTGGTGCCCATCACCATACATTGCAGCTTGGGATGCGCGCCAATCGCAGCGGCATTCAGCATCGCGCCGGGGGTCTCCATCATCGCCCAAAGCGGAATGTCGCCCGTGATCTCGGCCAGTGCATCCAGATCGGCGGGGCTGCCGACTTTGGGCAGCAAAATGGCGTCGCAGTCCATTTTTGCCGCGGCGCGGGCATCGTCGGCACCCCATTCGGTGTCCAGCCCGTTGATGCGGATCACCTTATACCGGCTGCCATAGCCGCCGTCTTTCAGCGCCGTGGCGAGTGTTTCACGTGCAGCGGTTTTCTCTTCTGGGATCACGGCGTCTTCGAGGTCAAAGATAATCGCATCGGCTGGCAGCCCGCGGGCTTTATCTAACGCGCGGTCCTTGGAGCCGGGGATATATAGAACGGAACGCAGGGGGCGGGTGATTTTCGACATTTGCGACTCTCCAAGAAATAATGTTGCGTGCAGGTCTGCATTTTTAGACGAAAACTTCAAGCGCAATCGCGCCGCAGCGCAGCGTCAGATAATTTGCGGCTTTAACGCCGCCTTCAGGTTTTGCTGCCAGAAGGGAAGGCGTCTTGATGTGTGTAAGAGGTGTGGAATGATAAAGATGTTTAACCTGATCGGGCTGGCGACTGCCGCGGCGGCGGTGGTGGCGCTGACGCAGGATGTCACTGCGGGCACGCGAACCGCAGGTTGTGATTGGTGCCACGAGATTTCTGCACAAATTTCGCACCCACCGCAGGATCAACAAACTAAGGAGGCAGGGCCCATCTGATATGTCATAGATTATAAAAGCGGCGAAAAAAGATGCAGATCGCCGGAACGCAATCGCCACATCATCGTTGATATCACAACCGAGTGATTATCACCCGGAACTTCTAAAGGAGTATCAACAATGAAACGTATTCTTGGCACAACCGCAATCATCCTGAGCTTGACTGGTCCCGCATTTGCAGATGCACATGCAGCTGGTTTTGGTACCGTGACAGCGCAAGAAACTGACTTCTTCGCGTCCGACCTGATCGGCATGCGCATCTACAATTCCGAGACAGAAGTTGAAGCAAATTCCACCATCGCCGCTGACGGCGAAAAGGAATGGGACGACATCGGCGAAATCAACGACGTCCTGCTGGATTCCGAAGGCAACGTTAAGGCCGTTATCCTCGGCATCGGCGGCTTCCTCGGTATGGGCGAGCGTGACGTAAGCGTGAACATGGACGAGATCCGCATCGTGACCGAAGAAGGTGACAGCGACGACCGTTTCCTCGTGGTGAACACAAGCAAAGAGATGCTTGAAAAAGCCCCAGCGTTCGAACGTATGGACGACGAAGCTAACATGGAAACCGAAGCAAACATGGACGCCAATGCCGACATGAACGCTGAGACAGATATGGCAGCGACCGACGTGAACGCCGAAGCTGAGGTCGACACAGAGACCGAAATGGAAGCGGATGCCGAAGCACTGGCAAACGAAGCTGAAATGGAAGCCGAAGAAGCAGCCGCTGAAACAGAGCAGGCCGTTGACGAAGCGACCACCGAAATGGCGGATGGCGCAAACGAACTAGAGCAAGATATGGAACGCCCCATGCTGACAGCCCCAGCGGTTGAGCGTGAAGGCTATGCCAATGCCACAACTGACGAAGTTGCCGCGCTGACAGCAGAAGACCTGGAAGGGTCCTATGTTTACGGTGCCAACGACGAGACCGTCGGTGAAATTGGTGCCCTGGTTATGGGTGACAACGGCGAAGTCGGCCAAGTTGTGATCAACGTCGGTGGTTTCCTGGGCATTGGCGAAAAGCCTGTTGCCGTCACTTGGGACGAACTGCAGATCATGAAGAACGCTGAAGGCGACGACTTCCGCATCTACATCGACAGCAGCGAAGAAGCGCTGGAAGCACAGCCCGAATACCAAGGCTAAGCTTAACGCTAAGTCAAATTCGGCAATAGCTTGCTGAAAAGCTGACCAAGACGGGATCGTTTCGAAAGAAACGGTCCCGTTTTTTATGGCTCTGCGCGGTCTGACGTGACGCCGGACCAAGCGCAACTTGCACGGTGCGCTTCATTTCGGTATCCCGAAGCGAAATGTAACCCTGTCGGAGTATACCACATGGCCAGACCCAAGATCGCGCTTATCGGCGCAGGGCAAATCGGGGGCACGCTTGCCCATCTCGCAGCAATCAAGGAACTGGGCGACGTTGTCCTGTTCGACATCGCCGAAGGCATCCCGCAGGGTAAGGCCCTCGATATCGCAGAATCGGGCCCATCCGCCAAATTCGACGCGACCATGACCGGCGCGAATGACTACTCTGACATCGCTGGCGCAGACGTTTGCATCGTGACTGCCGGTGTTGCGCGTAAGCCCGGTATGAGCCGTGATGACCTGCTGGGAATCAACCTCAAGGTTATGAAATCCGTTGGCGAAGGCATCGCTGCCCACGCACCAGACGCATTCGTTATCTGCATCACCAACCCGCTGGACGCGATGGTTTGGGCGCTGCGCGAATTCTCCGGTCTGCCCCACCACAAGGTTTGCGGTATGGCCGGTGTGCTTGATTCGGCACGCTTCCGTCACTTCCTCGCGTCGGAATTTAACGTCTCCATGAAAGACGTCACTGCCTTCGTTCTGGGCGGCCACGGCGATACAATGGTGCCCCTGACGCGCTATTCCACCGTTGCGGGTATCCCATTGCCTGATCTGGTGAAAATGGGCTGGACCACACAGGATAAGCTGGACGCGATCGTTCAGCGAACCCGTGATGGCGGTGCCGAAATCGTTGGTCTGCTGAAAACCGGTTCGGCGTTCTACGCGCCTGCGACATCGGCAATCGAAATGGCCGAATCCTATCTGAAAGACCAAAAACGCGTTCTGCCTTGTGCCGCCTATGTTGACGGTGCCTATGGGCTGGACGGCTTCTATGTTGGCGTGCCCACCGTGATCGGTGCTGGTGGCGTCGAACGTGTGGTCGAGATCTCGATGAACAAGGACGAACAGTCCATGTTCGACAACTCTGTGAACGCCGTTAAAGGCTTGGTCGATGCGTGCAAAGGCATCGATGAATCGCTGAAGTAATACACCAAGGTGCAGCGGGCGGGTGTGGTCGTGACCAGGGTAAACCCCGCCCGCTGCACCTGCACTTGCTATTGGACGATCCCACGGGATGACGCCAAAGCCGCTCTTTCCCCCCCCTTACTATAATATCCGATGGCAGGCAGGTCTGCCGCTGCCGTCGCTTAGCGACCAGCCACGCTTTGCAGGGCATTTCACAGCGCGAATTCGACCTGCTCAGGGCGCGTCAAATCCGACAGTTTCAGTCGCCTTTGGGCTTGTGATCACAGCTTGAAAATTAGTGATCACAAATGTCGGAAATGTCCGGCGCTAACCGAAGGGTTTGGGCAACTGCGCCAATAAACCGCTTCAAATTCACGCCTCTGGACGTGACAGTCCCAAAAATACCGTTATCTATGACCGTAACCTGACGAGAAAAGGAATCCATCATGGCAGATGTGAACCGGGGCAACCGCCCGCTGTCACCCCACCTGACGATCTATCGCCCGCAACTGACCTCCATGACGTCGATCCTGACGCGGATCACCGGCAACGCCATGCTGGTCGCCGCGCTGCTGATCGTCTGGTGGTTCCTCGCGGCAGCAACGTCGGCGGAATATTTCGACTTTGCAAACGGTTTCATCACCAGCTGGTTCGGTGACCTGATCATGTTCTTGTCGCTGCTGGGGCTGTGGTATCACACGCTCGCCGGTATCCGGCACCTGATCTGGGACAACGGCTATGCGCTAGATATCCCGACGGCTGAAAAGCTGGGCTGGGCCGCGCTGATCGGTTCAGTCATTTTGACCATCATCACCGCGCTGATCATCTGAGGGATAGACACATGGCTTATTTGACAGACCGCAAACGCGCTATGGGCATGGGCTCGGCCAAATCGGGCACCGCACATTTCTGGGCGATGAAAGTCAGCTCTGTTGCGCTGCTGATCCTGATCCCGCTTTTCGTCTTTACCTTCGGGTCCGCCCTTGGGGGCACCTACGAAGAGATCATCGCCTACTACAGCAGGCCTTTCCCCGCGATCGTCGCCGCCCTGACGCTGATCGTTGGCTTCAAACATTTTAACGACGGTGTCCAAGTGCTGATCGAGGATTACGTCCACGGGCTGTCGCAGAAAGTTGCGATCATCCTGATGACCTGCCTCAGCTATGGTGCGGCCGCGGTTGGCGTTTTCGCCATCGCCCGCATCGCGCTTTAACACACGCCTACGCTATACCGGAGACCGAGACATGGCTGCATATGAATATGAAACGCATGAATATGATGTCGTTGTCGTGGGGGCTGGCGGCGCTGGCCTGCGTGCGACACTTGGCATGGCAGAGCAAGGGCTGAAAACAGCCTGCGTGACCAAAGTTTTCCCGACCCGTTCGCACACGGTTGCGGCGCAGGGCGGTATCGCGGCGTCGCTGTCCAACATGGGCCCCGATAACTGGCAGTGGCATATGTATGACACCGTCAAGGGCTCTGACTGGCTGGGTGACACAGACGCGATGGAATACCTCGCTCGCGAAGCCCCCAAGGCGGTGTACGAGCTTGAACACTACGGTGTGCCTTTCTCGCGGACCGAAGCGGGAAAGATCTACCAGCGTCCCTTCGGCGGCCACACCACCGAATTTGGCGAAGGCCCCCCCGTGCAGCGGACCTGTGCCGCCGCCGACCGGACCGGCCACGCGATCCTGCACACGCTTTACGGTCAATCGCTGAAGCATAACGCTGAATTCTACATCGAATATTTCGCTATTGATCTGATCATGTCGGATGACGGTGTGTGTCAGGGTGTGCTGTGCTGGAAGCTGGACGACGGCACTATGCACTTGTTCAGCGCCAAGATGGTTGTTCTGGCGACAGGCGGCTATGGCCGTGCCTATTTCTCGGCGACATCGGCGCATACCTGCACCGGCGACGGCGGCGGTATGGCGGCGCGTGCGGGCCTGCCCCTGCAGGATATGGAATTCGTGCAATTCCACCCCACCGGCATCTATGGCGCGGGCTGTCTGATCACCGAAGGCGCGCGTGGCGAAGGCGGGTATCTGACCAACTCGGAAGGCGAACGCTTTATGGAGCGGTATGCCCCCACCTACAAAGACCTTGCTAGCCGTGACGTTGTTTCACGCTGTATGACGATGGAAATCCGTGAAGGCCGCGGTGTGGGCGAGAACAAAGACCACATCCACCTGCACCTGAACCACCTGCCCAAAGAAACGCTTGATCTGCGTCTGCCCGGTATCTCTGAATCCGCGCGCATCTTTGCAGGGGTGGACCTGACCAAGGAACCGATCCCGGTTCTGCCGACCGTACACTATAACATGGGCGGTATCCCTACAAACTATTGGGGCGAAGTGCTGGCACCGACCGAAGACGCGCCGGACCGCGTGGCACCGGGCCTGATGGCCGTGGGCGAAGCGGGCTGTGCCTCGGTACACGGGGCGAACCGCTTGGGCTCGAACTCTCTCATCGATCTTGTGGTCTTTGGCCGCGCCGCCGCGATCCGCGCGAAAGAGGTCGTCGACGCAGAGGCACCCGTGCCAACGCCGAACCAGAAGTCCGTCGATGCCGCCTTTGAACGCTTTGACAGCCTGCGCTATGCCAAGGGCCAGATCCCGACCGCCGAGCTGCGCCTTGAGATGCAGAAAACCATGCAGGCCGATGCTGCGGTTTTCCGTACCGACAAGACGCTGAACGAAGGCAAGGTCAAGATGGATGAAGTCGCCGGCAAGATCGCTGATCTGCACGTGACCGACACATCGCTGGTCTGGAACTCTGACCTGATGGAAACGCTTGAGCTGACCAACCTGATGCCGAACGCCGTGGCCACCATCACCGCCGCTGCTGCCCGCAAGGAAAGCCGCGGTGCCCACGCGCACGAGGATTACCCTGATCGTGACGACGCAAACTGGCGCAAGCACAGCCTCGCGTATTTCGACGGGAACGCGGCAACGCTCAGCTACCGTGGTGTGCACCTTGACCCGCTGACCGAGGAATCCGAAGGCGGGATCGACATGAAAAAGATCGCACCCAAAGCACGGGTGTATTGATCTGAAACCCTGCCTCCGCTTTTGGGGGCAGGGGACCAAACCGAGGGCCATGCCCTCGTCCTGCAGGCGGAGGGCAGGCGACATGAAACAGTTTATCGCTATGACCATGATCCTGGCCGTGTCGGCCTGTGCCGAGGCCAGTCAGCAGGTCGACAGCATCGCCCGCGAAGGCACCAAGGGGGTCATCACCGAAACCCTTGCCACGCGCTTTCCGCAGGTGCCCAAGCAGCTGATCACGCCCTTCACCGATTGTATCGTCGACAATGCCGATGCGGCTCAGGTGCGCGTTTTCGCCAAATCCGCCGTGATCGGCGTGGATGACACCACAGTCGCCACCGTGCGTGCGGTACTGTCGCGCCCCGAAACCGTGCAATGCCTGTCGCGTTCTGCTGGCAGCGTACCGGGGTTGCTGGGCTAATGGGTCACCCGAACGTCATGCCGGATACGCAGGGCAAGAATGCAGGCCATATGGCCGATCTGCGCGCGCAATTCCGTGACGGCGACACCAGCGAACGCACCCGCATCAAAGCGCAGCTTGGCCCCACAGAGGTGGAGTTTGCCGACATCCGCATGGTGGTGGATCCGCGCGATAATTATACCGAAACCTGCCTTTGGCTGAACGAATACCCGCCCGAGATCAAATCGCTGGCGGCCTTGGTTGAACTGGTGGAAAACCGCAATATGCTGGTCTTTGACATCGGTGCCAACTGCGGGGCCTATTCGATCCCGCTGGCGATGGCCGCGGGCGACGGGTCGCGCGTTGTGGCATTCGAACCCAACCCGCTGATGATCGGCCGGCTTGGCATGAACATCGCGCTGAACAATCTGACCGACCGCGTGCGTATCGAAGGCTGCGCGCTGTCCGACCGTGAGGGCGAGGCGATGCTGAACTTCCGCGGGCACAATTACGGTCAGGCATCGCTGCTCCCGATCGAGGGCAAGCAACAAAACGGCGGCGTGCTGGTGCCCACACGGCCCCTGTCCGCCTTTACACACGCCGCACGGCACCATGACGGCACGATCCTCAAGATCGATGTCGAAGGGGCCGAGGAGGTCGTGCTGAACCCCATCCTCGCACAGGGCAAATCCGGCGGCTGGCTGCCGGATGCGATCTTGATAGAGGTCCGCCATGCGGATCAGTGGGACGGCGATCTTTGTGCAGAGATACTGGCCGCTGGGTACCGTCAAACCCTGCGCGCCGAGGGAAATGCGCTTTACATCCGAAAGACGTAAGCGCCAGAATTGTAACGAACTGGGCAACTGCCCGACAGACCAGGAGAAGCGATATGGTTCAACTCACGCTCCCCAAGAACTCCCGGATGACGACCGGTAAAACATGGCCCAAACCCGAAGGTGCCAAGAACCTGCGGCAGTTTCAGGTCTATCGCTGGAATCCGGATGACGGCAAGAACCCCGCCATCGACACGTATTTCGTCGATATGGACACCTGCGGCCCGATGATTCTGGACGCGCTGATCAAGATCAAGAACGAGATCGACCCGACCCTGACCTTCCGCCGGTCCTGCCGCGAAGGCATCTGCGGGTCCTGCGCGATGAACATCGACGGGATCAACACGCTGGCCTGTACCTATGGCGTGGACGAGGTGAAAGGCGCGGTGAAGATCTATCCGCTGCCACACATGCCCGTGGTCAAGGATCTGATCCCCGACCTCACGCATTTCTACGCGCAGCACGCCTCCATCCAGCCGTGGCTTGAAACCAAGACGGCAGAGCCCGCGAAAGAATGGAAACAGTCGATCGACGACCGTGCCAAGCTGGACGGGCTTTATGAGTGCATCATGTGCGCCTGCTGCTCGACATCCTGCCCCAGCTACTGGTGGAACGGCGACCGCTACCTCGGGCCAGCCGCGTTGCTGCATGCCTACCGCTGGATCATCGACAGCCGCGATGAAGCCACAGGCGAACGTCTGGATGATCTGGAAGACCCGTTCAAACTGTACCGCTGCCACACCATCATGAACTGCGCCAAGACCTGCCCCAAGGGCCTGAACCCTGCCGCAGCCATTGCCAATATCAAAAAGATGATGGTCGAACGCACCGTTTGATCCCATCGCAACCTACGCCTCCCGCTGCCTGTTGGCGCGGGGGGCGTGACATGTGCCCCCTATGATCCTGATTGCCTTTGTCATCGCTTTTGCGATTGTCGCCTATTTTGCCTACCGTGATAAAGCGGTGCGCGGATGCCGCTGGCGCAAGGACAATACCCGCGACAAAGGCAGCCTACAGTTCTACCACTGCGTCGCCTGCGGGGCAGAGGCTTATACCGCCACCCTATCGGCCCCCCGCGACTGCAAGGCCAACGTCGGCGGCCGGCCTCTCTGACGCCGTGCGCGATGGCCTCAGGATCGGACCCAACAGTCAGGAGTTTCCGCTATGACACCGCCCCATGATGCCGACGCCCGCCGCGCTGTTGCGCCCGTGATCTGCTATCCCGTCGAAACACTGCCCGTGCCTGACATGGCGCTTTACGGGCGCGCGCGCGAGAAGCTGACCAAGGTGGACGAGGTCACCGTCGCCCCTCGTGACGCAAGCTGCTTTACCGTGCCTGCGGGATATTTCTTTCGGATCACTTCAATCGAGGGGCCACAGGTCGGTGATCTGAACCTCTGGGCGCAAAACGATCTGTCCGAACGGTTCTACTCCGGCAAAACCCGCGCGCTGCATGGCACGCATATCACCACCGGCCAGCGCATGTGGAGCAGTTTTCCCACGCTGCGCCCTATGGCGACGCTGACCCATGATACGCTGGACTGGTACGGCATGGATGCCTTCGGCGGCTCGGTGCATGATGTGATCGGCACGCGCTGCGATCCCTATACCAACCAGCTGTTGTCAGGCGGGCAATACCACCATTGCTGCCACTCCAACCTGATCCGGGCCTTGGCGGATCATCAGGGCATTTCCTATGCCGAGGCAGAGCCTTTCGTGCATGATGTGCTGAACGTCTTTATGTGCACCGGCTTTACCCGCGACACCGGCCAGTACTTCATGAAGGCCAGCCCCGTGCGCCCCGGCGACTACCTTGAGTTTTTCGCCGAGATCGACCTGCTCGGCGCGCTCAGCGCCTGTCCGGGGGGCGATTGTTCGGCCAAACACTCCTCGGACGTCGCCGCCTGCTATCCGCTATTGATAGAGGTGTTCGCCCCCGCCAAAGGCGCGCTTGATGGGTGGCAAAGCCCGCCCCCCAACGGCTACGACCGCAGCCACGGGGGCTAAGGAAACGGGGTAGCACCCGGCCATGTTTCCAAATGGATATAAATCCCCCGCGGAGCGTCCGACGGGGGATCATCGTGCATCAGTTATTGGGGAAAGCCGCCTGTAGCGCGATTTCGACCATATCGCCAAAGGATTTCTCGCGCTCTTCCGCGGGCAGCGCTTCGCCGGTTTGCAGGTGGTCGCTGACTGTCAGCACCGCCAGCGCACGGCGTTTGTGGCGCGCGGCGAGGGTATAAAGCTCTGCCGCTTCCATCTCGACACCCAGAATACCGTGGCGGGTCATCTGCTCGTCCAGATCGGGGCGTTCGGCATAAAAGACATCCGAGGAATAGATCCCGCCGACATGGGTTTTCGTGCCTTTCGCCTCTGCCGCGTCCACGGCAGCGCGCAGCAGGGACCAATCGGCACAGGGGGCGTAATTCATCTCGCGGAAGATACCGGAAGAAGGCGAGGTAATTGTCGTGGCGGTCATGGCAATAATGACATCGCGAATACCAACCTGCGGCTGCATCCCGCCACAAGATCCAATCCGAATAAGGGTTTGCGCGTTGTATTCGGAAATCAATTCATTGGCATAAATCGACAGCGACGGCATCCCCATGCCAGAGCCCTGAATAGTGACGCGGTTGCCATTCCATGTGCCGGTGAAACCCAGCATGCCGCGCACTTCATTTACAAGTTTTGCATCTTTAAGGAATGTTTCAGCAGCCCATTTCGCGCGATACGGGTCGCCGGGCATAAGGACTGTTTCGGCAATATCGCCGGGTTTTGCGCCAATATGGATTGTCATAGGATGCTCTTTATATTTCCAAAGCCAAGGGGATGCGCCGAGGTGGCGCAATAATCGCACGCTGTGCGCATATCAGTCCGGTTTACAGTTCCAACGTCTCTGGGTCTGTGCCGCTGGCGATCAGGTCGCGGAACCAGTTGGGCTGGCGGCCCTTGCCGGTCCATGTCTGGCCGGGGTCTTCGGGGTTGGCATATTTCGCGGCAGCTTTCGCGGCTTTGCCCTTTTTCGCACCGCCGGATACTTCATCCAGCGAGAACCCGTATTCGGCGGCTGCTTTTTCAGCGGCTTTGCGGGCTTCTACGCGGTCGCGTTCATATGCGTTTTTAATCGCCATCTTCACGTCTTCCAAATGCTGTTCCAGCTGTTTGTGGGACATTGTGCTTAGATCAATACTCATTCTCGCTCATTCCTTTGTCGAAAAGCCAATTAATGCTTTACGCCAAAAGAATGAACAAACAAAGAGTTTTTGAATTGGCCGCTTTTTATTCGGCGGCCACAGTTTCGGGATCGGCGAGTGTGACGATGTCTGCCATGATTGTATTCAATTCAAAGTCTTTCGGCGTGTAAACACGGGCGACTCCCATAGCGCGCAATCTTTTGGCGTCTTCTTCCGGAATAATACCACCCACGATTACGGGAATGTGATCCAATCCGGCGGCGCGCATTTGTTTCATTAAATCCTCGACCAATGGAATATGCGATCCCGAAAGAATCGAAAGCCCGACAACATGGTGTTCCCCTTCCGCGGCGGCGGAAACAATTTCCGACGGCGTCAGGCGAATACCCTCATAGGCAATTTCCATGCCGCAATCGCGGGCGCGCACGGCGATCTGTTCGGCACCGTTCGAATGCCCGTCGAGCCCCGGTTTCCCGACAAGGAAGCTCAGCCGGCGACCCAGACGGGTGCTGACGGCGTCCACGGCGTCGCGCAGGTCGTCCAGCCCCTCGGTCTTGTTTGACCGGCCCGAAGCAACGCCTGTTGGCCCACGGTATTCGCCGTGTACGCTGCGCATCTGTTCGGCCCATTCGCCGGTGGTAACCCCGGCCTTGGCCGCGGCGATAGAGGGTTCCATTACATTGCGCCCTTCGGCAGCGGCGGCGCGCAGATCGGCCAGCGCCTTGTCCACGGCGGCCTGGTCGCGGCTGTCGCGCCATGCGTTCAGACGGTTGATCTGGTCGGCCTCGACCGCGGGGTCCACGACCATGATGCCGCCATCGCCCGTCATCAGGGGCGAGGGTTCGCCCTGTTGCCACTTGTTCACGCCGACGACGATGGTCTCGCCGGCCTCGATCCGACCCAGACGGTCGGCGTTGCTTTCGACCAGACGAGACTTCATATAGTCAATCGCCGAAATCGCGCCGCCCATATCGTCAAGGTTCGCCAGTTCGGCCCGTGCGCCCTCTTTCAGCGCTTCGACCTTACGGTCCACGGCGGGGTTGCCATCGAACAGGTCGTCAAACTCCAGCAGGTCTGTCTCGTAGGCCATGATCTGCTGCATCCGCATCGACCATTGCTGGTCCCACGGGCGCGGCAGGCCAAGCGCTTCGTTCCACGCGGGCAGCTGCACGGCGCGGGCACGGGCGTTCTTTGACAGGGTCACCGCCAGCATCTCGATCAGGATGCGGTAGACGTTATTTTCGGGCTGCTGTTCGGTCAGCCCGAGGGAGTTCACCTGCACTCCATAGCGGAAGCGGCGGTATTTCGGGTCTTCAACGCCATAGCGGTCGCGGCAGATTTCGTCCCACAGGTCGCCGAAGGCGCGCATCTTGCACATCTCGGTGACAAACCGGATGCCCGCATTCACAAAGAAAGAGATCCGCCCCACCAGCATGGGGAAGTCCTCTTCGGGGACGCGGGGGCGCAGGGCGTCCAGCACGGCGGTGGCGGTGGCAAGGGCAAAGGCCAGCTCTTGCTCGGGCGTGGCACCGGCCTCTTGCAGGTGGTAGGAACAGACGTTCATCGGGTTCCACTTGGGCACGCTAGTATAGCAATACTCGGCCACATCCGCGATCATCTTAAGCGACGGGGCAGGCGGGCAGATATAGGTGCCACGCGATAGGTATTCCTTGATCAGGTCGTTCTGCACGGTGCCTTGCAGCTTGGACACATCCGCGCCCTGTTCCTCGGCCACAGCAATATACAGCGCCAGCAGCCACGGCGCGGTGGCGTTGATCGTCATCGAGGTGTTCATCTGCTCAAGCGGGATATCCTTGAACAGGCTGCGCATATCGCCCAAATGCGCCACGGGCACGCCGACTTTGCCGACTTCGCCGCGCGACAGGATGTGATCGCTGTCATATCCGGTCTGGGTGGGCAGGTCGAAGGCGACCGACAGGCCGGTCTGCCCTTTCAAAAGGTTCGCGCGATACAGCGCATTGGATGCCTCGGCGGTGGAGTGTCCGGCGTAGGTTCGGATCAGCCAGGGGCGGTCTTTTTGCGGTTGCGACATGGGGCGGCCTTTCGTGAATCGAATGGGTAATATTCTTGCGCTGGTCGATTGATACGTGAAATAATCAGGCTCTGTCAATTCGCTGCATTGCGGCATGGGCGAAAGCCGCTGCGTTACGGTCGCGCGTGCCTTGCCTAGGGGTGCCCTATGTGTGGTTGACTGTTTTATGTTGCCCAGACAGCGCGGGTCCTGCAAGGGTTGGGCGATGACGCAAACGATTGAACTTCCCGTCTGGCTTTTCGCGGTGATCCTGCTGTTCGCGGCGGTAACCGCGCTTAGCCATTTTTTGTTGCCCTCGGTCCGGTGGTTCTTTCGCAGACGGCTGGAGAAAGCTGTCGCGCAGCTGAACACGCGGCTGACCCGCCCGATTGAACCGTTCAAGCTCGCACGGCGGCACGATATGATCCAGCGGCTGATCTATGACCCGCAGATCAGTCAGGCGATTGTGGATCACGCCCGCGCCGAAGGTATCCCCGAGAACGTCGCCTCCGAACAGGCGCGCCGCTATGCCCGCGAGATCGTCCCGAGTTTTAGCGCCTTTGCCTATTTCAGTTTTGGCATCCGGCTGGCGCGGTTTCTGGCGAATGCGCTGTATGATGTGCGCACCGGATCGCGCAACGACGCGGTGATCGAAGGTATCCCGTCAGACGCCACGGTCATCTTCGTGATGAACCACCGCAGCAATATGGATTATGTGCTTGTGACCTATCTCGCGGGGGAGGCGTCTGCGCTCAGCTATGCTGTGGGGGAATGGGCACGTGTCTGGCCGCTTAGCCGGTTGATCCGGTCCATGGGGGCGTATTTCATCCGGCGCAAATCGCGCGGCGCGCTGTATCGCAAGGTCTTGGCCCGCTATGTGCAGATGGCAACCGAAGGCGGGGTGACCCAGGCGATCTTCCCCGAGGGCGGGCTGAGCCTGAACGGCAAGTTGATGCCGCCCAAGATGGGTCTGCTTGGCTACGTGCTTGAGGCAGAATTGAAAGACCGCGATGTCGTCTTTGTGCCGGTGGCGATCAACTATGACCGCGTGCTGGAAGACCGCGTGTTGATTGCCGCGGACGAAGCAGGCACGCGCCGGTTCGATGCGCAAATCTCGGTCATTTTGAAATTCATTGTTCGCAAAACTTGGCTGCGTATTCGCGGTAAATTCCTGCGCTTCGGCGAGGCGGTGGTCGTGTTCGGCACGCCGGTGCATCTGCGCGACTATGGCGACGCGCCGAATGTGGACGGGCTGGCGCAGGATCTGATGGGGCGGATTGAACACGAGATGCCGCTGTTGTTTGTGCCCTTGCTGGCGCGGGTGCTGCTGTTGGCGGAAAAGCCGCTGGATGGCGTCGCACTGGAACAGGAAATGCAGGGCATGGCAGCGCGGGCCTCTGACGAGGCTGTTGTGGTGGCGCAGGATTTCGCCGCTAATGTCGCCAGAGCGCGCGATCATCTGGTGCAGCGCGGGATGATCACGGCCTCGGATCGTGGCTATGCCCCCGCGGACGGGCAACGCCCGGCATTGCGGTTCTATGCCAACTCTATTGCCCATTTCTTTGACAGATAGGTCACACAGACAAAACTACTGACGAAATTGCTGCGTCTGCAAAGTCATAAAATTACAATTAGAGGTCAAATGGTGTTGCATTGTTGCGCGAAGGGTCATATTCCACCAGTAGACGCCGCGATTCTGCACTGCGGCACAAACCTATTCTGACTGTGGAGACCGACATGGCCTTGGACACGAATATCGCGCAATACGACGCACCGGAAAAAGACCTTTACGAGATCGGGGAAATCCCGCCGATGGGCTACGTTCCAAAGCAGATGTACGCATGGACCATCCGCAAGGAACGCCACGGGAACCCCAATACCGCGATGCTCGAAGAGGTCGTGGACGTGCCGTCGCTCGACAGTCACGAGGTGCTTGTCCTCGTGATGGCGGCGGGTGTGAACTATAACGGTGTCTGGGCTGCCTTGGGCAAACCCATCAGCCCCTTCGACGGCCACAAGCAGCCCTTCCACATTGCGGGCTCTGACGCGTCGGGCATCGTCTGGGCGGTTGGCGACAAGGTAAAACGCTGGAAGGTCGGCGACGAAGTCGTGATCCACTGCAACCAGGATGACGGCGACGACGAAGAGTGCAACGGCGGCGACCCGATGTATTCCCCCAGCCAGCGTATCTGGGGCTACGAGACCCCCGACGGATCCTTTGCCCAGTTCACCAATGTGCAGGCGCAGCAGCTGATGCCACGCCCCAAGCACCTGACATGGGAAGAGGCCGCTTGCTACACGCTGACGCTGGCCACGGCCTACCGGATGCTGTTCGGCCACGAGCCTCATGACCTGAAACCGGGCCAGAACGTGCTGGTCTGGGGCGCTTCGGGCGGTCTGGGGTCCTATGCGATCCAGCTGATCAACACCGCTGGCGCGAATGCGATTGGCGTGATCTCGGATGAATCCAAGCGTGACTTCGTGATGGATCTGGGCGCCAAGGGCGTTCTGAACCGCAAGGACTTTAACTGCTGGGGTCAGATGCCCACCGTGAACACGCCCGAATATGCGACATGGTTCAAAGAGGCACGCAAGTTCGGTGCCGCGATCTGGGAGATCACAGGCAAGGGCGTGAACGTCGACATGGTGTTTGAACACCCCGGCGAGGCGACGTTCCCAGTGTCTACCTTCGTTTGTAAAAAAGGCGGCATGGTCGTGATCTGCGCGGGGACTTCGGGTTTCAACCTGACGTTTGACGTGCGCTATATGTGGATGCACCAGAAGCGTTTGCAGGGCAGCCACTTTGCCCACCTCAAGCAGGCGTCTGCCGCCAACAAACTGATGGTAGAGCGCCGTCTTGATCCGTGCATGTCCGAAGTGTTCACCTGGGCCGATCTGCCCGACGCGCACATGAAGATGATGGCGAACGAACATAAGCCGGGCAACATGTCGGTACTGGTGCAATCGCCCAAAACCGGCCTGCGCACGCTCGAAGACGCGCTGGACGCGAAAAAGTAATTCGGTGGCCCCGATCAAGGGGGCGCTGACGACACATCGACTAGACACCCGCGCACCAAGCCTTCGGTGCGCGGGTGTTTTCGTTTCAGGCATCACGTGGCGGTTTAGCACGGGCTGATTGCGCGAATAACGGCGATGCCATCTGGCCCCCGCTGCCGCGCTGAATTAGGGTCGCGCCATGACAGTACCTGCCCTTACCTACTCCGCCGATCAGGCGGCTGCCTTTGACAGCGTGACCGAGATGTTGCGCCATGCGGGCATTGATCTGGATGACAACCTGCTGATGCCCCCCGCGGGCGGGGCGGACCAAGTGTTGGCGGTGACCGGTAAGGCGGGGTCTGGTAAGACGCTGCTGCTGGCAGAGCTGTACAAGGCGCTGGAAAATGCGGGCGTCGATATCGTTTCGGGCGATTACGAGCGCAAGAAGAAAGACAAGCGCACCCTTGCCATTCTGGCACCCACCAACAAGGCGGCATCGGTCCTGCGGCTGCGTGGCGTGCCCGCGACGACGATCCACCGCATCCTCTATACGCCGGTCTATGACCCCGAATACGAACGCATCGCGGAATGGCTGGCGGGCAGCGGTGAACGCCCGGTGATCGAGGGGATGAACGAAGTCTCGCTGGACCGCGCCTTCGCGTTCTACGAGAACAACAAATCCATCCCCGGTGCCTTGGCCGCTGCGGGTCTGCGCGGTAGTGATTTCATCACCGGATGGAAGCGTCGCGAGGAACCGCTGGATATCGGGTTTGTCGATGAAAGTTCGATGCTGGACGACAAACAGTTCGAGGATCTGAAAGAGATCTTCCCGACGTTGCTGCTTTTTGGCGATCCGGCGCAGTTGGCCCCCGTGGGGCAGTCGGGCACGATGGTGTTTGAAAAGCTGCCCAAGGAACGGGTGCTGAACCTCAGCCGTATCCACCGGCAACAGGCCGATAACCCGATCCTTGATCTGGCCCATGCGCTTGCCGACCCTGACCTGAGCTTTGAACAGTTCGAGCGTATGGTCGAAGACGCGTCAAAGAAGGACGACCGTGTCGTCTGGGGCCAGCGGGTAGAGGTAGACCTTATGGCGCGGTCGCCCGTGCTGGTCTGGCGCAATGCCACGCGCATCCGGCTGATCAACGCGTTCCGGTCGGTCTATGGCGCGCCCGATGACGCGCTGCTAGAGGGGGAGCCGCTCATCTGCGACGGGATCGAGCTGCCGTTGAAACACCGCAAGAAACGGCTCGACCTTGAAGCGCGCGGCCTGATCAAGGGCGCGCAGGTCGTCTATCTGGGGGCAGGGCGCAAACCGGGCTTTAGCCGCTTGCATGTGATGGGCGCGGAAGACCCGCAAATCTCTGCCGCGTCGATCGTGAAGATCGAAAAACCGGACGAGGAAGAACCCTTTATCCCTTTTGCTGCGCGCATGGGGGCGACGTTTTTGCATGGGGCGGCGGTGACGATCCATAAGGCGCAGGGCAGCCAGTGGGACACGGTGCAGGTCTTTGCGCCCGACCTTTATGCAGCGGCGCGGATGGGGCGGTCAGAGGCGGGGCAACCGCTGTGGAAGCGGCTGGCCTATGTGGCGATCACCCGCGCGCAAGAGCGGTTGATCTGGGTCGTGCGCAACCGCCTGTCAAAACCGTCCGGAATGCTGCGGGTGGACGATCTGCGCGCGGCCCCTGCCGCCCCGCTGAGCCTTGAGACACAGACGGATGATCCGGCCTAGCGGCGCAGCGCTGCAAAAAGGCTAGAGGCCCCCCAGCCCGCCGCGATGGCAATCGCCAGCGACAGCAGCCCATAGGCCAGCGCATTCTCCCGCGACAGATTGAATAGCCAACGTTCCAGCCCGACCTTGCGGACGTCGATCAACGTTCCGTATTGCGCCACGACGGACCCGCCTCGGGTCAGGAAAATGCGGGTGTTATAATCGCCCTCGATCAAGGAGGCGGGCAGCTGCACCGTCGCGCGGAACAGGGTCTGTTCGTCCACCGTCACGCCTTCCTCGTCCAGTTGGTACTGGTTCGCCTTGCTGCGGATGCGCACCAGCGCGTCCGAGAAGGCGGCGGAATCCTCGATATTCATCGGCGCACCGACTGACCGGATCGCCCGCGGGACAGAGATTTTATAGCGCAGGTCCTCAGTGCGGTTCAGCACGTCCTGCAAGGGGCCACTGGTGGCGACGGCATAGAAACTGGGGGCACGGTCGACCTCGACGGCGGCGGTGTTCACCCAGATGCCAAAGGTCTTTTCCTTGCGCCGCACAGTGACCGGGGCCGACGGGCCGGACACGGTCACCACGACCTCAAGCTCGGGGCCTTCGGGGATCGGTATCTCGCGTTTGACGGCCCCGAAGATGATGATCTCGGACCCGTTGAAATTGGTGGAGATAGAGACTTCGCTTTGGTTCAGGCCCAGCACAATCGCCTCGTCCGCGGTGGCGGTGAAAGACAGGCAGGCCAGCGCTGCCACCAAAAGGGCACGCAGACGGATCATGATGTGAACCCGACGGAATAAAGCTCTGCCGGTTGCAGTAACAGTTCCAGCGCCAGCTTGCCGCAGACGACCAGCACCAGCAGTGCAAGCAGGATACGCAGCTGTTCCGCCTTGAGCTTGGTGCCAAGGCTGGTCCCGAACTGCGCGCCGATCACCCCGCCGATCAGCAGTAGTACGGCCAGTACGATGTCGACGGTATAGTTGGTGGTGGCGTGCAGCATCGTGGTAAACGCAGCCACAAAGATGATCTGGAACAGCGAGGTCCCCACAACCACCTTGGTGGGCATCCCCAGCAGATAGATCATCGCCGGTACCATGATAAAGCCGCCGCCCACGCCCATGATTGCGGCCAAAAGACCGACAAAGGCCCCGACCAGCAACGGTGGGATGACCGAGATATAAAGCCCCGTGACCCGAAAGCGCATCTTGAACGGCAGCTTCTGGATCCAGGTGTGTTTCTTGCGCGGGGGGCGTTTGCCGCTGCGGGTCTTGTACATCGCATTCAGCGATTCAATCAGCATCAGCCCACCGATGATGCCAAGGAAAACGACATAGCACAGGTTGACCAGCAGATCGACCTGACCCAGCGATTTGAGGTAGTTGAAGATGGTGACGCCCGCCGCGGCCCCGACCAGCCCGCCCGCCAGCAGCACGCTGCCCATGCGCAGATCCACCGTCTTGCGTTTCAGATGCACCAGCAGTGCCGAGAAGGAAGAGGCAACGATCTGGTTCGCGCCTGTGGCGACAGCCACCGCAGGGGGGATGCCGATAAAGAACAGCAGCGGCGTGATCAGAAATCCGCCCCCGACGCCGAACATGCCGGATAGAACGCCCACGATCCCGCCCAACCCCAAAAGGAGGAACGCGTTGACCGACAGCTCGGCAATGGGCAGGTAAATTTGCATAGAAGCAGTTAGACCGATCGAAAGGTTGAAATCAATCGTGGATGCTGCGCCGCCGCAATTTGCGACGGCGCGGGGAGCGTTAACGCTCTTTGACGTAGGGCTCGCCACCGGCACGGGGCGGGATCGCCTTGCCGACAAAGCCCGCGAGGATGATCACGGTCATCACATAGGGCAGGGCGGCCAGCAACTGGCCCTGAACCTTGAAGTTCACCAATGCCTCGATCACGTCGGGGCGGGTTTCCAGCGCGCCGAACAGGCCGAACAGCAGCGTGGCCCACAGCGCGTACCACGGGCGCCACTTGGCAAAGATCAGCGCGGCCAGCGCGATATAGCCACGGCCTGCGGACATATCCTTGATGAAGCCGGCCTGCAGCGCCGTGCTGAGGTAGGCACCGGCAATACCGCAAAGCACGCCACAGATCAGCACCGCGGCATAGCGCAGGCCGATGACGGAAACCCCTGCCGTATCCACCGCCGCTGGGTTTTCGCCCACAGCGCGCAGGCGCAGGCCAAAGCGTGTCCGATACAGCAGCCACCAGGTCGCGGGCACCGCGAGGAAGGCGAGGTAGACAAGGATCGAATGGCCCGAGATCAGCTCGGCATAGAGCGGGCCGATGATCGGGGTCTGGGCGATGTCATCGGCAAAGGGCAGGGTTATCGGATTGAACCGCGCCCCGCCGATCAGCGACGGCGTGCGCCCGCCTTGCTGGAACCAGTCCTGAGCGATCAGCACCGTCAGACCGGCGGCAAGAAAGTTGATCGCGACGCCAGAAATCAGCTGGTTGCCGCGGAAGGTGATGGAGGCAAGCCCGTGTAGCAGGCTCAGCGCCATCGACGCGGCGATGCCGGCCAGCAGCCCCAGCCAGACGTTCCCCGTCAGCGACGCCACGGCGGCTGAAAAGAACGCCGCCGCCAGCATCTTGCCATCAAGGCCGATGTCGAAAATACCGGCGCGTTCGGAAAACAGACCGGCAAGGCAGGCCAGCAGCAGCGGTGTGGCAAGGCGCACGGTGCTGTCGAACAGTTGGATGAGCGTGATATAATCCATTATTCAGCAGGCTCCACCGGTTTGCGTTCGGGCTTGGGGGCCCGTGCGGCGCGCAGCGCCAGAAAGATTTTCTCGAGCGGCATACGCACCATGTTGTCCAGCGCTCCGGTAAAGAGGATCACCAGCGCCTGAATGACGACGATCAGCTCGCGCGGGATCGAGGTCCAGAGCGCCAGTTCAGCACCACCCTGATAGAGGAACCCGAACAGGATCGCGGCAAGGAAGACACCCAGAGGATGGCTACGCCCCATCAGCGCCACAGCGATCCCGATAAAGCCCGCGCCTTCCGTCGCGTTCAGCACCAGCCGTTCGGCTTCGCCCATGACGTTGTTGATCGCCATCATCCCCGCCAAACCACCCGAGATGATCATCGCGATCATCGTGATCTTGACCGGAGAAATACCGGCGTATTTCGCAGCCGATTCCGAATGGCCATAGGCGCGGATCTCATACCCCAGCCGCGTGCGCCAGATCAGCACCCACAGGAAGATACAGGCCGCAACCGCCACCAGAAGAGAGATATTGGCGGGCGCTGCCTTTGAAAACTCGATCCCCAGCGGGGCAAGGATATCATGCAGCGTCGGCAGCTTGGTCGCGTCGGGAAAGCGGGCGGTTGCGGGGTCCATGCTGCCTTGGGGGCGCAGCATATTGACCAGGATATAGTTCAGCACTGCCGCCGCGATAAAGTTGAACATGATCGTGGTGATCACGATATGGCTGCCCCGTTTGGCTTGCAGGAACGCGGGGATCGCGGCCCAGGCGGCGCCGAACACGGCAGCCATCGCAGCTGCACCGATCAGGGCCAGTGACCAATGGGGCCACGGGATATACAGACAGGCCAGCGCCACGCCCAAACCGCCCAGCATCGCCTGGCCTTCGCCACCGATATTGAACAGCCGCGCGTGAAAGGCGATGGCAACGCAGAGGCCGGTGAACATGAAGTTCGTGGCGTAATACAGCGTATAGCCCCAGCCATAGGTGCTGCCCAAAGCGCCGGACACCATCAGTTTGACGGCAGCAACGGGGTCTTCCCCGATGCCCAGAATGACCAGCGCTGACAGGATCGCTGCCAGCAATAGCGAAATCAAAGGCACGAGGACGACCTCGGCCCATTTTGGCATTACGTCCATGTTACACTTCCTTATGCGGATCGCCGCCCGCATGGGCCAGATTGTCTTCGATCTCTTCGATGGAATGGGGCGCATCGGTATCGGTGATGCCCGCCATCAGCAAGCCCAGTTCCTTTTCATCGGTCTGGCTGGCCTCGCGGATGCCCATGACCTGACCGTCGAACATGACAGCCACCCGGTCGCTGAGTGCGAGAATCTCTTCCAGCTCGACCGAGACCAGCAGGATCGCCTTGCCCTGATCGCGCAGGGCGACGATCTGTTCGTGGATGAATTCGATCGCGCCGATATCCACACCACGGGTCGGCTGGCCGATCAGCAGCAGGTCGGGGTTGCGTTCGATCTCGCGCGCTAGAACGATCTTTTGCTGGTTCCCGCCGGAAAAGTTCTTGGCCGCCAGTTTGAGGTTTGGCGGACGCACGTCGAAACGTTCCATCTTTTCAACGGTGTCGGCCTTGATCGCGGCGTTATCCATCAACATGCCGCTGCGGTAGGCAGGGTCTTTGTGATAGCCAAAGGCGGTATTTTCCCACGCCTGATAGTCCATGATCAGACCTTCGCGCTGGCGGTCTTCGGGGACATGGGCGATGCCGTGGTTGCGGCGGGATTGGCCGTCGGATTTGTTGCCGGTCAGGTCCAGTGCCGTGCCATTGACGCGCACGCTGCCCTTGCCGGTCTGGTATCCGCCCAGAACCTCAAGCAGTTCGGATTGGCCATTGCCGGCCACGCCTGCAACGCCAAGGATTTCGCCCGCGCGAACTTGCAGATCGATGCCGCGCAGACGCTCGACGCCCTTGTCATCAACGACGCGCAGCCCTTCGACATCCAGAATGACCGGGCCAGGGGCCGCGGGTTTCTTGTCGACACGCAGCAGGACCTTGCGGCCGACCATCAGCTCCGCCAGTTCGGCGGGCGAGGTTTCGGCGGTCTTGACGGTGGCGGTCATCTCGCCGCGGCGCATGACCGATACGGTGTCCGTCGTCTCCATGATCTCGCGCAGCTTGTGGGTGATCAGGATGATCGTCTTCCCTTCGGAACGCAGACGCCCGAGGATGCGGAACAGCTGGTCGGCCTCGGCTGGGGTCAGTACGCCGGTGGGCTCATCCAGAATGAGGATATCGGCCTGACGATACAGCGCCTTGAGGATTTCCACCCGTTGCTGCATGCCGACGCCGATGTCTTGCACCAGCGCGTCGGGATCGACCTTGAGCCCGTAGTCATCGGCCAGCTTCATCAGCGATTTGCGCGCCTTGGCCAGTGATGGCTTCAACAGCCGCCCGTCTTCGGCACCCAGAATGATGTTTTCCAGGACCGTGAAATTTTCAACCAGTTTGAAGTGCTGGAACACCATCCCGATGCCTGCAGCAATCGCGGCCTGGCTGTCAGGGATGTCGGTCTTTTTACCGGCGATAAAGATGTCGCCTTTGTCAGCTTTGTAGAATCCGTAAAGGATCGACATCAGCGTCGATTTGCCCGCGCCGTTTTCCCCGATGATCCCATGGATCGTGCCGGGCATGACGCGGATAGAGATGTTTTTATTGGCCTGTACCGGACCAAAGGCCTTGGAGATGCCTTTCAGCTCGATCGCCGGAGCGGCAGTTTCCTGCCGCTCCGTATGTGTTGCAGTGCTCACGCTTAGAAGCTCAGGCTCGGGCAGCTGTCGTCGGACATGTAGTCATGTACCTCAAGCGACCCGTCTGCGATCTTGGCTGCTGCTTCATCCACAGCGGCCTGCATTTCAGCGGTAACCAGTGCCTTGTTGTGTTCGTCCATCGCGACGCCCACGCCTTCGTTGCCAACGCCCATGACGTTAAAGCCTTTTTCCATGCCGGGGCCATCGGACATCGCGTCAAACACAGCATTGTCCACGCGTTTGATCATCGAGGTCAGGACTTTGCCCGAGTGCAGGTGGTTTTGGTTGCTGTCCACGCCGATCGATAGGATGTCTTCGTCGGCTGCGGTTTGCAGAACGCCGACGCCTGTGCCGCCCGCGGCTGCATAGACAACATCAGCACCCTGGCTGATTTGCGCTTTGGTCAGCTCGGACCCTTTTACGGGGTCGTTCCATGCGGCAGGGGTCGAACCGGTCATGTTCGAGATCACGGTCGCGTCGGGGTTCACGGCCAGAACGCCTTGGGCGTAGCCGCAGGCGAATTTGCGGATCAGGGGGATGTCCATGCCGCCGATGAAACCGACAGTGTTGGAGTCGGAGGCCATCGCCGCCATCATACCGACCAGATAGGAGCCTTCGTGTTCGTTGAAGACAACGGAACGGACGTTGGGCGCGTCGACAACCATGTCGATGATGACAAAATCGGTGTCAGGGTAATCGCCTGCAACCTGACCAAGCGCATCACCAAAGGCAAAGCCGGTCATCACGATAGGGTTGGAGCCCGCTTCGGCGAAACGGCGCAGCGCCTGTTCACGCTGTGCTTCGGACTGCAGTTCGATCTCGCGGAAGCTTTCACCGGTCTCTTCGGCCCAGCGTTGCGCGCCGGCAAAGGCGGCTTCGTTGAAGGATTTGTCGAATTTGCCGCCAAGGTCGAAGATCAGGGCGGGTTCGGCCAGAGCCGCACCGGCACTAAGAGCCGTGGCCGCAGCAGCGCCGAGGAATTTGGTCATAAGGGTCATGGAGTGTCTCCCGGTTTATTGTGTTGGGGCGCAAGCGCGAAGCCTTTGCCCGGTCGCAGTTCCGCGCTTGCGCCCGGTTCCGTCGATCAGATGTACGATACTGCGTAGCCCATGGGTAGGGTCAACCGGATTCTCAAGCGCTTGGGGATGATATTGCCTATTAACCGTGCGTAAACTGACGCGAAAGGATCAATGCATCAACGGATGGCGTATCTTTACGCTGATAATACCCGCTACGCGTGGCCGTCTGGCGAAATCCTGCAGAAGTGTAAAGCGCGATGGCAGCGGTATTGTCGGCTGCAACCTCTAGAAAGGCGGTGTCGGCCTGCGCTTCAAGCCCGTCCATCCAGCGTTGCAGCAAGCGGCGGCCAATACCCTGACGTTGGGCTGCGGGATCAACGGCGAGGGTCAGCAGCTCTGCCTCTCCCGCGATCAGGCGGGTCAGGGCAAAGCCATGCGGTTCGCCCAGATACGTCACGAAAGGGGAGGCCAGCAGATCGGCGATCTCTTGCGCCGTCCACGCACGGTCATGCACGAAAGCGGCGGTGTGAATCCGCGCCATATCTTGCGGGGTCATGAAAAGATCGCGGGCGGTGTGTCGCGGGCCGGGGCGGCATCGGCGGGGCGCAGATACAGCGGGGCAGGGCGCGGGGTCCGGGTGCCAAGCTTCGTGGCGGCAATGCGTGCCGTTGCCTCTGCCACGGGCATACGAGGGGGCAAGGCGGTGCCGTTACAAAGTGCTGCGATCATATCGGCCTGATGCCCCACACAGACGGGATCGGCGCGCGAGGGCACCGAAGGCAGATCATCCAGCCCACACATCACAGGGTCGCGGTCATCCATCGTGCCGAACACCTGCACGAACAGCTTGTCTTGCCGCGCATCGATGCTGCTGATGACAACGCCATCATGCCCGAAGGCCAGGGCCTGAAGATGCGAAACACCTATCGCCGGCACCTCAAGGCCAAGCGCGAGCCCACGCGCGGCCGAGACCGCGATGCGGATCCCGGTGAAGTTCCCCGGCCCGATGCCGACGCCAATCGCTGTCAGATCGCTATACGCCACATCTGCACTGGCCAGCACCTCGGCACACAGGCCAAGCAGCCGTTCGCCCTGACCCTTGTTCATCGGTTCCTCGACGCTGGCGATGATCTGGTCGCCCGACAGCAAAGCGGCCGCACAATGTGCGGCCGATGTATCAAACGCCAGGAGAAGAGGCGTCTTAGGCAACCGGGCGTACCTCGGTCACTTCGGGGATGTAGTGGCGCAGCAGGTTCTCGATGCCCATTTTCAACGTCAATGTGGACGATGGGCAGCCCGCGCAGGCCCCTTGCATGTGCAGATAGACAACGCCGCGCTCGAACCCGTGGAAGGTGATGTCGCCGCCGTCCTGTGCCACGGCAGGGCGCACGCGGCTGTCCAGCAATTCCTTGATCTGGCCGACGATCGCACCGTCTTCGCCCGTATGCTCCGCATGGCCCGACGCGTGGTCATGGCCGGTTTCCATCACCGGCTGGCCGGATTGAAAATGCTCCATAATCGCGCCAAGCAGGGCGGGTTTCAGGTGGTCCCATTCGATTCCGTCAGCCTTGGTGATGGTCACGAAATCGGTGCCGAAGAACACGCCGGTCACGCCTTCGACAGCGAACAGACGTGTGGCCAAAGGCGAGGCGCTGGCCGCTTCGGGGGCGGGGAAATCGGCGGTGCCCATCTCTAGCACGGTCTGACCGGGCAGGAATTTCAACGTTGCGGGGTTGGGCGTGGATTCGGTCTGAATAAACATCACATGCTCCTGAAAGGGTTGATGCAGATATGCGACCTGAACGCGCGCAAGTCAAGGTTTGGAACGATTCTAAGTTTGCGACAGCGTGCGGTGCCGCCTCAGGTGATCATCTCGAGCCGTTCTTTGCTCATGTCACCGGGGACGATGGTGATCGGGACCGGCAGCGAGCCTGCGTTGCGGGAAAGTTGGGTCACCAAGGGGCCGGGGCCTGATTTCTTGTCCGTGCCCGCGCCAAGGACCAGCACGCCGACTTCGGGGTCATCGGCCAGCTGGTTGATGATCTCGTCCACGATCACACCTTCGCGAATGACCAGGGCGGGCTCCACGTTCAGCCGGTCGCGCATCCATTTGGCGAAGACCTCGAAATGCACCTCGATCCGCTCGCGGGCTTCTTCGCGCATGACCTCGGCCACACCGATCCAATGATTGAATTCGTCAGGCGGGATGACCGACAGCACCACCACCCCGCCGCCAGAGTTGGACGCCCGCATCGCGGCAAATCGCATGGCGTTCAGGCATTCGCGGCTGTCATCCAGCACAACCATAAATTTACGCATAGCATCCTCCTGTTGAACGGCGGGGGGCGGGGTCAGCCACGGTCAGAGGCCGCCCAATCCCAATACATCTCGCGCACGCGGCGGGTCATGGGGCCGATCTGGTACTGCGTGTCGTCAAACGCTTTGACCGGCGTGACCTTCATCATATTGCCGGACAGAAAGACCTCGTCTGCGGCATGGAAGTCATCAAAGCTAAGCACTGTTTCGTGCACCTTGATCCCGTCGGCGCGCATGTTCGACATATGCCGCGCGCGGGTGATACCGGCTAGAAACGTGCCATTGGGGATCGGGGTGAACACCTCGCCATCCTTGACCATGAACACATTGGCAGAGGCCGATTCGGCGACATTGCCCATGGCGTCGGCGACCAGCGCGTTGCCAAAGCCCTTGGCGCGGGCTTCAACCATCATGCGGGCGTTGTTGGGATAAAGGCAGCCCGCCTTGGCATTGACGACGTTGTCTTCAAGCACGGGACGCCGGAAACGGGTCCGTGTCAGCGTCGTGGCCGCATCGGGTGCCGCCATAGGGATCTGTTCAAGGCTGATGGCAAAACCGGTCGCGTCCTTTAATGGCACGATCCCCAGCTCGTCGCCCGCCAGCGCCCAATACATCGGGCGGATATAGACGGCGGCGTCCTTGGGGTAACTTTTCAGACCCTCGCGTACCATCTCGACCATATCGGCGGTCTCGACCGTGGGGGTGATCATCAGCGCCTTGGCCGACCGGTTGATCCGCGCGCAATGCGCCTCCAGATCGGGGCTAAGACCGTCGAACAGCCGCGCCCCGTCGAATACGGTCGTGCCCAGCCACGCACCGTGGTCAGCCGCCTTGATGACAGAGATGTCACCTTCGTGCCAACTGCCTTCGTAGAATGTCTTGATATGTGTGCCAGTGGCCATTGCGTGTCCTTTGGTTACCGCTTGGGCGCGGTGCGGTAGATGCCCTCGGGCAGGTTCAGCGCGGCTGTCAGATCGTGCAGCTGCTCGGGCGAGAGGCTGATCTTGCAGACAGAGTTGGTGCGCGGGTCCCATTGCTCGAATGTGATAACGCTGGCAAAGGCCTGCACCGTCACATCTTCACGCAAGGGTGCTTTGCCTTCGTCGATCAGAGTGATCACACTGGCATCGAATTCGTGTTCAATCGTAAACATAACGGCACAGTATTCTTTCGGCGGTCCAATGCAAGAGCAGCACTGCGCTGTCTGTTCAAATCCGCGCCGCTGCGTTAAAACGGTAGGGGACCTGTTCGTTGCCCTTTTGAGGATGCGTTACGTGATGTTGAGATACTGTCTTGCTCTGGCCGCTGCGGCATTTATGGCTGCCTGCGAACCGACGAAGATGTCGGGGCCTGTCTCCACCCAACCCGAGCAAGGGCAACCCGCTAGTTTTTCCGCCAATGAATCCGCCCGCAGCTTTATCCGCGTGTTGCAAACGGTCGAACCTGTCGCCGAACGCGAATGTCGCGTGCGGACCTCGCAGGTGAATTGCGATTTCAACATCGTGGTCGATGACCGCCCCGGCCAGCCCGCCAACGCCTACCAGACCGAGGATAAGGCGGGGCGGCCGGTCATCGCCTTCACGCTCGCCCTGATTGCGGATGCGCGTAACGAGGACGAGCTTGCCTTTGTCATGGGGCACGAAGCTGCCCACCACATTGAAGGGCATATCGCACGCCAGCAGCAGAACGCCGTCGCCGGTGCGGTGATCTTTGCCGGTCTCGCCACGCTGAGCGGGGGCGATGCCACCGCAGTCGAATCCGCGCAGCGTCTTGGAGCGCAGGTGGGTGCGCGGACCTATTCTAAGGACTTCGAGCTTGAGGCAGACGCCTTGGGCACCATTATCACCGCACGCGCAGGGTATAATCCGCTGCGGGGGGCCGAATTCTTTACCCGTATTCCTGACCCCGGTGACCGTTTCCTGGGCACGCACCCGCCCAATGCATCGCGTCTGGATACCGTACGGCGGACCGCGGCGGGCTTGTAACGGCACCGCATGAAGCAGCTTGGCCAGATACTGTCGGACCGCGGGTCGAAATACGCCGTCTCAGGCTGCCCCGCGTCCGATCGCGCCGCAGTGGATGCCGCACTGAAAGAGCTCAGGCGCGATAAGTCCTATGCCAAGGCCACCCACAACACCTGGGCAGTACTGCTGTCGAGCGGTGGCCCACTGAAAGGCGATGATGGGGAATCCGGTGCGGGGATGGTGATCATCCGCATGCTAGAGCGTGAGGGGCTGGAGGATCACCTGATCGTTGTCACACGCTGGTATGGCGGGAAACATCTGGGCGGTGACCGGTTCCGCCACGTGCAATCCTGCGTGCGTGCCTATCTGGATGCGGTCTGACGCAGGCTTACAAGCTGATTGAGATCGCGGCGAAAAAGCAGATAGAGGCGGTCAGCACAAAGCTGTGCCAGATCGCATTCTGAAAGCGCATGCCGGGGTGGGCAAAGACGATCGTCCCCAGCGTATAGATCAACCCGCCGGTGCCAATCAGCGTCAGCGCCGTGGTAGGCAGGTTTTGCCACATTGGCCAGACCAGCAGCACAGACAGCCACCCCATGCCAAGATACAGATAAAGCGACGCTTTGGAGTCCGTGCTCCAGAAAGACAGTTTGGCGACCGCGCCGATAATCGCCAACGCCCAGACCACGGCGAGGATGCCATAGGCGAACCCCGTTCCGATGAGCACAACAAACGGTGTGTAGGTGCCCGCGATCTTGAAGTAGATCGCCGCATGGTCAATCCGCCCCAGCAGGGCACGGGTACGATCAAACGGTAAAAGGTGGTAAATCGCCGACGCCAGAAGCGACAGGACAAAGCAGGCCGCATAGACCAGCGTCGGTGTAAGCTGCTCCCCCTGGCTTGCAGCATAGGTCGTCAGCAAGATTGTTGCCGGTATTGCAAATCCCAGACCCAACACGTGGATCGTGCCATCGGCGAGAGTGTCAGCGGTTGGGTGCGGATAAGCCATAGGTCAAAGCTAGCACCCGTTTGCAACATTCCCATGTCAGATTTCGTCTAATTAATGGCGCTTTGGTATCTTGGCCTACCCATTCGTATAGGTGGCTAAGCCGACGCGGGGCACCGCTATGGATCAGCGAGGTTTATTGCCGTCGATCCAGCGCGACATCATCGTCTTGTCGCGGAAACATTCCTGCGGGATATCGCGGCGCTTCAGACGGGCGATGCGTTCGGCAAAAGCAACCTGCTTTGACGAAGGATACTGCGAAAACGGCCCTTCCACTGGCTTGGGCTTATGGGCGTCGATCCATTCAGACAGCGCGGCGCGGTCGGTCAACGCCCGTTTTGGCACGGGCGCGCCGGTCTTGAGGCTAAGCGCGGTGGCATAGTGCATCTGCTTTTCCGTCGGCGGCAAAGTGGCGCGCGCGTCGCGGGCTGATACTTCTGTATGGGCAGGTACGGCCCCGTGGTCGGGATCGAACATGCCGGGAAACTGCGGTTGGTAGGACATCGTGTAGGCCCCCTTGTTCTGGTTGGAACATATATAGAACATCACGTGCGCATTTTCAAGGGTTTCACCTCTGATACGCCGTGATGTGTCTATATGTAGGGTGCGGATGTAAGTTTTCCACAACATGCGCTGCGGCTACAATGGAGCCTGCCTATGCGCATAGGAACGCCAAGACGCTTGCTTTGTTCCACGGTAGAGAGGGGGGAGGGCGGTGGTCTTAGACCACGCGCCCCCAAAGATCGTATTCGCCGGCTTCTTCGACTTCGACGGTCACGATCTGACCAACGTTCAGGTTTTCGAAGCCTTCGTCGATGAACAGGTTGCCGTCGATCTCTGGCGCGTCTGCCTTTGTGCGGCAGGTGGCGGCCTCGTCGTCGATCTCGTCGATGATCACATCCATGCGGCGACCGACTTTGGCTTCCAGCTTGGCGGCCGAGATGGCTTGCGCCTTCTCCATAAAGCGGTTCCAGCGGTCCTGTTTGACCTCGTCTGGTACATGATCGGGGAGCGCATTTGACCGTGCCCCGTCAACGTTTTCGTACTGAAAGCACCCCACCCGATCAAGCTGCGCCTCGTCGAGCCAATCCAGCAGGGTCTGGAACTCTGCCTCTGTCTCGCCGGGGTAGCCAACGATGAATGTCGACCGCAGGGTGATGTCGGGGCAGGTGTCACGCCACGCGGCGATTTCATCCAGCGTCTTTGCTGCTGCCGCAGGGCGGGCCATGCGTTTCAGCACGTCGGGATGCGCGTGCTGGAAGGGAATATCCAGATAGGGCAGTACCAGACCTTCAGCCATCAGCGGGATCAGGTTGCGCACATGGGGGTAGGGGTAGACGTAATGCAGCCGTACCCACGCTCCGAGCGACCCCAAATCACGGGCCAGATCGGTGATATGCGCGCGGTGTCCACGGTCTTCGGCATGTTTGATATCGACGCCGTAGGCCGAGGTATCCTGAGAGATCACCAGCAGTTCGTTCACGCCGTTCTGCACCAGCTTTTCAGCCTCGCGCAGGATCGCATGGGCGGGGCGCGATTGCAGGCGGCCGCGCATGTCGGGGATGATGCAGAACTTGCACTTGTGGTTACAGCCCTCCGAGATCTTCAGATAGCTGTAGTGGCGAGGTGTCAGGCTGACGGCCTGCGCGGGCAGCAGATCGATAAACGGATCGGGCGAAGGCGGCACGGCCCCATGCACCGCGTCCAGCACCTGTTCATATTGGTGCGGGCCGGTGACAGCCAGAATACGCGGGTGATGTTCGCGGATATAATCCGGCTCGGCCCCCAGACAGCCGGTCACGATCACTTTGCCATTTTCGTTCAGCGCCTCGCCAATCGCGTCAAGGCTTTCGGCCTTGGCGGAATCAAGGAAGCCGCAGGTGTTTACAATCACCGCATCCGCCCCTGCGTAATCCGGCGACACGCCGTAGCCTTCGGCGCGCAGGCGCGTCAAAATCCGTTCGCTGTCGACCAGCGCCTTGGGGCAGCCCAGCGATACCATGCCGATGGTCGGCTGGCCGGGGCGGGACGGATTGCTGATCTGGGCCTTTGGCGCAAGATCGGGGCGTAGATTTGGTGGGTTTGTGCTCATGAACTGCGCTATAAGCTATGCAAAGGGTCTGGGAAAGGCCCCGCATCAGGCAAGGAGACGGGCGATGAAGTGGATTATTCGGGCAATTGGCATACTGCTGCTGATTTTGGTGGTCGCGGTGGGGTCGCTGTTCTTGCTGCCCGCCGACCGAATTGCGCGAATCGCGGCGGACCAGCTGCGTAATCTGACAGGGCGCGAGGTCACGATCACGGGCGATGTGGGGCTGACCTTCTGGCCGGTATTGGGCGTGACCGCAGGCGGGCTCGAGGTCGGGAACGCCGATTGGGCCAAGGATGGGGCGATGCTCTCGGCCGCCAATGCCGCCATCGGGGTTGATGCGATGGCGCTGATCCGGGGCGAGATCAAGATCACCAACATCGAGGCGCAGAGCCCCACCATCCGGCTGGAGCAGCGCCGCGACGGGCGCGCCAGCTGGCAGTTCAGCGACGGCGGCGGCGAGGCAGCCATCGAGACCGCTCCGACCGCGCCTGCGCGCAGCCCGCGCCCGCTGACGATCCAGCGGCTCAATATCACCGACGCCACGTTGATCTATGATGCGGAGGGCAGCGATCTGGTGCGATTTGAGGGTGTGGACCTGTCGCTCGACTGGCCCGAACGGGCGGGCGATGCGGTGATCAAGGCCGCCCTGCGCCCCGCGGCCGAGCGCGTGTCGATCGAGGCGACGATCAACCGGTTTGACCAATTCCTGAACGGCGACATCCGCCCGCTGCGCGCCCGTGTGGACACCAAAGGCGGCGGCGTCTCGCTGACCGGACGGGCGGGGCTGACCGGCGCTGTCGCGGGGGATCTTTGGTTCAAGACGTCGGACACGGGGCGTTTTCTGGCGGCGCTCGGGGTGGGTAACATCGCACTGCCGCAGGGCTTGGGAAAGACGGCGGATATCAACCTTGACCTGACCCTGACGCCCGACCGGCGCTTGGCCCTGCGCGAGGTGGTCGCCGATCTGGGCGGGAACGCCCTGACCGGCGCGGCGGATATCACGCTGAACGGCACGCCGGATGTGAACGCGCAGATCAACGTCGGCGCGCTGGACCTGACCGGCTTTGCAGGCAGCGCCCCCAGTGGCATCGCGCCCGCGTCCAGCACCCCCGCGCCTGCGTCCCCGACAGGGTGGTCGAAAGCACCGATTGATGCGTCCGCGCTATCCGCCTTCAACGGCGAGATCGCGCTGCGGGCAGATAGCATCGATCTGGGCACTCTAAGCTTGGGCGCGACGCGCGTATTGCTGCGCAACGACCGATCGCGTCTGGTCGCCGAGCTGCGCGAGATCAGGGCCTATGCCGGTGTGATCAGTGGCGAGTTCGTGGTCAACAACCGTAACGGCCTGTCGGTGGGCGGGGCGCTGAACGCGACCTCCATCGCCATGCAGCCTTTGCTGCAACAGACCGCAGGGCTGGGCCGGTTCCACGGTACGGGCGATGCAGAGGTATCTTTCCTCGGGTCCGGCGCATCGCTGGATGCGATCATGCGGTCGCTTAGCGGATCGGGCGCGGTGAATGTCGGGCGTGGGCATATCGAGGGGATCGACCTTGATGCGCTGATGGGCAATTTCGACGTCGAGGGTGGCACGACGGTCTTCGATTCCCTTGCCGCGACATTCGACATGGATCAAGGCGTACTGCGCAACGACGACCTGCTGATGCAGCTGCCGAACTTTACCGCCACGGGCACGGGGCAGGTGGGGCTGGGGGCGCAGACTCTGGATTATACCGTCACGCCCAAGGCACTGCGGGTGAACGGTGATCGGGGGCTGGCCATTCCGGTGCGCATCTTCGGGCCGTGGGCCGCACCGCAGATCAAGCCGGATTTGCAGGCGGCGCTGGACATGAACTTTGCCAAGGAAAAGGAACAGGCCCGCCAAAAGCTGAACGAAAAGCTGGAGGAGGAACTGGGCGTATCGCGGCAGGACGGGCAATCGGTCGAGGATGCGGTGAAACAAAAGGTAGAGGACGAGCTGCGGCGCGGGCTGTTCAAGCTCTTTGACTAGCGGCGCGCCACGCGGGCGGTGTATTTCCAAAACCTCAGTTTGGAAAATTGCAATTTTCCGTGGCGTTTTACGGGCGAGGGGCGGTACGGGCCCTTCGCCGCCCCCGCCCCGTCTTTACCTGTCGCGGCGGGGGCGTTAAGGCTGGTCGCCAAGCGCAAGGAGCACCTCCATGGACAACGATCTTTTCAACTCTTTCATGACCGGACCTGACGAGAATGGCCGCTTTGGCGATTTCGGGGGGCGGTTTGTGTCGGAAACCCTGATGCCGCTGATCCTCGAACTGGAAGCGGAATATGAAAAGGCCAAGACGGACGACAGCTTTTGGGCCGAGATGGACGACCTGTGGACCCATTATGTCGGTCGCCCCAGCCCGCTATATTTCGCAGAGCGTCTAACCGAACATCTGGGCGGTGCCAAGGTTTACATGAAGCGCGACGAGCTGAACCACACCGGCGCGCATAAGATCAACAACGTGTTGGGCCAGATCATTCTGGCGCGGCGCATGGGCAAGAAACGTATCATCGCGGAAACCGGTGCGGGCCAGCACGGTGTGGCTACGGCCACGGTCTGCGCCAAGTTCGGTCTGCAATGCGTTGTCTATATGGGCGCGCATGATGTTGAACGGCAGGCCCCCAACGTCTTCCGCATGCGTTTGCTGGGTGCCGAAGTGATCCCCGTCACCTCGGGCCGTGGGACGCTGAAAGACGCGATGAACGACGCGCTGCGCGATTGGGTCACCAATGTGCGCGACACATTCTATTGCATCGGCACGGTCGCAGGGCCGCACCCCTATCCGGCGATGGTCCGCGACTTTCAGGCGATCATCGGCAAGGAAGTGCGCGAACAGATGGACGCCGCCGAAGGCCGTCTGCCCGACACGCTGGTCGCCGCGATCGGTGGCGGGTCGAACGCGATGGGGCTGTTCTATCCGTTCCTCGATGACAAGGACGTCAATATCATCGGCGTCGAAGCCGGCGGCAAGGGCGTGAACGAAAAGATGGAGCATTGCGCGTCATTGACCGGTGGCCGCCCCGGCGTGCTCCACGGCAACCGTACCTACCTGTTGCAGGACGACGACGGGCAGATCCTTGAAGGATTCTCTATCTCGGCGGGTCTGGATTACCCCGGGATCGGGCCCGAACATTCCTGGCTGCACGACATTGGCCGCGCGCAATATGTGTCGATCACCGATAAAGAAGCGCTTGAGGCGTTCCAGCTGAGCTGCGCGCTTGAAGGGATCATTCCCGCGCTCGAACCCAGCCACGCGCTGGCGCATGTGATGAAGATCGCGCCAGAGCTGCCCAAAGATCATATCATCTGCATGAACATGTGTGGGCGCGGCGACAAAGACATCTTCACCGTCGCCAAGGCGCTTGGTTTTGACATGAAGGTCTGAGGATCAGACGAAAGCTTAGACGCTGACGATCACGAAGGGGGCGGCGCATCGCCCCCTTTTCTTTTGGCGCTGGCTTTATCGGGTCAGTTCTAGGATATCAAAGTCGCTTTCGACCACCGGCGCGGGAAACATCAGCCGCGCCCGCTGGTTGGTGACACGTTCGAATACCGCCACATCGGGCTGCAGGGCGCCATCTCCGGCAAAACCGGGTGGCAGGGCGTCGTAAGCGGGCGGCACCTCTCCGGCGACATAGCCGACGCCTGCATAGACCGCGCGCCCGTCTCGCAGCGTGATGACCCCCGTGGTGCGCTGCGACCCGCTGAGCTTTTCAAACAGATACCCGTTGCCCTGAAACGTCAGGCGGCATTTGAACGGGCTATAGACCACCAGCGCGGGCAGCCCGCCCAGTTTCATCGTGCGGCAGGACCAATCGCCGGCCAGCCCCTCGTCAAAGGCAACTTGCGGCGTGCCGGACAAGGCGCGCGACAGGGCGGCCAGGTCATCCGCGCTGCCGCTTTGGAACGCTTGCAGCAGGGCATCGCCCGCCGTGGCCTCGAACCGGTCGAGGCGGAGCTGCTCTTGCGGGCGCAGGGCGTCTTGGGCGATGGCTGGGGCGGCGCAGAGCACTGCGGTCAAGGCCGTAGTCAGGCGCAGCATCAGTCTGCCCCGCCGTTAGGGCGCAAGGCATGGGCCTGCAGGATGTTCAGTGGCACGATATCCAACGCGCGCTGATGTGTTGCCTCAAGATGCACCTTTGGCGCGCAGCCCTCGTCCGCCGCTTGCAAGAAACGCCCCGCACAAAGACACCACGGATCGCCCGCCGACAGTCCGGCAAAGCCGAATTCGGGGCGCGGTGTGCTGAGGTCGTTGCCGACATATTTGGAATAGGCCAGGAATTCGGCCGTCATGATCGCGCAGACCGTGTGGCTGCCCTGATCGGCGGCACAGGTGTTGCACGACCCGTCGCGGAAAAAGCCCGTGACGGGGTCGCTGCCACAGACGGCCAGCGGGCCGCCCAGAATATTGATGCTTTCGTCAGGTGTCATGTGCCCCCCAAGGCTGCGCTGATCTGGCGGAAGATGGCGATGTTCTGATCGCTGACCCCGGCCTCGCGGAACTTGCGGTCGGCGGCATTGGTCGCGATCACCACCCCGTCAGCGCGGTTGATGTAGATATACTGACCATACACACCGCGGGCCATGAATTCACCCTCTGTCGCGCCTTGGGGGATCCACCACTGATAGCCATAGCCAATCTGCCCCTCTGCCGTCGGGGCCGATGGCACGGTAGAGGCGGCGACCCAGTCTGCCGGTACAATCTGCCGACCGTTGTAGCGCCCGTTTTGCAGGAACATCTGCCCCATACGGGCGTAATCGCGGGTCGTCAGGTTCAACCCGCCCAAGACAAACGCGACACCCGCGCCGTCAGTCACGTAATAGGGCGCGTGTTCTAGCCCCATTGGGGTGATGACTTTTTCCGACAAAAGGTCAGTGACGGACCGGCCTGTTGCCCCCCGAACGACCATGCCGATGACATGGGTATCGATCGACACATACTGCCATTGGCTGCCGGGCGTGGTGAAAGTGTCGTTCAGGCTTGCGGTGAAATCGTCCAACTCTCCGCCAAGGGCGAGGGCGCGGCCCATCTTGTTGATGTCGGAATCCGGGTCGAGATAATCTTCGTCAAAGGTAACCCCGCTGGCCATGTTAAGCACGTTGCGCAGCGTCGCCCCGTCATAAGCGGTGCCTTTCAGCTTGGGCGCATAGGTCGTGACCTGATCGTCAAGCGATGCAATCGCCCCTTCGTCCAACAAGATACCCACCAGCGCGGAAAGGTAGCTTTTGGCGACAGACCAGCTGATCCGCAGATCATCGGGCTGGGTGCCTTTAAAGTAGTTCTCATAGACGATCTGACCGTCGTTCAGCACCACCAAGGCGGTCACATCCCGCGCTTCGATCCAGTCGTTGACCGTGGCCGGGGGCGCGTATTCGGGACCATAGGACAGCTCTGCCGTGGGGCCATCACCGCGCGACAGGGGCTTGGACAGGAAGGCGTCGTCCATATGGCTGAAGTTATGCACGATCTTGTCTTCGGCAAAGAGCGAATTCACCGCCAGCAGCCGCGTGATCTCTTCGCGCTTCCACAGGCCGACAACGACCACAGCCACCACAAGAGCCAGTAAAATACGGCCCAGCCACTTCCCGAATGTGCGCATGAAATCCTCCCTGATATGCGGGGATACCCAAGCACGAAGGCTGCGGTGGTGCCAGATAAACTTGGCGTCAGCCGGTGTAGGTCCAATCGATCCAGCGTCCGTGGAAATCGACCCGCGCCAAGGGCAGGGTGATGTCACCGGGCCAGAGCCTGATCGTCAGCGCCGCCCCCTTGAGGCCCGATCCGTCCTGCTCCATCGACAGCCATGCCAGCGGGCGGTTGCGCGTGGCGCGTTTGCCAGCTGCCTCGATCAACGCCTTGCCACGGGCCTGTGCCGCTTTGGGGAAATACTGCCACGCGACGGTGTGCTGGATCAGGTGCAGGCAGCCTTCGGGGGATTGGGGCAGGGTGCGGGCCAGCCAGTCAATCGCATCGCCGCGTTGCACCTGCGCCGTCATGACAGAGGCCGCGGTCCGCGTCAGTGTCAGGCGTTCGGGCTGGTCCGCCCAGATATAGGACATCAGCCGCAACAGGTGGTCGGGCCGCGTCGGGTCCAGCGGGTTCAGATCAACGCCGCGACGTTTTTCGACCTGCGGGTTGATCGCCGGAGGCAGTTTGCCTGTCCAGTCGGGCGACAGCAGGATCGTGGACATATTCGACCCGAAGCGATGCCCCTCGATCTCGAGCACGAAGTGGTCCCACATCAGGTTGAGCCCGCCGCTGGCCCCAAGTTCGGACAGGCGGATCGGCAGGTTGAAATGTTGCGCCGCGACGCGGGCCCCGGCGATCAGAGCGGCAGAGCGGCGGACCTCGTTCGTTTGCGGCGCGCTGTCGGTCCAATCAAGCAAGAAGGCTTCATGCGTGGTGATCGCATCGCGCACGGCCTCTGACAGGGCTTGGTCGCTCGCCTTGTGCGGGGGGTACACGGCCATCAACGCAGGCGCTTTGCGTTTCAACACCAGCGCATGCAGCCCGCCCGCGATGCGCAGGGGAAGGGAGGCACCCGACGGGCCGATGTCGCCTTCGAACGCTGTGAATTTACGGCCGAGGGCTGTGTCGGCGGGCCAATCCCGCGCCAGCACGCCCATCAATTGCCCCATGAAGGGAGACCCCAGTGCGATGCAATGCTCTGCCTGCTCTTCAAAGGCGGCTTGCAGTGTCACTTGAACCGGTCCAGCAGCTTTTGCATCGGGTTGCGGTCGTCGGTTTGGGGGGCAGGCTCTGCCTTGGGTTGCGTTGGGGCCGGCTGCGCGGGCTTTGGTACGGCGGCTTGCGGCTTGGCCGCGGCGCTCGCGGGTTTCTTGGTGCCCGTGCCGGATCGTGGCGGGGCAACACGCAAGGCCACGGCGTTCATGAACTTGGCCGTATCGCCGCGCGCTAGATCCGCGGCACCGTCGCTGATCCCGCGCAATACGTCGTCCAGCCACGCCTGCTCTGCCTTGGCAAAGTCGCGCAAGACATAGCCCGGTACGGCGTCCTTATGGCCTGGATGCCCCACGCCAAGGCGCACACGGTCATAGTCGGGACCGATATGCGCATGGATCGACCGCAAGCCATTGTGCCCCGCATGCCCGCCGCCGGTCTTGCATTTGACCTTGCCGGGGGCGAGGTCGATTTCGTCGTGCAGAACGATCACATCTGCCGGTTCAAGCTTGTGAAACCGCATGGCCGATTGCACCGACTGACCAGAGTTGTTCATGAATGTCTCGGGCTTGAGCAAGACCACGCGGTCCGCGCCAAAACGCCCTTCGACCGTTAGCCCGTTGTGCTTGGTCTTCCATCCGGCAAAGCCGTGGTCCTGCGCGATGCGGTCCAGCGCCATAAAGCCTATGTTATGCCGGTTGCCCGCGTATTTGGCACCCGGATTGCCAAGCCCTACGATCAGTTTCATGCGGACCCCTTCACGTGGATAAAAACGTTTGTTTGGCCAAGGATAGCAGACCGCGGGGCCAAACGAAATAACGCCCCAACGAAAAACGGGGCCGCCTATGGCGACCCCGTCTCGACCCATCCGCCGATACGCGCCCGCAGGCGCGACGGATATATCGGTATCAGTCTTCTTTGACTTCTGTTGCGGGCACTTCGTCTGCTGCAACATCTTCGTCTTCATCATCGTCCTGGCTAGCCAGACCGGAAGGCGCGGAAATCTGCGCGATCACGAAGTCACGGTCGATGACCGGCTTGGTGCCGTTTGGCAGCTTCACGCTCGAGATGGTGAGGCTGTCGCCGATTTCCAGTTCGGAAACGTCGATTGTGATGTGATCAGGGATATCGCCTGCGGTCACAACCAGTTCAACTTCGGGACGTACCAGCGTCAGAACGCCACCTTTTTTCAGGCCGGGGCTGACTTCTTCGCCTTCGACTTCAACCTGGATGAAGAGGTTGATTTTGGTGGTGCGCTTCAAACGCATCAGGTCGACGTGCGTTGGCAGGTCTTTAACAACGTGACGCTGAACGTCGCGGCAGATGACGCGGACGTCTTCTTGGCCTTCAACCTTGAGGTTGAACAGGGTCGCCTTGAAGCGGCCTGCGCGCAGTTTGGTCAGCAGCTTGTTAAAGTCCAGGTTGATCGGCAGCGGATCAAGGTCACCACCGAATACGATACCAGGAACCATGCCGTCGCGGCGTGCCTGACGAGCGGCGCCCTTGCCTGTCCCCGTGCGTTCGAAAGCTTCAAGATCAGGAATCTCTCCAGCCATTGTAATCTCCAATATGTTTAGGGCGGACATCCTCCAAGGCTGTATGTCCGCGTGAAGCCGCGCGTATAGACGGGTTTGGGCGTTTGGGAAAGACTAAAACGCCGCTTTTGCGCAAGTTGGCTTTGGTTTGCGACCTATGCGGGGCGGGGCAGGAAGTGCGCACAGGGTTTCCGCCCGCCCTGACATATCAGCCAAGGCGGGCGTATCATACGAAGAAGGCGCAGGCTCAGGGCTGCCAGTCGCCTTCAAAACCTTTTGGAATAAGCAGGTTATGCTTGCCCAACCCCGCGACAGAGGTTTCACCGCAAAGCGCCATGGACAGGTCGAGCTCCTTGTGGATGACCTCCAGCGCCGAGGTAACCCCGGCCTGACCCATCGCACCAAGCCCGTAGATGAAGGCGCGCCCGATATAGGTGCCCTTGGCCCCCATCGCCATCGCCTTGAGCACGTCCTGACCGGACCTGATTCCACTGTCCAGATGGACTTCGATCTGGTCGCCCACGGCCTCCAGGATCGACGGCAGCGCCCGGATAGAGCTGATCGCCCCGTCCAGCTGGCGCCCGCCGTGGTTGCTGACGATGATCGCATCCGCCCCGACTTTCAGCGCCATCCGCGCATCGTCGGCGTCAAGAATAC
The DNA here is from genome assembly GCF_021735935.1 of Sulfitobacter sp. M39. Lineage (NCBI taxonomy): Bacteria > Pseudomonadati > Pseudomonadota > Alphaproteobacteria > Rhodobacterales > Roseobacteraceae > Sulfitobacter > Sulfitobacter sp. M39. The sequence goes on from NZ_WMDZ01000001.1 coordinate 985,311, forward strand.
CCTTGAGGATAACCTTGCCGCCCCATTGCTCTTTCAGCTTGGCGATCTTGCCCCAGTCGAGGGTGGGGTCGAATTGCTCTGCCGTCCATGCGCCGAGGTTGGCGGTGTCGTCGACGCCGTGCACATGGCCTACGATATTGCCAAAGCTGCGCCGCTTGGCCCCCATCATGCCGATGCCCCAGCTCCATTTGGTTGCCAGATTGGCGAGCGTTTTGGCGGTCAGCTTAGGCGGGGCAGAGAGGCCGTTCTTCAGGTCTTTGTGACGCTGGCCAAGGATTTGCAGATCAAGCGTGATGACAAGGGCCGAGCATTTCGCATCCTTGGCGCGCTGGATCAGCCGCGCGACATAGTCTTCGTCGCGCATGGTATAAAGCTGGAACCAGAAAGGTTTCGTCGTCGCCTCTGCCACATCCTCGATCGAATTGATGGACATGGTCGACAGGGTGAAGGGCACGCCAAAGGCTTCGGCGGCGCGGGCAGCTTTGATCTCTCCGTCAGCGTGCTGCATGCCAGTCAGCCCGACGGGGGCCAGCGCCACAGGCATCGCCACATCCTGCCCGATCATCTGCGTCTTGGTGCTGCGCCCGCTCATATCCACGGCAACGCGCTGGCGCAGGCGGATCTGTTCAAAATCGGTCGTGTTCTCGCGAAAGGTCTGCTCTGTCCAGCTGCCCGATTCCGCGTAGTCATAGAACATCCGCGGCACGCGGCGTTCATGCAGGCGCTTGAGGTCGTCGATGGTGGTGATCACGGGCATGGTGGCAAGTTCCTATGTATTGGTCAGATGATCTAACCAATACGGCCCGTTGAAATCAATTGCTTTACGCCACGACATCGGGTGGCGGGCAGGGCACTTAGGCCCGATGCGCACCATCCGACAAGGTTTTGACAAAGGTTAGCACGTCTTCGACAGGCAACCCGTCCGCAATTTTGGAGACAATGGCAGAGCCGACAACAACCCCATCAGCAACGCCTGCAATGGCTTCGGCTTTGTCTGGGGTGTTCACACCGAACCCGACAATCACGGGCAGGCCGCTGGCGTTCTGAATGCGCTCTACCTCGGGGGCGACATCGCCCGCATCCGCTTCGGCAGAGCCGGTGATGCCGGTGATCGACACGTAATACACAAAGCCCGAGGTGTTCTGCACAACGCGCGGCAGACGTTTGTCATCGGTCGTAGGGGTCGCAAGGCGGATAAAGTTCATACCGGCAGCTTGCGCGGGCAGGCAGAGTTCTGGGTCTTCTTCCGGTGGCAGGTCCACGACGATCAACCCGTCCACGCCGGCCTTCTTGGCCGCCTCAAGGAAGTTATCCACGCCTTTGGAATAGATCGGGTTGTAATAGCCCATCAGCACGATCGGCGTCGTGTCATCCTGTTCGCGGAACGCCGCAGCAAGCGCCAGCGTCTTGTCCAGCGTCATCCCGCCTTCAAGCGCGCGCTGTCCCGCCAACTGAATGGCAGAGCCATCGGCCATCGGATCGGTAAACGGCAGCCCCAGCTCGATAATATCGACACCCGCGCCAGGCAGGCCGCGCACCACCTCGAGCGACGTGTCAAAGTCGGGATCGCCTGCCATCACATAGGCGACAAAGGCTTTCTTGCCTTGGGATTTGAGGTCAGCGAATTTGGCGTCGATACGTGTCATGAGGGCGGCCTTTTTACGTTACCCTGCTGCAATGCCGAATATATCACGGGAAATCAATCCAACTCCGCCGGTGGGCTTGGGCGATTTTCCGAAAAAACCGGTGCCGAGGGCACTGTATTTATGCAGGTGTGCATCACATACTCCTTTAAATCCCGCCGCCGGTGCCTACATTTACCGCATGAATTATGTACTCGCCCTTCTGTTGCCGCCGCTTTCCATCCTGCTAACGGGACGGATCTTCACGGCGATTATCGTCTTCCTGATCTGGATTCCGGCCGTGATCTTTTCGGGCGGGTTGACCCATCCGATGTTCATCGTGCTTGCATGGATCCTGATTTACCAGACGCACGAGGACCGACGCCTGCGCTAAGACTTGCGCAAAGGCGGCCAAAACCCTAGGACAACGCCAACTTATAAAGGATGCTTGTCATGGGCTTTAAGATGGGAATCGTGGGTCTGCCGAATGTCGGCAAGTCGACCCTCTTCAACGCGCTGACCAAAACAGCGGCAGCGCAGGCGGCCAATTTTCCGTTCTGCACAATCGAACCGAACGTCGGCGAAGTCGCGGTGCCGGATTCGCGGCTGGATAAGCTTGCCGCGATTGCGGGCTCCAAGCAGATCATCCCGACGCGGATGACCTTTGTGGATATCGCGGGCCTGGTCAAAGGCGCGTCCAAAGGTGAAGGTCTGGGCAACCAGTTCCTTGCCAATATCCGCGAGACCGACGCCATCGCGCATGTGCTGCGCTGCTTTGAGGATGGCGATGTGACCCACGTCGAAGGGCGCGTGGACCCCGTGGCCGACGCCGAGACCATCGATACAGAACTGATGCTTGCCGATCTGGAAAGCATCGAAAAACGCCGTGCCGGTCTGGTCCGCAAGATCAAGGGCAATGACAAGGACGCAGCCCAGCAAGACCGCCTGCTGGCCGCCGCGCAAGAAGCCATCGAAAACGGCAAACCTGCGCGCACCGTCGAGGTTGACGCGGATGACGCCAAGGCTTGGCGCATGCTGCAATTGCTGACAACCAAGCCCGTGCTTTATGTTTGCAACGTCGGCGAATCCGAAGCGGCCGAGGGCAATGCCCTTTCTGCAAAAGTCGCTGAAATGGCCGCGGCGCAGGGCAATAGCCACGTCGTGATCTCTGCCCAGATCGAAGAGGAAATCAGCCAGCTGGAGCCTGAAGAGGCCAGCATGTTCCTGGACGAGATGGGGCTAGAGGAAGCCGGGCTCGACCGGTTGATCCGCGCGGGCTACGAGCTGCTGCACCTTGAGACATACTTCACCGTCGGCCCGAAAGAGGCCCGCGCCTGGACGATCAAGGCCGGCACCTCTGCGCCAAAAGCCGCAGGCGTGATCCACGGTGATTTTGAAAAAGGCTTCATCCGCGCCGAAACCATCGCCTATGACGATTTCGTGGCCTTGGGCGGTGAAGGCCCCGCCAAGGAAGCCGGCAAGATGCGCGCCGAGGGCAAAAGCTACACCGTCAAAGACGGCGACGTGCTGCACTTCCTGTTCAACACCTGATCTTATTCGACGGGTCCGACACCTATCGGGCCCGTTTATCCTCTGGCGTTCAGCCCCGAACCGGTCTTGCGATCAATCGACATGAAAAGGCGGGGACGTCTGCGACCAAGCAGGATCGTGGCGTAAACGGCTAGGGGCGTGCGCGCGGCGTTCACCGCATTCAGAATGCTTTATATTGTAGGGGAACAGTCAAATGTCAGACCAGAAATCCAATGGCCGGATCATTCGTCACGTTGTATTTTTCAGCGCCAAAGACGCGCAGGATATTGATCAAATCGTCGACGGCCTTTCCATGTTATCCGCTATCCCGTCCGTCAAGCATTTCGAGGTATCGCGAAACCGCAATGAAGACCGTTTTGCCAACGACGTAGATGTTATTGTTTATGCGGAATTCGAAGACGAAGCCGCATTAAAGGCGTATCGCGCCCATCAGATCTATCAAGATTGCATCGATCTTGTGCGGCCCCTGCGCGACATGCGTATCGCGGCCGATTTCTAGATGACAGTGAACCCGCAAGCGCGGTCGATCCTCTTTGACCGAGGGCCGCTTGGGGAAGGCTCCTTATTCCATCAACCAGAGCAAATCATTGAGGCCTGGCATCCTGACGAGGTCAGCGATGCCCTGCGTAGAATCGAAGCCTGTCATCAGCGTGGGAAATGGCTGGCAGGTACTGCATCATATGAGCTGGGGTATGCGTTGGTCTCCAAGCTACGTGCCAAGCTACCGATGGACCGCAAGGAACCGTTGCTTCGGTTCGGGGTCTTTGACCACGTCCATGTGCCGCCTGCTCCCGCGTTTAAAGGCGATTTCCACCTAGCGGCCTTCAAGCCGGAGTGGGATTTTCCGACTTACAAGCAAGCCTTTGATATCATAAGAGGCTATTTACAAAGCGGCGATATATATCAAGCCAATCTGACGTTTCCAATGACGGCAGCATATGACGGCTGTCTTATGCGCCTTTACGAGCGGTTAAAGCAAAAGCAGCCCGTTCCTTTCGGTGCTTTCGTGGATCTTGGCGGTGCAAAGCTATTGTGCCGATCGCCTGAACTGTTCTTTTCTCTATCGGTCGACGGGCAGCTGCGCACCCGGCCCATGAAGGGGACAATCAACCGCGGTGCGAATGCGGCAGAAGATGAGGCGCTCAAGGCCTGGTTAAGCCATTCCGAGAAGAACCAGGCCGAGAACCTGATGATCACCGACCTTCTTAGGAATGACTTCGCGCGTATATCGCAGGTTGGCAGCGTTCGGGTGCCAGCGCTATTCGAAATCGAAAGCTACGCAACCGTGCATCAGATGATCTCGGAGGTAACTGCCACCATCAAGCCCGACACCACACTGACTGATATCCTGACTGCGGTCTTCCCGTGTGGTTCGATTACAGGTGCGCCGAAAATCCGAGCGATGGAGATACTCTCCGACCTGGAGGCGTCGGCCAGAGGTGCCTATTGCGGTACAATCGGATGGATTGCTCCTGACGGTTCCATGGAATTCAATGTCGCGATCCGCACCTTGATCAGTGATTCTGAAGGACAGGCAAAGCTGAACGTCGGTGGCGGCGTGGTCTATGACAGCACGGCCCAAAGCGAGTATAACGAGGCTTTGTTGAAAGCGCAGTTCGCGCACATCTAAACGTCGATCCCCCGCGCGCCTGCGCAGACGATTTTGGCTGGGTTTGTCTTCAATAGCCGCCATAGCGATGTGCGCAGAGTGAAGTCGAACGGTCGGGGCACATATACCGACAACGCTAAATCCCCCGGTCTCAGTACCATCGCTCCCTCCGGCGCTCTTTTTCAGGCAAATAGACCCAAGACCCATCGCTAATTTCCGCCGCCGAGCCATACCTTTCAAAGGATGTTCACGCAGTTTCCAGAAATTTCGAATTTGCCGCTTTTTCGGAATTTTGACCTTGTTTCCTAAGCTATCCCTCTCTAAACGGGTCGACGGAGACGTGGCCGAGTGGTCGAAGGCGCTCCCCTGCTAAGGGAGTAGGCCCGGAAGGGTCTCGAGGGTTCGAATCCCTTCGTCTCCGCCACCCAACCTTTTGAAATAGCGCCTCATTTTTAGGGGCAGAGGTTAAGCGGGTTTGCTGGTGCCTTTGGGGTAAAAACAGCGATTGACCAATTGTTGCCCAGAATCGCGGAAGTACTGAGAATTGCTTTGAAGTGGCCGGCGCGCTAACAATGAGCAAAAAGCCTGCCAGCGCGTTTTTTGTGAATGGTGGCGACCACGGTTCAGAGGTGAGCAGTTCTTATGACGAAAGCCCGTTTTGAAATAGCCTTTGAGGGCGATCCATTTGACGATGGCGAGATCGATGTCCGTGATCTTGCTCCTACTCTCCTCGCATTCGGGAATGTCGTGCAGGCGGCGAATAAAGCACTCAACGGCGATCGCGCTGATGCTCGTCTCAAAGTCGCAGCAACCGATCAGGGGTCCTTTGTGGCCGCACTTACGATGGATGTTGGCTGGTTAACTGACATGTTGGACGCGGTGAATGCTCACCCTCAGCGCGTTGTCGCTGCTGACAAATTAATGGACCTGTTGATCAAGGCTGGGGGCATTGTGAGCGGCGGAGCGGTCGGCCTCTTTACCGCAATCAAAGTTTTGAGAGGCAAACGGCCGGAAAAGGTTGAGCCACTTGGTGATGGGACCACCCAAATAACTATCAACCACACAACGTTTGTTGTAGATGATCGCACAGTTGCTCTGTTGCAGGACCTACCCACGCGAGAAGCCGTTGAGGACCTCGGCGCGAAGGCGGCGCGTGTCGATGGCCTCGATAGTCTACGGATTGGTGTCGACAGTGGAGGTTTCGATGCGGTTCGTCTTTCTCGCAGTGATCTTCAGGCTCTCAAGGTGCCGCCAGAGCCGGATGAACCGGATACTGAGGTCACCCACCGAGATGCATGGTTAAAGATTGTTTCGGTTCATTTCCGTGACGGGTACAAATGGCGTTTTTCGGATGGTGGCGAGCGAGCGTTTACAGCTGAAATGGAAGACGCAGACTTTCAGAATAAAGTACAGGAAGGGCTCGTGACCCTAAATGCCAACGACGCAATTCGCTGCCGTCTGCGGGAGGAGCAGTCGCTATCTGCGTCCAGCCTGCTCAAGATTGTTTATGTCGAAGAAGTCTTAGAGTACCGGCCTGGGGCGCGACAGATGAGCTTGCTCTGAAGCGAGTTTGGCCGCAATCTTCGCGAGCTTAGGCTCGCTGAGCTTCCTGTACCAAGTTAATTATTCTTGGTTGTATTGGTCCTGGAAATTGCTCAAAAATTCGGCAAAAAATATTGATTACACGAGTGTTCCAGCTCAGTTTGATAGGAAAGTAAGGCTGATGACTAAATTCGTGCATGAGGGATCTTTGGCGGCGTTTAAGATTTTCTTGTGTTGTGATGAAGTCGAATTGTCACAGGGCACTGGCTTTTTGTATGGACATGCTGAGAAGACTTACTTGGTCACTAACAGGCACAACATTTCAGGGCGAAACACACTTACTGGCCAATATCTGGATAGAGATAAGCTACAGCCGAACTGGCTGAGCACAGACGTCAGGGTTTCTGGGTCAGGGGGAATCAGATCGGTAGCCGTGGGATTCGGTTGGGGGTTTAGTGGGACAAAGGCTTGGCTTGAGCATCCAGCGGGCCCTAACGTGGACGTCGTCGCTTGCGATGTTTCTGAATTCTTCAACGAACAGTCCGGTTCTCCAGTTAGGATCAATGAAATCAGTTCTGAATCATACCTAGTCGAAGTGGCCGATGAGGTTTTCCTTCTAGGCTATCCGTTGGGTTTGCATCTCGACGATTTCCCAATTTGGAAACGGGGGACCATCGCTTCGGAGCCAGCCCTCGATTATGAGGGTAGACCGATGATGGTAGTCGATACTGCAAGTAACAAGGGAATGTCTGGATCTCCGGTGATCTTGCGAAAAAGTGACGGTAGGATGGCTGACGGAAGTCAGGTTTTTGGTGGGCCCGTCGGGTTTCAATTTCTCGGAGTTTATTCGGGTCGTGTTGCTCCAAAGCGTGATTTGGATGCTCAATTGGGAATGGTTTGGCGAGCTCAGGTAATTGGGGAAATCATTGCGGCAAACACGCAATATGAGCCGCCAATGCGTTAGCCTGGTGCCAATAGCAAAGGACTAGCTAGATTGGTGAAAATGTTCGGTCATCATTCACAATTCTTAGCTTATTGCGTCCGCCGTCAGGCGTTGCCGACCGGAAGCCCCAGCCGTGATCCAGCAGTCGCTCGGACAGATCATGGCTTGCCAGTTTGCGGTACCGGTTGACCATATCGGCTTTCGACCAAACGCGCATGGTCCATGAGGCTGCCAAATTTGTATGTTTGAGCGTAGGATCACGTCTCTCAGGCGGGACGCAGCAATCCGTCGGGGTACTGCATGGGTTTCGCGACACACTTGCCTTCGCGCGCTCTGGTGTGCTGATCTGCCAATCGACAGTTACAGGGCATAAGAAGCCTATCCCGCTACCGGTCGCACAGGAGAATTAGACTTTGGCGCTTCTACACATGACGGACCGACTCGAAAACCTTCAGTCGATATGTGAGTATGGGTTGCTGTTTACTTATAACCCGCTCGAAGCTGCCGACACCCTGTTCGGCTCGAAGGAGCAAGCGGTAGCGTCGTTCGCACCAGGCGGCATGATCTGCCTGACTGAGCTGCCATACTGCGACGCACGTGATCTATTTGGGTCCAGATATGGTGTAGCGGTGACACAAGAGTGGGCGAAGCAGATAGGCGCGAGACCTGTAGTATACATTGACTCCGAAACGGATGCTGAGTTCACGGAACTTCGGGATCAAATATTTGCGGAAATAAAATCTGGCCTCCCTGCAGAAATCACAGAGCACGATGACCTTACACGATGGCTGATGGAGCTGGCCGTGACTAAACCAGCATTCGCCAAGTCGATGGGCGTTCCTGATCAATATGCGACCCTTAGAAGGCAGGCACTTTGGTTTCAGCGCGCAGGCTACAGGGAGGAAAGGGAGTGGCGCATTCGGAGCGGCGACCCATTCATCAACATTGAAGACACCAACTTAGATAAGACTGAGCAGCTAGACATGTTGCTGAATATGGTTAAAAACATCAAGGGCCTGCAGGCAAATCTAGCGCGTGTCATTCCTCCAAATGCAGTTGATTGCTTCTACGTCCCGAAAGGCCGCCGCATCGCGTTCGCTGAGTTCATTCAGGGTACCCAATATCACGATTCCGAGATTGCCTGCGAATAAACGGCAGTAAGTCACCGCGCTGTTGGCCAGCGTGCTTTGTCTGCAGGACAGCCAGCCTGGAGATCGTTCAGCAAACGCCAGGCATGCATAACGAATTAAGCAATACGGCCAAAGAACGAACGCAATGTAGATCGAACTGGCATTTGTCCGTCGTCAGCACAACCTAGTGGCCTAGTTTGTACCGCGGTAGCCGCTTTGCATATTCGGTCACGTTAATGGTCACTGACGATCTATGTGTTTAATTTTTATGTGGGAAAGTTCCAAGCCGCGCTTCCCTCGATAACACGAGGATCGTATTGCGTTACTGACTACGCAGAAGGAAAGACCAATGACAAATCCCAATAACAAAAGCGTCTTAGACCACGATGGATGGCCTACAAAAAGTCAGTTCGCCGAACTGCTTGGCTATGTCGCAAACGCTATCACAATCACAGTTCCCGTGACTGGAGGCCTCATATATCTGTGGAGCGAAAAGTCACTAAACGGATTGGATTTGATCGCCTTCATCATCCTTTTATTCTTTGGCGGAATAACGACCATTTGGTCATGGCTGATCGTGCTTTTCGCTACTAAAGGTGCAAACGCTGGCGACCCTAAGTACATGGCAGGAATGATAGCGTTCGGCGTGCTCGCCTTAGGTACCGCCTGCGGCATTGGTGCGACGCTTGGCTCCATCCTGTCGTAGAGTATAGATTCAATACTGGCATACGTATGCGTCGCAGTGCACGTCTAGTTTTTCAGCTCGACAGAGATTTGGCATTGAAATGCTGCACAATGTGTCGAACATCTGCTTCGTGTGAATTGCAATTGCGCGCTTGGGCATCTGGCAAACGGCTGGACAGGGCCGGAAGTCCCAATCATGTCAGACGTTGCGCATTCGGCGGATGCACCGATCCATGATGCGTTAGCTTTCGCCCAGCGTTGTGCTCGATCTTGATATCCGATTGTCTAGTGGGTGGCGCTGTACAGTCGCGGTCGTGTCTAGCCATCGCTGACGATGCGGATCTTGTTTCTCCGGTCCTCGGGCAGCTCCGGCCGGAAGTCCCAGCCGTGCTTCAGCAGCCTCTCTGACAGATCATCGGGTGCCAGCTTGCGGTACCGGTTCGCCATGTCAGCTTTTGACCACCCGCCATGGTCCATGAGGCTGCCTGTTGATTGTCACCGAGAACTGACCCGGCAACTGTAGAAATTGTCATTGAGAATTGACCCATGTGCAACCTTGCCCCTGCTTGAATCAGCTGGGAGCTATTGGAGTGTTAGACATGGGATTTCTGAGGATTATTCGGAAATGGGCTCTGCGAGACAAGATGCCCATCCGCGAGATTGCGCGCCGGACAGGGGTGTCTCGCAACACGATCAAGAAGTATCTGCGGACAGGGATAGTTGAGCCCGAGTTCCAGATTTTGAACCGACCGAGCAAGTTGGACCCTTATGCTGATAAGCTGACAGGCTGGTTGCTGTCTGAGCAGCGTAAATCACGGAAGGAACGGCGAACGGCCAAGCAGATGCATGCGGATCTGGTTCAGCTCGGTTTTGATGGTTCATATGAGCGTGTCGCGGCCTTCGTGCGGAACTGGAAGGGCGAACGACAGCGTGCTCAACATACGACTGACCGTGGTGTTTTCGTGCCGTTGGTCTTTCAGCCAGGCGAGGCGTTCCAATTCGACTGGAGCGAGGACTGGGCCTATGTCGGGGGCGAACGCCTCAAGCTTCAGGTCGCCCATATCAAGCTGTCTCACAGCCGCGCATTTCTGGTCCGGGCCTATCGGCTGCAAACGCATGAGATGCTGTTCGATGCCCACTGGCATGGCTTTCGAGTGTTTGAGGGTGTTCCGGGGCGTGGCGTCTATGACAACATGAAGACAGCCGTCGACCGGATTGGCGTCGGAAAGAAGCGCGATGTAAACGCACGGTTCCTTGCGATGACCAGCCATTATGTCTTTGACCCTGAGTTCTGCAATCCCGCGGCAGGGTGGGAGAAAGGTCAGGTTGAGAAGAATGTGCGCGACGCCCGCCATCGGCTTTGGCAACTCATGCCCGCCTTTCCGAACCTCAATGCGCTGAATGAATGGCTGGAGGAGCGCTGCAAGCTTCTGTGGGCCGAGACACCGCATGGCAGATTGCCTGGCAATATTGCGGATGTCTGGGACGCCGAGAAGGCCGCGCTGATGCCACTGCCCACAATGTTTGACGGCTTTGTCGAGCAGAGCAAGCGGGTATCCCCCACTTGTCTGATAGCATTCGACCGTAATCGCTACTCAGTGCCTGCCAGCTTTGCGAACCGCCCTGTCAGTCTCCGCATCTATCCTGAACGGCTGGTCATCGTCGCCGAAGGCCATGTGGTCTGCACGCATGAGCGCATTATTGAACGCTCACACCGTCAGCCAGGGCGCGTTATTTATGACTGGCACCATTATCTGGCGGTGGTTCAACGCAAACCCGGCGCGCTGCGCAACGGGGGCGCCCTTCGTTGAGATGCCAGAAGGGTTCCGGAAGCTGCAGGATCATATGTTGCGTAGGCCAGGTGGTGACCGCGAGATGGTCGACGTTCTGTCCTTGGTGCTCCACCATGACGAACAGGCCGTGCTTTGCGCGGTGGAAATGGCGCTGGATGCGGGCGTACCAACAAAAACCCATGTCTTGAACCTACTTCACAGGCTGGTGGATGGCGCACCGATAGACCAGCCCGATGTGACCCCGCCTGCGGCCCTTTCTTTGAATAAGGAGCCCGAGGCCAATGTCGCACGATATGACGGGCTACGCACTACAGGAGGAACACGTCATGCGTCATGATCCCGCAGGCGCTGCCATCGTCATTATGATGCGCAGCCTGAAGATGCCGGGCATGGCACAGGCCGTGCAGGACCTGCATGAGCAGGGATCGCCCGCTTTCGATGCAGCGATCCCCATGTTGTCGCAGCTGCTTAAGGCCGAAATAGCTGAACGTGAGGTGCGTTCCATCGCCTACCACATGAAGGCAGCACGCTTTCCGGCATACAAAGACATCTCTGGCTTCGACTTTAGCGCCAGCGAAGTCCGTGAAGCTTTGGTCCGTCAACTTCATCGATGCGAGTTCATGGAGGCGGCTGAGAATGTAGTGCTGATCGGAGGCCCTGGAACGGGAAAATCGCATGTCGCTACCGCCCTCGGCATTCAAGCAATCGAGCATCATCGCAAGCGTGTGCGCTTCTTCTCCACGGTCGAGTTGGTCAATGCGTTGGAGCAGGAAAAGGCCCAAGGCAAGGCAGGAAAGATCGCCGAGGCGCTGGTGAAAGCCGATTTGGTGATCTTGGATGAGCTGGGATATTTGCCGTTCAGCGCTTCGGGTGGCGCGCTGCTGTTCCACCTTCTGAGTAAACTCTACGAGCGCACCAGCGTCGTTATCACAACCAACCTGAGCTTTAGCGAATGGGCCAGCGTGTTCGGTGATGCCAAGATGACCACCGCGCTCCTCGACCGCCTCACACATCGTTGCCACATTCTCGAGACCGGCAATGACAGCTATCGGTTCAAGGCCAGCTCGGCGACAGCCAAACAAAAACGAAAGGAGAAAGCGGCATTGACGCCATCATAAAGCAAAGAACATAACAACTGGGTGGGTCAAGTCTCAGTGACAATGCCGGGTCAGTTATAAGTGACAATCAACAACCGGTGGCATCGGGGCGGCTTGGGAGGCGGTCAAAACTGCCATTGATCCTGTGCTGACCTGGATCGGTGATAAGTTCACCACGCTGATGACCTTGATCAAACCAGTGATCGAGGCGTTGAAGTGGGGCTATGAGAACGCGCAGCGCGCCGGCAACGCCATCGGCTCGGCCGTAGGCTCTGCGGTGGCCACGCGCGTTGAGCCTGGCAAAGTCTCGGGGCTCGGCAATACGGCGTCAAATGACAACGCGGCACCGATGACCAGTTCGGCCGCGGAGAAGCTATACGGAATCAAGCCGCAGAAGAACGCCTTGGGTGGACCCTTCCGTCCTGGCTGGCACCTGACCGGCGAGCTCGGTCCGGAGCTCAAGTTCGAGAATCGCTCGGGGTATGTGGCGAACAACCGCGCCATGCGCCAGCTTGCCGGCTATGCCGATCGTGTCGGCTCTGTGTTCAGCCCGACAGCGCGGCCGGCAAAGGATCGAGGTGTCCGCGTTCTGGATAAGCTGCGTCGCAACAGCTCGGGTGCGCGGCCGGCCAGCGATCGAGGAGCCCGTGTCCTGGACAAGTTGCGGCGCAGCAGCCCGCGGGTGGGTATTCCTGCGCAGCCGGCGCGTCGCCTGGGGACGGCTCCGCTTGCTTCGAATGAACACAGTCAGTCGCGCCGGCCTGATGTCGACGGCATGATGGCGCGCATCGAGGCCGTATTTTCCCAGACGGCCGCACCGGCACTGGCAGCAGCTCCTGCGCAGGCATCGCAAACCGTCACCAACCACTACACGATCAACGCGCCTGGGGCTGACGCTCATGAAATCTTGCGGCTCCTGAAGCGTGAGGAACATCGCAACGCCGGCAACGGTCTATTCGATCGCGCGCCGGCCACGGGGCCGTTTGGGAGATAACGATGGCAGAAGTCATGATGCAGCTCGGGTTCTTTCAGTTCTCCCTGGATAATGCTGCCTACCAGCGGCTCAGTCGATCGGCTGAGTATCGGTGGGCACGTCAGGCGCGGATCGGCACTAATGATGCGCTGCAGTTCACCGGCCTGGGCCCGGAGACTGTGGAGCTCGAGGGGGTGATCTATCCCCACTTCCGGGGTGGGCTGAAGCAGATCGATAAGATGCGCACACAGGCTAGCCTTGGGCTGCCGCTGCCCTTGGTGTCTGGCATCGGTAAGGTGCTCGGCCTGTGGGTCGTGGAAGGCGTCACCGAGGGGCAGGAAGTCTTTGCCTCGCAGGGCATCCCGCATCGGCAAGAGTTTACAATGAGGATGGCAAGATATGACGGCGGTGTCCGATCTCTACTTCGTTTCGTCTGAGGGCGATGTCCTGGACCAGGTCGTGGCTGCGCACTACGGGGACACCCTGGGCGGCAAGGTCGAGGCGGTTCTTGCCGCTAACCCTGGTCTGGGCGCACTGGGTGCCGTGCTCGAGCCTGGCGTTCGCATCCGGCTGCCGGATTTGGATATCTCAGAGCCTTCCGAAACGGCGCAGCTATGGGGTTGATGGATTTCCGACCGTTGGTCCAGGTCACGATCAACGGGGTGCCGCTGTCGGGGTTCGTGTTCTCGCAGCTGAGTTCGGTGCGCGTGTCCGACACGGCCGGCTTTATCTCCGATACTGCTGAGATCACTTTCGCCAATACGTCGCCGCTGTCGCGCTTTGCCATGCCGGAGCCCGGGGCCGAGGTCGCGATCGCCCTGGGGTATCTCGGGGAATTCTTGCAGATGGGGATCTATATCGCCGATGAGGTTGAGGAGAGCTCACCCCCTCGCATGATCACGGCCGTGTGCCGTGCCAAAGCGCAGGGCGAGACACAGAGCGGCTTTGCCCCAATCAGCCAGCAGAAGTCCCGGTCGTGGCCGGCCGGCATGACACTGAAAGCGATCGCCACCACCATTGCCGGCGACAACGGGCTAGAGCCGGCCGTGACCGAGGCCGCGGGATCTATCGTGCCTGGTCACATCGATCAGCTGGATGAAAGCGACCTGTCGGTTCTGACGCGGATTGCGGTGCTGCATGATCTCATTGCGAAGCCGGCCGGTGGCGTTCTCTATGTCGGTCGCAGGGCGGAGGGGGTGAAAGCCTCGGGACAGCCAACGGCGACAGTGGTGCTGCAGGAGCCAGATGTCACCCGCTGGTCAATGCGCCGGGGGCTCAGCGAGGCGACCGGTACGATTATCGCCACCTATCGGGATCTCGAGAAGGCCGAAGATGTAGAGGTGAAGGTCGGGGACGCGGAGCCGGTGCGCCGGCTGCGTCAGCGGTTCCGCTCTGAGGAAGAAGCGCGCGCCGTCGCGACGGCCGAGTCGCGCCGTGCCGGCCGTGCAAAGGAGACGCTTGAGGTGGAGCTGCCTGGCAACCCCTCAATCGCGGCCGAGGGGCGCTTGATCCCGATCGGGTTCAGCGCGGCCGCATCCGGCGTTTGGGTTGTGAAAACGGCGACCCATGAAGTCTCGGAGGGAGGCTATCGCACGATGGCCCAATGTGAGCGGCCGGAGTAGGGAACCCGCCAGAGGCACCATTTTGTCCACGCGGCCATCTTGGCCGGAAATGTCTGCACCTGGAGCCTATCTGCATGTCTGAAGAAAAAACCCCGCGCGCGGGGCTGATCAACTGGTCGGAGTGGCGAAAGGATGGCGGCAAGTTTTTCCGCATCACCGTCATCGGGGCCTTCGCTGCGTGGATTGGTGCCTATGTGCCCGTGGTGAATGAGCTGGTGTTCTCGCCATGGCGTTTAGGCGACAAGGTGGATGCCAATACCCAGACGCTGTCGCATCTGGTCGAAGACGTCAAAATGCTGCAGCGTCCGGATGTGATCTTCCGGATATCGCGATCGGACGTCTTGGGGCCTCGGTGCGGTGGCGGGCGCAGTTGCGCGATCGAGGTCGAGATTGAGCGGACCGAGGAGGGGCGCAACTGTCAGATCGTACCCGGGCAAACGCGTTATTCTTTCCGCAACCCGCGGACCGATGCCAGCCTGTACGTTCGCCTCGATCGGCCGGTGCAAAGCCAAAACGTCGGGTCAAAGCCGATCACGTTCCAGTATCAGGTGACCGCGCCATATGGCTTGGAGCCCAACGCTGAGTTTTGCTTGGAGCCGCTTTATACGAGTTGTCCTGGAATGTCTGAAGGGGATTCCCCAATCCGGGCAAACCGCAGCTGCACGGCCGTGCCAGTCGAGCCGTAAGTCCCAAGTGAAATGGGGGGAAACATTGTTTGTGCGTAGGATGGCCAAATTTAATGCATTTCGATTAGCATCACGCGCAAAAAATGGCAGTTAGCATTGGCTCTTCGGCCTTCTGGTACGATGAGCCACGCGGGCGTAAGTAATGACGCATGTTCAAGTGCCGGTGTGTTTTTGCAAAGTGATATTGTTACTCACTTCAAGAAATTGTATTCTGGCTCCCAACCGGCATGAAGGTAACTCGCGGAACCTTTTTACCGTCATCATCTACAATCTCGCCGTTAATTTCTACTGCAACACAAATTTCAGAATGACGAATAGGGGTGTCAGCAAAAATGTCACGGTACGTCATTCTGCTATAAACAATCATTGTTCTAGAGCCGTTTCTCACAGTCTCGGCATCCGCATCATTCAGCGCTCGCATCGGCCCCGAGACAACGTTGCCGGGGCCGATTGACGCTGTCTTGATTTCCCCTTCGTGTGGACCCGGTTGGAAGACCGGTGTCTTTTCGCCTGGGTTTATCAGTTTGTGCTCCGTGTAGCACTCAGTGTTGATACTTGGGCTTCGACCTGCGTTTTTCCAATTTGCGATAACAGCAAATCCATTTTTTGTGCGGACGTCATCTACAAATCCATTTATAGGACCAGAATCGAAACCGTGAGAGATGAGCCATGCCCTCTCCGCTTGCGCGGTCTTTACCGCAGCCTCAGTGCTACGCCAGTTTAAGTAAAGCGTGTATATAAGCGCGGTAGTGCCAAGCAGGCCAAGGACGAATTGCAGCTTGGTCAGCAAAACGATCTGATCAGTGGCGTCAGCCATGTTTTGCTGCGCGACAAGATCTTTTATTTCACGCTCGGTGGCTTCCCGCTGTTGCCTCACGAAGACTTCGGATTGTTTCGGTTCCTCAATTATTCTTACAGGAATGCCAAACGGTACGGGTTGATGCGCGCTCGTATCATTCGGCTTTGGGGTAATAGTTCGGTCATATTCGGCAATTTTGGCTGACTGGGCAAAAGACTGCCCTGCGAGCGCGCACATCAATCCAAATGTAGCTGCGATGATGCAACGGATGACATTCATAGCAACATAAACGCCGGTCAAAACTTCCCACAGGATAGCTTATTGGCGTCGTTGACCCCATTCTCACTGTTTCCGATAGCGCACAGCTTTTCAGTATATTGGGCTAATGTCACCCCCTTACCATTAGATTCCGAGTTGAGCAGGTTTGCGGTTTTCATGTGTCCGCAGATCATACCGTGAACAGACATTGCCCAATAATTGCCCCTTATCAGTGCACGTATATGCATTGTTCTGCACATTTGGGGTGGTGCCGTATCTGGCGTTTTTCGGCTCAAATCACTGCAAATAACCTTATTTTATTGGCTCTAAGGGGTGGTGCCGGATTTACCTGATTTGTCGGTGGCACTCCCCTGCTAAGGGAGTAGGCCCGGAAGGGTCTCGAGGGTTCGAATCCCTTCGTCTCCGCCATAACAATCGATTTTGGCACAATATTTCTCGTATGGGATTGCGACGGCGCAATTTCTGCGGGGGTGCCGTTGTGCAATGCATCGTCGTGGTTAAGACGGCGAGGGTCGTTTAAGCGTGAGTGATGTGTGGCATCTCGCGGCTTGATCGTAACAGCACAGTCCAAATTAAATATAGACGTAAATGAAGCATAGTTTTCAACGGCGTACTGAAAACTATGCAAATGCTGTTTGCTGACCTTTGGGGAGTATCAGGCTAGGCAAAACCATGACCGACTTTTGGCTATTTTGAACGGATGACAGGGCTTGAACAGACCTCAGGGCCGCGTGGCCGAATTGGATCCCCATGACAAGCTCGGCACGCTTTGGCCATGCACAAAAGCCCCGCTGTAACCGCAGGGCCTTTGTGTTTTCGGCGCTAGCGCGAGAGCTTTCGGCGCTGCATTATGCCGCGGCTTTATTCACGCCGCCTGTCGCGATGTCGGTCATGCGGCGGTCACCGTCATAGGTTTGGTCCAGACATTCCTGCAAGATGGCACCGTCCTCGTCTTTGCCCAAACGGTTAGCGAAGGCTACGAGGCAGCCATATCCGGCCAACGCATAGTGGACCATGCGTTGGTACTGGGTGATGATCATGGCGTCGCGCACGTCGTCATCGCCAAACTCAGCATTCAGTACGTGGGCCTTGGCTTCGGCAACCAAGCCCTCCATGCCTTTGCAGTGCTCGCCGGTTGGTTCGATACCGTGTGCGTTGCAGATTTCCGCGACTTTTTCCATGCCTTCGCTGATGCCGTTCGACCCGGCGATCAGGGCTTCGGAAAGCTCTTTATCAGAGGCCGCGCGGCCAAGGGCGACAACCACATCCAGCGACTGTTTGTTTGCGCTGTACAGGTCTTGAAGTTGGTCGTGGTACACGTCTTTAAGGCTATTCATCGGCATATCGATCTCCTTTGCGATGTGATTTGTATTCCCTGTCCAACGCGGCGATGCGCCAATGCGTTCCACGTTGTCTGCGTGCTCGGCGGTCTCGCGCGTACCTTTATATGCACGCCAAAATCACGCCCGTTCCGATGCAAGTTTTATCGTCCCTAAGGCCGGAAGCGGGGAACGAAATTCAACTTTGACGGTTGGTCCTTCGATAACAGGAACGTGACAAAAAAGGAGAAATTGAATGCATGGAATTTTCTACCTCATCGGCCTGATCGTGGTCGTTCTCGCCGTTCTCAACCTCATCGCCTAACAAAAGGAGCGCATCATGACTGACACAAAACATAGCAATCCTGCCGGCGCGCAGGACCTGAATGAAAAAGTAAAAGCCACCGCCGCTTCCGCTACGGATGAAGCCAAAACGCGGGCGAAAGACATGGCCGACACCGTTGCCTCCGATGCTGCGCGCTATGCAGATGAAGCCAAAGGTGCCGCCGCGAGCGAAGTCAAAGGCGTGGCCAGCGCATTGCGCACCGCCGCCGACGAATTGCGCAGCGGGTCGCCACAAGAACGCACCTTTAGCCAGCTTGCAGACGGGCTTGCGGATGCCTCTGACACCATGCGTGACAAGGATCTGGGCGAGATGGTCGGCGCGGTATCTGACTTTGCCAAACGCAACCCCTTCGTCTTTCTGGGCGGTGCTGCCTTGGTCGGCTTTGCCGCGACACGGTTTGCCAAAGCGTCGAACACTGGCGCACGCGGCGAACGCTATGCCTACGAGGGCCGCGAGATGGAACGCCCCGTACCGGCAGAGCGCGCGCATAACCTCGATACAGGTGATGTCGCCAGCCCCGCCGTAACCACCACACCGAAAGGGAGCACAGTATGACCACCGATCCCAATAAATCCACCGGCAGCCTGCTGAGCGATGCGCTGACCCACGTCAGTTCGCTTGTCCGCAGCGAGGTCGATCTGGCCCGTGCCGAAGTAAACGAAAACCTGAAATCTGCGGGTGCGGCCATCGGTCTGATCGTCGGCGCTGTCGTCGTTGCCCTGACTGCGCTGAATGTGCTGTCCGCGGCATTGGTCGCAGCCCTCACCGAAGCAGGCATTCCTGCGGGGTGGTCGGCCCTGATCGTCGGCGTTGCCTTTGCGCTGATCGCCTATGTGATGGTCAACAAAGGGACCAATTCGCTGAAGCTCAGCAGCTTGGCACCAAGCCGCACCACCAAGAACGTAAAACGTGACGCGCAAGCCGTGAAGGAGGTTTACGATGACAAATGAAAACCGCAGCCCCGAAGAGATCGAACGCGAGATTGAGCGCGAGCGCGCCGGATTGACCAGCACGCTGGACGATTTGCAAGACAAGTTTTCGGTTGAAACCATCGCCCGCCAATTCTCGGACCAGTTCCGCGAGCACGGGGGCGACATCGGCCGCTCTGTCACCGATGCGGTGAAGCGCAATCCGATTGCGCTGGCACTGACAGGTGCCGGGCTGGCGTGGTTGATGGCTGGCGACAAGGTGCCAAGCCGCGACCGCTATGTCGGCAGAGACCGTGACCCACGCGATCGAGCTGATTATTATGGCGTACGCGACGATCGCCGCGATCTGCCCGTTAGCGCACAGCAGCACGGCGTCGTGCCTGCGGGTCAACGGCGGGACTTGGGGCCGCAGCCCGGGGACCCGGCCAAGCCCTATTATTCGGGTCAGGTCGCGCGCACCGGTGATGTGCCATCTTGGGCGTTGGCGGATGATGATGATCAGCCCGGTATTGCACAACGTGCGGGGGATGCGGCATCGCGAGCTGGCGACCATGTGTCGGGCGCGGCGTCCAGCATCGCTGGCTCGGCGCAGTCGGCCGGATCTGCTGTTTCTGACAAGGCAAAAGGGGCTGCCGGTGCGGTGTCTGATGCCGGCCAATCGGTTGCGTCTGGTGCACGCGACTTTGCCTCCAGCGCCTCGGACCGTGCAGCACAGTTGCGCCGCCGTTTGGCAGAAGGCACAGAGGACTTGTCCGACCAAGCCCGCGAGCGTGTGATCGCCGCGCGGGAAAGTGCAGTCCGGGCACGTGCCGCCGCCGCCTCTTATGGCCGTGAGGGCCGCGATCGGGCTGTCGATATATTTGAAGAGCAGCCGTTGATCGCAGGTGCCCTTGCCTTGGCGGTTGGTGCAGCCATTGGTGCCGCTTTGCCCCGCAGCCGTACCGAGGATCGCTATATGGGCGATCAAAGCGACCAGCTGATGTCAGACGCCGAACGGATCTTTGCCGAAGAAAAAGCCAAGCTTGGCAAAGTCGCGCAAGCTGCTACCGACGAAGCGAAGAAAGTCTTGCGCGAAACCAAGGAAGACGCTGACGCCGCAGCACCTGCTGAAACCGCAGCTGATGCGCTGGCCAAGAAGGCCAAGGCGTCGGGTCAACGTGTCGTAGACGCCGCAGAGGCTGAAGCGGACAAACAGAACCTCGGCAGCGCCAAAAAGTCCTGAGTTTCTGCAAACAACTGATAAAAGCCCGCGCCTCAACGCGTGGGCTTTTTGTCGTCTGCGTTATACTTCCCTGCGAAACCACGCTGCGATAGAGGGGGTGGCATACTCAGGAGCGGATCATGGAATTAAAGAACAAGCGTATCATCGTCACTGGTGGCAGTGACGGTATTGGGCGGCATATTTGCCTTAAACTGGCGGCATTAGGGACGCGCCTGGCCATTCTGGGGCGCGATGCTGACCGTTTGGCTGCGGTAGAGGCTGAATGTATCGCCGCTGGTGCCAGCGCAGCGATCGGCATTCCTTGTGATATCCAGAACCCGGATGCGATCAACGGGGCGGTGGATCAGGTAACAACTGCATTTGGCGGGCTGGATATTCTGATCAACAATGCGGGGATCTGGCACAAAACCGGTCCGCTGGACGAAATCCCGCCACAGCTTTTGCAGGCGACCGTACAGACCAACCTGACGGGCTTGATGCAGATCACGCAAGCCGCCATGCCGGCGCTGCGGGCGAATGACGAGGGGATCATTCTGAATGTCGTCTCCAAGTCCGGCGTCGTCGCGCAGGCCGGGCAATCTGTCTATACCGCCACGAAATACGGGGTGCGTGGCTTTACCGAGGTGCTGAAAGCGGACGAGGAAAACACCGGCGTGCGCGTGGGTGGTGTGTACCAGTCGGGAACGAACACGGGGATGTTCTCGAAGGCGGGGGAGGATGTGCCCAACCATATCTTTACCGAGCCCGACGATCTGGCGGATGTGGTGGTCTTTGTGCTTTCGCGGCCGCCAAAACTGTGGATCCACGATATCCGCATCGAATTGTGAGTTTGGCGCGCATCTGTCGCGCCTGCTGGCAAGACGGGTGCCATTCCAAACATCGCGTCACGTGAAACATGGGGGGCGGGGGTAATGCCCCGCCCCAACATCAACACATCAGGTGGTTTTCTTGTCGTTGACGATGTTCATCGACGCCACGCCGCTTTCGCCCAGGTCGACCGCGGCAAAGGGGCCACCGTGGTGCATTTGGCCGGGGTCTTTCAGATCGACCGGTGGTGCTTCGGCAAGGATCTTCTCGGCGAACTGCTCTGCGTTGTCTTTGGGGCGGTAGCCAAGGAAGGACGCTTTGGCATTGTCCACGGGCGCGCGGTCGTTGTTGGACACGCCGTAGACAACGCTGAAGCCGACCGACGGCGTATCAACGGCGCGGGTGACCAGCTGGATCAGATCGTCATAGGACAGCCAAGACCCCAAAGCGCGGGTGTTGTTGACCTGTGCGCAGCTGAGGATACGCAGGCACACGGCCTCTAGCCCGCGTTTGTCCCAATACATCGACGCAAGGTCTTCGCTAAAGCATTTGGCGAGGCCGTAGAACGTATCGGGTTTGTGGGGCGCGTCGATGCCGATGAAGTCGGATTTCTTGTGCATGCCAACGGCGTGGATTGACGAGGCATAGACGACCCGTTGCAACCCGTGCTGATAGGCGGCTTCCCACACGTTGTAAGACCCGACAAAGTTCGGCCCCAGCAGTTCCTCGAACGGTTTCTCGTCGACGATGGCACCGAAGTGGACAACCATATCGGCACCCTCCAGCAGCGGTGCGATCTGGTCGTAGACGGCGACATCGGCCTTGGCATAGCTTTCGCCTTCGTAGAGCTTGCCGATATCATCGACGATGTCGGTGCTGACCAGTTCTTGGCACATCTTGGACAGGGGTTCACGCAGGTAAGACCCAAGCCGCCCTGCGGCCCCCGTCAGAACCAGTTTCTTCATCATGTTGTCTTCCTTCCACTGTCATTTCGCGCGGCTGTGCGATGGTATGGGCCGACGCAAAGGGTGTTGCTTGGCATGGGTAAGTCATTGAGGCAGGCGGATCAAATCACCGCTTTTTCGATCAGCGATTGGTTTTGCTCGATCCGGCGGTAGGCATAGGGATTCAGGTCCAGCGTGCGGTATGCGCCATAGGCGATCCATTCAGCGATCCCGCGCCCCAACGCAGGGGCCTGCTGTAGCCCGTGACCCGAGAAGCCGTTCAGACACAGGAAATTCTCGACCACACTGTGCGGGCCGACAATCGCGTTCTGGTCCAGCGTGTTATAATCGTAGTGCCCTACCCATTCGTTGATCACCTTGACCTGATCGAACTGGGGGATACGGGTCGCGATGGCTGGCCAGACCTTGTCTTCCCACAGGCTGTGATCAAAGGCGAAGTCATCATAGGCGACCGCAGGATCTTTGCGCGGGGGGCAACCGGCCATATAGTATTTCCCTTCGGTTCTGAAATGTACGCCCGAGGGGTCAATCGTCAGCGGCAGGTCGCGGTCCAGCGGTTTGGCGGCATCGAACACAAAGGTGTAGCGTTTGCGCGGCTCGACCGGCAGGGTGATCCCAGCCATGCCTGCCGTCGCAGCCGCCCGCGGACCAGAGGCATTGACCACCGTCCCGCAGGCCACGGTCGCGCCGGATTTCAGCCTCACATGGGTGACGGATTTGCCACCGGGGGCTTTGGTCATCGCCGTCACTTCGTCGTGCAGATATTCCACCCCGTTGCGGCGGGCCATGCGTTTGAACCAGTCAAACATGGTGCCGCCGTCAAAATAGCCTTCGTCCACGCGGTTGTGGTTGGCGGCGAGGATGTCATCAAGCTGGTAGAACGGGTAGGCGGCGGCGACTTCGGCGGCGGTCATG
Organism: Sulfitobacter sp. M39; assembly: GCF_021735935.1. Lineage (NCBI taxonomy): Bacteria > Pseudomonadati > Pseudomonadota > Alphaproteobacteria > Rhodobacterales > Roseobacteraceae > Sulfitobacter > Sulfitobacter sp. M39. The sequence continues at coordinate 1,008,144 of NZ_WMDZ01000001.1, forward strand.
TGCTGCGTGCCCGCCCCCAGTGCCACCTGTATCTGCTGGTTCTGTTGCAGCGTCTGCGCAAACTCGGGTGTGTCCGCGAGGTAGAGATAGCCAAAGTTCTGCAACGTCAGATGCGGCACCTCTGGATCATCGCCCATAAACCGGCGGAAGTTCTTGATAAACTCGGCCCCGAACTGCGACACCTTCACGTTGATGGCCGAGCTGAACTGCTGGCGGATGCAACTGTTGGTATGGCTGGTGGCGGCGTATTCATAGGTGGGGTCGCGTTCGACCACCAGAACCTTGCCGTCAAAACCGGCCATCTGGGTTAGCCACCATGCGACCGACGATCCAAAGATCGCGCCACCGATAATGACAACGTCATAGGTGCTGTGATTGGGTTGCGGCATCGCGATACTCCTTCCACATATGGGCCAGATAGGGGCCAGACAGAGGGGACGCCGTGCAACGGTGTACAACAGGGCAGCCCTGTTACGACTAAACGCGCAAGACCGGCCCCCGTCCATAGCTTGTGAACGCGGGGGCCGATTTCCGCGCCCGCTTGCCGCCCGATAGATTACGCATTGGCCAACGCGATGCGCCTGGGTTACACAAAACCGTCCAGTGACAACGCTTTGCTGGACAAATGTAGTGAGTGCCGTAGGTTTCGGTGTAAAGCTGGAAACCCGTTCAGGTGGAGAAATGGCCCGTGCAAATGGACCGACAAGAAATCGAAAACTTGATTGCCCGCGTCGCGTTGAAAGACCGCGCGGCGTTTGACCAGCTCTATGATCGCGTTTCTGCGAAACTTTTCGGGGTCTGTCTGCGTGTGTTGAACAAACGCGCCGCAGCAGAGGACGCCATGCAAGACAGTTTCGTCAAAATCTGGAACAATGCCGATAAGTATAATGCCAATGGCCTGAGCCCGATGACGTGGCTGATCACCATTGCGCGAAATACCTCTATCGACCGTCTGCGCGCCCGCAAAAAAGGCCATCAGGATGTCGATACGCCCGGTTTTGAACTTGTCTCCCCCGGTCCCACGCCCGAACAATACGCCGTTGCCTCGTCAGAGGCGTCGCGCCTGTCGGGCTGTCTTGATACGCTGGAAGAAGACCGTGGCAAAGCCATTCGGGGTGCCTATCTGGATGGCGAGACCTATTCCGATCTGGCCGAACGCTTTGGCGTGCCGCTGAACACGATGCGAACCTGGCTGCGCCGTGGCCTGATCGCCCTGCGGGAGTGTATGAGCCAATGACCCAAACGCCTGAAACACCCCATGATGATGATCTTCTGGCCGCCGAAATGGTGCTGGGCCTGTCGTCTGACGACGATATGATCGCCGCGCGCCACCGTGTCGCGACTGAACCTGATTTCGCGGACCGCGTTGTGTTCTGGCAGGAACGACTGACCGCAATGACGGACGGGATCGACCCTGTCGCGCCGCCCGCGCGCGTGAAGAAAAAGCTGATGGCGCATGTCTTCCCGAAGCAGCGTGTATCGATCTTGCAGCGTCTGTGGCTCTGGCAGGGGGTGGCGATGGCATCGCTGCTATTTGCGGGCTACCTTGGCGTGCAACTGCTTGAGATCAACACACGTCCGGGCGATCAACCGACAGTTCTGGCCGCACAGCTGGTCAGCGACACCAGCCCGTTGCAAGTGCTGGCCGTGGTCGAACCGATCAAGCACGAGATCGCGCTGCGCCGCGTTTCGGGCACCGCGAACGAGGGTCGTGTGCTAGAACTTTGGGCGATCTTGCCCGATCAGGCTCCGGTTTCCTTGGGCGTTCTGCCCGACAGCGAGACAACGCGGATTCTTGTTCCGGCAGAGCTGCGCAGCCAAGCGGCACAGATCACGCTGGCGATTTCGGATGAACCCGTCGGCGGCTCGCCCACGGGTGCGCCGACGGGCGATGTGATGGCCGCAGGGGCGATGTTTGAACTGTAATTCGAATCTATCGGGTTCGCTGACCATTTAAGCAAAGACTTCGCCCGCTTTCATGTGGGTGGAGTCTTTGTTTCTTAAAGGTATTTGAGAAATTTTAATAAAAACTGCGGTTTTTTGCGTTTTCGGTGAAACTTCTCGTTTTCTACTTCCGTGTATTTCCACAACTCAGGCCGACACTGGTTGCAAGCCCATGTCGCTGAGGGACCGTGCCGTGTTTTTGGCGCGGTTTGGTAACGAGTTTGTTGGCGTGGAACCATGCATTCCGCCAACGGGTTTATCCAGTATCGGCACCTTGCGTGCCTTGTAACGAGTACCGCCGGATGTCAGCGCTACGCGCGACGTCCGGCGGCCCTTTCAACAGACATCCAATCTATCCGCAGTACCGCAACCTTAAGGGGGCATTATGAAACGCCGGAATTTCCTGAAATGCACAACGATGACGATGGCGGCCTTGCCTTTTGGCGTAGGCGCGGCGGCGCAGGCCGGGACCGTGGCACAGGGCGACTTTGAAGTCAGCCGCACCCCTGCCGAATGGCGCGCGCAACTGGGCGATGACGCATATGCCGTCCTGCGCGAGGGGGATACCGAACGCGCGTTTACCAGCCCGCTGAATGATGAGGTCCGCAAAGGCGTGTTCCACTGCAAGGGTTGTGATCAGGCGCTTTATAGTTCCGAAACCAAGTTCAAAAGCGGCACCGGCTGGCCAAGCTTCTTCGCCCCGCTGGACGATGCTGTCGAAACGATGCCGGACAAAGGGCTCTTTACCACGCGTACCGAGGTGCATTGCGACCGCTGCGGCGGCCATCTGGGCCATGTGTTCGATGATGGCCCCGCACCCACGGGCAAACGCCATTGCATCAATGGTTTGGCGATGACCTTTGCGCCCGCCGCCGCGTGATGCAGCGGGTTGAAATGATTGCAATTTATACGGGCCGCCTGCTTTTGGCGGCCCTTTTCGTCGCGGGATGTGTGCAAAAGCTGGTCGACCCAGCAGCGGCGCAGGGGTTGCTGTCGGATCGCGGATTGCCCGTGTTCCTCGTCTGGCCCGCGATGCTGTTTAACGGGGTGGCGGCGATCAGCCTGATCTTCGGTCTCTGGCTCGCCCCGATGAGCGCAACACTCGCGCTGTATTGCATGGCAACGAGCATTTTTCACTTCGTCCCTGACGACCCGTGGCAGATGTCGATCTTTGCGAAGAACTGGGCGATTGCGGGCGGGTTGCTGGTACTCGCGGGGCACGCCGCGCAACATCGTGAGGGCTCAGGTGCCGCGGGGTTTGGCCCGTAGCGTCGGATCGGCCTGCGTCGGGTCTTCGGGCCACGGGTGGCGCGGATAGCGGGCGCGCATGTCCTTGCGCACATCGGCATAGGACCCAGCCCAAAACCCCGGCAGATCGGTGGTCACCTGCACGGGTCGCTGCGCGGGGGACAGCAGCGTGATCTGCAAGGGCTGCCCTGCGATCATGGGGTGACGGGTGGTGCCAAAGACCTCTTGCAGACGCAGGGCGATCTGGGGCTGCGTTTCGCTATAATCAATCGCGATCTTGCGCCCCAGCGGCGTGGTGAAATGCGCAGGCGCTGCACGATCAAGCGCTTGCTGGTCGTCCCAGCTAAGCCGCGCGGTCAGGGCAGGCAGCAGGTCAAACGCCTTCCAGTCGGCGGTGCTGCGGACACCTGCCAGATGACCGGGCAACCAATCCTCCAAGGTCTCAAGCAGGTGATCCTCGCTGAAATCGGGGAAACCATCGCCCATCAGCCGTGCCCGTGCGAGAAACAGCGCCGCCGCTTTGCCGGGCATCAGTCCCAGCTGCCGCACCCCGTCGAGCATGGCCAGCGCGATGTCTTCGGCGGGGGCATCGGACCACGCCCTGTCGTCCAGCGCCAATGCACCAAAACGTTCCTGCTGCCGCGCCAGCACGCGGCCCTCGCGGCGGGACCAGACACACAGTTTATGCCACCCGATCTGATCCGCGAAACTGTCCCGCAGATCGCTGTCGGACAGGCGCGTGGCTTGGCGAATGCGTGCTTCTCGCGGGTCGCCGTCAAGATCGGTCGCCACCAGCAAGCGTTCCCCCGCCAGCGGATCGCTTTCAGACAGGATCGCGCCTTTGCCGCCCGACATGACGTATCGCGGCCCATCGCCCTTGCGCCGCAGCGCCACCCTGTCGGGGTAGGCTAGGGCCGCCAGCACCCCTAGCGTATCGGGGCCGTCGCCGGTCTGCCCCCGGGCCAGCCGTTTGGCGTCTTGCTTGATGCGGGAAAGGGCCGCGTGGTTGACCTCGGCCGGGACGCGCTTGCCCGCGACCGCATCCAGACGCAGCGCCAGATCGACAGAGCCGCCGCGCAAGGGGTCACGCTCCGACAGGATCGCGGCCAGCGTCGGGGCGCTGCGCCCGCCTTTGGCAACCATATGCGCCAGACGGGGATGCAGCGGCATCTTCGCCAAGCTGCGGCCATGCTCTGTGATCCGGCCCGTCGCATCCAGCGCGCCCAGCATGTGCAGCACGGCCTGTGCTTCGGCCAGACGGCCTGCATGGGGTGGGGTCACGAACTTCAGGTCATCGGCCTGCGCCCCCCAGACCGCGAGCTCTAACGCGAAGGCGCATAGATCGCCGGCCTCGATCTCGGCGGGGGGGTAGGCGGCCAGCGCGCCTTCCTCGCCACGGGTCCAGAGTTTGAACGCGGCCCCTTCCGACACGCGCCCCGCACGGCCTGCGCGCTGCGTCGCTTCGGCGCGGGTTACGCGGTCGGTGATCAGCCGCGACATGCCAGAGGACGGGTCGAACTGCGCCCGCCGCGCGCGGCCCCCGTCCACCACGATCTGCACCCCTTCGATGGTCAGCGAGGTTTCCGCGATAGAAGTCGCGAGCACGACCTTGCGCCCTGTTTTGGCCGGGGCAATCGCAGCGCGCTGCGCTTTGAAGTCCATCGCACCGAACAGCGGGGCGAGCGTGCAATCGGCGGGCAGCCGTTCGGTCAGCGCAGCTTCAACCCGTCGGATTTCACCTTCGCCGGGCAGGAACACCAGCGCCGATCCGGGGGCGGTATCCAGTGCGTGCGACACCAGATCGGCGACTGCCTGCTCGAACCGTTGCTTGCCCACCGGCCGGTCCAGCCAATGGGGCGTCACCGGAAAGCTGCGCCCCTCGGAGGTGACCACCGGTGCCTGCATCAGCGCGGCGACAGGGGCGGCGTCCAGCGTGGCGGACATGGCGACGATCAACAGGTCATCGCGCAGCGCTTCGGCCACCTCTAGACAAAGCGCGAGTCCCAGATCCGCGTTCAGGGATCTTTCGTGGAATTCGTCAAAGATCACCGCGCCGACACCGGGCAGGTCGGGGTCGTCTTGCAGCATGCGAGTGAGGATACCCTCGGTCACGACCTCAATACGGGTGGATTTGCTGACGGCGCTGGCACCGCGGACGCGAAAGCCCACGGTTTGCCCCGGTTCTTCGCCCAAGGTCGCAGCCATGCGTTCGGCAGCTGCTCGCGCGGCAAGGCGGCGCGGTTCCAGCATCAGGATGCGGCCCGTGGTCAGCCCCGCATCCAGCATCGCCAGCGGTACGCGTGTGGTCTTGCCCGCACCGGGGGGCGCTTGCAGCACAACACGGCCCTTGCCGCGCAGCGCGTCGATCACCTGCGGCATCACGTCATCAATGGGAAGGGTAAAAGCCATAAGCGTGGTTATGGGCGAAACCCGCCGCGGGGCCAAGACCCGGCCTGCGGTCTGGACATTTGCGCCGCCGGGATCGAAACATGGGCCAAAGGGCGTGAGGGGCAGAACCTATGAACATTGACGATCTGGCAAAGGGTATCGCAGCAGGGGAACGCCGCGCGCTGGCGCGGGGGATCACCTTGATCGAATCCGGTCGCGAGGATCACCGCGCACAGGCGACAGAGCTGCTTGCCGCGCTGCCCAAGGGGCGCGAGGCGCTGCGGATCGGGTTGTCGGGGACGCCGGGTGTGGGGAAATCCACCTTTATCGAAAGCTTCGGCATGATGCTGATCGGGCGCGGGCTCAAGGTTGCGGTGCTGGCGATTGATCCGTCCTCTTCGCGTTCGGGCGGGTCGATCTTGGGGGATAAGACGCGGATGGACCTCTTGTCGCGCGAACGCGATGCTTTCATCCGCCCGTCGCCCAGCCAGACGCATCTGGGCGGCGTGGCCCGCCGCACCCGCGAGGCGGTGACCCTGTGCGAGGCCGCAGGCTTTGACGTGGTACTGATCGAGACGGTCGGCGTCGGCCAGTCAGAGACGGTGGTGGCAGAGATGTCCGATGTTTTCATGCTGTTGCTGGCACCTGCGGGCGGGGACGAGCTGCAAGGCGTCAAGCGCGGCATCATGGAGATGGCGGATATCATCGTGATCAACAAAGCCGATGGGGATCTGAAGCCCGCCGCGTCGCGGACCTGTGCTGATTACGCCGGTGCCCTGCGGTTGCTGCGCAAACGTCCGCAAGACCCAAAGGGGTTTCCCAAGGCAATGATGGTCTCAGCGCTGGAGGAAAACGGGCTGGACGAGGCATGGGCCGAGGTAGAGGCGCTGACCGAATGGCGCCGCGCCGAAGGGTTCTGGCAACATGCCCGTGCCGCACAAGCCCGCTATTGGTTTGAACAGGCGGTGAAGCAGGCGTTGCTTGCGCAGTTGGAAAAGCCCAAGGCCAAGGCCGCGTTGACCGAGCTCAGCGATCGTGTGGCACAGGGGCTGGCGGACCCCACCAAAGCCGCGCAGGATTTCGTCACCCAGCTGGACCGTTAACGCCCGCCGTTAGTTGCCGCCGCCCGCCTTGGGGTGGGCGCGGTTATAGACATCCATCAGACGCGCGGTATCGACAGCCGTATAGGCCTGCGTGGTCGAGAGCGAGGCATGGCCCAAAAGCTCTTGGATCGCACGCAGATCGCCCCCCGCATCCAGCAAATGCGTGGCAAAGCTGTGGCGCAGCGCGTGGGGTGTGGCGCTGGCAGGCAGGCCAAGCTGCATCCGTGCGTCCGCCATGACCTGCGAAATCGCCCGCGCTGCCAAAGGCCCGCCGCGCACTGCACGAAACAGCGGCGCATCCCGTTCCTGCCCATAGGGGCAGACGCGCAGATAGGCCTCCACGGCATCGCGCGCCGCAGGGAGCACGGGCACCACCCGTTCCTTACCGCCCTTACCGATGATACGCAGCACCTCGGGCAGGGGCGCGTCGGCCCCCTTGAGGCCAAGCGCTTCGGATATCCGCAGCCCGCACCCCCACAGCAGGGTCAGGACCGCCACATCCCGCGCGGCCACCCAGGCATGACGCGACTGCATTTCCACGCTGTCGATCATCGCCTGAGCGGCATCAATCGCCAACGGGCGGGGCAGCTTTTTGGGAAACTTCGGCGATCTGGTAGAGAGCACGGCGGTAGGCTCGAACCCCTCGCGCTCTGCCAGCCAGCGATAGAACGCCTTGACCGCCGACAGCTTGCGCGCCATCGACCGTGGCCCGACATCCCCGCTGCGGGTCTGCGCCATCCAGGCGCGCATGTCCGAGATGGAGATCTTTGACAGCGCGCCCAAGCCTTGGCTGTCGCCCTTGTGCAACGTCATGAACGCAAGGAAATCGACCAGATCCCCCTGATAGGCGGTGATCGTGTTCTCGGCGGCCCCTTTCAGGGCGCGTTGATGGTCCAGCCAGCTTTGCAGGGCGTCCCGCGCGGCGGGGCTGATCAAAAGCGCGTTTGCCCCGCTCAAGACAGCCAGCGGCGCATCGTCCGCTCGAACACGCCAGCGAAGAAGCCCAGCAGATCGGTGCCCTGTTGCGGGCTGAACATATGCGGGTCTTCGGAGCCAAGGATCAGCAGGCCCGGCAAACGGCCCGCGCCAAAGTTCAGTTTCAGGCAGGCTTCCGACCGGATCCAATCCGCCGCGCCGCCGTAGATATGTTCGGGGCTGTGCTGCACACCGCGCAGGGTCACCTGACGCACCGTGCCGCCGCGCCCGTGCGACAGGTAGTCGTCAATAAACCCGGGTTCGGCGACGTTCAGCACATCGCCCAAGCGCTTGATCGCGGGATCATCGTCATTCTCGGCAGATTCCAGCACCAGCCGCACAGCGTCGACCCGCAGGATATCGGCAACCTCGCCCCCGAGATCCTTGAGGAAGGGTTCGAAATCTACAGGGTCCAGCATGCGCAGGATCGCGCGGTGGATCTGGTTGGTCCCCGCAAGGTTTTCATAGGCCGCGGCGATCACGTTGCGGTGCGTGTCCTCAAGCCGGTCCAGACGGGTTTCCAGTCGGTCCATGGCGATGCCGCGCAGATCGACAATATTGCCCCCCATCGCGCGTTCATTCGCGGCGATCAGGGCCTGCATCACGTCGTTGTCGTCAAGGATGACGTCGGGCTGTGAAATAATCGCTTCCCGAAGGGAATCTTCGATCTTGTGGTTACTGCTCATGCGGGTCTCTTTTTATATTTGGCACTGACATAGCATGCGCGTCAGGCTAAATCTGCTTTTTTCTTTTGGTATAGGGGTGGTATTTCGGCGTCAAACCGCCCTTTGCCGCGCATGGACGGGGCAGAGGTAGGGCGAGGTTGGTGCGGTTTTCCGCGAGGGCACGGGCCAGCGACGGGCCCATGCAGGTCGTGGTGGGCACGCGCAGCCTGTGACGCGCGTGCACCGTTTGTCGTCGCCCGAAAGGCGGGATCAGAGGATGTTCTGACCTGTCTTTGCCCAATCGGCCATAAAGGTCTCAAGACCCTTGTCCGTCAGCGGGTGCGCGGCCAGCTTCTTGATCACTTCTGGTGGGGCGGTCATAACGTCGGCACCGATACGCGCGGCATCCAGCACGTGGTTCACGGTGCGGATCGATGCGGCGAGGATTTCAGTCTCGAACCCGTAGTTGTCATAGATCGTGCGGATGTCTTGGATCAGGTCCATGCCGTCAAGGTTGATGTCATCCAGACGCCCGATGAATGGCGAGATGAACGTGGCACCGGCCTTAGCCGCGATCAATGCCTGGTTCGCCGAGAAGCAGAGCGTGACGTTAACCATCTTGCCCTCGTCCGAAAGCACTTTGCACGCTTTCAGGCCGTCCCATGTCAGGGGCAGCTTCACGGTGATGTTTTCCGCGATCTCGGCCAGTTTGCGGCCTTCGGCGATCATGTCATCCGCTTTGGTCGCGACAACTTCGGCAGAGACGGGGCCGTCGACCAAGTCACAAATCTCTTTCGTGACTTCCAGAATGTTGCGGCCGGATTTCAGGATCAGCGACGGGTTTGTTGTTACCCCGTCTACCATGCCCAGATCGTTCAGCTCGGCGATGGCATCGATTTCGGCGGTATCTACGAAGAATTTCATGTTACGTCCTTCAGGTTGGAATAGGCAGCAGGAATGGCTATGTCTGTCGCCTAGGGCTTTAGCGCATCATCCGCCAAGCTGGAACCCTAATTCCCGTAACCCCGTTCCGGAGCGATTGGTGAAACCGCCAGAATTTTTTCATGCAAATGAGCTGGTGGCCGTGATGACCACCCAGCCGCTGGGCCGTGCGCTGGATTACAAAGCGCCCGAAGGCGGCTGCCATATGGGTGCCTTCGTCGAGGTGCCTTTGGGTCCGCGCAAGGTGATCGGTGTTGTCTGGGGCGCTGGGCAGGGGGATTACGAACTGTCCAAGATACGGTCGGTGATCCGCGTGCTCGATGCGGCCCCCATGCGCGAAGAACTGCGCAGCTTTCTGACCCGTGCCGCCGCATATACGCTGACGCCGATGCCCGCGATGCTGCGGCTGGCGACGCGTGCGCCGGGGTTGGGTGACCCGCCATCGATGCGCAAAATTTACCGGCGTGGAGAGGGGGAACCCGACCGGATGACCGACGCGCGCCGTCGCGTGTTGGAAACTCTGGCGGAGTATGGCGACCTTTCGTTCACGCTGAAGGAACTGGCCGAGATGTCGGGGGTAACGGCCTCGGTGATCAAGGGGTTGGTGACCCAAGGCGCAGTGCTGGAACAGGATAGCCCGCGCGATCTGCCGTTCATGCGCATGGACCCGAGCCTGCCCAGCAAAGAGCTAACGGATGATCAGGCCTCGGCCTCGGCGCTGTTGGCGGCGGGGGTGGCCTCGGGCACATATGGCACCACCTTGCTGCGGGGCGTGACCGGATCGGGCAAGACCGAAGTTTATCTGGAGGCCGTGGCCGCCGCGCTAAAATCCGGCAGACAGGCTTTGGTGCTGCTGCCGGAAATCGCGCTGACCGAACAGTTCTTGCACCGCGTGCAGGCGCGGTTTGGCGCAAAGCCTGCGGAATGGCATTCGGGTGCCACAATGACAGAGCGGCGTCGCATCTGGAAAATGGTCGGGCAGGGGCAGGCTCAGGTGGTGATCGGTGCGCGGTCGGCGCTGTTTTTGCCGTTCCAGAACCTTGGTCTGATCGTCGTCGACGAGGAACATGACACATCCTACAAGCAGGAAGAAGGCGTGCTGTATAACGCCCGTGACATGGCTGTGCTACGGGCGTCCATCTGCGGGGCGCAGGTGGTGTTGGCGTCGGCTACGCCTTCGTTGGAAAGCTGGGCCAACGCCGAGGCTGGGAAATATACGCGGGTCGAGCTGACATCGCGCTTTGGGCCGGCGGTGATGCCGACGATGGGCGCGATCGACATGCGCAGCGAAGGCCTGCCGAGCGATAAATGGGTGTCGCCCACGTTGAAGGTCGAGGTCGACAAGCGGCTGGAACGGGGCGAGCAGGCGATGCTGTTCATCAACCGCCGCGGCTATGCGCCGGTGACCCTGTGCCGCGCCTGCGGGCATCAGATCGGCTGCGATCATTGCGATGCGCGGATGGTCGAACACCGCTACCTCAAACGACTGGTCTGCCACCAATGCGGCGAAAGCAAACCCATGCCCGAGGTCTGCCCCTCGTGCGAGGTCGAAGGCAAGCTGGCTGCCGTGGGACCGGGGGTGGAACGTCTGGGCGAAGAGGCCGCCGCCCTTTGGCCCGAGGCGCGGGTCGCGACGCTGAGTTCGGACATGTATGGCTCTGCCCGCGCGCTCAAGGCCGAGATCGCGGGGATCGCCGACGGCGCGGCGGATATCATCATCGGCACGCAGCTGGTCGCCAAAGGGCACAACTTTCCCAACCTCACGCTAGTGGGGGTCATCGACGCGGATCTGGGGCTGATGGGATCGGACCTGCGTGCGGCAGAGCGAACCTATCAACTGATGCGGCAGGTCGCAGGGCGCGCCGGACGGGCAGAGGCTCCGGGCACCGCGCTGTTGCAGACCTTTCAGCCGGATCACCCCGTGATCCGCGCCATTCTGGCAGGGGATGAGGAGGGGTTCTGGAAAGCCGAAGCCGGAGAGCGCCGCCATGCCGGCGTGCCGCCCTATGGCCGGATGGCGGGCATCATCCTGAGCGGCCCCGATGTGGCCGCGCTGTTTGATGCGGGCAACCAGCTGGCGCGGCAGGATGGGCCGCTGCGGGCCGTCGGCGCGCAGGTGTATGGGCCTGCGCCCGCGCCAATCGCACGGGTGCGCGGACGCCATCGGGTGCGGCTGTTGGTCAAGGCCGAAAAGGCCGCCCCCTTGCAAGAGGCATTGGCGAAATGGGTCGCACAGCTGCGGTTGAAGAATGACGCGCGCATCGCCGTCGATATCGACCCGCAGAGTTTTTATTAGCAGTGCGACGCGCTTGCCCCAGCGGGGCAAACGGCCTTCGGCGAGGATTTTGGGCCATTTGGAAGGCGCGGTTGCGCGGACCACGCGCGTGGGGCGGGTGATTTGATCTCGTCAAGGGGCGGGAACGGGGGTAAGGAATTGCCCATGACCCAATATGTGACCCTTGAAGATGCCAAGCATCAACCGTTCTGGCGCCGCCCCGTGGCGCTGCTGTTCCTTATGGCGCTCGCGATGCCGATTGCCTTCAACACATGGTCGGCGCTGCTGAATAACTTTGTGATCGAGGTCGCAGGGTTCGACGGATCAGACATCGGGTTGCTGCATACGGTGCGCGAGATACCGGGCTTTCTGGCGGTCGGCGTGATCGCGATTATCCTGTTCGTGCGCGAACAGGTGCTAGGATTGGTGTCGCTGGTGCTGCTGGGGGTGGCGACGGCGCTGACCGCGTGGTTCCCGTCGATGGGCGGTATCCTGACGATCACCATGCTCAGCTCTATCGGGTTTCACTATTACGAGACGGTGAACCAGTCGCTGCAGCTGCAGTGGCTCAAGATCGAGGACGCGCCGCGCATGATTGGCTGGCTGATGGCGGCGGGGTCGGCGGCGACGCTGGTCGCCTATCTGGCGATCATGGCGCTGTGGGATACCTTGTCGCTGTCCTATAACATTGTCTACTTGATTGGCGGCGGCGTGACGGCGGTGATCGCATTGGTGGCGCTGGTGGCTTATCCGCAGTTCGAGGCCCCGACACCACAAGTCAAGAAGATGGTGCTGCGCAAGCGGTACTGGTTGTATTATGCGCTGCAATTCATGTCTGGCGCGCGGCGGCAGATCTTTGTCGTTTTTGCGGGCTTCATGATGGTCGAACGCTTTGGCTTTGATGTGCATGAAATCACCCTGCTCTATCTGATCAACCTGATCGCCAATATGATCTTTGCCCCGCTGATGGGCCGTGCTGTCGGCTTCTTTGGAGAGCGCCGCACGCTGAGCTTTGAATACATCGGGCTGATTATCGTGTTTCTGGCCTATGGCGGCGTCTATTATCTGGGCTGGGGCGTGGTGGTGGCCGCGACGCTTTATGTGCTGGATCACATGTTCTTTGCGCTGGCGCTCGCGCTCAAGACCTATTTCCAGAAGATCGCCGACCCTGCCGACATTGCGCCGACGGCGGCGGTGGCCTTTACCATCAACCACATCGCGGCGGTGTTCCTGCCTGTGGGGCTGGGGTTGCTGTGGCTGATCTCGCCCGCGGCGGTGTTTTTCCTTGCGGCGGGGATGGCGCTGGTGTCGCTGTTGCTGTCGCTGATGATCCCGCGCCATCCCGTGCCGGGCCACGAGACGATCTTTTCCAATCCGCTGCCGGCCCCGGCCGAGTAGCATCCCCTGACATAGCCGGACGTCGCGCGGCGATATCGGCGATCCTGACGGAGTTTCCCATGCCAACATTCACAGCTTTGACGACCCTTGAAGGACGCAAGCCCGCCTATGCATTGGGCGATGCGATGGAACGGCTGGTGCCGGAACCCACCGGTGTCGGCGTTTTCGAGATGGAAGACGGCTCGGGCCTGTGGGAAGTCGGTGGCTATTTCGAGGAAAGCCCGGATGAGACAGCGCTGGCGGTGCTGGCGGCCTCTATGGGGGCGAAGGAATTTGTCGTGTCAGAGCTGCCGGAAACCGACTGGGTCGCCCATGTGCGCCGCGAGCTGTCGCCGGTCGAGGCGGGCCGGTTCTTTGTTTACGGTAGCCATGACGCTGACAAGGTCCCCGAAGGTTGCGAGCCGCTGTTGATCGAGGCGGCGATGGCCTTTGGAACGGGGCACCATGGCACGACGTTGGGCTGCCTGCGTGCGTTGGACCGGCTGGCGAACGGCGGCAAGGTCGGGCAGAACGTGGCGGATATCGGCTGCGGCACGGCGGTTCTGGCCATGGCGGCGGCACGGATCTGGCCGAACCCGGTGTTGGCCAGCGATATTGATGAGGTCGCAGTGGACGTGGCCCGCGCCAATGCGGCCGCGAATAATCTGACCGACCGTCTGATCTGCGTCGAAGCGGCGGGGTTTGACCATCCCGAACTGGCATCGCGCGCGCCCTTCGATCTGGTATTCGCCAATATCCTGAAAGGGCCGCTGGTCGCACTTGCCCCCGATATGGCCGAGGCGCTGGCCCCCGAGGGCTATGCGATTCTATCTGGCATTTTAAATGAACAGGCGGATGACGTGATCGAGGTTTATGCGCAATCTGGCATCAATCTGATCAACCGAGAGGTGATTGGTGACTGGACAACGCTGACTGTCCAGAAAAAGCCATAATCTTTGTCACTTTTCGCCATGAACAAGGTCGAAATGCAGAGAATTTGACACATTCTTGCTTTATTGTGGCCTTGCGAGAGGTGGGGGCCTTTAGCAACTAGAGGCTGCCATGGTTGATGCTCGTCAACAATTTGGGACACGCGTAAAGAGTTTAGAGAGTAAGAATATCAAGCTCGCTCGGGGCTATTACACCACCATCCGCGCCGACGGGCTGGTTGTCGCGCGGCCGACGCGGCGCAGCCTGCGGGTTCCGACCAAATTACTGGTCGCGTTGGTGGTCCTGTTCGTCTGCTTCAAAGGGTTCGTTCTGGCGGCGATTGGCCCCACGGCTTATGACAGCAGGCTGGACACATTGGCGCAGGGCACCGTGATCGAACAGGCAGGGGCTTGGGTTTTGCAGGTCGATCCGGTGACGCAAACGCTTGCCCGTAAGCTGGGGCCGGTTTTTCGCGGATAGGGACGCTGCGGAACGGTGGCCTGCACCGTCATATTTCACTGTCGTAGAATAAATGAAGCCACGCAGATCATTCAGATGTGCGTGGCTTGTGCTTTGGGTTGGCAGCCCCTTGGGCGCTATGAAACATCGACCCTTAGCGGATGAAGTGGTTCATCGCGACGCGTTCGATGTCGCCACGGACCAGACCGATATCGTCGAGTTCACGGTCGGACAGCGCGGACAGGGCGTTGCGTGTGACACGTGCGTCGTTCCATTTGATGATGCTGCCGACAACGTCGCCAAGTTGGGCGAAAAAGCGGTTAACAGCGGCGGCGGTGCCGTAGGTGGTTGGGGTAGTATAGTAAACAGCCATTGGAGCCATCCTTGAATAAAGAAAAGCCGGATTATCCGGCGGTGCGCTGTGCAATTAGGCAGATTGAAAACACTTCACAACACCCACCGGCGCATGTGTGTTCTGCGTTTGCTGCATAGCAGCATTTGGCGGTTTAGCGCCTATGCATAAGGGGTTTGCCGCCACTGACGCGGGGGTCGTTTTCAGTGTCTTGAGCGTCGCAACCCGCCCCGAAATCCACCTTCCAGGTTGAATTGTGACTTTTGTGTGGCGCGGTGCAAAAACCTTGGTGGATGTTCGCGTTTCGTGCTACTGCCTTGGAAAAAGAAAATTCGTGAGGATAATGGGCATATGATACGGGTAATCGGCATTGATCCGGGCTTGCGCAATATGGGCTGGGGCGTCATCGACGTGGCCGGCAGCCGCATCACCCATGTGGCGAACGGCATTTGTCAGTCCGAGGGGGTCGATCTTGCCACGCGCCTTTTGTCGCTCCATGCGCAGTTGACGCGCATTATGGTGACCTATCGACCCGATGCCGCGGCGGTGGAACAGACTTTTGTGAACAAGGACGGTGCCGGGACGCTCAAGCTGGGGCAGGCGCGGGGGATCGCGATGCTGGTGCCTGCGCAGGCGGGGCTGGCGGTTGGTGAATATGCGCCCAATACGGTCAAGAAAACGGTTGTTGGCGTCGGCCACGCGGATAAGGGGCAGGTGCTTCATATGGTACGCATGCAATTGCCGGGGGCAGAGATTGCCGGCCCCGATGCCGCGGATGCGTTGGCGATCGCGATCTGTCACGCGCATCACGGGGGGGCGTCGACCTTGGCGCAGGCCGTCGCAAGGGCAAGCGCATGATTGGCAAGATCACAGGACGTATTGATTATCGCGCGCCGGACCATTTGCTGATCGACGTGCGTGGCGTTGGCTATCTGGTCTATTGCTCAGACCGGACGATGGCCGCGCTGCCCGGCGTGGGCGAGGTTGTGGCGCTTTTCACCGATCTGGTGGTGCGCGAAGACCTTATGCAGCTTTTCGGCTTTCAGACGTTGGCGGAAAAGGAATGGCACCGGTTGCTGACCTCTGTTCAGGGGGTGGGGGCCAAGGCATCGCTCGCCATTCTGGGCGCGCTTGGGCCAGATGGTGTCAGCCGCGCCATCGCGCTTGGCGACTGGAACGCGGTCAAAGTGGCCAAGGGCGTCGGTCCCAAAATTGCGCAGCGCGTGGTGCTGGACCTCAAGGATAAGGCTCCGGGGGTGATGGCGATGACCGGTTCGCTGGCCGAAGCGCATGGCGAGGTCGAAGCCGCAGCAGAGGTGATCGAAACCGCCGCCCCCAAACGCCGCCCCGTGGCTCCGCCGAACCAGTCCGCGCAGGCAGAGGCGCTGTCGGCGCTTGGCAACCTCGGCTATGGTCCGGGCGATGCGGCAGGGGCCGTGGCGCAAGCCGCCGGAGAGATGCCAGAGGCCGAGACACCGCAGCTGATCCGCGCGGCGTTGAAACTGCTTGCCCCCAAAGGATAGGATGCGCATAGCCGCATGGCCGTCCGTATGAACCTTGCTTGGATATTTGATGATCGACAGTGACCCAACTTTGCGGCCGGACCCGCAGCCCGGTGATATAGACCGCGCCCTGCGCCCGCAGATGCTGGATGAATTCGTCGGTCAGGCCGAGGCGCGGGCCAACCTCAAGGTGTTCATCCAATCCGCTAAGCAGCGGGGCGAGGCGATGGATCACACGCTGTTCCACGGCCCGCCCGGATTGGGGAAGACCACGCTGGCGCAGATTATGGCGCGCGAGCTTGGGGTCGGGTTCCGCATGACCTCTGGCCCTGTGCTGGCCAAGGCCGGCGATCTGGCGGCGATCCTGACCAACCTCGAAGCCCGCGACGTGTTGTTCATCGACGAAATCCACCGTCTGAACCCAGCGGTGGAAGAGGTTCTGTATCCCGCGTTGGAGGACTTTGAACTGGATCTGGTGATCGGCGAAGGCCCCGCCGCGCGCACCGTGCGGATCGAGCTGCAGCCCTTCACGCTGGTGGGCGCGACAACGCGCATGGGGCTGTTGACCACGCCGCTGCGCGACCGTTTCGGCATCCCGACGCGTTTGCAGTTCTATACCGAGGATGAGTTGTTCATCATCGTCGATCGCAATGCCCGCAAGCTGGGGGCCCCCGCCGATGAGGGGGGCGCACGCGAGATCGCCAAACGCGCTCGTGGCACCCCGCGTATCGCGGGCCGTCTGCTGCGCCGCGTTGTGGATTTCGCCGTGGTCGAAGGCGACGGCCGCGTGACCCGCGCGCTGGCGGATATGGCGCTGACCCGTCTTGGCGTCGACAAGCTGGGGCTGGACGGGGCCGACCGCCGCTATCTGCGTCTGATCGCCGAGAATTATCAGGGTGGACCGGTCGGGATCGAAACCATGTCGGCGGCGCTGTCAGAATCCCGTGATGCGCTGGAAGAGGTGATCGAGCCTTATCTGCTGCAACAAGGGCTGATCCAGCGCACGCCGCGGGGACGGATGTTGGCGCAGAAAGCCTGGACGCATCTGGGGATGGCTCCGCCCAAACCCCAAAGCGATTTGTTTGGCTGAGGGCAGGGATGCCTTCGGCGAGGATTTAAGACCATTTGGAAGTTGAGATGACACCACAAGAGATCGAAGCGCTGTTTACCCGAAGCGACGACAGCTATGCCTTTGCCCGTTGGGGCCGCCCTCTGGCTCCTGTGGTTTTTGGCGTGGATGATGCGACGCTGACCGTGGTCAAAAGCGCGATCGAGGCGGTCTGTCAGTTGGCGGGGCACAGCATGTCAGAGACTGACCCCGAACTTGGCAGCAATCTGATGATGTTCCTTTTCAAGGATTGGGCAGAGCTGTTGGAGGTGCCCGATCTGGACCGTCTGGTGCCTGATCTTGGCCCGTTGGTGAAAAAGCTGGATGCGGCGGGGGCCAATCAGTATCGTCTGTTCCGCTTTGACGAGACAGGCGCCATCAAGGCATGTTTCGTCTTTCTGCGCATGGACGAGCAACTGAGCGCGATGCCCGCTCAGGCCCTAGCACTGGGGCAGATCGTGCAGTCTTTCTTGTTATGGTCTGATACTGCGTTCCGCGAGGTGTCGCCACTGGCGCTGCACGAGGGAGCGACGATCCTGAAGCCAGAGGTGGCGGCGCTGTTGCGTGCGGCCTATGACCCCGTGATGCCTGTAGCAGCGCAGGACCCGTCCCATGCCTTGCGTTTGTTCGCGCGGGTGGGGGCGGCGCAATGACCCATCGTCTGCCGATCCGCGTTTACTATGAAGACACCGATATGGCGGGGATCGTCTATTACGCGAATTACCTGCGCTATATCGAACGGGCGCGCAGTGACTGGGTGCGCGAGATGGGCATCGACCAGCTGGCCATGAAGGCCGAAGGCGTGGTCTTTGCCGTGCGGCGGGTCGAGGCGGATTACATTCAGCCTGCGGTATTCGACGATATGCTTGATGTAGAGACATGGGCCACGTCGATCACGCCGGCCCGCATGGAGATGCAGCAAGAGGTCAAACGCGGCGATACGGTCCTGTTTCGGGCGGTGGTTACGATTGTTTGTATCGCGGCGTCAGGCAAACCCTGCCGATTGCCAGCGAAACTTCGCTCAATCCCCGTCTAGCAGGCGGATTGGCCCCATAATCCTAGCAATAGATATTGCACTCGGCTAAGCTTGTGCCAAATAGCGCCTTGGAAAACAGGGCCGTTGAGGCAGATGAAGCCCCTTTTGGGCGCAACAAAAAGAGCAGAACCGATGGAAGCAGAAACGCTGGCGGCGGCAAGCGAGATTGATTTCTCGCTCTTGGGTCTATTTCTCCGCGCAACGATTACCGTAAAACTCGTGATGATCATGCTGATCGTCGCGTCCTTCTGGTCTTGGTCGATCATCATTCAAAAGATGATCCAGTACCGCCACGCCAAAGCCGAGGCAGAGCGGTTTGACCAAGCATTCTGGTCGGGCGAGCCACTGGACGGGTTGTATGACACGATCGGGCCGGATCCGGATGGGGCCGCAGAAAAGATTTTCGCCGCCGGTATGACGGAATGGCGTCGGTCGCATCGTGAGGATGGCGGGCTGATCCCCGGTGCCACCGCGCGGATCGACCGCAGCATGGATGTGGCGATTGCCAAAGAGGCAGAGCGTCTGCAAAAGGGCTTGCCCGTGCTGGCGACCACCGGGTCTACCGCGCCATTCATCGGTCTGTTCGGGACCGTGTTCGGGATCATGAACTCTTTCATCGAGATTGCGGCCCAGCAAAACACCAGCCTTGTCGTCGTCGCCCCCGGTATTGCCGAGGCGCTTCTGGCCACAGGTATCGGCCTTTTGGCGGCTATTCCCGCGGTTATCTTCTATAACAAGCTGAGCGCGGATTCAGACCGTATTTTGGGCGGCTACGAAGCCTTTGCCGATGAATTCGCCACCATCCTCAGCCGTCAGCTGGATAGCTGAGCCATGGCAGGTGGGGTGATGAAAAAGCAGGGCGGGGGTGGCCGTGGTCGCCGTCGCGGTCGTGCGCAGCCGATGGCAGAGATCAACATCACGCCCTTCGTTGACGTGATGCTGGTGCTCTTGATCATCTTTATGGTCGCGGCACCTTTGCTGACGGTTGGCGTGCCGGTTGAGTTGCCGAAAACAGCGGCCACCGCCCTGCCGTCCGAGCAGGAGGAGCCGTTGACCGTGACCGTTCTGGCGGACGGGTCCGTGCAGATCCAGAAGACAGAGACCGGGCGTGATGATCTGGTTGCCAAGCTGCGTGCCATTTCGGCGGAGCGTGCGAGCGATCGCGTGTTCCTGCGTGCGGATGGGGCCGTGCCCTATGCCTCGATCATGGAAGTCATGGGGGCGCTGAACGCAGGTGGCTTTAGCAACATTGGTCTGGTGACTGAAACCGGCGGGCCGAAGTTGGACGGCACAGGCGCGTCAGGCGGGTAACCATGCACAAGGGGCAGTACATCTCTGGCGCGGGTCACTTGGGGCTCATCGGCTGGCTGTTGCTGGGGAATATCTTTACCTCGCACAGCGACCCTGTGGAGATGCAGGAAGTGTCGGTGATCTCTGCCGCGCAATATGACGAGATGGTCGCCGCAGCGCAATCCGCGCAGGCGGAGGCCGCGGCGCAGCCCGAGCCTGCCCCTGAACCGGAACCCGCCCCCGAACCAGAACCGACCCCTGAGCCTGCGCCGGAGCCCGAGCCCGCCCCGGAACCGGAGCCTGTGCCAGAGCCCGAACCCATCGCACCGCCCCCCTCGGAGGACGTGAGCGATCAGGCCCCCGAGCTGCCCGAGCCGCCTGCCGATGTCGCCGTTCTGACGCCAGAGGAAGCACCCGTCGCCGTGCCGCGCCCTGTAGAGCGTGTGGCCCCCGAACCTGTAGAGGCCCCGGATCCCGAGGCGCGCACCGATGATGTGCTGCGCGAGGCCGCGACACCGGATGCGCCGGCAGAGAAGGTCGTGGAAGAGGCACAGGAAGCCACCGCCCCCGAAGAAGCCACAACGCAGATTGTGACCGAAGCAACGGAAGCGCCCAAAGCGTCGCCGACCCAAT
Organism: Sulfitobacter sp. M39; assembly: GCF_021735935.1. Lineage (NCBI taxonomy): Bacteria > Pseudomonadati > Pseudomonadota > Alphaproteobacteria > Rhodobacterales > Roseobacteraceae > Sulfitobacter > Sulfitobacter sp. M39. The sequence goes on from NZ_WMDZ01000001.1 coordinate 1,028,371, forward strand.
CCGCACGCCCTCCGGCCCGCCGCCCTACACCGCCTGCGCCGCAGGTGGCAGAGGCACCCGTGGAGACGCCGAAACCCGAAGCGCCAAAGCCCGCCACACCAAAGCCCGCCACACCGAAGCCGGAAACACCCAAGCCAGAGGCCCCCAAGCCGACGCCCGAACCGACAACGGATAAGGACGCCGTGGCAGCCGCCCTCGCCGAGGCCATGGGAGAGACCGACGCGCCTGCGACTCCGGCGGCCCCCTCTGGCCCGCCATTGTCAGCTGGCGAGAAAGAATCGCTGCGCGTGGCAGTATCGTCGTGCTGGAACGTGGGGTCTCTTTCCTCCGAGGCATTGCGCACTACTGTAGTGGTGAGTGTCGCAATGAACCAAGATGGCACGCCACAGACCAATTCGATCAAGATGACCAGCAGTTCGGGCGGATCACAGGGGGCTGCCAATCAGGCGTTCGAGGCCGCACGGCGGGCAATTATCCGCTGCGGCGCGCGCGGGTATCAGCTTCCTGTAGAAAAATTCGGTCAATGGCAGAATATTGAGATGACCTTTAATCCTGAAAGGATGCGCATCAAATGATTGTACGAATTCTGAGCCTCTGTCTCGCGCTTATCGGCGGTGTTGCCTCGGTCGCGCAGGCGCAGGATGGACCATTGCGGATCGAGATTACCGAAGGTGTGATTGAACCCTTGCCCTTTGCCGTGCCCAGTTTTCAGCCCGAAAGCGGGGACGCGGGGCAGATGGCGGTCGATCTAGCGCGGGTCGTGTCCGAAGATCTTGTCGGCTCCGGTTTGTTCCGCGAAGTGCCGGCAAGCGCCTATATCTCGAACGTGAGCGATTTTAATGCGCCGATCCAATATGCTGACTGGAAGGCGATCAACGCGCAGGCGCTGATCACCGGTGCCGTCAGCGTGTCGGGCAATACGCTGAACGTGAAGTTCCGTCTGTACGACGTGTTCTCGGGGGCCGAGCTGGGGTCGGGCTTGCAGTTTGCGGGCACGGTCGATGGCTGGCGTCGCATGGCGCATAAGGTGGCGGATGCCGTCTATTCGCGTATCACGGGCGAAGGTGGTTATTTCGACAGCCGCGTCGTCTATGTCTCTGAGACGGGGCCCAAGGACGACCGCGCGAAACGGCTGGCTGTGATGGATTACGATGGGGCCAATGTGCGCTATCTGACCGACAGCTCGTCCATCGTGCTGGCGCCGCGGTTCTCGCCCTCGGGGGATCGTATCCTCTACACCAGCTACGAAAGCGGCTTCCCGCGGATCTATGTGCTCGACATCGGGTCGGTGCAGCGTCGCGTGCTGGAAAGCGCCGAAGGCACCATGAGCTTTGCGCCGCGGTTCTCTCCGTCCGGCAATACGGTTGTCTATTCGCTGACCCAAGGCGGGAATACTGATATCTACACGATGGATATCAACACCGGCCAGTCGACACGGCTGACCAACACACCTGCGATCGAAACTGCGCCCAGCTATTCGCCAGACGGCAGCCGGATCGTTTTTGAGAGCGACCGTTCGGGGTCGCAGCAGCTGTATATCATGCCAGCAACAGGCGGCGAGGCGACGCGGATCTCGTTTGGCGAAGGGCGGTATGGCACGCCGGTCTGGTCGCCGCGCGGCGATCTGGTGGCCTTTACCAAGCAGAACAAGGGCCGGTTCCACATCGGCGTGATGCGGCTGGACGGATCGGAAGAACGTCTGCTGACCGCGTCGTTCCTGGATGAAGGCCCCACATGGGCCCCAAACGGCCGCGTCATCATGTTCGCACGGGAAACCCAAGGGGCAGGCGGGGCATCGTCGCTCTATTCCGTCGATATCTCGGGCCGGAACCTCAAGCCTGTGCGCACCCAAGAGGGCGGATCGGACCCGTCTTGGTCGCCGCTTCAGAAGTAAACAACAGCCATAGTGCCTTGGTGTTTCCCAATACCAAGGCACTATGGTAACACCGACACAACAGACACACCAAAATGCTATCGTCAAAAAGGCACAGTCCATGAACCGCATTCTCACCGCAACTCTATTGATCGCAGCCCTGGCCGTATCGGCCTGTACCAACCCTGACCGCTTTGGCGCGGACGGCATGAACAACGGTGCCGCGAATGGCGCAGGTCTGAACGGGGGCATTATCCCCGGCAGCGCGAACGACCCGGCCTCCACCGCGTATTTCCAAGAAGCCGTTGGTGACCGCGTGTTGTTCTTGGTGGACCAATCCAACCTGACCCCCGAAGGCCAAGCGACATTGGACGGTCAGGCGGCATGGTTGAACACCAACACCGACTATCAAGCCGTGATCGAAGGTCACGCGGACGAGCAGGGCACACGGGAATATAACCTTGCGCTTGGCGCACGCCGTGCCAATGCCGCGCGCGAATATTTGATCTCGCGCGGGATCGCCGCCAGCCGTCTTCGCGTTGTAAGCTATGGTAAGGAACGCCCGATCGAAGTCTGTTCGAGCGAGGCATGCTATGCCAAGAACCGTCGGGCCGTGACCGTACTTGCGGGCGGTCTGACCAGCTAAGTCGTCTACGTTAGGTTAGGATTTTAATATGCGGTTTGCTTTGATTGTAGCGCTTGGACTGGCCTTTGGGCCGGTCGCGGCGCAGGCGCAGGATGCGCAGACTTTGGCGGATGTGCGTCAGGAGCTGACGGTACTGAACGTCGAGGTGCAAAAGCTGCGCCGGGAACTGTCCACCACGGGCGGCGCGAGCGTTGCCGTGACCGGTGGGTCGGTGCTCGAACGCGTCAATGCAATGGAAAGCGAACTGCAGCGCCTGACCTCTAAAACCGAAGAGCTGGAAAACCGGATCAACCGCGTGGTCACCGATGGGACCAACCGGATCGGTGATCTGGAATTCCGGCTCGTGGAGCTTGAAGGCGGCGATGTGGGCAGCCTCGGCCAGACCTCTACCCTTGGCGGGGGCGAGATGCCCGCGACCATGGCACCCGCCACGCCCGTGCCCGCACCAGCGGACCCATTGGCCAATACCTCTACCCCCACCAATACCGCAGAACTTGCGGTGGGTGAAAAAATAGATTTCGAGCGGGCGAAGGCGGCGCTCGCTGACGGTGACTTTCGCAGCGCCGCAGACCAGTTTGCGACCTTCAATCAGACCTACCCGGGCGGACCGCTAGGCCCCGAAGCCGACCTGCGGCGCGGCGACGCGCTGGACGGCCTGGGGGATACCCGCGAAGCGGCACGCGCCTATCTGGCAAGCTTTAGCGCCGATCCCGCGGGGCCTGTCGCGGCAGAAGCACTGTACCAGCTTGGCAGCTCTTTGGGGGCCTTGGGCCAAACCCAAGAAGCCTGCGTGACCTTGGGCGAAGTCGCATCGCGCTTCCCCACAAGCCCCTTCGTCGCGCAGGCACAATCCGAACGCAGCGTGCTTGCCTGCCAGTGATCCGATGACCGACCCGCTGGCGCAGAGCATCGCCGCCAGCTTTGACCCCGCGCCGCCGCCCGTATTGGGTGTGGCGGTGTCGGGGGGCGGCGACTCTGTCGCGCTTTTACATCTTCTGAAAGACTATGCCCGCAGCCGCGGGATCGCGCTGCACGCAGCGACCGTGGATCACGGCTTGCGACCCGAGGCCGCCCGCGAAGCCGCGATGGTCGCCGGCCAGTGTCGCGCGCTTGGCGTTCCGCATGACACGTTGAGATGGACGGGCTGGGATCACAGCGGCAATTTGCAGAACGAGGCCCGCAAGGCGCGTTACCGGTTGTTGGCGGATTGGGCACGGGGGCAGGGCATTGGCGCTGTCTGCATTGGGCATACCGCCGAAGATCTGGCAGAGACTTTCGTGATGCGTTTGGGGCGCCGGGCAGGGGTCGACGGGCTATCCGCCATGCCTGCGATTTTCGACCGTCACGGCATGCGTTGGCACAGGCCCTTGCTCAACGCCCGACGCGCCGACCTGCGCGCGCATCTGACGCGTCGCGGGGTGACTTGGGTCGACGACCCCAGCAACGAGGATGACAGCTTTGCGCGGGTGCGCATCCGCAAGGCGCTGGCGGTGCTGACCGATCTGGGCGTTGATTCTGCCGCCCTTGCCGATGTCTCGCGCCACCTTGCCGACGCCCGTACCGCGCTTGACGCGCAGATGTTTGCCGCCGCGCGCGCCCATGCCCACGTTCAATGCGGTGCCGTGGCGATTGACTGGCAGGCGCTGTGTGGCCTCCCGAAAGAGACACGCCGCCGATTGCTGACCCATACGATCGCTTGGATCAACGGTGCCACCTACGCCCCACGCAGCAGCGCCGTGGCAGAGGTGCTGACAGCGCTTGATGCTGCCGGTGCCGCGACCGTGCAGGGGTGTGAGCTGCGTCTGAAACGCGATAAACTGTGGATTTACAGAGAGTTGCAGGCGGTGCGAGCGGTTGATGCGCCCGTCGGCGCACTCTGGGACGGCCGCTGGCGTCTGGAACCTTGCGGCGATACGCCTGCGTCCAACACGCAAATGGCAATTCGTGCCTTGGGTGCTGAGGGGCTGCGCAGCTTTGCTGATTGGCGCGATTTGGGCGTGCCGCGCGGCGTGTTGCTGTCCTCTCCGGCGGTGTGGCAGGGCGCGGAACTGGTCGCTGCCCCCCTTGTCGGTCGGTCGCAAAACTGGCAAGCAGTGCTCGAACGCGGCGAAGATGCCTTTTTCGCCGCACATATGACGCATTGAACATGCGCCGATCGTGTCTATCTTACACGCATTGGGCGCTGTGTTTGGTGCCGTCCCCCGGATGTAGGAGACTTTCCTTTGGGTAATATGCGCAATCTCGCCTTTTGGGTTGTATTGATGCTTTTGGTTTTGGCGCTGTTCAATCTGTTCAGCGGCTCGACTGGCGGGCTGCAAAGCCGTGAAATCAGCTATTCCGAATTTGTGACCGCTGTCGAAGCAGGGGACGTGCGCAACGTCACGCTTGATGGTGAACAGGTCCGTTTCCGTCGTGCCGATGGCAGTGACTATGTCACGATCCGGCCCGAAGACGCCGAGGTCACCAGCCTGCTGATGTCCAAGGACATCCCTGTGCGCGCTGAGCCCCAGCAGCAATCCGGTTTCCAGACCTTCCTGATGTCGCTGTTGCCCATCCTTCTGCTGATCGGTGTATGGATCTATTTCATGAATCGCATGCAGGGCGGTGGCAAAGGCGGGGCGATGGGGTTCGGCAAGTCCAAGGCCAAGATGCTGACCGAAAAACACGGTCGTGTGACGTTTGACGACGTGGCGGGCATCGACGAGGCGAAGGAAGAACTGGAAGAGATCGTCGAATTCCTGCGCAACCCGCAAAAGTTCAGCCGTTTGGGCGGCAAGATCCCCAAAGGCGCGCTGCTTGAGGGCCCTCCCGGTACGGGTAAAACACTGCTGGCGCGTGCGATTGCTGGCGAGGCGGGTGTGCCGTTCTTCACCATCTCGGGCTCCGACTTTGTAGAGATGTTCGTTGGTGTGGGTGCCAGCCGCGTGCGCGATATGTTCGAACAGGCCAAGAAAAACGCGCCCTGCATTGTGTTCATTGATGAGATTGACGCCGTGGGCCGGTCCCGTGGCGCGGGCTATGGTGGTGGCAACGACGAGCGTGAACAGACGTTGAACCAACTGCTGGTCGAGATGGACGGCTTTGAGGCGAACGAAGGCGTGATCATCATCGCCGCGACCAACCGCAAAGACGTGCTGGACCCTGCCTTGCTGCGTCCGGGCCGCTTTGACCGTCAGGTTACCGTGGGCAATCCCGACATCAAAGGCCGCGAGAAAATCCTTGGGGTGCATGCGCGCAAGACACCGCTTGGCCCTGACGTAGACCTGCGCATTATCGCGCGCGGTACGCCCGGTTTCTCGGGTGCGGATCTGGCGAACCTCGTGAACGAGGCCGCGCTGACCGCCGCACGCGTGGGCCGTCGCTTTGTCGCGATGATGGATTTCGAGGCCGCGAAAGACAAGATCATGATGGGTGCCGAGCGCCGGTCGATGGTGTTGACGCAGGACCAGAAGGAAAAGACCGCCTACCACGAAGCCGGTCACGCCATCGTCGGGATCAAGCTGCCGAAATGCGACCCTGTCTATAAGGCCACGATCATTCCGCGCGGCGGTGCCTTGGGTATGGTGATGAGCCTGCCCGAAATGGACAAGCTGCAGATGTTCAAGGACGAAGCCGAGCAAAAGATCGCCATGACCATGGCGGGCAAAGCGGCTGAGATCTTCAAATATGGCGCTGAAACCGTGTCGTCGGGCCCGATGGGCGATATCATGCAGGCCAGCCAGTTGGCGCGTGGCATGGTGATGCGCATGGGCATGTCCGACAAGGTCGGCAACATCGACTATTCGGAAGCGGCTGCTGGGTACCAAGCCAACGGCGGCGCGGGCGGGTTCAGCGTGTCTGCGGCCACGAAAGAGCTGATCGAATCCGAAGTGAAGCGCATCATCGACGAAGGCTACGACCGCGCCTTCAAAATGATCACCGACCACGAGGAAGAATTCGAACGTCTGGCCCAAGGTCTGCTGGAGTATGAGACCCTCACCGGCGAAGAGATCAAACGCGTCATGGAAGGCAAACCGCCCCAAGATCCGGACGGCGAAGACACCAGTGGCACGGACAAGCCAAGCCTGACCGCGATCCCCAAGGCCAAAGGCAAAAAGACGCCTCCGCCAAGCGGGATGGAGCCAGAGCCAAGCGTCTGACGCCTAGGCGTTGATCACCAGAATACGAAAGCAAAGGCCCTGCACCCGCGGGGCCTTTTCTTTTGCCGCGGCTTTGCGCAGGTTACGGACAACGCAGCGCGAAAGGATGCCGGTCATGCCGACGATGAAAGAAACCGATTTTACCGCAACGATCACATGGCTTGGTGTGGTGCCCAAGCTGGCCAAGGGCATCAGCGCCGAACCCCGGAGCGAAGCTTTCGCCAGCTACGCCGGTTTCGAGGATGACGTGCACGCGGGGCTGACCCGCGCGTCCTGTGTGCGGGTCACGAACCTCTATCCCAAGGGCACCGAGATCCGGAACGTGCGCCAGCTGTCGATCCTGTCTGCGGAAGAAATGGCCCTGATCGCGTCCGACATGGGCATGGAGACACTGGACCCCATGCATCTTGGCACGTCGATGGTGATCAAGGGCATCCCCGATTTCACCCATGTGCCGCCCAATGCGCGGCTGCAGGCTGCCTCGGGTGCGACGATCACGATTGATACCGAAAACCGCCCCTGCGTATTGCCCGGTCGCGAGATCGAACAAGACAGCCCCGGCCACGGTCCCAAGTTCAAGGCCGCGGCCGAGAACCGTCGCGGGGTGACCGCCTGGATCGAACGCGAGGGGCTACTGCGCGTCGGTGATACGCTGCGCCTGTTCATCCCCGACCAGCCAGCGTGGCAGCACGGCTAGGCCCAATGGGGCGCGGGGTCACAGCGACCCGCCATGCTCAAATCAGCGACACACCCGCCGGATCGCCGCATCAAGCGCCGGATATGTCGGAATTGCCCCCTCTGCCCATGCCCTCACAGGCGTATTGAGGACATAAGAAACATAGAACGCCGACGGCGCATCAGGGAGGACATATGACCTTTAAATCCGACATCCAAATCGCACGCGAAGCCAGCAAACGCCCCATTCAGGAGATCGGGCAAAAGCTGGGCATCAGCAGCGATGATCTGCTGCCCTACGGCCATGACAAGGCGAAGGTGTCGCAAAAGTTCATCAACTCGGTGCAGGACCGTCCCGATGGCAAGCTGATCCTCGTCACCGCGATCAACCCCACCCCCGCGGGCGAGGGGAAAACCACGACCACCGTCGGTCTGGGCGACGGGTTGAACCGCATCGGCAAGAATGCCGCCGTCTGTATCCGCGAGGCGTCCCTTGGTCCGAACTTCGGCATGAAGGGCGGGGCCGCGGGGGGCGGCTATGCGCAGATCGTCCCGATGGAAGAGATGAACCTGCATTTCACCGGTGACTTCCACGCCATCACCTCGGCGCATAACCTGCTCAGCGCGATGATCGATAACCACATCTATTGGGGCAACGCGCTAGAGATCGACCTGCGGCGCGTCGTCTGGCGCCGCGTCGTCGACATGAACGACCGCGCCCTGCGCCAGATCACGGCGTCCTTGGGCGGTGTGTCGAACGGTTTCCCCCGCGAGGCCGGGTTCGACATCACCGTCGCATCCGAAGTCATGGCGATCCTTTGTCTGGCCAAAGACCTGAACGACCTGCAAAAACGTCTTGGCGACATGATCGTCGCCTATACCCGCGAGCGTAAGCCGATCTATGCGCGCGATATCAAAGCGGATGGCGCGATGACCGTGCTGCTCAAAGACGCGATGCAGCCGAACCTTGTACAGACGCTGGAAAACAACCCCGCTTTCGTGCATGGCGGGCCTTTCGCCAATATTGCGCATGGCTGCAACTCTGTCATCGCGACCACCACCGCGCTGAAGCTGGCGGATTATGTGGTCACCGAGGCGGGCTTTGGTGCCGATCTGGGGGCCGAGAAGTTCCTCAACATCAAATGCCGCAAGGCGGGGCTTGCACCGTCCTGCGTCGTGGTCGTGGCCACGGTGCGCGCGATGAAGATGAACGGCGGCGTGGCCAAGGCCGATCTGGGCGCTGAAAACGTCGACGCCGTGCAGGCCGGTTGCCCCAACCTTGGCCGCCATATCGAGAACCTGAAATCCTTTGGCGTGCCCGTCGTCGTCGCGATCAACCATTTCGTCACCGACACCGACGCAGAGGTGCAGGCGGTCAAAGACTATGTCGCCTCGCAAGGGGCCGAGGCCGTGCTGTCACGCCACTGGGAATTGGGCAGCGCTGGCTCTGCCGAACTTGCCGAGAAAGTGGTCGAGACGATCGATAAGGGCCAGGCGGAATTCGCCACGCTCTACCCCGACGCGATGCCACTGGCCGATAAGATCAACACCATCGCCACAAAGATCTATCGCGCGGATGGGGCGGTGATGGACCAGAAGATCCTCAACCAGTTGAAAGACTGGGAAGAGCAGGGATATGGCGATCTGCCGGTCTGTATGGCCAAAACGCAATACAGCTTTACCACCGATCCCGAAGCCCGCGGCGCGCCAACCGGCTTTACCATCCCCGTGCGCGAGGTGCGCCTGTCTGCCGGCGCGGGCTTTGTCGTGGCCATCTGCGGTGAGATTATGACCATGCCGGGCCTGCCACGGGTGCCTTCTGCCGAAAATATTCGTCTCAATGACATCGGCGATGTTGAAGGTCTGTTCTAAGCGCGTATGAACAGGGCGCGGAGGGTCGCCCCTTCGCGCCTTCGCCTGCTGTGGCAGGTGATACCAGCGCCACAACAGACAAAGGACGGTCCCCATGACAGCGACGATCATCGACGGCAAGGCATTTGCAGCACAGGTGCGGGGGCAGGTCGCCCAGCACGTCACGCGGCTGAAGGACGATCACGGGATCACGCCGGGGCTGGCCGTGGTGCTGGTCGGGGCCGATCCTGCCTCCGAGGTTTATGTCAAATCCAAGGGCAAGATGACCAACGAAGTGGGCATGAAATCGGTCGAACACCGGCTGGCGGAGTCCACATCAGAGGCGGAGCTTCTGACCCTGATCGACACGCTGAACAACGATGACACGATCCACGGTATCCTCGTACAGCTCCCCTTGCCCGATCACCTCAACGAAGACCTTGTGATCAGCGCGATTGATCCGGCCAAGGATGTCGACGGGTTTCATATCTCGAACGTCGGTCTGTTGGGCACGGGGCAGAAATCCATGGTGCCTTGCACGCCGCTTGGCTGTCTGATGATGCTGCGCGACCACCACGGCACCCTGTCGGGGATGGATGCAGTCGTGATCGGGCGCAGCAATATCGTCGGCAAACCTATGGCCCAGCTTCTGCTCAACGACAGCTGCACCGTGACCATCGCACATTCGCGGACCAAAGACCTTGCCGCAGTCGTGCGCCGCGCTGATATCGTGATCGCTGCCGTGGGCCGCCCCGAGATGGTGCCGGGCGACTGGATCAAACCGGGGGCTACAATCATCGACGTGGGCATCAACCGTCTCGACGCGCCAGAGCGCGGTGAAGGCAAGACCCGTTTGGTCGGGGATGTGGATTTTGACAGCTGCGCCAAGGTGGCCGGTGCGATCACCCCGGTGCCGGGGGGCGTAGGCCCGATGACGATCGCCTGCCTGCTGGCTAATACGGTTACGGCCTGCTGCCGTGCCAATGACCTGCCCGAACCCGAAGGGCTGACGGCCTAGTCCACCGTCGCTGGCACCGGCACCATCGTGCCCTGAAGCAAGGCGATCAGCACCTGCTGGTCGCCGGTTTGGGCAAAGACCTCGGCCGTGACCACACAAAGCCGCTTGCCCGGTTTCACCACCTTGCCAATCGCGATCAGCCGGTCTCCTCGGGCGGGGGCCAGCAGGTTGATCTTGATCTCTGCGGTGACGACTTCGGACTCCAAGGGCAGTGTCGTCAGCGCGGCATAGCCCGCAGCGCTGTCCCCGATAGAGAACGTCAGCCCCGCGTGGCCAAACCCCTGCTGCTGGCGCGTGCCGGGCAGGATCGGTGCCTCGATCCGGATGAGCCCCTTCGACACATCGCTGAGCTCAGCGCCGAGGGTCTGCATCATCGATTGTGCGTCAAAGCTGTCGCGGATGCGGGCGATTTCTTGAGGGGTCATAGGGGCTCTTTCAACATGGATAGCCGGCCCCTTGGCTGCGATTAGCGCGGCAGGGGGATCGCGGTGGGCTGCGGTCCGGTAAGTATGGCGCAGGCCTGCGGACCCATCAATGCCTGTAGCACCGGCGCGTCACTGTACAACCCGCCGGTATAGGTGCCAAAGGCAGGCATGATCAGCCGTCGGTCGTCATAGAGGAAGGCCGGACGCGTCACCGACCGCCCGCGCAGCCGCAGCCGTGCCTTGGGGTGATAATGCCCCGAAACCTCGGCCTGCGCGCCTGCCTGCGCGATATGCCGGAACTGCAAGGGGCCGATCACAAGCTCGGCCAGATGCTGCCCCCCCAGTTCGACGGGGCCGGGGTCGTGGTTGCCCTCTACCCACAGCCACTGCCGCCCCGCCTGTAACTGCGCAAGCGTCAGCTGCGCTGGCTCGGGCAGGGCGTGGGCCGCGTGCAGATCGTCGAAACTGTCGCCCAGACACATCACGACGCGCGCGGGCACACGGTCAAGCGCCGCCGCAAGCCGGGTCAACGTGTCCATCGTCTCGTAAGGGGGAAGCGCCGTGCCGCCGCGCCGCGCAATCCGTTCGGCTTTGCCAAGATGCAGGTCGGACACGCAGAGCAGCCCGTGATCTGCCCACCACAAAGCGCCAGAGCCAAGCGCCGTCAGCCGCGCGCCGCAAAAGTCGAAGTCATACCCGATGTTCATGCTGCGTTCATCACCAAGTTTGTCCGCGGGCGCAAGGGGCGCTGGCCGATGGACGCGCCTATGGCGGGGCGCAGGAGTATTTGAAAAAGGGTGAAGCGGAAGACGCCCCCGCCTGATCCCGAGGGGTGTGGGGGCGTCTTCACCCTTTGCGGTCATCGGCTCTCCAGCCTGTACCGCGGGGTGACCATGGCGCGAAATACCTAAGCGAAAGTTAATTCACCCTTTCAAAAATACTCAGCTGCGCAGCGATTGCCACGTCTAGCGCCGTTTGAGGGGGATATTATCCGGCGCGGGTGTGATCTGTGCGAGGCCGGAGGCTTCCATCAACCGCGCGGATTCCTCGGCCAGCAGACGCTCTTCCGCCTGCCCCTTAACCGGCACACGGCCCATTTCAAGAAACAGCGGTGCGGACAGCGGGCTGACGCGGTCGAGGATACGGTGGTCTATCCGGCCCTTGATACGATGCAGCATTTCCTCGATCCGGCCAAAGTCGACCAGCCCGCGCAGGGCCTCTTCGCGGGTGATGTCGAGCAGGAGGTGATCGGGCTCGTATTTCTGCAAAGTGTCATACAGGATATCGGAGCTGAAGGTCGCCTGCCGGCCAGACTTACGGGCTTGGGGGGTGTTCCGTTCGATCAGCCCCGCGATCGTGGCGGCGGCGCGAAACGTGCGTTTCATCACCGCATTGCCGGCCAGCCAATGGTCCAACCCGTCATGCAGGGCTGTGGCATCAACGAGCGGGGCGGGGTCATCGACCGGATCCAGCCCCCAGATCAGGGTGGCATAATCGGTGGCGACGAAGCCCAGGGGGTTAAGGCCCAGTTCCTCCATCCGTTTTGTCAGCAGCAGCCCGAGCGTTTGCTGCGCGTTGCGACCGGCGAAGCCGTAGAAGACCGTTTGGGCGCGGCCCTCATGGGGGAAGCTTTCGATCAGCAGTCGGCCCGGTTGCGGCAGTTGGCTGACTTCGCGTTGCAGGGTCAGCCATTCAGCCGTGTGGCGCGGCAGCTCGGGCCAGCTGTCTTGGGTGAACATGCGTTGCACGCGGGCGGAGAGCTGGGTCGAGGTGGCGAATTTGGTGCCCATGAACGTGGCGACGCGTGGTTTCTTGGCGACGGAACGGCTGACCTCTACGGTCATTTCCCGCAGCCCTTCGTATTTGACGATCTGGCCGCCGATCAGAAAGGTGTCGCCCGCGCTGAGCGAGGCGGCGAAACCTTCCTCGATCTCGCCCAAAGGGGCACCGCCGCGGTTGCGTTTCATGCGGACTTTCAGCGTGTCCGTATCCTGAATGGTACCGATGTTCATACGGATACGCTGGCTGCTGCGAGGGTCGCGCAGGTGCCATTTGCCGTTGGTACACATCAGACGTTGCCATCTGTCGTAGGCGCGCAGCGCGTAGCCGCCTGTGGCACAGAAATCAAGGCAGGCGTCAAAGGCGGCGCGGCTGAGGCTGGCATAGGCCCCGGCAGAGGTCACCTCGGCATACATCGCATCGGCGTCGAAGGGGCCGGCGCAGGCGGTGATCAGGATATGCTGGCATAATACATCGCGTGGGCCGGGGCCGCGTGGGTCGCCGTCAAGCTCTCCGGCCAATACGGCGTCGAGGGCGGCGACACATTCGACCACCTCGAACCGGTTTGCGGGCACCAGCAGCGCTTTGGAGGGCGCGTTATAGCGGTGGTTGGCCCGCCCGATGCGCTGGACCAGTCGTTTGACATTCTTCGGCGCACCGATCTGGATCACGAGATCGACATCGCCCCAGTCGATCCCCAGATCGAGGCTGCCGGTACAGACAATCGCGCGCAGATCACCGCGCACCATCGCGGCTTCGACCCGTTCGCGTTGCTGCCGATCGAGCGACCCGTGGTGGATGCCGATGGGCAGGCTATCTTCGTTGGCGAGCCAGAGATTGTGAAAGAAAACCTCGGCCTGGGCGCGGGTGTTGTGGAAGATCAGGGTGGTTTTATGCTGGCGTACCTGGTCGAGCACCGCCGGAATCGCATAGGCAGCCCCATTGCCGGACCACGGCGGGGCCGCGTCCGTGCGCAGCATCCGGATGTCGGGCGGCGGGCCGGGATCGGCCAGCAGGATCGGGCAGGGGTCGGGGTGGCGTGCCATAAAGTGGGCGATGGCTGCGGGGTCTTCGACGGTGGCTGACAGGCCCACCCGTTTCAGCCCCGGGCACAGACGTTGCAGCCGCGCCAGCGCCAGCATCAGCTGGTCGCCCCGTTTGCTGTCGGCCAGCGCGTGGATCTCGTCGATCACGACACGTTTGAGCCCTTTGAACATGCGCGGCGCATCCTCGTAGGAGGTCAGCAGCGCAAGGCTTTCGGGGGTGGTCAGCAGGATATGGGGCGGGTCGGCGCGTTGCCGGCGTTTGCGCGTTTGCGAGGTGTCGCCGGTGCGGTCCTCAATCCGGATGGGGAGGCTCATTTCGGTCACCGGGGTGGTGAGGTTGCGCTTGATATCCGCGGCCAGCGCCTTGAGCGGCGAGATATAGAGCGTGTGCATGCCGTCGTGATCGCCTTCGGCCAGATCGACAAGCGTGGGCAGAAAACCAGACAGCGTCTTGCCGCCCCCCGTCGGCGCGATCAACAGCAGCGCGGGCGCGTCGGCGCGTTCCAGCATGTCTTGCTGGTGGGGGTGGATGGACCAGCCTTTGGTCGCGAACCAGTCGGAGAATTTCGGGGGCAGGGTCTGCATGGATTGCAAGATAGGCTGTTTGCACGCGGGGGCCAGCCCCCGCACCCCCGGAGTTTATCTGGCAAAATGAAGCGGATGCCCGCGCCGGTTTCGCGCGCGGTGCTACCTGACGATGGTTTCATCCTCGACGAACATATTGGCCCAAGCGCGGTCGATCAAATCAGGGCGCATCTGATGCGGGATACCTTCGAAATCGCAGATAGAGATCATCTGGTCGATCAGGAAGATCGGCTGATAGTTGGCGAACACATTGTTGATCGTGGGGTATTTTGTTTTCAGCAAATGGATCAGCGTCGCCTCGTCCAGTTTGACGTTTCGCTTCTTTGCGACCATGGCAAAGATCTTGAGGAAGTTTTCCTGATTGGGTCCGTCGATCTTGATCTTGAAGAAGATCCGGCGCAGGGCGGCCTGGTCGAAGATCTCATTGGGGTGGAAGTTGGTGGAGAAGACCACCAGCGTGTCGAAGGGAACTTCGAACTTCTCGCCGGATTGCAGGGCGAGGATGTCCTTGTTTTCTTCCAGCGGCACGATCCAGCGGTTGACCAGCGCCTGTGGCGATTCTGCCTGTCGGCCAAGGTCGTCGACGATGAAGATGCCGCCGGTGGATTTCAGCTGCAGCGGGGCTTGATAGGTCCGTGCGGTGGGGTTGTAGACCAGATCAAGCATATCGAGCGTCAGCTCGCCCCCGGTGATCACTGTGGGGCGTTCGCATTTGACATAGCGGGTGTCAAAGCGCGTCACCCGGCGCAGGGATGTCGGGTCTTGTTTTTCTTCGGAAATGGCGGTGTGCACGATGGGGTCATAGACCGTGATCACCTGACCGGCGTATTCAATCGCGCGGGGGACATAGATCCGGTCGCCAAGCGCATCGCGAATGCCGTTGGAGATGCTTGATTTGCCATTGCCGGGGGGGCCGTACATCAGGATGGAGCGACCGGCCGTCACGGCTGGGCCAAGGTTGCCGATCAGCTCGGACGGGAGCACCAGATGGCCCATTGCCGCTTCGAGCTTTGCGCGGGTGATTTGCATGTTGCGCACGGACTGGCGTTTGATCTGTTCGCGGTAGACATCAAGCGGCACGGGCATCGGCCCGAAGTATTCCGATTGCGCCAAGGCATCCAGCGCGCGGGCCTTGCCCAGATCGGTCAGCTGGTAGCCCATTTCATTGCCGTTATTCGCGTTGAGCGTGCCCGTCGCTTCGAGAAGGCGTTGTTCGCGCGCGAGATCCACCAGTTCCTGCGTGACCTGAAGCGGCAGGCAGATCGCCGCTGCGAGCTCGCTGACCATGGTGACGTTCTTGCGGAACATCGTTTTGATCATGATGTCGCGCATCATCACCACGGGCAGCTTCATCTCTTGGATGGTGCGCGGCGGAGGAGGGGCCATGACGGCGCTGGTTTGCATATTCATGAAGGCTTCTTTCATGGGAAACGGGCGTGCCCCAAGGCGTAGCGGTTGAATATGGCGAAATCAGGCCCCGAAGTAGGCGCCGAGCATTAAATATGCGGCAAGTACAGTTCCAAGGGCGAGGCCCATGGGGAACTTCTTGGCTTCGTGCCAGCTGACCCATTGCGGGGCAAGCTTGCGCAGGGGGGAATATTTGGCGGCACGGTGAATGATATAGGCGGCAACCAGGGTCGCCATGAACAGCGCCATGACAAAGCGCACATCCCCGAGCGCGATAAAGGGCGTGGCGGCGGCGATAAACTTCGCATCCCCCGCGCCCATCAACCCGCCTGCGTTCATGAAGATGCCCACCACAAGCGCCACCACCATCGCCAGCAGGTGCCAGAGGTAGCTGTCAAAGGGCAGGGCAATCGGGCCGATCAGCACAAACACGGCGGCCAATGCGATCACCGTGACATTGGTGATCCGCATAAAGGCCAGATCGGTGTAGATCGTATAGGCGCAAAGGGGCAGCGCGAAGGGGAGGAACCACAGCGCTGCGTAGCTGGTGATCTCCACGCGTTAGCCTGCGTTTTCCAGCGCGCGCAGCGACCGAACGGCGGCCTCGAAGTGCTGCGGGTGGGTGCTGATGGCGTCGCGCAGCAGCCCTTTACCGGTTTCAACGTCGCCCTTCTTGATCGCGGAGAGGGCAAGGGTGTGCAGTAGTTGCGCGCGCTCGGTCTGGTCCATCTCGATCGGGGGGAGGCTGTATTCACGTTGTGCGCCACGGGCGAGGATCAGGTTGTTCTTGGCGGTAAACAGCGTCGAATCCTGTTTCACGGCCTCGCCGAAAAGGCGTTCGGCAGCCTGATAGTCGCCGCGCGTCAGTTTAGAGTAGCCCCAGTTGTTCATGACCGAACCGGGCTTGGTGGTCAGACCAATGGCGATCTCGTAAAAACTGTCGGCCTTGTCCCATTCCTGCTTGCTGTCAGCGACGATCGCCTCAAGCCGGTAGCGGTTGTAGGTTTCATGGGTGGGCGGGACGGAATCCAGCGTCTTTTCCGCCTTGGCCCAATCGCCCGCGCGGATCAGCGCGTCGGCGTAATCAACCTTGTCATCGGCGGTGGCATCTTTGGAAGCGGCAACTTTGCCCCAGACAGAGGCGGCCTCTTGGTTGCGCTTGGCGCGGATCAGGGATTTGCCCAAGCTGCGCTGGATGTCGATGCGGTCGGGGTTTTCCTGCGCGGTGCGGGTGAAATAGCTGACCGCCTCGTTCGGGTCGGCCACTGTCAGCATCACATCGTTGAGGTTGCTTTCATCCACGACGTTCACGTCCTGGAAGGCGCGGGTGACGGTATCCTCGCCGGATTTCTTGCCGCAGCCTGCTACTGCGACGACGCCTGCAATGCAGGCGGCCAATAGGATAGGGTGGCGCATTTTTGCGTCCTTTTACTGCTCTGCCTCGTTATGATGCTGGCCGAACCAGATAGTCGCCCGAGCCGCGCCGCACCAATTTATAACTGTCTTCTTGATCCGGGATCGTAACAGAGTTTTCCGATTTTGCGAGTGCTAAGCGCAAATTGTCACGGATTGCGTCACTTTCGCCATTATCGAGCGCATAGGCCTTGCGAAAGGTCAGCTGGGCTTCGGCGAGTTTGCCGCGCTCCATCAACACAACGCCGAGATTATTCCAGACCTCGGGATGGGCTGCGTCCTTTTCTACAGCGTCGCGCAGCAGCTTTTCCGCCTGACCCAATCGCCCCAGCCCAAGGTTGGCGCTGCCCAGTCCCGACAGGATTTCGGCGTCCAACTGGGAGGCGAGCGCGGCACGGTTGAAGGCGCGGATGGCCAGTTCGTATTCACCCGCGCGCATGAGACGGTGGGCGACCTCTACCCCGTCTTCGGCGTCCTTGCGGGTGTTGACACCGGGGGCAAAGGGGTTGTCAGGGCTGGCGCGCTTGCCCCCAAACGCGGAAAGACCGCCTGCAGAGCAAGCGGCCAATCCAGCGATCAGGGTCATACTAAGCGCGAGCCTAAAGGGTAACGCGCGCTTGGGAATGTGGATCATGCAGAGCCTTACTGACCTAGTTTGGTAATGTTCATCACCGATGGCGCGACCAGAATGATCAGCAGCGGAGGAACGGTCAGCATCATTGTGGCAAGTGTCATCTTGGTTGGCAACTTGTTTGCGGCTTCTTCCGCGCGCATCACGCGTTTGTCGCGCATCTCGGCGGCATAGACCCGCAGCGCGTCGGCGATGGATGTCCCGAAGGCGGCGGATTGTACCAGCACCGTCACAAAGGACGACACATCTTGCACGCCGCAGCGTTCGCCCATGGCGTTCAGCACGCTGACCTTGTCTTTACCGGCCTTCATCTCATAGGCGACGATTTCGAACTCTTCCGCCAGCGCAGGGTAGGAGGCGCGCAATTCGCGGGCCACGCGGACGATACATTGATCAAGCGACTGGCCGGCTTCGACGCAGACGAGCATCATGTCCAGCGCATCGGGGAAACCGCGTGTGATCTCCTCTTTCCGCTCGGCGACGCGGCGGGTCACCCAATAGCGGGGCAGGAAATATCCGATGCCGCCGGGGCCCACGGTATACAGCATCATCTTGTTGGTGGTCATGCCTTCGCCGCCGCCAAGGAAGTTGATGTAGACGGTGCCGATCACAAGCCCGGCAATACCAAGCGCCATCTGGGCGAAGTGAAAGAACCGTACCGCATCGCGCGAGCTATAGCCCGCCTGACGGAGCAGCAGCGCCTTGGCGCTTAGCTCTTCCACGTCTTCGGGTTCAAGGAACTTGGCGAATTTTTGCAGCTTCTCGTTGCGGTCCGACTGGCGCAGGCGCTGTTGCTTGCCTGCATCGGCAGCCTCGGTCTGGCTACGTTTGAGCTTGGCCAAAGGGTCTTCGGGCTGGCGCAGGATCATGACAAGCGTTGCGCCCACCATGGTCAGGCCCAATGCGCCCAGAATGGCGATCCAGCCCATGGGGCCAAGTGCGGTGTCGAGTGAGTTGAGGAAATTCACAGTGAGGCCCCCTTAGACTTTGATATCGGTCAGCTTGCGCATGACGATGAGGTTAAGCGACAGGAACAGGACAACCGCGATACAGCCGGGGATGAACAGCGGATGGGTCATGACTTCGTCATAGTAATGCGGGTCACCGAGTTTGATCACGATCAGCGCGACAACGGGGAAGGCTGACAGAAACTTGCCCGACCATTTCGCTTCAGCCGTGATGGCGCGCACGCGGCGGAACAGACGGAAGCGGGCGCGAATGACTTTGGCCAGCCCTGCAAGGATTTCGGCAAGGTTACCGCCCGATTGCTGCTGGATGGTCACAGCCACGGCGAGGAAGCGCAAATCCTGCATATCAAGCCGTTCGGCCATATCCTTCAGCGCCTCGCCAATGTCGCGGCCATAGGCGGTTTCATCGGCGATCACGCCGAATTCCGACGCCAGCGGGTCCTGGATTTCCTTGGACACGATAGAGATCGCGCTGGTGAAAGGGTGGCCCACGCGCAGCGACCGCACCATAAGTTCCACCGCGTCAGGCAGCTGCTCTTCGATCATGTCCATACGCTTTTTCGCTTTGGACGAGATCCAGAAAAATACGGCCCCGACACCGATCCCGACAGAGATCAGGATACGCACGGGCACTTCGGTATTGGTGCCGATGGTCAGCCCCAGAAAGGCGACGACCGAGAGGCCGGCCATGATCATGATCAGCTGTTTCGGCGCAAAGGCGATCGCGGCCTTTTGTGCTTTCTCGGCGAGCAGGGAATAGACCGGAATGGATTTGTTATCCATGTGCTGCTGCATTTCCTTGCGCAGCTTGTCCAGAACCTCTTCGCGGCCCGCGCCTTTTTCCAGCATTTCAAGCCGGCGGTTGACCTTGCTGTTGAGGCTGATGGATTTACCGAAAGCGACCAGATACAGCCCTTCGACCAGCACAAGGACACCGACGAAGATCAGGCCATAGATAATGGGTTCTGCACTCATGATTGATAATCCTTACTTGACCACAACGGGTTCATAGATCGACGATGGCAGGTCATAGCCCCACATCTTGAAACGTTCAGAGAAGTGGCTGCGCACGCCGGTGCCGGTGAAGTGGCCGATGATCTTGTTTTCGGGCGTCAGGCCGACGCGCTGGAAACGGAAGATTTCCTGCATAGAGATCACGTCGCCCTCCATGCCAGTGATTTCGGTGATCGAGGTCATGCGGCGCGACCCGTCCTGCAAGCGCGACGCCTGTACGATCAGGTTCACAGCCGACGAAATCTGGCTGCGGACCGCTTTGAGCGGCATTTCGATACCGGCCATGGCGATCATGTTTTCCAGACGGCTGACACCATCGCGGGCAGAGTTGGCGTGGATCGTGGTCATCGACCCATCGTGGCCGGTGTTCATGGCTTGCAGCATGTCGATCACTTCCTCGCCGCGCGTCTCGCCGACGATGATCCGGTCAGGACGCATCCGCAGGGCGTTTTTCAGACAGTCGCGCGGGGATACCTCGCCCTTGCCTTCAACGTTGGGCGGGCGGCTTTCCATGCGGCCCACGTGGGTCTGTTGCAGCTGAAGTTCGGCGGTGTCTTCGATAGTCAGGATACGTTCATCGTTGGCAATAAACGATGACAGCGCGTTCAGCGTGGTGGTTTTACCAGAGCCCGTACCGCCCGAGACGATGATATTCAGACGGGTGGCCACGGCGGCTTGCAGATAGGCGGCCATCTCTTCCGAGAAGGCCCCAAAGCTTACCAGATCATCAATGCCCAGTTTGTCTTTCTTAAACTTACGAATGGAGACAAGGCTGCCGTCCACGGCAATCGGCGGGACCATAGCGTTGAAACGCGAGCCGTCTTTCAAGCGCGCATCGACATAAGGGTTGCTTTCATCGACGCGACGGCCAACGGCGGAAACGATCTTGTCGATGATCCGCAGCAAGTGCTTTTCGTCTTTGAAGGTCACGTCGGTCAGCTGCAGTTTACCCGCGCGTTCAACAAAGATCTGTTGCGGGCCATTAACCAGAATATCGTTGACGCTGTCGTCTTTCAGCAGCGTTTCCAGCGGGCCAAGTCCAGTCACCTCGTCATACAGTTCCGAGTTCAGTTGAACGCGATCCTCGCGGTTCAACACGATGGATTTCTCGGCCAGAATCTCGGTCGAGATTTCGTTGATCTCGCTGCGCAGATCCTGTTCCGAGGCGTGTTCAAGGGCGGCGAGGTTCAGGTTCTCAAGCAGGGCACGGTGCAGCTCGAGCTTGATGTCGCTCATGCGTTGCTTGCGCTTCACGTCGCGATCCTGCGGGGCGGCGGTTGCGGCCTGGGCCACGCGGCGCATGCTGGAAGGCTTGGGCGCGACCGCTTCTTCGGGCTGTTGCTGGGGCGCGGGAGCTTTCGCCTTTGGGGCGGGGGTGGCTACGGCAACGTCACCTGGCTTTTTATACTTCGAGAACATCTGAATACTCTTTCTAAATTATCTGGCGCTTGGGCCGGATCAGGCGGCTTTGGCTTCGTCAGCCTTGAGGTCGTGGATAGAAGACGCGAGCTTTGCGATCTCGCGGCGTAGCGGGTTTTTGGCGGCAGTATTGGCGAGCGGCAGACCGTGGTCGTTGGCCTGCGTCACCTGCTTGCCGCCATCAGGCAGCTGCACGTCGATGGAAATACCAAGGCTTTCTGCCATCCGTTTGACCCGCGCTTTGGCGTTAAGGTCGGTAAATTTCGGCGCGCGGTTCATGACATAGCGCAGCTTTTCGACCGGCAGCTCTTCGGATTGCAGCGCGCGTTTGAAACGCAGGGCGTTTTGGGCGCAGCGCATATCCAGTTCGAGCATGGCAAAATAGACATGCGCATTGCTCAGCACGGTTTCGGTCCATTGCACCAGCGTCGACGGCATATCGACAACAACGTAGTCGAACTGGTTGCGCGCCATATCCAGAATCCGCGTCACATCTTCCGAGGTGATCAGATCAAGCGGCAGCATGTCAGCGGGGGCGGTCAGCACCTGAAGCGTGTCTTCATAGGTCAGTAACGCCTGACCAAAGCTTTCCTCGTCCATCTCGTCTGTCTCGATCAGCATGTCATAGACAACTTCGCGGCGCGGCAGGTCCAGATAGGTCGCCACGGCCCCGAACTGCAGATCGAGATCCAGCAGGCAGACCTTTGGCGGGTTCTTTTTGTCGGAGGTCGCCAGTTCCCACGCCAGATTAACGGCCATGCTGGTCGCACCGGTGCCACCGGCCAACCCATGTACCACGATCACAGCGCCGTCTTTATCGGCACCGGGTTTCAGCTTGGGCCCTGCCTCGACGTGTTCGGCTGTGGGCTCGGGCCCTGCGCGCAGACGTTCGATGGTCGCCGCCAATTCGCCTTCGGGCAGCGGGTAGGGGACGAATTCATCCGCACCCTGACGCAACAGGGAATGGAGCGAGGCCGGAGACATGTCTTCGGCGATCAGGATTACTTTGATATGACGGGATTTCGCCTGCGAGATGATTTCGGACATCATCGGCAGGTTCTCTTCGTCCTCGGAATCAAGCGCGAGTGCAATCAGCTCGAGCGTCGCCGCTTCGGGCTGGCTGAAAAAAGCGAGGCTTTCAGAAAAGCCGAGATCACCCCAGGCTTCGCCCAAAGCTGATTCCATATCCTCGATCAGCAGGTCAAAGTTCTGTACATCACGGCTGACAGTGCAGGCGATGATCTGTGGTGCGTCAATCTGTGGCATACTGCTGCTCATACCTAAACTTCCCCTTCTACTCTTTGGGGCGCGGCAAGGGCTGATCGGGCGTCGCCCTGTTCTCTGCCTTGCGGTCCCCTGCGTCAGACCACGGTGGCCGGGCGCAACTGTCCTATTGCAGTGAATATCCCTGCCAAGTTGGGCAAGATTGGGGCTAAATAGTTTCTATTGTTTGGTCTTTTGAAACGATCCGCAGTGATTTGCCGTATTGAAACGCAAAAGGCCCGACCGTCAGCGACGATCAGGCCCTTCTCGAGGTATCTGTTATCCGGTTATTCCGTCGCTGTACCAGTAGCAGCGGCACCGCCCGTTAGCTGAGTCGGTGGCACGGCGCTGGCAACGTAATCGCGATAGATGATCTGCGCGTATTTGCCGTCCAGAACGGTGGGATGACGCCCGACAAAGCCGCTGACTTCGGTCACTGTGCGACGGTTCGCCCGTGCACGGCCCTGTGTCACGATCAACGGCTGTGTTTCGCCAAAGGAAACAACGGCCTCAAGACGGCTGCGGCTGATGCCTTGTGTTGACAGATACGCAACAACGGATTGTGCTCGGCGCAGACCCAACGCTTTGTTGTAGCTGTTTGATCCGACGGCATCGGTATGGCCATACACGCGGAAGCGGACCTCGGGGAACTGGCGGATCCATCCCGCTTGGCGCCGCAGCACAGCCTGCGCGGCCCCGTCCAGCTGGGCCGAGTTAAAGGCAAAGGTCACCGTGGATTCGACTTCGCCGGCAAAGCGGTTGGCCAGATCGAAGGTGTACTGGCGTTCGCCTGTCATCACCAAACGGTTGTTCAGCGTGGCGTTTCCAAAGGTGCCTAGATCGGTCAGGGATCCTGCTTCGCGGTGGAACTGGGTGTAGACCGGATCAGGGCTGCTGGCACAGCCTGCCACGGTCATCGCCAATGCGGCGCATAACCCGGTGATTTTGCCTGTCGAAGGGATCGCTGATGTCATCTGATCAATCCAATACATAGCCATATGACCCGCTAAAGTCCTGCTTGGCAACCTCGCCAGCCGCCCCTTTGGTGGGCGCTGTGCTGCCTTTGGACGTGCGACCTGACAGGAACAATTCGCTTTCCGTGGGCGGTTTGATCCGGTCGGTGGGCAGGGCCAATGCCTCGCCACGGGTGGGGGTCACGAGGTGGGCGGTGATGATGATCACCAGCTCGGACTGGCTGCGCTGATAGTTCGCGCTGCGGAACAACGCGCCCAATACAGGCACATCGCCGATCCAGGGCAACTGGCTGGAGTTATCGGTAAAATCGTCGGTCAGCAGGCCCGCGATCGCAAAGCTTTCGCCGTCGCGCATTTCAACCGTGGTCGAGGTTTCGCGGCGGGTGAAGGCCGAGATGTCGAAACCATTGCCCAAGGACACGCTGTTGCTGGCGTCAATCGCCGACACAGCGGCTTTGAGTTCGAGGTTGATCAGGTCTTTATCCACGACACGGGGGATAAAGCTCATCTCTACGCCGAAGGGTTTGTACTGCACCGAAATCTGGTCGCCGGTCTGGGCGACAGGCACGGGGTATTCGCCACCGGCAAGGAACGTCGCCTCTTGCCCGGACAGCGCGACGAGGTTCGGTTCGGCAAGGAAGCGTACGGCACCCTTCTGCTCTAGGGCTTCAAGCAGCAGCCCGACTTGGGTGGACCCTGCGTTAAAGCCGAACAGTAACGCGCCTGCGTTGCTGTTGGACGCAGGTGTCGTGCCGCCAAGAGAGTTTGCAATCGCGGCCGATGTGTTCGTTGTATTTGTGCCGCCGTTGATCGCAAGATCGTTGCCCACCAACCCGTTCAACGCGAGCGACGCGCTCAGGGATTTGGAGACAGATCGGCTCATCTCGGCAAAGCGGACTTTCATCATCACCTGCTGGATGCCACCGACGCTCATCAGGTTGGAGACGCGTTCTGGCGCGTAGCGTTCGGCCAGATCAAGGGCGCGCTGCAGGCGTTGGGTCGATGACACGATGCCCGATAGGACGATACCGTCGTTGGCCGTGCGCACTTCGATCTTTTCGCCGGGCAGGATCTGCCGCAGGCGTTCTTTGAATTCAGAGACATCCGCCGCAACGCGCACATCCACGTTGGTGATCAGCTGACCGGCCGCATCCAGCAGGGTCAGCGTGGTCAGGCCAGGGGATTTGCCCAGCACATAGATGGTGCGATCGGAGAGGGATGAAATATCGGCGATCCCCGGGTTGGCGATGCTAAGCTCGGCAAAGGGGATGTCGCTTTCAACCACAACCGCGCGGTTCATCGGGACTTCCAACACACGGTTGGTGCCCTTCTTGACCACGCGGAGCGTGTTGGCCTGCGCGTCGATCGGCGCAGTCAATGCAAATGGCATCGCGCCAATGGTCAGTCCCAATAGGGCTGCTTTAATAAACTTATCGATTTTCATGTGACCTGCCTTTGTGATCACGCCTCAAAATAGGGTCTTTGCGCCCGCCGTTTGCGACACTGTGCGGTCCTTTGCGTTTTTTTGCAAGAATCAATGACAGGGGGGGGCGGGTATATGTGGATTAACAGCAACATATCCGAAATGGCAAAACGCCGCGCAAAGTGATGCGCGGCGTTGCTGAGGTCCGTATTTGCCCTGCCTGACAAGCAGATCAGTTGGTGCAGGGGATCGGGATTTCGACCACTTCGGCACCACGGCGGGTCCGGATGGTGCAGACTTTTTCGGTAGTCGTTTCGACTTTGATCGTCTCTTCTGTCAGGCCCAGCAAGCGGCGCTGGTCGACTTCGATCTCGGCGGCGACGGTGTCATCCTCTGCCCCGACGAGCGAGAGGGACAAGTCACCCGTCGATTGCGCCTGTGCCAATGCGGCAACTTGATAGGGCTGAACTGCTACAGTCACAGTATTCGCAATGGCCGCTTCGCTGCGTTCACCGCCGGCGCTTTGGTCGATCGCGATGATCTTGACGCCTGCCTCGATCAGTTTGGTCACGTCTCCGGTGTCGGCGCGGTCGTTGCCGCCTCGGTTGATGCGGCCGGTCCAGTAGACATCGACACGGTCACCGGGGCGCAGGAAGCCCGAGACGCCGCTTGATACATCGACGCGGATCGCGAAAGCACGGCTGCCCCGTTCCAGCTGCGAGGTGAGGCCGGTATCGGCACCGGGTTCGGTCACCTTCACCGCCATAATGGCTTCGTCTTTTTCCATCGCACGCAGCACGACACGCAGGTCATCGCTGTTTTCGGGGAAAAGCGCTGCGTCTTCGATAAACGTGCCTTCGGGGATCGCATTTTCAGGCCAGTTCACCTGCCGCACATCTTCGCGGGTCAGGCGCTGCCCGTACTTCAGCGGCCCGTTGGCCACATATACACCAACCGTTGGCACAATCTGTGCCAAAGCCTCTTGGGCCTGTTGGTTGGCGCGTTGATATTCACTGATGCGGCCCTTTGCTAGATACACAGCACCACCTGCCAAAGCGATACCGGCGAGCAGGACCAGTCCAAAAACCATCCGCATGTTACTTACCTCTCTTGAGTGTGTGCCGGTCCCAGGACACGGCGCGAAACTTATACCAATGGATAGGCGGTGATTGTGTTCAGACTATGGATAATCCGCGACCAAGCTGGGTCATTATGGGGGGCTTGGGTTAGATGTCGCCCGGCGTCTGGGTCATCACCCTGTCTGCTAGATCCACAGTTCCGGAAGTCATGCTGACGACAATGAGAACCGCCAGAGATACCACCGCCGCGCATAAAACAACCCAGTCAACTGTGACCGCACCGCTTGGGCTTCGCCAGAATTTGATAAGCTTCGAGAGCATTGTTTTGCCTTGCGTGATGAAGGTCTAAAAAAACTGGCCGCATTCTGTCGAGCAGAATGCGGCCAGCGAAATTTCGTGGTGTGACGAACGCTTAGCCGCCGATGCTGCCAGGGTTTTGTGTCCCCATGTAGGAGTTGGTTTTCGATGTCAGGTTGGAAGCGCCTGTTTCGATCGAGGAGTAAGCTGCGACGGCCAGGCCAACGACGGCGGCGGTCAGAACAACCCAGTCAACAGTCACAGCGCCGGATTCGTCGTTTTTGAAGTTCTTGATAAAGTTCATCATGGTATGTCCCTCCAAGGATCATAAAGTTTTCAATCTCAACCCTGTCGTCCGTTCCGATGCTTCTCTCTCACTTCCGCATCTGGCTGACTTGGTATGAGCCTATATAGCCTTGTGAATGGGGCACGAATTTGGCGGCAATTGTGACATTTCGTTTTTCAGGGCCGGTTTTTGGCGGAATTGCTGTAGCCTGCTGATACGAAACAATTTTACCTCTTCATTTTTTGTTATCTTTGATGGGAAGCGGGGCAGGATTGCATCAATTATGGCGAAATCGCCATGTTCCCTGCCTTGTTTGGTTGGTCTGGTGGCGCTTTCCGTGCGAGATTGCTGAAAAAGAGCATTAAATAATCAGTGCAGGCAGCGATGTTTCGACGAATAACCGTATCTTTGATGGTGGGGATGCTGGCGGCCTCGGCTGTCTGGGCAGACGCGCCCAAGCCGTTTCCGAAGTTCGAAGCAAAACGTGTGAAGCCGCCCAAACCGGGCAGTACCAATCGGATCAATGTCTTTATCGAACCCACGGCCGACGACGTACCCGAAGTGGTCGCGACCGAATCCGGTGCCATCGTGCCAGCGTCACCGGGGCAATATGATTGGTTCTGGGATCGTGTCTCTCCGGCGGTCGAGAAAACCGGCCCGGGCCGGCTGGAGGCCGCGATGGTCACACTGGCAACGGCGAGCAGCAAAATCCCCGCGCCACGCATGCAACAGATGCAAGAGATCGCCAAGGCCAACGGGATCGACATCCTCCGCTCTACCATCGGGACACAGGTGTCACCTGCGCTTGTGCTCGCGGTGATCACGGTTGAATCCGCGGGACGGCCCGATGCCATCAGCGGGGCAGGGGCGCAGGGGTTGATGCAGCTGATGCCTGATACAGCGTCCCGCTTTGGGGTGACCGATAGTATGGTCCCGACGCAGAATATCGCGGGCGGCGTAAAATATCTTGATTGGCTGATGGGCGAATTTGACCGCGACCCGATATTGGTGCTGGCGGGCTATAACGCGGGTGAAGGGTCCGTGCGCAAACACGCAGGCGTGCCGCCTTTTGCCGAAACCCGTGACTATGTGCCCAAGGTGCTGGCCGCTTTTCAGGTCGCCAAGGGCCTGTGCCAGACGCCGCCCGAGCTGATCTCGGACGGATGCGTCTTTGCGGCGATGAACTGACACCAGCCCGGGGCCGGAGGTAAAAAAGGGCGCGACCATTGCTGGCAGCGCCCCTTGTCGTTCATCGTGTCAGCAGATTAGACGATTGTCGCTTCGGTCGCGGCGCGCAGTTCGTCTTCGGTGACGCCATCGGCGCATTCAACGATCTTCAGCCCGCCTTCAACGACATCAAGCACACCCAAATTGGTGATGATGCGGTCAACGACGTTCTTGCCGGTCAGCGGCAGGGTACATTCTTTCAGCACCTTGCTGTCGCCATGCTTGCTGGCGTGGTCCATGACCACCACAACGCGGCCCACACCCGCGACCAGATCCATCGCGCCGCCCATGCCTTTGACCAGCTTGCCGGGGATCATCCAGTTGGCGAGGTCGCCGTTTTCAGCCACTTCCATCGCGCCCAGAATGGCCATGGCGATCTTGCCGCCGCGGATCATCCCGAAGGAGGTCGAGCTGTCGAAATACGAGGTGCGGTCCAGCTCGGTGATGGTCTGCTTGCCTGCGTTGATCAGGTCGGCGTCTTCCTCGCCGTCGATGGGGAAAGCCCCCATGCCCAACATGCCGTTTTCCGACTGCAACGTCACATCCATCCCGTCGGGGATGTAGTTGGACACCAGCGTCGGAATCCCGATGCCTAGGTTCACATACCAACCGTCTTGCAGTTCCTGCGCGGCGCGTGCCGCCATTTGATTGCGATCCCAAGCCATTATGCAGTCCTCACTGTGCGCTGTTCGATGCGTTTCTCGTGATCACCCTGAATGATGCGGTGCACATAAATGCCGGGCAAGTGGATCGCGTCGCCGCCAAGGCTGCCACGGGGGACGATCTCTTCGACCTCGGCGATGCAGATCTTGCCACACATGGCCGCTGGCGGGTTGAAGTTGCGCGCCGTCTTGCGGAACACGAGGTTCCCGGTGTCATCCGCTTTCCACGCTTTGACAATGGCCAGATCAGCAACGATGCCGCGCTCAAGGATATAGGTCTCGCCGTCGAAATCCTTGTGCTCTTTGCCTTCGGCGATCACAGTGCCAACGCCGGTTTTGGTATAGAAACCGGGAATGCCCGCACCACCCGCACGCATACGTTCGGCCAAGGTGCCTTGCGGATTGAATTCCAGCTCAAGCTCGCCGCCGAGGTACTGGCGCATGAATTCCTTGTTCTCGCCGACGTAAGAGCTGATCATTTTCTTGACCTGCTTGGTCTGCAACAAGATCCCGATGCCGAAATCATCTACGCCCGCATTGTTCGAGGCGAAGGTCAAATCCTTGGTGCCCGCGTCCCGGATCGCGTTCAGCAGCAGTTCGGGAATACCGCAAAGGCCAAAGCCCCCCGCTGCGATCAGCATGCCATCGTGCAGCACGCCTTCCAGCGCCTCGGCAGCGCTTCCATAGATTTTCTTCATTCCGGCTCCTTTCAAGAGAGGCTCACGGCCCTGTCGTTTTATATTTATACGACTTCTATGACGCGGCGTAACGAACGTGTCAAACCGCCGAGGCTAATGTCAGCGATACCAGTGGAGCTTGCCGGAAAATTTGGGGGAATGCGTGCCCACCCTGCGTCGGGTGGGCAGCTGTCGTCGCAGGGTCAGTGCACCCCGCGGCGGGGTTCAGACGATGCGTACCTGCGTGCCGATGGGGGCAATCTGGTACAGCGCTTCGATCATGTGGTTGTAAAGCCCGATGCACCCGTCAGAGCTTTGCCGCCCGATTTTGCGCGTATCATGGGTGCCGTGGATCAGATAGGCGGGCCAGCTGAGGTACATCGCATGGGTGCCAAGCGGGTTGTCCGGACCGGGCGGCATATACTTCAGATCGGGGTCGCGTTCGATCATGCTGGGGGTCGGTGTCCAATCGGGCCCGACACGTTTGCGCACAATGCGGGTGTAGCCGCGTTTGGTCAGCTCGTCGCTGCGGGGCACGGAGGTCGGGTAAATCTTGTAGGTCTCGCCATCGCCGCCCCAATAATGCAGCGCCCGCGAAGAGGTATCAGCCACGATCGCGGCTTTGCCCAATGTATCAAAGTGGTCCTGCCAGTTCTGGCTGGAAAAACCGTTGGTATTGTGACGTACCGGTGCTGCGATCTCTGGCACTGGCGTCTGTGCACGCAGCAGGGCCGGCGTGAAAAGCGCCGCGCCCGCTGTCAGGATCAACCCGCGTCTTGAGAATGTCTGCTCTGCCATCTTTATGTCCTTCTACCGTGGCGATTGTCACAGGTAAAAGCAGCAAGGGCAGGGCGGGGCAACTCACATATTCATCAAATGACATATATGTGAGTTGCACTTTCATTCTTCTGGTGCGGACGCTGCCTTTGCGGGTGCCTTTTTGGCTGCTGGTTTCTTTGCGGGGGCCTTCTTGGCAGCCGTTTTCTTGGCCGGAGCCTTTTTCGCAGCGGTTTTCTTTGCTGCGGGCTTCTTGGTTGCGGCTTTGCGCTTGGCAGGGGATTTCGCCAGCTTTTCCTCGATCAACTCAACCGCACGTTCCATGGTCAGATCGGCAGGCTCGACCTCTTTGGGGATGGTGGCGTTGACCTTTTCCCACTTCACATAAGGCCCGTATTTGCCTTCCATGATGTTGACCTCGCCGCCCAGATCGGGGTGTTCGCCCATCTCGCGGATCGGTTTTGCCGCTTTGCCACGTCCGCCACGGCTGGCGACTTTCTCGGCCAGAAGCTGCACGGCGCGGTTCATGCCAACGGTGAACACCTCGTCCAAACCTTCAAGGTTGGCATTGGTACCGCCGCGGTTCGACGTGCTGTCGGCGTGTTTGATATAGGGGCCGTAGCGCCCGATATTTGCCCAGACCATCACCCCATCTTCCGGATGCGGGCCGATCTCACGCGGTAGCGACAGCAGCATGACAGCGCGTTCCAGCTCCAGCTCTTCGGCGGGCCAGTCCTTGGGCACCGATTGACGCGGCGGTTTTTTGTTCTCTTCGGTGACGGGGCCGCGCTGCACATAAGGGCCGAAGCGCCCTTTGAACACGCGAATCTCGTCGCCCATATCCTCGCCCAGCAGTTTGCCATCGGGCGGAATAGCCGAGGCTTCGGCCTCGGGGTCGGGCGGGCCGAAGGGGCGAGTATAGCGGCATTCAGGGTAGTTCGAACAGCCGATAAACGCGCCGCCGGACCGTGCGGTGCGCATGGACAGACGCCCGATCTCGCAGTTGGGGCACAAGCGCGGATCGCTGCCATCCTCATTGGGCGGGAAGAGATGCGGCTCGAGTACCTCGTTGATCTTCTCCAGCACCTCGGTGATGCGCAGATCGGCGGTCTCAGCAATCGCTGCCGAAAAATCCTGCCAGAACCGGCCCAGCACATCCTTATAGTCGGCATCCGCCGCGCTCACCTTATCAAGCTGGTTTTCCAGATCGGCGGTGAAATCATAGCCCACATATTTGCGGAAGTAATTCTCGAGGAAGGCCGTCACCAAACGGCCCTTATCCTCGGGGAACAGACGGTTACCTTCCTTGCGAACGTATTCGCGGTCCTGAATGGTGGTGACAACGCTGGCGTAGGTCGACGGGCGCCCGATTCCCAGCTCTTCCATGCGCTTGACCAATGTCGCTTCAGTGTAGCGGGGGGGCGGCTGGGTAAAGTGCTGCTCTGGCGTGACGGCGCGTTTGTCCATCTTGTCGCCTTGGGTGATCTGCGGCAGGCGCTTGTCATCCTCGTCCACGACATCATCGCGGCCTTCTTCATAGACGCGCAGGAAGCCGTCGAATTTCACCACCTGGCCGGTGGCGCGCAGCCCGACCTGTTCGTCCTTGCTGCCGATCTCTACCGTGGTGCGTTCCAGACGGGCACTTTCCATCTGGCAGGCCAGCGTGCGCTTCCAGATCAAGTCGTAAAGCTTGCGTTGATCCGGTTCGGTCAGTTTCAGCGCGTCGGCATCTTTGGTCATGTCGGTCGGGCGCACACATTCGTGCGCTTCTTGCGCGTTCTTGGCCTTGTTCTTGTAGATCCGCGGCTCGGACGGGACATACTCCGCCCCGAACCGGTCTGAAATCGCATCCCGTGCCATCGTGATCGCCTCGGGGGCCATGTCGATGCCGTCGGTCCGCATATAGGTGATGTGGCCGGCTTCATAGAGACGCTGCGCGGTGCTCATGGTCTGGCGTGCACCCATGCCGAACTTGCGGCTGGCTTCCTGCTGCAGGGTTGACGTCATGAACGGGGCCGAGGGGTTGCGGCTCGCGGGTTTCGCTTCGACGCTGGTGACCGTCAGCTCGCGGCTGGTGATCGCCTGTACCGCCATCTCGGCCTGGGTTTCATTGCCAAGATCAAAACGATCGAGCTTCTTGCCAGCCAAAGTCACAAGACGCGTTTCGAATTCCTGCCCGCGCGGCGTGGCAACCAGCGCCTTGACGCTCCAGTATTCGCGGTTGCGGAAGGCCTCGATCTCCATCTCGCGCTCGACGATCAGCCGCAAGGTGACCGACTGTACCCGCCCCGCTGATTTTGCGCCGGGCAATTTGCGCCAAAGGACGGGCGACAGGTTGAAGCCCACCAGATAATCCAGCGCGCGGCGTGCCAGATAGGCCTCGACCAGTGGCATATCGACCTGACGCGGGTTGGCCATTGCCTCGGTCACGGCTTTCTTGGTGATCTGGTTGAACACCACGCGGCTGACCGGCGTGTCTTTCTTGATCGACTTGCGTTTGGTCAGCGCCTCTTGCAGGTGCCAGCTGATCGCTTCGCCTTCGCGGTCAGGGTCAGTCGCGAGGATCAATGCGTTGTCGTCTTTCAGCGCATCCGCGATGGCTTTGACGTGTTTCTTGCTTGCTGCGGCGACTTCCCAAGTCATGTCGAACCCGTTGTCCGGGTCGACCGATCCGTCCTTGGGTGGCAGGTCGCGGACGTGGCCGTAGGACGCAAGCACGGTGTAATCACTGCCGAGATACGAGTTGATCGTTTTAGCTTTGGCAGGTGATTCGACGACGACAACTGGCATAAAATTCGGCACCTTGGATCAAATTAATTCGCGTGACTTATGCTGTGACATGTGGCGTGAAGCGAAGTTTGTCAATCCGCAGAACAGCGCGCCCCCTTTGATACACGGGCTACAAAGCGCCTTTTTGGGGGTGTTTTACGGTGTGATCGGGCCGGGGTTCCGGCTTCCAGATGGTCTAAATCCCGGGGGCGCTTTGGAGGTTTTCCAAAGCGGGGGCTGGCCCCCGATCTGCGGCCGCGCCACGCTCAGTCCGCTCGGGATACGAGCCCGCCTGCATGGCGCAGGATATGCCCGTTCAGCTCAAGCTCGACCAGAACAGGTGTGGCGATCCCCGGTGCGACTGCCAGATCGCGCAGCAGCTGGTCTTCGGCAACGGGGCTGGGGCCAAGGCGTGACAATATATCGGTGTGCAGCGCCGCAATGTCACGCCGGGGCGCGGGGGCGGCTGCTTGGGAAATGGGCGGGCTGGCGGCGGGAGTCTTTGCCGGCCCCAGTTGATCCATCACATCTGCGGCATTGCGCACCAGCGCCGCCCCGTCACGGATCAGCATGTTGCAGCCCGCGGCACGGGCATCGAAGGGGTGGCCGGGCACGGCAAGCACCTCTCGCCCCTGATCCAGCGCGTCACGGGCGGTAATCAGGCTGCCGGATTTCGCCGCCGCTTCGACCACGACCGTGGCGCGGCTTAGCCCTGCGATGATCCTGTTGCGGCTGGGGAAATGCCGCGCCATCGGTTGCAGCCCCATTGGTTGCTCCGAAATGCGCAACCCTTGGGCCGCGATATCCTGGGCGAGCGTCGTATTCTCGACCGGATAGATCACATCGACGCCCCCCGCTTGCACCGCGATTGTGCCGGTGTCGAGCGTGGCCAGATGCGCCGCGGCATCAATCCCCCGCGCCAATCCCGAGACGACCGTAAACCCGGCCTCACCCAAACCGGATGCCAAGGCGCGGGCCATGCGCGTCCCGAGCGATGAGGCGTTTCGCGCGCCCACGATCGACACCATAGGGCGGTGCAGCAGCTCGATATCTCCGATTGCCCATAAAAATGGGGGGGCGTCGTCAAGCTCTGCCAGATGAGGGGGGTAGGCTGCGCAATCATGGGCAATCAAGCGCGCGTTCGCGGCCTTTGCCGCGCGCAGTTCTGCGTGCACGACATTCTCGGGGCAGATGCGATAGTCTTTCACACCTGCGGCGCGGGCGACGTCGGGCAATGCCTCAAGTGCGACGCGCGCGGTGCCGTATTCGCGCAGCATGCGGTAATAAGTGACAACGCCGACACGGCGCGAGCGCAACAGACGAAGCCGCGCAAAGCTGTCGTCTTCCAAGGTGGGTGGGACCAAGGGGGGCGTGGAAGAGGAAGGAGCGTTTTTCCTGTCAGTCATCCCGCGTCTCCGTCCGTTGCATCACCAGCTTTAGGCAAAGCTGCTTAACGAAACGTGAACGAGGTAGGATAAAGTTGACCGGACTAGCGTCGCTGGCAGTTCATGCCGTATCGGACCACCGGTGCACCCTATTGCGCCCCGGTGATCCTTTGTTGCCTAGCCAGCAGCAGCACCGCCGACGGTCAGGCCGCCGATCATCAATGTCGGCTGTCCAACGCCCACGGGCACCCATTGGCCCGCCTTGCCGCAGTTGCCCATGCCCGGATCCAGCGCGGGATCGTTGCCGATGGCGCGGATCTGTTGCAGCGCCGTGGCCCCGTCTCCGATCAGCGTAGCCCCTTTGACGGGGTCGCCGACCACGCCATTGCGCACACGGTAGGCTTCGGTGCAGGAGAAAACGAACTTGCCGTTGGTGATATCCACCTGCCCGCCGCCAAAACCGACCGCATAGATGCCGTCCTTGAGGTCCGCGACGATATCCCCGGGGGCCACGTCGCCGCCCAGCATATAGGTGTTGGTCATGCGCGGCATCGGGGTGTGGGCATAGGATTCGCGGCGGCCATTGCCGGTAGGAGCGACGCCCATCAGCCGGGCGTTCTGCCGGTCCTGCATATAGCCTACCAGCACACCGTCCTCGATCAGCACATTCTTGGCCGAGGGCGTGCCCTCGTCATCAACAGAGATAGAACCGCGCCGGTCGGGGAGGGTGCCATCATCCAGCACCGTCACGCCTTTGGCGGCGATGCGTTGGCCCATGAGGCCGGCAAAGGCGCTTGAACCCTTGCGGTTGAAATCCCCTTCCAATCCGTGACCGATGGCCTCGTGCAGCAGGATGCCGGGCCAGCCGGGGCCAAGCACAACATCCATGACGCCGGCAGGCGCGGGCACGGCACGCAGGTTGACGCAGGCGATGCGCAAGGCTTCGCGCGTTTTGGCCTGCCAGTCGGCGGGGTCCAGCAGCCCGTCCAGCCCGACACGCCCGCCGCCACCGGCGGTCCCGCTTTCGCGGCGGCCATCCTGTTCGACGATGACCGACACGTTCACCCGCGTCATCGGGCGCACATCGCGGACAGAGGTGCCTTCTGGGCGCAGAATCTCGACCTCCTGGATAGAGGCAGAGATAGAGGCCGAAACCTGCACGACACGCGCATCAAGGCTTCGGGCGAAATCGTCGATCTCGCGCAGGGTATCGACCTTGACGGGAAAGGCCGCGCCCGCGATCGGATCTTCGTCGGTATAGAGCTTTTGATTGGTCGCGGCAGGCGCATCCGCCCATGTGCCGCCCCCCGCACCCACGGCCAGCCGAGCCGTCTCGCTTGCGCGGCGCAGGGCGGCTTCGGTGATCTCGGTCGAGTGGGCATAGCCCGACACATCG
Source organism: Sulfitobacter sp. M39 (assembly GCF_021735935.1). Classification (NCBI taxonomy): domain Bacteria; kingdom Pseudomonadati; phylum Pseudomonadota; class Alphaproteobacteria; order Rhodobacterales; family Roseobacteraceae; genus Sulfitobacter; species Sulfitobacter sp. M39. The sequence goes on from NZ_WMDZ01000001.1 coordinate 1,063,475, forward strand.
CCGCGCACCGCCCGCAGGCCAAAGCCTTCGGAGGCATCGTAGCTTGCCGTTTTCAGCCGCCCGTCGTCAAACACCAACCCTTCAGACCGCCGGCGTTCGAAAAACAGTTCCCCGTCGTCGGCACCTGCCACAGCGTCGCGCAGGATGGACAGCGCGGCGTCACGGTCAAGCTGCGCCTCAAAGGGGTTGAAAGGCGGCTGGCTCATAAAAATGTTCCCTGAATCGTGTCATAAAAATCGCTTCGCGTCCGTTTGACGCAAGCAGAAGTCTTTATCTTGAAGTTAGAATATGATTGTAAGCGTACAGATTACAACGGGACAGCCGCCTCCAATTGCGGGGTGCTGCTGGGATTCGCTTATCAATGGTCACAAGATCAGGACGACATATGAAACATCTTCTCTCTTTTTCGGGTCTCATGGCCGCTTTTTCCGCCGTGCCAGCAATGGCGCAGGAAAACCTTCGCATCGACGGGCTGGAAATCATTGGTGAGCCGGTAGACGGCAAGATGGGCTTTCAGCCAGCCGTCACCCGTGTGGCGCAAGACATCCACGATCTGGACCACCTGATCCTGATCATCATCACCTTGATCACCATCTTCGTGACCGGTCTGATCCTTTGGGTGGCGTTCCGCTACAACCGCAAACGCAACCCGGTTGCTGCGTCCTTCACGCACCACACACCTGTTGAAATCCTCTGGACCGTCGCGCCGATCGTGATTCTGGTGCTGATCGGGGCCTATTCGCTGCCGATCCTGTTCCGTCAGCAGGAAATCCCGCAGGCTGACCTGACCATCAAGGCGACCGGCAACCAGTGGTACTGGTCCTATGAATATGTCGACGAGGGCTTTGGCTTTGACAGCTATATGATCGGTGCACCGGCTGTTGGCGGCGAAAACCGCAAAACACCCGAAGTCGTCGCACAGCTTGAGGCCGCCGGCTATACCGAACAGCAGTTCCTGCTGGCGACAGATACCGCCGTTGTGATCCCTGTCGGTCAAACGATCGTTGTTCAGGTCACCGGTTCCGACGTTATCCACTCTTGGGCGATGCCTGCCTTCGGTGTGAAACAGGACGCCGTACCTGGCCGTCTGGCGGAAACATGGTTCACCGCCGAGAAAGAAGGCGTGTACTTTGGCCAGTGCTCCGAATTGTGCGGCAACGCCCACGCCTACATGCCGATTACTGTGAAAGTCGTCTCGGAAGAGGCCTATGCTCAGTGGCTTGGCAACGCGAAAGAAGAGTATGCGGGCATCCCGCAGACTCTGACCGTTGCGTCCAAGTAAGGCACAATTGCTGATGCGGGGTGCGCGACGCGCGCCCCGGGTTCCTTTTGTATGAGAGATCGCATGACAGATACCAGCACGACACCTGCGGGCGAGTATGAGGCGCAGTTCGGCGATTATTTCGCCCTGATGAAGCCGCGCGTCATGCAGTTGGTGGTATTTACCGCACTTGTTGGCATGCTCGCCGCGCCCGAACCTGTGCACCCCGTGATCGGCTTTGCCTCGATCCTGTTTGTCGCCATCGGGGCAGGGGCTTCGGGTGCGCTTAACATGTGGTGGGACGCCGACATCGACGCGATCATGCGCCGGACGCAAGGCCGCCCGATCCCGTCGGGGCGCGTCCAACCGGGCGAAGCACTGGCGATCGGTGTGGCGCTGTCGGGCATGTCTGTCGTCATGCTGGGGCTGGCGGCCAACCTGCTGGCCGCGGGCATGCTGCTGTTCACGATCCTCTTCTACTCCGTTTTCTATTCCATGTGGCTTAAGCGTGCGACGCCGCAGAACATCGTGATCGGTGGCGCTGCGGGGGCGTTCCCGCCCGTGATCGGCTGGATCATCGCCACCGGCAGCTTCTCGGTCGAGGCATGGTTGATGTTCGCGCTGATCTTCATGTGGACGCCGCCGCACTTCTGGGCCTTGGCGCTGTTCATGCGCAATGACTATGACGACGCGAAGGTGCCGATGCTGACCGTGACCCACGGCCGCCGCTCCACCCGTCGTCACATTCTGGCCTATACTGTTTTGCTTGTCATTCTGGCGGTCGGCACGGGCTTCACGTCGATCGGCGGGCCAATCTATCTGGCGACCGCGGGCGTGCTGAACCTGATGTTCCTGATCGGGGCCTTCCGCATCTGGCAGCGTGATGAAGACGACAGCGAAGCCGATGATTTCCGCGTTGAACGCAAGTTCTTCCGCCTGTCGCTATGGTATCTCTTCTTGCACTTCGGTGCCATTCTGCTTGAGGCCACCCTGCGGGGCTACGGTTTGGGAGGCTGGTAATGGGTATTCGCGCTGAACACGAGATTCACACACGCCGCCGCGGGCGCAACCTTGGCGTCGGTCTGCTGCTGGCCGCCTTTGTCGTGCTGGTCATGGCTCTGACCTTTGTCAAAATCACCAACATCGATTTCAATGATCTACCCGGTGGCGCGCTGCAAACACAGGAGAGCAACTGATGGCCCTGTCCGGACCCGCGAAGACTGTGGTGCAAACCGTCTCTGTCGTCATCCTGATGGGCGGGCTGGCTTGGGCATCGGTGCCGTTCTACGATTGGTTCTGCCGGGTCACCGGCTTTGGCGGAACGCCGGGGCAGGTCGCGGGGGCCGAGGGCGACGTGCTGGATCAGACGATCAAGGTGCGTTTCGACGGCAGCTTGAACGAAGATATGCCGTGGGAATTCAAACCCGTCGTCAACGAGATGGAGCTGCGCATCGGCGAGACCGGGCTGGCCTTCTACGAGGCCTATAACCCCACCGATCACCCCGTCGCGGGGCAGGCGTCTTACAACGTGACGCCCTATGCCGCCGGGGCCTTCTTTGAAAAGATCGAGTGTTTCTGCTTTACTGAACAGGTGCTGGCCCCCGGTGAGCGTGTTCAGATGCCTGTCAGCTTCTTTGTTGACCCCGAAATCGTCGAAGACCGTGATGCCAAGTATGTACATACGATCACACTGTCTTATACGTTCTATGAAATTGACCTGCCCGAGGACTATGAAGCCCCCGATCAGGACAGCGAGACAAACCTGAATTAAGAAAAAGGTGAGGGACTGAACCAATGGCCCATGAAAAGAACCATGACTATCACATTCTGCCGCCGTCCACATGGCCATTGCTCAGCTCCATCGCCGGCTGTGTCATGCTGGTTGGTGGTGTCTTCTGGATGCACGATGTAACCCCCTTCGTCTTCTTGGGTGGTCTGGTTGCTGTGCTGTACTGCATGTTCGGATGGTGGTCCGAGGTTGTTGCTGAAAGCCACGTCGGCGATCACACCAACGTCGTGCGCATCGGTCTGCGCTATGGCTTCATCCTGTTCATCATGTCCGAAGTGATGTTCTTTGTGGCGTGGTTCTGGACCTTCTTCAAAGAAGCCCTGTACCCGATGGATGAGTTCCCGGGCTCCACATACGTGCAGCCGGATATCATCCCCGTTGACGCTTTCCACCTGCCGCTGATCAACACGCTGATCCTGCTGCTGTCGGGCTGTGCAGTCACATGGGCGCACCACGCGCTGGTACATGAAAACAACCGCAAAGACCTGATCGCCGGCCTGTCCATCGCGATTGTTCTGGGCATGCTGTTCACCGCGTTCCAGGCCTATGAATATTATGAACTGCTGGCCCATGACGACTGGACCTTCGGCGGCGACCTGTTCTTCTCCAGCTTCTTCATGGCGACAGGCTTCCACGGTTTCCACGTTGTGATCGGCACGATCTTCCTTGCGGTCTGCCTGTTCCGCGCGCTGAAAGGCCACTTTACCCAAGAGCAGCACGTCGGCTTCGAAGCCGCTGCCTGGTACTGGCACTTTGTTGATGTGGTCTGGCTGTTCCTCTTCTTCGCCGTCTACATGTGGGGCATCTAAGCCCGCAGTCGGCTTGCAAACCGGGCCGCAATCACTAAAAGCAACAGGCGCGCGAGGGGGACCTTGCGCGCCTTTGCATTGCCGCCACCCGTCCACGGGTGCCAACCTCAAGAGAGCTTTATGCGTCGTACGCTATTCCTGCTGATTGTCGGCCTTGGCGGGGCTGCTATCCTGATCTGGCTGGGCGTTTGGCAGATCCAGCGGCTGGCGTGGAAAGAGGCGATCATCGCCGACATCAACACCCGCATCGCCGCCGCCCCCGTCGACCTGCCCCCTACCGTCAACGCCGAGGATGACGCCTACTTGCCCGTCGCGGTGACCGGCTCCTTCGACGCAGGCGAGGTGCATGTGCTTGTGTCCCAGAAAGACATCGGCGCAGGCTACCGCGTCATCGCGCCTTTCACGCTAGAGGATGGTCGCCGCATCATGGTTGACCGCGGCTTTGTCCTCACGACGGACAAGGACGAACCCCGCGCTTTGGGTCCCGCGACGGTGACGGGCAACCTGCAATGGCCGCGCGAAACCGATAGCTTCACCCCAGAGGCCGACCTGAGGGGCAACATCTGGTTCGCCCGCGATGTGCCGGATATGGCGCAAACGCTTGGCACCGAACCCGTTCTTCTGGTTTCGCGCAGCAGCACGCCTCAGCCAGCGGGGATCAGCCCGTTGCCCGTCGATACCGCCCGTATTCCCAACGACCACTTGCAATATGCCATCACTTGGTTCTCTCTTGCCGCGATCTGGCTTGGGATGAGCCTGTTCTTCTTGCGCCGCCGCCGCGCGCCCAAAACCGAAAGCTGACCCTTATGCGTTATGTCTCCACCCGTGGTTCCGCCCCCGTTTTGTCGTTCGAAGAGGCGCTGCTGACCGGCCTCGCCCGTGACGGCGGCCTGTATGTGCCTGAAACGATCCCGACGCTTGGCGCCGATGAGCTGCGCGAGATGGCCACGATGTCCTACGAGGATGTCGCTTTTCGTGTGATGAAACCCTTTGTCGGCGACACATTCAGCGACGAGGAATTCAAGGCGCTTATCGCCAAGGCCTATGCGGGCTTCAACCACAAGGTGCGCGCGCCGCTGGTGCAGCTTGAACAGGGGCATTTCCTGCTTGAACTGTTCCACGGTCCCACGCTGGCGTTCAAAGATTTTGCGATGCAGTTGATCGGCCACATGTTCCAGGCCGTTCTGTCGCGCAAGGGTGAACGGGTCACCATCGTCGGTGCGACCTCGGGCGATACCGGATCGGCCGCGATCGAAGCCTTCCGCGGGCTGGATAACGTCGATGTCTTTATCCTCTTTCCCCACGGCCGCGTGTCCGAAGTGCAGCGCCGCCAGATGACCACACCATCGGAAAGCAACGTGCACGCGCTGGCGCTGGACGGTGACTTCGACGACTGTCAGGCGCGTCTGAAAGACATGTTCAACGACCACGCTTTCCGCGACGGGGTGCAACTGGCAGGCGTCAACAGCATCAACTGGGGCCGCGTGCTGGCGCAGGTGGTCTATTACTTCACCGCAGGGCTCGCTATGGGCGCGCTGGACCGCAAGGTCAGCTTTACCGTTCCCACGGGAAACTTCGGCGATATCTTCGCGGGCTACATCGCGCGCGAAATGGGACTGCCGATTGCCGATCTGGTGGTTGCGACGAACCAGAATGACATCCTGCATCGCTGCCTGACCACCGGCGGCTACCACAAGGGCGAGGTCCATGCCTCTATCAGCCCATCGATGGATATTCAGGTCAGCTCCAACTTTGAACGCGCCTTGTATTTCGCCTACGGCCAAGACAGCGACGCGATCAATGCGCTGATGGGCGATCTGGCGAAAGGCGGGTTCGACGTGGGCGACAATGCCCTGCGCGACCTGCAAAACACCTATAAATCCGGCCGCGTGTCCGAACAGGAAACCAGCGAGACGATCAAGACCTTCTACGCCGACACGAACGAACTTCTGTGCCCACATTCTGCCATCGGGGTGCGCGTGGGGGCGGCCTTGCGTGATCCGGCGACGCCGATGATCACGCTGGCCACCGCGCATCCGGCCAAATTCCCCGACGCGGTCGAAGCCGCCACAGGCCAGCGCCCGCCGCTGCCCGACCACATGGCCGATCTGTTCGACCGCGAAGAACGCGTGACCCGCGTGCCGAACGACCTTGAGGCGCTCAAGGATATTATCAAAGGGGGCATCGCTTCGTGAGCTTGCAACAACACCGCCTCTCCAACGGCTTTCGTATCGTAACCGAACATATGCCGGGGCTTGCATCGGCATCTATCGGGGTCTGGGTTTCGGCGGGCGCGCGGCATGAGACGGCCACGCAAAACGGTATCGCGCATTTCCTTGAGCATATGGCGTTCAAGGGCACGGCCAAGCGCACGTCGTTGCAAATCGCCGAAGCGATCGAGGATGTCGGCGGCTATATCAACGCCTATACCTCGCGCGAGGTGACGGCATACTATGTGCGCGTGCTGGAAAATGACGTATCGCTGGGGCTGGATGTGATCGCGGATATCTTGCGCAATCCGGTCCTTGATAATGGCGAGATCGAGGTAGAGCGCGGCGTGATCCTGCAAGAGATCGGTCAGGCGCTGGATACGCCGGATGATGTGATCTTTGACTGGTTGCAGGAAAAGGCATACCCCAACCAACCCATCGGGCGCACCATTCTGGGCCCGTCCGAACGCGTGTCGAACTTCAGCCGCGAAGATTTGTCGGGGTTTATCAGCCAGCACTACGGCCCCGACCAGATGATCCTCGCCGCCGCAGGGGCGGTGGACCATGACGAGATCGTGCGCCTTGCTGAACAGCTGTTCGGCGATATGCCGCCCAAGCCGCTGTTCGACGTGGATGCTGCCAAGTTCAGCGGCGGTGAAGTGCGCCAGTTGAAACCGCTTGAGCAAGCGCATTTTGCCCTCGGGTTCGAAGCGCCCGGCTACCGCGCCGATGATATCTATGTCGCGCAAATCTATGCCTCTGCGCTCGGGGGCGGCATGTCGAGCCGCCTGTTCCAAGAGGTCCGCGAGAACCGCGGACTGTGTTATACGATCTTTGCGCAGGCGGGGGCCTATGCCGACACAGGCATGATGACGATCTATGCTGGCACCAGCGGCGAACAGCTGCCCGAACTGGCTGGCATCACCATTGACGAGATGAAGCGCGCCGCCTCCGACATGTCCCCGGCAGAGGTCGCGCGGGCACGGGCGCAGATGAAGGCTGGCTTGCTGATGGGGCTGGAAAGCCCGTCGAACCGCGCGGAACGTCTGGCGCGTCTGATCCAGATCTGGGACCGCGTCCCGCCGCTGGAAGAGACCATCGCGCAGATTGACGCGGTCACTACAGGCGACGTGCGCGACTTTGCCCAGAATATCGCCGCCAGCGCCCCTGCGGCATTGGCGCTATATGGTCCCGTAGATGGTGCCCCCACATTGGAAGAGCTGCAGGAGCGTCGCGCTGCCTGATGCAATTGCTGAAACGAAAGCTTGCCATTGAAACCGAAAGGCTGACGTTGCGCCCACCGGTGCATGCTGACTTCCGCCCCTGGGCCACCCTGCGGTCGGACAGCATCACCTACCTCACCCCGTGGGAGCCGTCTTGGGCACCGGACCACCTGTCGCGCAAAGCGTTTACCAATCGGGTCTACTGGGCCAATCGGTCGGTCTCTGCGGGGACGGCACTGCCGCTGTTCCTGATCCGCCGCAAGGATAACATGCTGATCGGGGCGATCACGCTGGATAACATCCGTCGCGGTCCGGCGCAGGCGGGCACCTTGGGGTATTGGACCGGCGAACAATTCGCACGCCGTGGCTATATGCGCGAAGCGATCGAGGCGACGGTGCACCACGCCTTCACCCGTCTGGACATCAGCCGCGTAGAGGCCGCTTGCCTGCCCGAAAACATCGCCTCGCGCGGGTTGCTGGAAAAGACCGGTTTTAAATACGAAGGCGTCGCGCAAAGCTATTTGCAAATCGACGGGCGCTGGCGGACCCATGTGCTTTATGCGCAGCTGCGCGGGGACCGTCGGGGCAAGACCGCGGCGGGGTAGGAGGGGACCTATGATCGCCTATGTCACTGTCGGGGCCGACGACCTTGCACATGCCAAACGCTTCTATACCGCTTTCCTGCCAGCCTTGGGCTATGCGTTAACCGAAGGTCCCGAGGGCTTGAGCTTTGTGTTGCCAAAGGCAGCGGGGCAGTCTGTCGCCCTGCCGGATTTCTACGTCAAACCGACCTATAATGGCGCGCCGGCTTCTGCTGGCAACGGGTCCATGATCGCATTCGAGGCACCCACTCAGGCACAGGTGCGCGTGTTGCACGCCGCAGCGCTGGCCGCGGGCGGCAGCGATGAGGGCCAGCCGGGGTTTCGCGCCACCTATGGCCCGCGCTTCTACGTCAGCTACCTGCGCGACCCCCAAGGCAACAAGATCGCGTTGTTCTGTGACAATCCGGCAGAGCCGGGCAGGGATGATCCACCCACTGCGCCGACGCGTTGATATGAAAAAGGCCAGACATCGCTGCCTGGCCTTTCGTTACTCTGATGTCCGCAGCGGCTTAGCGGCGGCGGTCGCGCCGCGCGCTCATCGGTTGGAAGGCGACGCCGACGTGGGCCTCGCAATAGGGCTTGCCCTGCTGTACGGGCAGACCGCAGAACCAGAAATCATCCGTTGCAGGGTCACCGACGGGCCATTTGCAGGTCCGCTCTGTCAGGTCCATCAGGCCGATCTTCTTCGACTTTTTCTCGACCTCACTCACCTTGGCAAGCGCCTCGGGGCTGATCTCGTTCGCGGAGGGCTGGGGTGGCAGCGGCTGACCGGCGGGAATGATCTTGGCGCGCGCGGGCAGGTTGGGGCGGACTGCTGGAACGGCCTCTACTGCTTCGGGTTCGGCGGCTTCGGGGGCGGGTTCAGCCTTGGGCTTGGCGGCTGCGGCGGGTTTCGCGGCAGGCTTGGCCTTGGTTTCTGGTTTGGCAGCAGCGGCAGGGGCGGCGGCGGGCGCTGCGGTTGCGGTCCGGTTGGACAGCCCCAGACGATGCACCTTGCCGATCACGGCGTTGCGGGTCACACCGCCCAACTCCTTTGCAATCTGGCTTGCGGATTGGCCCTCGCCCCACATTTTCTTCAGGATCTCTACGCGGTCATCGGTCCAAGACATTTGGCGTCCTTAGCTAACAAGCGGCCCTTCTCAGGACCGCCGTGGAAAAATCTCAAGCCCCTATACTAATCACTGACAGCTTGGGTGCAAGGCGCGAACGGGCGATTGGGGCGGCAGCAGCGGCAAACGCTCCCTTAAAACCACAGCAAAGTGGCAACGGCAGCGCTCCTGCCACAGTTTGCGGCCATTGCGCGCCAATTTTTGCTTTGCAAGCCGCGAAAAGCTGCTTATGCAAACGGCATGATCAACCGTTCGACATCCTCTTTGCGACGACGCCAAGACTAATTGGCGACACCGGCCCCTGACACGGGGGGCACGGCATTGATCTTTTGCGACATAAATTGCGTCGCACCCCTTCAAATCTTATTGACCCTCTCCGTCACACATGGCCTTTTGTGCCTTTGATGCGGCCAACCCATAAGGATGATCCTGATGATCCCATCTGTTCTGCCGACCTATTCACGCGCCCCCCTGAGCTTTGTCAAAGGCGAAGGGTCCTGGTTGATTGAACAAGACGGCCGCCGATTTCTGGATCTGGGCGCAGGCATTGCGGTGAACGCGCTTGGCCATGCGCACCCCGCGCTGGTGGCGGCGCTGACCGAACAGGCGGGGCAGCTTTGGCATACCTCGAACCTCTACGAGATCCCCCAGCAACAGGAACTGGCCGACCGGCTGGTCGCGCTCAGCTTTGCCGATACGGTGTTTTTCACCAACTCCGGCACCGAGGCATGCGAACTGGCGGTCAAGATGGCGCGCAAGTATTTCTACGACAAGGGCCAGCCCGACCGGACCGAGATCATCACTTTCTCGGGCTCGTTCCACGGGCGGTCATCTGCCGGGATCGCGGCGGCAGGATCCGAGAAAATGACCAAAGGCTTCGGCCCGCTGCTCCCCGGTTTCAAACATATCGAATTTGGCGATATGGAGGCGCTTGGCGCGGCGATCACCGATACCACAGCCGCCATCATGATCGAACCGGTGCAGGGCGAAGGCGGCATCCGTCCCGTGCCGGATGCTGACCTCAAACAGATGCGCGCGCTGTGCGAAACACACGGGCTGCTGTTGATCTTTGACGAGGTGCAATGCGGCGTGGGCCGCACCGGTAAGATGTTCGCCCATGAATGGGCGGGCGTCACCCCCGATATCATGATGGTCGCCAAAGGCATCGGCGGCGGTTTCCCCCTGGGCGCCGTGCTGGCCACTCAGAACGCGGCCTCTGGCATGACGGCGGGCACCCACGGGTCGACCTACGGCGGCAACCCGCTGGGCTGTGCCGTGGGCAATGCTGTGGTCAATATCATCGGCACAGACGCTTTTCTTGACGATGTGAACCGCAAAGCCGGCCTGATGCGCCAAAAGCTCGAAGGGTTGGTCGCCAGCCACCCTGACGTGTTCGAAAGCGTGCGCGGCAGCGGGCTGATGTTGGGGCTGAAATGCAAAGCCACCAACAGCGATGTCGTCGCCGCGGGCTACCGTCACGAGGTCATCACAGTACCGGCGGCGGATAACGTGATCCGCCTGCTGCCCCCTCTCAATATCACCGATGAAGACATCGCCGAGGCCGTCTCCCGCCTTGATCATGCCGCCAGCAGCCTTGCTGCCAGCTAACCTTCATTTTGCCCTATAAACTCCGGGGGGCCGGGGGGCTGGCCCCCCAACTCCCTAAAATTAAAAGAATACCCTATGAAACATTTTCTCGACATTCACCAAACCGATCCGGCTGACCTGCGCAGCATCATCGACAATGCCGCCACGATGAAAGCGTCCCGTCTGGGCCGCCCCCGTGGTGCGCCGGATGATGAACAGCCGCTCAAGGATCACATGGTTGCGCTGATCTTTGAAAAGCCCTCGACACGGACGCGGGTCAGCTTTGACGTGGGCGTGCGCCAGATGGGCGGGCAAACGATGGTGCTGTCCGGCGCAGATATGCAGCTCGGCCACGGCGAGACCATCGCCGACACGGCACGCGTGCTCAGCCGCTATGTCGATCTGATCATGATCCGCACCTTCGAAGAGGCGACCCTGCTGGAGATGGCGGAATATGCCTCTGTCCCGGTGATCAACGGGCTGACCAACCGGACGCACCCTTGCCAGATCATGGCCGACATCATGACCTTCGAAGAGCATAACGGCCCCATCAAGGGCAAAAAGGTGGTCTGGTCCGGTGACGGTAATAACGTCTTTGCCAGCTTCGCCCATGCAGCCAAAGCCTTTGATTTCGAACTTGTGTTTACCGGCCCGCAGACGCTGGACCCCGAGGCCGCGCTGAATGGCCTTTACACAACCGAGCGTGACCCGAACAAAGCGGTAGAGGGCGCGGATCTGGTCGTGACAGACACATGGGTGTCGATGCATGACCCGCAATCGGCGCGCGAACGTCGGCACAACCAGCTGCGCGGCTATCAGGTGAATGACGCGCTGATGGCCAAAGCAAAGCCCGACGCGCTGTTTATGCACTGCCTGCCCGCGCACCGCGATGACGAGGTGACAAGCTCCGTTATGGACGGCCCAAGCTCGGTCATTTTTGACGAGGCTGAAAACCGGCTGCACGCGCAAAAGTCGGTCATGCGCTGGTGCTTGGGGAAATGAGCGACCGGCGGCCCATCGTTGTCGCGGGTGCGGGGGCGATCGGCTGCTTTGTGGGTGGCATGCTTGCCGCCCACGGTCGCGATGTCACGCTGTTGGTCCGTCCCCGCGTGGCAGAGCAGATCCGCAAGCATGGTCTGCGGCTGACGGGTTTTGACGGGCTCGACCAACAGGTGCCTGCCGCAAGCCTGACCCTGTCACAGGACCCTGCCTGTCTTGCCGGGGCGGGGATCGTGCTGGTCACGGTCAAGACCGACGACACCGCCGACATCGCGCGGCTGGTGGCGCAGCACACGCCGGCGCTGTCGACCATTGTTAGCCTGCAAAACGGCCTCGACGCGGTCGAGATCCTGCGCGAGGCCTTGCCGCTGCATGATGTACGCGGGGGCATGGTGCCTTTTAACGTCGTCCCCCATGGCGACGGGCGGTATCACCGCGCGACCAGCGGGGATATCTTCGTCGAAACGGGCCGGATGCCATTGGCGGGCTATCTGTCCGTGCCGGGGTTGCAGGTCACGGGGACGGGGGCGATCATCGGCGTTCAATGGGGCAAGCTGCTGCTTAACCTGAACAACGCGCTGAACGCCCTGTCAGGGCTGACCTTGCAGGAACAACTGCTTGACCGGCGCTGGCGACGCGTGATGGCCGCCCAGATGGCCGAGGCGCTTGCCGTGCTAAAGGCTCATGGCATCCACCCTGCATCCTCCACGCCATTGCCCGCACAGCTGATCCCTTGGGTGCTGCGCCTGCCGACGCCGCTGTTCACGCGTGTCGCGGCCAAGATGCTGACGATTGACCCGATGGCGCGGACCTCGATGTCCTATGACCTGGAAGCGGGTAAACCGACCGAGATCGACGCGCTTCAGGGCCGGATCATCGCGATGGGGGCGCAGGAAGGCGTCGCCACGCCGCTTTGTCAGCGGGTCTCTGATCTGGTGAAAGAGGCGCAGGCGCGCGGTCCGGGGTTGCCCGATATGGACCCCTCGGACCTCCGCTAAGCGGCAAAGCCATTCGCCACAGCGCTTAGTTGACCAGCGCGTTCAGCCCCAGAAAGATCATCGCTGACATGGTTGCGGCCGCAGGGACGGTGATGACCCAGGCCGCGACGATGGTCATGAAGTGCGACCGGCGCACGAGTTTGCGGCGGCGGCGTTCCTCTACCGCGATGCGTTTGACCTGACCGGCTTTGGCTCCGGGGCGACGCAGGCGGCGCTCCATATGCCATTCGCGGTAGAAGCCTACGCCAAAAACGCCCCCCACAGCGATATGGGTGGAGCTCACGGGCAGGCCCAGCCACGAGGCGATGATCACGGTGATCGCTGCAGAGAGGGCGACGCAATAGGCGCGCATCGGGTTCAGCTTGGTGATCTGGCTGCCCACCATGCGGATCAGTTTCGGCCCGAAAAGGAACAGCCCGAAGGAAATGCCGAAGGCCCCGATCACCATCACCCACATGGGGATAGAGACTTTGGCCTCGAACCCGCCGAACTCCGAGGCGTGGACGATCGCGGCAAGGGGCCCAACCGCGTTGGCGACATCATTGGCCCCATGCGCAAAGCTGAGCAGCGCTGCGGAAAAGACCAGCGGCAGGCCGAACAATACTTTGACGGATTTGTTGCGGTTCTCCATCCCGACCGACGCGCGGCGGATGGCGGGGTAGGAAATGGCATAGGCCAGCACGCCACAAGCCAAACCGATCAGCAGGGCAGAACCCATGTTGATCTCGACGATCTTTTTGAGCCCCTTGAGTGCCAGATAGGTGGCAAAGACACCGGACATGACGCCAATCAGGATCGGCACCCAGCGACGCGAGGCTGCGATTTTGTCCTCTTGGTAAAGGATTTGTGACTTGATCAGCGCGAGGAACATCGCCGCGACAGCGCCGCCCAAGACGGGCGAGATGATCCAGCTAAGGGCGATCATACTCATCGAAGGCCAGTTGACCGCCGCCATCCCCGCAGCCGCGATGCCGGCCCCCATGACGCCGCCCACGACCGAGTGTGTGGTCGATACCGGTGCGCCCACCCATGTCGCCAGATTGACCCACAGTGCCGACGAGATCAGCGCGGCCATCATCGCCCAGATGAACACTTGGGAATCTGCGACCGACGCGGGGTCAATGATCCCTTTCGAGATGGTCGATACCACGTCGCCGCCAGCCAGAAGGGCACCGGCACTTTCGCAAATGGCAGCGATGATGATCGCGCTGCCCATGCTCAGCGCCTTGGCCCCGACAGCGGGGCCCATATTGTTGGCAACGTCATTGGCCCCGATGTTTACCGCCATATAGGCCCCGAAGGCCGCGGCGGCGATCACCACGTAGTTGGACGGCTGCGCGCCAAAGAACAGACCGGCGACCAGCGCGGCCAATACGATGAAGGCAAGGGCAATGCCAAATCCGACCATAGGCCGCGCCACATAGGTCGCGGCCTGTTCCACCCGCGAGATGCGGTTCAGGTCAGAATCCAGTGTTTTCCACTGTTGGCCTTTGGGTCCGTCGGTCATTGCTGCCTCATTTTCTAAAACCATGCGCTCGTGGCACAGTGAAAACGGTTTCGCAAGGCCGCACGGGGGGCTATCGGGCGTGGCGACTAGAGGTTCAGAAGGATTTCGCGCAAATCAGGCTCTGCCACCAGTTCGGCGGCTTCCTTTGGGGGCATCCAGCGGCGGGTGCGCATGTCGACCTCGGGGTATTCATCCTCGATGTGACGGACGCGGGTCAGGTATACCTGTGCGATGACGGGCGTGGTCATCCCTTCGGACAGGCCCTTGTCATAGTCATAGTACCCGATCGGCTCGCTTTCGATATCGGCCTTGGACACGCCTGCCTCTTCCCATGCTTCGCGCAGGGCGGCACCGGCACCGTCCAGCCCGTCAATCGGCCAGCCTTTTGGCACGATCCATCGGCCGGTGTCACGGCTGGTGATCATCAGGACTTCTTTACCTCCAGGAGTTTCACGGTAGCACAATGCGGCGACCTGAATACGTTTGGGGCGGCGCCAGATGGGGAGGATCATACCCTCCCACGCGCGTTTGAGTTCATGTATCATATTTAAAACGTTAACCTGTAACTTCGTTGTTCTTGCTTTTATCCGGTCATCGTAGCTGAAAAAGAGACGAGAAGCAATTTCACCCCCGCAAACCCTTGTGCAGCGGCGGTGTGCATCCCACTGTTTGATGGACCTAATAGGAGATTTAGCGCGATGGCCGCAGATTTAAAGACCGCAGATATTGGCGTTTATGGTCTGGGGACGATGGGCAGTGCGCTGGCGCTCAATCTGGCCGAGCAGGAGTTCCGTGTGGCGGTCAGCAACCGCGAAGCCGATTGGATCGCGCCCTTTCTGGAAGAGGCCGGACCGCTGGCGGGTCATCTGTCAGGCCACGCGACGCTTGAGGGTTTTGTCGACAGTATCGCGCAGCCGCGCAGCATCTTGTTCATGATCCCGTCGGGTGCTCCGATGGATGCGATGATCGACGCGGTGATGCCGCTGCTGGATGAGGGCGACACCATCATTGATGGCGGCAACGCCGATTTCCACGACACCCGACGCCGCGCCGCCGCCTTCGACGGTACGGGGCGGCATTTCGTCGGCATGGGCGTGTCGGGCGGCGAAGAGGGCGCGCGTCACGGCCCGTCGATGATGGTGGGCGGCACTGATCACAGCTGGACCCAGCTGCGCCCCATGCTCAGCGCGATTGCGGCCAAGTTTCAGGGCGCGCCTTGCGTAGATCATCTGGGGCCGGACGGGGCAGGGCATTTCGTCAAGACCGTGCATAACGGGATCGAATATGCCGACATGCAGATGATCGCCGAAGTCTACGGGCTGTTGCGCGACGCCGGCGGCCAAACGGCACCGCAGATCGGGGCGCTGTTTGAAAGTTGGCAGAAAGGGCAGCTGAGCTCGTACCTGATCGAGGTGTCTGCCGCCGCGCTGCAAACCGTGGATGCCGAGAGCGGGACGCCGATGGTGGATTTGATCCTTGATAAGGCGGGTCAGAAAGGCACGGGCCGCTGGACCCTGATCGAGGCGCTGAAGCTTGGCCAGTCGGCCAGCACGATCGAGGCGGCAGTCGGTGCCCGTGGCTGGTCCAGCGAGAAAGCCTTGCGGGTCGCGGCGGCGCCGCTCTTGCCGGATGCGGTGACCGGCGGCACGCTGCCAACCGAGGACGAGATGAAATCGGCCTTGCTGGCTGCGCGTATTCTGGGTCACGCGCAGGGGTTCCGCGTGTTATCTGCCGCCTCTGACGAATTTGGCTGGCAACTGGATATGGCCCGCATTGCAGAGATCTGGCGCGCGGGCTGTATCATCCGGTCAGCCTTGCTGGACGATCTGGCCGATGCGTTTCACGCAGGATTGCCCGAGGGGGCCTTGATCCTCGCCCCCGCCATCCGCGACATGCTGGGCGATCACCTTGCTGGCCTGCGCAAGACCGTCGCCGCCGGGGTGAGCCTGGGCGTGCCCATGCCCGCGCTGAGCGCGTCACTGGCGTGGTATGACAGCATCCGAACCGCACGCGGGTCCGCGAATTTGATCCAGGCGCAGCGCGACTTTTTCGGCGCGCATGGATTTGAACGCGGCGATATCGCGGGGGCGCACCACGGGACGTGGAACGCGATCCGGCGCGATTAGGGCGCTGGTTTAGCCGCGGTGTAGCGTCGACTGTGCGAAAGGGTCTGTCTCGTAGGTGACATGCGACAGATACAGACCGTGCGGCGGGGCGACGGGGCCGCAGGCTTGACGGTCCCGTGCAGCGAGCATCTGTTTCACATCATCGGCCGCAAATGATCCGGCCCCGACGCGTTCGAGCGTGCCCACGATGCTGCGCACCTGATTGTGTAGGAACGACCGCGCGCGCACGTCGAACTGTACCTCGATACCGCCGCCGACGGGATGCTCTGTCATATCCACGCGGTCCAGCGTTTTGACCGGAGTTTGCGCCTGACAGATGGTCGAGCGGAAGGTGGTGAAATCATGCTCGCCGATCAGATGGGTCGCGGCCTCGCGCATGCGGTCGATGTCCAGCGGCTTCTTGACCTGCCAGACCAGCCCCGCCTGATGTGTCGCCGGCGGGCGACGTACCAGCACACGAAACAGATACCGGCGTTCGAGCGCGGAAAAGCGAGCGTGAAAGTCATCATCCACCGCGACGCAATCGACGATCGCAATGGGCAGTGGTTTCAGATGATAGTTGATCGCCTCGGACAGGCGGAACGGGGTCCAGTCACGTTCCATATCGCAATGGGCGACCTGCGCCAGCGCGTGGACACCGGCGTCGGTGCGCCCTGCGGCGGCGATGTTGTGGGCGCGCGGTTCGATCTTGGCCAAAGCGTGCTCTATCGCGCCTTGGACCGACGCAAGGTCGATCTGGCGTTGCCAGCCGACAAAAGGGGCGCCGTGGTATTCGATTTTCAGGGCATAGCGTTGCATGGCGGGCGTTTACCCTGAGGGTGCCCATCTGGCAATCCCTGACCCGCGTGCCTATGTTAGAGCTTAACGACAGGTGAAGGCGGACACGGGCTTTGGTACTCTCAAGAATTGCCGATGGCATTTGGCGGCAGGTAGAAAATGTGCAGGACGGCGTGTCCGAGACATTTTTCGAGCCTGTGATCCGTCTGGGCGTGACCGGTTTGGCGCGCTCCGGCAAGACCGTCTTTATCACCTCGCTTGTGGCGAACCTGCTGGATCGCGGGCGGATGCCGGGGCTGCTTGCGGCTTCCGAAGGGCGGATCGAGGCGGCGTTCTTGCAGCCGCAGCCCGACGATACCGTGCCGCGGTTCGAATATGAAAATCACCTTGCCGCGCTGACCGGTCCTACGCCGCATTGGCCCGAGAGCACCCGCGCCATATCGGAGCTGCGCCTGTCCTTGCGCGTGCGGCCAAACGGCTTGCTTGCGGGGTTTCAGGGGCCGCGCACGGTGCATCTGGATATCGTGGATTACCCCGGCGAATGGCTGCTGGATCTGGCGCTGATGGATGTGGATTACGCCACGTGGTCGGCGCAGGTGCTGGCACGGATCGCCAACCGCGAAGAAGCTGCGGGCTACCGCGCGCTGGTGGACGGGACCGACCCCGAGGCGGCGTTGGACGAACCCGTGGCCCAAGCGCTGGCCGCCAGCTTTGCCGAGTATCTGCAAACGGCACGTGCGAATGGCTATTCCGACTGCACGCCGGGGCGGTTCCTGCTGCCCGGTGATCTGGCCGGATCGCCGGTGCTGACCTTTGCGCCCCTGCCGGGCGGCGAGGGGTCGCGCGGGTCGCTTTTGCGCGAGATGGCGCGGCGGTTCGAAGCGTATAAACGGCAGGTGGTCAAACCATTCTTTCGCGATCACTTTACCCGGATCGACCGGCAGGTCGTGCTGGTCGATGCGCTTGGCGCGATCAATCAGGGTCCCCGCGCGGTCGAGGACCTGCGCGCTGCCATGGGCGATATCCTTGGCAGCTTCAAACCCGGACGCAATGGATTTCTGACGCAGCTTTTGCGCGGCAAACGGGTCGAGAAAATCCTCTTTGCCGCGACCAAGGCCGACCATTTGCACCACAGCCAGCACGCCAGCCTCACCGCGATTATGGAGGCGTTGACCCGTGATGCCCGCGACCGCGCGCGCTTTGCGGGGGCTCAGACGTCCGCCATGTCGTTGGCGTCCTTGCGTGCCACCACCGAAGCCACGATGCAGCACAACGGCGAAACCCTAGAGGTCGTGCGCGGCAGCCTGCTGGATACCGGCAAAGAGGCCGCGTTCTATCCCGGTGAACTGCCCAAAGACCCGGCACATCTTCTAAGCCCGGCGCGGGCGGGGGCGGAAAAATGGCTGGATCAGGATTATCAGATCATGCGTTTCGCGCCTGCTCGGCTGAACCTGCACCCCGGTGACGGGCCGCCGCATATCCGTCTGGACCGCGCGGCGGAATTCCTGATCGGGGATCGTCTGTGACCGGTGACGATGTGACCATCGTACCCGCGCGGGTGCTTGATGCCGGTCGCCTGTCAGAGGTGATGGCCTGCGCCAATGCAGACCACGATTGGCTGCCTCAGGCCCACAGCCGCGCAGAAGAGATCGGCACCTTGGGCGACATGATCGACGTGGGCTGGGTGCAGGTGGCGCGGACCGAGGGGCATGTCGTGGGCTTTCTGGCACGGCGTGCGGCCGAGATTCACGGGCTGTATCTGCACCCCAAGGCCCAAGGCAAGGGCATCGCGCAGCGATTGCTGAACGGGGCCAAGGCACAAAGCGATCGGCTCGCGCTGTGGAGCTTCGAGGCGAACGTGCGGGCGTCGCGGTTCTACCGTGCCGCGGGCTTTATCGAGGTGGCGCGCAGCGACGGGGCAGGCAATGATTTCGGGCTGCCCGATGTGCGGTTTGAGTGGATAAAAGGGGCGGCGTGATGGCCAAGGGTCCGGTGCTATTTGATCTTGAAGAAGACACAACCGCGCGGCCTTCGGTATCGGATGCGCCACCGGTGCCCGATGTCGGTGCACCCGCGCCGCAAGGGCAGGCGATGCAGATCGCGGCACGGCTGGCCGCGCGCAAGCCGTCAAAGCTGGTGCGCCTGTTCTGGTGGCTGCTGACCACGCTGATCGGCGCGCTGGTGTCGATTGCCGCGTGGAACTTTATCATGGGGCTGCTGGCTAGCTATCCGCTTTTGGGCATGGTGATGACCGTGCTTATTGGTGCGGTGCTGCTGGTTCTGGTGCTGCTGTGTCTGCGTGAATTGGCGGCCTTTAGCCGTCTGGCGCGACTTGACGGGTTGCATCACGATGTGGGGCAGGCACTGGTGCAGAATGATCTGAAAGCCGCGCGGGCTGTGACGGACCGGCTAGTCGGACTGTATCAGGGGCGCGAGGATACCCGTTGGGGCCGCGACCGTCTGGCAGAGCTGCGCGGCGATCAGTTGGATGCGCAGACCCTGCTGGCCCTGACCGAGGCAGAGCTGTTGGGCCCGCTCGACATCGCCGCCAGCCGCGAGGTCGAGGCGGCGGCCCGTCAGGTCGCGACGGTGACGGCGCTGGTGCCCCTGGCGCTGGCCGATGTGGTCGCGGCGATGACCAGCAACCTGCGCATGATCCGACGCGTGGCCGAGGTTTACGGCGGGCGCTCGGGCTTCTTTGGCTCGTGGCGGCTGACGCGGGTGGTGCTGTCGCATCTGGTGGCGACAGGGGCCGTGGCTGTGGGCGACGATATGCTAGAGCCGATCCTTGGCGGAACGATGCTGGCAAAACTGTCGCGCCGCTTTGGAGAGGGGCTGGTGAACGGCGCGTTGACTGCCCGCGTTGGCGTCGCCGCGATGGAGGTTTGTCGCCCCATGCCGTTCTCGGAAACGCGCCGCCCCAAGGTGCGCAGCATCATCAAACGCGCGCTGTCGGGGCTGTTTTCCAAAGGCAGTTAGATGCCGGAGCGAGGGGGCTTGTCGGTCGATCTGCTGCGGCCTATAAGGCTGCACATGACCCGGAACTCCGCGATCATTATTCGAATTATTTTCCCGGCGCTCTGATTGACGAGACGCCGGGCAGAGGTGCTTGAGTTTTTCGCACCGCATCCGAACATTCACCATTCCGAAATACCGTTGCCAAAGGACGCCCGCCATGTGCGCCGACACCCCCGAGACGCTTGACTATAAATCCACGCTGAACCTGCCAAAAACCGATTTCCCGATGCGCGCGGGCCTGCCCAAACGCGAACCCGAATGGCTGGAGCGGTGGGAAAAGATCGGCGTCTATGACCGCCTGCGTGAAAAACAGGGGCGCAAGCCTTTTACGCTGCACGACGGCCCCCCCTATGCGAATGGCAACCTGCATATCGGCCACGCGCTGAACAAGACGATCAAGGATATGATCGTGCGGTCGCACCAGATGATGGGCTTCGACGCGCGCTATATCCCCGGTTGGGATTGCCACGGTCTGCCCATCGAATGGAAGATCGAGGAACAGTACCGCCAGAAAGGCCGCGACAAGGACGATGTGCCGATCAATGATTTCCGCGCCGAATGCCGCAAGTTCGCCGCCGGCTGGGTTGATGTGCAGCGCGAGGAATTCAAACGTCTGGGCATCACCGGCAACTGGGCCGATCCCTATCTGACGATGGATTTCCACGCGGAACGTGTGATCGCCGAAGAATTCATGAAGTTCCTGATGAACGGCACGCTCTATCAAGGCTCCAAACCCGTGATGTGGTCGCCGGTCGAAAAGACCGCGCTGGCCGAGGCCGAGGTGGAATACCACGACAAGGAAAGCTTTACGATCTGGGTGAAGTTCAAGGTTGTCGGCACGGATGACGCCACCCTTGACGGCGCTCACGTCGTGATCTGGACCACGACGCCCTGGACCATGCCGTCCAACAAGGCTGTCGTCTATGGCGAAGATATCTCTTACGGTCTGTACGAAGTCATCGGTCGCCCCGAGGAATCCTGGGTCAACATCGGCGACCGCTATCTGCTGTCGGACAGCATGGCGATGGATGTGTTCGGACGTGCACGTCTGGACGACACCATGGTGCGCCGTTTGCGGGATGTGACGCAGGACGAGCTGGCAAAGATCAAGTTGCAGCACCCGCTGGCGGGGGCCGACGGCAGCAATGGCGAATGGGACGATCTGCGCGACTTCCGCGCCGCCGATTTCGTGACCGACACCGAAGGCACGGGCTTTGTGCATTGCGCGCCGTCCCATGGTCTTGAAGAATATGAGCTCTACCGCGGTCTGGGGATGCTGGATCAGGTGATCACCTATAACGTGGTCGAAGACGGGTCCTTCCGCGCGGATCTGCCGTTCTTTGGCGGCAAGAAGATCCTCAAACCCAACGGCAAGGAAGGCGACGCCAACACCGCCGTGATCAACAAGCTGGTCGAGGTCGGCGGGCTGCTGGCGCGGGGCAAGATCAAGCACAGCTACCCGCATTCCTGGCGCTCCAAGGCTCCGGTCATTTACCGCAACACGCCGCAGTGGTTCGCCGCAATCGACCGGCCCGTTGGCGACGGGCAGGACACATTCGGCAAGACCATCCGTGAACGCGCCCTGACCGAGATCGACAACGTCAACTGGGTGCCCAAAAAGGGCCGCAACCGTCTGCACTCGATGATGGAGGCACGCCCCGACTGGGTGCTGTCACGTCAACGGGCCTGGGGCGTGCCGCTGACCTGCTTTACCAAGAATGGCGCGCTGCCAACGGATGAAGACTTCTTGCTGCGTAACCCCGAGGTCAACCAGCGCATTGTCGAGGCGTTCGAGGCTGACGGTGCGGATGTCTGGTACGAAGACGGCGCGAAAGAGCGGTTCCTTGGCGGCATCGTAAACCCCGACGACTATACCCAAGTGTTCGACATTCTGGACGTGTGGTTCGATTCCGGTTCGACCCACGCCTTCGTTCTGCGCGACCGCGAGGATGGCTCGGAAGACGGTATCGCGGATGTCTATATGGAAGGCACCGACCAACACCGCGGCTGGTTCCATTCGTCGCTGCTGCAATCCGTGGGCACCACAGGCCGCGCGCCTTACCGCAACGTGGTGACGCATGGGTTTACGCTGGATGAGAAGGGCATGAAGATGTCCAAATCCATCGGCAACACCATCGTGCCCGAAAAGATTGTCCAACAGTATGGCGCGGATATCCTGCGGCTTTGGGTGGCGCAGACCGATTATACCGCGGACCAGCGGATCGGGCCGGAAATCTTGAAAGGCACTGCCGACAGCTACCGCCGTTTGCGCAATACCATGCGCTATATGCTGGGGGCGTTGTCTGACTTTACCGATGCCGACCGGACCGACCCCGCGGAGATGCCAGAGCTTGAACGCTGGGTGCTGCACCGTGTGGCAGAGCTGGATCAGGTCGTGCGCGAAGGCTATGCGCGCTACGACTTCCAAGGCGTGTTCCAGGCGGTGTTCACCTTTGCCACGGTTGATCTGTCCGCGTTCTATTTCGACGTGCGTAAGGATGCGTTGTATTGCGACGGCGACACGCTGCGCCGCCGTGCTGCGCGCACGGTGCTGGATATCCTATTCCACCGTCTGACGACATGGCTGGCCCCCGTGCTGGTGTTCACCATGGAAGAAGTCTGGCTTGAGCGGTTCCCCGGCGACGAAAGCTCGGTCCACCTGACGGATATCCCTGAAACTCCCAAGGCGTGGCTGAATGCTGATCTGGCGGCGAAATGGGCCAAGGTGCGTGCCGCGCGGCGGGTTGTGACATCTGCGTTGGAAGTGCAGCGGGTGGAAAAGGTCATCGGGGCCTCGCTCGAGGCCGCACCTATGGTGTTTGTTGCCGATGACGCTCAGCGAGCGGCGCTTGAAAGCGTTGCGTTCGAGGATGTCTGTATCACGTCAGCCATCGCCATCACCGGCGATGACGCCCCGGCAGAGGCGTTCCGTATGCCAGAGACCGACGGCGTTGCCGTGGTGTTCGAGAAAGCTTCGGGCGAGAAATGCGCACGCTGCTGGAAGGTACTGCCGGATGTCGGCACCCACGATCACGCGGGTGTCTGTGCCCGGTGTGACGAGGCTGTGTCCTAAGATGACGCCGCGCCGCTTGATCCGGACACTCGGGTGAAGCGGCGCAGCATCCCCACGCGCTTTGGCACCTTGGTCGTGACCGAGGATGCGGGCGCGATTACCCACCTGCATTGGGGGCAGGATACCCTATACCAAGACAAAAGCGCGCTGCTGGATGAGGCAGAGGCACAGCTGCGTGCCTATGATGCAGGGTGGCTGACACAGTTCACGCTGCCACTGCGCATTGGCGGCAGTGCCACGTTGCAAGCGGTCTGCGCCGAGATGTCGGCGATCCCCTTTGGCGATACGGTGACCTACGGCAACATCGCGACCAAACTGGCGATCCCGGCGCAAGTGGTGGGGCAGGCCTGCGGGCAGAATCCTGTCCCCGTCATCGTGCCGTGCCACCGTGTGATGGGGGCCAAGGGGCTGACCGGATACTCGGGTGCTGGCGGGGTAGAGACCAAGGTCGCCCTGCTACGCCACGAAGGGGCGGCGGGGTTGCTGATCTAAATCAGGGGTTTCGTGCCGTTGCCTTGGCCCTGCGCGCCTCTATCAGGCTTCGCGGTCGTAAAGATACTGCTGCGCGACACCGGCAAACATCAGATAGAGGCTGGTGATGATCAGGCCCCAATGGGCCCAGCTTTGCGGGTGGAAATCGACCCACGCGGCCCAACCGGCAAAGAACGTCCAGCCTAGCGCCATCGGCAGGGTGACCATGC
Source organism: Sulfitobacter sp. M39 (assembly GCF_021735935.1). Classification (NCBI taxonomy): domain Bacteria; kingdom Pseudomonadati; phylum Pseudomonadota; class Alphaproteobacteria; order Rhodobacterales; family Roseobacteraceae; genus Sulfitobacter; species Sulfitobacter sp. M39. The sequence continues at coordinate 1,087,264 of NZ_WMDZ01000001.1, forward strand.
GCCAACGTTCAGTCCGGACAGGATGTACGAATTTTAGCGGGGCGAACATGGTAATGGCCAAGATCGTGACAAGCACCAGCGATACCCACCACGGCGGCGACAGGGCAAAGAGCACCAGCACCAGCATGTTCCAGCATCCGGGGAAGCCCCAGAAGGAGTTATCCTTGGTTTTCATGCGTGTGTCGCAGAAATACATGGCGCTTGCGAAAGTGACGATGATGATCATGACCCAACCGCTCCACCCGTCCATGAGGGCGGAATGGAACAGCGCAAAGGCCGGAATGAACACATAGGTGAGATAGTCGATGATCAGATCAAGCAGCACGCCGTCGAATTCGGGCGCATTGGTCTTTACGTCGTATTTACGCGCCAGCGGCCCGTCGATCCCGTCGACAAAGAAGGCGACAACCAGCCAGAGGAACATCATATCCCAGCGTTCGTCGGCGGCCGCAAGCATGGCCAGCATGGCGAAAATCGCACCCGTCGCAGTGAACAGATGGACAAGAAGGGCACGGGAATGAATATTCATATGCGACAGATGACAAATCTTTTCGACGGATGCAAAAGGAAAAGCGTGTGTTGCCGCGCAGGCTTGGGTTGACCCCGCTCGCGATTCCGCCTAAAGCCAGCAAACCAATTTCAGGGTTTGCCGTAGCGCGGCCCATATGGGTATTGCACCGGATCGCCGGAAATGCCCCGCAGCAAAAGGATAGACCCATGTCGCGCGTTTGCGAATTGACCGGAAAAGGCCCGATGACGGGCAACAACGTAAGCCACGCCAAGAACCGTACACGTCGTCGGTTCTTGCCAAACCTGAACGATGTCACCCTGCAGTCCGAAGCACTGGGCCGCGGTTTCAAGTTCCGCATCTCGGCAGCTGCTTTGCGCACTGTTGACCACCGCGGTGGCTTGGACAAGTTCATGGCGAAGGCAAAGGACACTGAACTGTCCGTCAACGCGTTGAAAGTTAAGAAAGCAATTGCAAAGTCCAGCGCCACAGCCGAAGCGCTGTCGTAAGACTTTCCAATCGTTACGATGTTGCAGCCCTGGCCCTTGGCCGGGGCTGCGTCGTTTTGGGCTGGTGCTTTTTCAAGCGCTTCGTCTAGGGTGCGGCCCATGACCCTGCGTTCCCTCTCAGCTTTGGTTCTGGCGTTGATGCTGGCCCTCACGGGTCAAAGCATGGCTGTCGCGCGTGGGGCCTCTGCGGCTACGGGGCAGATGGTGCTGTGCACCGGTTCGGGCCCTGTGGCGATTTATGTGGATGCGCAGGGCAAGCCGACCTCGGCCCCGCATATCTGCCCCGATTCGGCGCTTAACGTTGCAATGGCAAGCGCGGTGGCTTTGGCGGCCGCACCGATGCGGATTATGACCTTTGTCGCGCCGGCGGTGCATGTCCTGACAGCCGATGTGCCGCGACGTAAAACGCGCCACGACCCAAGGGCCCCGCCTGTCGCTGTCTGAGCCACACCCTTCACAGACATTTTGAATATGACGACAGGATATATCAATGACACCTGCTTTGCTGACCCGCGCTGTCTGCGCATTGTTTCTCTTTTCCGCCCCTCTCGCTGCCGAAGGCATCATGGTGGATGACGCCTACATCCGCAGCTCAACCGCGAAATCCACCTCCGGTGCGGCGTTTATGGTGGTGATGAACCACTCTGGCGCGGATGACCGTTTGATCGGGGCGTCCTCCGACGTGGCCGACAAGGTCGAGATGCATTCCCACACCTCTGACGACAATGGCGTCATGCGGATGGGCGAGATCGAAGGCGGCGTGGCCATTGCGGCGGATGACATGCATGCCTTCAAACGTGGCGGCGATCACCTGATGTTCATGGGGCTGAAAGGGCCGCTGGTGCAGGGCGCGATGGTACCCGTGACACTTGAGTTCGAAAAGGCCGGCATGGTCGAGATCGAGGTGATGGTCGATCAGGATCGCAAGCCGAACCATGGCGCGATGAAGCACGACAAGATGGATCATGGGGACATGAAGCATGACCACGGTGATATGGATCACACCGGTCACGAGATGCCGAAAGACTGAGCCTTTTCGCACCCATGAATGGTAGCGGCCCGATGTGTGTTAAAACGCGGGCCGCTGCTGGGGTGGGGTGCCCAAGAGTTCCTCCACCCAATCGGTGACCACACGCGTCGCCGGACCCGTGCGGTGTTCGGCAAACTGGTTTCCCACGGCAGAACGTTCGAGGTTCAGCTCTACCGTATGGGCCCCATTGCGCCGCGCCTCTGCCACGAAACCGGCGGCGGGGTAGACGTTGCCAGAGGTGCCGATGGCTGCAAAGATATCGGCCCCGGCCAGATGGTCAAAAATCTCGTCCATGTCATAAGGCATTTCGCCGAACCAAACGATGTCGGGCCGCGCGGCTGGGGCATTGCAGGCGGGGCAGGGATCACCGACAGCCATGACCATAGGTGCGGGCCAACGGTGGTCGCAGGCAGCGCAGAGCGCTGAATTCAGCGCGCCGTGCATATGGATCACCCGCGCGCCGCCCTGTTCGTGCAGATCATCGACATTCTGCGTCACAATCACCACCTGTCCGGCGTAATTTGCCTGCAGTCGGGCCAGCGCTTGATGCGCCGCGTTCGGTGATACCTCTGCCGCCTGTTTGCGGCGCCCGTTATAGAAATCGACAACCAGTTGCGGGTCGCGGGCAAAGCCTTCGGGGGTGGCGACGTCCTCGACCCGGTGCTGCGCCCAAAGCCCGTCTTCGGCGCGGAAGGTATCAATGCCGCTTTCCGCGGAAATGCCCGCGCCGGTCAGAATGACGATCTTGCTCATGTCAGCCCCTTTGTTTTGCGCCCCAAGTGAACCAGCCGCGCAGCTTTTGCGCAAGCGGTCAGCCCTCTAGCGCTTCGAAGCTGGACGCGAGCCAGGGCAGCTGCGCCACCGTCGGCGCGATCATGTGGGACCGAAGCAGTTGCCGCATCGTGTCGGCGATGTTCTGCGGCACCGGCCCCGTCCAGTCCGACCCTGCAAACAGCGAGATCTGCCGCGTTAATCCGGGCGTGGGAAGCGGGTGCACCGCAAGCTGCTGGTGAAACCGCTCTGCGCGGCAATAGCCGAAGGGCGTCGTGATGGCCCAACCGATGCCCCGTGCAACCATCGCCATCAGGGCGAGGTGGCTGCCGATTTCGAATTGCGAGGGCAGGGTGATATTGCTGCGCGTCAGGTGGTTGGTGATCTGGTCGGCGATCAACTGGTCTGCCGCATATTTAACGAAGGGCAGGGCGGATCGCCCCGTCATCAGCGCGGCACTGTCGCCGTCAAAGCTGGCGGGGGTGACGATCACAAAGGGATCGCGGGCCAGCGGAATCTCGATCAGCCCGCTTTTGGCATCCCCGCTGGTGGCGGCAATGGCGATATGAAGCGATTTGTCCTGCACCGACTGGATCAGCCCCTTGCTGCCGTCGGTCACCATGCGAAAGCGACAGCCCGCCATGCTGTCGGCCAGAAGGGTCGCCAGACGCGGGGTGACATCGTTGTCAAAGTCGTCGATCACGCCAAGGCTCAGGTCGCTGAGATTGGCAAGGTCCATGACCGTCAACTCGGATTGCGCCAGCCGGATATGGGCCAGCGCCGCGCCGCTGTGCCGCAGAAAGCTTTCGCCCGCCGCGGTCAGACGCATGGGGCGCGTGCTGTGGTCGATCAGGGCGGTGCCCATGGCGGCTTCGAGGTTGCTGATCTGCTGGCTCACGGCGGGTTGGCTTAGCCCGGTCAGCGCGGCGGCCTGCGCGACCGATCCACGGCTGGCCAAAGCCTCGAACACCTCTATGCCGCGCAGGGTGATGCCTTTTTTGATCATGGTGCTAGGTCCCTTCGTCCTTTCCAATTTTGTGAAGCATGCCTGATAAATTGGCAAGGTTGGTGGGAATCATGCCTCCATAGTTTCACAAAAGTGAAATGAGCCCTGGGGTGGGGTGGCGGTACTTGAAGCTTGGCTGCGAGAGGCGCACCATAAGGAAAATCACGCACCGGAGGCCTCATGAAAATCGCAACCGCCGCATACCCGCTGGATGTCCTGACCAGCTGGGCGCAATATGAAGACAAGCTTGCAGGCTGGGTCGCAACGGCGGCCGCCAGCGGGGCGGAGCTGTTGGTTTTTCCCGAATACGGCGCGATGGAGCTTGCTACGCTCGCTGGCCTTGACGTGGCGGGTAATCTCGAGGCGTCGCTGTTTGCGGTCTCTGACCGGTTGGCGGATGCGGATGCGGCGCATCAGAAACTGGCGGCGGAATATGGCGTGCATATAGTGGCCGCATCGGGGCCCGCGGTGACCTCTGCTGCCGCCCGACCGGTGAACCGCGCACGTCTGATCACCCCTTCAGGTCAAGTCGGGATACAGGACAAGCAGATTATGACCCGATTCGAACGCGAGGTTTGGGGCGTGGTCGGCGGGGAGCCTCTGCGCATCTTCGAGACAACATTGGGCAAGATCAGCATCCTCATCTGCTATGATAGCGAGTTTCCTCTGCTGGGCCGTGCTCTTGCTGATTGTGACATCATCGCCGTGCCGAGCGTGACCGAGGCGCTGGCAGGCTATTGGCGTGTCCGCATCGGATCGATGGCGCGGGCGCTGGAAAATCAATGCGTTACGGCCATGTCATCCTGCATCGGCCCTGCGGATTGGTCAGAGGCGCTTGGCGACTCGTACGGGGCGGGCGGCATCTTCTGCCCGCCGGATGTGGGCTTTCCATCCACCGGAGTTCTTGCCGCCGCCGAGATCAATGTGCCCGGCTGGACCTTTGCCGAGGTCGACATCGCCCAGATCAGCCGCGTGCGTGCAGACGGCGTGGTTTTGAACCGAAACCACTGGGAGGATCAGTTCGGGCGTGACGCAACGGCCATAAACGTGCCTTTGATGTGAATACCCCTTGAAAAAAGGGAAAATTGCGCCCATTTAAGCCTGCGTCCTGAAATTGCAGGACAAAGTGTTCAAGGAGAGACCATGGCCAAGGAAGACACGCTCGAATTCCCCGGTATCGTGAAAGAACTTCTGCCGAACGCGACGTTCCGGGTCGAGCTTGAAAACGGCCATGAGATCATCGCACATACGGCAGGCAAGATGCGCAAGAACCGCATCCGTGTTCTGGCTGGCGATAAGGTACAGGTGGAAATGACCCCCTATGATCTGAGCAAAGGCCGGATCAATTACCGCTTTAAATAATACGCTTTTCCGAGAATCACCCAGTGGTTTTCGGGCAGCGATCTAGGATCGCATATGAGTTTTATCCTCGGATCAGGAAGTCCGCGCCGCAAGGAATTGCTGGCGCAAATCGGCGTTGTGCCTGACGATATTCGCGCGCCCGATATCGACGAAACGCCCCATACCGCCGAGCTGCCGCGCCCCTATTGTGCGCGTATGGCCCGTGAAAAAGCCGCCGCCGTGCAGGCGGGGGCCGATGATATCGTGCTGTGTGCCGATACCACCGTCGCTGTGGGGCGGCGAATCCTAGGCAAACCCGCGGATGAAGCAGAGACGATCCGTTTCCTGCGCCTCATGTCGGGGCGTCGCCACAAGGTCATCACGGCCGTCGCGGTCAAGCGCGGCGACAAGCTGTGGCAGCGCGATGTGGTTAGCACCGTCCGCATGAAACGACTGTCGGACGCCGAAATCACGGCCTATCTGGCAACCGGTGACTGGCAGGGCAAAGCCGGCGGCTATGGTATTCAGGGGCCGGCAGGAGCCCTTATCCCGTGGATCAGCGGATCATTCACCGGCATCGTCGGCCTGCCATTGGCCGAAACAGCAAACCTGCTGCGTGCTGCAGGATATGTTTTCGCAGGAGAGACCTCATGAAGGGCCGTACGATCGTTCTGGACCATTTTGGCGACATCGAAGCCGCCGCGCTGATCGTGGACGGCAGGCTGGATGATCTTTTGATCGACAGTGACGGGCCGCGCCCTGGCACGATCTACCGCGCCATTGCGGACCGTCCGGTCAAAGGGCAGGGGGGGATGTTCCTCAAGACGCCTGATGGTTCTGCGTTCTTGCGCCAGATCAAGGGGTTGGCACCCGGACAGCCAATTCTCGTGCAGGTTTCGGGCTATGCCGAACCGGGCAAAGCCATTCCGGTGACGCAAAAGCTATTGTTCAAAAGCCGCTATGCCATCGTGACCCCCGGCGCGCCCGGCACCAATATCTCGCGCAGTATCCGCGACGAGGAAGAACGGGACCGGCTGCTCGAAATTGCGCATGAAGCGTCCGACGGGGCCGCACATGGCCTGATTCTCCGGTCCTCTTGCGCTGGCGCGGATGCCGATGACATCGCCGATGATATCGACGCGATGCTGGCGCTGGCGGACAAGGTATTGGACGACCCCTCCACCGACATGGAGGTCCTGTCCGAAGGCGATGGTCCGCATATTCTGGCCTGGCGCGACTGGGTCGAGCCCGCCGACGTCGTGACCGACCCCGGTGGTTTTGAAACCCATGGCGTGTTGGACACTGTCGACAGCCTCTCGCAGCCGCGCGTCGCGCTTGACGGTGGTGCCTTTCTGTTTGTGGAACCCACCCGTGCGTTGGTGGCCGTTGATGTGAACACCGGTGCGGATGTGTCCCTTGCTGCCGGGATCAAAGCGAATATGGCCTGTGCCCGCGCCTTGCCCCGCGCCCTGCGTCTGCGCGGGTTGGGCGGGCAGATCACGCTTGACCTTGCGCCCATGCCCAAAAAAGATCGCCGCCCGTTCGAGACCGCGTTGCGCCAGGCCTTCCGCGCCGACGACGTGGAAACGACGCTGGTCGGTTGGACCCCCCTGGGCCACTACGAACTGCAACGCAAACGCGCCCGTATGCCTTTGGTCGAGGTGCTAAAGTGACCTGCCCGATCTGCGACCGTGAAACCTCTCCCAAGTATCGCCCCTTCTGTTCCGGGCGCTGCGCTGACGTGGATCTGGCCAAGTGGATGAACGGCAGCTACGCGACCCCCAGCCGCGACCCCGAGGATATCGAAGCCGCAATCGAAGCCACCGAGGCCGCTTTGAACGCCCCCGACAAGCCGCATTAGAATTTTCCGAAAAAACCTTTGCCAAACATGGCGAAACCCTCTGGACACCCCCGCCGCAAACTCCTAGAACCCGCACACCCGACCACTACGGTGGTCTCCGGTGCCCGGGTAGCTCAGGGGTAGAGCAGTGGATTGAAAATCCTCGTGTCGGTGGTTCGATTCCGCCCCTGGGCACCATATCAACCCATTGAGGTTGTTAGACATTATCGCCTCCATTACTGTACGTCTCGGCTTGGGTTGACACTTTTTCGAAGTGGTTTGACATTTTCTGTGCGCTTTTTGTTCGCCTCGTCCAGCGCGTGCACTGTGTTCCTATTCTTGGCGGCGAGGTTCGCGGAGCGTGAATAGTGGCCTGCCATTGAAGTGGTGGCTTGGCCTAGCAGGTCCGCAATTTCTCGCTCGTCCTTACCTTCTTCTCGAAGGGTGGTAGCGACCGTATGGCGTAGACCCTTCATGGTGAGACCAGCCGCAATAGCCTCGTCCTTTTCCAGCTTCCGCTTGAGACGGTGAAATGCGCTGGATAGCCCGTCATAAGTCCAAGGCTTACCGTTAGAGCTTGCCAGCACCGTGATCGCCATATGCTTTGGTGCGTCATCCAAAGCGGCGCGAAGGCGTGTCCCAATAGGGACTGAGATTTCGCGTCCCGTCTTGCCACGAAAGCCGGTGATGATGTCGCCATCCACGGCGTCTCGGCGCAGCTTGACAGCATCCGATGGATCAAGTCCGGTATTTGCCATCAATGCCAGCGCCGCGCGTAGGGCGGGCGAAGCGGCTTCCAAGACTGCCCTTTCCTCGGCCACGGACCAAGGCCGGTTTGCATACCCTGCGTCACGTGGACGGCGCTTGGCGATAACGCCCTCGGCAGGGTTGTGGTCTATTAGACCGTGGGGCCGTGCAAACTTGAACACCTGCCGCAGAAAAGTCAGAACGTAGTTGCCCCGCCGCCATCCAAGTTTCGCTGCGGCCTTGTCGTGGATCCCCGAGATAAGGGGTGTTGTCAGCAGATGAATTGGCGTGTCTGCAATAGTGGCTAAATAGTCGCCACACAGGCGGTAATCACGCTTGGTTGCCGGGGCTAAGTTCGCGAAGTGATCCGTTTTGAAGTAGTGGGTGAGCAGCGCGCCAAGGGTGCCTGCTTTCGGTGCGAGGGTTCCTTGTGCGTTCGCAGCAGCGGTGATCTTGTCGCACGCGGCAAAAAACTCTGCGGAGCCAAACGGAGCTTTTTCAAGATCCACTTTGTTTCCAGTCGCGCGATGATAACAGCGCATCCGTCCGTGGCGGTCGCTGAATACCTTGAACCCCTTTACACGCACCCTTGTCATCCCAGCCTCGCCAGAATGTCGTCGTGAGTTTGCGCTCCGCTATCGTCCTTAACCGTGTCAATCCAGCGGTCCAGATCGCGCTTGTCGTAGAGGTCTGCACCTTCCCGCAACGCAACCGGCTGGACAGGGCAGAGCGCCTTGAAATGCTTAACTGCCAGCCCGCAATAAGCCGCCGCCTCAGAAATACGATACATGCGCTTTTCGACAACGCTGATATTGAGGCTGGTGGTAGTCATTCTTAGCCCTCTGCTCCGTCGAACAGCGGGCGAACAAGCGCCTCAATGTTGTCGAGGCTTATAACGACGCTACCGTAAAAGTCGGGATTACTCAGGAATTGACCAAGTTCGGAACCTCGGACCAACTCGTAGTCAAAATGCCCCGGCATATGCACCTTTGTGCACTCGTCATCGGTAGGTGTGGGCGAGCCGCGCGGAGTGCTCGGGATGATCCGGCCCACCATCCCGGTCGAAAGCACAAGAAATACTTCGTCATCTTTGAACCCATAAATGTGCTGCAAAGCGACCTTGGCATGTGCGGCGCTTACCCCAATCTCCAAGAGCCGATCAAAAGTAGCAATCTTGATTGCTTCGGTGATGTCCCATTGACGCCCTGATGGCCCAGCACTTGTTTCCATTTTTGGTGCAATTAGATCGCGCGCCACCCATTGATCGAGACGTGACTTGCTTATCGAGAGACCCTTGCAAAGTTCTCTGGTGCTGATTGTGTTGACCATCTGACCTATCCATCGTTTCGATGTAATCTGTTTTATTACTGACGTGTTGTCAATATATAAGTGCTGCCGTGCTTTGAGGACACCCGGCGGTGCATGGTGCGCTGCTTTGACTGAGAACAGCCCGCGCACCGGGGCCGATCCTACAGGCCTTGATCACGCGCATACGCGAAACAATCGAAGCAAAGCATCCTGCGACGTTGCGTAGGCTGGAAGGTCTTGCCGCACCGAGTGCAGGGGCGCTCAGGCCGATCAATCGCTGCGTCCCGTGCCCACTGCCCCGGCGCGTCTTCTTTGCTCACCAGCACGTGCGGGTTCGTGCCGTTCCAGAATGGCAACTTTTTGCGGAGCAAGGTCATGGAGCGCACAGGGCCTCATATGCTGCACGGGCAGCGCCTTTCACCGGGCCGCGCGAGTTACTTGGAAAGCGCACGCGCGGATGTGGTGTCCACCAGCCCCAGCCTTTGTCGGGCACATGGTAGAGGCGAAATTCCTCTAGACGGAAGCCGCGCGCTTCTACATCGAAGGTCGCCACGACTTTGGCCCCGCGCTTCATTGCCAAGGGCGTTAGTAAAATGCTGATTCCCGTGATCGCAAAGTCACTCATCGGCCCAGCCCACCAGCGCGGCGGCGGCTTGCGGGTCTACGCCCGCCGCTTTGGCTTCAGCCATTGCCTTGACGATTGCGGTCAGGGCGCGGGCACGGCCACCGGCGTCGTAGGCTTGCAGCGGTTGCATCACGTCCAGCGTCACCGGCTGGCCCAGCTTGGCGGTCGCTTCCTCACCGATCATGGCCGCGATGGGTTGCAGCACCCATTGAGCAAGGTGGCGCTGACCTTCACGGATGAGCGGCCCGGTCGCGGCGGGCGCGTTCATCGCGGGCAGGATACCAAACGCCATGTTAATCCCATCCCGTGCCCCGGCGAGGGTTTCGTGCGTCATGGCTTTGGACAGGTCCGGCGTCACGTCTTGCGGCTTCCAGTCTTGCGAGGGCGCAGGCCCGCCCGCCGCCGCAACCGCGACCGATTCCCTCACCAGCACCTTGCCGCGATTGCCCCGAAACCCACGCGCCATCGCCTCAAGGTCCGTTTGCGGGGCCTCGGGGAAGGGCACGATTGAGGTGCCCAGGGGGGCCAGTTCAAAGACCTCGGCCAGCGCCGATTCCAGCGCGTTCAAAAGACCCGCCGTCAGGCTTGCCCGCTTGAGCGGTGCGGTCCCGTAGTAGGGCGCGGCCACGTCGCAACCGATCCGCAGGTGCAGCACCTCAGCCGCCAAGGCGGTCAGACTGCGCCCGCCGCCCGCCTCTGAGACGCTGATACGGTATGCGGTGGGGAAACCGTCGCGGGTGCGCAAATCCCAATCCGAACACGCTACCAGTCCCTTGTCGCGGATGAGAAACACGGCTTCTCCCCGCAGGGCCAGCGACCGGGCGCAGAGGGCCAGAGCACGGCGGTCCAGAAGATCCGTGCCGGTCACGTCCGCAAGGCTCAGGCCACCCTCCCAAAGCGACACGGCCCCTTGTGCGGTCGCGGTCAGTTCGGCAATGCCCCGCTGCCCGCTCACATAGGCTTCCCTTGCGTCCATGATTTCAGCCGTGAAACCGGACCCGCTCGCCCGTGTCTCGATCTTGGCTTTGCGATTGAATGGCCACATGCTCAGGCCCTCCTTTTGTAAGGGCGCAACAGGTCAGCCGCCCCGCTCAGGTCCATTGCCCGGGCAATCCACTTCGGATCACGGCGGTATTCTTCGCTCATATCGCCACCCATGCTCATGCCATAGCTGGACGCGCCCGCACGGTCCGGCTCATCGGCAAGATATTCGGCAAGGCGGCGATAGGCCTCTGAGACAGGCGCAGGGACCGGACCCGCGCCAACCTGACCAGTGATCCGAAACGTCCCGTCAGAGGGTAGACACAGGCCCAGAGGCCCCGGCAACAGGTCAACGGCGGTCCATGCCGCATCCCACCAGCGTTCGGCAGAGTGGCTGACAAGCGGTGTCAGAGGCGGCAAGAATTGATCCCCGGCGCGGCCCTCAATTGTCCATGCCACAGCGCGGGCTGAGCAGCGGACGCCACTGCACGCCTCAATCCGCGACCAGAGCGCGGAGGGGTTCAACGCAGCCGCCGCCGATGATAGGCCAGACGGCACGTCCGGCCATGCCACTGGAATTGCCTCGGATTGTGCTAGTAAGTCGATCATGCTCAGACCCTCCACCGGCGAGCGGCTTGCACCATGCCGCCCAAATTTTCTGACGGCGGCGCATTCGGTGCCCATGAGCGGGATTCAATCTGTGCCTCGGAATAGGCGGGCCGCGTGACCGCACTCAATTCATAGAGCAGCGCCGCGTTCACCGTTCGGATGAGGGCATTGTGCGTCCCGTTCGCCGGATTGTGGCCTTCATCCTCCACCGTCTCAGCATCCTTAACCGCGCGTTCGGGCGGGATACGAAAACCCGGTGAAAGCCCCATGATAAGGCCAGCGGCCAATGCGGCCAGAAAGTCGCGGACCCATGACACCTCTTGCATCTCAAGCGTGATCGTCGCCACGAAACTCAGGGCTTCATCGCTATCGGTCAGGTCTAACGTGCCCGCACCGCGAGATGCCAGCGGGCGGTCATAGGAATGGCCGATGAGAAAATGAATGTCCTCTTGAGGCCGGTCCACCCGATAGGAAAACGCCCGTGGTGCGATGATTTCTTTGCGCGGTCGGCCCGTGCGCCCGCCATCCGATAGGACAGCGGGCACGCCATAGGGAAAGCGGCCATGAAGCGCCAACGCGCCGGTTGCCCGCTTGCGGACCTCAAGCCCGCCTTCATGCCCGCCCCAGAGCATTATTCCACGCCCGTCAGGATACGGGTTTGGACCGCGCGGCTCACCGTCACGTCCATCGTGGCCAGCGCGGTCAGGCGCAGCGCACCGGATTGCGCGTCACTGTAGGGGTCACGGATGAGGTCAATCGCCCCCCACGTTCCGACAAAGAACGGGGCCACCCCGCCCGCCGTGGTGGTCAGTACCGCCTTGGACGCGGCTGGCGAGCCGGTCGGCGCGTCCAGAGCATTGTGCGACATCATGACCTCGCCAAGCGCATCGCTCATCCGGTCCCATTCGGTAACGCCGGACCCTGCATCCCAGATCGCCGCGTCCATCGCGTCCCAGACTTCGGGTCGGATGAGGGCGCGCACATCGCCGGGGCCAGTCGCGGCGTTGCCGGTCAGAAAACCCACAACCTCAGAACGGATAGCGCCCCACGTCGCGGCGGCACCCACATCGACCTCCGAAATGCCCCAGGCGGACGCGCCTGCGAAAAGCCCGGTCGGCTCACCGGCGGACCCGCTGCCAAGGAACACGGCACGGTCGAGGGCTTCCTCAATCGCGCCATTCATGTCGCGGCGCACCGCCTGTTCCAAACCAGCGCCCGATTGTTTGAGCGTCTTGCGGGTCAGGCGCATCTGGACGCCAAGGTTGTGATCCGGCTTCAAGGGCCGGTCGAGGGTGGTATAGGCGGCGGGTCCGGGCACATTGCCGGTCTCGCCATTGGCCCAGCCAGCCGTGACAGCGGACGTGGTGACAGGATATTCCATCTCACCCACGCCCACGTTCACCATCTGCCCGCCCATGCGCGCGGCCACGGACCCCGCAAACAGCCGTTCGATGATAGGCGCGGTGCGCATCGGGTTCGGGGTGCCCGCCGCGACGGTTTCGCCCGCGCGGGTTTCCAAAGCGCCCCACGGGATAGGCACGCCACGATAGCCACCATGCGACCGCAGTTCGGACACGACCTCAGCCGTCCGGCCTTCAAGCGCGCGCCCCTCATCGAGGGCCAGCGCCACCTGACGCATCTCGAAACCGGCCATGACCTCAGCCCATTCCGTATCGGAGCGGGTTTCCAGTTCTGCGCCCGCGTCCCGGCGTTCTTCATCCTCAGCGATGAGCGCCGCGCGGTAGCGGGCCTCATTCGCGCGGTATTCCGTATCGAGGGTTTCCATCGACCGGGTTTCATCTTCGGAAGGGCTTTCCTTGCCCACCAGCACGGCGAGTTCCTGACGGATTTCGCTTTGGCGGCGCTGGATTTTCACGGAGTCCAACATTTTGCATCCTCGCTTTCGTTGGGGTTGTGCTGCATGTCGCGCAGCAATTCGCGCCACCGGGCGCGGTCGGGCGGAAGCGGCTTGTGGCCAACCTCCAAACGGGTTTTGCGGGCGTGACAGCGGGCGCAAAGCACCTGTAAATTGGCCAGCGCATAGGAAATGTCCGGGCGGTCGCGGACGGGTAAGATATGATCGACCTCAAGCCGCCGCCGCGCGCCACATCGGACGCATTGCCAGCCATCACGCTCAAGCGCCTGCATCCGCAGAGCCTTCCAACGCGGTCCCCGGCATACGCGGGCGCTGTGGCGCTTGTATTCATCCCGGCGGCGGCTCATTGGGCACGCCCCTGCACGGTCCAGAACCGCAAATCGCCGTCCGGGTCCACGCGTGACACGCGGATCACGTTCAGCACATCATCGCCAACCTGCACCCGGTCGCCGGGTGTGGGCGTGATCGTCAGGCCGTCCACCGCCACCAGCAGCTTCACATCATCGGCCTGCACAAAACCGCCACCCTGACCTTTCAACTCATCGTCAAAGGACGCGACAAAGCCGGTCGCGGCCTGTGGCGTCACTGGCCCCGGCGTGGACCCGCCACCGTCATCAGACACAGGCGCGCCTTGGCGCAGGAATGTGACCGCGCGGCCATGCCGTGCGATGAGGCGGCTTGCAGTTGCGGTTGTCATCCCCATGCCACACGCCCCCCGCGTCCCGTGGGCCTGCCCATGATCCGGGCACCCTCGGAAACCGCCAAAACCGTCGCAGCGGCGGCGTCGATCCGGCCCTTGGACCGGGCCTTGGCCAGCTTGAGGTTGTTTGCAGGGTCGCGCAGGGTGACCGCATCGGCGAAGGCGCTGCGCAATAGCAGCGATGGCGCAGCCTGCACCTTTCCATCGAAACAGGCACGGCGGAACCGCTCACAATCCTCGCCACCGTCTCGAAAGCCCTGACCGCGCCAGACAATCGGGGCACGGATTCCGGCCGCGTCGATTGCCTCGCCAAGTTCGGCTTGCTTGTATCGGTCAGCCGTGACCGCCGCGACCGGCTCACCGTCCACATGCGCCATGATTTCGGCCAGCCAAGGTGCGACGGGCACCGTCTGATCGCCCAGCGTGTTCAACTCCGCGCGGTCGCTCATTTGCACATAGCGGTCACCAACTCCGTCAGACTGGCCACGGTCCAGCAGCGTCGGCTTGGACGGAAAGGTGCCAAGGGCCTCAAGCCGCCCGGTGTCGGGCCAATAGAACGCTGCCGCACTCATCGAGGCACTGCCCCCAAGGTCGATCCCGATCACAACCTGGCCCCGCCGTTTGGGCAGGCTGGACACCTCGCAGGAAAGCCATTCATCGACCGTCAGCAACAGGTCGCGGGTTTCACCACTCACCCGTTCATTGCGGTTGTAGAGGCGATATGAGGTCAGTGTTGACCCGCCCCGCGCAATCGCGCGCTGCGCTTGCCCTTGCAGCCATTCGAGGCTGGACCCGATGCCATGAACCGCGCCGGGGTTCGCGGACTTGAGGCTTTCCAGATCGTCAGCAGGAAGCCCCGGCGGCGGGCGATGCTCTTGACGGTAAACGCCCTCTTGCTCTTGATCCAGCCACACAGAAAACGGGTGCGCATCATCCGGCGCGGACGTGGAAATGATGATCGCGCGCCCCCCGCGCTTGCCCATACCGGACAACAGCGCATGTTCAAGCGCATCGCCGTTTTCCCCGGCCCAATGGCCCCGCTCATCCATCAGCACCAGCGTTGGCGCAGACCCCAGAGCCGTCTTACCATCCGCTGCAATGGCCCGGATGAAATGCCCGCCACCGTCGCCCTCATATTCGATTTCAAGGCGCGGGCTGCGCCGGATCGTGAATTGCTTTTGCTCATCCTCTATCAGCGACAGGATGAAACCGGCCACGAAGTCGAAGGCAATCCGCGCTTGATCCCGCGTCCGGGCCGCGATGAGGATCTCCCGGCGGGGTTGCCGGTCCCAGACCCCCATGACCGCGCCAAGGGCGATACCCGCCGAAAGCGCAGACTTGCCATTGCCTCGCCCGATGGACAGCACCGCGACGTTAACGCTATCCGCCAGCGCGCCCTTCACAAATTGCCGCTGGTACGGAGCCAACTTCACAGGATCGCCAGCTTTCGGCCCCTCTGGTATTGCGAGGCTTTCAAGGAAGCGGATTGCCTTATTGCATGGTTTCATCAATGCTCCTCCGAAACTGAGGAAATGCAATGACTTGGATTGAGTTAGCCGAAAATTTCCAGACCGCGATAGTAGGGGTCATTGGTTTCTCGGGCGTGATAACCGCCCAGTTCGTGAATGCTCGTCTCATTCGTAAGCGAGAAGAAATAGCTTCTGCCGCTCGCCAAAAGGCAATAACAGCTTTAGTCCGGGCTGAGTTGACAATTATGAAAGAAGCGTTTCTTCGGCCTGATCCAAATGAGGAAAGAGAGGCGGGTAGCCTTTCCAGATTGACTAAAATGAAGCGCAAAGCAACGCCACAAATTATGGCTGAGCTAGGATATCTGGATCCGCTGCCCTTACAAAAAATTCTGTATGTTATGTCGGCAATCGACGCCGTATATGACAACCTCACGATTATTGCTGATAATGCAACAGAAACGCATATCGATGTGAAAAATGAGCGCTGGAATTTAGCGGCTGGCGCCATGAATAATCTCGGCGAAAGGATCGAAGACGCGCTCAAACTTTTGCCAAAATAGGATCCAAGCTCACTCAGCGCGAAGAGATAACTCCCCCCCGCGACCCCCGGCCCATTTAGAAAGGAGGGCATTGGAACCAATTTCTTGACGCCTGTTTGCATGCCTGCTAATGCTGAGGGCAGAATTAGAGAGCCACCAGACCTAACGGTCTTTTGTGGAAGGTTGGCAGAGTGGTCGATTGCACTCAGTTTAGACCTGAGCAGGCCTTTCGGGGTCTCGTGGGTTCGAATCCCACACCTTATTCGCGGCCCGCTCCCGACATCGGTGAGCGGGCCGCATTCGTTTGCCGCGATAGGACCATTCATACCGAAACCCCCACGGCTCGGCATTGGTCCGGTGTGACGGCGTTTGCGGCAATGAGTTCAAGTGCCAACGGGATAGGGCAGTGACGGGCAACTGAGGCGTGACCGTTGGCAATCGCCCGCGCATAGTTCGCTTTGATCGCATCCGCCGATGTACCGTTCCCCTGCGATGATCCAGCGGGCGCATGGTCCAACCAAGCCCGCGCCTTGAGCCAATTCGCAGAGTGCTTGAGATACATCGACCCGTTGCCCTTGTTCTCGGCAGCATAGGCTTTGGCCCCCGCGATAATCGCCGCAGGGTCAGCGCCATCCGCTACAGCTTTGGCAAAGGCCTGTTCGGTCCCGTCTCGGTCTTTCGGTCGGGGGTATGCCTTCCACAACTTATCGAAAGCCGGGTGTGTGTGCTGGGCGGCGTCAGCCGTACACACAGGTTCTTGGATGGTTAAAGGACGGTTTGGGTGCATGTCCTGCACGTCTTGAGGTGCATGTCCTGCATGTGTGGAGTGCACGTCCTGCACGGGTGCATCTCCTGCACCCGTTGTATCGGCGACCTTAGAGCGTTCGGGATTGGTTGGCTCAAGTGCCTTTATCGCGTGGAGGTTCAAGCGATATTCAATGGTGAAACCGTGCGCGCAGCGGCGGGTTCCTACCTCTGAGATAAGGCCCTGTTTGGCCAAATCATCAATGCTGACCTGCACTGTGCGCTTCCCCATTTCGAGGTCGCGGGCCATTGTCGCCTTGCTGGTCCACACGCCTGACCCATCATCGCTGGCACATGACGCCATGAACATGAGGATGCCCTTGCGGGTGGGTGATCCGACCTTTCGTTTCTGCACAAGGGCGCTAACGATATTGCTCATGCCACCACCCCGCGCACGCTGAGAAGTAGCAGCTCAGGGGGTTTGACAAACGGCGTGTAAGCCTTTGATCTTCCGAAGGGAGTTTGACAGTTTTCTGGCAGGTAAGGACCTGTTTCCAATGTCAAAGGGTCGGATTGAAAATCCTCGTGTCGGTGGTTCGATTCCGCCCCTGGGCACCATTAATACTCCCCCTTGAAAATTTTTCCGTCATACGCGGTCAACGCTAGCTCCTTCCGCTTCCGATGACCCTCCGGCTTGCACTTTAGGCTTCTTGGCGCGAGGCTGCGATCGTGGGCGTTCGCTTTGGGAGAGGCGGCGTGGACAGTATATTTGGGGGAGGACAGACCGATGGCGGTTGATGCGGGGCGGTTGACGGATTTTGCGACGGCTATTTTAGCGCATGCTGGGAAGGATGCAGGGCGGGCGGCGAAGGTTGCGGCGCGGTTGGTGGGGGCTAATCTGGCGGGGCATGACAGCCATGGGGTGGGGATGATACCCGCCTATGTGGACGGTATTCTTGCAGGGCAGTTGGACCCTGCGGCCGATATCGAGCTGGTGCAGGACAAGGGGCCGTTCCTCTTGGTCGATGGGCACCGTGGTTTTGGGCATATCGTGGCAGAGCAGGCGATGACGCTGGCGATTGACCGTGCGAAGGCCCACCATTTTGGGATGCTGTCCTTGCGCAACAGCTTCCACCTTGGGCGGTTGGGCGACTGGGGCATCATGGCGGCGGAAGCGGGGTTCATCTGCATCCTTTACGCGAATGTTCAGTCCGCGCGCCCCCTAGTGGCACCCTTCGGCGGCAGTGATGCGCGGTTTGTCACCAATCCTTACTGCACGGCGATACCGGCGACCGAAAAGCATCCGATGTTCGTGCTGGATATGGCGACCAGTACCATCGCCATGGGCAAGGCGCGTGTGGCTCAGCTTAGCGGCAAGCCCGCGCCCGAAGGGGCGTTGATTGATGCGCAGGGCAATGCCACGCGCGATCCGTCGGTGGTGTTTGACGGTGCTGGCGGGGCGTTGACGGCCTTCGGCCAGCATAAAGGGTTCGGGCTTGCCTTGCTGGGGGATATCTTGGGCGGATCGTTCAGCGGGGGCGGGGCCTATGCGCCCGAGCGCGAGGTGCCCGACCGGATCGTGAACAACATGATGGCGATCTTGATCGATCCGAATGTCTTTGGTCTTGCGCAAAGCTTTGGTGTGGATGTGGACAGCTATACAGATTGGGTGAAAGCATCCCCCGCAGCGCCCGGAACGGCGGGGGTGCAATTCCCCGGCGACCCCGAAAGGCGCAGCACGGCAGAACGATCGGCCAAGGGTATTCCGCTGGATGCAGGCACATTGACGCAACTGACGGCGGCGGCGCGAAAGGCGGGTGTTCCAGCGTCAGAACATCTCTGCTCTACCTCTGATTGACATCACTCTGCGCTGACGCGCCTCTCGCGGTCTTTTGTTGACTCAAGGAAAGGCGGGCTCTTATCCTCTTCCACAGGGCGGAACCACGTTTCACAAGAAAACGGGCCGCTAACCCTGCCGTAGACGCGAATGTTTAGCGCCGCAGGATTTTCTGGGAGGAAAGATATGAACGTATTGAAAACGACGGTCGTGGCATTTGGGTTCACGGCTTCTATGGCGGCTGCGCAGGATCTGGATCTGCCACGTCAGCTGAGCTGGACAGCCTATGACACAGGGTCGGCGGGCTATAATCAGGCCGTGGCAATCGGTGCTGCGTTGCAAGATGCCGCGGGGGTGAACTTGCGCGTGCTGCCGGGCAAGAACGACGTGTCGCGCACAGAGCCCTTGCGCCAGGGGCGGGTTGAATTCTCGGCCACAGGTGTGGGCGGTAGTTTTATGGCGCAGGAAGGTGTGTTTGATTTCGGCGCTGAAAACTGGGGGCCGCAGCCGATCCGCGTGCTGCTGGCGAACAACGGTGGCGCGATCAACCTTGCGGTCGGTGTCGCGGGCGATTTGGGAATCGAGACCTATGCCGACCTCAAGGGGAAGCGCGTGTCCTATATCGTTGGTGCCCCTGCGTTGAACGTGAACACCGAAGCCTATCTGGCCTATGGCGGCCTGACGTGGGACGATGTGGAGCGGGTTGATTTCGGCGGGTTCGGCGCGAGCTGGACCGGCCTGATTGAAGGGCAGGTCGATGCGGCTTTTGCGTCGACCAACTCGGGCAAGGCATATGAGGCCGAAGCGGGGCCGCGCGGGCTATTCTGGCCGCCGGTTGACCCCGATGACGCCGAGGGCTTTGCCCGCATGCAGGAAATTGCCCCTTTTTTCACGCTGAACAAAGCCAAGGTTGGGGCCACCATCGACGGGACCGACGGCTATCAGGGCGCGGGCTATGCCTATCCGGTGCTGACCTCGATCGCGGCCACGGACGAAGCGCTGGTCTATAATATGACCAAGGCAATGGTAGAGCTGTTCCCCAAGTATGATGGCAATTCCCCCGGCATCGGTGGCTGGGCGCTAGACAAGCAGAACATGGAATGGGTGGTGCCCTACCACGAAGGGGCGATCCGCTATTTCGAAGAGGTGGGCGCTTGGTCTGACACCTCGCAGGCGCATAACGACACACTTGTGAAACGCCAAGAAGCGCTGGCAGCGGCATGGGAAGCGACGAAAGCGTCCAACCCCTCTGACTGGGAAGCCGCCTGGTCCGATGCGCGCCGCAAGGCCTTGGCAGACGGCGGGTTCTCTGTCGTTTTCTAAACCTTTCGCAAGTTCGGTGCGGGCTGGTCATGGCACCGGCCCGTTCCTGCTGTGCCGCTAGCCGGCCCGTACCCCCTAATATGAAAGCGTTTTTATGACCGATCCCGATACATCGCGCGCCCCGCAGCCGAAGTTCGAGGAGGTGGCGATTGACGGTGCCACCCCGGCGGAGCGTATTTCGGGGTTGGCACGTTGGGTCGTGGTGATCACCACGCTGCTGTCGCTGGTGCTGGTGGTGAACCAGCTGTTCAACCTTCAGCTTTTCGGGATTGTGCTGATCGACGGGCGGTATCTGTATATCCTCGGGGGGATGTTCCTGGCGCTGACATTCCTGATCTTTCAGGCCCGCGGCGGCAAGGGGGGGGAGCCGACACTACTGGACTGGGTCCTGTTTGCCGCTTCGGTCGGGACCACGGGCTATCTGGCGCAGACCGCGCAGCAGAACCTTTCGCAGGGGTGGGAATATGCAGCACCTGAAACGGCGCAATATGTCTCGGTCATATTCTTCTTCCTGATCCTGGAGGCAACGCGGCGGGCAGGGGGGCTGGTGCTGTTCCTGATTGTCACGCTCTTTGCGTTCTATCCAACCTTCGCGGGCCACGTGCCTGACCCGTTTTCGGGCTTTCAAAGCACGTTCCTGCAAACGGTGCCTTACCATATCTATTCCGCCGAAAGCTCTTTCGGCATTCCAATGAAGGCGTTCGGCGGCGTTGTCATCGGCTTCATACTGTTCGGCGCGGTGCTGCAACGAACAGGCGGCGGGCAGTTTTTCAATGATCTAGCGCTTGGGCTCGTGGGCGGCTACCGCGGGGGCGCGGCGAAAGTCTCTATCTTTGCCAGCGGCTTTATGGGGTCGATGTCCGGCTCTGTCATTTCGAATGTCTTGACCACGGGGGCGGTGTCCATCCCCGCGATGCGCAAGACCGGGTTCTCGGCCAAGACCGCCGCCGCGACAGAGGCCTGCGCCTCGACTGGCGGGGTGTTGATGCCGCCGATCATGGGGGCGACGGCCTTTGTCATGGCGTCCTTTCTGTCACGCCCCTATGTCGAAATCGCACTGGCCGCCGCCATTCCGAGCATCTTGTTCTACTGGGGGCTTTTCGCGCAGATCGACGCCTATTCCGCGAAACGCGGGCTGCGCGGGTTGCCCAAGCCCGACCTTCCGCGCCTGCGGCAGGTGATGATCGAAGGCTGGCCCTATATCTTCGTTTTCGCGCTGTTGCTTTATATGATGATTGGGCTGCGCAAGGAATCCTCTGCCCCGTTCTATGCCACGGCGCTGCTTTTGGTGGTGAACCAGTTCCGCGCCAGCCATCGTCTGAATCTGAGCCGCCTTGGCAATATGATCGTCGGTGTCGGCATGGGGCTGTCAGAACTGACCGCGATCCTGCTGGGCGTCGGGCTGATCGTCGGGTCGTTCTCGGCCACGGGGCTTGCGGGCACATTGGTGAACGAGCTGGTGTTTCTTGCCGGCGACAGCACGTTGATCCTGTTGCTGATGGGGGCGATCACCGCCTTTATCTTCGGCATGGGGATGACGGTGACGGCCTGCTATATCTTCCTCGCGGTGGTGCTAGCCCCCGCGCTTGAGGCCGGCGGGCTGAACCAACTGGCAGTGCATCTGTTCATTCTCTACTGGGGCATGGTTAGCTATATCACACCTCCGGTAGCCCTTGGCGCTTTTGCGGCATCAACCATGGCCGGGTCCAACCCGATTGCCACGGGGTTCGACGCGATGCGCCTTGGCGGTGTCATCTATATCGCGCCCTTCTTCTTTGTGCTGAACCCTGCGTTGATTGGTCAGGCCCCCGCGTGGGAGGTCGTCGTAGCGCTGAGCTGTGCGATGATCGGGGTGACCCTTATCTCGGCGGCGTTGCAGGGGTACATCAGCCTTGTCGGCCCGATTGAAGGCCGTGGGGCGCTGCCGATGCGGGTGGCGCTGTTCTTTGGCGGCGTGCTGATCGCCATGCCGCAGAACGATCTGGCCGGTTTGGGCTACAGCCTGTCCTTTCTCATCGGGGTCGCCCTTTGTGCACTGCCGATGTTGCGGGCGTGGCAGGCGACCTCCGCCGCGCGCGTCACCCCCTAAGAAATCGGCAGTGGCGCGCGCTTGCCGCGCGTCCGGTCAGGAAGCTGTGTTCGTGACGGCTATATTTTGAGCGATCCCAATCCTCAGTGCTAAAAAATGAGGCGCAGCCAGTGGTCTGTCCCGCGATATGCCATTTTTTCTAGCGACTCCGCCACTGCCCTAGGCATCTTGGCCTTGTGCCGAAACAGGCAACACCGTCGCACGGCCAGCGATCCTGGCAGATGTAACAAGCCATGCGACGATCACAACAATATGCTGCGCCTCCTGTCTAACGTGCTTGGGGGCCCCGGAAAAGTGCGTTCTGACGCAAGGGGTAGCAGCGCCAACAGGGGATAGAAGATGACAACATTCACCAAACTCGCCGCCTGCGCGACCGCCGCATTGATGGGCTCCACCTCGCTGGTGATGGCGCAGGACTGTGCCGATCCGGTCAAGGTCGGCGTGCTGCACTCGCTGTCGGGGACCATGGCGATTTCCGAGACGACGTTGAAAGACACCATGCTGATGCTGATCGACGCGCAGAACGAAAAGGGTGGCGTATTGGGCTGCGAGATCGAGGCGGTCGTGGTTGACCCTGCCTCCGACTGGCCCTTGTTCGCAGAGAAGGCGCGCGAGCTGCTGACCGTAAACGAGGTCGACGTGATCTTTGGCAACTGGACCTCTGTGTCGCGCAAATCCGTGCTGCCCGTGATCGAAGAGCTGAACGGCCTGCTGTTCTACCCCGTGCAATACGAGGGCGAGGAATCATCCAAGAACGTGTTCTACACAGGCGCCGCGCCCAACCAGCAGGCGATCCCTGCGGTTGATTACTTCCTCGAAGAGCTGGGGGTCGAGAAATTCGCCCTGCTCGGGACCGACTATGTCTACCCGCGTACCACCAATAACATCCTGAAATCCTATCTGATGTCCAAGGGCATTGCCGAAGAAGACATCTTTGTGAACTACACCCCGTTTGGCCACTCTGACTGGGCCACGATCGTGGGCGATGTCGTGGCACTGGGCCAGGACGGCAAGCAGGTGGGCGTTGTGTCGACCATCAACGGTGACGCGAACATCGGTTTCTATAAAGAACTCGCCGCGGCGGATGTGTCGGCGGATGATATCCCCGTCGTTGCCTTCTCGGTGGGCGAGGAAGAGCTGTCGGGCCTCGATACATCGAACCTTGTCGGGCATCTGGCGGCGTGGAACTACTTTATGTCCGCAGACACCCCTGCAAACGCTGAATTCATCGAACAGTGGAAAGCGTCCATCGGCGACGACAAACGCGTGACCAATGACCCGATGGAGGCGCATTACATCGGCTTCAACATGTGGGTGAATGCGGTTGAACAGGCTGGCACCACCGATGTCGATGCCGTGCGCAGCGCGATGTACGGGCAGACCTTCCCGAACCTGACCGGCGGCACCGCCGAGATGCTGGTGAACCACCACCTGTCCAAACCCGTGCTGATCGGCGAGATCACGGCGGACGGTCAGTTCGACATCATCAGCCAGACCGATCCGGTGCCCGGCGATGCCTGGACAGACTTCCTGCCCGAAAGCGCTGTGCTGACTTCGGATTGGAGCGAGCTTGAATGCGGCATGTACAACACCGAAACGGAAACCTGCGTTCAGCTGACCTCTAACTACTGATCCTGAACGCCGGGGCGGGCAGGCTGACTGGCCGCCCCATCACCTTATTTTCCAGATTTACCACAAGGGTTCCCTATGTTCCGCCACCTGTTAATGCTCCTCTGTTGGGTGGGCATCGTGGGAACGGCACAGGCGCAAGATTTGCAGCCCGTGCTTCAAGCTCATGCCGATGAAATTGCCAAACCCTCGCGCAGCTCTGTCTCTGTCGCGCTGGATGATCTGGTTGCCTCCGGTGCGCCGCAGGTTAGTGCCTTTCTAGAGCAATGGCAGGACAAAGGGGTCTGGCAGCGCGACGCGGATGGGTTGTTCTTTTTCGGGACTGAGACAGGCGATGATCTGGCCTTGCGCGATATCGACAGCGATGCGGAAAGCACGGCACCTGCAAGCGGGTTTTCGCAGCTGAAACCTAATGGCGGGGTGCGCCGCCTAATCGGCACCGCGCTTGTGCAGTTCCAACTGACCGACCCTGATCTTGCACGCCGTCAAAGTGCCGTCGATTCCATCGCCCGCCGCCCAGAGGCGGACCAACTGGCCCCCCTGCGCGCCTCGATCGAGGCAGAGACAGACGCGGCGCTGAAGGCCCGCAAGATCCAGCTGGCCAACTTCCTCTCTGCCAGTTTTGGTGACACAGCCGCCGATCGTATCGCGGCGATCACGTCAATGGCCAGCGATACCTCGATCGAGGCGCGGGCGGTGATGAACCAGATTCTATCGACCAAGATGGCGACCCCGTCTGAAACACCCAGCGGCAACGTCGCGCGGGTGCTCACACCGGGGGAGGATATTTCACCCGATGCGGCCTATGCCCAGCTGGTCGCGGCTGATCTGGCCCCAGCGCTGGTGCCCCCCGCCGCGATCCGCGACGCTTTGGCGGCGAACGTTGTCAACGGGCGTGTGGGTGGCATCCCGACAGCGCGGCTGAATACCGATGCGGCGCGTGCGACCGCCTATGCCGCACTCGCCGCTGCGGGCACCGTGCCGCCGGTGGTGACTGCGCGGGACCAGCAAGATGCCATCGCGGGCATGACGTTCTACGAGGTGTATGACGAGCCCGACAGCGCCGTCACAGACGCCGCGCGGGCCGCGCTCGACAGTATCGAGACCCGTGTCGCCGCCGCGCAAACCGTTGACCTGACGTTGGACGCGCTGTCGCTCGCGTCGATCTATTTCCTTGCCGCTATCGGCCTTGCCATCACCTTCGGCGTCATGGGGGTCATCAACATGGCCCATGGCGAGTTTATCATGATGGGGGCCTATACCGGCTATGTCGTGCAACTGTTCGTACCCGATTACACGCTGTCGATCATCATCGCCCTGCCGCTGGCCTTTGCGGTAACATTCGCCGCCGGTGTCGTGATGGAGCGGTTGGTGATCCGGCATCTTTACCACCGTCCGCTGGAGACGCTGCTGGCGACTTTCGGCATCTCTATCGCGTTGCAGCAACTGGCCAAGAACATCTTTGGCACGCAGGCGCGCCCGCTGACGTCTCCGGCTTGGCTGGACGGGGCGTGGGTGATCTCGGATGTGATCCAGATCAGCTATATCCGCATTGCGATTTTCGTGCTGGCGCTGCTGTTTCTGGGTCTGATCCTGTTTGTGCTCAAACGCACGCGATTGGGACTAGAGGTGCGCGCCGTGACGCAGAACCCCGGTATGGCGGCCAGCATGGGGATCAACCCCGACCGGATCAACATGATGACCTTTGGCCTTGGGTCCGGCATCGCGGGTATCGCGGGGGTGGCGATCGGGCTTTATGCCAAGGTCACCTCCGAGATGGGGGCCGATTACATCGTGCAATCTTTCATGACCGTAGTCGTGGGCGGCGTTGGTAACGTCTGGGGCACGCTGGCCGGGGCCTCGCTTATCGGGTTCCTGCAAAAGGGGATCGAATGGTTCAACCCGTCCAATACCCTCGCGGCACAGACCTATATGGTGCTGTTCATCATCCTGTTCATTCAATTCCGTCCCAAGGGCATCGTTGCCCAAAAGGGCCGGGCAGCGGCGGATTGATCCATGCGTAAAACATTCCTTTCCGAAAATCCTTCCGTCCTGTGGTTCATCGCGCTGCTGGGGCTGTTTACCCTCGCGGTCGCGATCGGGTCAGAAGCGACGGGCACCGGCCTTATCTCTACCTCGATGGTCAAGACCCTGGGCAAGACGCTGTGCCTGTGTCTGATCGCCATCGCGATGGATGTGGTCTGGGGGTATTGCGGTATCCTGAGCCTGGGGCACTTCGCCTTCTTCGGCATCGGCGGCTATGCCATCGGAATGTGGCTGATGTATGCGCGGACCGAAGGCATCGTCCTGTCAAGCCTCGAAGGTCAGGTGATCCCGCCCACACCGCAAGAGGTGCAGGACGCCATTGGCAACCAGATTTTCGGCGTCGTTGGCAGCTCTGACTTTCCGTGGCTCTGGGCCTTTTCCGACAGTCTGTTCCTACAGCTGCTGATGGTGGTGATTGTGCCGGGGCTGCTGGCGCTGGTCTTTGGCTGGCTGGCGTTCCGCAGCCGTGTCACGGGCGTTTACCTGTCGATCCTGACGCAGGCGATGACGCTGGCGCTGTCGCTGTGGCTGTTCCAGAACGACAGTGGCCTGCGCGGCAACAACGGGCTTTCCGGTTTGCAGAATATTCCGGGGTACGAAGACACCTCGCAGGCGACCATCAGCCTTGTGTTCTTTATGGGGTCGGCGCTGGCGCTGGCACTTGGGTATATCCTCTTTGCATGGGTGGTATCGGGCAAGATGGGCAGCGTGGTGCAAGGCATCCGCGATAACGAGGCCCGCGTCCGCTTCCTTGGCTACCGTGTGGAACGCTACAAGCTGTTCATCTTTACCCTGACCGCCGTGATCGCGGGTATCGCCGGGGCGCTTTATTACCCGCAGGCCGGCATCATCAACCCGGCAGAGATCGCGCCGATTGCATCGATCTATCTGGCGGTCTGGGTCGCGATTGGCGGGCGCGGGCGGCTTTACGGCGCGGTGATCGGGGCGGCATTCGTATCCTTGCTGTCCAGCTGGTTCACGGGCGGCGGTGCCCCTGCCATCGATCTGGGGTTCTATACGATCCTATGGACCGACTGGTGGCTGGTACTGCTTGGCGTATCCTTTGTTTGCGTCACCTTGTTCTTTCCCAAGGGGATCGGCGGCCTGTTTGATTATCTGGTGAGGAAACCGTCATGAACGATACCCTGTTAGAAGTCTCCGGCGTGTCGAAATCCTTTGACGGGTTCAAGGCGATCAACAATCTGTCGATCCAGATCGCAGAGCCCGAGCTGCGCGCTGTGATCGGGCCGAACGGGGCGGGCAAGACCACCTTTATGGACATCATCACCGGCAAGACGCGCCCCGACAGCGGCCATGTCGTCTGGGGAGAGCGGAATATATCGCTGCTTGGTATGTCAGAGGCGGATATCGCGAACGAAGGGGTGGGGCGCAAGTTTCAGAAACCCACCGTGTTCGAGGCGCAGACCGTGCGGCAGAACCTTGCGATGGCGCTGAAGAACCCGAGGGGGCCGCTGGCCGTCCTGCTACACCGCAAGACCCCGTCCAACGCGGCGCGGATCGAAGGCATCGCGGCAGAGATCGGCCTGACCGAGAGCCTGACCCGCATTGCCGGAGAGTTGAGCCACGGCCAGAAGCAATGGCTTGAGATCGGCATGCTGCTGGCGCAGGAGCCGCGTCTGTTGCTGGTCGACGAACCCGCCGCCGGCATGACGGTTGAGGAACGCGAAAAGACCACCGATATTCTGAAACGTGCTGCCAAGACCCGCGCCGTGGTGGTGGTCGAACATGACATGGAATTCGTGCGCAGGCTCGACTGCAAGGTCACGGTGCTGCACGAAGGATCGGTGCTGGCCGAAGGCAGTCTTGACCACGTGACATCCAACCCGAAAGTGATCGAAGTTTATCTGGGGCGCGGCCATGCTTGAAGTTGAAAATCTGGACCTGCACTATGGTCAAAGCCGCATTCTTTACGAGGTGTCCTTTCAGGCGCCCAAGGGGCAGATCACGACCTTGATAGGCAACAACGGGGTGGGCAAGACCTCCACCCTCAAGGCGATTGCCGGGCGGCATCCGGCGTCGGCGGGCACGATCGCCGTTGACGGGACTCCCGTACGTTTGACCACGGCCTTTCAGGCGGCGAATGCGGGCATTGCCTATGTGCCGCAGGGGCGCGAGGTTTTCCCGATGATGACGGTGGAGGAGAACCTAGAGACGGGGTTTGCCTGCCTGCCCAAGGCCGACCACCACATTCCAGATCACATCTACGACCTGTTCCCTGTCTTGCGGGAGATGAAAGCGCGGCGCGGGGGCGATCTGTCGGGCGGGCAGCAGCAGCAGCTTGCCATTGCGCGGGCGCTGATCACGCGACCGCGGGTCTTGTTGCTGGACGAACCGACTGAAGGTATCCAGCCCAATGTGATCCAGCAGATCGGGGATGCGCTGCGGTTGCTGCGCACCCAGGGCGAGATGGCGATTGTTTTGGTCGAACAGAATGCCGATTTCGCCTATGCGCTGGGCGACAGCTTTATCGTGGTCGAAGGCGGGCGCAACGGGCCGCGCAAGCTGAAGGCCGATTATACCAAGGACATGCTGATCGCCGATCTGGCGCTTTAGGCCACCATCGCCACGTCGGGGCCTTCGGTCGAGGGGCAGGTGAACCAGAACACGGTTTCCTCCCCCGGCACACTGTCGAACCCGATTTCCCCGCCCATGGCCTCTACCAGATGGCGCGAGATATTGAGCCCAAGCCCGGTGCCGCCGCGCTGTCGTGTGTTCGATGCCTCGGCCTGCGAGAACGGCTGGAAGATGCGTTCGCGGAACTCCTCCGAAATGCCGTTGCCCAGATTGGTGACAGAGATTTTGGTCATGTCGCCCAGGGGTGTTGTGGTCACGGTCACGGCGGTTTCGGGGTAGGCGAACTTGCAGGCATTGGACAAGAGGTTGGTCAGCACCTGCATGATGCGGTTCTTGTCGGTCAGCACGTGGTGATCGGGATCAGGCGTGTCTACGTTGATCTCGACCTTCCATTCGCTGGCATAGGGTTCTACCTGCTCGGCGGCGAGGGTGACGATATCGCCCAGATTTTCCGGTTTCGCCACAACGGTCATGCTGCCTGCGTTGATTTTTTCCATGTCCAGAATGTCGTTTACCAGCGCGACAAGCCGGTCGCAGTTGGCCGTGGCGATCTGCACCAGACGCACCGCGCCGGCATCCGGGTCGTCCTGTGTCTGGGCCTCAAGCAGCCCCAACGCCCCTTTGATCGAGGTCAGCGGCGTACGCAGCTCGTGACTGACGGTGGCGACAAAGTCGTGTTTCATCTGTTCAAGCTTGTTGCTTTCGGTGATGTCGATCTGAATACCCAGCATCCGCAGGGCGCGCCCGTTCTTCGCCCGCTCTACCACGACCGCATCCGATTTGATCCAGCGCCAGTTGTCCTGACCAACGCGGATGCGAAAGCGGGCCTCGGCGCGGTCGGTCATCCCGTTCAGACAGGCGAGTTCGATCTTCTTGACCACCGCCGCATCGTCGGGATGCACATGCTGCATCTTATCGTAATAGGGGTTCTGACAGGCGGGGTCAGCGGGGTGGTGCATGATGTCACGCCATGTGTCCGACACCACAGATGTGCCATTTTCCAGATCAATGTCGAAGACGCCGATATGTGCACTGCTGAGCGCGAGGCTCCACCGTTGTTCGGTTTCCGCGATCTTGAGCGTGCGGCGTTCGCTGTCGGTGATATCGCGCAGCATCAAGGTGATACGGGTCTCTGCGTCGGCGGTAAGCCAGGTGTTCTTCTCGACCTCAAGCGTGCGGGGTTCTGTGGCACCGTTGCGGGGCGGCACGACGACCTTCGCCCCGCCGTCGGCACGGTGGATGTCGACCTCGGGCAGCAGATCTTGCACGAAGTCGCCCGTCGCGTCCTTGCGGTGCCCGGCCGCCATCAGATGCTGTCGCGCGGCATCGTTCAAATGCAGGATTTCCCCCGATTGCCGGACCGAGATAATCGGCAGCATTGCATTTTCGAGGATCGATCGTTTTTCTTGGTGTTGCGTCTCAAGCTCGCGGGTTTTGTCGGCCACCGTCTGGTTGATGGTCAGATTGCGTTTCAGGATCACCGACTGGATCATCAGGATCAGCGCGGCAATGGTCAATGACAGGGCCAAGACGACCCATTTCGCATTGTTTGGCTGGGCTGCTTCAAACGCGGGGGTGCTGCTCCATTGGATGGTCATGTCTTGACCATAGCCTTCATGAACGCGTGAAAACTTGAACTGAGGCACGTGGTCCGCATGTGTGCTTTCGGTGCCGGGCTGAAAGACTGTCCCGTCCGGCGCAGAAAAGAACACCTCGAGCTCGATAAGATCGTTTTGTGCTGGGAACAGATCGCTGAATATCTCTTGGACATCGACCATCGCAAAGGCGAGCCCCACAAACGTATCCTCGGGTTCGGGAAGGTTATCGGCGGGTACGGCGGGGCGCATAATGGGCTTGATGAGCAGCGCATGCCAGTGCGCGCCGTGCCGGGCCGGCGTCGTAGAGAGGGTTCGACCACTGTCACGCGCGGCAAGTGCGGTGGCCAGCAGATCGGGGTTGCTGGAGAAACTTTCCCCGACCATCCCGTCAAAATCATCCAACGGCGCAGCGTGACGGATCACAAAGTCGTCGTTGCTGCCACCTGGGCCAGACGTGGTTAATGTCGCGAATCCAATGGCATCAAGCACATACGACCCGTCAGCGATATGCACAGAGGTGGCATAGGTCTCCATATCCCGCGCCGTCACCAAATCAGACGCCGCAACGAAGCCGGCGACCCCATTTAGCGTCCTGCCATATTCGTCGGCACGCGCGCCCATCGAGGCAAGCCCTTGACTGACCATCGCATTAAACCGGTCCTGCGCTTGGACGTGCACGGTATTCTTGGCGACCGAAAAGAACAGAAAAGACAGGCCCAAACAGACGCAAAAGGTAATGAACTGAAAGGTGGCGAGTTTACGCGGAGTTGTCATCTTTGACCTGTCAATCAATCGGGCGCAGAGGCTCAGGCCCTGCCTATTTTAAAATTTCTATGTTCCTTAATGGTTTGGGAAACTGGCGGAATTATGGCGATGTTGCCAATTCCACACATACCCTTTGGGGTGGTGCCGTCTGCCAGCGGCGCTGCCTGAAAGGCCAATCGGGAACCCAGCGGTCTTTCGCTTCGTTGAGCCAGCGGATGCGGCGGTTCACCGCTTATGGTTTCGGTCGGCAGCATCTTGCAGGTTCAGTAACGATTAAGGATGCTCCCCATGGAAGAAGTCGACGCCAACCCCGGCCTGATTTTCGATAAACTTGACGGCTGGTTGGACGGCTTTTTCAGATTGCT
This sequence comes from Sulfitobacter sp. M39, assembly GCF_021735935.1. Taxonomy (NCBI): domain Bacteria; kingdom Pseudomonadati; phylum Pseudomonadota; class Alphaproteobacteria; order Rhodobacterales; family Roseobacteraceae; genus Sulfitobacter; species Sulfitobacter sp. M39. The sequence continues at coordinate 1,118,114 of NZ_WMDZ01000001.1, forward strand.
CCCGAATATCGGCGTCGCGCTGGTTGTGGCCGTGGTGTTCTGGTTTCTGGGGATGGGCATCGGCGCGCTGATCCGCAAAACCGCAGGGCGGCGCGGGCGCGACAATCTTGGCAACGTCGGCGGGTCGCTGATGCGGTGGGCCGTGACGATCATCGGCTTCATGTTGGCGGTGACTATCGTCGCCCCGACGGTCACACCGGGGGATCTGATTGCCGGGTTGGGCGTCAGCTCTGTCGCGATCGGTTTCGCGTTCAAGGATATTTTGCAGAACATGCTGGCAGGTATCCTGATCCTGCTGCGTCAGCCCTTTGAAGTCGGCGACCAGATCGTGTCGGGCGGGCATGAGGGCACTGTCGAAAAGATCGAGACCCGCGCCACGATGATCAAGACCTATGACGGTCGCCGCGTGGTGATCCCGAATTCGGACATTTATACAGACAGCGTGGTGGTCAATACCGCCTTTGACACGCGCCGGTCGGAATATGACATCGGCATCGGCTGCAGCGACGACTGGGATACCGCGCGCAAGGTGATGCAGGATGCCTGCGCCAGCGTAGAGGGCGTAGAGGCCGACCCCGCCCCCGAAACGATACCGGTCGAACTGGGCGATTCCGCTAACATTGTCCGCTTGCGGTGGTGGACAAAATCGGACCGTGCTTCGCAAATCCATACCTTCGGGGCGGTGCTGCAGGCCGTATATAAAGCGCTGGATGAAAAAGGGATCGATATGCCCTATCCGACGCAGGTGCATCTGTTCCACGACCAGACCGAAGAGACCGACGGCGACCGCCGCGCGCAGCGCGAGGGATGGCCCGCGGGCGAGGGCGACGTGCCGAAATCGCGTGCTCAGCAACGCGACGAGAAAGAAGAGAAAGCGCGTCAATCCGACGCCTGATCCCCGCACAAGAGAAGGAATTATATGTTTTTCGACAACACGGTACTGGATGTTGTGGCCCGCGGCTTCGTGCTGAGCGGTGTGGCGCTGATCTGGATCATCCTAATGGTGCGGATCGTCGGGCTCAATTCCTTCTCCAAAATGACGAACTTCGACTTTGTGACCACAATCGCTTTTGGCTCTTTGCTGGCGGGGGCGGCACAAGCGTCGGATTGGAAGGCGTTCTTCCAGACTCTGGTTGCGACGGCCTGCCTGTTTCTTTTCCAATTCACGCTGTCCTATCTGCGCCGCCGGTCCGAAACCGTGTTGCATACGATCCAGAATGCACCGGTCTATCTGATGGAAAACGGTAAAATCTGCGAAGAAGCGATGCGGATGTGCCGCGTGTCGCGCAGCGATTTGATGGAGAAGCTGCGCGAATCCAACGTCATGCGGCTGAGCGATGTGCGTGCCGCCGTGTTCGAGACGACGGGCGAAGTCTCTGTTCTATGTGGCGACGAGGTGGATGACGCGATGCTGGAATACGTCCAACGCGTCTAACCTGCATACCTGAGTATTTAAGTCGCTTGTGGCGGCGGGCGTTTTGCGCGATCTGTGGGCAATGCCTGTGACCTTGTCAGATTTCGAAGCCTCCGCCCATGCGACACTTGCCGCTGATGTGTTTGCCTACCTTGAAGGCGGCGCAGAGGCGGAGCTGTCGCTGCGTCAGAACCGCGCCAGCTTTGGCCGGATAGGAGTGCTGCCGCACCTGTTGGCGGACTGTGCAGGCGGCCATACGCGCATGACGATACTGAGGCAGCCCGCGGCGCATCCGATCATGGTCGCGCCGATGGCGTTCCAACGGCTGTTCCACACGGAAGGGGAAAGTGCGACCGCACTGGCCGCTGCGGCTCAGGACGCGGTGATGGTGGTCAGCTGCCAGACCAGCACGGCGCCCGAAGACATCGCCACCATTCCGGGGCGACGCTGGTTCCAGCTTTATATGCAGGCGGATCACGATAGCACGATGACTTTGGTCAACCGCGCGGTGGACTGCGGGGCAGAGGCGCTGGTGGTGACGCTTGACGCGCCGATCAACGGGCTGCGCGACCGCGAGGTTGCCGCGGGCTTTGTGCTGCCGGATGGCGTGCGCCCCGTGATGCTGGACCCGCTGCCGCAACCGCCGCGACCGCAGTTGCAAGACGGGCAGAGCGTGGTATTCGACGGGATGATGGTCTTTGCCCCCACATGGCAAGACCTGACGCGGCTGATTGCGGACTGCCCCGTTCCGGTGATCATCAAAGGCTGTCTGCGTGCCACGGATGCGCGGCGGTTTGTGGATGCCGGTGTTGCGGGGATCATCGTGTCAAACCACGGGGGCAGGGTGCTGGATACTGTTCCGGCCCCCGTCACGCAGTTGGCCGCCGTGGTGCAGGCGGTGGGGCAGGATGTGCCGGTCTATTTGGATGGCGGCATCCGGCGCGGGAGCGATGTGTTCAAGGCGCTGGCGCTCGGGGCCGAGGCTGTGCTGGTCGGTCGCCCCGTGATGCACGGGTTGATCGTCGACGGGGTACGCGGGGCCAGTCAGGTGTTGCGTCGCTTGCGGGACGAGCTGGAAGTGACGATGGCCTTATGCGGCTGCGCAACTGTTGCGGACATCACCCCCGATATGATCACAGCCTTCGGCGGCGACCCGATCAGCGAAAGCGATAGCTGATCGGGATTGCCAGATTGAACGGACCTGCGCCCATCGTCGAGGGCGGGCGCGGCAGCGTTTGCAGCCGGTCAAAGATATCCAGCGCCGCCTGATCCAGCACCGGCCAGCCTGACGACTTGGACACCTCGCGCGCTTTGATCTGACCGTATTGATCCAGCGTAAAGGCCACGGTTGTGGTCCCCTCGGCGCGGGCATCGCGGGCGCGGCGGGGGTAGTCCTTGGCGGCGTTCAGCGCCAGAACCAGAGACTTTTGCCAATCCGTGATCTCAGCCCGTTCGGCATCTGTCAGGCCCTGTTCCTTGGCCACGCTTTGGTCCTGTTCGTCCTGCCCCGCGCTTGCCTTGGGGGCGGCAGCCGTGCTTTGCGCGGCGTTCTCGTTTTCGGTCTCTTCCTGCAACTCGGTCGGCGTTTCGGTCGCCTCCTTGTCGTTGTCGACTTCCTGATCGGGGTTGGCGATCTTGAACTGCAGTTCGGGGTCGTCCGGCGTGTGCGGTATCTGTGCCAGCAGCGGATCGTTGGAGGCTTTGGCTTCCTCGCGTTCGGCAGGGCTTTCGAGCGTGGCTTGGCTATCCTCGGCGGGTGGCCCGTCGGGGAGGTCGGTTTCAGGCGCGGCCATGATCATTTCGACCTCGGCCAGATCGATCAGCTCGCGGCCCTGAATGCCCGCTTCTTCCGGTGGCTCGTAGGCCGCGGCCTGTGTCAGCCAAAGTGCGACCAGCGCACCATGCACGCCGATGCTCAGCCCGGCCCCCAGCATCAACCCGGCACCATAACGGGGGGCGTAGGCAAAGCTCATTCTGCGGCGTCCTGCGCAGCGGTGGCAGGGGGAGCGATTGCCACGTCACCTGCCGCCGCCGGGGCGGCCCCGCCCTCGTCCTCAAGCCCGACGAGGCCGATCTTCAGATAGCCTTCGCTGCGCATGCGGTTCATCACGGCCATCACCTCGCCGTAGGGAACGGAGCGATCGGCATTGATATAGATGCGCGTGCCCAGATCCAGACGGGTCAGGATGCCAAGCCGCATGTTCAGATCCCCCAAAGATACCTCTTCTTCGCCCACGCTCAGGCTGAGGTCCTGATGGATGGTGACAAAGACCGGATCATCGGGGCGCGGCGCGGGTTTGCCGGTGGCGACCGGCAGCTCTACGTTGACGTCCACGGTAGACAGCGGGGCCGCCACCATAAAGATGATCAGCAGCACCAGCATCACGTCGATAAACGGTGTGATGTTGATATCCGCATTGGGGGCAAGATCGTCGCCGCCGTCAGAAAGTCGCACGCCCATCGGGGTTACTCCGCTGCCAGTTTGGTGGCGATATCAGGGGTGGTATGGGGCACTTCGGCGGTACGCTCTGCACGGTCCAGATCGCGCGACAGGCAGCGTTCCACCAGCGCCGCGGCATCCCCCACACGCGCCCGGTAGCCTGTGACGACGCGGGTAATGTGGTTATAAAGCAGCACGGCAGGGATCGCGGCGACCAGACCGATGGCGGTGGCCAGCAGCGCTTCGGCGATACCGGGGGCGACGACTGTCAGGCTGGTGCTGCCGCTTTCAGCGATGCCGATAAAGCTGTTCATGATGCCCCAGACCGTGCCGAAAAGCCCGATGAACGGTGCCGTCGACCCGATGGAGCCCAAGATCATCGCGCCCGACTGCATGGAGCGCGCGGCCCCCGCTTCGATCCGCGAAAGCTCGGATGCGACGCGTTCCTTGATGCCCGCTTTGTTTAACCCGTCAGAGATGTCGATCTCTGCCAAAGCGGCGCGGATCATGGCGCGCATGGGGCCGGAGAAAGATTTCGCCTGCGCGCCTTTGAGGGCACCTGCTTTGGCAAGCTTGCGGTAGGACCGGCGCAGCCGTGCGTTGGCCCAGCTCACCTGCAGGATCTTGCCCGCCCATACGGCCCAGCCCAGAACCGATGCGATGGCCAGCCCGAACATCACCGCCTTCACGACGATATCGGCCCCCATGAACATGGCCAGCGGCGAATGGCCGCCCTGTTGCGCGGCCACGCGCATCGGCTCGGACAGGGCAGGGCCGATCCATTCGTCAGCCCATGTGATCAGCGCGATATTGACCGACGCAGTGTCGGCTGCGGCCAGTTGCGGCGTTGCGACAAGGACGGCCGCCAGAAGGATGCTAGGAAATTTCATATCAGGTCTCTGCCCATTGTCGGATGAGGTTGTGGTAGATGCCGGTCAGGCGCACGGCGGTCGGGTCGTTCAGACCCGCGCTGGCCGACAGCTCTTGGATGGATTGATCCAGATCGAAGAGAATTTCGCGCTGGCCGCCGTCGCGGATCATCGACTGCACCCAGAAGAAGGACGCAACACGCGCACCACGGGTGACAGGCGTGACCTGATGCAGCGAGGTTGACGGATAAAGCACGCAGTGCCCCGCCGGCAGTTTGACCGACTGGGTGCCGTAGTTGTCTTCGATGACCAGCTCGCCACCGTCATAGTCGTCGGGGTCATTCAGGAACAGCGTGCACGACAGGTCGGTCCGCAGGCGCTGGCCGGTTTGCGGGTTCACGCGGATGGCGTTGTCGACATGCACGCCGAAGGTCTCTGCCTCTTCGTAGCGGTTGAACATCGGGGGCAGGACATGCAGCGGGAGGGCGGCGGAAACCCACGTGGGGTTGCCCATCAACCGCTGGAGCACCAGCGTCTGCAGGTCGGGCAGAACGGGGCTGTCGAGGGGAATTTGCTGATTGCGCTTGGTTTGCGCCGATTGCGCGCCGGCGGTGTTGCGGCCGTCGTCCCATTGGGCCGTGTCGATAACCGATCGGATATGGGCAACTTCCTGCGGTGACAGGATATTTTCGACGCAAAGCAACATGGTGTATCCTTTCGAGGGGATCGGCTGGCGGCGCGGGTCTGCGCCGCCAGCCTTGGTGTGTGGTTTAGAACTTCATGCTGACAGAGATGGACGCAGAGCGGCCCGGTGCCACATAAACGAAGGGCGTGCCGGAGCGGTACAGCGCGTCATAGTAGGTTTCGTCCAGCACGTTATCGATACGGAAGTTGACCGAGGCATCATCCGTGATGTGGTAATCTGCCATCAGGTCAAAGCGCCAGTAGCTGGGCAGCTTGTTGCCGTTGGTGGCCGCGAATGTGCCGCCCTGAACGCTGCCGCGCCATGTTGCTTGGCCGCCAAAGCTCCACTGGTCGTTATAGTCGTAACGGGCCAGTACGTTGAACTGCTCGTGCGCGATATTCGCGAACTCTTCGCCAACGTTGTCGGGGTTGCTGCTTTTCAGCACTTCGCTGTCCATCAGGGTCGCACCGCCGAACAGGCTCAGCTTTTCGGTGATGTTGCCGCCAAAGCCCAGTTCGATCCCGCGGACGCGGTATTCGCCGGTCGCGGTGGTCACAACAGGTGCGCCGCGGCCGCCTGTGCTTTCACGGGCATTGTCCTTGGTGGTCTGGAACAGCGCAGCGGTGGCGGTTAGGTTGCCGAACTGCCATTTGGTGCCCAGTTCAATCGCGGTGTTTTCTTCAGGCTCCAGCAGCAGGTTCGAGGAATCGATCCCGTTGTAGCTGCCGCCGCCTGCGTCCAGTTCATCCCCGACGGGGTTGGTGGAGGTGGCATAGGACAGATAGATCGACCCGTTGTCGCGGGGTTTCCAGACAACACCGGCATTCCAGTTGAACATGGTGTCATCGCGCGACAGCGTATCGGCACCGGCTTCCGTGGTGGTCCGGCTGACGCTGTAGTCATCCAGACGGGCACCAAGGTTCAACTGCCACTGCGGGTTAAAGGTGATCGTGTCGTTCAGATACAGCGACCGTGTGGTGACATCGGTCAGCGTCGCATCGGCGCTGCGGACAGGTGTCGCTGTGGAACAGCCGCTGACATCGGGGTTGTAGATCGCGACAGAGCACCCTTCGAGACGGTCCTCGGCAGTGCCGCCCCCCACTTCGGAGGATAGGCCGACATAGCCGCGCTGGCTGATCTCTTCACGCGACAGCGCGAAGCCCGCGATCATGTCATGGCGCGCCGACCCGGTGTTGAAGCCAAAGGAAAGCTCGCTGGTGTTCGACGCCACCTCGTTGACCTGATACCGGCTTTTGGGGGAGGCCGTCAGCGTCCAGTTCTGCGGATCGGCACCCGAGGTGTCAGGGCGTTCAGGCGCCGACACGATATAGTCGTTCTCGGTCCGGCTGAGACGGGAGCGGTTGGTGAAGGTCATGCCCGGTGTGATTTCAAAGGTGGCGCCGAAAGTGGCAACGCTTTGTGTCGCATCGTGGAAATCGCGGTCTGGGTTGCCGTAGAAGGTGTCACGGTCCAGCGTCGGACGGCCTGCCGCGGATTCGGTGAAGGGTACGCCGTTGGTGCCATCCCATGGCACACCCCAGTCTGGCATCTGTTTCATCTGGAGCTGGTAGGCTTCGAAATCCAGTGTCAGACGGTCGGTCGCTTCGTATTCGGCTGCAATGGACAGACCCAGACGGTCGTCTTTGCTACCGTCGCGGCCGGCAACGTCACTGACTTGGGCGACGGCACCGATGCGGGTCTTGAAGCGGTCGTTCCAGACCTTGTTCCAGTCGACTTCCTGACGCGCCAGATCGGCGGTGCCAAAGGTCGTGGTGGTTTTGACGAAGTCCGTGTCCTGCGCCTTTTTGGTCACCAGATTGACCGCGCCGCCGGTGGTCGAACGCCCTCCGATAGAACCCGATGGGCCTTTGGTGATCTCGACCTGTTCGGCCATGAATGTCTCGCGCACGGCGACACCGGAATCACGCACGCCGTCGATGAAGACGTCGTTGGAGGACCGGAAGCCGCGGATGAACAGAACGTCGCCGAATGCGTTGCCGCCTTCGCCGGTGCCCAATGTGATGCCGGGGGTGGTGCGGGCGAGTTCACGCACCGATGTCGCGTTCTTGTCGCGCAGCACTTCCTGGGTGACTGCGGTGACGGTGCGCGGTGTATCGACCAGCGGTTGCGTCAGCAGCGAGTTGCCCGATTGGACGGCCTGATATCCGGCTTCGGGGTTGGCGTAGGGGGACAAGCCGTTTTCGCCAGCGACGGGCGCGGCGGGGGCGGCAGCAACGGGGGCCTCGGCCACGACGGGTGCAGGGGCGGGTGCTGGTGTCGCGCGGGGGGCAGGGGCCGCCGCGGCGCGTTTCTTGGCGGGTTGTGGCTTGGGCTTGGCGGCCTGCGGCTCGGAGGTTTCAACCTCGATCCCGGGAAGCAGCAGCGGCTCGTCGCTGGATTGCGCATAAAGTGCTGCAGGAGACGTTGCGCCGATGGCGGCGGCCGTCATCATGCCGATGCTGCGGCTGGCCGTGTGGCCACGCAAGCTGTGTGGTGTTTTCGTCTGAGTCATAGTGCCCTCGTCATTGCCCATTCGGGCTGTTTTTAGGGGGCTGGTCTGGACGATTGGCTACCTATTCACGGGCGGGTTACTAAGGCTGATAAAAACAATCAAGTATTAAACTTCGGCAACCTTACAAAAATTTCAATGGGTTGTAGCGTTGCACATAAGGCGCCGATCGGGCGTGTGAAGCGCCCGTTAATGCAGCGTCGGTGCTGCTTCCATTTGCGCGACCTCGCTAGGAGCGCTCAGGCGCATCCGTTTAAGCGCAAGCCCGAAATCCGCCGCGAGTGATGCCACCAGCGGGGCCATATCGGGGCGCACAAGCAGCGTGGCGATCAGCATCGCGTCTTCGCGCTGCCCGTCTGTTGCCGTGGCGATGAAGTTCGCAAAGCAGGATTCGTCCGATCCCAGACATTTGCACGTGACCGAATGGCGCATCAAAGGCCGCCGCCCGAACCGTGCACAAAGCGAGCATAGCTGTTCAAACGTAGCGAGCGCCTTGCTCCCGTTGGTGTGGCCGAGGACGCTGGCAAAATCGCTGCTGACTTTTTCCTGCGCATCAGGCCCGTCACACCACATCCGCAGATAGATGACCGACGCGGCCTGAAGGCTGTCTAGCTCTGTGATGAACCCTACCGGGGCACCGCCGGGGTGCTGATGTGCGTCATTCATTTGGTCAGGATCAATTTGCCAGCGCGTGTGATTCGCAGGGTGTAGGTCTGGGTATCCAGCACGATTTGGGCCAGATCTCCGCCTTCAGTCAGGTCGCGGGCAGAGTAGGTCGGCAGCGCGTTCATCGGGGCTTGGGTCTTTGGGGGGGCATGAAATGTCATAGGGCTGCTCTATCAATGGTCATGGAAAAAGAACGTTGCACGCGGCACTGATCACCAGACAGCCCTGCGGCTTGGTCCTGACGGTGAACGGCAGTCTGCGTTCTGGGGAATGGTCTCATCGTGGGACTCCTCACATCACATGTGTCGGGCGTCCCCGTGATCATGGGCGGGGTGGCTAGACGTTCCCACAAACCTGATTGAAATTATAGGGTATGTCAATCCGACAGTTTTAGTCGGAATACTTTGCGCGATTTTTTGTGTGTCTGTATCGCGCAAATGAATACCCCCCGCTGCACGGGGCGGCGGGGGGTATCAGGTGCTTTGACTGGCAAAGCACAAACGTCGGTTATTGCGGTGTTATTGCGTCTTCATTTCGGCGCGCAGGCCGCGGAAGATTGCGTAGCACAGGAACAGCAGCACCACAGTAAAGGGCAATCCGGTAGAGATAACCATCGACTGAAGCGACTTGAGCCCGCCCGCAGACAGCAGCAACACGATCGCTACGGCACCTTCGAAGATGCACCAGAACACGCGCTGTGGCGCAGGTGCGTCGACCTTGCCGCCTGCCGTGATCGTATCGATCACCAGCGAGCCGGAGTCAGACGAGGTCACGAAGAACACGATGACCAAGACGATCCCGATCAGCGATGTGATCCCGGCAAGCGGCAGCGCATCCAGCATGGCGAACAGCTGGCGTGGCAGCTCGGCTTCTTGCGCGGCGGTGTAGCCGTCGCTGATCACCTGATCGATTGCCATGCCCCCAAAGACGCTCATCCACAGGACGCAGACCACGCTTGGGATCAGCAGGACGCAGGTCAGGAATTCGCGGACCGAACGGCCACGGCTGACGCGGGCGATGAACATGCCGACGAAAGGTGACCAGCTGATCCACCATGCCCAGTAGAACGACGTCCAGCCTTGCATAAAGTTCACGTCTTCACGGCCAACGGGGTTGGACAGGGCCGGCAGGTATTCACCATAGGCCAGCAGGGACGATCCAAAGGTCGACAAGATTGCCCATGTCGGTCCGACCAGCAGCACAAACGCCAGCAGCAGGAACGCCAGACCCATGTTGATCTCTGACAGGACTTTGACGCCGCCATCAAGGCCGCGCAGGACGGACACGGTCGCCACCGCGGTGATGCCGGTGATCAGCAGAACCTGAGTTGTTGGGCCAACCGCCAGACCAAAGAGCTCGTTCAAGCCCGCGTTGGCTTGCGTGGCCCCCAGACCAAGCGATGTCGCCAGACCAAAGAGCGTTGCAAATACGGCGAGAATGTCGATCACGTGACCGGGCCAGCCCCAGACGCGTTCCCCCAGGATCGGGTAAAAGGCAGAGCGGATGGTTAGGGGAAGACCCTTGTTATAGCTGAACAGCGCCAGCGCCAGACCAACAACGGCATAGATCGCCCAAGGGTGCAGGCCCCAGTGGTAGATCGTGGCCGCCATCCCCAGACGAACCGCTTCGGCTTGATCGCCCGCGGCCGCGCCCAAAGGTGCCCAATCGGTGCGCAGACCGTCTTCGCCAACAGCAGTGCCACCCATGGAGCTCGAGAAATGCGATAGCGGTTCAGAGACGCCATAGAACATCAGACCGATGCCCATGCCCGCCGCGAACAGCATCGAGAACCATCCAAGGTAGGTATAGTCAGGGCTTGCTTCGGCCCCGCCAAGGCGCACACGGCCCAAAGGCGTGATGATCAGCAGCAGGCAGAACAGCACAAAGATGTTGCCGGCAGAGATAAAGAACCAGTCAAAGCCCTTTGTCACCGACGAGAACAGCCATGTGAATAGCGCGCCAGAGTGTTCGGGCAGCGCGAGGGTGTAGAATACAAAGGCAACAATACACACACCCGAGATCGCGAAGACCGGGTTGTGAATGTCGAAGCCGAAGGGCCCCACGCTGCCTTCTTTGTTGTCTTGGCCGATCTCGTAATCCGTGTCGATTACGGCAGCGGCCCCGTCGGGTGTCGGGATACCCGGCGACGTTTCATCTGTCATTAGATGCTCTCCATTTTATGTATTTGCGACTAATCATAGCGCAACTCCGACAAAACGACCACCGCTGCGCGGGAATTAAGTAAATGAATATCATGGCTTAGCCCCCGGAAGCGGGCTTGACGCCCCGTTTGCGGGGCGCGGGCTATGCGTTTTTTCCGTGGTTTACCGCGAATCCCCTCTTTGGATTCGGGTGAAACACCGGGGCGGATCCGCGTGCCGCACTGCCCAAGCCCGTCTGAACGGAGGGGGCAACCGCACCGCGGGATAGCGCCCTATCCCAAAAGATATGCCGCCCTATCCGTCCATGGCTCCGACCCACCTGCTTGCGCAAATGAAAGCGCGGGCGTCTGCGGTCACCATGGTCCCATGACAAATTTTTTCATCATGGGGGATGATATGAAAGTTACTTGCACACTACCAATTATCGCAACCGCGGCACTTCTGGCCGCTACCACTGTCAGCGCCGAAGGGTTCAGCCTGTCCGGTGCGCGCTCTGCCATGCAAAGCGACATCTCGTTCAACGTTATGCAATCCGCAGGGCAGGGGCAGATCAAGCTGCGCCATAAGGTCCAGCCCAAAGCGCAGGTCCGGTCCAAGACCGTGAGCAGCCGCAGCCGGTCCTTCCAAGAGCTAAGCGGGGTCAGCACTGCCGCGGACCTCAAAAGCCTCATCGCTTGGGCCGAGGCGGGTCCGAAGGGCTATGACGCCGTGCAATACGGGGCCAAACGGCTGCCGCCACAGCGTCCGACACAAATGACCATCGGAGAGATCTACCGCTGGATCGACCGCACGCCGGGCCAACCGCATGCCATCGGTCGATACCAGTTCATTCCATCCACGCTGCGCAGTCTGGTGCGACAGGCGGGCCTGAGCAAGAATGACCGCTTTACCTCGGCGGTGCAGGACGGGCTGGCAGATATCCTTTTGGTCGATGCGGGGTTTAATGCGTTCAAGAAGGGCAAGATCAGCCGCCACCGCTTTATGGAAAACCTCGCACGTATCTGGGCCGGTTTCCCGACCTCTAACGGGCGGTCCTATTATCACGGCTATGCAGGCAACAAGGCTGTCATCTCGTGGAACGAGTTCGACGCCGTGATGAAGAAGATTTTCGCAACCAAACGCGGCTGATCCCCGCGTTAGGGCTTGTTCCGGGCGGACAGCCGTGGCCCAATGGCCGGGTCTGGTGTCCGCCTCGCGGAAGAATCGGGAAGCTGGTGAAACTCCGGCACGTGCCCAACGCTGTAATGGGGATGGTTTGCGCATAGGCCACTGGAATATTCCGGGAAGGCGCGCGGACCAAACGACCCTAAGTCAGAAGACCGGCCAGACAGTACAGCTTGCCCCGCATGGACAGCGGGATTGGCGCATAAACGTATTGTTGGGGACTGAACAATGCCGATACCCTCTGCGCTGGCACCCGCTGCGCCTTTTTCAGATGCTGAACGCGACGCCGTCTACAAGGCGATCTTTACCCGCCGCGATGTACGCGATCAGTTTTTACCCGATCCAGTGGCCGAGGATGTGTTACACCGCATACTAACCGCCGCGCATCACGCACCGTCCGTCGGGTTGTCACAGCCGTGGAACTTCATCGTCATCCGGGATCAGGCCGCACGCGATCAGGTCTGGCACGCCTTCAACCGCGCCAACGAGGAAGCCGCCCAGATGTTCGAGGGCGACCGCCAGACAACCTATAGGTCGCTAAAGCTCGAAGGCATCCGCAAGGCACCGGTCAATATCTGCGTGACCTGTGACCGCAGCCGTGGCGGCAAGGTCGTGCTGGGGCGCACCCATAATCAAAGCATGGATCTTTATAGCACGGTCTGCGCGATCCAGAACCTCTGGCTTGCCGCCCGCGCCGAGGGCATCGGGCTGGGCTGGGTCAGCGTGTTCCGCGATGCCGATCTGCGTGACCTGCTGAAGATCCCCGACCGGATAGAAATCGTCGGCTACCTGTGTTTGGGCCACGTGGACGAGCTTTACCAGACGCCCGAACTTGAGGTGAAAGGCTGGAGCAAACGGCTCCCCGTGGACGAGATGATCTTTGACGGCACGTGGCAGGGCGATCCTTAGGCGGTTCCTCGTCGTTCGCGACGTCACCTCCCGCAGTGCGGGTATTTTGTATCATCAGCGGAACCATGCCGGTTCCCTGACGTTGCCTTTGTGAAGCCGACGCATACCGCGTGCGGCACGCATAGAGGAGTTCTTCCAAATGGGCGGTATCATTTATCTCGTAGGTCTTGTGGTCGTGGTCATGGCGGTATTGTCGCTGATCGGTCTTGCGTAAACTAACGCCGGGGAGGCATTTACATGAACACGACACTCACTGAAAAAACTGCCGATGGATCCTATGTCGACTGGCCCGCAATTTTCGCGGGTACCGTTGTGGCTGTGGCAATCGGGCTCTTGCTGACCGCCTTCGGCGCGGCGCTTGGCTTGTCGTCGATCACGCTGGACGGAACCGACAATTCATCGACGCTTGAACTGGTGCTGACCGCGCTGTGGATGGTGATCACGCTGGTCGCGTCCTATCTGGCCGGTGGCTATATCGCGGGCCGCATGCGCCGCCGCGTCGAAAGCGCCACGGATGACGAAGTGACCGCACGTGACGGGATCAACGGTTTGGTTGTTTGGGGCCTCGGGTCTGTGATCACCGCCGTGATGCTATCAAGCGCGCTGAGCTTTGCAGCTAATACCGCGGGCAATGTTGCTGCGGGTGCAGGCAAAGCAGCTGGTACGGTCGTCGAGGCTGCGGGCTCTGCCGTTGGGGGTGCTGCCTCCGGTCTGGCCGATGCGGCGGGTGCTGCTATCCCGGATGAGGCCAAGAATGATCCGACAGATTACCTGTCGAACCAGCTTTTGCGCCCCAATCAGGTTGACCCGGTCACCGCCGATCCCGAGCAATTGGCAGAGCAGACCGCCAGCATCGTCGCGAATATCTACCGCACGGGTGAGGTGAGCGAGGAAGACCGGACCTATCTTGCCGGTGCTGTTGCCGCACGCACCGATCTGACCCAGGCTCAGGCGAAAGAGCGCGTGGACCAGATCGTGACCCAAGCGCAGGAAGCACGTCAGGAAGTCGAAGACGCTGTTGCCGCTGCCAAGGCCGAGGCTGAACAAGCTGCGGCAGAGGCGAAAGAAGCAGCGGTTGAGGCTGCGCAAACCGCGCGCAACGCCGGTATCCTGACCGCCTTTGTGCTGGCCGCCGCGTCACTGATTGCCGGTGTGGCATCTGTTGCAGGGTCGGTCCACGGGGGGCGCCACCGCGATCAGGGCCGTCTGTTTGCCGGTCTGACATACCGCGGCTAAATTGCTTCACGTGAAAATCAAAACCCCGGCGGCGCAAGCGGTCGGGGTTTTCTTATTTAATCGTGATTCGGGATGTTCCGGTGCGGAGGGCGCGACGACGACCTCAGGCGCATCCATGGCACATGCCAAAACCGCAACGCCAAATAAATAAGGCATCAGGGCAAAGCGATATGTTTAAAGGGGGGATCTGGTGCTGAAGGGGAGGATTGAACTCCCGACCTCGTCATTACCAATGACGCGCTCTACCACTGAGCTACTCCAGCACTGTGGGCGGGTGATTAGACCCATTCGCAATATGGTGCAAGCGTAATCTGGACCATATCGGTCCGCTGCGCTAGACAATCGACATGTCAAAGGATACCGCCCCACAAAAGCCGCCAAAACCCAATGCATTGCGGGAAGACAGGCTGAAAGCCGCGCTGAAAGCCAATATGGGCCGACGCAAGGCGCAAGCGCGTGCGCGCAGCGACAAAAGCCAAAGCGACGACACGCAAAATAATAACGCGCAGACAGATAACGGGCCGACCGGCCAAACCAAGGAAGGCTGAACGATGGATTCGATTGTGGTCAAAGGCGGCGGTGCGCTGTCGGGGCAAATTCCGATTGCGGGGGCCAAGAACGCCTGTCTGACGCTTATGCCCGCGACCCTTCTGTCCGAAGAGCCGCTGACCCTGACCAACGCGCCGCGCCTGTCCGACATCCGCACCATGACCGAATTGCTGCGGTCCTTGGGGGCAGAGGTGACATCGATGCAGGACGGTCAGGTTCTGGCGATGTCGTGTCATGGCGAGATCAATACGCGCGCCGAATATGACATCGTGCGCAAGATGCGCGCGTCGAACCTTGTGCTGGGGCCGCTGCTGGCCCGCGAAGGGCACGCGCAGGTATCATTGCCCGGCGGCTGCGCGATTGGTGCGCGGCCGATGGATATTCACACCGATGGTCTGGCGCTGATGGGCGCAGAGATCGACTTGCGTGACGGTTATCTGCACGCCAAGGCGCAAGGCGGGGCATTGAAAGGTGCGGTCATCGACTTCCCCTTTGCCTCTGTCGGCGCGACCGAGAACATTATGATGGCGGCGACCTTGGCCAAGGGCACGACGGTGATCAACAACGCCGCCCGCGAGCCCGAGATCGTGGATCTCGCGGATTGTTTGCGTGCCATGGGCGCGCAGATCGAAGGCGACGGCACCAGCCGGATCGAGATTCAGGGCGTTGACCGCCTGCATGGGGCGACCCACCGTGTTGTGACCGACCGGATCGAACTTGGCACCTATATGCTTGCCCCGGCGATGTGTGGTGGCGAGGTTGAATTGCTGGGCGGGCGCATCAACCTGTTGTCGGCTTTCTGCGAAAAGCTTGACGCGGCAGGGATCGACGTGACCGAGACGGACAAGGGTCTGAAAGTTGCGCGGCGCAACGGGATGATCAACGCGGTGAATGTCACCACCGAACCTTTCCCCGGTTTTCCCACCGACCTGCAAGCCCAGATGATGGCGCTGCTGTGTACGGCGGAGGGCACCTCGGTGCTGGAAGAGAAAATCTTTGAGAACCGCTTTATGCACGCGCCCGAGCTGATCCGCATGGGGGCCGATATCGAGGTCCAAGGCGGCACCGCGACGGTGCATGGCGTCAAAAAGCTGAAAGGTGCGCCGGTGATGGCGACCGATCTGCGCGCGTCGATTTCTCTGATCCTTGCCGGTATGGCCGCCGAAGGCGAAACGCGCGTCAGCCGTGTCTACCATCTGGATCGCGGGTACGAACATGTGGTGGCTAAACTGCGCGGCGTGGGCGCAAATATTGAACGGATCAAAGACCAATGACCGAAGATGCACGTTTCGAAGACGGGCGCGAAGCCCCGCTGAACCTCGGCGCGCTGGATGCCGATGACCTCAAGGTGATCTCCTCGCTGGCGCAGGATGCTGTGTTTCCGGGTTCGGAAATGCGCTGGCTGCAGAAGGAGGGGCGCTTTGCCCTGTTGCTGAACCGCGTGCGGTGGGAAGACGCGGGCAAGTCGCGCCACGCCCCGGAACGCGTGCAAAGTATCCTGATGTTCAGCAACGTGCAGCGCGTGTCCAGCCAAGGCGTGAACAAGGGGGATGCGGATACCATCCTGTCGCTGTTGCAGATCGAATTTACCGAAACCGATGCGCCCTCGGGCGACGTGCTGCTGACCCTCGCGGGGGATGGTGTGATCCGGCTGACGGTCGAAGCGCTGGATGTGACCTTGAAGGATGTGACGCGCCCCTATGTGGCCCCGTCGCGCAAACTGCCGGAACATCCGACCTAAGCGTTCTTCCACATTCTTTGCCGTGCGGATCGCCCGCGTGGCATCCCTTCAAAGCCTATTGCACGTTGCAAAGGACATCCGATGCCCCAATTCCTAGACTTCGATCAGCCCGATTTCGAACAGGCGTTCACCGCGCTGCTTTCTGCCAAACGTGAAGACAGCCCCGATGTGGATGACACAGTGGCCGAGATCATTGCGCAGGTGCGGGCCAAGGGCGATGCTGCGGTGATCGAGCTGACCCAGAAGTTCGACCGCATCGCGCTGACCCCCGACACCCTGCGCATCACCGCGGCAGAGGTCGACGCCGCGGTTGCCGAAGTTTCCGACGCGGATCGCACAGCGCTTGAACTCGCCGCGGCGCGCATCCGGGCCTATCACGAACGGCAACTGCCCGAGGATGCACAGTGGCAGGACGACGCCGGTGCCACGCTCGGCTGGCGGTGGAGCGCCGTATCCGCCGCAGGGCTTTATGTGCCCGGTGGTCTGGCAAGCTATCCGTCCTCTGTCTTGATGAACGCGATCCCGGCCAAGGTCGCGGGGGTTGAACGGCTTGCGATGGTCGTGCCCACGCCGGACGGGGTGCTGAACCCGCTGGTGTTGCTGGCTGCGCGGCTGGCGGGCGTCGATGAGATTTACCGCATCGGTGGGGCGCAGGCGGTGGCGGCGCTGGCCTATGGCACCGATACGATCCCCCCCGTCGACAAGATCACCGGCCCCGGCAATGCCTATGTCGCTGCCGCGAAACGGCGGGTGTTTGGCAAGGTGGGCATCGACATGATTGCGGGCCCGTCCGAAATTCTGGTGATCGCGGATGGTGACAACGATGCTGACTGGATCGCGCTTGATCTGCTTAGCCAAGCCGAACACGACGAAAGCGCCCAATCGATCCTGATCACCACGGACAAGGCCTTTGGCCGCGCGGTGTCGGATGCTGTGGATGCACGGCTGGAAACGCTGGAACGGCGCGCGATTGCGGGCACCAGCTGGCGCGAGAACGGGGCGATCATCACCGTGCCGGATCTGGCGACCGCCGCCAAGCTGAGCAACCGTATCGCTCCTGAGCACCTTGAGCTTTGTGTCGCGGATGTGGATGCGCTGAGCGCGCAGATCACCCACGCGGGGGCGATCTTCCTTGGTCAATGGACGCCCGAGGCGATTGGCGACTATGTGGGCGGGCCGAACCACGTGCTGCCCACGGCACGCTCTGCCCGGTTTTCCAGCGGGCTGTCGGTGCTGGACTTTATGAAGCGCACGACTTTGGCACGGATGACGCCGGACGCGCTGCGCGCAATCGGCCCGTCGGCGGAACGTCTGGCGCGATCCGAAAGCCTTGAGGCGCACGGTCTGTCGGTCACCGCACGGCTGCGCAAACTGAACGACTGACGCAACGGCCCTTTGTCCGTCCCGCCGATGTCAATTGTAGAACCCCGCCGCCCGGTCTAAGGTCGGCGGGATAAACACTAGATGAGACGTCCCCATGTCCCGGATCACGCATATCGCGCTTGACGACGCGAACCTGCCCCCGCCCACGCCCGAGATAGAGCAAGAGCGCAAGGTCGCCATGTTTGATCTGCTGGAGGACAACGTTTTTACCCTGCCGTCGCGCGATGATCGCCCGGTGCCGCAAGGGCCGTACCATCTGGGCTTGTCGATCCGTGACAAACGGTTGGTCTTCGATGTGAACACCGAAAGCGCTGAAAAGGCGGCGGAATTCCATCTGTCGCTCGGGCCGTTCCGGCAGGTTGTCAAAGATTACTTCCAGATTTGCGAATCCTACTTCGAGGCGGTCAAGAAATCCGCCCCCTCGCAGATCGAGACCATCGATATGGCACGGCGCGGGATTCACAACGAAGGCTCTCGGGTGTTGCAAGAGCGGCTTGAAGGCAAGGCCGAGATCGATACCGATACGGCCCGCCGCCTGTTCACCCTCATCTGCGTCCTGCACTACGGCGGCTAGATGACCCAGAAGCTGCCCCAATCGGTGCTGTTTTGCTGCGATCACAACGCGGTGCGGTCGCCTATGGCTGAAGGGTTGATGAAAAAGTTCTACGGCACGG
The DNA here is from genome assembly GCF_021735935.1 of Sulfitobacter sp. M39. NCBI lineage: Bacteria > Pseudomonadati > Pseudomonadota > Alphaproteobacteria > Rhodobacterales > Roseobacteraceae > Sulfitobacter > Sulfitobacter sp. M39. Next base: position 1,136,515 of record NZ_WMDZ01000001.1, read on the forward strand.
GCACCTATGTGCAATCCGTCGGCGTGATGAACGATCTGGAAATCGACGGCTTCTCTATCGCGGTGTGCCAAGAGCTGGATGTCGAATTGTCCCGCCACCGGTCCCGCAGTTTCGACGAGATGGAGAATTGGGGTGATGATCTAAGCTCTTTCGATCTGATCATCGCGCTGAGCCCCGCCAGCCAACGCCGTGCGCTGGAACTGACGCGGTTTTATCATCTGACGGTGGAATATTGGCCGATCCTCGATCCGACAGGGCTGGGGGAAACCCGCGATGCCAAGATCGCGCAATACCGCGCCGCCCGTGATCAGATCAAAGACCGCCTGATTGACCGGTTCGGTGCGCCCACGCGGCCACAGATCTAGGGCAGGGGCGTACCCCTGCCGCTGGTGTCACGGTCTTAGGTGGCGCTGCACAGCGTCGACGCTGTCTGGCCATAGGCTTTCCATACAGCCCAGAAATCATTGTCGCTTTGGCGGTCGGACTGGCGAGCCTCTTGCAGGCTGTGAGGGTCCGAGAAGACGCGTACGCCACGGCGCTGTTCTGATGAAGAAAGCTCTTTATCGGCAACGGCTTGGATACAGCCGCAGCGCGCCGCGCTCGCCTGTTTGCGCCCCGATTTCATACAGGCGTTGTGGATCGGCCCGGTGGCGAACAAGACAGCGCCCCGGCCAAAGCCGCCGCTGGGGTTATAGCCGCGCGGTCCGCCGCAAGCGGCCAGCGTGCCAACAACACAGATCATCGTGAAAAGTCGTACCATCGTTTTGCCTCATCTCTCGGACGCCGGGTTGATCCCGAGGCTGCCCTAACTGCTGCTGGCATTTATGCCGGAAATCTGCAGATTGAGCAATTCACGATTGAGGGCGCAAAACGGAAATGCCTTTGCCCGAATAGGTCGGGCAAAGGCGTGTGTTGCTTAGAACTTCCAGCGCGCACCAACGAAGGTCACGTCCAGATCCTGATAGGATGCCGACGGATCGTCGAAGTCATAGGTGCGGTGTGTTGCGTAAAGCTCGGTGTTGTACGCGTCGAGACGCTGAACAACGGCGACACCCACGGAAGAGGTGCTGGACCCTGCGACAACGAAGTCGTTCCCGTCGTAGTAATCAACGGAGAAGGATGTCGAACCCGCTGCGATGTAATCACGGGTGATGCCCGCTTTGATGTAGGCGTAGTCTGCGTCACCCGCCACGCGGCGACCTGCGGAAACCGCGAGGTTCAGACCGGTGGGTTGGTGCAGAACAGCGGCGGAGCCCATGACCAGATCGTTGCTGGTGTCGCGGAACGAATAGCCCAAGCGCGCGTCAACCGAATAGTCGCCGTAGTCTTGAACGTAGCGTGTGCCGACATCGGTGTAGTCGTTGTCATCGCCCGAGCTCAGGACTTCCTGACCGTAGGAAACCGATGCGGAGAAGCCGTTGAACACAGGTGTGTCATAGCGCACGCGGAAGCGACGGCTGCCGTCGAAAGAGCCGTTGGTGTTCCCGATTGCGACGGTCGACAGGGTGCCATCCGCGAAACGCAGCTGCTGGCTGCCCGCGATGTCGCTGATGCCCACATAGGCGGCCACACCGGTGCCCGAGAAGTCAGCTTCGGCCGAGCCATCTGTCGATGTGCTGCCTTGACCAAACGAGAAGATACCCGCGTTTGGTGTGCGGTATGTCAGGTCCAGTTTGCGCAGTTCGGTGCGGTGGTAGTCGAAATCCAGGCTGTCGTCATCGCCATTGATGGCGGAGGACCCGGTCAGGCCAAGGCCTGCTTCGAAGGTCAGACGCAGTTCGGACCCGTTTTGCAGCGCTTGGGTCATGGTCAGACCAACGCGGCTGTTGGAGTTGTCGTTGTCGATAAACGTGGTGTTTGTGTCTTCACCATCGTCAACGCTCAGAACGCCAAAGTTCAGTTGGCCGTAAACGTCCCAGACGGGGCCTTCTTGGGCCTGTGCCAGCGCGGGAAGCGACGCCAGACCAAGGGCAGCAACGGTCACTGTGCCAAGCGAGTGTTTCATCTTCATCTCAAAATTCCTTATTCGCCCGATCTGCAAGGGTGCAGACCATTTGAGAAGGCCGATCTAACGCCGCTGCCCGCGGGATAAAACCGTAAGGCAGCCATACGAAATGCCGGTGTTGCAACATTGCTAAAGAGGTCGGTACCGCGCGGTACTGCCAAGCGCCTTGATATATTGGCGCTGGCGGCGATATGCGGATTTTGCATGGCAGGTGACCGCGAAAAAATGGCATCCCCCCTTTGACGTTTGCGATCAGAATGCAGGTAAATCCGCCGACGCGCGTCAAATGCCCTGAGGATCAAGGGGAACAGGCGATCCAGCCCATTGACCAGCGCTTGAATCCGCACCATATCCTTGCCTCATGACACCACTTTCACATATCCGCAATTTCTCCATCGTCGCGCACATCGATCATGGTAAATCCACGCTCGCCGATCGCCTGATCCAAGAGACGAACACCGTTTCCCTGCGCGATATGAAAGCGCAGATGCTCGACTCGATGGATATCGAGCGCGAGCGCGGGATCACGATCAAGGCCCAGACGGTGCGGATCAACTACACCGCCCAGAACGGCGAGGAATATATCCTCAATCTGATCGACACCCCCGGTCACGTCGACTTTGCCTACGAGGTCTCTCGCTCCATGCGCGCGGTCGAAGGATCGCTGCTGGTCGTGGACAGCACCCAAGGCGTAGAGGCGCAGACGCTCGCCAATGTGTATCACGCGATTGATGCGGATCACGAGATCGTGCCGGTTCTCAACAAGATCGACCTGCCTGCGTCCGACTGCGACCGCGTGGCGGAACAGATCGAGGATGTGATCGGGATCGATGCTTCCGAAGCCATTCAGGTGTCCGCGAAAACCGGGCAGGGCATTGTCGAAACGCTTGAAGCGATCGTGCACAAGCTGCCTGCGCCTACCGGCACGCAGGACGCGCCGCTCAAGGCGATGCTGGTCGATTCATGGTACGACAGCTATCTGGGCGTCATCGTTCTAGTGCGGATCATGGATGGTCAGCTGAAAAAAGGCGACCGTATCCGCATGATGCAGAACGGGTCGGTGCACCACGTTGACCGCATCGGCGTTTTCCGCCCCGCCATGACCGAGATCGACAGCCTCAACCCCGGCGAGATCGGGTTTCTGACCGCATCGATCAAGCAGGTCCGCGACACGCGGGTCGGGGATACGATCACCCACGAGAAAAAGGGCACCGAGACCCCGCTGCCGGGCTTTAAGCCAGCGCAGCCCGTGGTGTTCTGTGGTCTGTTCCCGGTGGACGCCGCCGAGTTCGAAGACCTGCGCGACAGTATCGAAAAGCTGGCGCTGAACGACGCGTCTTTCAGCTTCGAGATGGAAACATCCGCCGCCCTGGGTTTCGGTTTCCGCTGCGGCTTCCTTGGCCTGCTGCACCTTGAAGTCATTCGTGACCGGATCGAGCGCGAGTATGACATCGACCTGATCACCACCGCGCCGTCGGTTATCTATGACATCCACATGAAAGACGGCACGGTCGAGCAGTTGCACAACCCCGCAGACATGCCAGACCTGACCTTCGTAGATCACATCGAAGAGCCACGCATCAAGGCGACCATCCTTGTGCCGGATGACTATCTTGGTGACGTGCTCAAGCTGTGTCAGGACCGTCGTGGCATCCAGATGGACCTGACCTATGCGGGCAGCCGCGCGATGGTTGTCTATGATCTGCCGCTGAACGAAGTGGTTTTCGACTTCTATGACCGGCTGAAGTCGGTGACCAAGGGCTATGCCTCGTTCGACTATCAGATGATCGGCTACCGCGAAGATGCGTTGGTCAAGATGTCTATTCTGGTCAACGACGAACCTGTTGATGCGCTCAGCACCATGGTGCACCGCGACCGCGCCGAAATGCGTGGCCGGGCGATGGTTGAAAAGCTCAAGGATCTGATCCCGCGGCACATGTTCAAGATCCCGATTCAGGCAGCCATCGGCGGCAAGGTGATCGCGCGCGAAACCCTATCGGCGATGCGCAAGGACGTGACCGCGAAATGCTACGGCGGCGATGCCTCGCGGAAACGCAAGCTGTTGGATAAACAGAAGGCGGGTAAAAAGAAGATGCGCCAGTTTGGCAAGGTCGACATCCCGCAAGAGGCATTTATCTCTGCCTTGAAGATGGACAGCTAAGACGATTATTCAAAAGGGGCGCTTCATGCGCCCCTTTTTCGTAGTAGTGCCACCAGCGGTCAGGGCAGCTCTGTGATCTGTGCAGGTAGCGCTCCACCGTCCAGCAACCGCGCAAGGCAGGCGTGGGTGAACCCCCAGATATCTTCGTCATGCACCAAGTGGTGGGTCAGAAACCCCAAGGGTTCCTGCGGGTCAGTCCGCCCCTTGCGGCGGTCCTGCAGCCGTTTGGTGATATCCGCAATCAGCTTGTCCGGTGGGACAAGGCTGCGGGTGCCGCGCCAGAAAATCGGGTCGATATGGGTGTTGATCTGCACCAACCCGGGGGCGGCAATCCGGTTGCTCCGCGGGCCATAGGTCGACACCCCGACATAGCCTGCGTCTGCCAGCACGGGCAGCAACCCATCGTCCAACCGGTTCCATGGCGGCACAAAGATCGGCAGCAGGTCGTCGCCAAACAGCTGTTGCATCCGGTTCAGTGCTTGGGCGAGCTCGTGGGCCGCGTCCGGGCGCGGGTGTCCGAACTCTGCCTTTTTGGCCCCTGCGGGCGCGTGGCTGATATGCTGCCAGCCATGTACCAGCGGGCGGATCAGCGGACGGTCCTTGCTATAGGCGGCAAGCGCGGGGTCTGCGTGTTCAGGGATCACGGCGATATGCACGGGCAGGGACAGGTCCTCCGCCAGTGCGGCAAGGCGATCCAGCGCGGGGGTTGGGGCGATGGCATCATCATCGCGCCACCAGATCGGCAGGTGCAATCCTTCTGCGCGCCATAGGGCAAGCTCGGCGTCAAGAATGGCCCAATTCACGGTCATCGCGTGCCCTTTCGCATGGTCTCGGTCAGGGTGACCGTCCTCGCGGCCCCGTCAAACCCGTCTGTCTGCGCAGGTCGGGCCGGGGTGGCGTGCAGAGTTGCCAAGGCGGATAGCAGTGTGTCCGGTGCGAGATCAGCGCTGCGCAGCACCTCGATCCCCGACAGCGCCGACAGCGCATCGGCGCGCAGTCCCTGTTCCACCTCGTTGCCGGCGTCAAAAGGGACAAACAGCGCGCGCACCCCGCTTTGCAGCACATCCAGCGCGGTATTGTAGCCGCACAAAGAGACAGAGGCCGCGGCGTGATACAGCATCTGGCGGAATTCGGGGCGCGCCGGTTCGATCACCACATTCGCGGGGGCATCCTGCATCAGCGTGGCGCTGCGTGCGGCCGCATCCTGCCCCCCCAGCAACAAGCGCCAGACCCGTCCCGCATCACGCGCGGCCGCGCCGCGGCAGGTGTCGAACACATGCGCGCCCACATCGCCCCCCCCCGCGCTGACGATAATCTCGCCCGCGCCAAGCCGGTCGGGATGGGGGCTGGCGGGGGGCGGTGCGACGAAACCGGTATAGCGCAGTTTGCCCTGCATCGCGTCGGACACCGGCCAACTGAGCGATAGCGGCGTCACGGCCTCGTCCGCATGGACCAGCACCGCACCGTAATATTGCGCCACCAGATCATCGGCCAGCTGCGCCTTGGCAGGTTTGGACGGCGGCGCAAGGATATCGCGTACCGATGCGCAGATCAGCGGGCGCGTGGGCAGGGCATCTGCGGCATCAAGCAGGGCCAGGAACTCTGCCTTGAGGGTGCGGCGCCCAAAGGGGAACAGTTCGGTGATTAGCAGATCGGGGGCGCGGGTCTGGATGTGGGTGACCAGCATCTCGCGTCGCGCTGCCTTCAACGCTTCAGAGGCAAGCGTGCCGTGTTCATCCAGCAGCCGCGCGAAATCCACGCCGTCAGAGCGCAGCGGCGGCAGTTGCACCACGTCAACGCCGTCGCGGTTCAACTGCGGTGCAGGCATCCCGCCCGAAACAACCTGCACATCATGCCCCGCCGCCCCATAGGCGCGGCCAAGGGTCAGGGCGCGGGCCAGATGGCCGGTGCCCAGCAGATGCGTGACGACGATGCTGACCTTCATAAGCGCGGCTCCAGTCGGATGGGTTCAGGGTGGGCAGTCCAGCCCTTGGGTGAAATATCCAGCAGATATAAGCGGTTGCGCTTGATCTGAAAGGGGGCGGGGCCAGCGAAATCCCAGCCGGTCGCATAGGCCAGCAAAACACGCATCACGCCGATATGGCAGACGGCGACAGTATCGCGCGTCAAGCTGTTGGCCCAAGGGATCAGCCGTTCGCGCAGGCTGTCGGGGCTTTCGCCACCGGGTGGGGTGTAGCCCCAGCCCCAATCCTCGATATCGCGGAACCCGCTGGCGGGGTCTGCCTTAAGCTCTACGCCGTGCAGCCCTTCCCATTGGCCCCAGTCCATCTCCATCAGCGCGGGCGTGGTTTTCGGCGCGCGGTCTGCGACCAATCGGGCGGTTTCAGCGGCGCGAGACAGGGGGCTTGATACAAGATCGGCACGGTCCCAAGGCGCGGGCAATGCCAACGCCGCCAGACCGGCGCGGGCGTCATCATCCAGCGGGATATCCGTGCGCCCCTGAATGCGGCCAGCACGGTTCCAGCTTGTATGTCCGTGGCGGAGCAGGGCAAGCCGGATCACGGGCGCACCCCGCAGCTTTCCAATCCTGCCAGCAAGGTCGCGGTGGCCGTGGGAAGCAGATGATGTTGCGCAACAAAATCGCGGGCGGCTTGGGCGCGTGTGTGGCGTAGGGTTGTATCCGACAGCAGCGCTGTGATCTGTGCGGCAAGCGGCGCGGTGCCGCTTGCCGGCGAGGGATAGGGGCCGGGGGCCAGCACATCGCGCACGCCGGGGCGGTCTTGGGCCACGACGGGCAGGCCGGCGGCCTGCGCCTCCAGATAGGCAAGGCCAAAGGCTTCGTTCACACCGGGCCAGAACAGCAGCGACGCATGACGATAGGCGGCGGCCATGGCGTCTGCATCAAGCTCCCCAAGAAACCGAACCGCGTCGCCAAAGGGGGCCAGCATCGTCTCTATCTCGGTGCGGGCGGGGCCGTCACCCGCGATATCCAACCGCCAGCTGTCTGCTGGCAGCAGCGCCAGCGTCTCCGCGATGATCTGATACGAGGCGCGTTTGTCCCCGTCGCGCAGCATGCCGACAGCCAGCATCGGGCCATCCAGCGCGGACGGCGGCGGCAAAGCGCCCTGTGCGAGAAACGGCGGCAGATGCACCAGCCGCTGCCCCGCGGTCTGATCGCGGCGCAGCGTCTCGGCATCGCGGTGCGTGAGGTAAAAGATCACATCCGCCGCGTCGCTTGCGGCCTCGGCGGCTTGGGCGAAACCGGCCCACGGGCCTGTCAGCCGTTTGCGCGCGCGGCTGGATTCGACCAGCAGATAGGGGATGCCAAGGGCGCGGGCGACGGCGGGGCCGATCAGGTCGGGGGCCTTGTAATAGTTGTGATAGGTGATCCACGCCTGCCAGCCTTCGGTGCGACCGCGGGCGATGGCTTGAGTCACTTCGGCCTCGGCAGCGTTGAAAAGCATGGCCTGCGCCGCGCTGTCTCCCGCCCCATCGCGGCTGCGCAGGGTGCTGGCGACTGCGACCGTCGCGCCCCCCTGTTGCAGCGCGGCCATCAACCCACGCGCCATCGCCCGATCCCCCGAGGGTACCGGATGATCAGGGGACTTTAACGGAGCGTAGAACGCAAGCCGCATCAGCCGCCCTGTGCGAGCATTGCCGTCAGCCGTTTGTGTAGCTGGCGAATGCCGGGGGCCATGGTGAACTCTGCTTGCAGCCGGTCATGGGCGGCTTCGGCCAGCCGAGGGCCAAGCGATGGATCCTCCGCAAAGCGCTGCATCGCTTCGGCAAGGGCGGCGGGGGCATCGTCGCTTAGCACGCCGGTGGTGCCGCTGGTGATGAACTCGGGGATGGCCGATACGGGGGTGCTGAGCAGCGGAAGCTTCTGGCTTGCCGCTTCCATCAGCACATTGGGCAGCCCGTCACGGTCACCGTCCTTGGCAATGCGCGAGGGCAGCACGAACAGATCGGCGGCGCGCATGGCCGCGATCACCTCTGGCTGGTCGCAGGCCCCGCGCCAAGTGATCCGGTCGTTGATCCCGTGCGTTTCAGCGCGTGTTTTCATCGGTTCCGACAGGTCCCCGCCGCCGATATGGGTCCAGTGCCAGTCAAACTCATTCGGCAGCAGCGCCAGCGCGTCGATCAGGTTGTCAAAGCCCTTCTTCTCGACCATGCGCCCGACAGACATCATCTGGAACGGATCGCTTTTGGCCCGTTGGACCCGGGTTGGCGGTTCGGGGAAACGCGCCAGATCTAGCCCGTGGTAGACCAGATCAATCCGCTCCGGGGCGGAGGTTAGCTTACGCAGATGTTGCGCGTTAAAGTCCGTGCAGGTGGCACCAAAGGCGGCACCGTGGCTGGCGGGGTCCAGCTTTTCGCGCAACTCCCATTCGGGCGAGGTCCAGATGTCCTTGGCGTGGGCAGAAAAGCTCCACGGTAGGCCCCGCAGGATCGCGGCATAGCGCGCGACCGAGGACGGGGTGTGCAGGAAATGCGCATAGATGCCGCGGGTCTCGGCGGGGAGCTCATGTGCCATGACGCAAGCCTGACCAAAGCGGCGGCGGCGGTTAGGGGTATCGTCGCGGGCGAGGTCTTGTTGGAAAACCGCCCGTGCCGCGTCGTAACCGGGCATGGCTTTCGCGGCCTCTTGTGCCGCGGCCACACGTTCGGGATCGTCGCGCAGATATTCCGGCAAATAGCGCACACGCGCTTGCAGCCGGTCGTGCAACGGGTGGGTTTTCGTGTCGGTCGGATGGCGCAACGACCAGATGTCGAACCGCAGACCGGCTTCTTCAAGGGCGACGAGTTCCTGCGCGATGAAGGTCTCGGACAGGCGCGGCCAGCCTTTGACCACAATGGCGAGAGGGGCGGGGGTGTCGGTCATGCGCCACCGCCCATCAGGGCGCGGCCCCGTTCAACCACCACGTCAAGCCCGTCCAGCAGCCCGTCTGCACCGGCTTGCGAGGGTTTGTTCTGATGCGGCAGGTTGCGGATTGCGGCGATCATCGCCTGCGGCGTCATGCCATCACGGGTTTCTTCCAGCATGCGGACGAGCCCAAGCTCTTCGGCGCGGCTGGCGCGGATCCATTGTTCCAACCGGGGCACGGTGCGCGGCACGATGACGGCGCGTTTGTCAAAAGACAGCACCTCGCAGAAGGTGTTGTAACCGCCCATGCAAACCACGCCTTCGGCCCCGACATAAAGCTGTTCGATCCGGCTATCAAAGCCAAGCGCGGTCACCCGCCCGCCCAGCTTGGCCACCCGCGCGTCAAAGGCGTCGCGGACGTCGCCGGACAGGAAGGGGCCGTAGATCAGCTTGGCATTCGGCGTCAGGTCGGGGTCTTGCTCGTAGGCGTCCAGCACCAGTGACACCATCGCGGCACCGTCCCCGCCGCCGCCGGGGGTAATCAGCACATAGGGCTCTTCGGCGGGGGGTGTTTCGTCCGGGGCCTCGCGGCGCAGATAGCCGGTCCAATGCATCCGGTCGTGGGCGGCCTGCGACAGCGGCAGCCCCTTGGTCGGATCATAGACATCTCGCATGCCGTAGACCCAAATCTCGTCATAGTATTTCTCGGTCGCCTCAACCGCGCCTTTGCGTTCCCATTCGGCGGCTAGCACTTCGGGTTCGTCCAGCACGTCGCGCAGGCCTAGCACAACTTTGGTGTTGCCATGCTCGCGCAGCCAGTCAAGGCTAGGCAGCAGTTCCCCGCGAAAGCCCGTCGGCTCTTTATCCACGATCAGCAGATCGGGGGTGTATTCCTCGATCGCGGTGCGGATCAGGCCGGCCCGCAGGGAGGTGACCTCGTCGATATCAAGGCCAAGCGTTTGCGCCACATAGCTGCCGTCGGCCAGCTTCGTCACGCCGGGAAGGCGGATGTGGTCGACGCCTTTGGGAAAGGTGAAACGCCCTGCGACGGGCGATCCTGTCAGGATGATGGCCGAGGCATCTTCGTCCCCGTCCATCAAGGCGGCAGCCAGTGCGCGCGACCGCCGTAAGTGGCCCAATCCAAAGGTGTCGTGGCTATAGAATAGCACCCGCCGCGCTGGTTTGCCATCGCGGGCGTTGTTCGAGACCGTCTGGCGCATGGGCCGATCCTAACTTAGTCAAATATCCTTGGCCGCACCTATCAGTCTGGCGGCTAGAAAGCGTTTATTGTCGAAGGCAGGTGAACCCGTCCCGCCCGATGCACCCAGAAACCGAATACACTCACATCACCTTGGTCTGCCGGTCGAACAGGCCAGTGGAAATACCTTAGGCATCTATGGCGAACATGTCATGCATTTCAGCACCTTCCGCCGTCGCCGCCCCTGAATGGGCTGCGAAAACCGGCGTTTGAGCGGGGCAGGCCCGTGGAAAGATGCGGCGCGTGTCATATTCGGCGTCCTTCGCGGTTCATCGTCAGGGAGAGTAGGTGGGGCCGGGGGGTTAAGATTGCAATGGCACGGGGGGCGCCTTAGCGTCTCAAGACTGCTCCCCAAGGCCATGAGCGAGGACATATGCGGCATTTCATCTTCACCCTTCTTTTGTCGCTGTGGGTCTTGCCCTTTGCCAACGCCGCGACGGCGCAAGGGGTTCTGTCCCTTTTGCCAACAGCGCAGGAAACTGCCGTCAGCGATACAGAAGGCGACGCCGCACGTCTGCAAGAGGTCATCAGACAAGCCGCTGAAAGCGGGGTGAGCGTGGTGGTGGTCGATAGCGCGGGCCAATTGTTGAACCAGCCCGCACCTGCCCAACCGGCCGAGGGCGACCAGCAAGAGGCGGCGCTGGCCAAGGAAACCTCACCGCTGATGCACCTGCAGGAACGGGGCAACCGGTTCCGCACTGCCTTGATCGAACGCATCGTGCAGTTGCCCGACGCGATCAACGAGGTGATCTATATTCTGCGGGCCGCCAGCCCGGACGGCACGCTATGGGCTTTTGGCGAGACGCTGCTGGTGGCGCTCGCGCTGTTCGCCGTCGGGGCCGTGGTCGAGGTAGAGCTGTTTGGCAAGCGCATGGTGCGCGGCTTCGTCACCGCCAAAGTGCAGGCGAACCCCGTCGGCTATACCGAAAAGATGCCGTTTCTGGTGTTTCGGTTTTTCATGGGGATCATCGGCGTTTTGGTGTCGATGGTGGTGGCCTATATTCTAGGCACGCTGCTGTTTGGACCGCTTAAAGACACGGCGATCCAGTTCACTGTCACGCTGATCAACATCGGCTACTTCGTCTGTCGCGTGGCCGCGGGCCTGTGGCGGATGATCCTGTCGCCCTTCCTGTCGCAATACCGCATCCCCGTCTTCAGCGACCGCGACGCCAAACGGCTGCACCGCTGGCTGTGGATGATGGCAAGCCTTGATACCGTTGCGATCCTGTTCGGTATCTGGATTGCAGAACTGGGGCTGAACTATGATGTCTATGCTTTCATCGCCTCCCTGATGTCGGCGGCAATTGTCGTGGCGAATATCCTGATGATCTGGGTCAACCGCGGCCCCATTTCAAACGCGCTGCGGCAAGGCAAACCTGCGTCGGAATGCAGCGCCGTGGGGCGTTTTATGTCGCGGGCCTGGGCACCGCTGGTGGTGACCTATGCGATCTTTGCCTGGTTCGAACTGACCTATGATCTGGTGCTCGAGAACCCAAGCTCCGTGCCTCTGATCGCGGGTGCCTATGGTATTCTGGTGTCGATCATCGTGGTCTACGGTGTGATCAACTATGCCATTGAACGCGGCTTTGCCCGCGCACGCATGATGCGCCGCTTGAACGAGCTGCGCCGCGAGAAGCGCGCTGATGTCGCACTTGGTGACGATGCGCCCGAGGCCGCCGGCACTGCGGAAGCGGGTGATACCATGTCGATGAACGAGGCTGACACAGAGGCCGCGATGGTGCCACGCCAAAGTCTCACCAGCTTTGAAGGTCTGGCGCGGCGCGTGGCTGGTATCCTCGCCTTTGTTACGGGGGCCTATGCGTTCTTCTATATCTGGGACACAGAGGCAACGTTGATGGTCGAAAGCCATGCGGACCGGCTGCTGGATGTGATGGTGATCCTGTTTATCGGCTACGTCGTCTATCACGCCTTCCGCATCTGGATCGACAGCAAGATCGAGGCAGAAACCGCCGACCAGCCCGAGGCGGAACTGGGCGACGAAGGCAGCGGCGCGTCCTCCGCCAGCCGGTTGGCAACACTGCTGCCGCTGTTTCGCAACTTTGTCCTGATCGTCCTGATCGTAAGCATCGCGCTCATCGTGTTGATGGAATTCGGGATCAATGTCGGCCCACTGTTTGCCGGTGCGGGGATCGTCGGTGTTGCCGTCGGCTTTGGCAGTCAGGCGCTGGTGCGCGATATCTTCGCCGGCGCGTTTTTTCTGTTCGACGATGCCTTCCGCAAGGGGGAATACCTTGATGTGGGCGGCGTGAAGGGCACGGTCGAGAAAATCTCGGTCCGGTCGTTCCAGCTGCGCCACCATCTGGGCGCGCTGCACACCATTCCCTTTGGCGAGCTGCAGGTGATGACCAACTACAGCCGCGATTGGGTGATCATGAAACTGCCCTTGCGGGTGACCTATGACACCGATGTCGAACGGGTCCGCAAGCTGATCAAAAAGCTCGGCATCGCGCTGCTGGATGATCCGGTGATCGGCGACAACTTTATCCAGCCGCTGAAATCGCAGGGCGTGATTGAAATGCAGGATTCCGCCATGATCATTCGGGTCAAGTTCATGACCAAACCGGGGGATCAATGGCTGGTGCGCAAGAAGGTCTATGAAGAAATCCGAGCCTTGTTTGAGCGCGAAGGAATCCGCTTTGCCCATCGGGAGGTCACTGTGCGTCTGGCCGACGGCAAGATCAAAGACCTGAGCGACGAGGAACGCGATGCGGTGACCGCTGCGGCGCAGGCGTCGCTGGAAGAAGAGGCACAGACCGGGCCGGAGCCAGGTGGAGACGACCGATAGCCGCGTCTCGCGCAGTTGTGACATTGAAACGGCGGCGGCGGGCGCTAGCATCATCTTCACCTGCAACAGGAGAAGTCCCATGAAACAGTCCAGACGCCAATTCCTGACGACCACCGCCGCCACCGCCGGGGTCGTGACGCTACTGCCCTATGCCGCGCAGGCCGCGGCGCACGGCGGTAATATGTTCCCCATGACCGGCGGCGAGATCAAAGTGCACCCCATCGACCACGCGTCCTTTGTGATGGAGACGCCAGCCGGCGTGATCTACTGCGATCCCGTGGGCGAGGTCGCCAACTACAGCGATTTTGCCACCCCCGATCTGATCCTGATCACCCACGAGCACGGCGATCACTATAACGCCGAAACTCTGGCCGGTGTGGTGGGCGAAAACACGCAGATCCTTACCAATCCTGCCGTCTACGACATGCTGCCCGAGGCACTGAAAGCCAAGGCGAATGCACTGGCCAATGGCGAGCAAGCGATGTTCAACGAGGTCAAGATCGAGGCGATCCCCGCCTATAACACCACCGAAGAACGCAAGCAGTTCCATCCGCAGGGGCGCGACAACGGCTATATCGTGAACCTCAGCGATTTCCGCGTGTATATCTCGGGCGATACCGAGGCGACGCCGGACATGCTGGCGCTAGAGAATATCGATCTGGCGTTCGTTTGTATGAACCTGCCGTTTACCATGGATGCGACCTCGGCCGCGGCTGCGGTATCGACGTTCAAACCCTCCTTCGTCTACCCCTACCACTATCGTGGGCGCGACGACGGCACGCAAGACCCCGCCGCCTTTGCCGCGATGGTCGGCGAGGGGATCGAAGTCAAAATGGGCGACTGGTACTGATCCGGCGCAGCGGGGGGCCAGCCCCCCGCACCCTCCGGGATTTAGACCATTTGGAACTGAAGGCCCCGGTGGGTCAGGATTTATACGGATCAAGACTTGCGCGCAGACCATCGCCCAAGAAGTTGAACGCCAGCACCACGACAATGATCGGCAGCATGGGAATAGCGGTCCACCAGTAGATTTCGATGCTCGCTAGATTTTGCGCGTCATTCAGCATGACCCCCCAGCTGACGGCGGGCGCGCGAAGACCCAGCCCCAGAAAGCTAAGCGCGGTTTCCCCGAGGATCATCGCCGGGATCGACAGGGTCGCGCTGGCGATCAGATGCGACATGAAATTCGGCAACAGATGTTTGCGGATCACCCGCGCGGGGGACGCGCCCATCATCTCGGCCGCTTTGACGTATTCCTCTTCACGCAGGCTCAGGAATTTTGACCGCACCGCCCGCGCCAGCCCGGGCCAATCCAGAATGCCGAGGATGATCGAGATGATAAAGAACACCGACACCGGCCCCCAGTTCGACGGCACCGCCGCCGAAAGCGCCAGCCAGAGCGGGAGTTCTGGTAGTGACCGTAAGATCTCGATCGCGCGGTTGACCAGCCAATCGGTCTTGCCGCCGAAGTAACCGGCCAAAGATCCAAAGAAGATACCCAGCACAAAACTGACCGTGATGCCGATCAACCCCACCGTCAAAGAAAGCTGCGCACCATAGAGGATGCGGCTGAACACATCGCGCCCCAACCGATCCGAGCCCCAGAGAAACACCGTCGCGCCGTCAGGGGCGCAAAACAGGTGGGTGTCGCTGGGGATGAGCGCAAAGAGGTGGTAGGTTTCACCCTTACAAAAATACTCAATCTTGCGCGGGTTGCTGGTATCGGTGTCGTAGACCCAGCGGAAATTCACCAGATCCGCAGTGCCCGTCGTCTCGTATACAAAGGGGCCGATGAAACTGCCCTCGTGCCAAAGGTTGATGCTTTGCGGTGGCGCGTAGATGTGTTCGGCATTGCGCTCGTTTGGTGTGTAGGGCGCGATGAACCCCGCCACTGGCAGGATCAGATAGCAGAAGGCCAGAAACAGCCCGGATACCAGCGCCAGCTTATGCCGCCGGAACTTGCGCCACATGAGCCGTGCGACAGAGGCGTCCATCTCGGCCCGCTCAAGCGCGGAAAGATCGCCGTCGTCGGTCCAGGGGGTTGTGTCGACAAAGCGGTTGTCCGGCTGGATACTCATGAGCTGCGTGCCCCGTAACGGATGCGCGGATCAAGCAGGACCAGCAGCATGTCAGAGATCATCGTGCCGATCAGCGTCAGCAGCGCTACGAACATCAGGATGAACGCCGCGAGGAACTGGTCTTGAGACTTTAGCGCGACCAGCAGATAGGGCCCGATGGTTTGCAGGCCCAGCACCACCGACACCAGCACAGAGCCCGACACCATCGCAGGCAGCAGGTTCCCGATATCTGCGACAAAGGGGTTGAAGGCCACGCGCAGCGGATATTTCGACAGCAGCCGCGCGGGGCCCATGCCCTTGGCCTTGGCGGTCTCCACATAGGGTTTATCAAGTTCGTCGAGCATATTCGCCCGCAACCGCTGCATCATCGCGGCGGCTCCGGCGGTGCCGATCACAAAGGTCGGGACGATCAGGTGCAGCAGGACGGAGCGTACTTTTTCCCATGACATCGGCTGGCCCTCAAGCTCGGGGGCCATAAGCCCGCCAATCGGCAGGTCAAAGTATTTATGGCCATAATAAAACAGGATCAGCGCCAGCAGGAAGTTCGGTGTCGCGAGCCCAAGGTAGCCCAGAAAACCGGCGGTATAATCGACCCAGGTCTCGGATTTGGCGGCGGCGAGCACCCCAAGCGGCAAGGCGATGAGATAGACAAACAACACGGCGGCGAGATTGACCAGCACGGTCATCCACAGCGCATCGCCGACGATTTCGCCTACGGGGCGATCGAATTCAAACGACCAGCCGAAATTGCCCTGGATCAAGCCGGCGAACCCCTGTGGCCCCGGCACCATTCCGACCCAGATCAGGTATTGTTTCCAGATCGGTTCATCCAGCGCGTATTCGTGGCGCAGAAACTCGGCCTTGGCGACGCCTTCGGCCTGACCCGTGGCGCGCAGCTCGGCGATCTGGTTCGACAGATAATCGCCGGGCGGCAGGTTGATGATGACGAAGACCAGAAGGGAGACCACCCAGAGGGTCAGCAGCATGGTGATGAAACGCCACACGGCGTATCTGAGGAAGATCATCGGCTTACCTGCACATGGGGGTCTTGGAAGTAGAATTCATCGATGCGGTGAATGCCGAAATGCGCGCCGGGATCAAAGGCCCAGATCCCATGCTCCGGTACATTCATCAGATCGTTCGAGACGACGACGGGTTGCGGGGCCTCGGCCAGCACGCCGATGCCAAATTGCTGTTCGGCGTGGATGGCGAGCATCCGCTTCCAGATGTCTTCGCGCACCTGTGGGTCGTCGGTGTGGTTCCAGTCATTCGCCAGCAGCATCAGCCGTTTCGCGGGCTGCATATCGGGGGGCGACCCGGCCTGTCCGACTGTTTGGTAGTATTGTCCCCACATCGGCCAGGCAAAGAATTCCTGATTGGTGGGCGCCAGATAGGAAGGAGAGGTCGACGGCCCCGGAAGCCCGTTGTCCCAGCCGTACCAGACCGACGCCATGGTCCGCCCCGCATAGATCCGGTTGCGCAGGATGTCGCGGTCCAGCGGGCGCATGATCAGGCGGATGCCCAGATCACGCCATGTGTCCGCGATGATCGCCAGCGCGTTTTCTTCCTCGCTGCGTTCGCCGGCGGTTTCGATCACGAATTCCATCGGGCGGCCATCGGGCAACTGGCGTAGGCCAGCGGGGCTGCGGTCGGTCAGGCCCATATCATCCAGCAGCGCGTTGGCGTGGGCGAGGTTCATCATCGACCACGAATGCGTGTTGTCGTCGTTATAAAGCGCGCTTTGCGACAGGGCGGACATGCCGCCTTCGCTGGCGAGACCGAAATAAAGTGCGCGGTTGATCATGCGTCGATCGATGCCGAGGCTCAGCGCACGGCGAAAACGCACGTCGCGCATGACATCGCGCCACACGGGGTCGGCGAAGTTCAGGTTGGGATAGATCGCGATCTGGCTGGCGGCGCCGTTGGCCCAAAGCAGGGTGCGGTATTTGCCGCCGTCCGCCTCGCCTTTCTTGAGGATCGCGACATCGGGGAAATCGAGCCCGCGCGCCTGCAGGTCGACCTCGCCCGCGTTGGCCTTGGCCGCGATCAGCCCGCCGCCGACGACGGTCATCTGCACGACGTCGATATAGGGCAATTGCACGCCCCGGCTGTCGACACGGTGGAAATAGGGGTTTCGTACAAACAGCTTGCGCGAGCTGTCCTTGTCCGAGGTGTTGATCCACGGCTGGAGGGTCGGCAGCGCGGGGTTGTCGAACTTGTACATATTATCGCGCTTGTTGTGCAGCGCGGCCCAGCTTTTGACCCGCGCGGCTTTGACCTTTTCGACCAGCGTATCGGGATCGGCGAACTTCTGATGAAATTGCTTCAGGTAGTGGGCAGGGCGATAGATGAACGGTGGGCTTGCTTGCGCCAACAGCGGCAGAAAATTCGGATTGGGGATCTGCCATTCGAACACGACCGTATGTTCATCGGGGAAGGTGACCTTTCCCAGGCGGTTGTCCACGATCATGAAATCCGGCGGCCCGCTGGGTGTGATGTCAGGGTCGTTGGCTACATTTTCCCACCAGTAGCGGAAATCATCCGAGGTAAAGGGCATGCCGTCCGACCAGCGGTGACCGGGGCGCAGGTGTAGCGTGAATTTGCGCCCTTCTTCCACGTCCACCGCGGCGAGGATATCGGGGGCAAGCGTGTAGTCAGGTTGATACCCTACCAGCCGCGCGTAGCCGTAAACGACCATTTGCCGCACGTCCTTGGTGCGCGAGATCAACGTGCGTAGCGTACCGCCCTGACGCCCAAAGCTGCGGCCCTTGGCTTCGAGGTCGACGACCAGAGGCTCTGACGGGATGCGGTCCTGCACGTGAGGCAGGCTGCCAGCATTGACCTCTTGCGCCCAAAAGCTGCTTTCTTGCAGCACGGGGCCGTCGCTATGCGCGGCAAGGGGCGCAAAGGCGAGGGTCGCGGCGAGGGCAAGGAGGAACTTACGCATGACAACGTACCTTATGGCCGGGCTCAAGCTCGCGCAGGGCGGGGGCGTGATGGCCTTCAAAGCGGAACTGTTCGGGCCAGAGCATGGGAGAGCCCGCGCCCTTGGCCACCAGATCAAGATCGATGGGCCGGCTGATGTCGGGTTCGGGCTGTGCCGCGATCAAGGCGCGGGTGTAGGGGTGTTGCGGATTGTAGAACAACGTGTCGGGCGGGGCCTGTTCGACGATCACGCCAGCGCGCATAACCGCGACCTCGTCCGCGATGCGGGCAACGACCGCCAGATCGTGGCTGATGAACAGATAGCTCAGGTTGGCGCGGTCGCGGATGTCTTCGAGCAGGGTCAGAATTTGCTCTTGCACCGACACATCCAGCGCCGAGGTGGGTTCGTCGCAAATCAGCAGCTTCGGGTCGAGCGTCAGCGCGCGGGCAATGGACAGCCGCTGGCGCTGGCCGCCTGAAAACGCGTGCGGAAAACGGCTAAGCATATCAGGGTTCAATCCGACCCACCGCAGCATTTCGGCCGCCTTTTCGCGGCGCTCGCGGGCGGTGCCGATGTTGTGCACCTCCATCGGTTCGGTCAGGGCTTGCTGCACGCGCATCCGCGGGCTGAGCGAGGAATACGGGTCTTGAAACACCATCTGCGCTTGCCGTTGAAATGCGGTGCGTTCAGTGGGCGATAAATCATGCACGGCCAGCGGCGCGGCGGCGGGGTCGGGGCGAAACAGCACTTCGCCGCCGGCATCGGGACGTTCGGCCCCCATGGCGATGCGGGCGCAGGTGGTCTTGCCCGAACCGCTTTCGCCGACAATCGCCAGCGTCTTGCCGCGGGGCAGTTGCAGGTCAACGTGCTGGCAAGCGGATACGGCCACCGGCTTGCGCCAGCCGCCCGCCCGCATGGTGTAGGTCTTGGACACGTCGCGCAGATCAAGGATCACATCATCTGCGGGCGTCGTGGATGCGGGGGCAGGGGCGGCCACGGCGGGGATCATCGGGGCGGCGGCGAAAAGCTTGGCGGTGTAGGGGTGGGCAGGGCTGCCCAACACCTCTTGCGCATCGCCCCGTTCCATCACGCGGCCCTTGTTCATCACCACGACACGCTGCGCCATATTCGCCACGACGCCCAGATCATGGGTCACAAGGATCACACCCATACCGGTTTCTGCCTGCAGCGACCGGATCAGCCCGAGCACCTGCGCCTGTGTCGTCACATCCAACGCGGTCGTCGGTTCGTCCGCGATCAGCAGCTCGGGCTTGGCGACCATAGCCATAGCGATCATCGCGCGTTGGCGCATTCCGCCCGACATCTCGAACGGATAGCTTTTCCAGGCACGCAGCGGATCGGTGAAACCGACCTTTTCGAACTGTTCAAGCACTGCGCGTTTGGCCGCCCTTCTTCCCATATTGCGGTGCAGCCGTAGCACTTCGGCGACCTGATCCCCAAGCCGGTGCAGTGGCGACAGCGACCGCATAGGTTCCTGAAAGATCATCGAGATGCGATCCCCCCGAATGGCGCGCATCTTCTTTTCGGGGAGGGACAGCAGGTTGACGGCACCCTCGGCCCCGTTGAACCGGATCGACCCGCCGCGCATCTGTGCCGCATCAGGCAGCAGGCGCAAAACCGACCGGCAGGACAGCGTTTTGCCAGACCCGCTTTCGCCCACCAGCGCGAGGGTCTCGCCCGCGTTCAACGCAAAGCTGACGCCGTCCACGACCGAGGGGCCGTTGCCGAAACCGATCGATAGATCATTTACTTCAAGAAGGGGGGCCATTGTCATCCCAAGCGGGTCAGAGCGATCATTACCTATCGAGTGAAGCCGATAAACACCCAAGCGTCTAGGGGGCAGCGCAAAAACCAAGCGTCAGCGGTACACAAAGGGGGGCGGCGTCCCCATGTTGCATCAGTACGACCCAACCCGAAGGAGAACCGCGATGAGCCGCCTGGACATTTTTATCAACCGTATGGTGTCACAGCGTGCGTGTATCGACCATGCCGCCGCCCTGACGCAGACAATGACGGGTCCGGTGTTCGAGCTGGGATTGGGCAATGGCCGTACCTTTCACCACATCCGTGAAACGATGCCCGAACGGGATATCTTTGTGTTTGAGCGCGCGGTTGCATCGAATCCCGATAGCACGCCCGAGGACCATCAGCTGATCCTGGGCGATGTGCACGAAACCCTGCCTGCGGCACTGACGCGCTTTGGCGTGAATGCGGCTCTGATTCACGCGGATCTTGGCGGACATAACCTTGCAAAAAACGATGCTTTCGCGCGTGAAATCTCGCCTTTGATCGAGCCGTTATTGGCTGTCGGGGGCATCATGGTGTCCAGTGACCGGATGTATTTCGACAATTTGATCGAAATCCCCTTACCACCTGAAGCTGTGGAGGGGCGCTGCTTCATGTACCGCCGCGAGAAGTCGTGATCTGAATTAAGTATTTGATAAGTATTGGTTAAATGGAGAGCGGCGCCGGTATTTCGGCGCCGCTTTAAGTTTCGCTTGCACGTTCCAAATCCCCTCCCTAGTGTGCGCCCGAGACATAGTGAAACGATGTTTCGCATGGTAAAACAATTCTTGGGAGGGAATTACATGTCCTTTTTGAAAAACCTATCTTTCGCTGCTGCAATGACTGTGGCTGCTTCCGTTGCCGGTGCTGAAACCGTGCTGATCCACGGCGAAGCAGGCCCGAATCGCGGTGCCCGTGCAGACGCGTTGCAGTGGTTCGCCGATCAGGTTGCCGAGCGGTCGGAAAACGATCTGCGCCTCGACATCCAGTGGGGCGGCGCGCTGTTCAAGGCGAATGCGGCCGTACAGTCCATTGGTGACGGTGTGGCTGATATGGGGTCGGTGATCGCGGTGTATTACCCGCAGGAAATGGCCGCCTATGGCATCGCTGACCTGCCCGTAAACAACCCAGACGCCTGGGTCGGTATGCGCGCCACGGACGAACTGATGCGGTCGAACCCCGCGATTGCGGAAAACCTGGCTGAAAAGAACCTCGTGTACATCGGCACATGGACCACCAGCCAGGTGAATATCGGCTGTAAGGGCGACGCGATCCGTTCGGTCGCTGATATCGCGGGCAAGAAAGTACGCGGCACAGGGGCCTATGGTAAGGTCTTTGGTGACGAAGGCGCGAACATGGTCAACATGTCGATCTATGACGCGTACCAAGGGCTCGACACCGGTCTGATCGATTGTAGCCAAGGCTATTCCTACGCTGTTGCCGCGCTGAAGCAGGCCGAAGTCATGGACAACTACACCCTGCTGAACTGGGGCCAGGTTGGCGGCGTCGGCATCTTCATGAACAAAGACATGTTCGATGCACTGTCCGAAGATCAGCAAGCTGTGCTGCTGGAAACCGGTGCGGATCTGTCCGATGAATTCGGCCGCATGATCACAACCGCGAACGACAACGCCATTGCCGCGATGAAAGAGCAAGGCGTCGAAGTGTTCGAGCTGCCCGCGGAAGAGCGCGCCAAGCTGGTCGAAGGCGGCGAGAAGTATCTGGCCGAGTGGGTCGAGACAGCCAACCGCACCGGTCTGCCGGGCGAGCAACTGCTGGAAGACTACAAGGCGCTGATCGCCAAATACACGCAAGAGCGCGACGAGAACGGTTACCCTTGGGCAGCTGACAACAACTAAACACAAGCTTTGGGAGGAGCAGGGACCATGTTGGTACCACTTGAGAAAATCCTGTTGGGGTTGGGCGCGGCTGCGGTCATCCTTTTGGGGATCTTGATCACGTCCAACGTGGTCGCACGCGCCGTCTTCGCATCTAGCGTACCCGATAGCGTTACTTTGGTACGGGAGCTGATGGTTGCGGCCATCCTCCTGCCCCTTGCGGCAGCGACCGCAAACCGCGCTCACGTTAGTGTGGCTTTTGTGTCCGACCGGTTCGGGCCCAAACTCCGGTCCTGGCTTATTGTGCTGGGGTCGGTCATGGGGATGATCGCCTTGGGCGGTCTGATCTATTCCGGCGGCCGTGAATTCCTGAGCGTTTGGGAAAAGGGCAGCTTTTTCTACGGTGACCTGAACCTGCCCAAATGGCCCGGACGTCTGTTGTTTGTGGTCGGTATCGCCGCCTGCTGGCTGCGTCTGGCAGAACTGGCGATCCGCGATGTGCGGACCATCCTGTCCGGGGGCATCGTCTCGGACGAAGAAAACCACACAATCGAGCTCGTTGCTGAAAAAGAGGTGCTGTAATGGATGCGTCGACCATCGGGCTGATTGCCTTTGCCGCCGTTCTGATCCTGTTGGCGCTGCGTGTGCCGATTGCCTTTGCGCTGGCCAGTGTCGCGACGATCGCGACCTTCTTTATCTTTGCCTTCCGCACCGGCACTTTCATGCCCGAACGTGCCATCCGCGCGACAACGTCGATGGTGTTCTCGAACTCCTTTGACCTGATACATTCTTACGATCTATCAATGATACCGCTGTTTGTCGCCCTTGGGCACATCGCCTATCGCGCGGATATCACGACCAAGATCTACCACGCGGCCAAGGTCTGGCTGACACGTCTGCCCGGCGGTGTTGCCATGGCAAGTGTCATGGGCTGTGGCGGGTTTTCGGCCATTACCGGCAGTTCTATCGCCTGTGCCTCGACCATGGGGAAAATCTGCACGCCCGAGATGCTGCGCATGGGTTATGACCCGCGTCTGGCAACAGCGTCGGTCGCGGCAGGGGGCACGCTGGGGTCGCTGATCCCGCCGTCTGTGCTGTTCATCATCTACGGTATCTTCACCGAGACCTCCATTTCGTCGCTGTTCCTCGCGGGTGTTTTGCCGGGGCTGCTGACGCTGGCGGGCTTTATCCTTGTGATCGCCGTCTGGGTCTGGCGTTCGCCCGAAATCGCCCCTTCGACAGCGACACGCTACTCCGCCAAGGAACGCTTGGCGGCGGCGGCTGAAAGCTGGCCTGCGGTCATGCTTTTCGTGTTGATCATCGGCGGTATCTACGGCGGTATCTTTACGGCGACCGAAGCGGCGGCTGTCTGCGTGGTCGCGGCGACGCTGATCGGTTTTGCGCAGCGCAAGCTGACCTTGCAGGGCCTGTGGGATGCGGTGAAAGAGACGTGCATCCAGACCGCGGCGATCTTCTTTATCGCGGCAGGGGCCAAGATCTTTGTGGCCTTTATCGCCCTGACCAACGTTGCCCCGATGATTGTGAACGTCGTGGCCGAGGCTGAGCTGTCCGTCGTGGTCCTGCTGCTGGCGATTGCCGCGATCTATCTGTTGCTTGGCATGTTCCTTGATCCCATCGGCATCATGGTTCTGACCCTGCCGCTGATGATCCCGCTGGTGGAAAGCTATGACATGAACCTGATCTGGTTCGGTGTTGTGGTGATCAAACTGCTGGAAATCGGGCTGATCACGCCGCCTGTCGGGTTGAACGTCTTTGTTATTGCCAATGTGGTGGGCAAAGAGGCTCCGATCGACAAGATCTTTGCCGGTATCACGCGCTTCCTCAGCGTTGATGTGATCGTGCTGGTGCTAATCATGTCCTTCCCGATGATCTCGCTGCTTATTCCTATGGCGGCGCGATGAGTGGGGACACCACAGACAGGAAGTTTGCCAACACTCTGGCGCGGGGGCTTGCTGTATTGCGGGCCTTTCGCGCCAGTGACAGCGGGCTGACCCACGCGCAGATTGCCGACCGGACGGGGCTGCCCAAGCCTACGGTGTCGCGGCTGACCTATACGCTGTGCGAATTGGGCTACCTCAGCCACGGCGGGCGCAATGACCGCTTTCGGCTGGGGCCATCAGCCATCGCGCTTGGCTCTGTCGCATCGGTGGCGGTGAACTTTCTGGATTTGGTGTCTGACGCAATGCAAGAGCTGGCCGATAAAACGGGCACGCTGTTGCTGGTCGCCGTGCGCGACGACGAGAAAATGATGCTGGTGCGCACATGGCGGCCGCAGAATGCATCGACCATCTGGCTGGAGCCGGGGCACCGGATTCCCGTGTTCGGATCGTCGTCGGGCATGGCCGTCGTGGCGTCACTTGGCGAAGAGCGCTTTGAGCAGTTGACGCCCGAAGCGGATATGCGAAGGTTCCGGGCGGAGGGATATTCGCAACTGATAGAACAAGGGTTCGTCTACGCGTTGGAAGGCACTCGATATGCCAGCACGATCAACGCCGTAAGTGTTCCCTATTTTGCCGAAGAGTTCGGCGAACCGGTATCGTTCACCGCCGGGGCCATGCCACATGATTTGCCCGATTCCCGTATCGTGCAAGAGGTCGGCCCCGCGTTGCGTGAACTGGTGCGCGCGCTTGAGCAGCGCACCGGGCGCACCCCCGCGCTAAGCCGCCGGGACTGAAACAAGACTAGACCAAGGAATATGCTAAATGACTGACAAGATTGGATATACCCGCAAAGGCGACGTGGCCGTACTGCGGATCAAGAACCCCCCGGTCAATGCGTTGTCCCATGCTGTTCGTGAAGGTCTGGTGGCCGGTATGGCGCAGGCCGAGGCCGATGACGGGGTCAAAGCCGTGGTTATCGTCGGCGAGGGCCGCGCCTTTATCGCCGGTGCGGATATCACCGAATTCGGCAAAACGCCGCTGGAACCTTTCCTGCCGGATGTGTGCAAACGGATCGAGGATTCCCCGCTGATCGTTGTTGCCTCCATGCATGGCGTGTCCTTGGGCGGCGGGCTCGAGATTGCGCTTTCGGCGCATTACCGTGTGGCGCAGCCGTCGGCGAAAGTGGGCCTGCCAGAAGTGCATCTGGGCCTGATCCCCGGTGCCGGTGCGACCCAGCGTTTGCCGCGTCTGATCGGCGTGGACCCCTCGCTTGATCTGATCACCTCTGGCCGTCAGGTCAAAGCGGCCGAAGCCGAAAGCCTTGGCATCGTCGATCAGGTCACCGAGGGCGACCCCGAGGATGTAGGCGTCGCCTATGCCGAGAACCTGATCGCTACCAACGCACCGCGCCGCCCCGTCAGCGAGATGGCCGCACCCGCGCCGATCGACTGGGATGCCGCCTATGACGGGACGCTGAAAAAGGGGCGGGGGCAAATCTCTCCGGCGCAGGCGGTCCGCGCGGTTCAGGCCGCGGCAGAGCTGCCCTTTGACGAAGGCATGCTGGCCGAGCGCAAGATTTTCATGGAGTTGATGGAGACAGACCAGCGTCAGGGCATGATCCACGCGTTCTTCTCTGAGCGTGCGGTTGGCAACCTGCCGGAACTGAAAGGCGTCGAACCCCGGGCGTTGCAATCCATCGGCATCATCGGCGGCGGCACCATGGGCGCAGGCATCGCCACGGCGGCGCTGTTGGCAGGCTTCAACGTCGTGCTGATCGAGATGAAGGAAGACGCCGCAGAGGCCGCGCGCGGTCGCATCGCGGGCAATCTTTCCGGCGCGCTTAAGCGTGGCAAGATCACGCAGATGAAATATGACGCGATGACCAACACAGCACTTGAGGTGTCGATCAACTATGACAGCCTCGCCTCGGTCGATCTGGTGATCGAAGCCGTATTCGAGGACATGGGTGTCAAGAAAGAGGTGTTCGGCAAGCTTGATGCCGTGTGCAAACCCGGTGCTATTCTGGCGTCCAACACATCCTATCTGGATGTGGACGAGATCGCGGCCAGCACCTCGCGCCCTGCGGATGTGATCGGGCTGCACTTCTTCTCGCCTGCGCATATCATGAAACTGCTTGAGGTGGTGGTCGCCGAAAAGACCGCCCCCGATGTGGTCGCCACGGGCTTTGCCCTTGGCAAGGTGCTGAACAAGATTTCCGTGCGCGCCGGTGTCTGCGACGGGTTTATCGGCAACCGTATTTTGGCAACCTACCGCACCGCTGCCGATCACATGGTGCTTGATGGTGCATCGCCGTTCCAGATCGACAAGGCGCTGGTGGATTTCGGCTTTGCCATGGGCCCCTTTGCCGTGGGCGATCTGGCCGGTCTCGATATCGGCTGGGCCACACGCAAACGCAAGGCGGCAACGCGCCACCCTGCCGAACGCGTGCCGACATACCCCGACAAGATCTGCGAAGCGGGCAACTTCGGCCAGAAGACCGGCAAGGGTTTTTACATCTATGAGGCCGGATCGCGTGGCGGCGTGCCGAACCCCGAAGTGTCCGAACTGATTGCCGCCGAACGTGCCGAGCGCGACATCACCCCGCGTGACTTTACCGACGCAGAGATCGTCCGCCGCTACATGGCCGCGATGGTCAACGAGGCGGCAAAGGTCGTGGGCGAGGGCATCGCAAAGCGGCCCTTGGACGTGGATATGGTCCTGCTCTTTGGCTACGGCTTCCCGCGCTACTGGGGTGGCCCGATGAAATGGGCCGACCTGCAAGGGCTGCCTGCTCTGCTGGCCGACATCGAAAGCTACGCCAAGGAAGACGCTTGGTTCTGGGAACCCGCGCCGCTGCTGAAACAGCTGGTGGCCGAAGGGCGTAACTTTGACGACCTGAACAAACAAGCCGCTAAGTAAATGAACAAGGGCGCAATGCCCGACAATATAAACCGGAGGAAGACAAATGGATCTGAGCTATAGCGACGAAGAAAAGGCTTTCCGCGCCGAAGTGCGGGCCTTTCTTGAGGAAAAGCTCCCCAAGGAAATGAGCGACAAAATCCGCAAGGGTGAGGAGCTTGGTAAAGACGGTCAGGAACAGTGGCATGCTATCCTGAACGCCCAAGGCTGGCTTGCCCCGAACTGGCCCAAGAAATTTGGTGGTGCGGAATGGAACGCGGTTCAGCGTCACATCTTCGAAGAAGAAGCCGCCGCCGCCTATGCGCCGCGCATTGTGCCTTTTGGCCTGTCGATGCTGGCCCCCGTGCTGCAAAAATTCGGCTCGCAAGAGCAGAACGATTACTGGCTGCCGCGCCTTCTGGCGGGTGAAGACTGGTGGTGTCAGGGCTATTCCGAGCCGGGTGCCGGTTCCGACCTTGCCTCGCTGAAAACCGAAGCCGTTCTGAACGACGAAGGCACGCACTACATCGTCAACGGCCAGAAGACGTGGACCACGCTGGGTCAGCACGCGAACATGATCTTCTGCCTCGTGCGCACCGACAAGACGGTGAAGCAGCAAGAGGGTATCTCCTTCCTGCTGATCGACATGGAAACCCCCGGCGTCGAAGTGCGCCCGATCATCCTGCTCGACGGCACCCACGAGGTGAACGAAGTCTGGTTCTCGGATGTGAAAGTCCCAGTCGAAAACCTTGTCGGCAAAGAAAACGAAGGCTGGACCTATGCCAAGTACCTGCTGACCCACGAACGCACCAACATCGCGGGCGTCGGTTTCTCGCAAGCGGGTCTGACCGCGGTAAAACGTATCGCCAGAGCAGAGATGTCCGGCGGCAAGCCGTTGATGCAGAACCCGCATTTCGCGGCACGTGTGGCGCAGGTTGAAATCGACCTGATGGCGATGAGCACGACAAACCTGCGCATCGTCTCAAAGGCGGCAGCGGGCGCGGCACCGGGCGTTGAATCGTCCATGCTGAAGGTCAAAGGCACGATCATCCGTCAGGAAATCAACGACCTCGCGCGCCGTGCGGCGGGTGCCTATGCGATGCCATTCGCATCCGAAGCGATCGAAGGGTCAAACCTGGCCCTGCCTGATCCGTTGAATGCCGGCCCCGTCGCCGCGCAATATTTCAACAACCGTAAACTGTCGATCTTTGGCGGCTCGAACGAAATCCAGCGCCAGATCATTGCCAAAACAACGATGGGAGGTGGAGCATGAACTTCGACCTGACAGAAGAACGCCAAATGCTGCAAGACAGTCTGCGCCGTTTCCTGCGCGACAAATACGATACAGCTACGCGCAACAAGATCCTTGAAAGCGACACCGGCTTTTCCGGGGACATCTGGAACGGTCTGGCCGAACTGGGCGTCATCGGCGCGCTGTTCACCGAAGATCAGGGCGGCTTTGGCGGCGCTGGTTTCGACATCGCCGTCGTGTTCGAGGAACTGGGCCGCGCAGGCGTGGTCGAACCCTTCCTCGATACCGCCATTCTGGGTGGCGGTCTGATTGCCGACTTGGGCAATGAAGACCAGCAGGCCCACGTCGAAGAGCTGATCGGTGGCGCGTTGCAGGTGGCTTTTGCCCACGGCGAACCCACCAGCCGCTATGACCTGAACCAGGTGACCTCCACGGCCAAGGTCGATGGCGACAACGTGGTGCTGAACGGTCGCAAGGCGGTTGTGGTCAACGCTGAAAACGCCGACATGCTGATCGTTTCTGCGCGCGAAAGCGGCGAGGCAGGCGACGAAAACGGGATCTCGCTGTTCCTCGTGCCGGCGGATACCAAGGGCATCACGCTGCAAGGTTATGCGCTGCTGGCCGGTGGTCGTGCCGCCGAAGTCACGCTGGATGATGTGACCGTACCTGCCTCTGCCCGTCTGGGTGAAGCGGGCAAGGCGTTCAAGGCGATCGAGGCGCGCGTCGCTGCGGCCAATGTCGCGATCTGTGCGGAAACACTGGGCGCGATGGAAACGGCAACCCGCCTGACCCGCGAATACCTGATGACCCGCAAGCAGTTCGGCAAGCCCATCGGCACGTTCCAGGCGCTCGCGCACCGGATGTCCGACCTGCTGATCGAGATGGAACAGGCGCGCTCTGCGGTGATCGTTGCTGCTGGCAACCTCGAAGCGGAATACAAGGCGCGCGAGACGCATATCTCTGCCGCCAAGAACCTGCTGGGCCGCGCGGGCCGTCTGGTTGCCGAAGACAGCATCCAGATGCACGGCGGTATTGCCATGACGCAAGAATACGAACTGGCCCATATCGCCAAGCGTATCATCATGGCAGACCACCGCTTTGGCGACACAGACCACCATCTGGAGCGTTTCATTGCCCTTGCAGCAGCCTGATGAAAGCCAGCTGATCCGGGACGAGACCGGCACCCAAACCCTGGTCGGATATGTCGTCGACATATCCGATCCGGCCCACGGGCGCTGCTTTCTTGATCTGGGTCCGCAACACTTCAACCGCCATGGGGTTCTTCATGGCGGTATTGCCGCCACATTGCTGGATAACGCCTGTGGCATGACCGGATCGCTGAGCGTGGATTCCACCGGCCAGCACCCGTTCCTCACGATCTCGTTGACGACGCAGTTTCTGGCCGCGGGCCAGCCCGGCCGTGTGACCGCGACCGGCACGATCAAGGGCGGTGGTCGCAGCCTGCTGTATATCGACGCTGAACTCGTCCACGAAGACGGCACGGTCATTGCGACATCCACAGGCGTGTTCAAGCGCGTCCCACAGGAGAAACTGAAATGAGCGCTCGGATCGAAGACAAGGGTGACCGGATCGTCATCTGGAACGGAAACGCGCATAAGCGGGGTGCCCTGTCGCCCGAGCTTTACGCCTGCATCGGCCAAGCGATTGAAATGGCCGCCGAGCCGCGTATCCGTGCCGTGATCCTCACCTCCGAAGGGGATTTCTTTTGCGCGGGCGGCGATCTGAATGTCCTGATCGCCCGCCGCGACATGCCCAAAGATGAACGTCGTGGCAAGATCAACGAATTGCACAGCCTGGTCCGCGCAATCCGGTCCTGTCCGGTGCCGGTCATCGCCGCCGTCGAAGGCGGTGCCGCGGGGGCAGGGCTGTCTTTCGCGCTGGCCTGCGATCTGATCGTTGCCGCCGCCGGTGCCAAGTTCACCGCTGCTTACGTCAAGGCGGGGCTGGTGCCTGATGGCGGGCTGACCGCCTCGCTTGCGCGTGCGCTGCCGCGGCAGCTCGCGATGGAGATGTGCTTGTTGGCGCAGCCCGTCACCGTTGAGCGCATGCATGATCTTGG
Source organism: Sulfitobacter sp. M39 (assembly GCF_021735935.1). Taxonomy (NCBI): domain Bacteria; kingdom Pseudomonadati; phylum Pseudomonadota; class Alphaproteobacteria; order Rhodobacterales; family Roseobacteraceae; genus Sulfitobacter; species Sulfitobacter sp. M39. The sequence continues at coordinate 1,166,349 of NZ_WMDZ01000001.1, forward strand.
CGTGGTAAATGCCGTCACCGACAAGGGCGGCGCGTTTGAGGCCGCAATGGCGCTTGCCGACCGCTTGGCCGCAGGCCCCCGCGAAGCCCAAGGGGTAATCCGCGGGCTGGTGGCGCAGGGCTATGACGTGTCCGAGGCCGACCAGCTTGAAGCGGAATGTGACGCCATGGCCCATGCCACCGGCGCAGATGAAGCCGCAGAAGGCATCGCCGCTTTCCTCGAGAAGCGCACACCGAATTACGGCGGCTGACCCTCGGCCACCGATCTATTGACCCAACCCGCAGCCAGACGCGCTGACCGGGTTCTGAAAGACTGCGGGGAGGCAGAGAATATATGGTACGTGTAGAGCAATTTCTGGCGGATCAAGTGGCCGCACGCGGGGACGCGCCAGCGCTGAGCGACAGCACAGGGGTACGCTGGACGTACAAGATGTTCGACAAGGCAAGCGACGACATCGCGCAGGCGCTCAAGGATGCCGGTGTGCAGCCCAACGACCGCGTGCTGATGCTGTCGGAAAACTGTGCCGCCGCCGTGGCCACTGTGTTTGGCACGTGGAAAGCCGGCGCAGTCATCATCCCCGTCAACGCACGCCAAAGCGCGGGCGAAATCCAGCGGATCATTGACCACGCCGCACCTGCTGCTGTGCTGATGACCTGTCACGCCTCACCGGATGCGACGGCCCATGCGGAACGGCTGGATGCCGCAGAGATCACCGGCGCCTTTGGCACGATGCATCTGGCCACGCCGATCGCCAGCAACCCCGATGGGGATCTGAGCGATGTGGCGGTGCTGCTGTATACCACCGGCACAACGGGCGACCCCAAGGGCGTCATGCTGACCCATGCCAACGTGCGCTTTGGCGGCAATGCCTCGGCGACGCTGCGGGGGATCAATGCGGGCGATGTCGTCTATGGCGTGTTGCCCCTGACCCATGTTTTCGGGCTGTGTTCGGTCATGACCGCCTCCTGCTGCGCCGGTGCCGAAATCCGGCTGGAGGCGCGTTTCTCGGCTGAAAAGCTCTATACCGCCCTGACCACCGGGGTGAACTTCCTGTCGGCCGTGCCGCAGATGCACGCGCTGCTAATGCAGTACACGAAAGAGCAGGGGCTGACGCAGCTCAACTCCGAAACGCTGCGCTATGTATCGTCGGGGGCGGCGCCGCTGGACCCCACGTGGAAGCGCAAGGCCGAAGCCTTTTACGGCGTCGCGATCCAGAACGGCTATGGCATGACGGAATCCACCGCCGGTATCTCGGCCACCAGCAACCCACTGGGATCGCCTGATATCTCTGTCGGTCCGTCCTTGCCCGGTGTCGAGACCAAGATCGACGATACAGTCGAGGGCGGCAGCAACGGCAAGGGCGAGGTCCTGACCCGCGGGGGCCATGTGATGAAGGGCTACTACAAGAACCCGACAGAGACGGCCAAAGTCCTGAGTGCTGACGGCTGGCTCCGCACAGGCGATCTGGGGTCCTTTGACGAACACGGCCACCTGCATATTTTGGGGCGCTCGAAAGAGCTGATCATTCACGGCGGGTTCAACGTCTATCCGCCCGAAGTCGAGGCCGCGATTAACGATCATCCGCAGGTTATTCAGGCCGCTGTGGTCGGCCGGTCCACCGGCAATGACGAAGAGGTCCTGGCTTTTGTTCAGATTGCCGAGGGCGACACACTGGACCCGCAAGACCTCAAGGCCTTCGTCAAAGAGCGGCTGACCGGTTATAAACGCCCCAGCCAATTCATCATCGGGACCTCACTGCCCGCAGCACCTACGGGCAAGATTCTCAAGCATAAGCTGATCGAGACGTTCAAGGACCAGCTTGCCTAAGTACCTTTGTGATACCCAATAGAAAAAGGCCGGTCCCCGTGGTGGGGGCCGGCCTTTCTCGTTCGTGGCTGTGTTCTGCGCTGATGCCTAGACGTAGACGCCTTCGGCAGCAGCGCGGATGGCGCGGATGTTTTCACCGTAAGGGGCAGGGTTGCTAACTGACCCGCCACGGAATACGGCGGAGCCTGCGACCAGCACATCAGCCCCCGCCTGCGCCACGCTAGAGGCGGTGTTCACGTCCACGCCGCCGTCAATTTCGATATGCACCGGACGGTCGCCGATCATCGCGCGCAGGGTGCGGATCTTGTCGCTCATGTCGATGAACTTCTGCCCGCCGAAACCGGGGTTCACGGTCATCACACAGACCAGATCGGCAACGTCCAGCAGATGCTCTACCGCTGCGGCAGGCGTGCCGGGGTTCAGCGCGACACCGGCCTTGGCACCGGCACCGCGGATCGCTTGCAGCGTGCGGTGGATGTGGGGGCCAGCTTCGACATGGGCGGTGATCACATCGGCACCGGCTTTGGCAAAGGCATCAATGTAGGGATCAACGGGTTCGATCATCAGGTGCACGTCCATCACGCCCTTGATATGCGGGCGGATCGCGGCACAGGTGGTCGGGCCAAAGCTGATGTTCGGGACGAAATGCCCGTCCATTACGTCGACATGTACCCAGTCCGCGCCCTGCGCTTCGATGGCTTCGCACTCTGCCCCGAAATTGGCAAAGTCGGCAGCAAGGATGGAGGGGGCAATTTTGATCGAACGGTCGAAGGTCATGGGATCGGGCCTTTTGTGAAGGGGAGGTGGCTGATGCAGCGGTGACGCCCATATAGGCAATGTCACGCGCGCTGGCAATCTGGGGAGCCTTCGGCGAGGATTTAAGGCCATTTGGAAGCGGGCGAGGCTGGGTGCCGCAGGCCGTGACGCTTCGTTCTTGAGGGTGGTTTTCGGGCGGCGTGCGCTTGACACTACGTCATGCCACGACCCATTGTGCGCGCAAATTCAAGGGGAGGATATCATGACCACATTCAACCGCCGCCAGACATTGGCGACCATGGGGGCCGCTGCCGCGGTCGGGCTTGCTGCACCGGCTGTTGCGCAGGGCAAAAAGATCACTCTGGGCGCGCTGCGTTTCACCAGCCACTCCGGCACATTCGTGGCCTATCAGCGCGAGTATTTCAAGCAGGCCGGTCTGGATGTCGAGCTCAAGTTCTTTCAGGCCGCGCAGCCGATGGCCGTGGCGATTGCCAGCGGGGATGTCGATTATGCGGTGACCGCGATCTCGGGCGGGTTGGTGTCGCTGGCGGATAAGGGTGCGATCAAGGTGATCGGCGGTGCCTTGTCTGAAGAGAAGGGCATTGACGGGCAGAAGTTTCTGGCCTCGGACGCGGCCTATCAGGCGGGTGTGACCGCGCCTGCGATGCTGGACGGGAAGAGCTTTGGCATGACCACGGCTGGATCGTCGTTCCATTATATGGGGTCAAAGATGGCGCAGGCCGAAGGGATCGACCTGTCGTTCAAGCCGTTGCAGAAGGTGGGTGCCATCATCGGCGCGCTGAAGACTGGCCAGATTGATGGCTGGTCCATCGTCCCCCATATCGCCAAGCCACTGGCGGGCTCGGGTGCCGTGCATATCATCGGGAACGTATCCGATTATCTGCCCGACTATCAGATCACCACGGTCTTTACCTCGACCAAGAATGCGACCGACGAAAAGCAGCAAACGCAGGATTATCTTGCGGCCTATGCCAAGGGGGTGGCGGATTACAACGCGGCGATGATCGAACAGACCGCCGGTGCGGAAGGCGTGGCCGAGATGGTCAAGCTGATCCACAATTACGTCTACACGGACAAAACGCTCGAGGCCGCGACGCCGGGGATTGTTAATGGCACCATGCGTCTAAACGAGGGGGCCGCGTTGAACGTCGCCTCTGTGCGTGACCAGCTGAGCTGGTTCCAGTCCGAGGGGCTTGTGGATGCGGATATCACGCTTGAGACGTTGATCGACACGTCTTTCGTCGACACCATCGGCGCCTGATCGCGCCATCTATACCAACGACAGGTCGGGCAGGCTTTGCCCGGCCTTTGATATTTCAGGACGTTTCTCATGGATCTTAGGTTAGCGGGGGTCAGCCATACCTATGGCGAGACCGAAGTGCTGCGCGATATCAACCTTGATATCCCGTCAGGGCAGATTGTCTGCATCGTTGGGCCTTCGGGCTGTGGCAAGTCGACCCTGTTGCGGATGCTGGGCGGGCTGGAGCAGCCGACTTCGGGTCAGGTGCTGCAACTGGGCACGCCCCCAGCCGGCTGTCTGAACCCGCTCACCTACGTATTTCAGGATTTCGCCTTGCTGCCCTGGCGCAGCGTGCGCGGCAATGTGGCGCTGGTGCTTGAAGATCACGGGCTGGATGCCGCCGCGCGGGCGTGGATCATCGACGATGTGCTGGCCCGCACCAAACTGACCGAATTTGCCGATGCCCTGCCCAAGCAACTGTCGGGCGGGATGAAACAACGGGTCGCCATCGCGCGCGCCCTGGCGGTGAACCCCGCGGTGATGTTGATGGACGAACCGCTGAGCGCGCTGGACAGCCAGACGCGCGAGCTGTTGATGGACGATCTGATCAGCCTGTGGACCCGCCAGCCCTTTACCGCCGTCTATGTCACCCACAATCTGGCAGAGGCCGTGCGGCTGGGGCACAGAATCGTGGTCCTGTCGCGCCGCCCCGGGCAGATCCGCGAAGTGGTTGAGCTGACCACCCCGCTGGCAGAGCGTGCCTATGGCGATGCCGCCCTCGAGGCGCAACAACAACATTTGTGGGGGCTGATGCGCGAAGAAGCCGCCGCCGCCGATGCGGAGTTGATCCATGTCTGATGCAGCACATACAAATAGCCGCCCCGTCGCCTTTCGCGGTGGCGGTTTTGCCCCCAAGCAACGGCGGGGCATGGGGGTCTTGGTCTTTGTCCTGCTGATCCTGCTGGCCGAATGGGGCACGCGCAGCGGCTTTATCTCTAACCTGACGTTGCCGCGCCCCTCGGATGTGGCGATGACCTTTGTCGAACTGTGGCAATCGGGGATGCTGTTCAAACATCTGGCCCCCTCGCTCAGCCGCTTGGCTGTGGGGGCGACGCTCGGGGCCTTGGTTGGAGTCGGCGTCGGGGTGATGATCGGGCTGTTCAGCTATGTGCGTGCCGGGCTGGTGCCCTTGGTTGCGGCGCTGTTCCCGATCCCCAAGATCGCGCTTCTGCCGTTGTTCGTGATCTGGTTTGGCATTGACGAGGGCAGTAAATACGCACTGATCGCCTTTGGGACATTCACGCCGACGGTCGTGGCGACCTATGCTGCGGTGGACAACGTGGACCGCGGATTGATCCGCATGGGGCAGAGCTTTGGTCTGTCGTGGTGGTCGATCGTGCGCAAGATCGTACTGCCGGGGGCGATGCCGGGCATCCTGTCGGGGCTTCGCATCTCTTTGGCGATTGCGATTATCCTGCTGGTGGCTGCTGAAATGCTGGGTGCGGAATATGGCATCGGGGCTTACATCCTTGAGGCCGGCAGCCTTTATGATCTTGAACGTCTGTTTGCGGGTGTGGTGATCCTGTCGGTCCTGGGGGTTTGCGTGAGCGCCGTGATTGCCGCCATCGAAACCCGCGTGTTGCGCTGGCGGGTCTGACCGGAGGGAACCCGTTTCGGGCATAGGTCGTTATCCTTTCACACCAAACAGTGCGGAAGGAGACGACGATGTCATGCATATCCAAGGGCACCAAGGTCAAATGGGACTGGGGGCAGGGCACTGCCAGTGGCAAGGTGACAGACCGCTTTATCAAAAGTGTGACCCGTACGTTGAAAGGGTCCGAGGTCACGCGCAACGGGTCCGATGATGATCCAGCGCTGTTGATCGAGCAAGACGACGGGGATGAGGTGCTCAAGCTGTCGTCGGAAGTCGAGGCCGTCTGACATATGGGCGGCGCGGGGCTGACCTATTATGGCGATGACCGCCCCGGCATTTCGCGTCAGCGGCGCGGGCGCGGGTTTACCTATACCGCACCGGACGGCACTACCATCGCCCGCGGAAAAGAGCGCGCGCGGCTGGAAGCGATGGCAGTGCCGCCCGCCTATGAAGACGTGTGGATGACGCCTTTGGTGAACGGGCATTTGCTGGCCACGGGGCGCGACACCCGCAATCGCAAACAATATCGCTATCACGAAAAATGGTCAGAGGCGCAGGCCGAGACGAAATTCGCGAGCCTAGTGGATTTTGCGCATGCTTTGCCGCGCCTGCGCCGCTTTGTCGCCCGCGATCTGGATCAGCAGGCAGGCGAGCGCAGCTTTGCTTTGGCCAGCGCCGTCACATTGATCGACCGCGCGTCGCTGCGGGTGGGAAATCCGGACTACACGCGCGAGAATGGCAGCTATGGCACGCTGACCCTGCGGTCGAAGCACGTAAAGCTCGACGGGAATGTGATCCGGCTGCGCTACACGGCCAAGGGCGGCAAGAAGGTGCGGCGGCAGATCAACGACCGGACGCTGGCTAAAACGCTGGAGAAAATTAACGACCTGCCAGGGGCGGAGCTGCTGACATGGGCCGATGCGCAGGGCGAGGTGCATCAGTTGAACTCAGCCGGATTGAACGCCTATATCGCCGATGCATCGGGGTGCGACGACTTTACCGCCAAGACTTTCCGCACATGGGCGGGCACCGTTGCCGCCTTCGAGGCCGCCGAGAAGGGGCAGGCCACCATCAAGCAATTGGCCGAAGCCGCTGCCGCACAGCTGAGCAATACGCCGACCGTGGCGCGCAACAGCTATATCCATCCGGCGGTGATCGATCTGGCGGGCGAAGCGCCCCTCGAGATCAGGGTCGGACGCAAGACCGGGCTATTCGCCTCGGAAGCGCGGCTGCTGACGTATCTTGAGCAGGTCTGAGCCGCGTTTACCCGTCGCTGTCCGGTTTGCAGAACATATCATAGACGACTTCCATGATCTTTTGCGGACGGTCATCGGCCAGCCTGTAATAGATCGTCTTGCCGTCGCGGCGTGGCGTTACCAGGCCTTCAAGCCGCAAGCGTGACAGCTGTTGGGATACCGCCGCCTGACGGGCGGACAGCAGCTCTTCCAACTCGGTAACGGATTTTTCCCCTGCAGAGAGGTGACACAGGATCATCAACCGCCCCTCGTGGCTGATCGCCTTGAGAAAGTTAGAGGCACGTGCGGCGTTTTCGGCCATACGGTCCCGATCGGCTTGGCTCATTTCTGTGTCGGAACCGGGGTTACCCACTGGTTAACATCCTTGGCTGAATAAAGGGGATTGGCGTGCGCATATCGCAAGGGGCGCTAGCTTTTGGCGGGGTCTGGCATCAATTTGGCGTCGGATAGCATTTTTTCCAGCACGCCCCAAAAGAAATCTTCGCCCGGGTAGCCTTCGATGCGCGACACCTCATGGCCGTCGACCATCAACACGAACGTTGGCGTGTAATGCAGGCCGCGGGCAAAGTGCAGATCGGCGGGTTTGTCATCGTTGATATCAACGCGGCGCAGCGGGGCTGCCTTGCCCGCTTGGGTCTTGGGGTAGATCGGGGCGATCTGGTCATCCCAACGGGCACACCACACGCAGCCCTGTTCCTCGACCATGATCAGCGCGGTCTGGGCCGCTGCGATCACGGGGGAAACCGCAAGGCCTGCGGCCACCGAAAGGGACAAGAAAGCAGTGCGCAACCGCATAGGGAATTCACCTGTTGATTTCAAAACACTTAATGTGAATATGTGAATGGCACAAGATAAAGGCAACCTGCATGCTTGAAATCACCTTTCTGGGCGCGGCGTTTGCCGGGCTTTTGTCCTTTTTGTCGCCCTGCATCCTGCCGATCGTACCCTTTTATCTGAGCTATCTGGCGGGCGTGGGCATGAACCAGATCACGGCAGACGGGCCTGTGGATGCCGCCGTACGCCGGCGCGCGGTGATCGCGGCGCTGTTTTTTGCGGCGGGGGTGATCACGATCTTTGTCGGGCTGGGGGCGGTGGCCACAACCTTTGGTCAGATCGTGCGGGATTATTTTGATATTTTGCGATGGGTCGCTGCGGCTGTTATCATTGCGATGGGTCTGCACTTTCTGGGCGTGATCCGTATCGGGTTTCTATATCGCCAGTTTCGTGCCGATGCGGGGAACACGACGGCGACCAGTTTTCTGGGGGCCTATGTGATCGGGCTGGCCTTTGCCTTTGGCTGGACCCCTTGCGTCGGGCCGGTGCTTGCGGCGATCCTGTTCACCGCCGCGGGGGCCGAGACGGCGGGCTCGGGCGCGCTGTTGCTGCTGACCTACGGCGTGGGCATGACCGTGCCTTTCGTGCTGGCGGCGCTGTTCATCGGGCCGTTCATGCGCTGGATGGCGGGGTTCCGGCAACATCTGGGCACGGTAGAAAAGGCGATGGGGGTTCTGCTGATTGTCTTTGGCCTGCTGATCGCCACTAACTCGATCAACTATATTGCGCAGTGGATGCTTGAAACCTTCCCCGTTTTCAGCGTCATTGGCTAACAACCGGAGGGACTTTTATGAAGATGATCCGAAACGCTTTGGCCGCGCTGGCGGCTGTCGCTTGTATGGTGACTGCGGGCAGTGCCGCGACATTGGGTGATGACGGTTTGCACAAGACCGCTTGGATGCGCGAGACCTTCAAAGATCTGCGCGACGACCTGGCCGAGGCGACGGACGAGGGCAAGCGCCTGATGGTCATCATCGAACAGCGCGGCTGCATCTACTGCAACAAGATGCACGAAGAGGTTTTCCCGCTGCCCAAGATCGATGCCTACCTGCGCGAGAACTTCTTTGTCGTGCAGATCAACATGTTCGGCGATGTCGAGGTCACCGACTTTGACGGAGAGACATTGCCCGAGAAGGAGATGGTACGCAAATGGCGTCAGATGTTCACGCCGACGCTGATGTATTTCCCCCAGACCGTAGAGGAAGGGCAGACGGCCGTTGAGGCAGCGGTCGCGACGGTGCCCGGTGCCTTTGGTCCGGCGACGACCTTTCACATGATGAACTGGGTCGTCGACAAGGGATATGAGGGGGACGAGACGTTCCAGAAATATCACGCGCGTATGCTCATTGAAGAGCAGGAATAACGGCGGTAGGATCCGCTAAATGCCGTGCTGCTATAAGAAATTCAATAAATTGAATTTATAGTTGCGTCATTTTGGCGCGGGCAGTAGGGTTTTCAAAAGGAATGTCTGTGGGAGGACGCATGAAAGTTTCCGTATTTGCCTTGGTGGCCTCTGTCGGCTTTGCCGCGGCGGCGCATGCGGCCGACGTGGCCCCCGGTGACGTGGTCTATGATGAGTATGGCGCGGTTGAACAATCGCTGACCGGCACTCCCGGTAACCCCGAAGAGGGGGCCAAGATCGTCGGCAGCAAAAAGCTTGGCAACTGCATCGCCTGCCATCAGGTCAGCGCCTTGCCCGATATCCCGTTCCAGGGCGAAATCGGCCCGATGCTGGACGGGGCGGGGGACCGCTGGACCGAGGCTGAATTGCGCGGCATAGTGGCCAACGCGAAGATGCTGTTCGAGGGGACGATGATGCCCGCGTTCTACAAGGACAGCGGCTATATCCGTCCGGGCAAAGGCTATACCGGCAAGGCGGCTGACGACACGCTGGGGCCTATTCTGGCCGCCCAGCAGATCGAGGATGTCGTGGCCTATCTTGCCACGTTGAAAGACTAAGAACCCCACCGCGCGGGATCTGATCAGGAGTGATGATAATGGAATTTACACGACGTAGTGCGATTGCGATGGGGGCAGGTGCCTTTGCCGCACTGTCCCTGCCCAAGCTGGCCGTGGCCGCCGCCGGGGATGACGCGATTGCTGCCTTCACCGGCGGTGCAGAGATGGCTGATACCGGCGTGACCCTGACCGCCCCCGAGATTGCGGAAAACGGCAATACAGTCCCGATCGAGGTCGACGCCCCCGGTGCCACTGAAATCATGGTGCTGGCGCTTGGGAACCCCACCCCGCCTGTGGCGAACTTCAAGTTCGGCCCGCTGGCCGCGTCGCAGCACGCCTCCACCCGCATCCGCTTGGCGGGCACGCAGGATGTGGTGGCCATCGCCAAGCTGGCCGACGGCTCCTTCGCCAAGGCGACCAGCACAATCAAAGTAACAATCGGCGGCTGCGGCGGCTAAGGCGAGAGGAAGAATAACATGGCATCTGGTGTAAAACCCCGCGTCAAAGTCCCCAAGTCAGCAGCGGCTGGCGAAACCATCACGATCAAGACCCTGATCAGCCACAAGATGGAATCCGGCCAGCGCAAGGACAGCGACGGCAACACGATCCCGCGGTCGATCATCAACCGTTTCACCTGCGATTTTAACGGCGAGAATGTGATCGATGTCGCGATGGAGCCGGCGATCTCGACCAACCCGTATTTCGAATTCGACGCGACCGTGCCCGAAGCGGGGACATTCACCTTCACGTGGTATGACGATGACGGCGATGTCTACGAGGAAACCAAAGACATCGCGACCAGCTAAGCGTCCGCATCCTTGGGAGGAACAGGAATGAGCAATTTCACAAAAGGTCTGGGCGTGTGCCTTGCTGCGGCGCTGATGTCGACGGGGGCCTTCGCCGATCCCGTGGATGATACGCTGGTGATCAACGAAGAGATCGACATCGTGACCCGCACTGCCGCCCCCGCGCATATGGCGGACGCGGTAGACGAGGTTATGTCGGGCTGGCTGTTTCGCGGCACCGAGACCCGCGCGATGCAGGCCGATGATTTCGACAACGCCGGCATGATCTTTGTGGAACAGGCCGAGGACGTTTGGAACACCGCCGACGGGTCAGAGGGCAAATCCTGCGCGGATTGTCACGGGGCCTCGGCCGAGATGGCAGGCGTGCGTCCGGTCTATCCCAAGTATGTCGAATCCGCGGGCGAGGTGCGCACGCTGGAAATGCAGATCAACGATTGCCGCGAGAACCGCATGGGGGCGGAAAAGTGGAAATACACCGGCGGCGACATGGTGAACATGACGGCGCTGATCTCCTCTGTCTCGCGGGGGATGCCGGTGAACATCGCCATCGACGGTCCGGCCCAATCCACATGGGAGCAGGGCAAAGAGATCTATTATACCCGTTTCGGCCAGCTTGAACTGTCCTGTGCCAATTGCCACGAAGACAATTATGGCAACATGATCCGTGCCGACCACCTGAGCCAGGGCCAGATCAATGGCTTCCCGACCTACCGTTTGAAAAACACCAAGCTGAACGCGGTGCAGGCCCGTTTCAAAGGCTGTGTACGCGACACCCGTGCCGAGACCTTTGACCCCGGCAGCCCCGAGTTTGTCGCGCTTGAGCTTTACGTCGGCTCGCGCGGGAACGGGCTGTCGGTCGAAGGGCCCTCTGTCCGGAACTAACCTGAAAAGACCCGTTTCGCCGATGCGAGGCGGGTCTTTTTATCATATTATTATTCAAATATGCGCATATGAATGCGTAGCGTAAAGGCCAACCTATGATCTCTCGTCGTGATTTTCTTCAGGCCAGCATGGCTGCAACGGCTTTGTATGGTGCGTCGTCCTTTGGCAACTGGGGCAAGCTCGCCGCGCAGCAGTCGTTGACGCAGGACAAACTGCTTGAATTCGACACCTTCGGGAATGTCAGCCTGATCCACGTGACCGACATCCACGCGCAGTTGAAGCCGATCTATTTCCGCGAACCTTCGGTCAACATCGGTGTGGGCGAGAATCGAGGGAAGGTGCCGCATCTGACCGGCGCGGATTTCCGCAAGCTTTACGGTATCGCCGATGGCAGTCCCTCGGCCTATGCGCTGACCTATAACGATTTTTCGGCGCTGGCGCAGGGCTATGGCAAGATGGGCGGTCTGGACCGTGTGGCGAGCGTGATCAACCAGATCCGCGCGGACCGGCCCGATGCGCTGCTGCTGGATGGCGGCGACACCTGGCACGGCAGCTACACCTGCTACCACACGCAAGGTCAGGATATGGTCAACGTGATGAACGCGCTCAAGCCCGACGCGATGACCTTTCACTGGGAATTCACACTCGGCTCTGACCGCGTGGCAGAGATCGTCGAGGGGCTGCCCTTTGCCGCCTTGGGGCAGAACATCTTTGACGCCGAATGGGACGAACCGACAGAGCTTTTCCCGCCCTACAAGTTCTACGAGACTGGCGGCGTTAAAGTCGCGGTGATCGGGCAGGCTTTCCCCTATATGCCGATCGCCAACCCCGGCTGGATGTTCCCCGAATACTCTTTTGGTATCCGCGATGAACGTATGCAGGAAATGGTGGACGAGGTCCGCGCCAAAGGGGCCGAACTGGTCGTCTGCCTAAGCCACAACGGCTTTGACGTGGACAAGCAGATGGCGGGCGTGGTGACGGGGATCGACGTGATCCTGTCGGGTCACACCCATGACGCGCTGCCAGAGCCTGTGCTGGTGGGCGAGACGATCATTGTCGCCTCGGGGTCGAACGGGAAATTTGTCAGCCGCGTCGATCTGGATGTACAGAACGGTCGCATGATGGGGTTCCGCCACAAGCTGATCCCGATCTTCTCTGATGTGATTGCGCCTGATCCGGCGATGACCGCGCTGATCGACGCACAACGCGCCCCCTATCTTGACCAGCTGACAGAGGTGATCGGCACCACCGCCGAAGACACGCTGCTGTACCGGCGCGGCAATTTCAACGGCACTTGGGATGACCTGATCTGCGACGCGCTGCTTTCCGAGCGCGAGGCGGATATCGCGCTGAGCCCCGGTGTGCGTTGGGGGCCGTCGATCCTGCCGGGGCAGGACATCACGCGCGAGGATATCTGGAACGTCACCTCTATGACCTACCCCGAAGCTTACCGGACCGAGATGACCGGTGAATTCCTGCATGTCGTGCTGGAAGACGTGGCCGACAACCTGTTCAACCCCAACCCCTATTACCAGCAGGGCGGTGACATGGTGCGCACAGGCGGGCTGGGATACCGCATTGACGTGACCCAGCCCCAAGGCAGCCGCATCACTGAACTGACCTTGCTGAAAACCGGTGAACGTATCGATCCGGCCAAAACCTATCAAGTCGCGGGCTGGGCCAGCGTGAACGAAGGCACCGAGGGCCCCCCGATCTGGGATGTGGTCGAGGCCCACATCCGCAAGCAGGGCAGCGTGTCGCTGGACCCGAACACCAGCGTCATCGTCAAAGGCGCGTAACAGGGCATCACGAAAGGCAAGGCCATGGCACCTCGAAAGACAGCGAACAGACGGGCCTTCTTGCGTGGCGCGGCGACTGCTGGACTGGGGGCGATGGCGGCCCGTAGCGCTGCCGCGCAATCGCCCGATCCCTTGATCGTTGAACCGCAACCCTGGGCGCGGGGCTTGGGCGATGGGGTCGATGTCACGCCCTACGGCCTGCCGATCCGGTTCGAGCATGACGTGGTGCGGCGCAACGTGCCTTGGCTGACGGCGGATACCATCAGTTCGATCAACTTCACCCCGATCCACGCGCTGGACGGCACAATCACCCCGCAGGGCTGCGCCTTTGAACGACATCACTCGGGCGCGATCGAACTGTCGAAACAGGATTACCGCCTGATGGTGAACGGGCTGGTGGACCGTCCGCTGGTGTTCACCTACGCCGATCTGGAACGCTTCCCGCGCGAAAACCACGTGTATTTCTGCGAATGTGCAGCCAATTCGGGCATGGAGTGGGCCGGCGCGCAGTTGAACGGGGCGCAGTTCACCCATGGCATGATCCATAATATGGAGTACACCGGCGTGCCCCTGCGGTTGCTGCTGGAGGAAGCGGGCTATGACCCTGCGGGCAAATGGGTCTATGTCGAGGGCGCGGATGCTTCGTCGAACGGGCGGTCGATCCCGATGGATAAGGCGCTCGACGATGTGCTTGTCGCCTTCAAAGCGAATGGCGAGGCGCTGCGTAAGGAACACGGCTACCCCGTGCGGCTGGTCGTGCCGGGGTGGGAGGGCAACCTCTGGGTCAAATGGCTCCGCCGGATAGAGGTCACGGACGCGCCCGTCGAAAGCCGCGAGGAAACGTCGAAATACACCGATACGCTGGCCGATGGCACCAGCCGGAAATGGACGTGGGCGATGGACGCGAAATCCGTCATCACCGCACCGAGCCCGCAAGCGCCGGTGCCCCATGGGGCGGGGCCTTTGGTGATCACCGGGCTGGCATGGTCGGGGCGCGGTGCGATCACTCGCGTGGATGTGTCGACCGATGGTGGCGCAAGCTGGCAAACCGCGCGACTGGCCCAAAAGGGCACGCCGATGGCGCTCACCCGCTTTTATCTCGACCTTCAATGGGACGGCACAGAGATGCTGCTGCAATCCCGCGCGATGGATGACACGGGCTATGTCCAGCCGACGAAAGCAGAACTGCGCGCGGTGCGGGGGCTGAACTCTGTCTACCACAACAACGGCATCCAGACATGGTGGCTGCACGAGGACGGGAGCGTTGAAAATGTCGAAGTCTCTTAACACCATCGCTTTGTGCGTCATCGCCACGGCCACGGCTTTGCCCTTGGCGGCGGCCCCTTACGGTCTGGGCCGCGCCGCATTGCCGGAGGAGATCGCAGCCTGGGACGTGGACGTGCTGCCCGATGGGCGCGGTCTGCCCGTGGGGCAGGGCGATGTGCTGACGGGCGAAGCGATTTTTACCGACAAATGCGCCGCCTGCCACGGGGACTTTGCCGAAGGCCGCGGGAACTGGCCTGTGCTGGCGGGCGGGCAGGACACGCTGGCGGATGCCGACCCGGTCAAGACGGTCGGGTCCTATTGGCCGCATCTGTCGACAAGCTTTGATTATATCCGCCGATCCATGCCCTATGGCGATGCGGGAACGCTGACGGCGGATGAGGTCTATGCCCTCGTGGCGTATATTCTTTATTCCAACGATCTGGTGGCAGAGGAATTTACACTGTCCAAAGATAACTTCGCTGCGGTCCAGATGCCCAATGCTGACGGTTTCCTCCGCGATGATCGCGACACTACGGAATTGCCGCGCTGGCAGGTTGATCCGTGTATGACAGACTGCAAGGAAAGCGTGAAAGTCACCATGCGCGCGCTGTCGCTGGATGTGACACCCAAGGACGCCGCCCCCGTGGCTGTGCCGCAAGAAACGCCCGTTGCCGGTGTCGAGCCGGTGTCCGAGCCCGCTGCCGACCCCGCCTTGCTCGCCGATGGAGAGTTGGTGTTCCGCAAATGCAAAGCCTGCCATCAGCTGGGCAAACGCGCCAAAAACCGCGCGGGCCCGGTCCTGAACGGGATCGTTGGTGCGCCTGCCGGTGGGGTCGAGGGGTTCAAATACTCGCGCGCCCTGATGGCGCAGGCAGAGGATGGGCTGATCTGGACACCCAAGACGCTGGACGCTTTTCTGGCTTCACCGCGCAGTTTCATGAAGGGCACCAAGATGGGGTTCTCCGGCTTGAAAAGCGATGCCGAGATCAAGGCGGTGATCGCCTATCTCAACAGCTTTCCGGCCCCGTGACGGCGCGCATGATTGGCGGCGCGCGGCAAGGATGTTAGGATAGGCCCGCGCCCCTTTGTGAAAGGACCAAGGATGAAACCGTTACCGATTGCCGCAGCACTTTGCCTGTGTGCCGCGCCGCTCGCCGCGCAGGATCAGGCCGTGACCTACGCCTACGACGGCAGCTTTGACGATGCGACCTTCGCAGTCGAGAACGCGATCATCGGCAAGGGGCTGGTCATCGACCACGTCAGCCACCCGGGCGAGATGCTGGCCCGTACCGCCAGCGACGTCGGCAGCGATGTCGAGATCTTTCGCGCGGCAGATGTGTTTCTGTTCTGCTCTGCCGTGGTGTCGCGCAAGGTGATGGAGGTGGACCCGATGAACATCGCCCATTGCCCCTACAGCATCTTTGTCACCGACATCGACGGCGCGGTCTCTGTCGGGTATCCGACCTACCCGGACGGCCCCATGAAAGAGGTGCAGGCCCTGCTGGACGAGATCACGCAAAGCGCGCTGGACGGGTTTTGAATGCTGCCGCTGTTGCGTAGAGCAGGCGGCAGGCACAGGACGCTTTGTCGCGGCGGCTGTGGCGGTACGGCAGCACAATCCGCTTCCTTGACAAAGAATTCCATAGTATGAATATGTTCGACTCGACGACGGGGCGCAGCCTTCAGATGTCGGGCGAAAAAGCGCAAACGGAGCAGGTGACCATGACTGAATACCCCGTGAATATGGATGTCATCCCGGACGTCTCGGGCCACTTTGATCCGGTGACCAATACGATCAGCTATATTGTGCGAGATCCGGACTCCAACGCCTGTGCCATCATCGATTCCGTGATGGATATCGACTATGCCGCCGGACGGATCACCTATGACCACGCGGACAAGCTCATCGCCGAGGTCGAAGCGCAGGGGCTCGCGCTGGAGTGGATTATCGAGACCCACGTCCACGCCGACCACCTGTCCGCCGCGCCCTATATCCAGCAAAAGCTGGGCGGCAAGATCGGCGTCGGAGAGCAGATCATGACCGTGCAGGACACTTTCGGGAAAGTGTTCAACGAGGGGACGGAGTTCCAGCGCGACGGGTCGCAGTTCGACGCCTTGTTCAAGGATGGAGACCGCTACCGCGTCGGTGGCATGGACTGTTTTGCCATCTATACCCCCGGTCACACGCCCGCCTGTATGGTGCATGTCATGGGCAATGCCGCCTTCACGGGCGATACGCTGTTCATGCCCGACGGTGGCTCTGCCCGCGCGGATTTCCCCGGGGGCGACGCCGGAGAGCTGTATGACAGCATCCAGAAGGTCTTGTCCCTGCCGGACGACATGCGTTTGTTTATGTGTCACGACTACGGGCCCAATGGCCGCGATATCCAGTGGGAAACCACCGTGGGCGAAGAGAAGGCGCATAACATCCATGTGGGCGGCGGCAAAACGCGCGAGGAATTCATCGCCTTTCGCACCGAACGCGACGCGCAGCTGTCGATGCCGAAACTGATCATCCCGTCGCTTCAGGTCAACATGCGCGCCGGACATATGCCGCGTGACAAAGACGGGAACCTGATGCTCAAGGTGCCGGTGAACGGGTTGTAATCAGGTGCGTATCGCTGCCGCTGCCCGCCGCTATCTGCCCGTCCTCGACTGGGGGCGCGACTATGACAAGGCGGCCTTGTCCAATGATCTGATCGCGGCGGTGATCGTTACGATTATGTTGATCCCGCAATCGCTGGCCTATGCGCTGCTGGCGGGGTTGCCGCCCGAAGCGGGGCTCTATGCATCGATCGCGCCGATCCTGCTTTATGCCGTCTTTGGCACCAGCCGCGCGTTGGCGGTGGGGCCGGTGGCGGTGGTGTCGCTGATGACCGCGGCCGCCTTGGGGAATATCGCCGATCAGGGCACGATGGGCTATGCCATCGCCGCGCTGACGCTGGCCTTGCTGTCTGGAGTGATGCTGCTGGTGATGGGCGTGTTCAAACTGGGGTTTCTGGCGAATTTTCTGTCCCACCCCGTGATCTCGGGCTTTATCACCGCCTCTGGCGTGATCATCGCCGCCAGCCAGATCAAGCATATTCTGGGAATCGATGCCTCTGGCGGCAATCTGGCAGAGCTGCTGATGTCGATCTGGGCCAATCTGGGCATGGTGAACTGGACGACGGTGGTGATTGGTGTGTCCGCGACGCTGTTTCTGTTCTGGGTGCGCAAGGGGCTGAAACCATTCCTGCGCGCGCGCGGCGTGGGTCCGCGGGCGGCGGATGTGGCGACCAAGGCGGGGCCCGTGGCGGCGGTGGTTGTCACCACATTGGCGGTCTGGGCCTTTGATCTCGCGGGGGAGGGCGTCAAGATTGTGGGTGCTGTGCCGCAAAGCCTGCCGCCGCTGACCCTGCCGGACCTGTCGTTCGACCTGATGGGCAACCTGCTGCTGCCCGCGTTCCTGATCTCTGTCATCGGGTTCGTGGAATCGATATCGGTTGCTCAGACCCTTGCCGCGAAACGGCGTCAGCGGATCAATCCGGATCAAGAGCTGATTGGTCTGGGGGCGGCCAATATCGGCGCGGCATTTACAGGCGGCTATCCGGTCACGGGCGGGTTTGCGCGGTCTGTAGTGAACTTTGACGCAGGCGCGCAGACACCGGCGGCGGGGGCCTATACCGCTGTGGGGCTGGCCGTGGCCGCATTGGCGCTGACGCCGCTGGTCTTCTTTCTGCCGCAAGCGACCTTGGCCGCGACGATCATCGTGGCCGTGCTGACGCTGGTGGATTTCTCGATCCTGAAAAAGGCATGGGGCTATTCCAAATCCGATTTTGCCGCCGTGCTGTCGACGATGCTGATCACCTTGGGCAGCGGGGTCGAATTGGGGGTGACCTGCGGGGTGGTGCTGTCGATCTTTCTGCATCTCTATAAAACCACCAAGCCGCATATTGCCGAAGTCGGGCTGGTCCCGGGCACCGAACACTTCCGCAATATCAACCGCCATGAGGTCGAGACCTGCCCCACGGTGCTGACCCTGCGCATTGACGAGAGCCTGTATTTCGCCAACGCGCGGTTCCTGGAGGATTGCATCTACGACCGGCTGGCGGGCAACACCTGTCTGCGCCATGTCGTGCTGATGTGCTCTGCCATCAACGAGATCGACTTTAGCGCGCTGGAATCGCTTGAAGCGATCAACGCACGGCTGCGCGATATGGGGATCAAACTGCACCTATCCGAGGTCAAAGGCCCTGTTATGGACCGTCTGAAAAAGCAGCATTTCATCTCGGATTTGACAGGCAGCGTGTTTCTGTCCCAGCATGCAGCCTATGTCGCCTTGGGAAAAGCTGCCGCATAGTCACCCATCGTTTGCAAGTTTCTGTTTGATCGTTACAACTGCTGTCAGGGGCTGCGGAACGGCGTTCCGCAGCGGGGAGAGAACTATTTCAGGACAGTGATATGATACCGATCAATCCGCCGGCGCCGGCGACGACACCCACGAAAACCATCGTCGAGGTCGTGCGCGACAACGCCAAAGCACATCCGGAAAAGCCTGCGCTGGTTTGTGACGGGCAAACCGTCAGCTGGGGGGCATTCGACCAGCGCATCAACAAGATCGCCAATCTGCTGCTGTCGATGGGGGTGAGCAAGGGCGACAACATCGCGATCATCTCGCCCAATTCCATCCCCTATGCAGAGCTGTTCATGGGCATCCTGCGGGCAGGGGCCTGCGTGACGCCGCTGTCGACGATGGCGTCCCCCGATGCGCTGCAAAAGATGCTGACCGACTGCGGCGCACGCGCGATCTTTGTTGCAGCGCAATACCTTGAACTGGTCGATGGCTTTATCGCTGATCTGGATCTGGCGCGCTTTGCCATTGATTTCGACCATCCCGCGTTTCAGCCTTATGGCGCTGCGGTTGACGGGGCTTCGGACACCGACCCCGAGATCCAGATCGAGATGTCGGATGCGTTCAACCTGATCTATTCCTCGGGCACGACCGGCACGCCCAAGGGCATCTTGCACAATCACGGGATGCGGTCGGCGCAGATGGACCGCGTGTCGCCCAACGGCTACGACGATAACGCCCGCACGCTGTTGTCGACGCCGCTGTATTCCAACACAACGATCGTATCCTTCCTGCCGACGCTTTACGGCGGCTCGACCGTCTATCTGATGCCGAAGTTCGACGCCCGCGGGTACCTCGAGATCGTGCAGCGTGAAAAGATCACCCACACGATGCTCGTGCCTGTGCAATACAAACGTATCATGGACGTGCCTGACTTTGACCGGTTTGATCTATCGTCGATGCAGGTGAAATTCTCCACCTCCGCGCCGCTGCGGGCCGAGGTCAAGGCGGATGTGCTGGCGCGCTTCCCCGGAAAGCTGCTGGAATACTACGGTCTGACCGAAGGCGGCGGGGTCACGGTACTGAATTCTGCCGAACATCCCGACAAGCTGCATACGGTGGGCCAGACCGCGCCGGGCAATGAAATCCGCCTGATTGACGAGACCGGTGCAGAGGTTCCCAAGGGCGAGGTGGGCGAGATTTGCGGCCGCGGGCCGACGATGATGGCGGGGTATTTCGGGCGCGATGACCTGACGGCTGACTACATCTGGCGCGACGCAGCGGGCAACGTCTTCTTCCGCTCGGGTGATATGGGCCGTTTCGACGAGGACGGCTTTCTGATCCTGTCGGACCGCAAGAAAGATATGATTATCTCGGGCGGGTTGAACATCTATGCCGACGATCTTGAGCTGGTGCTGCTGGCCGACCCTGACGTGACGGATGCCGCCGTGATCGGCGTGCCCTCTGACGCATGGGGCGAAACGCCTTACGGGTTGGTGGTGTTGCGCAAGGGGGCGACGCGTTCGGGCGATGACATCTGCGCCGGCGCCAATGCCAAGCTGGGTAAAAGCCAGCGTCTGTCGGCGGTGGAACTGCGCGACGAGCTGCCGCGCAGCTCTATCGGGAAGATCCTCAAGAAAGAATTGCGCGCGCCCTTCTGGGCGGCGGTTTCTGCGTGAACAAGGAAGATGACATGAGCGAACAAGACGATACAGACCAGATGAATGGCGCCGATAGCCTTGTGCAAACGCTGCTCGATAGCGGGCTTGATACCTGTTTCACCAACCCCGGCACGTCGGAAATGCACTTTGTTGCCGCGCTGGATCACGTGCCCGGCATGCGGTCGATCCTTGTCCTGCAAGAGGGCGTGGCGACGGGGGCGGCGGATGGGTACTACCGTATGGCCGGTAAGCCCGCCTGCACCCTGCTGCACCTGGGGCCAGGGCTCGCCAACGGGTTGTCGAACCTGCACAACGCGAAAAAGGCAGGCTCGGGCGTGGTGAATATTGTCGGCGAACATGCGGTCACGCATATCGAGCTGGACGCGCCGCTGACCTCTGACATCGAAGGGATCGCGCGGCCCGTGTCCCATTGGGTGCATACATCCATGTCGGCGGCGGACGTGGGCGCGGATGCGGCCCGTGCCGTGCAGGCGGCAAATGTGGCACCGGGGCAGGTGGCGACGCTGATGCTGCCCAGTGACACCGCTTGGAACGAAGGCGGCGCGGTCGCGCCCGCGCTGGAGCCTGCGCAGCGTCCTGCTTTTGACGAAGCCGCGCTGGAGGAAGCTGTCGCCGCGCTGTCCGGCCCCGACAGCCTGCTGCTGTTGGGCGGTGCCGCGCTGAGCGCCGAGATGCTTGAGATTGCGGGGCGGATCGCGGCCAAGACGGGCTGCAAACTGCTAAGCGAATGGGCCAATGCGCGGCAGGAACGCGGGGCAGGGCGTGTGGTGGTCAACCGCGTGCCCTATCCCATTGATCAGGCGCTAGAGACGCTGGCCCCGTTCAAGCGCATCGTTCTGCTGGGCGCACGCGCACCCATCGGCTTTTTCGCCTATCCGAACAAGCCCGCGATCCTGACCGCCGAGGGCACGCAGATCACCAACCTCTGTACCACCGCGCAGGATATCGCAGGGGCGCTGGACGCGCTGTGCCGCGGTGTGGGTGCGGCGGACACTCCACCCGCCCATGTGGCCGAAGCCGCCACCCCCGACAAACCCAGCGGCCCGTTGGAGCCGGGCGGCATCGCGCAAGCCCTAGCGCGCACCATCCCCGAGGATGCGATTATCATCGACGAGGCGATTACCACAGGCCGCGCGTTCTTCCCCGCAACGGCAGGGGCCCCGAAACACACTTGGGTGAACAACTGCGGCGGGTCCATCGGCTATGGCATGCCCGTGGCTATCGGGGCGGCAGTGGCCTGCCCTGACCGCAAAGTGATGGCGCTGATCGGGGATGGCAGCGCGATGTACACGGTGCAGGCGCTTTGGACGATGGCCCGCGAAGGGCTGGACATCACCATCGTGATCTTCGCCAATCGCGTCTACAAGATCCTGCGCGGCGAGCTGACCAATGTCGGCGTCAGCAATGCAGGCCCCAAGGCGATGGATATGCTGTCGCTTGATCAGCCGACGCTGGAATTCGCGCAGATGGCAAAGTCGATGGGGGTAGAGGCGACGCAGGTTAGTGATTGCGAAGCGCTGGAGCTCGCGATCGAAACAGGGCTGGCACATAAAGGCCCGTATCTGATCGAAGCGGTGATGTAGCACCCGCGAAGACTATCCGATACAAAACAGGCCCCCGATCAGCGCTGATCGGGGGCCTTTTTTATCTCAGTCATCCGCGCCGATTAGCGGTCTGCACCACCGTCGCCGTCGGCATCATCGCTGTCCGGCACATCGTCGGCCTTGATCGGCTTGGACACGGTCTTGGCCTTTTGGGGGCCGGTATCGGTATCCTGCGCGGCGGGGCCTTCGATCTTGAACGGCTGGGTGGTGCCGTCCTTGTTCTCGCCCAGCCAGATGGTCTGCTGCGGGAAGGGGATTTCGATCCCGCGCTCGTCAAAGACCGTCTTGAGGTAGCCGTTGTACATGCGCCCGATGCCCCATTGCTTACCGGGGTCGGTCTTGATCCGCACGCGCAGCACCACCGCGCTGTCGCCAAGGGATTGAACGCCGAACCATTCCAGCTCTCCCATGATGCTATTGGCGATCTCGGGCTCGTTCTCCATCATGCGGTCAAAGGCGTCGTACATGGCCTGCTTGGCCTCTTCGACATTCTCGCGGTAGGCGATGCCCATGTCACAGACCGTGTAGGCAAAGCCGCGCATATAGTTGCTGACCACATCCACGGTAGAGAAGGGGATCATGTGGAACACCCCTTGCACATCGCGCAGGGACACAGAGCGCACCGACAGCTTTTCGACGGTGCCAGTGGTGCCGCCCACGGTGATCACATCGCCCACGTTGATGACGTTCTCGAACTGGATGAACACGCCGGTGATGATGTCCTGCACCATCTTCTGCGCGCCGAAACCAATCGCCAGACCCAAAACCCCGGCAGAGGCGAGCAGTGGCCCGATATCCAGCCCGATCTCGCTCAGCACGAACATCAGCGTGAGGATGATCAGCGTGATGGTCGCCGCATTGCGCAGCAAAGTCAGCAGGGTGGTTTCCCGCGAGGTTGGCACAGCCCCGTATTCGGGGTTCAGCTTGTAGTCGACAAAGGATGTCAGCGCGAGCCAGATGCCGAAGGCCACCGTCAGGATCAACCCGACAGAGATCAGCGCCTTGGTCACCGCCAGCCCGACCTGCCCCTCAAGCCAGCTGCGCACGTCGATCGTGCCTATCACGTCCAACGTAAAGAACAGCACGCAGACCAGCAGGAACAGCCGCAAGGCGCTGAAGGCGCGGGGGACAAAGGTGTTGATGCGACGTTCCAGCAGCGGCAACTTGGCGTTCACGTCCTCGGGCAGTGAAATGCCGCGGTGCACGGCCTGCGCCAGCCATCCCGAAAGCAGGGCAGCGATGATGATCGCCGCAAGGATCTTGCCCGACCCGACAATCGCGTTCAGCGTGACCTCGGCGGGCTGGGTCATGACCACAAAGAACATCACGGCGATATAGGCCAGCGCGAACCAGTGCCAGATGCCTGCCAAGCCGTGTAGCGTGCGCGCGATAAAGCCGCGCCGCGCCTTTGCGATGGTGGCCGGATCGACACCCTCGGCGGCTTGCGCCTCGCTGGGGTCCGCCTCGCTGGGGTCCGCCTCGCTTTGCAGCCAGCGGGTGACGGCCTTGCGACGCCGCAGCACGATGTAGACAAAATACAGCAGCACCAGAACCGACAGAAGAGCCGACACGCCAGCGCCCGCGGCCGTGTTGACGCTTTGGTTGACGATTGGCACGACCAGCAGTTGCCCGTAGCCCAGAACACTGACCACGATGCTCAGATAGCGGGTAAGCGCCGCTGCGGCCTTGTCGCCGACGGGCACCAGACGCAGACCCGACGCAACGGGCGACAGGAACGACCGGATGACGACTTTGGTCATTTCTACCAGCAGGAAGGCGTTCAGATACATCGACTGGCGGATGCCGATCTGCCCGACTTCGCCAACGGCGAGGATGGTGATCAGATAACCAGCGGCCCAAGCCACGATGACGATAAAGGCGTCCAGCAGGTTCGACCCCAGAAACAGCCCGATAGAGCGGAAGATACCCACATGTTCAGCCGTGCGCCCCATGCGCGCATATAGCCCCCGCGCAAGGTAGCGCAGCACCACAAAGAGCGCGACGGTGATCGCAATGACCGCAAGCAGGCCAGGGATCGCTTCCAGCAATACGGTCAGCTCCGCACCGCTGAGGCCAGAGAAGACCTTGCCGCCGCGTTCGAACCCGTTCCAGAAAGAGGTGAGCGTGCTGACCGTGTCTTGTCCGATCTGCTGGGTGATCAGGGCGATTTGCCGCCCGACCGATACCCCTTCGGCATCCGCGGCTTCGGTGATCGTTTCAATCGCGGGGTTTTCATCACCCGAGGGGTCGCCCGAGGCGTCGAGCGACTTTTCGAGGTCCGCGATCAGCGCGGCGCGGGCGTCATCGTCTTTGAGCACTTCTAGCAGGGTATCCAGCGGTGCCTTCGCCTCTGCCTCGGGTGTCGTTTCGGTTGTTTCCGTGTCGGAAGACCCGCCGCCGGTGAACAGCGATTGCGCATGCGCCGAAAAGGGGGCGAGCGTCAGGAAGAGTGCCACCACAACCCCCGTCAGTACGTAGAGCCACCCTTGGGTTGGCATCGCGATCTTTCGGGTTTCTGACATGGGGGCCTCTTTCGACATCACTAAATTACACTACGAGATAGGGGAACATTCCCTATTTCCACTGCTTTTCGCTTATGGGGGGTCTTTGATGTAAAGAAAACCCGATGCGCGGATATGTTCGCACATCGGGAGATTACATCATCGGGGTGGGCTAGGAGCGCACCATTACGCCGTTGAACTGCCGGTAATCACCTCTGCCCGAGGGATCTCTGCCTTTGGGGGGGCGGGTTGTTTTGGCTGCGGCTGTTTGCGTGCGGCTTCGGCCAGCAGGGCGGCGGCATAGCACACAGCAATTGCAACAAGGGGCAGTGTCCACGGCAAGGCCGTCATCGTGGGTTCGATATCCATCATGATTTGCCCCGCCAGGGCAAGTATGGTGCCAAGCCCAAACACCAGCAGCCCGTGGCTGCCCATCAGCCGGAAGGGGGCGGCCAGATTATGCGCACAGATCCGTGTCACCACAGGCAGGCACGACAGCACGTAGACCAGCGCGAGGATATGCACCAATCGCGGCAGCGCCAGCATCGACTTGTTGTGCGTCGTGATGTTGCTGGGAAGGCCAAGCCCGCCAAGCTGCGCCATCTTGTGATTCATGAACGATCCCAGACCGGGCACGTAGCGCCAAGCAAAGATGAACAGCAACACGCCGAGCGCCAGCTTGAACAGGATCGGAGAGTTGCGGACCAGCCGTTCGTCCTTGCGATGACGCACGCCAATGGCAAGGCCGACGACAAAGATGAACTGCCAGGTGAGCGGGTTGAAGAACCAGCCGCCGCCACCGGGGTGGTTCGGGATGGTCAGTCGGGTGGCTCCTGCATAAAGCCAGAACGCCCCCGCAACGGCCAAGGTCGTGCGCGGCGCGTAAAGTACAGCGGCGATCAGCGCAGGGCCTGCCAGCAGCAAGACGGTATAGGACGGCAGAATGTTCACATAGCCGATCTGGTATCCCAGCGTGACCAGCCCCGCCATCGCGGCACCGGTCTGGTCATACAAGAGGGCAAGGTTGTGCATCACGCGGAATTCCGAGCGCACAAACGTATCTGCCGCCCAGGCATAAAGACCGATGGCCGCGACCGTCAGCACGATATGCACGATATAAAGCTGCCACGCCCGCCGCCACAGCGGTGCCATCGCATCCCATAGACGCAGCTCGCCCGACATCCAGCGGCCGATGGCGGGGGAATAGGCGATGCCCGCCGCGATGCCCGACATAATAAAGAACGCCTCTGCCGCGTCGGAGAACCCGATGTTGCGGATGGTCAGATGCTCCCACGGGTTGCCGGGCATGTGGTCGATGATGATCATGATCAGCGCCAGCCCGCGAAACGCATCGATGCGCGGATCGCGGGCGCGGCGCGGCAGGTCGACGCCGCGCCGGATGGGAATAAGCTGGGCGTCAGGCCGGTTGGACGATTGTGTCATGCGACGATCCTTCTGGGGCGGCACCCGATCTCAGGTTGTCGCGATATGCTGCAATGACGGCGGGCGTGGCCCGCTCTTGCGGCGTGGTAAAGACTTGGCCGGTGCTCTCGTGCGAGGTAACGGCGATCAACAGCGGCGCGATGGACATGGGCAGCGTCACCGGCAAGAGCCAGAAGATCAGGTTCGGCACCCAGAGATAGACGGCAACGGTGACCGCGATCCCGAACAGCGACACCCAACGGCTGGCACGCCAGCTTTCAGCGAGGGTAAGCCGCCCTTCGCCGCGTGCGGTTGCGGGCCAGCCGCCATCCTTGCCCGCAAAGACCTCGGCGACGGCGCGGCTTTGATACATCAGCATGACGGGCGCAATCAGCGCGGTCAGCAGAATTTCAGACAGGACAGAGCCAAGCGCGCGCAGCGCCCCGCCAAACCCCTTGGCGCGGCCCGTTGCAGCCGCTTCGCCAAAGATCGCGAGCTTGGGCAGCAACAGCAGTCCGCCGATCCCAAAGGCGAGCGCTACGATCTGGAAGGTCTTGTCGTCGGGGAAGACCGGGAAAAGCTGATAGGCGTTGGGGAAATAATCAGGGCTGGCATTGGTCGCGGCGGCCAGCAGCGACACGATCAGGAAGGCCCCCCAAGCGACCGACACCAGATAGGCCATGATCCCCTGGACGAAGACGAACCGGCTCCACCCGTGCAGGCCGGGGGCACCGACCAGACGCATGTGTTGCAGGTTGCCCTGACACCAGCGGCGATCACGGCGCGCAAAGGCGAGCAGATTGTCGGGGCCTTCCTCGAAGGAGCCGGCGATGCGGGGGTCCATCTCTACACGCCAGCCGCCGCGTACCAGCAGGGCGGCTTCAACATAGTCATGGCTTAGGATGGTGCCGCCGAAAGGGGCAGGGCCGCTGAGTTCAGGCAGGCCGCAGCATTGCGACAGGGCGCGCACACGTGCGATGGCATTATGCCCCCAAAAGGGGCCCGCCCGCCCCTGCATACGGGCCAAACCGCGTGCGAAAACGGGCGAGTGAAAGCTGGCCGAGAATTGCATCGCGCGGCCGAACAGCGACCCCGCGCCAAAGATCTTGGGCAGGGTTTGCAGCAGGCCAAGAGTCGGGTCTGCCTCCATCCGTGCGACAAGATGGCGGATCGTATCGCCCTCCATCAAGCTGTCGGCGTCAAGGATCACGACGTATTCATAAGCCCCGCCGGATTTGCGAATGAAATCCTCGACGTTGCCCGCCTTGCGGCCATATCGGTCGGTACGGTTGCGGTAGTAAACCGGGTTCGCAGCGCTGTCATCGCCCAATAGCGGGGCTAGCGCCGCGCGCTCTGCGATCAGGGCGTCGGGGTCGAAGGTGTCGGACAGAATGGCGAAATCGACGGGTACGTTCGAGGCCTGCATGGATTGGCGCATTGCCATAATGCGCGCGCAAACCTCGGTCGGGTTTTCGTTGCAGATCGGCACAAGGATCGCCGTCGGGGGGAAATCCGCGTTGCTCAGGTCCATATCAGGGAGGGGGTCAAAAGAGGGCACGCCCAAAAACGCCTGCCCCGCCCCCCATGCCAACCACGCAGTCGTCAGCGCGATAAGCGCCACGGCGAAGCCGTCCCAGATATCAAATCCGGTATTAAGCCCCGCTTGCGCCAGTGTCGCGGCTGCCGCTGTTGCGCATAGCAAGGCAAAGCAAATGGTGCCAATGCGGCTGACCCGCGTGGCACCATCGCGCAAATAAGAGGGCATGTCAGGCATTACGCATGAAGATGCGGCTCACCACCTCGAACAGGGAGGGGCGGGCATCATGCTCTAGCACCTGCCGCGGCATATCCAGCGGGGCAGGGCGAGGCGCATAACGGTCAAAGTCGGTCATTTGTTCGGTGGTCGCAGTTGATGTCACAGAAGTATTCATTCTTTCAGCCATTGGTATACCCAAGTCTCGGTCAAGCTACGGTCGCCCGCGACCAGATTGGCGCGCAGTTCAACCATTGCATCAGTTTCGGCGACGACTTCTAGAACCAGTCGCCACATGTGATCGTGGCCGTCGATCTGCTGCAGCACTTGTCCTGCAATTGTCCCGCCGGCGATGTTTACATTGGCTTCAACAACGTTCTCGGCGTTTGGTTCCCCTAAAGTTGCACCTTCGAAGTCGATCACAAACTTTCGGCGATCATTGCGCGGTTTTACGCCCGCGATGCCCCCATTTCCGGCAAGAGTGCGCGATACTTGGGCAAGTGTCGAAGACGCGCCGGGCGGGTTCATCCCCCAGTTCAGACGGTAGGAAATGCTTTTGCTATCACCCGCGGCGAACCCGTTCTTGTAGGTCCAGAAGGCGACGATGTTGTCGTTCCCCTCCAGATCCGACGGGATCTCGATCAAGCGGACCATGCCTTCGCCCCAGTCACCTTTGGGTTCGACCATCAGCGTCGGGCGCAGTTCATAGTGGGCTTCGGCGTCCAGATAGTCGTCAAAGGCACGGTGGCGCTGCACAAGGCCAAAGGATTTCGGCGATTGCGCACCAAAGTATGAATTGGCGAGCTTGGGCGGGTTGTTCAGCACGCGGAACAGCGTGTCTTGGCCGGTGTTGACCACCAGCGCCTCGCTGTCGTGGACGCGGGCACGGTAATCGTCAAAGCCGCCCTGATCGTTCAGCCCGAACAGATACATCGATGTCAGCGGCGCGATGCCCAGTTGCTGCACGTCTTGGCGGAAGAACAGTTCGGTGGTCACATCCATCGTGGTGGTGGCACCGGGGGTCACGGTGAACTTGTACGCCCCCACGACCGACTGGCTTTCCAGCAGGGCGTAAAAGGTCATCTTCGTCTCGCCCGGCGCGGGACGTTGCAGCCAGAAGGCGCTGAAGCGGGGGAATTCCTCGGGTTCGGAGGTGGCAGTGTTCACCGCAAGCCCGCGCGCGCTCAGGCCATAGCGGTTACCCGCGCCCAAGGCACGGAAGTAGCTTGCCCCAAGGAACGACACGATCTCGTCGAACTGTTGCGGATCGTTCAGCGGGGCATTCATGCGGAAGCCCGCGACGCCGGGCAGCTCTGTGCCGGCTGGAATTTTTTCAAGCGCTTTGGACTGGTAAATGAAATCGTCCGAGGTAAAGCCAAGCGGCTGTGCCTTGCCGTCGACGACCTCGTAGAGCGACACGGTGCCGTCGAACAACCAGCCGGGGTGATAGGCATGTACCACCGCTTGCGCTGCGGGGCCTTTCCAGATCGCGCTGTCCTCGCGGAAGCGGATGTTGCGGTAGTCGTCGTAATCCAGCGTGGTGAAGGGCTCGCCCAATTGCGTCGGCGCAGTGTATTCCTCACCGGCAAGACCGCGTGCCCGTTCGATCAGGATATCAAAGGAAAAAGGCTCCGCCGTATCACCGGCCTGCGCCCATGCGGCAGTGTCTTGCAAACCGGTCGCCGCGGCGAATGCCAAGGCGGCCCCCCCTGCGCGCAATACGGACCGGCGAGACATTGGGCGGGAGCGAGACAAATGATGCATCAAAAATGATTCCTGTTCGTTGCTGCATTGCAGAATTCATATAATTACGCGGGAAGTTCAATAACATGAAGCCAGATGCGCAAACTTTTGCTGCACAGTGCGGGGTTCACGCGAAAATCGCGAATTCGGCGCGTCATCATCCGGTAATATTCGCAATGACATAGCAAGGCTACGTGACGGTTTTGTCTAGCCTCTTCAAAAAACAGCGGAAAATCGCCTGAAATACCACCGGACCGCCCTAGAATAAGATTGGTTGGCATCACAGGCCCGCAATGCCACCCTAAAGGGAATCTGTGTGTGTATCGGTAAACAAGAATACAAAAACGAGGACAAAATGGACAATAAAGACCTTCCATCGCTCCCGCTGGCGCTGCTGCCCGTCGTTCTGACGCTTGGCCTTCTGGCGCTGCAACTTTTCTACTATGGCGACTTCACGCCCCATATTCCCCTGATCCTCGGATTGGCCATCACGTCCCTGCTGGGTGTGTTTCGCGGTCAGACGTGGATGGACATTCGCGAAGGCGTGTTCCACGTGATCCACGTGTCGATGCCGTCACTGGCGGTGTTGATCGTGGTGGGCATGATCGTCGGCGTCTGGATCGCGTCGGGCACGGTGCCCACGTTGATCTATTACGGGCTGACCTTGCTGACCCCGTCGATCTTTCTGGCAGCCGCCATGATCCTCTGTGCGGTGGTTTCCCTGTCGTTGGGGACCAGCTGGGGCACAGTCGGCACCATTGGTCTGGCGCTGATGGGGATTGGTGCGGGTTTCGGTATTCCGGCCTATTGGACTGCTGGTGCGGTCGTGTCGGGCGCGTTCTTTGGCGACAAGGTATCGCCGCTGTCGGATACGACGAACCTTGCGCCTGCGGTGACGGGCACGAATGTGTTCGACCACATCAAGAACATGTTGCCCACGACGGTCCCTGCGATGCTTATCGCGCTGGTGATCTATGTGGTCGTCGGCTTTATGCTGATCGAAGAGGGCGCGGGCGACGTTAGCAGCATCAATCAGATCACAACCGGTCTGGAGGAACGCTTTAGCCTCGGGATTATCCCGCTGACACCCGCCTTGATCGTGATTGTACTGGCGCTGATGAAGAAGCCGCCGCTGCCGTCGCTGTTTGCCGGTGTGCTGGCCGGTGGTCTGGTGGCGATTTTCTGGCAGGGCGCGGGGCTGCATGACGTGTTCGCCTTTGCGCAGTCGGGCTATTCCATCGACACGGGCATCGCCGACATCGACAGTCTGCTGAACGCGGGCGGTATCCAGTCAATGATGTGGACCATTTCGCTAATGTTGATTGCCTTGGGCTTTGGCGGCGCGCTGGAGCGCACCGGCTGTCTGGAGGCAATTATTATGGCAATCGTCAGCCGCGTGAAAAGCTTTGGCGCGGTACAAAGCTCGGCCATCGGGACGGCCTTTGCGACCAATATGGTTGCAGGTGATCCCTATATCTCTATTGCGCTGCCGGGTCGTATGTACGCGCCCTTGTACCGTGGGATGGGCTATTCGACCCTGAACCTCAGCCGCGCGGTGGAAGAGGGCGGCACGCTGATGAGCCCGCTGATCCCGTGGAACGCCGGTGGTGCCTTTGTGATCTCGGCCTTGGGGCTGGGGGTCATGGACGGTAACCTGACCAACCTGCTGTATATCCCGCTGGCCTTTGCCTGCTGGACTGCACCGCTGATCGGTGTGTTCTATGCGGTGACCGGTCTGTTCTCGCCACAAGCGACGGACGAAGATCGGGCCGAGTGGGACAAATCCGGCGAAGACATCATGGACCTTGGCGACCATGAACTGGCCTACGAGCAACCGGCCGCGACCTGATCGCGCCTGAACCGACACAGATGAAAGCCGCAGCGCCAATGTGCGCTGCGGCTTTCTTTATGCCCTCAGGCCTGCGCCTTCAGCCTGTCGCGAAGCGTGTTCTTGACGATCTTGCCATTGGCGTTGCGCGGCAGGGGATCGGGTTCGAATGTCGCAAAATCCGGCGCTTTGTAGTCCGCCATCTTTGTGCGTGCGAAAGCCTTGATCGTATCAAGATCCAGCGCCGTGTCCGTGGTGTGGATGAACACATGCATCTTTTCGCCAAGCACCGGATCAGGGCATCCGATGGCGGCACATTCGATCACGGAGGGGTGGGCGGTCAGGGCGTTTTCGACCTCGGCGCTGTAGATGTTATAGCCGCCGCGAATGATCATATCCTTACGACGGTCGTGCAGGCAGATGAACCCCTCGGCGTCGCGTGACCCCATGTCGCCGCTTTTCCAGTAGCCGTCGTGAAACTCGGAGGCAGTGCGGTCGGGGTTGTCCCAATAGCCGGGCACGGTCATCGCGCCCTTGATCCAAAGCTCCCCATGGGTGCCGTCGGGCACGTCGTTGCCCTGAGGATCGACAATGCGGATATCGGCGCAGGGTACGGCGATGCCGATGCTATCCGCGCGTTTGGTGCCGAACCCCATCGGCAGGATCGTCACGGCAGAGGTAAGCTCCGTCGCGCCATAGGCGTTCATCAGGCAGAGGTTCGGCAGCTTTTCCGACAGCTCGGTGATGGTGGATTGCGGCATCGGTGCGCCGCCGTAGCCCCCGATCCGCCAGTGTTGCAGGTCGTAGTCGTCGACATTGCAGCGCAGCAGGAACAGGTTGTACATCGCTGGCACCATCAGCGTCTGCGTTACCTTTTCGTCGGCGGTCAGCGATAGGAACTCATGTGCACCGAAGACCTCCATCATCACGGTGCAGCCTGCGGTTTGCAGCATGGTAAAGACGGTGGCGACCAACCCGGTCACATGGCTTGCGGGCACGCAGAGGAGGGAGCGTTCACCGGCCCCCAGCTCCATGCAAAGTTCAAAATGCATCGCGGAATGGACGATGTTCAGATGGGTCAGCGTGGCCCCTTTGGGCTGGCCTGTGGTGCCGGAGGTATAGAGGATCACCGCGATGTCATCCTCGTGCAGCGGCACGGCGTCGGTCAGCGGAGTCTGTGCGGGCAGCGTATCGAAAGCGTCGGACCCAACCACTGTGCCGCCAACGCAAAAGCGGTGGGTCAGCGCGGGCAGATCGGCCGGTGCGGGCAGGCGGTCGGCGACATCCATGCCATGCACGGCGATCTTGGCACCGCATTGTCGCAGGATAAACGCCAGCTCTGGCGTGCCTTCGCGGATGTTGATCGGCACGGCAATCGCGCCAAGCCGCAGACAGCCCATCATGGTCGCGATGAATTCCCAGCGGTTCGACAGCAGCAGCGCAACGCGGTCGCCCTTTTCGACCCCACGCGCGCGCAGCCCTGCGGCGATGCGGCCCACGTGTAGGTCAAGCTCGGTATAGGTCAGTCTGGTCTCGCCGCTGACCACGGCCTCTTGATCGGGGGCGCGGGCAAAGGCCGCGGCGAGCATGGCGTTCAGGTCGGCGGGGCGATCCTTGAAGCATTTGATCTCGCGACCGTCAAAATGGGTTTCTGTTTGTATGCGATCCGTGATCGCCTGTGACCAATGTGGCATCTGCGCTCCTCCCGTAGCTTGGGGTAGTCATTGCGCAAACAATCAGGGGCTGCAACGGCCAAGCGCCGTGTTAGCGCCCGCAGTATGCCCCACCTGTGGGGGTCGGTTCGCCCTGCGAAACAAGGCGAACCGGGGCGTTTATCCCAGCACGGTTTTTACCGCATCCGCGGTCGCGGCGACGACTGTATCGACCTCTGCGCGGGTGATGCAGAAGGGCGGGGCAAAGCCGGTGATGTCGCCTTGGGGCATGGCACGGGCGATCACGCCGCGTTCCAGCATCGCGGCAGAGATCGCGGCCCCCACCTTGGCAGCAGGGTCAAGCGGCGTGGCGTCTGCCTTGTCGGCCACATATTCCACCGCGCAAAGCAGCCCTTCGCCACGGATGTCCCCCACATTCGGATGATCGCCAAGCGCCTCTTTCATCGAGGCGTTCAGATATCCGCCCACCTCGGCCGCGTTGCTGACAAGGTTCAGGTCGTCGATGAGCTTGAGGTTCGCGACACCCGCCGCGGCACAGATCGGATGCGCCGAATAGGTCCAGCCGTGACCGATGGGGCCGTTCTCGTCCGTGCCCTGTTCCAGCACCTTCCACATCCGGTCCGATACGATCGACCCCGACAGCGGCGCATAGGCCGAGGTCAGCCCCTTGGCGATGGTGATCAGATCGGGTTTCAGCCCGTAGTGATCCGACCCGAACATCGTCCCTAGACGGCCAAAGCCGGTCACGACCTCATCCGCGATCAGCAGGATGTCGTGGCGGTTCAGCACCTCTTGGATTGCGTCCCAGTATCCGGC